>CAWAOK010000007.1:0-205679 GCA_963783705.1 uncultured Gaiellaceae bacterium
CGGGGAGGACGTCACAACTGCGATTCGGGACGCGGAGATCGACCGGCTCGTTCCCGCCGTCGCCCGGCACCTGGAGGTGCGTGAGGTGATGCGCGAGCGTCAGCGTGCGCTCGCAGTGGGCGGCGACTCCGTCATCGAGGGCCGCGACATCGGTGCGGTCGTGGCGCCCGACGCCGAAGTGAAGGTCTTTCTGCACGCCGACGAGGACGAGCGTGCGCGTCGCCGTACGCACGATCGTCCGGGCGTGGCGGCCGAGACGCTGGCAGCCGATCTGCGCGACCGTGACGAGCGAGACGCGGTCAACACGCAGCCTGCCGAGGACGCGGTGCTGCTCGACACCACCGGCCTGACGGTGGACGAGGTCGTCGAGCGAATCGCCGAGCTCGTGGAGTCGAGGCGATGAACCGGACGGACGCGATCTGGTCCGTCGGTCGCGCCACGATCGGCAGTGCGGTGAAGGTCGTCGCACCGCTCCGCGTGTACGGCGCCGAGCGCGTACCGCGTGAGGGCGGCCTCGTCGTAGCGTCGAACCATCTGAGCTGGATCGATCCGCCTGCGCTCGGCGCGGCGATCCCGCGGACGCTCTACTTCATGGCGAAGGTCGAGGCGCACCGCGTGCCCGGCCTCGGCCAGCTCATGCGGTCGTTCGGCGCCTTCTCCGTGCGTCGCGGCGAGTCCGACCGCGACGCGGTGCGCACGATGCGCCAGATCGTCCGAGACGGGCACGCGCTCGGGCTGTTCGTCGAGGGGACGCGCCAGCGATCGGGCGTGCCCGGGCCCGTGCAGCCGGGCGCGGCGATGGTTGCGATCAACGAGGGCGTGCCCGTGATCTGTTCCGCGATCTACGGCTCCTATGAGTGGCGGCCGGGCAACTTCAAGCCCGTGTCAGTCGCATGGGGCACGCCGCTCTCCTTCGACGGCCTCCCGCGCGGCGGCAAGGGCTACAAGGAGGCGTCCGTGGAGATCGAGCGCGAGATCAAGAAGCTGTGGGACTGGCTGGCGGGGGTGCACGAGCTGGGCCGGCCGCGCGACGCGACCCCGCCGTCATGAGCTCCCGAGGGCGTGACAAGCGCTCTTCCGGCCAACTCGCCGACGAAGTCGGCGAACTGGCGGGCACGGTCGCGATCGTCGGCTTCCCGAACGTCGGCAAGTCGACGCTGATCAACCGCCTGACCTCGACGCGCACGGCTGTCGTCCACGAGACGCCGGGAGTCACGCGCGACCGCAAGGAGCTCCTGTGCGAGTGGTCGGGGACGACGTTCCGGCTCATCGACACGGGCGGCGTCGACCAGGCCGACACCGGGCCTTTCATGCCGCAGATCGCTGCGCAGGCGCGTCAGGCTGTCGAGGAGGCCGATCTCGTCCTGCTCGTCGTCGACGCGAAGGCAGGCGTCACGCCGGGAGACGAGGAGCTCGCCGAGATCCTGCGCTCGTCTCGTCGTCAGGTGCTGGTGCTCGCGAACAAGCTCGACGACCCGCGCCGCGACCTCGAGGCGCTGGAGTTCCATCGCCTCGGGCTCGGCGACCCGATCCCGATCTCGGCGCTCCACGGCCACGGCTCGGGCGACCTCCTCGACGAGATCGTCGGCCGGCTCCCCGGCCACGGCGAGCGGCCCGTCGGCGACGAGGCGATCAGGGTCGCGATCCTCGGGCGTCCGAATGTCGGGAAGTCGTCGCTCCTGAACGCGCTCGTCGGCGGCGAGCGCGTCATCGTCTCCGACGTCCCGGGAACGACGCGGGACTCGATCGACACGGTCCTGCGGCGCGACGACGCGACGTTCGTCCTCGTCGACACCGCCGGTCTGCGGCGCAAACGCAAGCAGCGGCAGGGGATCGAGTACTACTCGGAGCTTCGCGCGCTCGAGGCTGCGGAGCGCGCAGACGTCGCTCTCGTCCTGATCGACGCCGGCCAGGGCATGGTCGAGCAGGATCGAGCCGTGGCCGACGTCGCCCGCAAGGCGCAGTGCGCGACGATCGTCGTTCTCTCGAAGTGGGACGTCACCGAGATCCGACTGGAAGACATCAGGCCCGACATCCTGCAGCGCTTTCGCCAGCGTCCGCCGATCATCGCGATCTCGGCGCACTCGGGGCGCGGACTGGAGCGGCTGCTCGCGCTGATCGAGGACGTCTTCGTGCGCTACGCGGGCCGGATCCCCACCGCCGAGCTCAACCGGGCGCTGCAGGAGCTGCGCGAGGCACGGCAGCCTCCAGGGCGCCGCGGACGCCGTTTGAACCTCCTCTACGGGACGCAGGTGAGCTCGCGTCCGCCGCGGTTCCGGTTCTTCGTCAACGACCGCAGACTCGTCACGCGCGACTATGGCTACTGGGTCGAGAACGAGCTCCGCGCCCGGTTCGGGCTGGAGGGCGTCCCCGTGTCCATCGACTTCGTGACGTCCGAGTGAGAGCCGTCGTCGTCGGTGCGGGGTCGTGGGGGACGGCGGCGGCGTGCCTCCTCCGCGACAACGGGCACGACATCACGCTCGCAGCGCGCGATCCCGAGCAGGTGGACGCGATCAACCGCACGGGCCGCAACCCGCGCTACGCACTGGACGCACGGCTCGACGGGATCGCGGCGGCGACGATCGGCGCCGCACCCGTCGCCGACGCCGACCTCGTCGTCGTCGCGGTGCCGAGTCGTGTGTTCGGCGACGTCGTCGCGACCCTTCCGGGCGACGCGCCCGTCGTCAGTCTCTCGAAGGGCCTCGATCCTGCGACCGGCGAACGCCTGTCGACGCTCGTCCGGAACCGCCCGGTCGCGGTCCTCTCCGGGCCCAACATCGCCGACGAGATCGTGCGCGGGCTGCCGGCGGCGGCCGTCGTGGCGAGCAACGATCTCGAGCTCGCAGTCCGCGTCCAAGTGGCCGTGCACTCGATCCTCTTTCGGGTGTACGTGAGCGACGACATCGTCGGCGTCGAGCTGTGCGCGGCCGCGAAGAACGTCATCGCGCTCGCCGCAGGTGGCGCGGACGGCCTCTCGCTCGGCGACAACTCCAAGGCGGCGCTCGTCGCGCGCGGCCTCGCAGAGATGCGACGACTCGCGGAGTCGGCGGGCGCGCGGCCCGACACGTTCGCGGGCCTCGCCGGGATGGGCGACCTCATCGTGACGTGCTGGTCGCCCTCGGGCAGGAATCGCCGCGCGGGCGAGCTGATCGCGCGCGGCGCGCGGCCCGAGGAGGCAGCTGCGGAGATCGGGATGGTCGTGGAGGGGCTGACGACGGCACCGGTGCTCCGCGATCTGGCGCATCGTCTCGAGATCGAGCTGCCGATCACCGAGGGCGTCTGCGCGGTCCTCGAAGGCGCGCCGCTCACGGACCTCGTGACGACTCTGATGAGCCGCGCGCCGACGACCGAGTAGCGGCGGGAGGCGTAGGTAGCCTTCCGACCCATGGCGAAGCGCGCGTTCTCCTTCACCTCGGAGTCGGTCACCGAGGGCCATCCCGACAAGATCGCGGACCAGATCTCGGACTCCGTCCTCGACGCGATCCTCGCCGACGACCCGCACGGCCGCGTTGCCTGCGAGACCCTGATCACCACCGGACTCGTCGTCGTCGCGGGCGAGATCACGACCGATACCTACGTCGACATCCGCTCGATCGTGCGCGAGCGCATCGCCGAGATCGGCTATACGCGCGCCAAGTACGGGTTCGACTTCGAGACGTGCGGCGTCATGGTCGCGATCGACGGCCAGTCGCCCGACATCGCGCAGGGCGTCGACACGTCGTACGAGGCGCAGCACGGCGACACGGATCCGATCGACCTCGTCGGCGCCGGCGACCAGGGGATGATGTTCGGTTACGCGACGAACGAGACCGACGAGCTCATGCCGATGCCGATCATGCTCGCGCACAAGCTCGCGAAGCGGATGGCAGAGGTGCGCAAGGCCAACGTGCTCCCGTACCTCCGGCCGGACGGCAAATCGCAGGTGACTATTCGCTATGAGGTCGACGAGCGCGGCATCCAGCGGCCGGTCGAGATCGAGCGCGTCCTCCTTTCGACCCAGCACCGCGACGGCCTCGACGTCGAGACCCTCCTCAAGCCCGACCTCCTCGAGCACGTCGTCGAGCCGATCCTCAACGCGGACGCGCGCGGCCTCTACGAGCCCTCACGGCTGAGCGCGAAGGACTTCCTGTACGTGAACCCGACCGGCAAGTTCGTCATCGGCGGCCCGATGGGGGATACCGGCCTGACCGGGCGCAAGATCGTCGTGGATACCTACGGCGGCGCCGCGCCGCACGGCGGGGGAGCGTTCTCGGGGAAGGATCCGACGAAGGTCGACCGCTCGGCGGCGTACGCAGCGCGCTACGTCGCGAAGAACGTCGTCGCAGCGGGACTCGCAGACCGCTGCCAGATCCAGGTCGCGTACGCGATCGGCGTCGCGCATCCGATGAGCGTGAACGTCGAGTGCTTCGGGACCGAGACGATTCCGCTCGCGCGCATCGAGGAGCTCGTCGCGGAGCACTTCGACCTGCGGCCCGGCGCGATCATCCGCGACCTCGACCTGATGCGGCCCATCTACGCCAAGACCGCTGCGTACGGGCACTTCGGGAGGGACGACCGCGACTTCACGTGGGAGCGAACGGACAAGGCCGATTCGCTTCGCGCCGCGGCTGGACTCCTCGAAGAGTCACGGGTCTAACCAGACTCGAATCGAAATGACGCGCGTCGTCGCAAGCGAAGGCATGCGAACGGGCACGGCGTTTGGGCTGGGCACGACATTCCCCGGCTCTAGGCTTTCGACGGTCACCGTTGCGCGGTTCCAGGACGTCGACTAGGGCGTCCACCTCACCGCCGAAGCCTTCGCTGCGGATGGCTCCATGCCGAGTTCGCGGTAGGTCGCGAGCGCCTGGTGGAGGAGCTCCTGGGCGCGTTCGTGGTCGCCAGGCTCGTCGCGGGCGAACAGCGTCCGCGCGTAGTCGTGCTGCGTGTGCGCGAGCCAGGGGCGGGCGCCCATGCGCTCGTTCATTGCGAGTGCGTCCTCGAAGTGCTGCGCGGCCTCGTTCCAGTGTCCCATCGTCGTGGCGAGGAGTCCGAGGTAACGCGCCACGGAGCCGATGGGGAAATCGCCGGTGGCGACTGCGTTCAGCCACGCGTAGGGAAGGAGCTGGCGGTGAAGAATCGCCGCACGGCCGCGGTCCTGGAGGTACGCAGCGACCTCGGCGAGAACGGAGAGACAGAAGAGCCACTCGGCATCGCGCGGAAGCGCGGCGAAATCATCGGCTGCCAGCTCGTCGAACATGCCTCGCGTCTCCTCCCGATGCCCGAGCTCCCACTCGAGAAGTGGAAGGAGGCAGCGGAACGAGCGATATCCGGCGTACTCGTCGACGCTCTGTCGGACCAGGTCCTCGATCTCCGCCAGCCGTCCCTGATCGCGGCGTAGGGAAAAGAGCGCCATGCGGTACGCCCAACCGGCTTCCCAGCTCTCTGCCTGCTGGCCGAGCTGCAACGCCTCTTCTGCGAGCCGTTCCCCCTCGGCGAACTCACCGTGGAAGATGGCCAAGATCGTGCGCGTTGCGACGTCGTACCACTGCAGCGAGGGCTGCTTCAGCTGCTCCGCGAGCGCTCGGTGGTCATCGGCCGCGCGTTGGGCGGCCGCAACATCGCCGAGCGGCAGCGCCACCCACCAGCGCAGCCGGCTGGCATCGAGCGCTCGCTCCGCCTCTCCGGTCTCCTCTGCCAGCCGGGTGACCTCCTCGGCGATCGTCGCCAGCTCTCCCAGCTCGGGTCCCCAGGTTGCGGTGAAGAGGCTTGCGAGCGCGTAACCGAGCGTGTCCGGGTCACCGAGGCCGCGCGCGATCTCGACCGCTTGACGGCTGAGCGACGACCTCGGCTCGAGCGAGGGTTGGTCGCGAAGGGCTCCCGCCAGGCGTGCGAGCAGTTTCACTCTCAGCACCGGCTCGGTCTCGCCCAGAGCTTCGAGAGCTTCTTCGAGCAGCGGGACGAGCCAGGGGTCGCGTCCGGCGCGGTTGAACGGGAGCCTGCCCCCGTAGCCGAGCGCGGCACGGGCGAGGTGCTCGGGGAGCAGAGACGCCCTGGCGAGATCGGCAGCGGCGAGGAACGCCGCCTGGGCTTCGGGCGTGCTCCCGCCCCTAGCAAGCGCGTCCCCGCGCGCGATCAGCAGCGCGCACCGCGCAGACAGGTCGACCGGCTGCTGCAGCTCGAGCGCTTGCAGCGCCAGCTCGTACAGGCGCGCCGCCTCTTCGTACGCGAGAAGTTCGAGCGCGCGATCGCCGGCGCGCTGCGCGTACCCGAGAGCCTTGTCGACGTCTCCGCCCGGGGCAGCCTCGAGGAAGTGATGGGCAAGCTCGGCCAGATGAGGTTCCTGATCCTGCGCGTAGAGCGCCTCGAGTGCCTCGCCGGCGCGTCGATGCAGCTGCGCCCGGCGGGGAGTCGTCAGCCCTTCGTAGAGGGTCTCGCGGACCAGCGCATGTCCGAACCGCAGGCGTCCCCGCGCGCCTGGCACCGACGTCAGCACACGAGCTGCGACAGGCTCGTCAAGCAAGTCGAGCAGTTCGTCCGCGGGGACCTCGGTCAACCGCTGCAAGGCATCGAGCGCGAACTCGCGGCCGAGCACGGAGGCGAGCGTGAGCACGACCACGCACTCCTCGGACAAACGCCGCAGCCGCCTTCCGATCACCTCGCGAACGCCCTGTGGGATCCCTAGTGTCCGGAGCTCGCGGGGATCGACGTCGGCGACATGTCCATCCGCCGCGAGCAGACGCACGACCTCGGCGACGAAGAGCGCGTTGCCTCCCGTCTCTGTATGGATCGCCGCGCTCAACTCTGGGGACGGGGTCGTGCCGGCAGCGAGCTCGACATACTCGGAGATGTCCTCTTCGGTCAATCCATCGAGCTCTATGCGCCGCGTGACCTGCTCCCGCGCCAGCTCCGCGAGCGTCGATGCGAGCGGATCGCGTACGGTCGGGTCGACGTCGCGGTACGTGCCGACGACGAGGATCCTGCTGCCGGCGATCTCTCCCGCGACGAATCGAAGCAGGAGCAGCGACGGCTCGTCGGCGACGTGGAGGTCGTCGAGCACGAGCACGAGCGGACGGGAAGCCGCAGCGTTCCTGAGGAAGTGGCCAACAGAATCGAAGAGCCGGAAGCGCGCCCCCTCGACCTCCGAAGATGGCTGCGGCAGATCGGGGAAGAGCTCCCGTAGCTCCGGGACGATCTGCGCGAGGTCCGGGGCACCGCTCCCAGCTCCGACCGCAGGGTTCCGGGATCGCTCTGCTCGACGTACAGACGCAGCGCCTGGACCCACGGCCAGTAGGCGGGTGCCCCGCCGGCCTCCCAGCAGCGACCGATGACGACGCTGGCGCCGCGCGCCCGCGCATCAGCGATCAGCTCATCGGCCAGGCGGCTCTTCCCGATCCCGGGCTCACCGACCAGCAGGAAGAGGCGACCGCGACGGGCAAAGGCGTCGTTCAGGCCTGCCCGTAACTCCTCCAGCTCCGGTCCGCGGCCGACGAAGAGGCCGCGCGGCGGCTCGGGCGCGGGCTCGACTCGAGCGGCCAGGTCGATCGCGGCGTCCTGTCGCAGAATCGCCTGCTGCAGCTCACGCAGCTCTCGCCTCGGCTCGAGCCCGAGCTCGTCGACGAGCGTACCGCGGGCTGCTCGGAAGGCGTCGAGAGCCTCGACTTGTCTCCCCGAGCGATAGAGGGCGAGCATCAGCTGTCCACGAAGCCTCTCTCGTAACGGATAGGCGGCGACGAGCGACTCGAGCTCACCAATGAGCTCGGCGTGGCGACCGAGCGCAAGGTCGGCGTCGATCCGTTCCTCGAGCGCCGACACGCGGGCTTCCTCGAGTCGTGCAATCTCGTTCTGCGCGAACGATTCGTGGGCGAAGTCGCCAAACGCGGGCCCGCGCCACAGCGCCAGGCCCTCCAGCAGCGTATGGGCCGCCAGCTGAGGACTCCCCGCCGCGAGCGCGCGCCTGCCCTCGTCGACGAGCTGCTCGAAGCGGTCGGCATCGAGCTCCCCCGGCTCGACCCGGAGCACATAACCGGGGGCACGCGTGACGAGAATGCTGTCGGCCTCGCCGCGCCCGCGCCGCCCTCTCAGCGCCTTGCGAAGCTGAGAGACGTAGACCTGGACGACCTTCGCGGCCGTCGCCGGCGGACGGTCCCTCCAGAGCTCGTCGATCAGGCGATCGGTGGAGACGACCTCGTTGCGGTGAAGGAGCAGAACGGCGAGCACCGCGCGCTGCTTCGCTCCGCCGAGGGAGATCTCACATCCCTCCCAGCAGACCTCGAGCGGCCCGAGGATCCGAAACTCCATCCGAGATCGGCAAGCGTAAACCGTGCAGACAGCAGGCACAACCCACCGGGCGACGCGAGCATTGGCTGATCCTTTTACCTCCGCTTTGGCAGTGCTTCGTCGGTGCTTTACCGCTTGGCTGCACGCTCCGCGATACCGATCGCATGAAGCGGTCAATGAGGAAGGGAGCAGATCGTGAAGCGTGACAGGACCATGAAGAAGCGGCAGCAGCTGGCGCGGCGCGTCGAGCGAGCAGCTGTCCCGGAGCGTCCCTCCATCGGCCGGGGACCCCGCTACCTCGTCCAGCCGAGCATCACCGCGGCGTGCGCTTCCTCTCTGCGCGCGATCGCGGCCGCACTGCGTGACGAGACATGTCCGATTGACGACGCGAGCCTCGACGCGGTCGGGAAGTTCGTCACGGACGGGCCTGGATCACCGTTCTTCGGCCGGGACTCGACGGCGGCTCTTCGGGAGGTCGTCCGCCTTCAGCACGTCGTCGTAGGCGCAGAAACGGCCGTCTTCGCCCAGGAGCGGCTCACGATGGCCGTTGTCGCAGTCGTCACCGACAGGATGGACACCCTCGCTGTCGCAGAGGCCGCTCTCGACGAGGCAAGCTCGACGGGCGCCGGGCTGATCGCGCTCGGCAGCGTGACGCCCCGATTCCACGCGCCTCAGCCGGCATACGGCGAGCGCGTTCGCCAGCACAGACTCGTCTCGCACAACGTCGGCCGCGTGCTCGCGCAGGCGCGCGAGCGGGGCGTCGTCGCGACGAGCGCGGTGGTGCTGGGAAGGCCGCTCGAAGTCGGGCTCCGGGAGGCTGAGGCGCGCGGCGCGACGGCGCTGTTCGTGCCGCGCCCGCCCGGGCTGTTTCGACGGAACGCGAGCACCCGAGTGGAGCGGATCGAGCTCTCCGCTAGGAGCGGGCAGCCCGAGGAACGGCTCGCTGCCTAAGGCTGAGGGTCCGCAATAGATGTGGCCGCGAAGCGGACGGCTTCAAGGCCTGCGGGATAAGAAATGACGAAGACCCGCCTTGGCGGGTCTTCGTCTGGAGGGCAGTCGATCGGAGGGAGTTACGTCTCCGATCAGATCGCGCGGGCGTGAGAACGCCCTGTGAGTTCCCTAAGAATTGTCTAAGGACTCTGGCTCCTGCGGGCCTACGCGGCCGGGAACACCTTGGCCGCAAGCCGGTCGGCGAGCTTGGCGAGTCGCTCCGCAGCCATGTCCGCGCGCGCCTGCGTGATCTTCCCGTCGGAGACCGCCTTGGCGAGGCGTGCGTTCCCGGGTGCGACCATGGCCGCCTCGAGACTGGCTGCGGTCTTCCCCTGCTTCTCGGCGAGCCCCGCCAGCGAGTTGCCGGGAAGTTGAGCCTTGAGCTCCGCGCGGTCGAGGCCGAGGAACTCGGCCGCGGCCTTGAACATCCCACGCACGGCGAGCCGTGCCCGCACGTGCTTGCGCGCGCCGCAGAGGTTCGCGTCGGCGACGCGCTCTCGCAGCCTGGTCGCGCGCTCCGACGAGATCCGCCCTGCTTTCTCCGCCGCGTCGATGCGTGCGAGCACGCGCGTCTCGATGTCCGCTCGAAGCTGCTCGACCGAGACGCCACGCTTCTCGGCGGCCTTGGCCAGGCGTTCCTCGCAACGTGCGGCGCGGTCGCCGTCGCCCGAAGCAGCGAGTGCCGCACCGCCGCCGACGAGCAGCGTCGCGAACGCGGCGAGCACGCCAACCGTGTGTCGATTCAGTCTCATCCCGTTCCCCTTTCCGTTCCCCGAGTAATCGCGGCGCATGGTGGCACCGCGATGTGATCGCGGCGTGAGCGATTCGTAAGGGTGGCTAGGCCGCTCGTACGTAGATGCCGTCGGCTGCGCGCTCGGTGATCGCGCGCTCGGCGCCGTCGACGGCGACCATGAGCTGGCCGGCCGCGGGCTGCGCGGAGACGACTGCGACCTGCGATCCGGGCACGAGGCCCTCGTCGTAGAACCAGTGCAGGAGCTCGCCGTCGTGCTCGGCAAGGCGGACGATCTGACCGTCGCGACCCACCGGGAGCTCTGCGAGGGAGACGAGCTCGGCGTTCTCGGCCTGTTCGAACTCCGTGTCGACGGGCCATCCGTGGGGGCAGCGTTCGGGATGTCCGAGCCGGTCGTTGATGCGCTCGATCATCTCGTCGGTGAACGTGTCGCCGAGCTCGTCCGCGTGTACGTGCGACTCGCCGGCCGTATAGCCCATGAAGTCGGTCAGGAAACGCTCGATGATGCGGTGCTTGCGCACCACGCGCCGCGCGCGCTCGGCGCCCTCGGGCGTGAGGATCGCCTCCTTCTGCTCGCCGCGCTCGACGAGCCCGTCGGCCTCGAGGCGCTTGAGCATCTCGCCGGCGGACGCGCGAGACACGCCGAGCATCTCCGCGACCCGCGACGCGATTGCAGTCGACCCGGTCGCCGGTCGGTACTCGCCGATGGGGAACGCGAGGAAGTAGATCGTCTCCAGGTACTCGTCGACGGAGTGACCGGCGGCCATCGAGCCATCCTAGTCGCAGCGGTCAGACTTGCCGCTGTGCGCGCTCAGACGTGGTCGGCTCCGCGGATCCGGAAGCCGAGCTCTGGCAGGTTCGCCTCTCCGGAAACCTCGTGGAGGACGACCTCGACGGGATGCGTCTCAGCCGGACGGCCACTCGGGAGCCAGGGGCGTCCCACCGGGCAGAGGATCAAGGTTCGTCCCTTCTGGCCGACGAATGCGAGCTCCGAGACCACGCCGTCCCAGACGGCGAGACCGAGCTCGCGCTCCAGAGCACTCTCCGTCGTCGCGGCGTCGCCGACGAGCCCGAGCTCCGAGAGACCGAGCAGCTCCGTGACCGCAAACGGGCCGGTCCGGCCCGATGCCTCGAGCGAGCGATGCGCGATGACCTCGACGATGTTGCCGGCCGGGTCGCGGAAGTAGAACGCCTCTGCGTTCCAGAACTCGAAGTCGAAGACGGCCTCACCGCTCGCGGCGTTCGGAAGCACGTCGAGCATTCCTCGAGCCCACGCGTGCGCAGCCTCGAGGCGGTCTCCCGGAGCGAGAAGGGCGAAGTGGTAGAACGGCTCGTCGTCGGAGGCGGCGAACACGATCCGTGTCTCACCGATCGGAACCACGACCTCCGAGCCTCCCTGCTCGACGCCGGTCACGCCGAGACTGCCGCCGTAGAACCGCGCGAGATCGGTGAGGAGCCTCGCTGGAGCGCCTAGATGGACCTCGGAGAAGCGCATCAGCAGCAACTAGTCCGCAGCGCCGAGCTCCCAGGCATTCCGCCACGAGAGCAGGTACACGAGGGGAGCTGCAATGGCGATGAGCAGCAAGGCAGACGGAGCGACCTCGGAGTAGGCGCCGATCGCGGTGCCGGCCCAGATCTCGGTCGCCAGCGTCTCGAAGCCGATCGGCTTCAGGAGGAGCGTCGCCGGGAGCTCCTTGATGGTGCTCAGGAAGACGAGCGCCGCGCCGGCCAGCACGCCTGACCGCGCCAGGGGCAGGACGACTGTGACCGTCGCGCCGAGAGGCCGTCGGCCAAGCGAGCGCGCCGCCTCTTCGAGCCGGGGGCTGACCGCGTCCAACGATGCGCGCGTCGAGGCGAGCCCGTACGGCATGAAGCGGATGACATACGCAACGAGGAGCAGCCCGATGCTCTGGTACACGGGAGCGCCCAGGCGCGCGCCGACGAACACGAGCGCGAGCGCCACGGCGATTCCGGGAAGGGCGCTCGGGAGGAGGGTCAGGCGTTCGAGCCAGCGGGTGAGCATCGAGGGATAGCGCCAGGCCAGAAGCGCGGCGGGAAGCACGACGACGGCCGCGACGAGCGCTGCAGCCGTCGCCAGCGACGCCGAATGGAGCGCGGCCGACCAGTCGACGCCTGTCCTTCCGGAGATCGGGTCCGCGCTGACGACCCACCACGCGAGGACGCCGAGCGGGAGGACGAGGAACAGTCCGATCACCGCGGAGCAGAACGCGAGCGCCGGCCAGCGCCAGTGCCCCAGCTGCACGACTCGCGCGCCCCGTCCCGCGCCGGGCGTGCTGCGGTAGATCGCGCCGCGCAATCTGAAGCGGGAGGCGACGAGCACGAGCGCGAGCGCGAGGGCGACGAGCACGAGCGCCAGGATGGCCGCAGACTCGAGTGCGAGCAGGGACTCGTACCGGACGTAGATGCCCGTCGTCAGCGTCGAGTAGCCCATCAACGAGACGACGCCGAAGTCGGAGAGGACGTACAGCGCGACGAGCAGCGACGCGGCCGCGATGGAGGGGCGAAGCGCGGGCAGGGTGACGAGCGCGAACACACGCGCGCGACCGGCCCCGAGGCTGCGCGCGGCCTCCTCCGCCGTGGGGTCGACGCCCCGCAGCCCTGACGCCGTCAGGAGGTACACGTACGGAAACGTGGCGAGCGTCAGCGCGACGAGCGCTCCCCAGTAGCCGGTCACTTCGGGGAGCCGTTCGACGCCCAGCGGCTCGAGCACCTCCTGGACGAGCCCGCGCGGGGCGAACGCCCCGAGCAGAGCGAGGGCTGCCACGAAGCTCGGGATGACGAGCGGAAGCGATGCGGCGAGGCCCCACAGACGCCTGCCCGGCAGATCGGTGCGGACGACGAGCCACGCGAGCGGCACCCCGACGACGAGCGTCGCGAGAACCACGCCGAACGCGAGGATCGCGGTATCCCACGCCAGCTCGAGTGTGGTGGAGAGGGGTGTCAGGGCACGGGCGCTCTCGTCCGCCGAGAGCGCCCGCAGCATGAGATAGGCGACGGGGACGACGGCGGCCAGCGCGACGAGGCCGGCCGCTGCCACGAGCAACCGCGGCGTGCGGCCGCCGCGTGACGCAGCGGCCGCCGAGGTCACCTGAGGTAGCCCTCCTCGAGCAGGAGCCGCACCGCCGGCGCGAGGTCGGCGGACAGGCGGCCGAGGATGTACGTGGGGCCCTTGATCGACGAGAGCGCGCGCAGCCCAGGCCGCCGCGGGACGCCCTTGACGAGCGGATACTCCGCCGCACCCGGACCGCGCGCGATGAAGCGCTGTGCCCACTTCGAGAGCAGGAAGTCCACGAAGCGCTGCGCCGGTGCGCTCTTCGTCGTGGACGACACGACGCCCGCTCCAGCGGCGAGGACGAGGTTGCCCGGGTCACCGTCGCGGAACCAGTGGTTCCGCACGGGGAGGGTCGGTGTCTCGGCCAGCAGGTTGTAGAGGTAGTAGTGGTTCACGAGGCCGACCTCGATGTCGCCCCGGCCGACCGCCTGCACGACCGTCGTGTTGTTCGGGTAGAAGCGCACGTCGTTCTCCTCGAGACCGCGCAGCCACGCTCGGACGCGCGCTTCTCCGTACAGGTGAATCGTCGCGCCGAGGAACGCCTGGAACGATGCATTGGTCGGCGCGATGCCGATCTTCCCCTTCCACCGAGTCCCCGTCAGTCCCCAGACGGAGGCCGGGAGCTCGCTCTGCCGGAGCTCGTTCGTGTTGTAGACGAGCACGCGAGAGCGACCGCTCGTCCCCACCCACCGCCGACTGCGCGTCGAGAACCGCGTCGGCACCTTGCCCACCGTCGCTTGAGGAAGCCTGGCGAGGAGACCGCGAGCCGCGACGAGCCCGAGCGTTCCCGGCTCCTGCGACCAGTAGACGTCCGCGGGGCTGTTCCTGCCTTCCTCGACGAGCGCGGTCGCGAGCGACGTCGACGATGCGTACCGGACCTTCAGCTCGATGCCGGTCTCGCGCGTGAAGCGATCCATGATCGGCTTCACCAGCCGCTCCTCGCGGCCGGAGTAGATCGTCAACGACGTGGCCTGCGTCGGTGCGGTCGCTGCCCCCGTCGCGAGCGAGAGCGCCGCGGCAAGGGTCGCGAAGACGATGACGGTTGCCTTCTTCAACTCCCCAGACCTCCAAGTTCGAACTGCCTTACCCACGATGTAAGGCAGACCTTACAGAGACTGCTCGAGTGGTGCGTCGTTCAGTCGAGGACAGGCACGCGGCCGTCGTGGACGCGTATCGCCACACGGGAACCGAGGTCGACGACCTCGGTGGACGGGCGCTGCGAGACGAGCTCGACGCCGTCGAGGAGGACGCGGTAGAAGACGTCGTGGCCGCGGAACTCCCGAGCCACCACCTCGCCGGCACCGGCAGGACTGGGCTCGAGCTCGAGGAGCTCGGGCCGGACGAGGACCTCGGCGTCCGAGCGGCCGCTCGCACCGTTGGCAGGGAAAGCCCCAATCGCCGTCTCGACCCGTCCGGCGACGATGCGCCCGGGGAGGACGTTCGCTGCGCCGACGAACTCCGCGGCCCAGCGTGTCGCCGGCGCGAAATAGAGCTGCTCGGCCGTCCCCTCCTGCACCACGCTGCCGTCGCGCATGAGCGCGATGCGGTCGGCGAGCGAGAACGCCTCCTCGCGGTCGTGTGTCACGAGAAGCACGGTGACGTCGAGCGGGCGGATGATCTCCGCGACCTCGGCGCGGAGGGATTCGCGCAGGAACGGGTCGACGTTCGACCACGGCTCGTCGAGCAGGACGAGCTCGGGCGAGGGGGCGAGCGCGCGGGCGAGCGCGACGCGCTGCTGTTGCCCGCCCGATAGCTCGTGCGGATAGCGCTTCTCGAGCCCACCGAGACCGACGATCGAGAGGAGCTCGGGCACACGGGTCGCGCGCGCACGTCGCGGTAGCCCGAAGCCGACGTTGCCGGCGACCGAGAGGTGGGGGAACAGGGCGTAGTCCTGGAAGACCATTCCGACCCGGCGCGCCTCCGGCGCGACCCACGTGGTCGGTGCTGCGACGATTCGTCCGTCGACCGTCACGGTGCCGCCGTCAGGGCGCTCGAAGCCGGCAATCAGCCGAAGAAGCGTCGTCTTCCCGCAGCCCGACGGGCCCAGGAGGGCGACAATCTCGCCGCGCGCGACGCAGAGCGAGGCGTCGTCGACGGCGACGTCGTCGCCGAAGAGCTTCGTCACGCCGTCGAGGCGGATCATCGAGCAATCCATGTAAGGCAGACCTTACACAGCCTCGACGCATGGCGAAATCGTGATGCGGCCGGCGCCGATGCCGCCGATACGCTCGCCGCGATGGCACTGGCCGAGGTCTTCCCGCTCGTGACGGCGCGTGCGCTCGCGCGCGTCTTCACCTACCGCGTGGGAGAGGAGGTCGCTCGCGGCGACGTCGTGGCGATCGGTCTCGGAGGGCGGAAGGTCCGCGGAGTCGTCGTCGAGGTAGGTGCGGCGGCACCCGAGGGAGTCGAAATCGCGGACGCGGGCGCCGTCGTCGACCACGTTCCCGCGGCACTTGTCGAGCTCGCGCTCTGGATGGCCGACTACTACGGCTCGACTCCGGCCCGTGCGTTGGCGCTCGTTGCACCGTTCATGGCGCGGCGACGTGGGGCACGCAGCGCTCCCGGTGCCCGCGATGCGCTCGGCGGCGAGCCCGAGCCCGACGAGCTGACGCCGGAGCAGGTCGCGAGCGTCGAGCGGATCGTCACCGCGCTCGATGCTGACGGCGGCCACATCTTGCTGCACGGGCCGACCGGCAGCGGGAAGACCGAGGTGTACCTACAGGCGGCCGCGGCCGCGCTCGCTCGCGACCGAAGCGTCATCGTGCTCGTCCCGGAGATCGCGCTCACACCCCAGACCGTCGGTCGGTTCCGGGCGCGGTTCGGCGATCGCGTCGCGGTGCTCCACTCCGCGCTGACCGACGCGGAACGGCGCGACGAGCGGGAGCGCATCGCAGCCGGCGAGGCGCCGGTCGTCGTCGGCGCGCGCTCCGCGATCTTCGCTCCGGTCTCCCGGCTCGGGCTCGTCGTCGTCGACGAGGAGCACGACTCGTCGTTCAAGCAGGAGTCCGATCCGCGCTACGACACGCGTACGGTTGCCGCGAAGCGCGCCGCACTGGAAGGAGCCGTCGCCGTGTACGGCAGCGCGACGCCGCGGGCGGAGAGTTGGGCGCGTCTCGAGCGGCTCGGGCTCTCGGCTCGAATCGGCGCTCCCATGCCGACCGTGAAGCTGGTCGATCTGCGCCGCGAGGCCGGCTATCCGCTGTCGGCTCCGTTGCTCGCGGAGCTCTCCGCAGTCGAGGAGCGCGGCGGTCGCGCGATTCTCCTCCTCAACCGCCGCGGCATCTCGGGGGCCGTCCACTGCCGCTCGTGCGGGACGACTCGGCGCTGCCGAAGCTGCGACATCGCGCTCACGCTCCACTCCGACTCGCGGCTCCACTGCCATCACTGCGGCTACTCGGTCGAGATGCCCGAGTCGTGCCCCGAGTGCGGATCCGTCGAGCTCGCGCGCATCGGTGCGGGGACGCAGCGGCTCGATACCGAGCTCGAGCGGCGGCTTCCCGGGCTCGAGCGGATCCGTCTCGACGCCGACACCGCTGCGCGCCCTGGCGCCTTGCGCGAGGCGCTCGAGCGGTTTGCGAGCTCGCGTGCCGCGGCGCTCATCGGCACGCAGATGGTCGCGAAGGGTCATCACTTCCCCGGCGTTGAGGTCGCCGCCGTCGTCGATGCCGACGCGGGACTGGCGTTCCCGGACTTCCGTTCGGAGGAGCGCACCTTCCAGCTCGTCACGCAGCTCGCTGGCCGGAGCGGTCGCGACGCGCCGGGTCGCGTGATCGTGCAGACGTTCCAGCCCGACGCGACGCCGTTCGCGTATGCGATCCGCCACGACGTTCCCGGGTACCTCGCGCACGAGCTCGCCCGACGCGAGGAGCTCGCATACCCACCTTTTTCACATCTTGTTGCACTTGTCGTGTCGGGACCTGACCCTGGTGACGTCAGCCGCGCGCTGCGAGAGCTGCGAGGGGCCATCGAGACACCCGAGGCTCGCCTGCTCGGCCCGGCCCCGCTGCTGCGTCTCCGCGGCCGCCATCGCGCACAGCTCCTGGCGAAGACCGCGTCGCCGCGTGCGTTCGCGAGCCGCGCCGCAGAGGTGCTGGCGAGTGCCGCGCCGGCCATGCGACGCGACGGTCTGAGCGCCGTCGTCGACGTCGATCCGCAGTAGCCCTAGCGGGCCTGGCTCGAACGGACATGGCCGTTTTCGCCAATTGCGGTCTGGCGTTCGGCCGGATACATCGGCATCTCCCACGTACCTCGAAGAGGAGGCGCCATGAGACGAAGCTTGATCGTTGTCGTGCTCCTGATCTCGCTCGTGCTGTCGTCGACAGCGCTTGCTGCATACCAATACGCACCTCCCCGACACTGGACGCCGGGTGTGGCTGCTGGCAGCACTTTCAGCAGTAACTGGCTCGCGAACGGCTTCTGGACGTATGGCTCGGGTACCGACAAGACCGTGACGTTCATCAACAACACGACGTATGGCTGGCACAACACGAAGCGAGGCGGCTCCGACCACCTCGAGACCTACGCGCCGTACTCCGGAACGTTCAAGGCCCACTGCGTGTCCCACAGCTACTTCTGGGGAAGCTGCAATGTCCGCTGAGCGAAAGGGAGTTGGGCACATGAACCGCACGTTGAGAACGTGGCTGGCCGTCGCTCTTGCCGTCGTCGTCGCCGGGTCGCTTGCCGGCGCAGTCGTCGCATACCGTGCGGACGACGGAAGCGAGCTCACCGCCGCAATAGGCATGGATCCGCTCGTGCGTGTCGCCGAGGTCGCGTCGACGGACGGCGTGCCCGAGAAGGGCGTCTTTGTGCAGCTCACCCGCACGGGGCACCTCTGCGTGTGGGAGGCCGCCTCCGCGAGTTCACGCCAGCGCGGGGGAGGATGCAACACGGCGGACGATCCGCTGAACGGGCGTCCGATGTCGTTCACGCTCAGCTACGACGGCGGTCCTGCCCTGGGGGACGTCAAGGCGGCATCGCTCTTCGGTCTCGCCTCGACGGAGGTCTCACGCGCGACTGTGCTGATGAGCGACGGCAGCACCCGCGAGATCCGGTTCCGGGACGTCGACATTGCCAGCGACGGCTACCGGGCCTTCGGCTTTCGGTTCAAGCGTGCCGACCTCCGCAAGGGCCTCGGCCCAACGGCCGTCGTGTCGATCGACGAGGCTGGAACACAGATCGATCGCCAGACGACGGGCATCGGAGGCTAGAGAGACGGCCATCGCGCGGCGGTAAACTCGCCGCGCGATGGCCGACCACGAGCATCACGATCACGGCGACCACGAGCACGAGCACGACCACGACCATGCCGAGGAGGATCAGGAGATCGAGCGCGAGGCGCGGCGGCTCTTCGCGCTTTCGCGGATCCGCCAGTACGGCGACACCGTCCTCCGCATGAAGGCGCGGGAGGTCGAGAGCTTCGACGACGATCTCGGGCGGCTCGTCGAGCGCATGACGGCGCTCATGCACGAGGCGAACGGTGTGGGCCTGGCTGCAACCCAGGTCGGTGTCCTGCGGCGACTGTTCGTCTTCGTCGACGAGGGCGAGGATCGCGTCGTCGTGAATCCGACGATCACGAAGCACTCGAGGGAAAAGGAGATCGACGACGAGGGCTGCCTCTCGCTGCGCGAGGTGCTCGTCCCCGTCGAGCGCGCCAAGTCCGTCACGATCGAGGGCGTCGATACGAAGGGCGAGCCCGTGAAGTTCGATCTCGAGCTGCCCGCGTCGCGCGTCGTACAGCACGAGCTCGATCACCTCGACGGCGTGCTGATCATCGACCGCACGGACGACGAGTCGCGGCGCGGCGCGCTCGCGAGGCTCAGGCCACAGCCCGTCCTCGGCGCGCGTTGAGCCCGCGAATCGCGGTCGCAGCGACCGCGGCGTTCGGCGCCGACGTTCTCGAGCGGCTGTCCTCGCGGCACGAGATCACGACCGTTCTCACGCGACCCGACGCTCCGGCGGGTCGAGGACGCAAGCTCGTCCCGTCCCCTGCGAAGGAGACTGCCGCACGTCTCGGGATCCCCACGGTCGAGCCCGAGAGACTCGAGCCTCGCCTCGAGCTCGGCGCGCCGACGGTCGTCGCGGTGGCGTACGGGCTGATCGTTCCCGAGCCGGTGCTCGAGGAGCGGCTCTGGCTCAACGTCCACCCGTCGCTTCTGCCCCGATGGCGTGGCGCTGCGCCCGTCGAGCGGGCGCTCATGGCGGGCGATTCCGAGACCGGTGTGACGATCATCAGGCTCGTGAAGGAGCTCGACGCCGGGCCGAGCGCTGCGCAGGGACGGTTCGCGGTCGCTGCCGAGGACGACGCGGGCGCCGTCTACGAGCGTGCGGCCGAGCTCGCGGTCGGGTTGCTCGATCGCGTTCTGGACGAGAGCTGGGACGCGGCGTTCGTCGAACAGGAGGGCGTGGCGACCTACGCGGCCAAGATCGCCGCAGACGATCGCCGTCTCGACCTCGAGCGACCTCCGCGCGAGCTCGTCGACCATGTGCGAGCTCTCTCGCCGCACATCGGCGCGCGCGCGGAGCTGTACGGTCGCGGCGTCACGATCTGGCGCGCACGTATCGCAGACGACGGCACCTTCGAGCCGCTCGAGGTGCAGCCCGACGGGGGCCGCCGGATGGCGTACGAGGCATGGCAGCGCGGGCTGCAGCCGTAAGTCCCGCCCGCGTCGCGGCGTTCGACGTCCTGCTGCGGGTGTTCGAGGACGACGCATACGCCGATCGCGCTTTCCGGTCCGCGGCCGCCGGGCTCGACGAGCGGGATCGCGCGCTGGCGCAGCGGCTCGCGTTCGGCGCGGTGCAACGCGTGCGCACGCTCGACCACGCGATCGAGACGCTCGGGCGGCGTCGTGTGCACCGGCTCGATCCCCCTGTGCGGGCGGCGCTTCGTCTCGGCGCCTATCAACTCGGGTTCGTCGACGGTGTCGCGCGGTACGCGGCCGTGAACGAGTCGGTCGAGCTCGTCCGGCGCGCTCGTCTCGAGCGCGCGGTGCCGTTCACGAACGCGGTGCTCCGGCGTCTCGCCGACGGGATCGGGCCGCTCCTCGGCGCGCTGCCGGAGGCTCGTCCCCGCGAAGCCGCGCTGAAACACTCGTACCAGGACTGGATCGCCGAGATCTGGTGGCGTGATCTCGGAGCCGCTGGCGCGCTCGCGCTGATGCGCGCGCTCAACGAGCCGGGCGAAACAGTCGTTCGTCTCGTGCGGGGCGAGATCGAAGGCACGCCGGATGCCGACGTGCCCGGCGCGTGGCACGTCGACCGGGTCGACGAGGCCGCTCTCGCCGAGGGCCGGATCTGGCCGCAGAGCGCAGCGGCCCAGCTGGTCGGGCTCGTCGTCGGCGCGAAGGAGGGCGAGCGCACGCTCGACCTGTGCGCGGCACCAGGTGGGAAGGCGACGATGCTCGCCGGCGACGTGACGGCAGTCGAGGTCAACGACGCCCGCGCCCGCGAGCTCGAGGAGACGGTCCGCCGGCTCGGCTCGCCGAACGTCCGCGTGGTCGTGGCGGACGGGCGAGCCCTGCCGGGCGAGCTCGAGGGCTTCGACCGCGCGCTCGTCGACGCGCCGTGCTCCGGGCTCGGCGTCCTCAACCGGCGGCCGGACCTCCGCTGGCGCGCCGAGCCGCTCGCTGCGCTCCAGCTCGAGCTGCTGCGGGCAGCGGCCGAGCGCGTGCGCACTGGCGGCTCGATCGTCTACGCGGTGTGCACCGTGAACGCGGACGAGTCCGAGGCCGTCGTCGACGCCTCGGGGCTCGAAGTGGACGCGACTCTCGCCGACGAGTGGCCGCAGTTTCGGCACACGAGTCGTCCTGAGTTCCTGCAGACACTGCCCCACATCCACGGAACTGCCGGGTTCTTCATTGCGCGTCTCAGCGTGCCCTGAGGATCTGCCGCGCTTCATCGACCTGCTGCTCGGACCACCCGTGGCGCTCGTCCCATGCCCACGCGAGGTTGTGCGCAACGCCCCAGCCGCGAGCCCGCGCGCGGTCGAACCCGACCTCGGCGAGGACGTCGAGCCACCGCGAGACGTCGTCTGAGTTCCGGAGGAGCCCGCTCGCCTCGAGCTCGCGCTCGCCGACGAGAGGCTTCGGATCGATGACCAGCCACGGCTCACGCTCCGCCGCGAGGACGTTGCCGCCGTGGAGGTCCTGGTTCACGAGCCACTGAGCGCTCCGGTCGGCCGAGCGGTAGACATCGAGCGCGGCGTCGAGCAGCGCGCGTTCGAATGGGGCACCTGCCTCCGCGTACCGGCGCGGCACGTCCTCGGCCCACCTGTCCGCCTCGTCTGCGAGGAGCGCAAACTGGTGCTCGTCGCCCGGGTCGACCTGAAGGCGCGGCAGCAGCTCGGCCACGACAGCCGTGTCGTCGACGTCCGTGCCCCAGAGCTGCGTTCCGGGTGTGCACCGCTCCAGCAGCAATGCCCGCCGCGTGTCGTCTCGTGCAACGAGCCTCACTGCCCCGTCGCCGCCCCACGACGCGAGCGCGTCCGCCTCGCGATCCGCCTCGAGGTGCGAGGGAGCATTCAGCTTCAGGACGACGTCGCCCGCAGTGACCACGAGCGAATGGGGTGTATCGACCGGCCCCTCGAGCACCAGCGACCACTGCTCGACGCACTCGGCGACGAGGCGAGGTAGCGCGTCGAGCCACTCGCGCTCGCTGCTCCACGTCTCGACGAGGGCGGAAGGGAGTCGCATCGCGGGCAGCGTACGGCCGGACCGTAGGATCGGCGACATGGACACACGGTTCCTGGAGCGGGCGCTCGAGCTCGCCGAGCGCGGCAGGGGAACTACGCATCCGAATCCGATCGTCGGCGCCGTTGTCGTGCTCGACGGCGAGATCGTCGGGGAGGGGTGGCACGAGCGCAAGGGCGGACCCCATGCCGAGGTCATGGCGCTCGAGGACGCAGGAGAAAGCGCGCGCGGCGCCACCGTGTACGTCACGCTCGAGCCCTGCGCGCACCACGGCGCGACGCCGCCCTGCACCGACGCGCTGCTCGGGGCAGGTGTCGCTCGCGTCGTCGCCGGCCAGCGCGACCCGAACCAGGAGCACCGCGGCGGGCTCGAACGGCTGCGCGAGGCGGGCGTCGACACCGAGCTCGCTGACGGCGAGCTCGCGTTCAGGTGCCGCCAGCAGATCGAGGAATGGCGGACCTGGGTGACGAGCGGCCGGCCGTTCGTCACCTACAAGGTCGCGGTCTCGCTCGACGGTCGTGTCCGCGTTCCGGGTGAGCGGTGGGTCACCGGCGAGGCGTCCCGAAAGCTCGTCCACGTCCTGCGCGCGCAGTCGGACGCGGTTGCCGTTGGTATGGGCACGGTCCGTTGGGACAACCCCCGCCTCGACGCGCGCGACGTCCCCGTGCTCCGGCAGCCGCGCCGCATCGCATTCGGGCGCGGGCCGTTGCCCGACGGCTCCGAGCTCGAGCTACGCGAAGGCCCGCTTCGCGACGAGCTCGAAGCACTCGCGGCGGACGGAGTCCAGTCGCTGCTGCTCGAAGGCGGGCCGACGCTCGCCGCCGCGTTCCTCGAGGCCCATCTCGTCGACAAGTTGCTCGTGTTCGTCGCGCCTCGGATCTCGGGCGAGGGGCCCGGGATGCTCGAGGGAATGCCGCGCCCCCTCGAGCTCACGCGTATGGAGGCGCGACCGATCGGCGACGACGTGCTGCTGCAGGCGTATCTCAACGAGCCGTAACGTTCCGGCATGTTCACGGGAATCGTGCGCGAGCTCGGGGTGCTCGCGGAGGCCGAGGAGATCGGTGGTGGTCGAAGGCTCGTCGTTCACGCGCCGGAGACCGCCGCGCGCGCGAGCGTGGGCGACTCCGTCTCGATCAACGGCTGCTGCCTCACGGCGACGGCGATCGACGGCGGAGCCATCGCCTTCGACGCCGTCCCGGAGACCCTCGCCCGCTCGACGCTCGGCGACCTCGAGCCCGAGGGCAGGGTCAACGTCGAGCCGGCGATCCGCGCCGGCGAGGCGCTGGGCGGGCACTACGTGCAGGGGCACATCGATGCGGTCGGCCGGATCCAGTCGGTCGAGGCAGAAGGCGAAGGACTTCGCGTCTTCGTGGAAGCACCCGAGGACGTCCTGCGCTACTGCGTCGAGAAGGGCTCGATCACGGTCGACGGCGTCTCTTTGACGATCGCGGAGCTCGCCCCGGACGCCCTCGCCGTCGCGCTGATCCCGCACACGCTGACGGCCACGACGCTCTCCGACCTACAGCCGGGCCGTCCGGTCAATCTCGAGGTCGACGTCCTGGCGAAGTACGTGGAGCGGCTGATCTCACGCAGCTGAGGGCTACGATCCGCACGTGGCAACCGATCTGAGACCACCGGAGACAGCGTCGCCTTTCGCGACCATCGAGGAGGCGATCGAGGACATCCGCTGTGGGCGCTTCGTCGTCGTCGTCGACGACGCCGACCGCGAGAACGAGGGCGACCTCACGATTGCCGCCCAGTTCGTCACGCCGGAGTCGGTCGCGTTCATGGCGACGCACGGGCGCGGGCTCATCTGTCTCTGCCTGACGCCCGAGCGCTGCGACGAGCTCGAGCTGCGCCCGATGACCGATCACAACGAGACTCCGCTCGGCACCGCGTTCACGGTCTCGATAGAGGCTCGCGAAGGCGTCTCCACGGGAATCTCGGCGCAGGACCGCGCGCGAACGATCCAGGTCGCGATCGACCCCAGCTCGGTGGCGCACGATCTCGTCCAGCCGGGCCACGTGTTCCCGCTCCGCGCGAAGCAGGGTGGCGTCCTGCGGCGCGCCGGACAGACGGAGGCGGCGGTCGACCTCGCCCGGCTCGCGGGCCTCATCCCGGCCGGCGTCGTCTGCGAGATCATGAACGACGACGGGACGATGGCCCGCGTCCCGGACCTGACGGCGTTCTGCGAGCGCCACGAGCTCAAGATGGTCACGGTCGCCGACCTCATCGAGTACCGCCGTCGCCGCGAGAAGCTGGTCGAGCGCGCCGTGTCCGTGCGCCTGCCCACCGAGTACGGCGAGTTCCAGGCGATCGCCTACCGCGAGCTCCTCACCGACAAGCAGCACATCGCGCTCGTGAAGGGCGACATCGAGACGGCGGAGAACGTCCTCGTCCGCGTGCACTCGGAGTGCCTTACCGGTGACGTCTTCCACTCGCTGCTCTGCGACTGCGGGGAGCAGCTCGAGGTCGCGCTCGCGCGCGTCGAGGCCGAGGGCCGCGGGGTCGTCCTCTACATGAGCCAGGAGGGCCGTGGCATCGGCCTTCTCAACAAGCTCCGTGCCTACGACCTGCAGGCGAACGGGCTCGACACGGTCGAGGCGAACCTCGCGCTGGGCTTCCCGGCCGATGCGCGCGAGTGGGGGATCGGCAACCAGATCCTCGCCGAGCTCGGGCTCACGACGATCCGCATCCTCACGAACAACCCGCGCAAGCTGACGGGACTCGACGGCTACGGGCTGACCGTCGTCGAGCAGGTACCGCTCGAGGTCGAGCCGACCGTGGAGAACGCGCGCTACCTCGCCGCGAAACGTGAGAAGCTGGGCCACACGATCACGAAGCTCCACCACCAGGGCGCCCGCCTCGAGGGCGCGCCGTCGGAGGACGCCGAATGAGACGCTCTGTGTCAATCACTCGATCCACGTCATACACGCACGCCGGCCGCGCGAGCGGCCGCTTCAGGGATTGTCGCGATCCCGGATCTGCATCCGCAGATTCGGGATCTGCGGAGAAGTCATGAGCAGCCGAGACATCGATTCGACGAGCGAGAACGTCCTGCACGACTGGGCGCGAGCGGACGGAGACCGCGAGGCGCACGATGAGCTCGTGGCCGAGCCGTCGACGCCAGTCGAGCCCGAGGTGCATGTCGAGCCCGAGGACGATGGATCAGCGGCCTGGGGGGCGGCCGGCGCCGCGGACGACGACCCCGAAGAGCCAGTCGCCACGGCCGTCGAGGCGGAGCCGGAGGTCGTCGAACCGGTCGAGGTCGGCGAGGACATGCCGGAGCTCGAAGAGGGAGAGATCGACGAGATACCGATGCAGGTCGAGCTCTCGCAGGAGCACGCGGCCGGAGACCTCCACATCCCCGACGGCTACGCGGTTCTCGAGGGCGTCTCCGAAGGCGGCCGCCGCGCCGTCGGCGTCGTCGTCTCGCGCTTCAACGGCAGCGTCACGACGCAGCTCCTCGACGGCGCGCTCGCCGAGCTCGCTACCGCCGGAGTTCGCCAGGAGGCGATCACGATCATGGTCGTTCCCGGCGCGTTCGAGCTCCCGCTCGCCGCGACCGCGCTCGCGAAGACGCGGCGCTTTGCCTGCATCGTCGCGCTCGGCTGCGTCATTCGCGGCGACACGCCGCACTTCGACTATGTGTCCGGCGAGGCAGCGAGCGGCCTCCAGCTCGCCGCGCTCGAGACCGGAGTTCCGGTCTCGTTCGGGCTGCTCACCCTCGATCGAGTCGAGCAGGCCGAGGCGCGGATCGGCAAGGGCGCCGAAGCAGTGCGCAGCGCGCTCGAGATGGCCGATCTCTTCGCACATCTCCGCGCAGCTGCCTCGAGGTAACGGCGTCGTCGGGTTGTCGCAGCGACGCGCTCGCGAAGCGAGCGCCTTCAGGGATTTGGCGCAACGCGGAGTTCCGATAGGAACTTCGTGTTGCTGCGCGACATGAAGTCGGTGAATGCGTACGCACTCCTGCACCGCATCGGCTTCCGCGGGTTCATGCGAAGCATCTACCGCGTCGAGCTGGTTGGCGCCGAGAACATGCCAGCTGACGGCGGCTGCATTCTCGCGTCGAACCACGAGTCGATCTTCGATCCGTTCATCATCGCGGTCGCGACGACCCGGGAGATCCGATTCATGGCGAAGTCCGAGCTGTTCGGCAATCGGGTGCTTGCGTCCACCCTGCGCGCGCTCGGCGCGTTCCCGGTCGAGCGGGGCGGCGGCGATCACGTGGCCATGAGCGAGGCAGCCGACCTGCTTCGGCGCGGCGAGGTGCTCGGCATCTTCCCGCAGGGGACGTCGAAGCAGCTCGCTCGCCGGCCCTGGCATCGTGGCGCCGCCCGACTCGCCCTCGTCACCGGCACGCCGATCGTCCCCGTGCGGATGACCGGCACGCGCGCGTTCCCGCTGCGAACGCGCGTCCGGATCGTGGTGGGTGAGCAGATCGACGTCGAGTCCGAGCGCCCGACCGTCGCGGCGACGAGAGGTCTCACCGAGCGGATCGAGCACGCGGTGCTGAGCGCGTGATCGTCGGCCGAGTCTGCACCGCCGGCAGGAGGGTGGCGTGGATCGGTACCATCCGCACCCGCTCATGAGCAAGGTCTGCGCAATCTGTGGGAAGAAGCCCGGCTTCGGCAACAGCCGGAGCCACTCCATGGTCGCCACCAAGCGACGGTTCAACCCCAACCTTCAGCGCGTGCGCGTCATGCTCGACGGGCACGCGACCCGCGCCTACGTCTGCACTCGCTGCCTGAAGGCCGGCAAGGTCTCCAAAGCAGTCTGAGCGCTCTCAGGGATCCTCTTCAAACCGGGCGCTGCGGGACGAACGTTCTGTCTGCGCAAAGCGTGCGGTAGTAGTCTCGCCCCCGTGGAGCGCGAGCCCTTCGTGATCGCCACGACCGAGCGGGGGAGCATTGCCGTCTCGGCTGCGGCGATCACGCAGATCGTCGGCGCGGCGGCCGCCGAGAGCTACGGCGTCGTCGCGCTCGCAGGGCGCGGACGGCTTTCGCGCCTCGTCCCGTGGGGAATCAACAAGGGCGTGGACGTCGATGTCCGCCCCGACGGGCTCGTCGTTGAGCTCCGCGTGGTGGTCGAGCACGGAGTGAAGCTCTCCGAGGTAGCCGAGACGGTGCGCGCCCGCGTGCTGTACGAGCTCGAGCGCATGGTCGGGCTCCCGATCGCGTCGCTCGAGGTCCACATCGAAGGAGTCCGGCACTAGATGGAGCTCGAGGTCGTCCGCCATCTCGCGCGCAGTGCATTGCAGAATCTCGAGGCGCACCGCCGCCGCATCGACGACCTGAACGTGTATCCCGTTCCCGACGGCGACACGGGCACGAACCTCGTTCTCACGCTGCGGTCGATCGTCGAGGCGCTCGACACGTCGAGCGCGATCGACAGCGAGGCGGTCGCGAAGGACGTGACGCGCGCGGCGCTCATGGGCGCGCGTGGGAACTCCGGCGTCATCTTCTCGCAGATCGTGCGCGGATTCGTCGAGGTGCTCGGCGAGCACGAAGGTGTGAGCGCAGCACTCCTCGGTCGGGCGTTCCGCGGCGCGAGTGACACGGCGTACCGCGCGGTGAAGCGACCGGTGGAGGGGACGATGCTCACCGTCATCCGGCAGATGGCCGAGGAGAGCGAGCGGAAGGAGCATCGCCGCGTCTCGCCCAACGACCTCCTGCGTGCCGTGCTGGCCGCCGGCGAGGACTCGGTGGCGCGCACGCCCGAACTGCTCGACGTCCTGCGGAACGCCGGCGTCGTCGACGCGGGCGGCGCCGGGCTCGTCGAGATCGCGCGGGGCATGGTGTACGGCGCCACGGGAGAGGAGATTCCGGACGCGCCGGTCGAGACGGAGTCGCTCGGCTTCGACGCCATCCATCTCGAGCTCTCCGAGTTTCGCTACTGCACAGTCTTCGTGGTCGAGGGTGACGCGCTCGACAAGGACGCACTCGAGAGCGAGCTCGAGAAGATCGGCGACTCGCTCCTCGTGGTCGGAGATGCGACTGCGCTCAAGGTGCATGTCCACACTGACGATCCCGGCCAGGCGCTCAATCTCGGTACGGCAGTCGGCGTGGTCGAGGGCGTCGAGATCGCGAACATGCACCATCAGACGGCGCAACGCGAGGAGCGACTGCTGGAAGGCGCGGCGCCGAGCGCGCTTGCAACTCTCGAGACGGGACTCGTGGCCGTGTGTCCCGGCCGGGGAAATCGCCGACTCTTCGAGAGCATGGGCGCGACGCGCGTCATCGAGGGCGGGCAGTCGATGAACCCGTCCGCGAAGGACATCCTCGAGGCGATCGAGGCGGTTCCGACCGACGAGGTGCTCCTCCTTCCGAACAACTCGAACGTGATCCTCACGGCCGAGCAGGCATCGTCGATGAGCGAGAAGAGCGTTCGCGTGATCCCCTCGAAGTCGGTACAGGCGGGGCTGGCCGCGATGACCGGGTTCGTGTCGTCGAACGCGCCCGACGACAACGAGCGAACCATGCTGGCCGAGCTGGCGAGCGCGTCGACCGGAGAGGTCACGATCGCCTCCCGCAATGTGACGCTCGACGGCGTCGAGATACGCGAAGGGGAGTATCTCGGTCTCGTCGACGACAAGGCCGTGATATCCGATCCGGCGCTCGACGTCGTCGTGCACGACGTGGTCGATCGCGTCCTCTCCGATGGACGAAGCGTGCTGACGATCCTCACGGGCGAGCACGCACCGGCCCTCGACGGGTTACTTCCGGCGATCGAGCAGCGACATCCCGACCTCGAAGTGCTCGACGTCCACGACGGCGGGCAGCCGCACTATCCGCTCCTGCTCGTCGCTCAGTGAGCGAGTCGGATCCGCCGATCCGCGTCCTCCTGGTCGAGGACTCGGATGTCTACCGTGATTCTCTCGTCTTCCTTCTCGGGACTCGAACTGCGCTCGACGTCGTGGCCGCGGTTCCCGACGGGGCAGCGGCGCTCCGTGCGTACCGCGAGCACGGGCCGGACGTCGTCATCCTCGACTACCGCCTTCCCGACGTCGACGGCGCGACGGTCGCGTCCGACATCGGCGGTCCGGTGGTCTTTCTGAGCGCCTCCGCCGGCGCGGACGAGTACGATGCCGCGTCGAGCGCAGGCGCTGCGCTCGTGCGCAAGGACGAGGGGATCGACGCGCTCGTCCGCGCAGTCCGTGCAGCGGCCGGGAGGTGACGCAGATGAACCTGACGAGCGAGAACACCGCGATCGTCCTCGACTCCACGTCGGACTATCCGGATGCGCCCGCGCGCTTCCCGAACATGCGCTTCGTCCCGCTGTACGTCCGTTTCGGCGACGAGTCGTACCGCGACTACCTCGAGCTCGGGCCGGCCGAGTTCTACGAGAAGCTCCGTGCGTCGCCGGTCACCCCGGCAACGGCGCAACCGACGCCGCAGGACTTCGTCACCGCCTACGAGGAGCTCTCGGCCTACGAGCGGATCTACTCACTCCACGTCACCGCGAAGCTCTCGGGCACGTTCCAGAGCGCCGAGCTCGCGGCGCAGGAGATCGGCGGCGACAAGGTCCGCGTCGTCGACTCGAAGACGGCATCGCTCGCCATCGCGATGCTCGCGCACGCGATCCAGCGCAGGCTCGCCCGTGGCACGACGGACGACGAGATCTCAGAGCTCGTGGACCGCTTCTACGCGCACGCGAACGTCCTCTTCACCGTCGAGACGCTCGAGTTCCTCCAGCGCGGGGGCCGGATCGGCAAGGCGCAGGCGCTGGCCGGCTCGCTCCTCAACCTGAGGCCCGTGCTCGGCGTCGACGACGGTGTGGTGATCGCCGTCGCCCGCGTGCGCGGAAAGCAGAAGGCGCTGGCGGAGTTCGAGCGCCGCTTCGTCGAGGCCACGACGGACGGGCCCGGCTTGCGCATCGCGATCGCGCATGCCAACGCGGACGAGTGGGTCGGGACGCTTTCCGAGCTCGCATGGCGCGTCCGGCCGAAGGCCGAGATCGAGTTCACGTCGACACTCGGCGCCGTCGTCGGGACGCACGTCGGTCCCGGTGCCGTCGGCTTCTTCTGGTTCCAAGACACGGACTAAGTGGTCGGCACCAGATGGCGAGGCGCAGGCGCGCGTCGAAGATCGAGATTCTCTTCGAGACGCACTCGACGACGACGGACAACGAGCGCTGGGTCGCTTCCGGCTGGCTCGACGGCCAGCTCTCGACACTCGGCCGCCGCCAGGCGAAGGAGCTCGGCGACCGCCGGATCGAGGACGACATCGTCGCGGTGTACTGCTCGGATCTCGGACGCGCGGTCGAGACGGCGCAGATCGCGTTCGGCGGCCGCGGCCTCCCGATCTTCCACGACTGGCGGTTGCGCGAGTGCAACTACGGGATGCTCAACGGCACCGCCGTGGCGCGGCTCGAGGTCGAGCGGACGAAGCACGTTCTCGATCCGTACTCGGGCGGGGAGAGCTACGTCGATGTCGTCGCGCGAGCGCGGAGCTTCCTCGCCGATCTCCCGCCGAGATATCCGGACAAGCAGATCGTCGTGATCGGGCATTCGGCGACGAAGTGGGCTTTCGACCATCTGCTCGAGGGCGCTCCGCTCGACGAGCTCGTCGAGGAGTCGTTCCGCTGGCAGCCCGGCTGGCTGTACACGCTTGCGGTAGACGGCTGAACGGCGTACGCGGGACCTATCATCGGACTGAGATGGGGACGGTCGTACGAACGCTGCTGCCGGTCGGCTTCGGAGGCGCCGAGGCGCCCGGGCACTGGCCGCGGCCTCCGTCCGCGCCCAGGCCAGAGCTCCTCGCCGCGTCGATCGAGACGCTTCACGGCGTTGGCCCGACGCTCACGAAGCGGCTTGCGAAGCTGGGCGTGAGCACGGTCGGGGATCTGCTCTGGCAGCGTCCACGCCGCTACGAGCAGCCCGTGCCGGCGAAGCGGATCTGCGACCTCTTCGGCGACGAGGAAGCGGTTATCGAAGGCGTCGTCCGCTCCTCCACGAGTCGCCGGCGGGGCCGGCTGAAGATCCTCACCGCACGGATCGCCGACGAGACGGGGGAGATCAAGGCGACGTGGTTCAACCAGCCGTGGCTCGAGACCAGGCTCGTGGCGGGAACGGCGATCCGGATCCGAGGACGCGCGAACCGGCACGGCTTTTCCGTGTCCTCCTACGACCTCGACGGCGACTCGGAGACGGCCGACTTCGCACCGGTCTATCCGGCGACCGAGGACGTCGCGCAGAAGAAGTTGCGAGACCTCCACGAGCAGGCGCTCGAGCGCGCGTGCGACGTCGAGGAGCAGCTGCCCGCGTCGCTCCTCGCAGCCGAGCGCCTTCCGACACGAGCAGACGCGCTCAGCGTCGTGCACCGCCCGCGGTCGCTCGCCGAGGCGGAGATCGGCCGGGCTCGGCTCGCCTTCGACGAGCTGCTCGTCCTCAGACTCGCCCTCCTGCGCACCACGGCTGCGCGTGAGCGCGCATCAGCGCAGCCACTCGGAGCCGCCGGCGACCTGATTGAGCGCTATCGCGCATCGCTTCCCTTCGTGCTCACGCCGGACCAGGAGCGCGCCATGGCCGAGATCGACGCCGACCTCGACCGCCCGTTCCCGATGCAGCGCCTCCTCCAGGGCGAGGTCGGCTCGGGCAAGACCGTCGTCGCGCTCCACGCGCTTCTGCGTGCGGTCGAGCTGGGACGCCAGGGCGCACTGATGGCGCCCACGGAGACGCTGGCCGAGCAGCACTTCCTCACGATCGACGAGCTGTGCGCGCCGCTCGGCGTTCGCGTCGTGCTGCTCACGAGCTCGCTGCGCGCGAAGGAGCACGCGGCCGTGCGCCAGCTCATCGCGTCGGGCGACGCGCACGTCGTGGTGGGGACGCATGCACTCATCGAGAAGGAGGTCGACTTCGGCGATCTCGCAGTCGCGGTCGTCGACGAGCAGCACCGCTTCGGTGTCGCGCAGCGCACCGCCCTCGTGGAAGGGCGCAGCCCGCACGTCCTCCATCTCACCGCGACCCCGATCCCGCGCACGCTCGCGCTCACCGTCTACGGCGACCTCGAGGTGAGCGAGCTCGTGCTCCCGCCCGCCGACCGCAGGCCGGTGATCACCGCGTGGGTGACGGACGATCGCAGCTCGGTGGCCTATTCGCGCCTCTGTCGACATCTCGACGACGGGCGGCAGGCCTACGTCGTGTGCCCGCTGATCGAGGCCTCCGAGACGCGGGTGGCGCGCGCCGCCGAGGAGGAGGCCGCACGCCTCCGTGCCGCCGAGCTTCGCGGCTATCGCGTCGGGTGCCTCCACGGCCGCCTGCCGACGGCCGAGCGCAGAAGCGTCATGGCGCAGTTCAAGGCGCGCGAGCTCGACGTTCTCGTTGCAACGACGGTGATCGAGGTCGGCGTCGACGTGCCGAATGCGACGATCATGATCGTCCAGGAAGCCGACCGCTTCGGCCTCGCGCAGCTCCATCAGCTGCGCGGTCGCGTGGGGACGGGGCGCGGAGCAGTCGTATTGCCTGCTCGTCTCGCGAGCGCGGGACGAGCTCTCGGAGACGGCGACCGAACGGCTCGAGGCGATGGTTGCGACGACGGACGGGTTCGAGCTCGCCGAGCGCGATCTCGAGATCCGAGGAGAGGGTCAGCTCCTCGGCGCGCGTCAGTCGGGCTACTCGGACCTTCGCTTCGTCCGTCTGCGCCGCGACCAGGATCTCCTCGAGCGCGCGCGCGACGCGGCGCGTGCGCTTCCTGACGAGGGACTCCTCGTCGACGACGTCGACCGCCTCCTGGGCGAAGCGGAACATCTCGGCGACTCGTGAGGATCGTCGCCGGCTCGCGGAAGGGGCACCGGATCGCCGCGCCGAAGGGCGCGAGCACGCGGCCGACCGGCGATCGCGTGCGCGAGGCGGTGTTCTCGATCGTCGGCCCCGTCGACGGGGCCGCAGTGCTCGATCTCTTCGCCGGCTCGGGCGCGATGGGGCTGGAGGCGCTCTCACGCGGCGCTGCCAGCTGCGTCTTCGTCGAGCGCGATCGAGACGCCGCGCGCGTGATCCAGGCGAACCTCGAGAAGCTGCGGCTCACCGGAGCAGTCGTCGCCAACCGCGATTTCGTAGCCGCACTTCGGGACGACCGCACTCGCGGTCGACGCTACGACCTCGTCCTCGTCGACCCTCCGTACGAGGAGTGGGATCGGCACGCGGGAGTGCTCGCTGAGCATCTCTCTGCCCTGCTCGAGGACGACGCGCTCGTCGTCGTCGAGACCTCCGATCGCGTCGAGCCGGAGCTTCCACTCGACCTCGTCACGACCCGGCGCTACGGTTCCGCGCGGATCACGGTGTTCTCGCAGTGCTGACAGCCATCTGCCCGGGCTCGTACGACCCCGTCACGAACGGGCACGTCGACGTCATCGGACGCGCGGCGGGAATCTTCGACCGTATCGTCGTGGGGGTGGTGCGCGATCCCGCGCACAAGCAGACGCTCTTCACAGTCGAGGAGCGCGTCGCCTTCCTCGAGGACGCGCTCGGAAGCTGCGAGAACGTCGTCGTCGACGTGTTCTCCGAGCTCGTCGTCGACTTCGCGCGCAAGCACGACGCCAAGACGATGGTGAAGGGGCTGCGCGTCATCGCGGACTTCGAGTGGGAGTTCCAGATGAACCACCTGAACCGGCAGCTCGCACCGGAGATCGAGACGCTGTACGTCATGTCGAGCCCGCTCTACAGCTTCGTCTCGTCGAGCGGCGTGAAGGAGATCGCCTCGTTCGGCGGCAGAGTGGACGAGCTCGTTCCGCCCGCGGTCGCAAGCGCTTCGTCGAGATCTACCCGCACGGCAGGCCCGGAGCACCCGTCTCACCCTCCGAATAGACGCCAGCTGCTCGATCGGAGATTCACGCGGGCCGAATGACGGCCACGACACGGCGCCGGATCGCCACCCTCCCTCACCGCACACGCTTACTTGCCTGCACGACGAGTGAGTGCGACGGCCGGCTTGGTCGTGACCGCCTTGGCCGGGCGTGAATCTCCGATCGAGCATCTAGACTTCCCGACCCATGGACGTACTCGTACTCATAGACAGGCTCGACGACCTCGTGCACAACGCGAAGGCTGTGCCCCTGACGGATCAGGTTCGCCTCGACCGCGAGGAGATCTACGAGATCCTCGACCAGATGCGGGCGACGATCCCGGAGGAGATCAAGCAGGCGCGCTGGATCGTCAAGGAGCGCCAGGAAATGCTTGCCGAGGCGAAGCGCGAGTGCGATCGGATCATCCAGGACGCGCGCGAGCAGGCTATGCGGGAGGCGTCACAGACCGAGATCGTCAAGCTCGCCGAGACGCAGGCGGACGAGATCGTCGACGAGGCAAAGCGTCAGGCTCGCCAGACCCGGCTCGAGATGGAGGACTGGGCCGACTCGATTCTCTCGACGCTCGAGCTCAACCTCGACAAGTTCCTCACGGCGGTGAAGCGTGGGCGCGAGCGGCTCCACGAGCGCTCGCAGGAGACGGTCGTGGCAGGCATCGGCCCCGAGCCGCTCGACGAGCCGCAAGACTTCGAGCGATTCAGCTGAGTTAGCCCGCAGACCGGGAATCCGCTAGCGCGGACACCCGGTCGCGAGGATCCCTGAAGGCGCCCGCTTCGCGGTCGCGTCGTTGTGTCGACTCGACGCTGGGTTCAGGCGGCCGCTGGTTCGGCCGTGAGCTCGCGGCAGACGGCAATCGCAGAGTCGACGAACGCCTCCGCGGCCGGGCTTCGGTGTCGCTCGTGATGCCACACCAGGCCGATGACGCGGGGCTCGATTCGCCCGTGGAGATCGATGACGGCGATGCTCGGATCATCCTCGTCGACCGTCAGCCGGGGTGACACGCTGATGCCGACGCCGGCACCCACGAGCCCCTGGACGGTTCCGTTGTTGTCCGAGCGAAACACGTAGTTCAGAGCGCGTCCGGCGGCCGAGAGCTGCAGATCGACGTGCGCCATCGCGCTGCACTGGTTGAACCCGATGAGTGGCTGGAGAGCGATCTCCTTCAGCGACGGTGGCCGCTTCAGCTCGGTGAGCGGCGAGCCGGCTGGCACGATCAGGACGTACGGATCTCGCAGGAGCTCCACCACCTCGTAGGGCCCTCCGATGACCGGGAGCGTCCAGAACGTGAGATCGAGCTCGCCGCGCTCGATCATCGCGAGAAGCTCGCTCTCGTCCTGCGACTCGCTGAGCACGACCTCCACCTGCGGGTGGCTCTCGGAGAAGCTGCGAAGGAGGCGGGGGATGATCTTGGCGCCGACGCTCTGGAACGTCCCTACGCGAAGGCGTCCTGCGTCCCCGGCCTCGAGCGCGCTCATGTCGGCCTTCGCCGCGAGGAGCCGCGCCTGAATCGCCTCTGCATGGCGCAGCAGGATCTGCCCGGCCTCGGTCAGTGAGATGGGCCGTGGGCCGCCCGGGCGCTCGATGAGCCGTAGCCCGACGATCCGCTCGAGCGTCGCGATCTGCTGGGAGACAGCCGACTGCGTGTAGCCGAGCTTCTCCGCTGCCTTCCCGAACGATCCCACGTCGGCGATCGTCTTCAGCGCGATGAGGTGGCGAAGGTCGAGCCCGAGCCAGCTATCAGCTTCCATGATCGACACTGTATCAGCGAGCAGGAGAGCTAATCTCCTACGAGGGCGCTACGCTCAGCGCATGACTTCGGTGGATCTGAGGACGCTGCGGCTCCGTCCCGGTGAGGTACGGCGTGAGACGTACGAGGTCGACCCTCGAGCCTTTTGTGCTCGGGGGGCAGCGCTACGAAGCGACGCCGGCGACGATTCCGGTCGAGCTGGAGATCTCGCAGGCATCCGGCGCGATGGTGCTCGACATGCACCTGGAGGCGCACCTGAGCGGAGCGTGCATGCGCTGTCTGGGTTTCGCCGAGGTCGCACGACAGGTGCGCGCGCGAGAGTTTCACGACTTCGACGCGCCGCCGGCAGACGAGCTGCGCTCCGAATACGTCGCCGACGAGCAGCTCCAGCTGAGCGTGTGGGCGCGCGACGCCGTCGCGCTCGAGCTTCCGGATCAGATCCTCTGCCGCGAGGACTGCGCGGGTCTGTGCCCCGTCTGCGGCAAGGACCTGAACGAAGAGCCGCACGAGCACATGGAACGCACGCCCGACCCCCGCTGGGCGGCACTGGCTGAGCTTCGCGACGAGCTGTAGGGGCGAGATACATCTCGCCCCATCCCTCGGCCCCGGCCGAGCTCATCCCGCCAACCGCACCTGCACGAGCCGGTAACCGGCGATTCCCCCGAGGCCGGGATCGCCCGACCGATACGCCTTCACGAAGAACTGCACGTTGAAGCCACGCCGCGGCCGCGGGAAGTTGCCGTTCGGGGCGAGCTGGTAGGTCACCCAGCCGTCCGTCGTCGCCACCTGTCGGTCTCCGCCCGTCGTCACACGCGGCGTCGAGCGCACGAATACGAGTGCATCGCGCACGACGAACCCTCGCGTGTCCTTCGTGCGCACGCGAACCGTGATCACCTGATTGCGGCCGCGTGACCGGGTTCGGCGAGAACACCACCTGCGAGACGACGAGCCGGTGGTTCGACGGGACGCTCGCCGCGGGGATCGAGATCTCGCCGCTCGGCAGGCGGATCGCTCCTGACGGCAGTGGCTCGCTCACGATGGCGGACTCGGTCGAGATCACGGTCACCGACCCGAGAGAGTTGCGTGCTGTCGTGTTGAAGCGGAGCTTGCGCCCGATGTCGTCGGAGGCGACGCGGTAGCTGCGCGAGCCCCCGCCTGCGATCGACTGGCACTCGCCCCCGGCGGAGTTGCAGCGCAGCCAGCGATACGAGAACGAGATCGGCGACTTTCCCGTCCATGTGCCCGGCTCGGCCGTAACGACCTGGCCGACCAGCATCGCACCGCGTGGGAACGGCTGGGCCGTGTTCACCGGCGGCCCGACGACGGTGCCCGTCGGGTTCGACGCCGCTGTGCGCGAGCCGTCCGCGTTCGACGCCGTGACGCGGACACGGATGCGGAACCCGACGTCGGAGCTGCCGAGACGATGATCGCGACGGGTCGCACCCGACACGATTGCGCAGTCGCCGCCGTCGGAGCGACCGCCGTCGGCCCCGCACCGTAGCCACTGGTACGCGTACGAGATCGGCCCGCTGCCGCTCCAGTCTCCCCGTGCTGCGGAGAGCGTCTGGCCTTGCTCTGCGCGGCCGCTGATCGTCGGCTCCGCCGTGTTCTGCGGTGGCGCGGTCGGCGCGGCCTCACCGTCGCCCGCCGGCATGGCGAGCGCACACACCGCGACGATCGTCAGAAGAACGACCGCCACGATGGCCCAACGGTCCGAACGGGTGGTCAGAAACATGATCCCTCCCTTGGTCGTCACCGGTTATGACGGCTCGGAGGGGTGCGCGCCGCGAACTCTTGCGGACCTCTTACAGGCCCTTACATCGCGCTTACCGCGTCGTCTACCATCCCGGACGGCGCACTTGGCGCCTTCTGATGACGGACTAGCGGACCCATCCCCGTTCTCGCGCGCGCCACAGGTGTGCGCTCTCACGGTCTCGGAGGTCCGTCCATGCGAGTACAGCTCGCGGGCGTCGGCAAGCACTTCGGCGCGCACGTCATTCTCGACCAGGTCACGCTTACCATCGGCCCGAAGGCACGCATCGGCCTGGTCGGCCCCAACGGCGTCGGCAAGACGACGCTGCTGCGAATCGTGGCCGGTCAGGAAGAGGCCGACGCCGGGACCGTCGCGCGCGCCCCCTCCGGGCTCACGGTCGGCTATCTCGAGCAGGAACGGACAGCGCAGGTCGGCGTCTCCGTGCTCGACTCGCTTGCGCAGCGCACGGGTATCTCCGCGGCCGAACGGGAGCTCGAAGCATCCGCGCGTGCTCTGGCAGACGGGCAGCCAGCCGCGGATCGCTACGCGGAGGCCCTCGATCGGCTTGTCTCGCTCGGCGCGGAGAGCTTCGAGCCGCGAGCGCGCGCCACCTGTGCCGACCTCGGGCTCGGCGTCGATCTCGACCGCGAGCTTGCTGGGCTCTCGGGGGGCGAGTCCGCTCGCGCCGCTCTCGCCGCGATCCTCCTCTCGCGCTTCGACGTGCTGCTCCTCGACGAGCCGACGAACGATCTCGACTTCGAGGGGCTCGAGCGGCTCGAGCGGTTTCTCGACGGGTATCGCGGCGCTCTCGTCGTCGTCTCGCACGACCGTGAGTTCCTCGACCGGACGGTTGCTCGCATCGCTTCGATCGAGCCGGACACGCGGCTCGTGCGGGAGTGGGCGGGAGGCTGGAGCGACTACGAGAGGGCGCGGGATACCGAACGCGCCGCTGCGCTGGCGGAGTTCGAGCAGGCGCAGCTTCGGCGCAAGCAGCTCACCACGCTCCTGAGCACGCGGCGGACCGAGGCGCGCTCGAAGGGCGCCTCGCTCGGTGACAAGACGGGAGGGCAGGACCGACGCGCGACGCATGCGCTCGAGACGAAGGTGCGACAGGCCGAGCGGCTCCTCGAACGCAACGAGCTGCCCGACAGGCCCTTCCAGCCATGGGAGCTGAAGCTGACGCTCGACGCGGGGCCGCGCCCGTCCGATCTGGTGCTCCAGCTCTCGGGCGCTGTCGTCCGCCGCGGTGCCTTTCGTCTCGGGCCGGTCGACCTCGACCTCGCGCCGGGCGAGCGGCTGTCGATCGTCGGAGCGAATGGCACCGGCAAGTCGACGCTCTTGGGAATGCTCCTCGGCGACGTTCCGCTCGCCGAAGGCGAACGCCTGGTCGGGCGACGAACGGTGATCGGCGCGGTCGGCCAGGAGCGCGCCGCGTATGCCGGAGACGCCGTGCTCGTCGACGAGCTCATGGGGAGAACGGCGCTCACGCGCGCCGACGCACGCACGCTGCTCGCGAAGTTCGGTCTGCGCGCGGATCACATCGGCCGTCCGTGCTCATCGCTGTCACCCGGGGAGCGCACGCGCGCTCATCTCGCTGAGCTCCAGGCCCGTGGCGTCAACCTCCTGATCCTCGACGAGCCGACGAACCATCTCGATCTCGAGGCCGTCGAACAGCTCGAGAGTGCGCTCGTCGACTACGCGGGAACGCTCGTCGTCGTCTCGCACGACCGGCGCTTTCTGGAGCGGATCGCGCCGACCAGAGAGCTGAAGCTGCCGCTATAGTGCCCAGCCGCTCATGGCCGTCCCGAAGCGAAAGACATCCCGGTCGAGGCGTGACAAGCGCCGCGCCCAGCACGCGCTCACCACGCCGCACGTCCAGGTCTGCCCGACCTGCAAGCAACCGAAGCGAATGCATCGCGTCTGCCCGAACTGCAAGACGTACAAGGGCCGGGACGTCGAACCGCTCCGCCTCGACGCGCCGTAGAGTCTCCGCCCATGGTCCGCGTTGCCGTCGACGCTCTCGGTGGTGACCGCGCGCCCGACGAGATCGTCGCCGGCGCGTCCGCGGCAGCCTCGTCCGGCATCCAGCCCGTTCTCTTTGGCCCCGCGACCCTCTCGACCCACGGACTCGAGCTCGTCCAGGCGTCCGAGTGGATCGACATGGACGACCATGCGGTCGACGCGGTTCGCTCGAAGCCGGACTCGTCGCTCGTTCGTGCGGTTCGTGCCGTCGCCGACGGCGAGGCGGCCGCAGTCGTCTCGGCCGGGAACACGGGCGCGATGCTGGCGGCCTCGCTGCTGCACATCCGCCGGCTTCCGGGAGTGCACCGCCCGGGAATCGCAATCGTCATCCCGACGAAGCGCGGCCGGAGTGTCCTCATCGACGCCGGCGCGAACGCGGACGGCCGGCCCGAGCATCTCGTGCAGTTCGCCCACATGGGCGCCGTGTTCGCGGAGGAGATCCTCGAGGTGCGCGATCCGGAGGTCCGGCTCCTCTCGATCGGCGAGGAGCCTGAGAAGGGCAACCAGCTCACGCTCGAAGCGCACGAGCTCCTACGCGCGGCGGGCCTTCGGTTCGGCGGGAACACCGAAGGCCGCACGCTGCTCGAGGGCGACGCGGACGTCATCGTCGCGGACGGCTTCACGGGCAACGTCGCCTTGAAGACGCTCGAGGGGACAGTGATGAGCCTGCTCGACGCACTCCGCTCCGAGCTCGAGGCTTCCACGCGAGGGAGGCTGGGAGGGGCGCTCATTCGTCCCTCCGCGCGGAAGCTCCGCGAGCGCCTCGATCCGGAGACGTACGGCGGCGGCTACCTGCTCGGCTTGAACGGGCTCGTCGTGATCGCACACGGCTCGAGCTCGCGCATCGCGATCGGAAATGCGATCCGGCACGCGGCTCGCGGAGTCGAGCACCGGGTCGTCGAACGGCTACACGAGCGTCTCGCGGAGCTCGATGCGCCGAGCAAGCAGCGTCTGCAGCGCTGAAGGATGCGCCTGCGTGTGGCGCCGGAGGCCGGTATGCCGGCCGGGAGGCGAACCGCGAATCAGTTGCCAGTGCGGGCAGGAAGGGGGGGCTCGTGGGGGGAAACCTCGGTTTCCCCCCACGTGTTAGCATCGTCGCGCTCCACGACCCCGACGGCAGAGAGGTGAGATTTCAAGCATGGCGACTTCGCGTGAGGAGATCCTCGAGCAGGTCAAAGGCGCGCTGAGCGAGAAGCTCGGCATCGAAGAGAGCGAGATCACGGAAGAGGCGTCGTTCGAGGAAGATCTCGGCGCGGATTCACTCGATCTGGTGGAGGTCGTGATGGACCTCGAGGACCAGTTCGGGCTGAAGATTCCCGACGAGGACGCCCGGGAGCTCACGACCGTCGGCAAGGCGATCGACTACGTCATCGCGCATCGGGCCTGACCCGGATCAAGCGTCCGGGACGCACGAGCTCGGCCGCCTGATCGCGGAGCTGCCTTCCGACCGACTCGAGCAGGTGTTCACCCACACCTCGTGGGTCGAGGATCGCGCAGACTCGTATGAACGGCTCGAGTTCCTGGGCGACAGCGTCCTCGAGCTCGCAATCGCCCGTGCGGTCTTCGACCGCTTCAGCGCAGCGTCCGAGGGAAGGCTAGCGAAGGTGCGGGCGCACGTCGTCTCGCGGCAGAGCTGCGCGGCCGTTGCGAAGGAGCTCGGGCTCGGCGAGCGGCTCCTCGAGCAAGCGGCCGACGCGCCGGCGGACGAGCTCCAGCGAATCTCGCGTAGCCGGAACGTCCTCGCCGCGGTGCTCGAGGCGGCGATCGCGGCCGTGTACCTCGAGCATGGCTTCGAGGCGATGGAGCCCGCGCTCGTCGAGGCGTTCTCGGAGCGCATCGAGTACGCGCGCTCGAGCCACGTCGACTACAAGACGGAGCTCCAGGAGGCGCTCGCGCGTACCGGACGCCAGGTTCACTACACCGTGCTCGAGGTCGAGGGCCCGCCGCACGACCGCAAGTTCGTGTGTGCAGCGCACGTGGCCGGGGATCAGCTCGGCATCGGCCGTGGTTCGACCAAGAAGGCGGCGGAGCAGGAAGCTGCCATGCAGGCGCTCGACGCCCTTGGCGTCGTGCCCGACCGGATCTGAGTCAACGCGGCGAGGCGACCGGTAGGTCGAGCGCTTCCGCCGCCTCGAGCTGGCGCCGGTCGTAGCTCACGAAGGCGACGAGAGCGGATCTCACGCGAAGCGCGGTTGTCACGTGGATCGCGTCGAGTGCGCGAAGGGTCTGCGGCTCGAGCTGCGTTGCGGCGACGAGCACGCGGTTGGTGTCGACGAGGAGGCTGACATGGGCGAGCAGGCGCGTTGCAGCAGGCTCGAGGGCGGGATCGGCGCGGCGTACGCTTCGGATCAGCTCCACGATTGCCAATCTGCTCGTTACTCGCCGCGGCCAGGCCCGGGCAGCCTTCCGGAGTGCCTCGCTCTCCGGCTCGCCGACGACGAGCTTGTGGAGAGCGGAAGCATCGAAGTAGGCGATGTCAGAACCGGTCAGCACGAAGATCCTCGAAGATCTCCTCGGACGACGGAGCGCCCGGAGGCGCCGGCTTCGGCGGCGGGAGGTCGAGGAAGTCGCCCTGCGCAGGCGTCGCCTCACCGATGGCAATGAGGTAGTCGAGGACGTCGTCTTCTTCGGGCAGAGGAGCGAGCATCGCCACGGGTCGACGCCGCTCCGTGACGACGAGCCGCTCGCCTTGCTCGACGCGCCGCAGGTACCGACTCAGGTGCTGGCGCAGGTCACGAACGCTCACGTGCTCCATCGTGGCACGAATGTAGCACCTATGTGTAACAATTCGGCGCCGAGCGGCGTGCGCGGTCCGGTCGCCGAGCACGGCGGGGCTACCGCCGAGCGTTTCGCTGTCCGGAGCCGTCGTGAGAATGCGGCCTCGGTGCACCTGCGCTCGCTTCGCATCCGCGGCTTCAAGTCGTTCCCGGACACGCTCGAGATCTCACTCGAGCCGGGGGTTGCCGTCATCGTCGGGCCGAACGGGTCCGGCAAGTCGAACATCGCCGACGCGATCGTCTGGGCCGCCGGCTCGCTGACACCGTCCGAGCTTCGCGCCGAGAGGCCGGATGACGTGCTCTTCGCCGGCGGCGGCGACAGGAAGGCCTCGGAGCACTGCGAGGTCGAGCTCGTCTTCGACAACGAGGACGGCACGTGGCCCGATCTCGACTTCTCCGAGGTCTCGATCGCGAGGCGGCTCGTGCGCGGCGCCGAGGGCCAGTACCTCGTCAACCGCGCCGCCGTCCGGCGTACGGACCTCGTCGAGATTCTCTCGGACGTCGGGCTCGGCTCGGCGATGCACTCGATCGTCGGCCAGGGAAAGGTCGAGCAGGTGCTTGCGTCCAGGGCGGAGGACCGGCGGGCGTTCGTCGAGGAGGCCGCCGGGCTCGGGAAGTTCAAGCGGAGGCGGCATCGCGCCGAGCTGAAGCTCGCGCGCGTCGCGCTCCAAGTCGAGCGCGCGCGCGACGTCGAGGAGGAAGTGCGCAAGCGCCTCCGGCCGCTCGCACTTCAGGCGACCGCGGCCGAGCGCGCAGAGAAGCTCGGCGTCGAGATTGCCGGACTACAGGCGAGGATCGCGCAGCTCGACCTCGCCGACTCGGGCTCGCGTCGCGCCGAGGCGCTGGAACGCCGTGATGCTGCCGCGTTCTCGAAGCGAGGTGTGCAGGGCAGGCTGGAGGGGCTGCTCGCAGATCGAGCGCGGGCAGAGGAGGAGCTCTCGGACGCCGCAGGACGGCGCGAGGCCGCGGTTGCAGCGCGCTACCGGCTGCAGGGCGGGAGCGAACGACTCGAGCTGAGGGCGGAGTCCGCGGCTGCGCTCCTCGAGCGCTTCCGGGCGGAGACACCCGCGACCCCCGATGATCAGCAGGGGCAGAGCGACCTTGCCCGCCTCGAGCTCGAGGCGGTACGCGCCGCCGAGGCCGCGCGGAACGCCGAACGCCAGCGGACGGCGCTTGCCGAGCGCGCGGGGCTGGTCAGGGAGCGCATGCGCGCGCTCGAGCAGGCGCTCGCCGAGCAGGAAGGTCTTCCTCCCGCTGCGCGTGCGCTGGCAGAGGACGGAGCACGACTTGCTCTCACGGCCCTCGACGTCGAGCCCGGCGCGGAGCGAGCCGTCGCCGCTGCGCTTCGCACGCGCGCAGCCGCCGTCATGGCCGACGACCCAGTCGTCGGCCTCGCGCTCCTTCAGCGCGCCCGCGCAGCGGGCCTCGGAAGCCTCACCGTGCTCGCAGGTCGCTCGCCGCAGGATCTCGTCGGCGAGTTCCCGGTCGTGCCGCTCGACGCCTTGCTCCAGGTCACGACGCCGTCCGTCACTTCCGAAGGTTTCGGGTACGACCCCGCGCGCGGCGAGCTGTGGTTCGCCGGAGAGACGGCTGAGGCCGTCCTGCTCGAGCTCCAGGGTCGGCGGACTGCGCTCGCCGCTGAAGCCGCGACGCTCGAGGGGGAGGTGGCGAAGGCGACTCGCGTTGCGGAGGACACGGTAGAGCGCGCGCGTGTCGCAGAGGTGGCGTTCGGTCGGGCGCCCCGGCTCCGCGCCTCGTCGATCGACGCGGAGGCACTGAGCCGGCTCGTCGACCTCGCGACGGCACTGCGCGACGGCATCCAAGCTGCGGGTCGTGCCGCGGGTCGCTTCGAGGCGCCGCTCCGCGCGCGCGCCGATGCGGGATCGCTGAGATCGGGCGAGCTCGGTCAGGAGCTCCGCACACTCGGGGCAGCGGAGGTCAATCTCCGGCGCGAGCTCGAGGAGACCAGTGCAGCCGTCAACGCCGCCGAGATCGAGATTGCGAGGATCGAAGCCGATGTTGCCGACGCCGCGCGGCGGCTCGAGTCGGCGGGCGAGGTCGAGGCAGCGGGCGGGGACGACCGCGACGAGCTCTCGACGCGGGTCGAGCGGTTCGAACTGCGCCGCGCGACGCTGGGTCAGGTGAATCCGCTCGCGCGTGAGGAGTACGACGTCGAGAAGGAGCGCCTCGACGATCTGAAGATGCAGCGCGAAGATCTCGAGCAGAGTCTCGAGGAGCTGGGGAAGCTGCGTGCGGAGCTCACCGCGACCGTCGAGCGACGGTTCGCGGAGACGTTCGCTGCCGTCGCTGAGCACTTCGAGGAGGTCGCGTCCACGCTCTTCCCGGGCGGCGAGGGCAGGCTCCGGCTCGTCGAGGCCGACGACGAGGGGGCAGAGCCGGGAATCGAGGTCGAGCTCAGGCCCGCCGGGAAGCGCGTCACGCGCCTCTCGCTCCTCTCGGGCGGCGAGAAGGCGCTCGGCGCGATCTCGTTTCTCTTCGCGCTCTTCCTCGCGCGGCCATGCGCCTTCTACCTCCTCGACGAGGTGGAGGCCGCCCTCGACGACACGAACATCGCGCGATTCGTCGAGCTCCTGCGCCGGTACTCGGATCGTGCGCAGTTCGTCGTCGTGACCCACCAGAAGAGGACGATGGAGGCCGCGGATATCCTCTACGGCGTGACGATGGGGCCTGACGGCGTCTCCCAGGTCGTCTCCCGGCGCCTCCCGCAGCACCAGCAGCCTCTCGCCGCCACGGCGTGAGCTACACCTGGTCGGAGCTCCTCGGGGACGACGTCACGGAGGCGGACGAGCCCGAACGCACCGGCTTCTTCGGCCGGATGCGCGAGTCGCTCGCAAAGAGCCGTCACGCGCTCACCGCCGAGCTCGCGTCGGCGGGGCTCGACTCGTCCGACGACGAGGCCTGGGAGCGGCTCGAGGAGGCGCTGATCCGAAGCGACGTCGGGGTTCCCGCGACGGCCGAGCTCGTACGGCGGCTCGAGGCGCGCGGCATCACGGGAGATCTCGAGGACGCGCTCGTCGAGGAGGTCGAGTCGGTGTTCGGAGATCCACCGACGCTCGCACTCGAGGCACATCCGAGCGTGATCCTCGTCGTCGGCGTCAACGGGACCGGAAAGACGACGACCATCGGCAAGCTCGCACGGAAGCTCCACGAGCACGATCGCTCCGTGCTCGTCGGCGCGGCGGACACGTTTCGTGCGGCCGCCGAGGAGCAGCTCGAGATCTGGGCCGAGCGGGCCGGCGCCGACTTCGTCGGTGCTCCGCGGGGAGCCGATCCAGCAGCGGTCGCGTTCGATGCCGTCGAGGCCGCTCGCGCGCGCGGACGGGACGTCGCGATCATCGACACTGCGGGCCGCCTGCATACGCAGTCGAACCTCATGGCGGAGCTCGAGAAGGTCAGGCGTGTGATCGAGGGGCGGATCGAGGGAGCGCCGCACGAGACGCTCCTCGTCGTCGACGCGACGACAGGCCAAAACGGGTTGCAGCAGGCCAAGCTCTTCGGCGAGACTGCCGGCGTCACGGGAGTCGCGCTCACCAAGCTGGACGGGAGCGCGCGCGGTGGCGTCGCGATCGCAATCGCGGTCGAGCTCGGTCTGCCGGTGAAGCTCGTGGGTGTCGGCGAAGGCGTCGATGATCTCAGGCCGTTCGACGCCGCTGACTACGCCCGCGCTCTGATCATGTGAGCTGCTCGATCTCCGAATCCCTCGAACGAGGGCTACAGGTTCGTTGCACGCGTCGCCACGCCCGCGTACCCTGTGATCACCGAACCCTGGAGCGACGCAGGGAAGGAGGACTGGGAATGGCAGTCGCGATGACCATGCACTGGCCGGGCCTTACATCCGACCAGTACGACGCCGTCATGGCGAGGCTCGGCCTCGACGCGAACCCGCCTGCCGGCGCGGTGCTGCACATGGCGACCGTCACAGACGAGGGTGTCGAGGTGGTCGACGTTTGGCAGACCGAGCAGGCCTTCAACGGCTTCCTCGAGCAACGAATGCTGCCGGTCGTGAGCGAGCTCGGGATCACGGGTGAGCCCGAGATCCGGATCGTTCCGCTCCACAACCTCTACGCCGCCGACCCGCACGTGATCGATCGGATCGGCGCCGTCTCCCTTCCGGCTGCGGTCGCGAGCTGGTCTGGCTGAAGTGTCTGTTACGCAAAGACCGGAATCCGCGAGTGCGGATTCCGGTCTTGCGGAGATCCCGAAAGGCGGGCGCTTCGCGCCCGCGTCGCATCGTCTAGCGAGCGGCCGATAAAGACGTCATTTGGGCGCCCGTCGAGACACGGTGATCGCGTTCGGTCCGGTCGGCCTCGCGGGCTGGGCGCTACTCGTGCTCGGTGTGCTGACGAGGCGTCGCCTTGTCGCGACGGTCGGGTTGACCGCTGTCGTCGCCGACGTCACGGTCGCCGAGCTCGGCGGCTTCAAGGCGATGAACTCGAGCGCGACGAGCGACTGACGCGTCTCCTCAGCGCATCAGGCGCCAGTGATGATGGCGCGGTAGGTTCGCACCCACTGGTTGTGCTCGTTCGGGACGATCTCGACCGTCAAGTGGAACACCTCCCCCGCGTGCCCGTCCGCGTGCGCGAGCTGAGCGGCCCGGTCGATCGCGCTCGTGAGCGAAGGCTCTTCGTCGTACGCTCCTTCGTCACCGTCGATGCTGGATACGCCGATGAAGGCTGGGACAGGCTTGTTGCGTACCAACTCTCCGTTCACGACCCCTCCTTTGGGTGAGTGCGCGGCGAGCCTACTCCTCTGCTCGCAGAGAGACAACCTCGGCGAGCTGTGCCGTACCGAGCCTTGCTCCCTCGGACTCGAGCGTGCTGCGGGTCGTGCCGAGCGCTGAGTCGAGCTCGGGCAGGTAGCGATGGAGCACGGCGGTCTCGAACGCGTCAGGCGTCTCGTCGCTGCGAAGTGACGATGCGGCGCCGAGCAGTCGTGCGGCGTCCTCGTGGCGTCCGGCCGCGACTGCCGCTCCTGCGAGCACGACCAGGCAGCGAGCGCTCGATCGGTCGTCCTCGAGCTCGGTGTAGAGCTCGAAGCTGCACCGTCCGTGCTCCAGCGCGGCCTCCGAGTCACCTGACAGGGCGGCAAGCTGGCCGAGCATGAACCTTGCGGCGGCCGTGTGCGGTGCTTCGCCCAGCATGCGAGCGATGTCGAGCGCCTCGTCGAACGACAGCCGAGCCCGAGACGGCTGTCCAGCCTGGAACGCAGCCATTCCTGCGTTGTAGATCGTGTCGGCCACGAGGAGCTGGTCACCGACCTTGCGGCTCAGCGCGACGGCCTCGTCGTAGCGCTCGAGCGCCTGGTCGTAGTCCCCGCACACCCAGTCGACGTCGGCCAATGCCACCAGCGCGGTGACAGTCGTACGCGGGTCTCCGATCGGCGCGGCAAGCTCGAACGCCTGCGTGGCATGGGATGCCGCCGCCGTCGTGTCGTCTCGGCGCAGGGAAACGAAGCTCAGGTAGTTCAGCGCGACGATCTCCTCACTCGTGGCACCGCTGTCTCGGAAGAGGACGGCTGACTCTTCGAGCAGCGTGGTGGCGGTCTCCCAGTCGCTCTGGCTCATCGCGATGTGCCCAAGTCCTCGAAGGGTTCTCCCTCGGACGCCCGGCGGGAGGTCTTCGTCGCGCTCGAGACCTAGCGACAACCAGCGTTTTGCCTCGGTCAGCCTGGCATCGGCCAGCCAGAAGCGCTCTAGCGCGTTCGCGGCTGCGAGTACGTCTCCCTTGCGATCCGAGGCGAGCATCCATTCGAACGCCGCGGTTACGTTGCCGAACTCGAGTGCGAGGCGAGTTCGCCAGGACGCCTGATCTGGTCCTGCGAGTTCCGTCTCCGAAGCCAGCGCGAGCGCGAGAAAGCGCTCCGCGTGACGCTCGCGCAGTCCCGCGAGCGCTCCTTGCGCTTCGAGATTCGCGAGCGCATGCTCGCGCACCGTCTCGAGCATGGATAGGCGAAGGACACCGTCGCCGGCCTCACTGCGGACGAGACTCCAGCCGACGATCGCTTCGAGATCGCTGAGGAACGCGGGAGGAGTCAGCGCGAGGGCACGGGCGTCCTCGAGCGATGCCCCGTCACGAAACACGGCCAGCGTCCCGTGGAGCAGGCGCTGGCTCTCCGTCAGACGCCCGTAGCTCCAGTCGATCGCCGCCCGGAGCGTCCGCTGTCGCTCCGGCAGATCGATCGGTCCCTGCATCTCGAGGGCAAGCCCCTCTTCGAGGGCGCGGACGATCTCCGCCGGAGGAAGCACGACGAGCCGAGCAGCGACGAGCTCGATGGCGAGCGGCAGACCGTCGAGCCGGCGGCATATCTCGTACACCGACGCGAGCGCCTCGTCGTGCAGGACAACGCCTCGCGCCGCAGCGAGCTCCACGAAGAGTGTGGCCGCGTCGTCGATCGAGAGGGGAGCGAGCGGGAGCACATGCTCTGCCGTGAGATTGAGAGCCGTTCGGCTCGTTGCGAGCACCTGGAGATCGGGCGCTCGGTCGAGCAGCGCTGCGACATGAGCGGCGGCTCCCGGAAGGTGCTCGAGGTTGTCGAGGTACAGCAGCGCTCCCGTTCCTTCGAGCCGGTCGGCAACGGCGTCGATCAGCGGCTGGCTCGCCGACTCTCGGACGCCGAGAGCGCGACCGATCGCGCTCGGCACGAGCTCGGCTACGCTGATCGGCGCGAGCCCGACGAGGTGCACCGGGCGATCGAGCGCGGCACGAGCGGCCACTTCGAGAGCGAGTCGGCTCTTGCCGGCGCCACCAGGTCCGGTGATCGTCACGAGCCGCGCGCTACCTTCGAGAACGCCCTCCAGGCGCGCGAGGGCGTCCTCCCGCCCGACCAGCCGGTGGTGCAGCGCCGGGAGGCTCGTGGCCGTCAGCGTCTTCAGAGGTGGGAACTCCTCACGTAGCCCGGGCGCGGCGAGCTGGAAGAGCTGAACCGCCGCTGGAATGTCCCTCAGCCGGTGCCGCCCCAGTGGTCGATACGAGGCGCCGGGAAGCGGCTCGGCGCCGGAGACGTCCCGCGTCGCCTGCGACACCACTACCTGCTCGCCGTGCGCCGAGCCGCAGATGCGCGACGCGATTACGACGTCGATTCCGACGTAGCCCTCCTCGCCGAGCTCAGGCTCGCCGGTGTGCACGCCGATCCGCAGGCGGTGCGCTGCCTCGTCGGGCCAGGGCTCTGCAGCTAGGAGCCGGTGGATCCGCGCCGCGGCCGCCACTGCGTCGCGAGCTCGCGAAAAGGCGATGAAGACTCCGTCCCCGGCCCAGTCGACCTCGGAGCCACCGTGCTCCCGGGCGGCCTCGCGGACGAGCTCGCGCATGCGCGCCCGCGCCGGGCCGAAGCGCTCCCCGAGGAGGTTAAGGAGGCGCGTCGAGCCCTCGACGTCCGCGAACAGCAGCGTCACGGTGCCGTCCGGAAGCGCGTGCACTGGCGTGATCGTCGTACTCACGAGCCGAGTCTAGGAGCCGAAAGGGCGGGCGTACACCGTGCCTGCCCGCGGAGCGGAGCTCGCTAGCGCGAGCCCCGCTCCGCGAGAACCCCTGAAGCAGCCGCTCTCGCGGCTGGTCGCAGCGTCACTCCCTACACCGTGCCTGCCCGCAGAAGCGGACTCGCTAGCGCGAGCCCCGCTCCGCGAGAACGCCTGAAGCAGCCGCTCTCGCGGCTGGTCGCAGCGTCTCTCCCTACAGCGTGCCTGCCCGCAGAAGCGGACTCGCTAGCGCGAGCGCCGCTCCGCGAGGAGCCTGAAGCAGCCGCTGTCGCGGCTGGTCGCAGCGTCTCTCCCTACACTGTCCGGCCGTGTTCGACACACTCTCCGACAAGCTCCAGGCCACGCTCGGCGGTCTCGGTCGCAGTGGAAGCCTCGACGAGGAGGCCATCTCCAAGGCGATGCGCGAGATTCGCCTGGCCTTGCTCGAGGCGGACGTGAACCTCGAGGTCGCACGTGACTTCACCGCCTCGGTCAAGGAGCGCGCGCTCGGGCAGGACGTCCTCAAGAGCCTGACGCCGGGCCAGCAGGTCGTGAAGATCGTCCACGAGGAGCTCACCGCGCTCATGGGCTCGGGCGACTCGCGCCTCGCGTTCGGACGGCCGCCCACGGTGATTCTCCTCGCGGGACTTCAGGGGTCGGGCAAGACGACCGCGGCGGCAAAGCTCGCGCTGCTCCTGCGGAAGGACGGCAAGCGGCCCGCGCTCGTCGCGTGCGATCTCCAGCGCCCTGCCGCCATCGATCAGCTCGAGCAGCTCGGCAAGCAGATCCAGATCCCCGTCTACGCGCTCGACCGGCGCGATCCTGTCACGGCGGCGCGGCTGGGCCTCGAAGCGGCGCGCAAAGAGGGCCTCGACGTCGTGATCCTGGACACCGCTGGACGGCTGAGCATCGACGAGGAGCTCATGGCAGAGCTCGAGCGCGTTGCCGCCGAGACGAAGCCGACGAATGTGCTGCTCGTGCTCGACGCGATGACGGGGCAGGAAGCGGTCAATGTCGCGCTCGCGTTCCAGGAGCGCGTCGCCTTCGACGGCGTCGTCCTCACGAAGCTCGACGGCGACGCGCGCGGCGGTGCGGCGCTTTCCGTGCGCGCCGTTACCGGCCGCCCCGTCAAGCTGGTGTCCGTCGGCGAGAAGCTCGACCAGCTCGAGTACTTCCATCCCGACCGGATGGCGTCTCGAATCCTCGGGATGGGCGACGTGCTCACGCTCATCGAGAAGGCCGAAGCCGCCGTCGAGGAGGACGACCAGGCGGAGATGGAGAAGCGGATCCGCGCGGGCGAGTTCACCTTCGACGACTTCCTCGCGAGCTACCGGATGATCCGCAAGATGGGACCGCTGCAGGGTGTTCTCAAGATGATCCCGGGCATGGGCAAGCAGCTTCAGGGGCTCGATCTCGACGAGCGCCAGCTCGCGCGCGTCGAGGCGATCGTCCTCTCGATGACGCCGCACGAGCGGCGCGTGCCGCACGTCATCTCGATTCAACGCCGCAGGCGGATCGCCGCGGGCAGCGGCACCTCGCTCGACGAGGTCAACAAGCTCATGGCCGCCCGCAAGCAGATGGCGAAGATGATGAAGCAGATGGGCAAGGGCAAGATGCCGACGCTCCCGCCCGGGGTGGGCGGCCCGAGGCGCTAGCCTTCCGGCTTCACCAACGAGAAAGGCACATACAGCACATGGCAGTGAAGATCAGATTGACGCGCGTCGGGTCGAAGAAGAACCCCATCTACCGCGTCGTCGTGGCCGACTCGCGCTCTCCGCGCGACGGTCGTTTCATCGAGATCGTCGGGCGCTACAACCCGCAGACCGATCCGTCCACGATCGACCTCGACGAGGCGAAGATCAAGGACTGGATGGCGAAGGGGGCGCAGCCCACGGCACCCGTCTCGCGTCTCATTCGGGCCTCCGGCTTCGAGGGAGGTTGAAGTGAATACACGGCGACCCGGCCGCGAAGCGGCCGGCTTCAGGGATTTTGCGCGAACGGAATCCGCACTAGCGGATTTCGTTCTGGCGCCTAGCTAGTGGCAGAGCTCCTGGAATGGCTCGCACGACGGCTCGTCGACGAACCGGATGCCGTTCGCGTCGAGACCGAGGAGCGTGAGGACGCCATAGTGTTCCATCTCCACGTGGCCCCCGACGACGTCGGGAAGGTGATCGGCAAGCAGGGGCGGCTCGCCCGCGCACTGCGGAGCGTCGTTCGTGCGGGCGGTGCCCGCGCGGACGAGCGCTACGTGCTCGAGATTGCCGATTAGCTCCAACCACGAGCCCGAGGTCGTTCGCATCGGCAGCGTTGGCCGGCCGCACGGCACGGACGGCGCGTTCGTCGTGGAGGACGCGAGCGACGATCCGAGCCGATTCGAGGTCGGCGCCGAGCTCCTGGTCGACGGGCAGCGCGCACGCGTCACACTCTCCCGTCAGGTTGGGGGGCGTCGCCGTGCGATCAAGCTCGATCGCCCGGCCCCACGCGGAGCGGATCTCGCCGTCCGTCGGGACGAGCTTTCGCCCCTTCCAAGCGATGCGTACTACGTGGCCGATCTCATCGGCCTGACCGTGCTCGACGAACGCGGTGTGCGGGTGGGTCGAGTGCGTAACGTGCTCCCGGGACCTGCGAACGACGCGCTCGAGCTCGACACCGGCTTGTTGCTGCCGCTGGTCGAAGTCTGCGTCCGCGAGATCGACCTCACAGGGCGGCGCATCCACCTCAATCCCGGTTTCACCGACTGACGGCTACGGTTCTCCGTCGTGCGCCTCGACGTCTTCACGCTCGTTCCGGCCGCGTTCGACTGGATTCGGGAGCGCCGGCCCCTTGCAGCGGTGCTCGGAACCGAGCTCGACCTTCGCGTGTTCAACTACCGAGACTCGACCCCGCTGAGCGCCGGTCAGGTCGACGACGATCCCTACGGCGGTGGACCGGGCATGGTGCTTCGCGTCGACGTCGTCGCGGCTGCGCTCGACGCCGTGTACGGCGGCTCGCCGGAGCATCGCGTCGCCGCGCTCTCGCCGCAGGGCAGACAGCTCGACCAAGAGCTCGTCGAGGAGCTCGCGCTCGAGCCCGCCCTCACGCTGCTGTCGGCGCGATTCGAGGGTTTCGACCAGCGGATTCTCGACCATCTGGCGACCGACGTGATCTCGATCGGTCCGTACGTCCTCTCCGGAGGCGAGATTCCGGCGCTCGCTCTGGTCGATGCCGTCGCACGGCGTCTTCCGGGTGCCCTGTCGGAGGGGTCGGGTGAGGTCGAGAGCTTCTCCGTCGCGCTGAACGGCGGGCTCGAGTATCCGCACTACACGCGGCCGGCCGAGTTTCGCGGCTGGACAGTGCCGGAGATTTTGCTCTCCGGCGACCACGGTCGGATCGACACGTGGAGACGCGAGCAGGTGAGGAGCGCCTCGTGACCGATACGGAAGAGCGCCTTACCGAGAAGTCCGACGAGTGGCGGATGCCGAGTGAGTACCGGCCGCCGCCTCCTCCTGCGCCCCCGTTCTCGTGGCCGCTGCCGCCTCCGTCGTCCGCCGACGCGGAGCAGCACCACGAGTTCCACCACCCACTCGATCGTGTCACCGGACGCCTTCCGCGGCGGCTGCGGATCGCCGTCGACTGGATCGTCACGATCGTCGGCGCTGTCGCCATCGTCCTCGCGATCAAGGCGTGGGTCGTGAACCCGTATCGCATCCCGTCATCCTCGATGGAGTCGACGCTCCACTGCGCCAGGCCTGCGCCCGGATGCGAGTCGCGCTTCTCGGACCGCGTCCTCGCGAACCGGTTCGTCTACCACTTCCGCGATCCGCAGCGCGGCGACGTGATCGTGTTCGAGACGCCGCCGGCGGCACAGGCGAAATGCGGAGCCGGAGGGACGTTCGTGAAGCGGATCGTCGGACTCCCCGGTGAGCGGGTGGCGATACGCCTGCGGCGCGGCGCGGCCTTCGTCTACATCGACGGCAAGCGGCTCGAGGAGCCCTACATCGAGAACGACCGACGCGACATCGGCCCCGAGGATTCCTACCGCGTGCCTGCCGGTCACTACTTCGTGATGGGGGACAACCGCTCGCAGTCGTGCGACTCGCGGGTGTGGGGGTCGGTGCCCGAGGACAACCTCATCGGCAAGGTCTTCATGACCTACTGGCCGCCGCAGCGCATTTCTTTCCGCTGACAGATCGGAGATCCGCTAGCGCGGAGTCTCCGATCGCGCGAAGATCCCTGAAGGCGCCCGCTTCGCGGTCGCATCGCGTGCGGGGACATAGCCGCAGCTCGATTCAACCTTTCGCTACCATGCCACCCGGCCTCCGGCCCCTTCCTTTGCGATGAACACGATCATCGAGAGCCTCGAGCAGCGCAACATGCGCACGGACCTGCCGCAGTTCAAGGCGGGGGACACGCTGCGCGTCCACTTCAAGGTCATCGAAGGGAACCGGCAGCGGATCCAGGTGTTCGAGGGAATCTGCATCAAGCGCCAGGGCTCCGGCTTCCGCGAGACGTTCACGGTGCGGAAGCAGTCCTTCGGCGTCGGCGTCGAGCGCACGTTCCCGCTCCACTCGCCGAAGATCGAGAAGCTCGAGGTCATGGCGATCGGTGATGTGCGCCGCGCAAAGCTCTACTACTTGCGCAAGAGAGTGGGGAAGAAGGCGCGCGTCCGCGAGCTCCGGCAGAGCTAGCGAGTACTCTCGGCCGCGTGGCTCGATCCAGCGGCCAGCGCCTCCTCGGATTCGATCGCAAGCTCGGCGTGCGCTTCGTCGCGGGGACGGACGAGGCGGGCCGCGGATCGCTCGCGGGGCCGCTCGTAGTCGCTGGCGTACTGCTCGACTACGACGTCCTTCGTGGTGCCCGTGTTCGGCCGCTCGCACAACTGAACGACTCGAAGCAGGTGACGGTGGAGGAGCGCGAGGCTCTGTACGAGGCCGTGGGCCTGTGCGCCACCGCGATCAGCGTGCGGATCGTCCCTGTCGGCAATGTCGATCGGAACGGCTTGCACCGCTCCAATCTCGCGGCGATGCGAGCCGTTCTCGACGATCTGTGCCCACCAGCGGATGCATGCCTCGTCGATGGCTTCTGGCTCGGGCCGTCCGCTCCCCCACACCGCCGCGTGGTCGGCGGGGACGCGCGTAGTGCCGCGATCGCCGCGGCGTCCATCGTCGCCAAGGTCGTGCGCGACCGCGTCATGAGGCGACTGGACGCGCTCTATCCGAACTACGGGTTCGTCTCGCACGTCGGGTACATCACGCCCGAACACAACGCGGCGGTCCGTTCGTTCGGACCGTCGGAGCTGCATCGCCGCTCGTTCCAGGCTGCCTGCTACGGCGCCGTCGAAGCGGCGTGAATCGCGGCGAGCGCCGCGCTCTCCTTCACTACAGGCTCCGCGGCTACCGGCTCGTCGACGCGAACGTTCGGGTCGGCCGATACGAGCTCGACCTCGTGCTGCGGCGCGGCAACCGGCTGCTCGTCGTCGAGGTGAAGGAGAAGAGCGGCACGGCTTTCGGGCACCCGCTCGAGATGATCGACGAGGAGAAGGTGCGGCGCGTGCACACGGCGGCCGTCCGCTGGCTGGCGGCGCGCCCGCAGCTCGCCGGCCTCGAGCTTGCCTTCGAGGCGGCGGGAGTGCAGGGACGGCGCATCGAGCGGGTGCCGCTGGCGTAGGACCGGCGCGCCCGTCGTCGAAGGAGCGTCAATGGCCCCGACACAGGCAGCTCTCTACGACGAGCTCGCGGGCGATCTTCACCTCTCCTGGTCGGAGGCGGAGCTTCCCGAGCGAGAGCGCACGAAGCACGTGCACCGCCTCCACCCGTACCTCGGTAAGTTCGTCCCGCAGCTCGTGGAGGCGCTGCTCTTTCGCTACGTGAGACCGGGCGGCCGCGTGCTCGACCCGTTCGCCGGATCGGGGACGACGCTCGTGCAGTGCCTCGAATCGGGCTACGACGCCGTGGGGGTCGACATCGCGGCGTTCAACTGCCTGCTCATGAGCGTGAAGACCTCCGAGTACGACCCGTTCCGGCTGGAATCCGACGTGCGGAGCGTCCACGAGCGTCGTGACCGCTCACGCAGTCGGCCAAGCGGCTACGTCGGCGAGTGGTTCGCGCCGGTGGCCGCCGCCGAGCTCCTCGGGTTCCGCGCGCTGCTCGAGGGCTACGAGCACGCCGACGTCCTTCGCGTCGTCCTCGCCCGCGCTGCGCGGTCGGCGCGGCTGACGACGCACTTCGATCTCGACTTCCCGCGGTCCCCGCAGCGCGAGCCGTACTGGTGCCACAAGCACCGCCGAACCTGCACGCCCGTGCAGGAAGCCGACAAGTTCCTGCGTCGCTACCTCGTCGACACGCTCGACAGGCTGAAAACTTTTCAGCGCGTTCGCGCACGCGGGCGCGCGGCCGAGATCGTCCACGGCGACGCGACCGAGGTCGAGCTCGAAGACTCCTTCGACGCGATCCTCACGTCGCCGCCCTATCCGGGTCTCATCGACTACCACGAGCAGCACCGCTACGCGTACGAGATCCTCGGGCTCGACGATCGCCGCGAGCGAGAGCTCGGTGCGGCGGCAGCGGGAACGAGCCGTCGCGCGATCGAGAGCTATACGGCCGGCATCTCGTCCGTCCTCGGCCGATGCTCGGAGCAACTTGTGGCCGGCGCGCCGGTGCTCGTCGTCGTCAACGACCGGCGCGACCTCTACCCCGAGATCCTGAAGCGGAGCCGCCTTCGTCTCGTCGAGCGACTCGAGCGCCACGTCAATCGCCGAACCGGGCGACGCGCGGGCGAGTACTTCGAGTCGATTCTCGTCTGTGTTCGGGAGACGTAAGAGATCAGCTGGGCCGGCCGACACCAGGGGTAGCCTGGCTCGATATTCGCCAGAAAGGACACAGCATGAGAAAGCTCTTGCGCCGGCCGTCGCCGGCGATGGTGGTTGCGTGCCTGGCGCTCCTCGTCGCGCTCGGCGGGACGAGCGTCGCAGCCGTCACGCAGCTCGGTCGAAACACGGTCGACACGCCGCAGCTCGTGAACGGCGCCGTGACGAACGCGAAGGTCCGAAACAACGCGATCAACTCGTCGAAGGTCGCGAACCGGTCGCTGCTTCGGTCCGACTTCGCTCCCGGTCAGCTCCCCGCAGGGCCGGTGGGACCTCAGGGCCCCTCGGGTCCGACGGGGCCGGCTGGTGCCGCGGGTCCAGCGGGTGCGATCGGCGCGGTGACGCTGCGGCAGCAGTCAGTCACTGTGGTTGATGCGCTGGCCAACGGGATCTGGATCTCGGGCCGCATTCGAAGTGACTGCCAGGGGAACGAGCGCGCGATCTCGGGAGGGACGTCGTGGGGTGACGACGGCGTAAATCTCCGGCTGGTCACGCAGGAGCTCGAGCCCAAGGTGAACGCTCAGAACCAGGTCATCGGCTTCGAAGCCGTGGGTGGAAACGACACGGGCGAGTCGAGCACCTTCACCGTGTACAGCCTCTGCTACACGCCCTAGAGATGTAGCTGTCTTTTCGGGAAGACGGTCACCATCCGTGACCGTCTTCCCTGCACCGTGCAGGAGTGCTTGCACGCGCGGTGACCCACGCACTCGTCGGCCTCGAGCCACGGAAAGTCGAGGTCGAAGCGCACCTCCAGTCGGGCATCCCCGGGTTTGCGATCGTCGGTCTCGCCGATCGCGCGTGTCAGGAGGCGAAGCATCGCGTCCGGAGCGGCGTGGTGTCGGCCTCGCTGGAGTGGCCGGGCAACCGCCGCATCACGGTGAACCTCGCTCCCGCTGCGCTTCGGAAGGAGGGCTCCGGCTTCGATCTACCCATCTCGCTGGCGGTGCTCGGCGCCACGAGGCAACTTCCTCCTGAGCGACTGGCCGACCACGCAGCCGTCGGGGAGCTGGCGCTCGACGGGACGATCCGTCCCGTCTCCGGAACGCTCGCGGTCGCAGAGGGTGCGCGGCGAGCGGGGCTGCGTCATCTCATCTGTGCCGCCGAGTCGGCACCGGAGGCAGCGCTCGCCGGAATCGAGCCCATCGCCGTTCGGCACCTTGTCGAGGCCGTCGAGTACCTCCGCGGGCACATCGACGCCCCCGCCTTTCAGCCGATCGACGAGTGCGCGCTCGAGAACGGCTCCGTTCCCGATCTCGCGGACCTCCGCGGTCAGGAACGCGCGCGCCGAGCGCTCGAGATCGCTGCGGCCGGCTCGCACAACCTTCTCCTGATGGGACCGCCCGGAACCGGCAAGACCATGCTCGCCCGGCGCTTGCCGGGGATCCTCCCGATGCTGGCGCGTGAGGATGCGCTCGAGGTGACGCGCATCCACTCGGTCGCGGGACTTCTCCCACCCGGCCGCGCGCTCGTGGCCGTGCCGCCCTTCCGCGCTCCGCACCATGGGGCATCCGCGCCGGCGATCGTGGGAGGCGGGCCGAGCCCGCGGCCGGGCGAAATCTCCCTGGCGCACCGCGGTGTGCTGTTCATGGACGAGCTGCCCGAGTTCCCGCGCTCCGTTCTGGAGTCGCTGCGACAGCCATTGGAGGACGGGTTCGTCGCGGTCGCACGTGTCGGCGGGCACGCGGTCTTCCCGGCGCACTTCCAACTCGTCGGCACCATGAACATGTGCCCGTGCGGCGGCCGAGGGGATCCGGCCGTCGAGTGTGCGTGCTCGCCGCAGCGGCTCTCCGCGTACAGGGAGAAGCTCTCACGCGCGCTGCTCGACCGGTTCGATCTTGCTGTCGCGATGCCGCGGCCGCGCGCGGCGGAGCTCGCAGCTCCGCTGGCGGAGGCTTCGGGCGAGGTACGGGCGCGCGTCGTCGAGGCGCGCGAGCGCATGCTGCAGTTGCCGCCGCGACGGACGGACGCGGCGTCGGAGCTCCTCTCGAGCGCGGTCGACCGGCTGCCGCTCTCGGGTCGCGGGCGCGCGCGCGTCGCGCGGGTCGGTCGCACGATCGCCGCGCTGGCGGGTACTTCGTCGGTCGAGCCCGCGCACGTCGCCGAGGCGCTCTCGTATCGAATGCCCGGAGAGATCGCGGCCAAGTGACCGCGATCTCGTCGATTCGCCGCGGTGATCCTGCCTTTCCGTCGCTCCTCGCGGCGATCCACGATCCGCCGCCGACCCTGTTTGTCCGCGGATCCGCGGACGCCACACTTCTCGACCAGCCCGCCGTCGCGCTCGTGGGCGCGCGCGCCTGCTCGTCGTACGGCCGCTCGGTCACGCGCTCCCTCGCGCGCGACCTGGCCGCGGCCGGGCTCGTCGTCGTGAGTGGGATGGCTCGAGGCATCGACGGTGAGGCCCATCGCGGGGCGCTTGACGCGCGAGGCGTCACGGTTGCCGTGCTCGGGTGCGGCGTCGATCGTGACTACCCGGCCGCTCACTCCGAGCTTGCGCTGCGGATCTGTGACTCGGGCCTCGTGGTCTCCGAGTACGAGCCGGGCGTGGAGCCTGCGCCGTGGCGCTTTCCCGCCCGCAACAGGATCATCGCCGGGCTCTGCCGAGCGACCGTCGTGATCGAGGCACGCGAGCGCAGCGGCGCGCTGATCACCGCCGACTTCGCGCTCGAGGAGGGCCGCGAGGTACTCGCCGTGCCGGGAGAGATCACGAGCTCACTCTCGGCCGGGACGAATGCGCTGCTCCGGCTCGGCGCGACGCCCGTGACCTGCGCCGCGGACGTGCTGGAGGTCTTCGGGATAGACCCTGCGAAGCCGCCGGCTGCGGTGCTCGATGGTGTCGCAGGCGCACTGCTCGAGCGACTCAGCGAAGGTGCCCTCACCGCAGACGAGCTCATGCGCCGTTCGGGCGTCGAGCCGGCCGCCGTCTCGGCAGCGCTGCTCGAGCTCGAGTTGGCCGGTCGCGTGACACTCGAGGACGGTGTCTATCGAGCAGCAGTCTAGGATCGCCTGCCATGGAGACGACGTCGTACTGGCTCGCCGAGCCGACGAGCCCTCTGCCTCGCCGCGAGCTCGGTGGAGACGTCGATGTGGCCGTCGTCGGCGGTGGCATTACTGGCTGTGCGTGCGCGCTCGAGCTGGCCCAGGCCGGGTTGAAGGTGCGGCTGTTCGAGGCACGCGAGATCGCCGGGGGCGCGAGCGGGCGGAACGGTGGCTTCGCGCTGCGGGGTGGCGCGGCGCCGTATCCGGTGCTCGCCGAGTCGATCGGCGACGATGCGACCGCCGCGCTCTGGCAGTGGACGGAAGCGGAGCTCGTGGAGCTGGCGGTCCTGGGCGGCGATGCGTTCCGTGCCACGGGCAGCCTCCGCCTGGCTGTGGACGACGAGGAGCGGGATGAGCTGCGCGAGGAGTACGAGGCGCTACGCGACGTGGGATTCGCGGCCGAGTGGCGCGAGAATCTCGGAGAACCGCTCTCTCGCTACCCGGCCGCGTTGTTCCACCCGCCCGACGGTGTGTTGCAGCCTGCCCGGCTCGTGCGACGCATCGCCGAGCGCGCCGCCGCAGCCGGTGTCGAGATCCACGAGCACGCCCGCGTCGACTCGACGGACAGTCTCGGCGCCAGAACTGTCGTCGTCGCGACGGACGGGTATCCGAGCGGCCTTCTCGGCGAGCTCGAAGGGCTCATCGTCCCGACGCGCGGGCAGGTGATCGCGACCGAGCCGGTCGAGGAGATGCTGTTCGAGATCCCGCACTACGGCCGGCACGGCTTCGACTACTGGCACCAGCGCCCGGACGGCCGCATCGTCGCCGGCGGCTTCCGTGACGTCTCGCTCGACACGGAGTTCACGGCCGAGGAGGTCACGACGCCCGTCGTCCAGGCTGCGCTGGAGCACTTCGTCGAGGAGCACGTCGGCCGGCCGTTGCGCATCGACTACCGCTGGGCCGGGATCTTCGGCATGGTCTTCGACTTCGTCCCGGTCGTGGGGCGCATGCCCGGCGACGAACGGCTCTGGATCGCCGGCGGCTACTCTGGCCACGGCAACGTGCTCGGATACGCCTGCGGCAGGCTCGTCGCGCGAGCGATCCTGGGCGACCGCGACCCGCTGCTCGATGTGTTCGAGCCCTCGCGCCTCCTCGTCCACTGAGGTGACGGACGAGGGCGAGGCAAGCCTCGGCCCTATAGCTCGAGTTGCTGGAGGTCGAGCTCGCCGGCCTTCGCGTACGCGACCTTCGCGACGGCGAGGTCCTGGATCGCGAGCCCGGTCGAGTCGAAGAGCGTGATGTCGCCGGCGCTGCGACGGCCGTCGGTGTCGCCGACGAGGATGGCACCGAGCTCCGTGACGTCGTTGCGGCTGATCACGCCCGCATCCACGGCAGCGGCGAACTCGCCGCCGTGGCTCGCCTGCTCCCAGTCGTCGCAGAAGAGGTGCGCGCGGCGAAGCTCCGCGATCGCGACCTCGGCCTTTCCCGGTCCGTCGGCGCCCATCAGCGAGACGTGCTGCCCCGGTTCGAGGGAGCCGGCCGGATAGAGAACATCGGCTCCCGGGGTCACGGTGATCACGACCTCGCACGAGAGCGCCTCGGCGGCGCTCGACGCCATACGAGCGCCGAGCCGATCCGCGACGAACCGGCGCCGCGCCTCGTCGACGTCCCAGACGACCGGAGCGAAGCCGTGGGCGACCAGCATGCGCGTGGTCTCCGCGCCGTTCACGCCGCATCCGACGACCGCATAGGAGGATGCCTGCGAGCGGCAGAGCGTGTCGGCGGCGAGGACGCCGGCCGCCGCCGTCCGCAGGGCGGTGACCGCGGCCGCGTCGAGCACGGCTAGCAGTCGTCCGTCCTCGGCATCCGACAGGAGCACGAGCCCGGTGACGGTGGGCAGTCCGCGCGCCGGATTTCCCGGGAAGGACGTGACCCACTTGAGGAGTGCGTGGCCGTCGCCGATCGCGGGCATCGCGCGAAAGTCGCCCGCCGGGTAGTTCGACACGTACACCTTCGACGGCATCGACCACGTGGCCCGTGCGTGCGCCTCGAACGCGCGGCGCACCGCGTCGTATGCCTCGTGCGGCGACACCGCGCGCTCGACGTCGGCGGCCCGGAAGACCGGAATCGTCACGAGGGACGAGGGCGAGGCATGCCTCGCCCCTACGCAGTCTTGACCGAGGAGATCAGCTTCAGCACGGACTCCTTCGCGTCGCCGAAGAGCATCGTCGTCTTCTCGTCGAGGTAGAGCTCGTTGTCGATGCCCGCGAAGCCGGGGTTCATCGACCGCTTCATGACGATGATGCTTGCGGCCTTGTCGACGTCGAGGATCGGCATTCCGTAGATGGGGCTCGAGGTGTCGCTGCGTGCTGCCGGGTTCGTCACGTCGTTCGCGCCGATGACGAGCGCGACGTCGGTCTGCGGGAACTCCGGGTTGATCTCGTCCATCTCGAGAAGCTGCGTGTACGGGACGTTGGCCTCGGCCAGGAGGACGTTCATGTGTCCGGGCATCCGGCCCGCGACCGGGTGGATCGCGTATTTCACGTCGACTCCGCGCTCCTCGAGGAGGTCCGCGAGCTGGCGGACGTCGTGCTGCGCTTGGGCGACGGCCATGCCGTACCCGGGCACGACGACGACCTTGCGTGCGAACGAGAGCTGGACGGCGACGTCGTCGGCCGTCGTCGAGCGCACCGTGCGCCCGTCGTCTGCGCGCGCCTGTCCTACCCCTGCCTGCACCTGTCCGAACGCGCCGAAGAGAACGTTCGCGATGGAGCGGTTCATGGCCTTCGCCATGAGCATCGTCAGCAGGGTGCCGGAGGCGCCGACCAGCATCCCGGCGACGATGAGAACGGTCGAGTCGAGAACGAAGCCCGTGGCGGACGCGGCGAGCCCGGTGAAGGCGTTGAGCAGTGAGATGACGACCGGCATGTCCGCGCCGCCGATCGGGAGCACGAACATCACGCCGAATACGAGTGCGAGCAGGATGAGCGCGACGATCGCCCACTGCTCCTCGAGCCCGGCCACGATCGCGACGCCGAGCGCCGCACCACCCCCGAGGACGAGGATGTTCACGACGTTCTGGCCGGGGAAAACGATCGGCCGTCCGCTGACGAGCTCCTGCAGCTTCGCGAACGCGACGAGCGAGCCCGAGAAGGAGATCGAGCCGATGAAGGCCGAGAGCGCGATCGACAGCCCCTCGTCCCACGTGAGGACGCCGTCGAGCTCGTGGAACTCTGCAAGGGCCACGAGCGCGGCGGCCCCGCCGCCGACCCCGTTGAACAGGGCCACCATCTGCGGCATCGCGGTCATCTTGACCCTGCGCGCGCCGACGAGCCCGACGACACTGCCGATTGCCGCGGCGACGCCGATCAGTGCCCAGTTCGAGATCCCCTCGATCAGCAGCGTGGTCGCGATCGCGACGAGCATCCCGACGCCGCCGAGCCAGTTCCCGCGCCTCGCATGCTTGGGTGACGAGAGGAAGCGCAGCGCGAGGACGAAGCACACGATCGCGACGAGGTAGAGAAGACTGAGGACGTCGGGGTCGGAGATCACGCCGCGCCCTCCTCGCCGGCAGCGGCTCTCGCCGGGCGGAGCCCGGCTCCGCCGCCGCCTGCCGCCGCTCGCGGCACGCGGCCTTCCGGGCCCGTACCACTGTACTGTGCCCTCCGGCGCGCGCACCGCGAGCGACGACTGAGGAGGGCGCGGACGTGTGCGGAGCCTCACTTGCGATCGTCCTTCCTCGGCTCCGGCCGACGCCTGAACATCTGGAGCATGCGATCGGTCACGAACCAGCCGCCAACGACGTTCGCGGTCGCGAGCACCATCGCAACGAACCCGACGGCCTTCGTGAACGTGTCGTCGGCGAAGCCGAGGATGATGATCGCGCCGACGATGACGATCCCGTGGATGAAGTTCGTCCCCGACATGAGCGGGGTGTGAAGCATCGCCGGGACCTTCGAGATCACCTCGAAGCCGAGGAATGCTGCGAGCACGAGGATCGTCAGCTCGATGACGAACGTGAGCTCGGTCACTCCGATGCCTCGGGACGGGTGACGCAAGCGCCGCTCGTGAGCTCGTCCTCCCAGTCCAGCGTGAGCTGGCCCTCGGGGGCGAGGTGCGCGAGCAGCGCGCCGACGTTGCGCGAGTAGAGCTGGCTCGCGTGGTACGACATGAGCGACGGCAGGTTCGTCGTCCCGATCACCGTCACACCGCTGTGCACGACGTCCTCGCCGGGCACCGTGACCTCGCAGTTGCCGCCCGTCTCGGCCGCGAGATCGACGATCACCGAGCCGGCGCGCATGTTCTCGACCGCGCTTCGCGGGATGAGCTTCGGAGCCGGCCTGCCAGGAACGGCAGCGGTCGTGATGACGACGTCGAAGTCGGGGATGCGCTCAGCGAGCGCGGCTTGCTGCTGTGCCTGCTGCTCGGGCGTGAGCTCCTTCGCGTAGCCACCTTCCGTTTCCTCGGTGCGGACGCCGAGGTCGAGGAAGGCTGCGCCGAGGCTCTCGACCTGCTCCTGCACGGCCGGACGGACGTCGAAGGCCGAGACGACCGCGCCGAGCCGACGCGCGGTCGCGATTGCCTGCAGCCCTGCGACGCCCGCGCCGATGATCAGCGCCCGCACGGGCGCGATCGTCCCGGCGGCCGTCATGAGCATCGGAAAGAGGCGCGGGACGCGATCGGCTGCGAGCACGACTGCCTTGTATCCGGCAACGGTCGCCTGCGAGGACAGCGCGTCCATGGACTGCGCACGCGTGATGCGCGGGATCGACTCCATCGCGAACGCGATGACGCCACGCTCGCGGAGCCGCGCGATCCCCGCAGCGTCGGTGAGGGGCTCGAGGAAGCCGACGACGACGGTGCCCGAAGAGAGCGAGGCGACGAGTTCGGCCGAGGGTGAGCGCACACATGCGATGCAGTCGGCGCCGGACGTGAGCCGCGCGCCGTCGACGAGCTCGGCCCCAGCCTCCGCGTACGCGTCGTCTGCGAATCCGGCCGAGTCGCCCGCACCGCGCTCGACACGCGCCTCGAACCCCGAACCGAGCTTCGCGATCGTCTCCGGGACGAGTGCGACGCGGCGCTCGCCCGCAGCGGTTTCCTTCGGGACAGCGACGCGCATGCGGTCGGGACTCTACGGCGAGGGGGTCGCTGCCGGGCCTGGAACCGTCAGAGCGACGCCCACACGTCGATCTTCGTCCGCGTTCGCCGGATCACCTCGTCCGTGTAGGCGCTGGTGCCCGAGTGACCTCCGAGATCGGCGGTCCGAACGCCGTCGGCGACGGCCTCGAGGCAGGCCTCGCGTAGCGCGCGCCCCGCCGTCTGCGACGCCTCGTCCTCGGCGTGCGAGAGGAGCGCCGCACCGGCGAGGATCATCGCCATCGGGTTCGCGACGTCCTTCCCCTCGAGCGACGGGGCCGTCCCGTGCGCGGCCTCGGCGATGATCGCGTCCGGCACGTAGTCGTCGCCGAACGCGACGAGCAGCGACTCCGAGCCTGCAATCGACCCGAAGAGCGGCAGCACGAGATCGGAGAGGATGTCGCCGTCGCGGTTGAGCGCCGGGATGACCATCGGCGCCCCGCTCGACGAGATGAGGAGTGCGAACGTCGCGTCGATGAGCTGGGGCTCGTACGGGACGTCGGGATGGCGCGCTGCCGCTTCGTCCATCTCCTCCTTGAGCATCCCCTCGTACGTCGGGCTGACCGTGTACTTCGGGCCGCCGAAGACCTTCGCTCCCGTACGCTCGGCCTGGCGGAACGAGAACTCCGCCACCGCATGACAGATCCGCCGCTCGATGCGCTCCGTGCGAAACGCGACCTCGTCGTCGCCTTCTCCCTCGCGCCACTCCTTCGCGCCGTAGGCGTCGCCGACGGCCATGCGGACGACGGAGATGGGCGCATGGACGCCGCCGAGCGGCACGATGCCGGGAATGCGCCTGCCTGTACGCACGATGACCTTGCCGCCGATCTCCTCCCGCAGGATGCGGTTCGGGGAGCCGACGTCACCCGCCCGTTCGGGCGTAATCGTCGCCGCCTTCAAACCCAGCCCGTGCTCGCGGACGGCGGCGGCTGCCTCGTGGACGACGGCATTCTTGGTCGCTCGGCGACCCTCCAGCGAGAGATCGAAGCGGACGAAGTCGACGTCGACCCCGGTGACGTCGGTCGACAGCGTCCGCAATGCTTCCTCGAGCAGTTCCTGCCCGGTCTGGTCGCCTTCGAGCACCACGATCGTCCGCATGCCACGATCCTACAAGTAGGATCGTGGCTAGAAAGAACACTGCAATACAGATGTTGTCTTTTTCTCAGCCTTTTCCTCTAGGCTTGCTCGCAATAGCGAGCGAGACTGGAGGAAAAGGCATGGCTCGAAAGACAATCCTCGTGTGCGACAAATGCAGCAAGGAAGTTCCCGAGAGTCGTGGTGCGGTGATGCGCCTCAATTACACGGACGCCCGACGCGGGTCGAAGCAGGCGGATCTCTGCGACGACTGCGCGGCAGGAATGCCCGGTCAGCAGGTCGCACGCCGTGGCCGCAGGCCGAAGTCGGTGGCGGCGTAGGGCGACAACTCTAACCCGGGGTCAGGTCTTTGTGCGCACAGATCAAGACCTGACCCAGGGTTGACGGCCGTTCACCGCTGTTTGCACGGAATCGTCGCGTGGCGTACGAAAGCGTGCCCGAAGCCGGGACTACGATGAACCGATGGGTCTTTCGCTCGTCGCCGGGCCGGCGCACGTCGGCAAGGTTGCGCTGCTTCTAGAGCGGTATCTCGCGGTGCTCGAACACGATCCGTGGCTCGTCGTTCCGAACCGGATCGACGTCGATCGCGTCGAGCGCGACCTCGTGCGGCGACGTCCTGCGCTCCTCGCCGGCACCGTCGGGACGTTCGACGACCTGTTTCGACACCTCGCCGACGGAACGGGCGACGGACTGCCGGTCGCGTCCGACATCCAGCGCTCGCTCGCCGTGCGGCGCGCGGTCGAGCGAGTCGAGCTCCGTGAGCTGGGCACGTCGGCATCGACGGCAGGGTTCGCGGATACGGCACTCCAGGCGATCGGCGAGCTCGAGTCCGGGCTCGTCGATGCCTCCGAGCTGGGCGGGGATCTCGCGGCTCTCGCATCGGCGTATCGCGAAGAGCTCGAGGAGCTCGGCTTTCGAGACCGCGACGGGTTGCGCCGCCACGCCGTCGAGCGGCTACGCGGTGATCTCGATGCGTGGTCGGGGCAGCCGGTGTTCGCCTACGGATTCGAGGATCTGACCGGCGCGGAGTGGGCTCTGCTCGAGGCGCTCGCGGCGCGGACGGACGTGACCGTCTCGATCCCGTACGAGCCTGGGCGTGCCGCGTTCGCGGCGCTCGAGCGGACCGTCGACGATCTCGCCGGTCTCGCGCGCGGAGCGATCGAGGAGCTGCAGCGTGCCAGCTGCTCCGGGCCGCCGGCGCTGGCCCACCTCGAGCGCGAGCTCTTCTCCGACGAGCCTGGGCATGGGCCGCAGCTCGACGGCGCGCTTCGCTTTCTCGAAGGAGCCGGAGCCCGTGGCACCGTGGAGCTGCTTGCAAGCGAGCTCGCGACGCTCATCCGTGGCGGGATGCTCGCGGAGCGCGTCGCCGTGGTCTGCGAATCCGTCGATCGCTGGCGCGTGCCGCTCGGGAGCGCGCTCACGCAACTCGGCATCCCGTATTCGGTGGAGCACGGGGTGCGCCTGGGAGACGCGTCGCTCGGCCGCGCTCTGGGTGCCGTGCTGCGCTATGCCTGGATGGGCGGCGGACGCGGCGACCTCTTCGCATTCCTGCGCTCGCCATTCTCCGGGCTCGAGCGTCGCTCGGTCGACTTCGTCGAAGGCCGCCTTCGCGGACGGGCCGTCTCGGATCCGACGCGGGTGGACGAGGAGAGCGAGCGTCTGAGGGGAGCGCCGGTTCCTGCGCTCGTCGCGCTCAGGGCCGAGGAGGACGTGGTCGCAGCCGCCCAGGGACTCGTGGAGGGCATGGTGCGCAACGCGTGGGGGCTCGACGCGCCCCCCACGGGCGACAACGCGCGCATCGACGCCCGCGCCTATCGAGCCGCGATGCGGACGCTCGACGAGCTGGCCGCGCTCGCAGCCGGCGGTGTGCGGATCAGCCCCGAGGACGTCGTGGCGGCGCTCGAGCGGACGCGCATCCCTCCGGACGCGCCCGCGACCGGGTGCGTTGCCGTGCTCGACCACGAGCACGCGCGGACGCGCGTTTTCGACGTTGTTTTCGTGCTCGGGCTAGAGGAGGGCGCGTTCCCGCGGCGCTCGCGGCCGTCTCCGCTCCTGAGCGACGACGCGCGGCGCGAGCTCGGCGGGCGCCTCGAGCGACCCGACTCCGTGGCGCGCGACCGCTACCTCTTCTATACGACCTGCACGCGCGCCGAGCAGCGCCTCGTTCTCGTGCGCGAGGCGGCTGGTGACGAAGGCACGCCCCGCGAGCCGAGCCCGTTCTGGGAGGACGTGCGCGCGCTGTTCGACGAGGCCGAGGTGCAGCGCGCGACGCGGCGCCGCTCGCTGTCCGCGCTCACCTGGCCGCTCGAGTCGGCGCCGAGCCAGCGCGAGCGCCTGCGGGCGCTCGTTCGCCTTGCAGCCGACGACGTCGAAGGGGCGTTCGCGCTCGCGGCCGCGAACGACTGGTCGCGTCGGCTCGACCGCGCTCGCGGCGCGTTCGAGCGAGACACGGCGCTCCGTGCGCCCGCCGTTCTCGAGCCGTTCGCGGCGAAGACGATGTTCTCCGCAACGGAGCTCGAGCGCTTCGCCGACTGCTCGTCTGCATGGCTCGTCGAGCGCATCATCGACCCGAAGAAGATCGACGCCGAGCCGGACCCGATGCTCCGTGGGCAGGTCATGCACACGACCCTGCATCGCTTCTACGCGATGCTCCCGCGCGAGCTCGACTCGGAGCGCGTCACGGAGGAGAATCTCGACGCCGCGACCGCGCTCGTGCACCGCTGCCTCGACGCCGCGCTCGAGTCGGGTGTCCGGCTCGACCTCACACATCTGCAGGCAGTCGAGCTTCGCCACACCCTGCGCGCGGATCTCGAGGGGTTCCTGCGCGACGAGGCCGCGTCGGACATCGGCTTCCTCCCGCGCAGGCTCGAGGTCGCCTTCGGCTCGGAGCGCGCCGCACCGGAGCTGCAGCGCGGTCTTCCGCTGGCCGACGACCTCTGGCTCTCCGGGAAGATCGACCGGATCGACATCGACCCGTTCAGCGCGCGCGGGATCGTCCAGGACTACAAGTCCGGCAAGGGCGCGCACACCGCCCGGGAGATCGACCGCGAGCTGCGCCTGCAAGTCCCGCTCTACATCCTCGCGCTGCGAGACCTCGTGGGGATCGAGCCGCTCGGCGGCGTGTACCGGGCACTCGCCGGACGGCGTCTCACGCGCGGGATGCTCCGGGAGAGCGCGCGTGAGGATCTCCCCGGCTTCGCGAAGGACGACTACCTCGACGAGGACGCCTTCTGGAGTCAGATCGAGACGGCGCGCGAGCGGGCAGCCGACCACGCGCGTCGCATCCGTGCCGGAGACGTCCAGCACGACCCGAAAGGCGATGGCTGCCCGTCGTGGTGCGACCTCTGGCCGATCTGCCGGGTGGCGCGAGCGTGACGGTCGTCGAGGTGGAGTCGCTGCTGAACGAGGAGCAGCTCGCCGCGGTCGAGGCCGAAGGCTCGGTCTTCGTGTCGGCCGGCGCGGGAACCGGGAAGACGTCAGTCCTCGTCGAGCGCTACGTGCGCGCCGTCTGTGACCGTGGTATCGACGTCGAATCGATCCTCGTCATCACGTACACGCGCAAGGCGGCCGGGGAGCTTCGAACGCGCATCCGGGCGGCGCTGCGGGAGCGCGGAAGGCCGGATCTCGCACGCGAGCTCGACGGCGCCTGGATCTCCACGATTCACGGCTTCTGCGCCAGGCTGCTGCGTGCCCATCCGTTCGCGGCGGGCCTCGATCCCCGCTTTCGCGAGCTCGAGGACGCGGGCGCGGCCGTACTGCGCGGCGAGGCGTTCGAGCGCGCGCTCGAGGCGTTCTGCGCCGACGGCGACCCGGAGCGGCTGCGGCTCCTCGCGACCTATCGCGCCGCTGGCCTCCGTCGCATGCTCACGGGCGTCTACGAGACGCTCCGCTCAGCCGGACGCGACCTCGAGCTGGAGCTCGGTGAGCGGGCCGACCCCGCGAACGTGGTCGCGACGCTACGCGTCGAGGCAGAGGCGTTGGCGGGCGATCCGTCGGCCACAGAGACGCAACGGCGGAATGCGAGCGAGGCGCTTCGGATCGTCACGGAGGGCTCACCGCCGGAGAAGCTCGTCGACCTCTCGGCATTCGCCTCTCGAGGCGGGCGCGCGGCCTCGTTCGAGTCCGCGCGGAAGGGCGTGGAGCAAGCGGCGCTCGAAGAGCTGGCCGCGGCGGATCGCGACCTCCTCCAGGAGCTTCTCGAACGGTTCGGAGCCGAATACGCGGCGACGAAACGTCGCGAGTCCGTCGTGGACTTCGAGGACCTGCAGCTCGCGGCCCGCGACCTGCTCCGCGATGACGCGTCGGTGCGCGAGGCCACGCAGCTGCGCTTCCGGATGGTCATGGTGGACGAGTTCCAGGACACGAACCGGCTGCAGTGCGAGCTCATCGACCTCGTCACGCATCCCGACCTGACGGAGGTCTTCACGGTCGGCGACGAGTTCCAGTCGATCTACGGCTTCCGCCACGCGGATCTCGAGGTCTTTCGGGAGCGCCGCGCACAGGCGTCCACGCTCCTCGCGCTCACGCGCAACTACCGCTCGCGACCGCAGGTGCTCGAGGCCGTGAACCACCTCTTCGCCGATGCGTTCGGGGACGACTACCAGCCCCTGGCCGCTTCGGCGGAGTTCGCGGATCCCGTGTTCGGGCATCCCGTCGAGCTGCTCGTCACCGACAAGACGAGCTTCGCCGGCACGAAGGAGCACTGGCGCGCGGGCGAGGCCAGGCGAATCGCGGGCCGCGTGCGCGAGCTCGTCGACTCCGGCGAGGCGGAGCCGGGCGAGATCGTCGTGCTGTTCGCCGCGGGCACGGACGCGGAGCAGTACGAGGAGGCACTCCGGCGCGAGGGCTTACCGACGTATCGCGCGACGGGGCGGGGCTACTTCGGACAGCAACAGGTCGTCGACCTGCTGGCGTACCTGCGGCTCCTGCACAACCGCTACGACGACGTCGCGCTCGCAACCGTGCTCGCATCTCCCTTCGTCGGCGTCTCGAACGACTCGCTGGTGCTCCTGCGGCGTAACGCGCAGCGCCGCCCCCTGTTCACGGCGCTGGAGCGGGCGCTCCCCGAGCAGCTCGACCCGGGTGAGGAGCGCCTCCTGCGTGCGTTCTTGCAGCGCTACGAGCGACTGGTTCGCGGCTCGACGCGGATCGGGCTCGAGGCGCTGTGCGAGCGGGTCGTGAGCGAGCACGACTACGACCTGGCCGTTCTCGCGAGATGGGACGGAACACGCCGCTTCGCGAACCTCCGGAAGCTCGGCCGACTTGCGCGCGACTACGAGTCCGTGCGCGGGGCGGACATCGAGGGCTTCGTGCGCTTCGTGCGTGACCAGGACGCGCTCGGGGCGAAGGAGCTCGAGGCGGTCGCCGAGGAGGAGGGGGGAGGCGCCGTCCGGCTCCTGACCATCCATGCGGCGAAGGGCCTCGAGTTCAAGGTGGTGATCGTGGCCGACGCGGGACGTGACGTGGGCGGACCGCGCGGGCCGGACGAGATCGTCGCCCTCTCCGACGGGAGGTTCGGATTCCGCATGGTGCACCCGACGCGGGGTGATCGGCGCGGCGTGTTCGCCTGGGACGCGGTCAAGGAGGCCGCCGGGGATCAGGAGCGCGCCGAGCGGCTTCGCCTGTACTACGTCGCGATGACGCGGGCGATCGACCGCCTCATCGTCTCGGGAGCGATCGACGCCGATCGGACCGCCGATCGCTCGACTCCGATCGGCTGGGTGCTCGATCGCCTCGATGCGTACGGCACGGTGCTCGAGATCGACGAGGCGCCGGTCGAGCTCGCGCGCGAGAACGCGCGCTTCGTGCTCACGGTCTCGCGCCACCGGGCCGACGACGCGATCGGGCAGGACGGCGACGTAGTCGCCCAGGATGACGACGCGGACGCGGACGAGCTCCAGCTCGCGCTCTTCGACGAGCTGCCGACTGGCCGACCGCGTCTCGGCATCGAGCTCCCCGAGCTCGCTCCGATCCGGACGCCTCCCACTCATGACGTGCGTCGCCTGTCGTATAGCGCGCTCGCGCTCTACGAGCGGTGCTCGTATCGCTTCTACGCCGAGCGCGTCCTCGGCCTGCCGCCACGTGAGCGCGGCGCCGAGGAGTCGGGCGGCGGCGCCCTCGCCGCAACCGAGATCGGCGATGCCGTCCATCGTCTCCTGGAACTCGTACCGCTCGATGCTCCCGCTGCTCCGCCGCGGACGTCGTTGGACGCGACGGTTCGCGCCTGGTACCCCGAGATCACCGACGACGAGCTCGAGCGCGTTGCCGGTCTCGTCGATGCGTACTGTGGGTCGCCTCTGGCGGCGCGGCTCGCGAGTTTGCTCGGCGCGCGGCCGGAGCGGCCGTTCACGTTCGAGCACGACGGCGTGCTCATCCGCGGCCGGCTCGACGTCCTCTGGCAGGAGGGCGAGCGGGCGCTGATCGTCGACTACAAGTCGAACGCGCTCGAAGGACGCGACCCGCACGACATCGTCGAGGCGGAGTACCGCCTGCAGCGACTCGTCTATGCGCTCGTATGTCTGCGCGCCGGGTCGTCCGAGGTCGAGATCGCGTACCAGTTCCTCGAGCAGCCCGACACCGTCGTATCTACGTCGTTCGCTCGCGACGACATCGCCGAGCTCGAGGCCGAGCTCTCCGCCGCGATCGCACGCATCCGCACCGGCGACTTTCGGCCCACGCCGAGCGAGTTCGTCTGCGCCGATTGTCCTGCGCTCGACCTCGTCTGCGCCGGGCCGCGGCTCCTTACGAGGGGGTAGCGATGCGAGTCGCCGCGCTGTACGACATTCACGGCAACCTGCCGGCGCTCGACGCCGTGCTCGAGGAGGTCGCGACGCAGGACGTCGACGCGATCGTCGTCGGAGGCGACGTCCTGTGGGGCCCGTTCCAGTCCGAGTGCGTGACGGCATTGAGAGCGGTCGGCTCGCGCTTCCTCGCCGGCAACTGCGAGCGCGAGGTGCTCGCCGCCGTCGGGGAGAGCTCACGCTGGTGTCGAGAGCAGCTCACACCTGACGAGGTGGCGTTCGTCTCCGCGTGGCCCGCCACGCTGGAGCTCGACGTCGACGGTCTGGGGCGGGTTCTCTTCTGCCACGCGACGCCGCGCTCCGACGACGAGATCCTGACGCGCATGACCCCGGACGGCGAGGTCGCCTTGGCGCTATTGGGCGTGGACGCGGACGTCGTCGTGTGCGGGCACACGCACGTCCAGCTCGACCGCCGTGTCCCGAGCGCTCCGAGGCTCGTAAACGCGGGCAGCGTCGGGCTTCCCTACCAAGGCGAGACGGGAGCGTTCTGGGTGCTTCTCGACGCCGACGTCGAGTTGAGACGCACGCCGTACGACGTCGAAAGCGCGATCGCGGCTCTCTCCGAGACCGGATTCCGGTCGGCGAGGGACGTCTTCGGCGAGTCGCTGCGCGGCACGATCTCCGCCGAGTCGGCTACGGCTCACTTCGAGTCCAAGCGACGTGCCTCGTAGCTACGTCGCAGAGGCGCGACGCGGCCTCGGGCGGCGTCGCGAGCGCATCGGCCCGATCATCGAGCGCCTTGCCGCCGAGCATGCCGACGCCGAGATCGCGTTGCGCTTCCGCTCTGATCTCGAGCTCCTCGTCTCGGTGATGCTCTCGGCGCAGACGACCGACGTAAACGTCAACAAGGTCACGCCGGCGCTCTTCGAGAAGTACCGGAAGCCCGAGGACTATCTGGCCGTCCCGGTCGAGGAGCTGGAGCGGGACATCTACGCGACCGGCTTCTTCCGTCAGAAGGCCAAGTCGATCCGCGGCACGATGCGCATGCTCATCGAGGATTTCGACGGCGAGGTTCCGAGTCGGCTGGAGGAGCTCGTGAAGCTGCCCGGCGTTGCGCGCAAGACCGCGAACGTCGTCGCCGCTGAGCTCGGGCACGCACAGGGGATCGTCGTCGACACGCACGTGCGCAGGCTCTCGCAGCGCCTCGGGCTGACGCGCAATGAGGACCCGGTGAAGATCGAGCGCGACCTCCAGCGCGTCGTATCGCGGGCGGACTGGGCGCGTTTCCCACACCTCCTCATCTGGCACGGACGTCGCGTCTGCGACGCCCGTCGGCCGCTCTGCGAGGAGTGCGTGATCGAGGATCTGTGCCCGGCGAGCCGGCTCCGGTCGTCGTGAGCTCGCCATTTCGTGGTTCAGGGCCGGGGGCGAGGAGTCGCTGGTCGTCGCTGTCGAGCCGGCCGTGACTCGGGACGTTTCGGAGACGGCATCGTTGGCAGAACTCCGACCTCGAGCTCGTCGCGCAAGCGTGCACCTGCTGAACGAGATGGATCCTGTGACGCTGAAGCCGCCGCCGAAGGGGCCGGGGTTCGGATGGTGGTGATCGCTCAGATCCAGCGGCGCCAGCGGAAGATCGCGAGCTGAATGAGCGTCGAGACGACGACGAGTCCGGTCGACACGCTGATCGACCAGAACGAGTCGTCGAAGGCCGACTCGAAGTTCTGGCCGAAGTAGCCGACGATGAAGCTCGGGACGAGGACGAGTGCCGCGATGACAGTGAGCTTCTTCGTCACCTCGCCCTGACCCTCGACGACCCTCGACTGATGATGGTCTCGGACGCCCGCGAGCAGATCGCGGGCGATGTCGAGCTCGTCGGTCGCGCGGACGAGCGTCTCGTACGTGTCCGCGAACAGGCGCTCGACGGCGGGAGGGAAGAGAGCGTGTTCACCGACCTCGATCCGTCCGTCGAGCACGCGGCGCACGGCGGAGCGGGTCGCCGCGACCGTTCGCCTGCTGTGGAGGAGCTCGTGGCGGAGAGCCACCAGCCGTTCCCGGACTCGCTTCGGCTCCCAGGTGTCGAGGCCGTCCTCCAGCTCCTCGATCTCGGCATAGACGGCGTCCAGCGACTCGAGGTGCGACTCCGCGATCTCGTCGACGAGCCGATGGACGAGATCGCCCGGGCCTGACTCCTGGTCGGCGGCCGGATGCAGCGCCGACACGTCGAAGGGCTCTCCTCCGTCGCCCGGCGACTTCCGCACAGTCACGACGACGGCGGGTGTTGCGACCACGTCGACCTCCAGGTAGCTCACGCGATCCTCGTGCGGGAGAGGGCGGGCGGCGACGAGGACGCCGAAGACGTACGTGCCGTGGCTCTCGAGCAGTGGACGCGGCTCGCGACCGTCCTGCGACGGCGACACGAGCGCCTCGACGACGTCCGGGTCGACCTGGACGGGCAAGGTGGCGAGGAGCTCCTCGCGGGTCGGGTCGACGAGGTCGAGCCAGCGTGCGCTCACAGTCCGCGAGCGTAGTGAGCGGTGCGGTCGGAGCGAGTCAGAGGCTTGATGCGGGTTAGACGCACGCGCGGATGGGGGCCTGCGCACGGCGCATCGCCGCCGTCTCGATCGACATCCAGGCGTCCAGCCTGCACGCCGACCGAGCCAACGGCGCTGCTTGGCGCATGCCCTCCCCGCGCGGACGTCTAACCCGCATCAAGCCTCTACGCCGTGACGGCGGTGACCTCGGGCTGGTGGCGCTGCTCCTCGAGCCAGCGCTGCGCGTCGAGGGCTGCCATCGTTCCGGAGCCGGCCGCGGTGACTGCCTGGCGATACGTGTGATCCTGCACGTCCCCCGCAGCGAACACGCCCGGGATGTTGGTTCGCGTCGAACGCGGCTCCGTCACGAGATAGCCCTGGTCGTCGTGATCGAGCCAGTCGAGGAACAACGCCGTCGTCGGGTCGTGGCCGACGGCGACGAACAGGCCGTCTGCCTCGATCTCGCGCGTCTCCCCGGTCTCGGTGTCTCGCAGCCGGAGCCCGGTGACATGGCCGTCCCCCTCGCCGAGCACCTCGTCCACAACCGCGTTCAGCACGAGCTCGATCTTCTCGTTCTCTCGCGCGCGGTCGACCATGATCGGCGACGCGCGGAACTCGTCGCGCCGGTGGATGATCACGACCTTGCTCGCGAAGCGCGTGAGAAACGTCGCCTCCTCCATCGCCGAGTCGCCGCCACCGACGACCGCCACGACCTTGTCGCGGAAGAACGCTCCGTCGCAGGTCGCGCAGTACGAGACGCCACGGCCCTGGAGCGTCTGCTCGGACTCGAGCCCGAGCTGACGCGCGCTCGCACCGGTGGCGACGATGATCGAGTCCGCGCGATGCTCGTCCGAGCCGACGTACACCCGGAACGGCTGCTCGGAGAAGTCCACGCGAGTCACGTCGTCCGTTATGAACTCCGCGCCGAAGCGCTCCGACTGACGCCGGAAGTCGGCCATCATCGTCGGCCCCATCACGCCGTCGGCGTAGCCGGGGTAGTTCTCGACGTCGCTCGTGATCATCAGCTGCCCGCCCCAGTTGAAGCCTTCGATGACCAGCGGCGCCAGGTTCGCGCGTGCCGTGTAGAGAGCCGCCGTGTATCCGGCCGGGCCCCCACCGATGATGATCACGTCACGAACGTCGCTCAAGAGGTCTCCTCGAGACAGAGGGTAGCCCCACCGTAAGGGGCGTCATCCGGGTAAACGCATCGACAACGGTCGATGTTCCCTCCAAGCATCAGGCTGCGTCGCTGCCGGCCGCGACGGCCTCGAGCGTGGTCTGCTGCCCCGGCTCGACGAGCTCCGCTGCCGCGAGCGGGCGCGTCTGGCGCTCGATCGGCTGGATCTCGGGCGGCTCGATACCCGCGATGCCGTGCTGCTCGAAGCGCCGCGCCTGGACGAGTACCTGGCGCTCGAGCGAACCGACCGTCTTGTTGTAGGCGTCGACGGCGCCGTCGAGCGTGCGTCCGAGCTTCGAGAAGTGCGCGCCCATCGTGGACAGCCGCTTGTAGAGCTCGCGTCCGAGGTCGGAGATCTCGTGCGCGCTCTGGGCGATCGTCTCCTGCTGCCAGGTCATGGCAACCGTGCGGAGAAGCACCATGAGCGTGCTCGGCGACGCGAGGATGACGTTCGAGCTCCATGCGTACTCCTGGAGCGAGGGATCGTGCTCGTGGGCAACGCGCAGGTACGACTCGTCGGGGAGGAACATGACGACGATGTCCGGTGACGGGTCGAACTGGCGCCAATAGCCCTTCGCCGACAGCTTCCCGACGTGCTCGCGGACCTGCCGCGCGTGGTCGGCAAACCGGAGCTGCCGCTCGGCTTCATCCGACGTCTCGAATGCGTCGAGGTACGCGACCAGCGGCGCCTTCGCGTCGATCACGACGTGCTTTCCACCGGGGATGCGGACGACGAGGTCCGGCCGCAGCGTGCCGTCCTCCGTCGGCGTCGTCACCTGCGACACGTAGTCGCAGTACTCGACCATGCCCGCGTACTCGACGACATTGCGGAGCTGCGCCTCGCCCCAGCGCCCGCGGACGTGCGGAGTCCGAAGTGCGTTCGTGAGGCTCCCGGCACGCTCGGCCAGCGTCGTGACCTGCGTCTTCAAGGCGCCGTACGACTCCTGACGCACGCGCTCGACGGACTGCAGCTGCCGATCCATCCGCTCGAGCGAGTCCTTGAGCGGCTTCACGTGCCCGGTGAGATGTGTCTCCGCGAGCTCGAGGAAGCGCGAGCTGTTGGCATCCAGCGCCTCGGTCGAGAGCTCCTTGATCTTCGCCTCGAGACGAGCGTCGACCGCTGCTCGCTCGACTCTGAGCTCCGCCTCGGCGGCCGCCAGGGACCGTTCGAGCTCGATGACCTCCTGGAGCCGGCGTCGCCGCTCGACGAGAGCCGGGCGCACGGCGAGGAGGACGCCGAGCGCGCCGAGGACGAGGCCGATGACGAGTGCGAGGATGACCACTGAGCCGATGCACGGTAATCCGGTCGGCGGACGGCACCTCTTACGTCCGCTTCGCAACCAGGGCTGAACAGGGCACGCTGGTACTGTCGCCCGCGGCATGGCCGACAAGCCCCGCGTCAAAGCGCCGAAGCAGCGCGCATCCTCGTCGAGCGACGGCCCGTCGCGGAACCGGGCGTTCGCGATCGGCGCGGCGATCGCCGGCATCGCGCTCGGCTTCGTCGTGGTCGCCGTCCTCCTCGGCGTCGTCGGTGGAGGCGGCGGAGCGGACGAGGAGGCAGCGCGCACGAGCCTCGAGGCCGCGGGCTGCACGTTCAAGTCGGTGAAGGCGCTCGAGGGCGCCCACTCGATCGAGCAGCCCGGCGGAACGTCGGACAAGTGGAACACGGATCCGCCGACCACGGGCCCGCACTACGGCATCGCGGCCATCTTCGGGATCTACGAGGAAGAGCTCGAGATCGCGCGGGTCGTCCACAACCTCGAGCACGGCGGCATCTTCATCCTCTACGGTGACGAGGTCCCCGAAGCCACGGTCGACGAGTTGCGCGCGTTCTACGACGACCACAAGACGGGATCGATCATGGCGCCGCTCGATCGCCTCGGCGACGAGTTCGCGCTCGGTGCTTGGGTCGTCGACGGCGACATCGACAACGGGTTCCTCGCGAAGTGCACCCAGTTCGACGAGGGCGCGGTGTCGACGTTCTTCCGCTCGTTCCAGTTCCGCGGCCCCGAGCGCTTCGACCCGAGCCAGCTGCAGCCGGGCTCGTAGCGCGCGCTCGCACGCTCTCCGCGCTCACGCTGGCTGGGAACCGGCGACGGCCCGCCGGTGTAGACGCAGCATCCGACTCGAGTCAGGTGCAGGGGCGGGGCCTCGAACCCGCTCCTGACGGGCCTGCGGTGGCAATTCGCCGTACGCTCTCGGAATGGCTGACCGTCAGCGGCTCTTGGCGTGGACGGACGGTGGTGGTGGGAGTTCGACCCCTGACCCCGAGGCTTATATCGGTGTCCTCGTCGTGGACGAGGCCACCGACAAGGACCTCTGTGCGCCACGCGCAGTGCATCGGACGCACGACGCACAACGTGGCCGAGTACATGGCAGTCCTGACGGCGGTGCGCTTTGCGGTCGAGGTGGGAGCCCGGAGCCTGCACATCAGGACGGATTCAGCGCTGGTCGTGAACCAGATCAACGGCCGGTTTCGAGTCACCAAGCCACACCTGGCCGCTCTGCTCGAGGCGGTCCGCGATGCCGCCAAGCCGCTCGACTTGACGATCGAGTGGGTCTTGCGCGACGAGAACGCGGAAGCCGACGCGTTGACGCGGAGCGTTCGGCGCGCGTAGTTCTCCGCTGTCCCGTCGCTCCGAGGACTCTTGTGCGTGGCGCGAGCTGCGCCGTCCGGGATGCCGGGGGCGGGACTCGAACCCGCACGCCCCCTGAGGGACACCCGCTTTTAAGGCGGGCGCGTCTCACCCGTTCCGCCACCCCGGCGGGGCGAGTGTAATCGCGGCGGCAAGCTAGACTCCGCCGGCCGTGGCGAGCCCGCCGGAAGCGCTTGCCCATGCCCAGCTCGAGTGGGATACGCCGCTGTACCGCATGGCGGTCGCGCAGTTCGACCAGGCCGTTCCGGTCGCAGGTATCCCCGATGACATCGCCGAGCGGCTGCGCTATCCGGAGCGCTCGACGATCGTCTCGATCCCCGTGCGCATGGACAGCGGAAGGCGCGTCGTCTTTCCGGGGTACCGCGTGCAGCACTCGAGCATCACCGGGCCGACCAAGGGCGGGATCCGGTACGACCCCGAGGTGACGCTCGGCGAGTGCGCCGCGCTCGCGATGTGGATGACCTGGAAGTGCTCGCTCCTTCGGCTGCCGTACGGGGGTGCGAAGGGAGGTGTGCGCTGCGACCCGCGCACGATGTCGCTCGGCGAGCTCGAGCGCATGACGCGCCGCTTCACGTCGGAGCTCCTGCCGATCATCGGCCCGAAAGAGGACATCCCCGCTCCCGACATGGCCACGAACGAGCAGACGATGGCGTGGATGATGGACACGTACTCGATGCAGAGCGGCTACGCCGTGCCCGAGATCGTCACGGGGAAGCCGATCTCGATCGGGGGCTCCGTGTTCCGCCACGAGGCGACCGGAGCCGGGGTCGTGATGGTGATCGCGCGTGCCTGTGACCGGCTCGGCTGGGCCGTCGCCGACCAGCGCTGCGTCGTCCAGGGCTTCGGCAACGTCGGCGGTATCGCCGCGTCGGAGCTCGAGGCACTCGGCGCGACCGTGATCGCCGTGTCCGACGTCTCTGGGGGCCTGCATGCGTCGAGCGGGCTCGACGTCGCGGCACTCCACGCGTACGCGAACGAGCACGGCTCGCTCGCGGGGTGCGACGCCGGCGCGCGGCTCTCGAATGAGGAGCTCCTCGAGCTCGAGTGCGACATCCTCGTCCTCGCTGCGCGCGAGGATCAGGTGACGGCCGAAAACGCGCCGCGCATCCGTGCGCGCATGATCGCCGAAGGCGCGAACGGCCCCACCTCGCTCGAGGCCGACGCCATCCTCTGGGAGCGCGCGATTCCCGTGCTGCCGGACATCCTCACGAACGCCGGCGGCGTGACCGTCTCCTACTTCGAGTGGGTGCAGGACCTCGGACGCCTGTTCTGGACGCGCGACGAGATCCGCGCCAAGCTGGCCGAGAAGCTCTCGAACGCGTTCGACCGCGTCTGGGATCTCGCCGACGAGCGCGAGGTGAAGCTTCGGACGGGTGCGCTCGTCGCCGGGATCCGCGAAGTCTCGGACGCGCTGCAGGCGCGCGGGATCTTCCCATGAGCACCGCTCGCCTTCGGCTCGCGGTCGCGGGGGAAACCATGTTTCCCCCGCGCCCCCCCTTCTTCCTGAGAGCGTGGGGAACCTCCCGGTTCCCCACGCCCCTCCCCGCTCACGGGCGAGATCGCCCATGAGCACCGTCCGGGAGGCCATGGTGTCGAATCCGGGGCAACTTCCCGCGAACGCGTTCGCACAGGCGGCCGGAGAGCTGCTGCAGCGGCCTGAGGTGCGCGCCGTCTACGTGACCGACGACGAGCGCCTCGTCGGTGTCGTCACGCGGAAGACGCTCGTACGCGAGGTGGTTGCGCGCGGACTCGATCCCACCTCGACGGAGCTCAGCTCGATCGCCGAAGCCCCGCACTTCACGATCGGGCCGGACGTTCCACTCGAGGAGGCGTTCCGGTTTCTCGAGACCGAGGATGCCGAGCGCGTCCCGGTGGTGGACGATCAGCATCGCCTCGTGGGCGTGCTCTCGCGCAGCGTCCTGCAACGGCGACTGGCCGAGGACGAGGACGAGCCACTTCCACCTGCCGCCTGAGCTGGAGCGGTGAGCAGTCCCCGCCGCCGCACCCTCGCGTCTCGGGAAGCCGATCGGCATCGGAGGTGGGCGAGTGTGGTCTGGCACGTTCCATCGTGCGCGCCCCTCGCGAGAGAGGAGTGTCCGTGATCGGCCGAGCTCTTCTTGCAGCCACCTTCTGCGCAGCGCTCGCGGCTGGAGCGTCCGGTGCAGCCACGTCCACGATTCCATCCGCGTTCGCACGAGCGCCGGTAGCAAGCGATCGGTTGCCTGAGAACTTCCAGGGCGTCCCCGGCGACGGACTCCCTCACGACAGCCGCCGAATCGCCACCCTGCAAGGTACGAAGCGGTCCTGGAGCGTCTACATCTTCAAGCAGACGATTCGGCACCGCTACCTCGACCCGCCCGTCCGCCCGAGCATATGCCTGTTCGTCTTCACGACCCGACAAGGTGCGGGAGGAGGGTGTAGCCCAACCGAGTTGTTCCTCGGCCGCACCCGGCATGTCAGCACATCGGCCACGGGGCGGGTGCTCGCGGGTGTCGCCTCTGATCGGGTTGCCCGAATCGTGGTTGTCGGCTCTCGTGGAGTGCGTCACGAAGTACCGCTCAGCGCCGATCAGGGGTTCATCTTCAACTGTCGTGCCTATAACGGGTGCGCGTGCGTTCTCTCCCGCGTCCAGGCGTTCGACCAGTCCGGGAGGTGAATCGCGAACCAGGACTGGCGTTCCAGGGCTCGAACTGCCGACGAAGGTAGACGAGCGGGGATGCCACGGTTCGGCGGCCGGCCTTGCGACGGGCAACCCTCGCGACTTCCCCATGGACGGGCTCGCCGTCGAGCACTAGCCCGTGGGCGGCTGACCGCGCGCATAGACGCCCATCGGGCTCGCTGCGAAGATCCGCAGATGCTCGTCTGTCCGCACTGCGCCGAGGAGAACCCGGAGCGCGCCCGCTTCTGCCTCGCGTGCGGGCAGTCGCTCGTCGCCGAGGCGCCCGCCGGGGAGGAGCGCAAGGTCGTGTCCGTGCTCTTCGTCGACCTCGTCGGCTTCACCGATCGCTCCGATCGCGCCGATCCCGAGGACGTGCGCGCCACCCTGCGCCCCTACCACGAGCGCGTCAAGGCCGACATCGAGAGCTTCGGCGGGACGGTCGAGAAGTTCATCGGCGACGCTGTCATGGCGGTCTTCGGGGCGCCCGTCGCGCACGAGGACGACGCGGAGCGTGCGGTGCGGGCAGCTCTGCGCATCCTCGAGACGATGGGAACCATGCGGGATGAAGGACTCGACGTCGCCGTCCGTGCTGCAGTGACCACGGGTGAGGCGGTCGTCGCCCTGGGAGCGCGGCCCGAGCGAGGCGAGGGAATCGTCGCAGGTGACGTCGTCAACACCGCCGCGCGCCTCCAGGGAGCAGCCCCGGTCGGCGCGGTGATCGTCGATGCCGCGACGATGCGCTCGGCGGAGCGCGCAATCGGATTCGAGTCACTCGATCCCGTTGCGGCAAAGGGCAAGCAGGATCCGATTTCGGTGTGGCGGGCCACGACGGCACGCAGCCGCTTCGGCGTGGACACGGAGCTCGCGGCCGAGTCGCTCTTCGTCGGCCGCGAGTCCGAGCTCGCGCTCCTGAACGAGACGTTCTCGCGTGCACTGCGCGAGCCGTCCACGCAACTCGTCACCGTCGTCGCCGAGCCCGGCGTGGGAAAGAGTCGGCTCGTCTGGGAGTTCCGCGAAGAGATCGACCGCCGGCCGGATCTCGTCGCGCTGGCGCCAGGGACGGTGCCTGCCGTACGGCGACGGGATCACCTTCTGGGCGCTGGGTGAGATCGTGAAGGCCGAGGCGGGCGTCCTGGAGACGGACTCGCCCGCCGAGGCTCTGGTCAAGCTGGGCCATGTCGCGGACGTCATCGACGACGAATCCGATCGTGCGTGGATCACGGAGCGGCTCGCGCCGCTGGTGGGTGCGCAGGACGTGATCGCCGGCGTCGGCCGGGAGGAAGCGTTCTCGGCATGGCAGCGCTACCTCGAGGCGCTCGCCGTCACAGCGGCCGACGGTCCTCGTGATCGAAGACCTCCACTGGGCGGACGCCGCGCTGCTCGACTTCGTGGAGCACCTTCTCGATTGGACGGCGGGCGTCCCGCTCATGGTCGTCGCGACCGCGCGACCGGAGCTCTACGACATGCGGCCGGGCTGGGGTGGCGGCCGGCGCAACTCGGCGACGCTCGGCCTCCCGCCGCTCTCGGACGACGACACCGCGCGACTCGTCTCCTCATTGCTCGAGAGGTCGGTCATGCCGGCGGAGACGCAAGCGGCTCTCCTCGAGCGCGCCGGTGGCAACCCGCTCTACGCGGAGCAGTTCGTGCGCATGCGGGGCGACGCCGGCGCCTCCTCCGGCGGAGACCTCCCGGAGACCGTGCAGGCTCTGATCGCGGCTCGCCTCGACACCTTGGCGCCGGAGCTGAAGAGCCTGCTCCAAGACGCATCCGTCCTCGGCAAGGTGTTCTGGACTGGTGCGCTCTCGACGATGGGAGCTCGCGCCCGTGACGACGTTCTCACGCGCCTGCGTGAGCTCGTACGCCGTGAGTTCGTCCGACCCGCGCGGGTGTCCTCGATGCGCGACGAGGAGGAGTTCTCGTTCTGGCATGCGCTGGTCCGCGATGTCGCCTATCAGCAGATCCCACGTGCTGCGAGGAGCCAGAAGCACGTCGACGCTGCCGAGTGGATCGAGCGAGAGTCGGAGGGGCGTCTCGCCGATCACGCCGAGTTTCTCGCGCATCACTACGCGCAGGCGCTCGAGCTCCGACGCGCGGCGGGTGGCGTCGGTGACGCCCACGACCTGGAGCGACAACTCGCTCGCTTTTCGGTGCTCGCAGGCGATCGGGCCATGAGCCTCGACATCCCCGCAGCGGAGACGCCGTACCGAAGTGCCCTTGCGTTGATGCCTCCGGCGTCGAGCGGGCCGAGGTACTCGTGAAGCTCGGCGACGCGCTGCAGCCCCAGGGACGGCTGCTCGAGAGCGAGGAGGCGTACGAGGAGGCGATCCCGAGCTTCTCACCGCCGGCGAGACCCGGAGCGCGGCGCGCGCAATGATGCAGCTGGGCCGCGCGTCTCTGGCGTCACGGCAGACACAGCGCGCCCGAGAGTCAGGCATCGGCGCGGTCGAGCTGCTCGGGGACGACCCAGGGTCGGACCTCGTGCTCGCATACGGACGGATGGCGGCGCTCGACGTGCTCTCGGGACATCCAGCGGAGGCGGTCGAGTGGGCGAATCGGGCAATCGACCTCGCGAGCGAGATCCGGTTCGAGAACGTCACTCGGGCGCTGGGGATGCGTGGTCTCGCGCGCGCCGATCTCGGCGACCCACGTGGCCTCGAAGATCTCCGTTTGGCTGTCGACCTGGCGCGCGAGCTGAACCTGCCGGCCGAGGACACCGCGATCGCGATGGGCAATCTTGCGGAGTTCGTCGGCTTGACGGAGGGTGTCGCGCGCGGCCGGGAGGAGATGGAAGCGAGTCTCGAATACGCCCGCTCGCGCGGTCACGTCCACCATGTCATGTACGTACGCACGAACCTCCTCGTATCCCTCTTCCACGAGGGCCGCTGGGACGAGCTCATTGCGGAAGCGGACGAGCTGATCGAGTGGGACCGCGAGAGGGGCGGTACGCAGCTCGAGTTGTGGGCGCTCTCCGACTTCGCACTCGCCCTTGCTGCACCGCGGGCAAGGTGCGAGAGCCGCCGACCTGTTGTCGACGGGCCTTCCCAAGGCGCGAGAGGTCGGAGACCACCAGACGGTTCTCCCCGTGCTGGTGGCCGCCGCGATTGCGGCTCTCGAGGAAGGCGATCTCGAGCGAGCCGGAGCGATGCTCGGTGAGTTCGAGGCTTCGGGCTCCGGGTCGAAGCTCGGCGCCGAGAGCGAGCTTCGCGTTTGGCTCGCAATCGTCGCGCTTGCCGTCGATGGTGTCGCCGGTATCGAACGCCTGCTCGCCGGCGACGCGCCGTGGACGCTCGCCGGACAGCTCGCGTTCGCACATGCGCAGGCGCTCGTCGCGGGGGCCTCCGGGCGGACCGATGAGGCGGCCAGGCTCTTCGCCGCGACAGCAGAGGGGTGGCAGAGCTGGGGCTCGGTGCCGCTCCGGGCCTACGCGCTCCTCGGTCTTGCTGCGAACTCGGCCGATACGGCTGCCGGCAAGGAAGCCGACGCGATCTTCGCCAGCCTTGGCGGGGCTCCCGTCGGCGCGTCGACCGCGCCGGCACGTCAGCAGCAGGTGTAAGCGCCGGGAGGCGCGGCGCCCTCCTCGGGCTCCGGCAGCTCCGCCGCTGCAAACGCGGCGCCGTGGAGGACGTCCCGCTCCGACACCTCGATCTCCGAGAGGCCGTACGCCGCCATCACCTCGCCCAGGACGATCACACCCGCGACGATGACCGACGCGCGGCCCGGCTCGATTCCCAAGGCGACGCGCTCCTCCGTCGTCATCCCCGCGAGCCGTTCGAGCTGCTCGTCCACGGAGGCCAGGGAGAGGCGGTGACCGTGCGTTCGCTCCGGGTCGTACTCGGCGTCGCCCAGGTCAATCGTCGCGAGTGTGGTCACCGTTCCGGCGACGCCGATCGCTGCTCGCGGCCTGGAGCGGAGGAAGGAGCGAGCGCACGTAGCCGCTCGCGGCCGCCAGCTCGGGCCGGGACGGCGGATCGGACCCGAGGAAGCGCTCGGTAAGGCGAACGCATCCGATGTCGAGGCTCGTCGCCAAAGCGACCTCTCCGCCAGCCGCCACTACGAGCTCGGTCGAGCCGCCGCCGATGTCCACGACGAGTACGCCGTCGAGCGGAGGACGGCCGGCCGTGACGCCGCGGATCATCATCGCCGCCTCCTCGGCGCCCGACAGCAGCCGCGTCGTGAAGCCGTAGCTCCACTCGATCTCGCCGAGGAAGGCTTCGCCGTTCTCGGCATCGCGGACGGAGCTGGTCGCGATGCAGAGCGTCCGCTCGGCGCCGAGAGCCTCGAGCTCCCGTCGGTACTCGGAGAGACAGTTCCGGACGCGCGCGATCGGCACGGGGAGGAGCTGCCGGCGGCGATCGACACCCTCGCCGAGCCGCGTGATCGTCAGCCGCCGCGTGACCTCCTCGAGCCGGTCGCCGTCGACGTCAGCGACGAGAAGCCGGGTCGAGTTCGTCCCGAGGTCAACCGCTGCGACGCGGCTCATCGGACCGGGAGAAACGCGCGGAGCCAGCGCGCCCGGCGCTGCGCCGTCGCGATCGAGCCCCGCAGAACGGCGAGCTCTGCCCGGGAGACACGGAGGCGCTCTGTTGCGGCCTGCAGGTCCTGATTCGCCCGATCCGCGTCGGCAAGGAGTCGTTCGGTGCGCGCCGCGCGCTCGTCGAACAGCTCCAGCTCGGTCGTAAACAGCTTCCCCGTCCGCTTCCCCTGCCGCCAGAGGGCGAAGCCGCGGACGCCGACGACGAAGAAGCCGACGAGGAAAAGCGCGAGGCCGATCAGGAACGCGGTGAGGATCACAACAGCAGTCTAGAACCCACGCTTGAGCATCCCGAAGACGCCACGAACCACCTCGCGCGTCAGCGCGCGGCCGCTCGACGACTGCAGGAAGTCGCCGATCGCGTCGGCGCCCTTCCCGGCTGCCGTCGCCGCCCCCTTCTGCCGCTCGGTCGGCGTCGACTGCTTCTCGCCAGGCGGAGGAGGATCGAGGCGCTCGGCGAGCAGCTCCCGGGCGCTCTGGCTGTCGAGCCGCGTCCCGTACTTCGCGTGCAGCGGGCTGGCGGCGGCTGCGCCGGCGACGTCGTCCGCCACGCCCATGCGCGAGAGCGGCGGTCGCATGCGCGTGTGGACGACCGGGGTGGGGACGCCCGACTCGCTGAGGATCGTCACCGCCGCTTCGCCGATGCCGAGCTGGGTGAGCAGCTCCTCGAGGTCGTAGGCATCGGTCTTCGGGAAGGTCCGCACGGTGGCGCGCAGCGCCTTCGCGTCGTCCGGCGTGAACGCACGCAGCGCGTGCTGGACACGATTCCCGAGCTGACCGAGCACGTCTGCGGGCACGTCCTTCGGCGTCTGGGTGACGAAGAAGACACCGACGCCCTTCGAGCGGATCAGACGCACTGTCTGCACCGTCGACTCCACGAACGCCTTGCTCGCCCCCTCGAAGAGGAGATGCGCCTCGTCGAGGAAGAACACGAGCCGCGGCTTGTCGCGATCGCCGACCTCGGGCAGCTGCTCGAAGAGCTCGGCGACCAGCCACATGAGCACGGTCGACCAGAGCCGAGGCTTGTCCTGGACGGCGGGCAGCTCGAGGCACGAGATCACGCCTCGCCCGTCGGCGTCGGTTCGCAGGAGGTCGGAGACATCGAGCTGCGGCTCTCCGAAGAACTCGTTTCCGCCGCCGGTCTCGAGGGCGACCAACGAGCGCAGGAGCACGCCGACGGTCTGCGGCGAGAGGCCTCCGATCCCCTTCAGCTCCTCACGTCCGCCCTCGGAGTCGAGGAACGTCAGCAGCGCGCGCAGGTCGGAGAGGTCGAGGAGGGGGAGGCCCTTCTCGTCGGCATAGTGGAAGACGAGCGCGAGACTCTGCTCCTGCGTCGCGTTCGAGCCGAGCACCTTCGCGAGGAGCAGCGGGCCGAAGTCGGAGACCGTCGCGCGCACAGGCACGCCCGGGCCGATGCCGCCGAGCGACAGGTACTCGACCGGGTACCCCGTCGGCACGTAGGGGAGGCCGAGCTCCGCCGCGCGCTTCTTCGCTGGGCCGTCGCCCGAGCCGGGGACCGCCATTCCGGACAGGTCACCCTTGACGTCGGCCGTGAACACCGCCACGCCCGCCGCCGAGAGCTGCTCGGCGATGACCTGCAGCGTTCGCGTCTTTCCGGTTCCGGTCGCTCCGGCGATCAGCCCGTGGCGGTTCATCGTCGCGAGAGGGAGCCGGACGGCCGCCTCGGGCACCAGCGCGTCGCCGAGCTTGCCGACCCCGAGCTCGATCGCGTCGCCCTTCGTCGCATAGGCCGCCGTGATCTGGGTGGCGAAGGTTGCGACGTCCGGTGGCTTGCGCGCCATGGCGGGCGATCGTAGCTCAAGGCATTCGTGGATCCAATCCTGAGGTTTATCGGATCCAATCAGAGTAAATACCTGCGGTTGACGGCATCTGATCGGCCATTTAGGATCCAATCGGAATCAAGATTGGACACAATCGAGCAGGGAGGTGCGAGATGGGCGCCAGTGACATGAACGGGCGTTGGGTCGGGATCGAGCGGCCGTACACGCAGGACGACGTCGAGCGGATCCGCGGACGCTTCCACGTCGAGCACACCCTGGCGCGTCTCGGCGCGGAGCGGCTGTGGAAGCTGCTGCACTCCGAGGACTACGTCGCCGCGCTCGGCGCGCTCACCGGCGCGCAGGCCGTGCAGATGGTCAAGGCGGGCTTGGATGCGATCTACCTCTCCGGCTGGCAGGTCGCCGCCGATGCGAACCTCTCGGGGCACACGTATCCGGACCAGAGTCTCTATCCGGCGAACAGCGCCCCGGCGCTCGTGAAGCGCCTGAACAGTGCGCTTCTCCGCGCCGACCAGATCGACTCCGCAGAGGGCAAGAACGGCACGTACTGGCTCGCCCCGATCGTCGCCGACGCCGAGGCCGGCTTCGGTGGCCCGCTCAACGCGTTCGAGCTGATGAAGTCGTTCATCGAGGCCGGCGCGGCCGGCGTCCACTTCGAGGATCAGCTCTCGTCGGAGAAGAAGTGCGGCCACCTGGGCGGCAAGGTGCTCGTCCCGACGAGCCAGTTCGTCCGGACGCTCGTCTCCGCGCGACTCGCGGCCGACGTCCTCGACGTCCCGACGGTGCTCGTCGCGCGAACGGACGCGCTCTCCGCGACGCTCCTCACGAGCGACGTCGACGAGCGCGACATGGAGTTCACGACCGGCGAGCGGACGCCCGAGGGCTTCTTCCGCATCACGCCGGGCATCGAGGCGCCTATCGCCCGTGCGCTCGCGTACGCCCCATACGCCGACGTGCTCTGGTGCGAGACGTCGACGCCAGACCTCGAGGAGGCCGCGCAGTTCGCGGAAGCCGTCCACGCGAAGTTCCCTGGCAAGCTGCTCGCGTACAACTGCTCGCCGTCCTTCAACTGGCGCAAGCATCTCGATGACGTCACGATCGCGTCGTTCCAGCGCGAGCTGGCCGGGATGGGTTACAAGTTCCAGTTCGTGACCCTCGCCGGCTTCCACGCGGTGTGCAACTCCATGTTCGAGCTCGCGCGCGGCTACGCCGCGGACGGAATGACCTCCTACGTGCAGCTGCAGCAGGCCGAGTTCGCGAACGAGGAGTTCGGCTATACGGCAACGCGTCACCAGCGCGAGGTCGGCGCAGGCTACTTCGACGCAGTCCTCGAAGCCGTCACGGGCGGCGAGTCCTCGACGCTCGCGCTCAAGGGCTCGACCGAGGAAGCGCAGTTCGAGGCGGCCGCCACGACGTGAGCACGATCGCCGACGCGACCGTCTCCGCGCCCGACGAGGCGGGTGTCCTCACACCCGAGGCGCTCGACCTCGTCGTCGCGCTCCAACGCGAGTTCCGAGACCGGCGCGAGGAGCTGCTCCTCGCGCGGGCCGCCCGTCAGAAGCGGATCGAGGCAGGAGAGCTGCCCGACTTCCTCGAGTCGACGCGCTCGATTCGCGAAGGCGACTGGCGGGTTGCGCCGGTTCCGGCCGACCTCGACGACCGCCGTGTCGAGATCACCGGCCCCGCCGGCGATCGCAAGATGGTCATCAACGCCTTCAACTCGGGCGCGCGCATCTACATGGCGGACTTCGAGGACGCGAACTCGCCGACCTGGGAGAACGTCGTCGGCGGCCAGCAGAACCTCACCGACGCGATCGAGCGCACGATCTCGCTCCAGCAGGGCGAGAAGAGCTACGCGCTGAACGACGACGTCGCGGTGCTGCTCGTCCGCCCGCGCGGCTGGCACCTGCAGGAGCGCCATGTCGTCGTGGACGACGAGCACGTCTCGGGCGGGCTCTTCGACTTCGGCGTCTACCTCTCCCGCAACGCCGAGCGGCTGCTCGAGCGCGGATCGGGGCCGTACTTCTATCTCCCGAAGCTCGAGAGCCACCTCGAGGCGCGACTCTGGAACGACGTCTTCTGCTTCGCCCAGGATCGGATCGGGATCCCGCGCGGCACGATCAAGGCGACCGTCCTCATCGAGACGATCCTCGCGGCGTTCGAGATGGAGGAGATCCTGTACGAACTGCGCGAGCACTCGGCCGGGCTCAACGCCGGCCGCTGGGACTACATCTTCTCGGTCATCAAGAAGTTCCGCGAGCGACCCGAGTTCGTCCTCCCGGACCGCATTCAGGTGACGATGACCGTCCCGTTCATGCGTGCGTACACGGAGCTCCTCGTGCGCACGTGCCACAAGCGCGGCGCCCACGCCATCGGCGGAATGGCCGCTTTCATCCCGAGCCGCCGCGATGCCGAGGTGAACGAGATTGCCCTCGCAAAGGTCAAGGAGGACAAGCGTCGCGAGTCGGAGGACGGCTTCGACGGGTCCTGGGTGGCGCATCCGGACCTCGTTCCGGTCGCGCTGGCCGAGTTCGACGCGGTGCTCGGCGAGCGCCCGAACCAGCTGGAGCGGCTGCGCGACGACGTGACCACGCAGTCCGCGGACCTGCTGGACGTCGCGGCGACGCCCGGCGAGGTCACCGAGGTGGGCGTGCGGGCCAACGTGTCGGTCGGCATCCGCTACATCGCGGCCTGGCTGCAGGGCGTGGGAGCGGCCGCGATCGACAATCTCATGGAGGACGCGGCCACCGCCGAGATCTCGCGCTCGCAGATCTGGCAGTGGATCCACCATGGTCGCGTCGAGCGATCCGACGTCGAGCGGATCATCCTCGAGGTCATGGCGGAGCTGCCGGACGAGGCCGTGTATCGCGAAGCGCGCGAGGTCTTCGAGAAGGTTGCGCTGCACGAGGTCTTCGTCGACTTCCTCACGATGACGGCGTACGCGCAGCTGATCCGGGACGAGAGCTAGATGGTTGCCGCCAAGATCTCGCGCGTCCGGATGCGCGATCTGGCGCGTCCGGGCCGCTTCCACCTCGGGCAAAGGCGCCCTGAGCCTTCGCCCGAGGCGTGCGCTTCGCGACGAAAGACCGCCACCGATACGCCAGGTATCGGCGCCGCTCTTCCGTCGCGCCCCGAAGCGGCCAGCTCGCGCCCCGGAGTCGGCGATCTCATGGCGGCAACCATCTGATGTCGGACGGGACGAAGGCCGACGACATCGCGCTCGCACTCGAGGAGGCGATCGTGTCGGGGGAGATCCCGCCTGGCAGCACGCTGCGCCAGGAACACCTCTCCGACCAGTTCGAGGTCAGCCGCACACCCGTGCGCGAGGCGCTGCGCCGCCTCGCTGCGCTCGGGCTCGTCACCTTCGAGCCGAATCGCGGCGTCCGCGTCCGGATGCTCTCGCGCGAGGAGATACGCGAGGCCTTCATGGTGCGTGCCGAGCTGGAGAGCCTCGCGACCGAGATCGCGACACCCAAGATGACGGACGACGACCTGGAGGAGCTCGAACGCGCCGAGCGGCGCTTCAGTCGTGCGACCGGAGCGCTCGTCGAGATGAGCCATGAGGGCCGCCAGGATCTCGAGATCGCCCGCGACTGGCTGCATCTGAACCACTCCTTCCACGACGTGATCTACCGGGCGGCGGACGTGCCTCTCATCGAGCGAATGGCGAAGGCGGCGCGGCGCACGTTTCTCGTCAAGCCCGTGTGGGCGACCGGGGCAGACCTCGACGAGCTGTACCTCAAGAACGATCGCCAGCACCGCGCGATTCGCAACGCGATCGCCGCGCGGAGCCCGGAAGGGGCTCACGTCCTCGCGCGCGAGCACGTTCTGTCTTCGGGACGCCTGCTCGAGGCGATCCTGGACAAGGTGTCCACGCAGTCGCGCGAACCGTCCCTTCGCTAGAGAACGTCCCGGCCGGCGCGGAGCACACGGGCGACCTCGAGCTCGTCCGTCAGCACGACCACGTCGGCGGGAAGCCCTGGCCCGAGGCGGCCGACCATCGACTCGCCGAGGATCCGGGCGGGAAGGAGCGAAGCCGCGTTCACCGACTCCTGTAGCGACGCCCCGAGCGCGTGTAGGCGGCGGACGGATTCGATCATGGTCGTCGTGCTCCCGGCGAGCGTGCCGTCCGCCGTTCGACCGCCCGGCACCGCCGAGTGATCGGTGACGAGCGCGAGACGTCCGCGCGTAGCCCTCCACAGGAACGCCTCGGTCTCGGGTGCGAGGTGGACCCCGTCGAAGATCGCCTGGACGATCACGTCGTCGTGGGCGAGCGCGGCGCCGACGATTCCCGGATCGCGATGGTGGAGGGGTCGCATCGCGTTGAAGAGGTGCGTGACGGTGCGCACGCCGAGATCGAAGGCCGCCTGCGCCTGTGCGGCAGTCGCGTCCGAGTGGCCGAGCGAGACGGTGACCTCGCGCTCGAACAGAGCCCGGATCAGCTCGACGGCCCCGGGAAGCTCCGGCGCGAGGGTGACGAGGCGGACCGGCCCGGCTACGAGCAGGCGCTCGAGCAGCGTGAGATCCGGGTCGCGGCGTGCATCGGCGGGATGCACTCCCAGGCGCATTGCCGAGATGAAGGGCCCCTCCAGGTGCGCACCGAGGACTCCTGGCGCGTCTGTGTTCGACATCTCCACGAGGGCTGCGATCAGCTGCTCGCCGGGCGACGTCACGTACGTCGGCAAGAAGGCGGTGACGCCCGTCTCGGCGAGCGCCCTGCCGGCCCGACGGTAACCCTCCGCGTCCGCGCCGCGGAAGTCGACACCGCCGAAGCCGTTCACCTGGAGGTCGACGAATCCTGGCGCCGCAACGCCGTGTCCGCCCGGCGCAAGACCCACCTCCGCGACGACGCCATCGACGACCTCGACGTCGCCGCAAAGCCGCTCGCCGCCTACGATCGCTGCCTCGACACCAAGCCTCACGTGGCCATTCTCGCGTCCTCGGGCTATACTCGGCGAACCGACGCGGGGTGGAGCAGTCTGGTAGCTCGCCGGGCTCATAACCCGGAGGTCGCAGGTTCAAATCCTGCCCCCGCTACTGGAAAAGCCCCGGAAACGGGGCTTTTCCGTTCTCCGGATCGTGATCAGCGGGCAGAACTTTTGCCCAACTTTTGCCTTGACGGATGCGATCTGTCGCCCAAATCTACGGGGTCATGCGAGTTGCTTCAAGCGAGAGTACGCTCGCACAGGCGGACGCCGCTTCTCCCGGTCTCCGGTCGCTTGATCTCAGACGCGACCGCGGGCTGCCCACGCGCGAGCGGTGACGGTCAGGCTTCCGTCCGGAGCACGATCCCGGCAGCGTTCGTGAAGGCGGTCTTGCTGTGCCGGATCGAGTGCTTCGAAGTATGCGCCCGCTGGGCCTACGCCGAACGTGAATGGCTGCCACCACTCGTCGAAGCTCACGTGCTCGACGGCGACGGAGAGCAACGTCTCCTCGACATCCTGTAGTCCGACCTGCTCGAGAAGTGTCGTGAGATGGCCTTTCCGGACACCGGCGAGCTGTGACTCGTCCGCGACGTCCGGATCTAGCTCACGGGCAACATCCCAGAACCTGCTGAGCGGTCCTTCGCCGCCGCCGTGGTTCCACACACAGGCGGCAACGACGCCGCCCCGGTGGGTGACCCGGCGCATCTCGCTCAAGCCGGCGAGGGGGTCGACCATGAAGTGCACGACGAGCTGTGCTAGCGAAGCGTCGAAGGCGTCGTCGGCGAACGGCAACTGCTCCGCCGAGGCTTGCTGGACGTCCACACCGGGATGGCGCTCTCGGGCGGCCGCGACGAAAGACTCGGAGGGGTCGACGGCCGAGACGGCAGACGGTCTCGATCGTCTGACGAGTTCGGCAATGAGTGCGCCCGGACCGCAGCCGACGTCCAGGACTCGCCGCGCGGCGCCCATCTCCGCGAAGTCGCAGAACTCCGACGCGAGCGGGATCGAGTACCTGCCCATGAACGAGTCGTACGCCTCAGCCGCAACATCGAACATCGCGACAATCTACGCGCGGGGCCCCGCTGCAGGCGGTCGGCAATCTGCTGGCGCGGCTTCGATCAAGAGACACTCCCGCACGCTGGGGCATGCAGGCGACGCCTCGCCGCACCGCGCGTCAGCTACTCGTAACGAAGCGCTCCCGTGTGCATCGTCATCTTCCAGTCATCCGCGACGAGCGCGTACACCTTGCAGGTCCTCCCGAGCCAGTGATTGCTCTCATCTCCGGTCGCTCGTTCTCGCCAGAGCGTGTCGATGTCAACCACGGCCATCGCGCCGTCACCTTCGGCCGAGACTTCGATCTTCACGATCGATCGCCGATTGTGAACCAGCTCGTACTTACTAAAGAGGTCGTCGTAGACGTTGCGCCAGCGCGCCACGTCGAAGCGGCCCATCTTCACTACCCAGTCGACTGGATCGATGGACGTGTAGGTGCGCGGCCACACCCACACCATGTCTGGATGAAAAACAGAGAAGGAGCTCGACATCCTGAGTGTCCCGAGCCTGGGTTTCACGATCGACGATCTCCCGGATCGCAGCCTCGCGTTGCAAGACCACACTCTTCCGGTCGGCGCGACGCCCTGCAACTAGCGAAGCGAGCACATGCCCTCAAGAGACATTCCCGCACACTGGCGCACGACGGAGACCTGTCGCCTGCGGATCCACGCTTTGGAATCGCCCAGCAATGACTTAGCCTCAGCTCGTGCTCATCTGTGCAAGTTGTGGTGGTGAAAACCAAGCTGGTGCCCGCTTTTGCAACGACTGCGGCGCTGCACTCGCGACGACATCGGAGCGCGAGGTACGCAAGACGGTCACGGTCGTGTTCAGCGACGTCACCGGTTCGACAGCGCTCGGCGAGTCGACCGACCCGGAGGCGCTGCGCGCGCTGTTGGCGCGCTACTTCGAGCGGATGAAGACGATCGTCGAGTCGCACGGCGGCACGGTGGAGAAGTTCATCGGCGACGCGGTGATGGCGGTGTTCGGCATCCCCGCTGCGCACGAGGACGATGCGCTGCGGGCGTGCCGCGCGACGATCGAGATGCGAGATGCGTTGCCGGAGCTCGGGATCCGCGGCCGGATCGGGGTGAACACGGGCGAGGTGGTGACGGGTACGTCGGAGCGGCTCGCGACCGGAGACGCGGTCAACGTGGCGGCGCGCTTCGAGCAGGCGGCAGAGCCGGGCGAGGTGCTGATTGGCGAGGCGACGTACGCGCTCGTCCGTGGCGCGGTCCTCGTCGAGGCGGTGGAGCCGCTCACGCTGAAAGGGAAGTCGGAGCCGGTGCCCGCGTACCGGCTCGTCACGGTTCTCGAGACGCCGGAGCGCAGCCACGCGACAGGGTTCGTGGGGCGCGAGGGGGAGCTCGCCGCGCTCGCGAGCGCCTGGCAGCGTGTGAAGGCCGATGCGCGCTGCGAGCTCGTGACGATCGCGGGCGACGCGGGGGTGGGCAAGTCGCGGCTGGTGGCGGAGGCGCTCGCCGCGGTCGAGGCTCGGATCGTCCGGGGTCGGTGCTTGCCCTACGGAGACGGGATCACTTACTGGCCCGTGGTGGAGGTCGTGAAGCAGCTAACGGCACTCCCGTCGGATCCGGTCGCCGCTGCCGCGATCCGCTCGCTCTTGGGTGAGTCGGACGTCGCGACGAGCGGTGACGAGATCGCGTGGGCATTCCGCAAGCTGCTCGAGGAGCAGGCGCCACTAGTCGTGGTCTTCGACGACATCCAGTGGGGCGAGGAGACCTTTCTCGACCTTGTCGAGTCGACCGCGCTGCTCTCGTCCGGCGCGTCGCTCCTGATCCTCTGCATGGCTCGGCCGGAGCTGCTGGGGCGGCGTCCGAGCTGGCCGGACGTCCTCCGCTTGGAGCCTCTGCCAGCTGACCAGGCGGACGCCCTGATCGGGAACGCCGTCTCCAATGAGCTGCGCGACCGAATCGCGCGCGCGGCGGGCGGCAACCCGCTCTTCATCTCGGAGATGCTCGCGATGGCGGTCGAGAACGCTGACGTCACGGTGCCGCCGACGTTGAAGGCACTACTGGCGACCCGCCTCGACCAGCTCGACGAGGCCGAGCGTCGCGTGCTCGATCGCGGCTCGATCGAAGGTGAAATCTTCCACCGTGGCGCCGTACAGGCGCTCGCTCCCGAGGAGACGCAGGTCACGACTCGGCTCGCTGGGCTCGTGCGCCGCGAGCTGATCCGCCCCGACCGCACCCAGCTCGCCGGCGACGACGGCTACCGCTTCCGTCACCTGATGATTCGCGACGCGGCCTACGAAGCCCTTCCCAAGGCGACGCGTGCTGACCTCCACACGCGCTTCGCCGACTGGCTCGACGAGCACGGCCACTCGCTCGTCGAGCTCGACGAGATCATGGGCTACCACCTCGAGCAGGCGAGCCGGTACGTCGCCGAACTCGGGCGCCCCGACCCGATTCTCGCCGAGCGCGCCGCGCTGCGGCTCGCCGCCGCCGGCCGCCGTGCGAAGGACCGCCTCGACGGTCGGGCAGCGCTCGCGCTGCTTCTCAGGGCGGTTGAGCTCCTGCGCCCACACCGGGTCGATGTCGCGCTCGAGCTCGAGGTCGCATGGGTGGGCGTCGACATCGACGGTTACGCGGCAGCACAGGCAGCGGACTCCGTCGCGGAGCGCGCCGAGGCCGAGGGGGATAGCTCGGGGTCGATGCTCGCACGCGCGATGGCTTTGGTTCTGCGCGTGATCAGCGGCGACGTCTCCGCGACCGACGCGCCGGAGGCGCTGTGCCGCGCTGCTCTCCCCTTTGAGGACGAGCGCGCCGATCCCAGGCGGCTCGCGCTCCTCTGGTCAGTCATGGCCGTTGCCGCGGGATACCGGATGCGAAACGGCGAGAGCTTTGCGGCCTACGAGCGAGCGCTCCGCTACTTCCGCCTCGCCGGCGACTCCCCCTCGTCCGGCGCGGAGGCGCGCGGCTGGGCGCTGATCCTCAGCGATCGCCCGGCGGACGAGGGGCTTCGGATGCTCGACGAGCTCGTCGCCGACCGGCCTCCCGGAGACGGGGACCTCGCGCGGGCCGTGCTGCTCGCGATGGTCGGGCGTATCGACGAGGCGTGGCCCCTCGCCGAGGCGAGTTCGGATCACCTGCGAGAGGTGACGGGCGGCGTGTGGGCGGGCTACGAGTACCTCGCGGCGATCGCCCTGATCGAAGGCGACCGGCAGCGCGCGTGCCTGCTCCACGTCGAGCTGCTCGACGCGCTCCCGCCCGGCAGCGACGGGTTGGCCGCGACATGGAGGTTGCCGCTCGCCCGTCAGCTCTGCTACCTCGGTCGCTTCGACGAGGCGGAGGCCGAGCTGCGGCAGGCTCGAGCCGTCGCGGGCGGGCCGTTCGAGCGGGCGCTCATTCCCGCCGTAGAGGCACTCCTCCTTGCCTCGCGCGGCGAGCTCGAACGGGCAGAGGCTCTCGCCCGCGCAGGCGTTGCAGCCGCGGAGACCGAGACGGACAACCCGTGGCTTCAGGGCTGGGGTTACGAAGACCTAGCGACGGTGCTCGAGCGCGGGGGTCACATCGAAGAGGCGCGGGACGCCCTCGAACGCGCGCTCGCAGTCTGGGAGCGCAAGCGCTGCCTCCCCTATGTCGGCCGCATCCGTGAGCGGATCGAATCGCTCGGCCAAACGCAGATCTGAACCACCGCTCAAGGGACATTCCCGCACACTGGGGCATGCGGCAGCGCCATCGCTTGGCGCTGATCAGTGCGGCGCAATGCTCAGCCCGAGCGCAATTGCCTCGTCTCGGGTCAATGCCTCGCCTGCGTTGACCGCTGCCTCGTAGTCGTCGTCGCCCAGAGCCGTCCGCGCACTCTTCTCGACAGGGCCGAGAATCGCTTGCGCGAAGGGCTCCTCGGCCACGCCCACGCCGGAGACGTGCCACATGTGTCGGACGGCGGCGACGAGGCTGATGCCGGACTCGGCGTCGCCTTTCCCGCACAGCGAGAGACCGATGGTGAAGAGACAGTCCCACACCACGCCGATTTGCGTCTCGTCCCTGGCCTCCAGTTCGCGGAGCTTCTCGAGCGCGCGCTGCGCCGTTGCGATGCTCTCCGAATAGTCCTCGAGCACGAACAGGCTGACTGCGAGATCGCCAACCCAAGAGGCCTGTTCCATCAACGTCCCCGAAGTAGCGACGGCGTCTGCTCCTGCCGCAAGGATCACCCGGCTGCGTTCTGCAGCCTCCCGGTCGTTCTCCTCGACAGCTCGTCCCAGTAGCGCCCAGGCGAGCGCCACCTCGGCCTCCGACCGGGTTCGAGTCCGCGCTGCGGCTGCCGCTGGGTCCGTGTCGTCGAGAGACTGCCCGAGGACCGCGAGCCGCTCGGCGAGCTCGATTACCTTGTCGTAGTTCCCGGCTCGTCCCTCGACGTCGCAGCGCGCGCCGATTGCGGCTGCGCTCCCGTCTCCGTCCCCGAGCGCTTCGAAAAGTGCGTCGGCTTCGTCGAGCCAGCTCCGAGCTCGCGCCGAGTCTCCCATCAGCGAGGCGACGCGCGCGGTGCGCACGAGCGCATACGCACGATCCTGTCGAGTGCCCCCATGCAAGGCGACGCTCGCGACAGCCTTCGCATACCAGTCGCGGGCGCCGACCCCGATCGCGCCCATAACGGGACCCAGGCGCCGAACGAACCTGAGCGCAGCCGCGCCGTCGCCGTTCGCCAGAGCGCGGGCATGGGCTTCGCCGAAGTTCGCGCGCTCGGAGACCACGAGATCGCGTTGCTCGTCAGATACCGCAAGCGTGTCCGTCGCGTCCAAGCGGTCCGCGAGATCCGCGAAGAACGCGGAATAGCGGGTGACGGCAGCGTCAGCCTCGCCCTCCCGCTCGAGCTCTCGCTGCGCGTACTCCCGGATGGTCTCCAGCATCCAGTACCGGTCCTCACCGGCCATGCCGACCCGATGCCGGATCAGGCTCTTGTCGAGGAGCGACTCGAGTGAATCGAGGTCGGCTTCCGCGACGGTTTCGGCCGCAGCCAACGTGCAGCTGCCCGCGAAGACGGAGAGACCTCGCAGCACTCGTCGCTCGTCGTCGTCGAGGAGGTCGTACGACCAGGCGATCGTCGCTTCGAGCGTGCGCTGTCGCTCCTCGACGTCTCGGTTTCGAGAAGCCAGGAGCCCGAGCCTCTCGCCCAGCCGCTCGTGGATCGCAGGCGTGGAGAGCGCGCGGACACGGGCCGCCGCGAGCTCGATCGCGAGCGGAAGCTGATCGACTGCGTCGCAGATCGCATCCACGTGCTCGTCCGGCTGAAAGCCTGGGCGGACGGCCGAGGCACGTTCGACGAAGAGCGCATGCCCGTCGCTGACCGCCATCGGAGGCACCTCGTAGATGCGCTCGGCCTGAAGTCCGAGGCGCTCACGACTGGAGGCGACGACAACGACCTTCGGGCAGCCGCCAACAAGCTGACCGACGAGCTCGGCAACTCCCGCGACCAGGTGCTCGCAGTTGTCGACGACGATCAGCGACCGCTTGGTGCCGAACGCCGAGACGATCGACGTTCCGATCTCGATACCCGGCGTGTCGCGAACCTCCAACGCCTGCGCAAACGTCGCCCCGACCGCAGTCTCGTCCCGCACCGGCGCCAACGGGATCCAGTGCACGCCGTCGGGAAATCCATCCGAAGCTTCGGCGGCCGCCTGGAGGGTGAGCCGCGTCTTTCCCGTTCCCCCGGGTCCGGTAAGCGTGACGAGCCGCGCATCGTCGCGGTCCACGAGCTCGACGACCTCTCGGAGCTCGCGCTTGCGACCGAGGAAGGCAGTGGCCGGAATCGGAAGATTCGTCCGGTAGAGGCTCTTGAGAGCGGGGAACTCTGCGTCGCCGAGCTGGAAGACACGCTCCGGCACACCGAGATCCTTGAACCGGTGCTCGCCCAGTTCGGTCAGCTCCGTGTCGACGAGCGACGCGGTCGCTGCTGACACGAGCACCTGCCCCCCGTGGCCCGCGGCGGCGATGCGAGCCGCACGATGGACGTCGTGGCCGACATAGCCCTCCTCGCCGACGAGCGGCGTCCCCGTGTGGACGCCGACGCGGACACGGATTGGCCCGTCGCGTACCAGGTGCTCCGTGAAGTCCGAGGCGGCAGCGAGTGCGCCTGGCGCTGTGGGGAACGCGACAAAGAAGGCGTCTCCCTGCGTGTCGACCTCGACCCCCCCGTTGCCGGCACATGCCTCGCGTATCAGTGCTCGGTGCGCGGCGAGGGCGTCCGCGTAAGCCTCTGCGCCGAGTTCTGCCAGCAGCGACGTTGAGCCTTCGACGTCCGTGAAGAGGAAGGTGACTGTGCCGGTCGGAAGCTCGGGCCGCACGCCTGGATCATCCGCTGATCGTCGTGGATCGGCAACACGCGATGCTCAAGCGACATTCCGGGACACTCGGGCAGCCGAGCGTACTCCGCTTAGAACCTCAGATCGCATAACCCGGAGGTCGCAGGTTCAAATCCTGCCCCCGCTACTGGAAAAGCCCCGGAAACGGGGCTTTTCGTTCTCACTATCAAGATCGTCTGGCCAAACTTTTGCCCAACTTTTGCCTTGGCGGATGCGATGCCGGCCAAAATGAGGGGGTCATGCGAGCTGCTTCGAGCTAGAGCACGCTCGCACAGGCAAGCGTGGCCGGCTTGCTGAATTCGGTTCGCGGAGCGGTCGGAGGAACGCTCCTTGGCCGCCGACCTGCGACACTAAGAGACGGCAGCGAACGACGGTACGCCAGTTAGCGGAGCCTGCATCCAGCCCAGGACGCTGTCGGGACACCTTCGCGGCCTGAGATCGAATCCGGAATCCTCCATCTAGCAGGGGGTTAGGTCTGACTGGGCGACGCAGGCGGCTGGGCATGGGCTTGATGTTCTATCCGCGCGGTGGTTCGGCGCAGGTTGTCCGCTATCTCTCTCGTGCTCTCGTGGAGTCCGGCTGGGACGTCGCGCTTGCCGCGGGGTCGCTCGGGTCGCCTGGGGAGCAGACGCACGCTGCGACCTTCTTCGAGGGGCTGGATGTCGAGGTGGTGGACTACACGCCCGCACTCGAGCGCTTCTGGCGCGGCGAGGATCAGCTGGCGGGGCCGGTCCCGTTCCACGGCTCCTTCGAGGATCGCGAGGACGCCCCCGACCCTGTGTTTGCTTCCCTTGGCCCAGAGTAGGCGGAGAATCAGGTGTCAGTGTGGGATGGCGTGCTCGAGCACGCAGGCTTCGGCAGCTCCGACTTGATCCAACTCCATCACCTGACGCCGATGCACGAGGCAGCCGCTCGGCTATGGCCGCAACGCAGCCTCATCACTCATCTGCACGGCACCGAACTGAGGATGCTCGATCGCATCGCACGCCTCGAGGCTGCGGCTGTCGCGCTGGGTACGAGCTTCGTGGGCCTGCCACTCGCCGCCGGATGCGTGTTGACTCACGGCAGCGACGAAGGACGCGGGCCAGCCGAACGGCGCATCGATCGCGACTTTGGCCGGTTCTTGGCTTCGAATCAGCTCCAGGATCGCGGCATCGTCAACACCGACGGCGAGCGTCTCGATCGCTGCCTGCCCATCACCCCACGAGAGGAGACAGACCGCCGTCTGCTTCGCCTGGGCGGCGAGGTCGATGCCTAGCGTGCGCACTCTTTCGGCCACAACGCGGACGCTAATCGCTTGTCGAGTCTTATGACAGGCTAGGGCGAGCTCTGCTCAGCGCGGCTTTCATGCCCTTTCCGCGCTGCCTCAAATCGCGCTAACCGGACGTGGAACGCAGATGTGTGCCTGGAACGGCGCTGCCTATCGGTGGCTCGACAGGCTCAGTTCGCCTACGAAACGGAGCCTCGTACGAAGGGCGATGGAGATGGCGTCTAGGGTTGGGTGATGACGTCTTCCGCCTCTGACGCTCGGACTGTGCTTGCCGGACTCGAAGAGTCCGACCGACTACTCATCCAGCAGGTCTTCAAGCCGATCGCTAACGAGTACCGGATCAGCGTGGCCGCTCCCGGCGAGAGCGAAGAAGGGCGCCCGCTGCTCTACGTGAAGCAGAAAAAGATGAAGATCAAGGAGGACATCCGCTTCCGGCTCGCGCCTGATGACGACCAGCACTTGTTCATGATCAAGTCGAAGTCGGTGTTCGAGTTCCGTGGCCGTCACGAGGTGCTCGACGCCGACGGCGCGGTGATCGGGATGCTTGAGAAGGACTTCCGCAAGTCGCTGCTGCGTAGCCATTGGCACGTCCGCGATGCAGCGGGCGAGGAACTGCTCGAAGCGCACGAGGCCAGTTGGATCATCGCGCTCCTGCGGCGGTTTGCCCAGCTCGGGCCCGACTGGTTCGATCTTCTGACCTGGCTGCCGTTCAACTTCGTGCTTCGCCGCGGCGGCCACCAGGTCGGTGCGTACAAACGTGTGCTCGGGAAGTTTCGTGACCGCTATGTACTCGAGCTCGAACCGCAGCTCAAAGACACGGACCGGAGGCTGATCGTCGCGTTCGCAATCGGCCTGGACGCGCTCCAAGATCGCTAGTCACCTCGTCGCGAGCCGAGTTGAACGCTTGCCAGCACCAGCATGCTCGTCGCCCTACTAAATGGTGTTCGCGAGACGAAACGCTGGACGCGCCATGCGCTCGCGATATGGAAAGCTTGAAAACGTGACCAACTCACCACGCAGACGTGGCCGATGATGCCAGGCGTCGAGGAGTGGAAGCCTTCCAGCGGATCCTGGAGGACCTCCTAGCTGCGACGGACGCGAGCCGCACGACGTTCCGACTCGATTGGCCGGCGTGGTGCCTTCACGTGGACGACGTCGCGGCGGAGGCCCGCAAGCCCGACGCCGCGTCCCTTTCAGGCCACACGTCCATCGACCAACGGAGCGCGCCAACCGTCCGATGGCTTGCCCGCGAGCTGCGCACGCTTGTCCAACAAGACTGCTCGGTCGCCGAGCATCCACCACCAACAGAGCTCGTCGAGCTCTACGGCGTGCGTGCGCAGATGCTTGCGCCGGTAGTGCGCGACGGGTGTCTGGTCGGCTGGGTCTCGGTGCATCAGAATCGGACGACGCGGCGCTGGACCGTGGAGGACGTGCGGGCTCTTGAGGGCGCGACAGCTGCGATAGATGATGTGCTATGCCGGCTCGGCGAGGTGATCGCCTAGCTCGTCGAGACCGCGAGCATCAGTCACCTGCGCCCCGCTGCTACAGCGGCGAGTTCAAGAGCCTCGAGCCCTCGCTCGAGTTCCTGCTTGCCAGGCCACGCGAAGCCGACGCGAAAGAATCGGCGATCCTGATCGAACCAGTGGCCCGGACCAACGTAGGTCCCGTGGGTGTCGAAAAGCTCAGCGTAGAAGCAGTTGACGTCGACCGGCACGTCTGGACGAATGCGGGGGAAGCAGACGACGCCAGCCTCGGGCTCGACCCACTCGAAGGCCTCGCTAGCGTACATCCAGTCCCGGACGACTCCTAGACGCTCCCCCACCACGCTACGCACGCGCTCGAGGATCGACGCCCGCCGCTCCAGTACGCGCGCTGTGAGCTCCTCGTCGATCACTGCACCGGAGATGAAGATCTGCTCCTTCGCGGCAAGGAACGTCTCCATGAGCTGTTCATCTCGCGACGTGAGCCACCCGAGACGCAGTCCGGGCAGGCCGTACGTTTTGGACATCGACGAGACGGCGATCACTCGCGTTGACAGCGACGCGGCCATCGGCAGGGCGTCGCCGTATGCAAGCTCGCGGTATGTCTCGTCTACGAGGAGCCGTGCCGTCGGGTGCTCCTCGACGAGCGTGACGAGCCTGCGGAGATCGTCGGAATGAACCATCGCCCCGGTGGGGTTGTGCGGATAGGTGATGCTGACAAGTCGCGTGTCCGGTCGTAGGCGCACGGCAACCTCATCGGGGTCGAGGCGCCATTCGTTTTCGAAGCGAAGCTCCAGCGTTTCGACGTCTGCACCAATCGCGCGTGGCGTCTCGAGGTTCGTGACGTAGTTGGGTGAGCACACGAGCACGTGGGCGTCCGCCTCAAGGAGCGACGTTGAGACGATGAAGAGCGCCGCAGCCGCACCGCTCGTCACAAGCACGTCTTTGGCCTGGAGTGGCGGCGCGCCATCCGCGATCAGGTTTCGAAGGCGTTCGAGGCCAAGGTGGTCGCCATAGGGCAGAAGGAGGTTGCTGATGTCGCCATCGATGCCGTAATCAGAAAGAGCCATGTCCGAAAACGAGCTTTCCGCGAGGTTGTAGGTGATCGCGTCGTAGCCGAGTTGCTCAGGTGACTCGACCTCAATGGGCGTTCTCCGATAGCGCATCCGCCGCTCCTTTCCGGTTCCTCGGCGTGCGTGCAACTACGACCGTCGGCTGATGTGCGCCGTGGCCGACCTCAGGACTCGACACCCGGACCGTCGCCGGTCACGGCGGGCGCGATGTTCGATTCATCATTGTGGCTTCGTCCCGCGAGACGTCCGCTTTCACTTGCGACTGCCCGGCGAAGGACGAGAGCTGCGATGGCAGCGTCCTGTACGCCAACACCAGTGAGATCGGCGACCGTCACATCCTCAGCGCTGGTGCGTCCGGGCGCAGTACCGGCGACTAGCTCACCAAGCGTGACCACGTCGGCCTTTGAGCGAAATCCTGCCTCGATCGCATGATGCAGTTCGCCGAAGCGCCCAGCCTGGTCACGATCATCCACGGCGATGACGTCAGCGCGGGCCAGCACGCGGGCATCAAGTTCCTGCTTGGCAGGTTCATCGGATCCGACCGCAGTGATGTGCACTCCCGGCGCGACCCAGTCCGCTTGAATGAGCGCTCTAGGCGACGGCGTTGTTGTCAAAACGATGTCTGCGCCTCGGACTGCGTCGACCAGGGAGTCGAAGACATCGACTTCGAGGCCATGGCTTGAGACGATCTCGGCAGCGAAGAGGTCTGCCCGACCTCGCGTTCGCGAGGCAATGCGGACGTTCTTGATCGCACGTACCCGAAGCAGCGCATCGAGCTGATAACGGGCTTGATTGCCCGCACCAATGATCCCGACGGTTGTCGAATCAGCGCGAGAGAGCAGCTCAGCCGCCAGCGCTCCCGCAGCGCCTGTCCGCAACTCCGTGAGGTAACCATTGTCAAGAAGGACGCTCGTCAGCGTTCCGTCGACGGAGCTCATCACGAGCATGAGCCCGCTGTGAACGGTCCCCTTGCCGTTGTCGGGGTAGAAGTCCGCCGAGATCTTGGCGGTCCAGACCGCGTCGCTGTGGACGTGTCCCGCTTTGATATGGGCGACTCCTCTCGGGTCTATGAACGAGAGGGAGATGACATCCGCGATGGTGGCGTCGCCGTCGTGCAACGCTTGGAATGCGTCGGTCATCGCCGCGCGTGCAGCGTCAGCGTCGACGAGTGTGCGAATCTGCGGCTCAGTAAGTATCAGCACAGGTGACCTCCCCGCTCAGGCGCGATACGGATCCCAAACGTCGCGCGGTGAGACGCAGTAGGCCGTGTAGTCGTCGTTGCTGATTTGGCAGATGCCCGCTTGGGCGACCATCGCCATCAGGAGCGCTGCCTTCGGACGCGGGATTGCATAGTCCTCGACGATCCATTCGAGAAGTTCGCGGTAGGCCTGACGGGCGCTCCACTCAAGTGGCTTCCCCGAGACGAGCGTGGTGAAGGTTTCGGGCGTTTCGAGACGCGGCCAGATCATCCCTGACGGGCGTGGCCGCGGCTCAGCGCTCGCCACAACCAGTGCTCCAATTTCTGGAGGGCCTACGATCTCGCCGTCGGCCATGAGAGCCTTGCAGTCGCCGAAGTAGAGCCCGCCTCCATCGTGCTCGACTGGAAGGACAAGGGTTGCGCCCGCGCGCAGCTCCTTGCAGTCGAGATTGCCACCATAGGTCCCCTGCAGGCGTGCGTGCAATTCTTCGTCCGCTGGGCGGGTTGCGAGGCATCCGATCAGCGGGCGGCTAGCGAGCGTCGTGCGCTCGTCGAAGACTACGGATTCCCGGGAGACCACATAGACGTCGCACGCCGTCTCCTCGTCCCACCATTCGTAGGGATCGTCGGCGGTATAGCTGCCATAAACGACGACGCCAGGTGTCGTCGGTTCCACCGAGTGAATAGTGACGGCGACCGCACCGCCCGCTGTTGCGCCTACGATGTCGATTGGCCCGGTAACAGCCCACTTGAGTTTCTCCGCCACGGCGTACCGCTCGGGCGTAAAGTCTTGAGAGGCGGAGAATTGATTCCCGAAGCCCTCTACACACTCAACTTCGAAGCGCTCGCCAGGCTCGACCGCGCCGATGGACTTGTGGTCGGGGCTGTATGAGTATTTTGCGTCTTGCGTCAGGAATCGCTGCATTCGGCCGGACCCTTCTGTTGTTCGACGATCATCTGACTTGTCGCTCAGTCGAGTCCCATTGAGCCACGCACTGCTTGGAGATGGTGACGGGCGGCGTCGGCGGCCGCCTCCGGACGTCGGTTGCTCACCGCTTCGTAGATGCGTTCATGCTCCTCAATCGCATGCGAGATTCGTCCTGGCACGATGAATGTGTCATCGCGCAGTCTTCGCCAGAGAGCTTGCGCCTGCACCGAGGCGATGTGGTCAGCCGCGGCAACGAGTACGGCGTTGTGGGTATGTGTGGCAATGCGCTGGTGGTACCACCGGTCGCCGTCACTCCACGTCGCTCGGTGGGCCGGATCCTCCCAGTCGCGCGCCTCTCTCATCATCGCGATCAGTCGCTCCAGCTCGTCGTCAGCCGTAAATCGTTCGGCGGCGAGTGACGCGATCGTCGGCTCGATCGCCGTCCGTGCTTCGATCAACATCACGGGACTCACCCCGAGATCGAGTGCACCATCCGGATGATGCGCGAGCGCATCTAGTGCCTCAGTCGAGACGCGTGAGCCCGAGCCGTGTCGCGTCTCGACAACACCAAGTGTCTGGAGCGTGCCCAACGCCTCGCGTAGCGAGGGCCGGCTTATGCCGAGCGCGCGGGCGAGCTCTCGCTCTGGAGGAAGACGCTGCCCTGGTGCAAGCAGTCCCGCGAGTATCTGATCGACGATCGCGCTGCTGACCTTCTGAGTGAGGTGCTCCTTCGGGATCTGAAGAAAGGTTTCGAGGGGTGGTAGTCCCTCCGGTAGAGCGTCAAGCACGGCTTCGCGCTGTGCGTTTCCGGTCATGTGCGGCTCAGATCGCGCAATGCGTGGCGAGTCGAAGTCGGCACCCGCGACGAAAAGGTGGATGGACTCACAGCACAAAGAGAATAATCGTCGCCTCGGCGGTGGTCAATTGGTCAAGCCTCTTGACAGGATCGGGCGGCGGTGTTTGACTGGTCGGCGTGAACCTGGGTGGCTGCCGGCCGTCTAATGAGGGAGAGGCGAGCACGCACCTCGTATGCGGGGCTCACCGCACTTCCGACCCGTCGACCCGTATGGTCACCCACCGTCGTGACTTAAGGAGGGCGAGATGAGAAAGAAGCGCGCCTCACTCGTAGCCCTGCTTGCGACCCTGATATCCGTCGCCGCCGTCTCCACGGCGGGCGGAGGGGATTCAAGCTCGGCCCAGGCGGTGACGCTGAAATACGTCGACGACATCTATGGGGATCCCGCACAAGTCAAAGCCCAGGAGGCGATGATTAAGTCGTTCGAGCGGCAGAACCCGAACGTCAACGTTGAGTACGAGTTCAAGCCGTTCTCTCAATGGGTTGGGACAGCCAAGCTCGCCCTGCAGGGGAGTGGCGCACCTGACGTCTTGATCTGCGCTGCTTACGACACCTGCAACGCGGAGCTGGTGAAGGGCGGCCTCATCATCCCTCAGGAGAAATACGCAAAGAAGTACAAGTGGTTCCAGGGCATTCCTGAGGAGCTTGTGAAGGAGACGCGTCACGAAAAGGATGGCACTACCTTCCGCGGCCAGTCTTACGGTCCCGCCCAGACTTACGACCTCGTTGGCTGGTACTACAACAAGGCGAAGCTCCGCAAGATAGGCGTCGGCGTGCCGAAGACTCAGGCGCAGTTTGAACAGGCGCTCGCTAAGGCTAAGGCCGCCGGCGAGACGCCAATTATCTACGGTGATCTCTCGAAGGTGGATCTCGGCTACACGTTCATGCAGCAGTTGGCATATGAAGCTGCTCCGAGCACTCTGCGCACATGGATGTTCCGTACAGGTGCACCGAATCTCACCGGCGCGATTACCCGTGCGGCCAGCAAGCTGAAGAGATGGTACGACGCCAAATACTTCAACGACGACATCTTCGGCGTGGACCAGTACACAGCCATCACCCGATTCAACAAGGGCGAAGGTGTCTTCATCTCGACTGGGGCGTGGTGGACGGGTCTTCTGACCGATCTCGGAAACGACGCCGGATACATGCTTCCTCCGCCCAAGAAGGCCGGAGATCGACCCAGGGCGATCTTCAGCCTCTCAAACTCCTTGTTGGTCAGCGCGAAGTCCAAGAACCCTGACATCGCGGCGAAGTTCATCGCGTGGCTGGTCAGTCCCAAGACGACCCCCGTGCGGGTAAAGAACGGTATGAACGCCACTCCGATCGGAGTCGTCAAGCCGAACAGCGCTCCGACGGCTACGGGCCGCGAGGTGCTGCGGGCAATGAAGACGATGGGAACGAGAGGGCACGCGCTCCCATGGCTTGATCCGAGTCCGAAGATGCTTCTCCAGATCTACGGAGCGGGGCTCCAGGACGTTCTTGGCGGTCGGAAGACCGTTGGGGCCTTTGCGCAAGAAGTCGTTCGGGAGCAGCGCGCTCAGTACCGAGAGCGCGTCAAGAAGGGGTACGGCTAACTCACCCGGTAGCCGAGTCAACCGGGCGGATGTCTTCCATCTCGTTGCGCATGAGGCGGACATCCGCCCGGAAAACTGCAGCAGCCCCCGGGGACGCGCACACCGCTCGACGTGCGTACGCCCTCCTCGCCCCCGGGGTGCTGCTGTTCCTCATCATCGTCATGTGGTCGATCGTCCAGACGTTCTGGCGTTCTTTCTACATTTGGGATGGAGTCACCGAGCCGATATGGACGGGTCTCGAAAACTACCGAGCGATCTATCACGATCCACTGGTCAGGACATCTCTCGTCCACTCGGCAGTCCTTATCATCTTTACATGCGTTATCCCTGTCTTAATAGGACTGACGCTCGCCGTTCTACTCTCGCGAGCAGAGCGACGTGGGATGGCTTTCTTCCGAATGCTGCTATTTACCCCGCAAGTTCTCTCCGGTATAGCTGTTGGCATTATTTGGAAGTGGATGTACGACCCAACAGACGGGCCGATCAACGAGGCTCTGGTTTCGATCGGCGTTCCGGATCTGGCGCAGCCCTGGCTGGGCGACTTCTCGCTTGCCCTTCCGGCAATCGGAATTATCGGGACATGGGTCACGATGGGCCTCTGTGTCGTTCTCTTGCTTGCAGGCATCCAGAAGATCCCCCCTAGCCTTTACGACGCCGCTCGTGTGGATGGGGCAGGATGGTTTGCGGAGCTCCGCGCCGTCACGCTCCCCGGCTTGAAGAACGAGATGCTCGTGGCCATAACATTGACGCTCATTATTGCTCTCCGGATCTTCGATATTGTCTTCGTGACGACAAAAGGCGGACCCGGCGACGCGACATATGTCCCGACGCTGTGGATTTACTTACAAGCCTTTCAGTATGGCTTGGTCGGATCCGCCGCTGCATTAGCGGTCGTTATTACGATCATCATCATGCTTGCGTCGATTGGAATCAATAGGGTTGGAGAACGAAATCGATGATCGGACGAGTCGAGCACGTGATTGGCTATTCACTCTTGATCATTTTCAGCGCGTTATCTATCGGGCCAATTGTCGGTGTCATTCTCCAGTCGTTCTCCGGGCAGACGCTCGGGCAAGACTGGACGCTATCGAATATTGAGAATGCATGGGACGTCGGTCAATTCCATGAGACCCTACCAGCCTCCTTAATCGTATCTGTTGGCACGACGTCTCTCTGCCTGCTCCTTTCTGTGTTAGCCGGATACGCCTTTGGTTGTATGCGGTTCCGAGGATCAAGTCTTATCTTCTACATTGTTCTGCTCGGAATGATCGTTCCTCTCGAGCCTGTAGTGATCTCGCTGTACTACACGTTCCTGAATGTCGACCTGATCAATACGTACCACGGCCTGATCCTTGCCGAGGCGCTCATCTTCTTTCCCTTCGGTGTCTTCTGGATGCGCGCCTTTTTTCGTTCCGTTCCGCGCTCACTTCTCGATGCAGCGCGCATCGATGGCGCTTCGGAGTTTCGCACGTTGCGATCTGTGCTCCTGCGCCCAGCATTCCCCGCGATTCTTACGCTCGGCGTCCTTGTCTTCGTGTGGTCATGGAACGAGTTTCTCGTGTCTCTTGTTTTGTTTTCAGGCGGTGACGTGACGACTGCACCCGTAAGCGTGGCTATCTTCACCGGCCAGTACTTCATCGACATTCCGTCGCAGGCCGCAGCCGCGCTAATCCTCTCGTTGCCGCCCTTGATCCTCTATCTGCTCTTCCAGCGACAGTTCATTCGTGGTGTTCTCGCAGGGTCGATGAAGGGCTAGCGTGGCAGGCATCCGATTCGACGGCATTTCGAAGGCCTTCGGCCATGTTCTTGCCGTGGACGATCTCACCCTCGAAGCCTCTGACGGCGAGTTCCTCGTGCTCGTGGGTCCAGTCAGGATCTGGCAAGACGACGGCACTGCGCGTTCTCGCTGGCCTAGAAGGCATCTCCTCTGGAAGGATCTTGATAGGCGAGCGCGACGTCACGAAGTTGCGTCCGCAGGAGCGCGATATAGCCATGGTGTTCCAAGACTATGCGTTGTACCCCCAAATGTCGGTCGAGAGGAACATGGGATTTGCGCTTCGAAATCGCGGTATGAAGACGCGCGTCATCAAGCAGCGCGTGCGCGAGACAGCCGAACGTCTCGGGCTCGAGGAGCTGCTGGATCGCAAGCCCGCCCAGCTGTCAGGAGGCCAACGGCAGCGCGTTGCGCTCGGCCGGGCCATCGTTCGCGAGCCTGCTGTCTTCTTGATGGACGAACCGCTGTCGAACCTCGATGCCAACCTGCGCGTGCTCATGCGGGGCGAGATCAAGCGGTTGCAACGCGAGCTCGGCACAACCACGGTCTACGTCACTCATGATCAGGTCGAGGCGATGACGATGGGTGATCGCATCGCGATCATGCACAGAGGCCAGCTGCGGCAGGTCGGCACACCTTCGAGCATTTACGGGCTGCCCGCTGATCGGTTTGTCGCGTCGTTCATCGGAAGTCCGCCGATGAGTTTCAGCCGCTTCAACGTTCGTCGCGAGTCACGAGGGGTCGTGCTGCATCGTCCTGAATGCGAGCTCATGATCGGGCCATTGGAAAGGGACTTGCCGAGCGAGGTCGACGTCGGCGTGCGACCAGAAGACGCGCCGGTCTGGACGGATGAAGGGGACCTGCTGGGACCGCTGCAAGGCGAGGTCGCATACATCGAGGACCTCGGTCGCGAGTGGTTCGCGGGCGTCTCGGTAAGCGAAGATTCATCGTTCGTAATCGGCGGCACTACCAAGCCGCCACCTGAGATCGGCGACCGCTTGGAATTTGGGATGCGACCCAGCGGGCTCTTCATCTTTGATGCAGAGACTGAAATCTGTCTCGTTCACCCAGCCGTCCCCGAGGCCATCTCCACCGGTCTCACAGTGGGAGGTGACGGTTCAGGATGAACGACGTTCACGCCACGCCGTGCGAAGTCTTGGTACGCGATGCAGAACTTGTGGTCACTATGAGAAACCAGGAGATCCCGGGTGGCTGGGTCGCGATTTCCAACGGCATCATCGATGCCGTTGGCGAGCCGGGTTCCGAACCCGTCAGCGAGCGTACGCTTAGCGCGCGCGGCTGCCTCGTCACGCCCGGTCTCATCAGCGCACACCACCACATGTTTCAGAACCTGACCCGAGCATTCGGGCCTGCGCTCAACCGTCCACTTCTTGAGTGGGCCCGGACGGGGGCGAGATGTGGCTTCGCTTGGACGAGGAGGCCGCCTTCGTGTCTGCCTGGGTTGGCCTCGCTGAACTCGCTCTCGGCGGCTGCACAGCGACGACAGACGATCTCTATGCGCATCCTCGGCCAAATCTCATCGACGCATCGATTGCGGCTTCTCGGGAGGTCGGCTTGCGGTTCCATCCCACTAGGGGTGCAATCGCGGTCGGTCGGGACGCGGGTACGGGGCAAGTCTTCCGCGCCGAGATGGTTCAGGACGCGGACACGATCCTGGCTGATACCGAGCGACTTATCGCGACGTACCACGACCGCTCGCCCCATGCGATGGTGCGTATCGCGTGTGGGCCGTCTGGGGGAGCGGTCGCCACACCGGGGCTTATGGAGGCGGCGGCAGAACTGGCCGAGAAGCATGACGTCCGGTTGACGACTCACGTCTCGCAGGAGCCCACGGAGGAAGAGTGGTATTTGGAGCACTTCGGGCGCAAGCCCATCGACTGGCTGGAAAGCGTCGGCTGGGCGACAGAGCGTGCGTGGATCGCGCATTGCATCTTCGTAAACGAGGACGAGATTGGGCGTCTCGCGCGCTGGGGCGTGGGGGTTGCGCACTGCCCGTCGACCTGCTGCTTGGTCGCCGGGGGTGTCACTCCGTTCCCGTCCATGCGCCGGCACGACGTACCCGTAGGGCTGAGTGTCGACGGCTCGGGATGCGAGCACAGCTCTATGTGGCTCGAGGCACATACCGCACTTCTCCTTGGGCGGCTCAGTGAAGGACCGACGGGAATGAGTGCTCGGGATGCGCTGGAGATGGCGACGACTGGCTCAGCGCGCTGCCTCGGACGCGAGGGCGACCTTGGCGTTCTCGCTCAAGGTGCATGCGGCGACCTGGTCGCTTGGCCCCTTGAGGGCATCCGGTTCAGCGGCGCGTGGTCTGATCCGGTCGAAGCGTGGCTTCGCTGCGGGCCAGTCAGCGCTCGACATACGATCGTGGCCGGAAGGTCCGATCGTCGAGAACGGGGAGCTGCAGCTGCCCGCGCTCGATGAGATGTTAAGACGGCACGACGAAATCTCACGCGAGTGGCAGGGTGCTTATCTATGAACAGAACACGCACGAGGACCGGCGCCGATCGGACCCTGGAGCTCCTCGCCGCACAGGTAGGCAGGCGGATCGAGGAGGTCGAGACCCCCGTTGTCGTCCTCGACCTTGATCAGCTCGAGTCGAACCTCAAGAACCTCCAGGCCTACGCGGACCAGCACGGAATCGCGCTGTGGCCCCACACGAAAACGCACAAGTCCCCGGAGGTCGGGCTCCTGCAGCTGGAGTACGGCGCGCGCGGCCTCACCGTCGCCAAGACAGGTGAGGCGGAGGTATTCCACGAAGCGGGCGCCCGCTCGCTCCTGCTCCACTATCCACCGTTCGGCAGTGCGAAGTGGGAGCGGCTCGCAGATCTCGTCGCCCAAGGCACCGAGCTGACAGTGGCCGTGGACAGCCCCGCTCCGGCCGAGGGGCTCTCGACCGCGCTCTCAAGCCGCGGGCTCAGCGCGTCGGTGCTCGTCGAGCTGGATCTGGGACTGCACCGGACCGGACAAACGACCGCGGAGGGTGCCGTCACACTGGCGCAGGAGCTGTCTCGACTACCCGCCCTCGACCTCGTCGGAATTTCAGGCTACCCGGGCCACTGCCGCGGCGACGCGCCGACGATTCGCTCGCGCCTCGAGGCTTCGGACGCCTTCATGCGCGAGACGCGCGACGCATTCCTTGCGGCGGGAATCCGCTGCGACCGCATTTCAGGCGGCTCGACACCGACGCGCTACCTGACACACGAAACCTGCGTCAACGAGCTCCGTGCCGGGACGTACTCCCTGCTCGACCGGACAGACGGCACGGAGGAGACGTCAGCGCTTCGGGTGGAGGTCACCGTGATCTCGGATGCGGTTCCGGCGCAGATCGTCGTCGACGCCGGCTCGAAGACGTTCACGTCCGACGACCATCCAGACGGCGGTCACGGGATCATCGCCGGCTGGCCGAACCTCGACTTGCACACGCTCAACGAGGAGCACGGCTACGTCGCCGTCGGCTCCTCGTCCGAGCGCCCGGCTGTCGGCGACCGGTTGCACGTTGTCCCCAACCATGCTTGTGGTTGCGTGAACCTCCACGACGGGCTGCTCGCCGTGCGCAATGGCGTCGTCGACCATGTAGTCGAGGTTGCGGCGCGAGGCCTCGTCCGGTAAAGAACCGTGCGAATCGTTATCCATAACGCCCACGTTGTTGTCGGCACGGGCCAGACGCTCGACGACGGAGTCGTCGTTTTGGATGGCGACCGAATCGAGAGCGTCTCGTCGGAGCGAAACCGGGTCGCCGGTGGGCACGACTTGACCATCGACCTCGAAGGCCGGACACTCCTCCCGGGGCTCATCGACTGCCACATCCACATGGTCGGCGGCGACAAGACCCTCGGCTTCGACGGCGAGCCGCCAATCATCCGGACCGATCAACACGCGGTGACCAGGGCCCTCCTAGAGGGCGTAGGGGCGGCTCGGACGACCCTGCGATCCGGATTTACGACGGTTCGCGAGGTCGGCGGGCGCGACTACCACGACGTCGCTCTGAAGCGCGCACAGCACTCGGGCCTCGTCGAGGGCCCGAGGATGCTCGCGTCCGGACCGGGAGTGTGGCCGACGGGGGGCTCGGGCGCCCATCTCGAGCCCAACGTCGGCGTGGACAGCGCCCCAGACGCGCGCCGCCGGGTTCGCGAGCTCGTCGAGCGCGGCGTGGACGTGATCAAGATCGTGAGCGCCGACGGCCCGCCGGGCGCGGATCCCGGCGCCACGGTCTATCCGACTGAGGACGAGATTCAGGCGATCTTCGTCGAGGCGACACGGCTCAGGAAGGTCAAAGCCGCGCACGCCATGGGCCACGAGGCGATCGAGGCGGTTGTCCGGGCAGGCACCGACACGGTTGAACACGCCTGGTACATGACGGAAGAGAACTGCCGGACGCTGCTCCAGCACGACGCCTACCTCGTCGGCACGCTGAGCAACGCCTGGGCGATGGTCAACAACGGCCGCGAGATCGGCTTCCCTTGGACGCCAATGATGGAGCGCGACCTGCCCGAGATCCGTGCGCGATACCGGATGGCGATCGAGCTGGGCGTGAAGATCGCGGCCGGTACGGACGTGGGGGGAATCCCACGCACCGCTACGGCGAAAGCGCACGCGAGCTCGAGGCGTATGTCGAGTGCGGGATGAACCCGCTCGACGCGATCGCAGCCGCGACGCTCGAGGCAGCCCGAGCCATCGGACTGGACGCGTCGGTCGGCTCCATCGAGCCCGGCAAGATCGCCGACCTCGTCGTGGTCGACGGCGACCCGCTCTCCGACGTGAGCCTGATCCGCACCAACGTCGTGGCAGTGCTCCAAGGAGGCAGGGCCTTTCGCGACGACCGCGGTCTTTTTCTGACTTCGCGCGCGCAGACAGGCGACGATCGGGCGGCGGTGCTCGGGTGAGCGGTGAGGACGTGGGCGCGACCAGGGGCTCGAAGCGGCTGACCGCCAAGCGCTTCGCGGGGGTCGAGGAGCTTGAGGAGTCGTTCAGCGACCTGACCGACACTAAGGACATTTGGGACGGCGGCGGCGAGCAACCGCCGAGCTGCGGCCGCCACGTCGAGCTGCTCCAGGAGTCGCTCCTCGAGATGGGGTATGAGCTTTCGAACGGCGTCGACGGCGTCTACGGTAGCGAGACGACCGCCGCGACCATGCAGTTCCAGATCGACGCGGGTCATCCGCTACCGGAGGGCCATGAGTGGGAGCATGTCCTCGGCATTGCAGGCCCGAACACGCTCGCCCACTTCGACATGTTCGACCCGGGCGGCACAGTCGGGTACGCGACTCGGGAGGCGACGGGCGTCCAGGCGGACTCGGTGCTTTTCGCCGAGTCGCCGGACCACCGACTCGCCGGCTTCGACGACTCGACCTCACCGCCATCGCTTGTCGTAGGCACGTCGACACGGCGGCGCGTGCACGTCGAAGTCGATCCGCCGGACGCCGACGTGGAATTCGCGCCCGGGGATCCGTTCGTCGCCACCGTCGGCCTAACGCACGAGGGAATTGTCGTCGGAGGCGAGCGGGCGGGCACGACGGTCGTGCGCGCCACGTCCGGAGGTACCGTACTGGCCGAGATCGAGGTCTCGGTGAAGGATTCGCGCGAGGAGGTCGTTAACTTCTTCTACGTCTCTGACGCGAGCGACCCGCCGTATGCCACGTCGCGGGACCACGAGAAGGCAACGCTCCTTACGCTGCGTCTCAACAGAGTCCTGCGGCGGCAAGCGAACGTCCGCTTCTCGCTCGGAGAGGTCATTGACGTCATCGTGCCCGAGTCGTTTGGCCCGGCGCTGGCAGCGGCAGACATCAAGAAGCTCGTGGACTACGCGGCTCGGGGCTGTCTAAACGTCTTCTTCGTCCGGAGCCTCGCGTTCGGGCTCGAGCCGGTACGTCTCGCCGACAGCCCGAATGAGCCCTCGCTCATCGTGCTGCCGGACGACGATTGCGCGGATGGCATGGACGTGATGCACGCCGCCGCCCACTGCCTGGGGCACCCGCTCGTGGACGCGAGCTCCGGGCTCATGGCGCGCTGCGGACACGAGACCGACCGCCGGCGCGTCCCGCGGGAGGTCGCGGATCTCATCAACCCCTCGGGTCGTCGATGAAGAGCCTCGAGGGCCAGGTTGCGGTCGTAACTGGAGCTGCGAGCGGCGTCGGGCGCGGTATCGCGCAAGTGCTCGCGGCTGAGGGAGCGCGAGTCGCGATCGCCGACGTAAACGAGCGCGGTGCCGGCGACGCGGCGGCCGCTCTGAACTCCGACGGACACGAGGCGCTGGCCATTCCTGTCGACGTGACAGATCGCGCGCAGACGGACGTGATGGCCGCCGCGGTCATCAACGCCTTCGGGGGTATCGACATACTTGCCGCGAACGCGGGCATCTACCCCATGGTTCGGCTCGCCGACATGGATGACTCCGAGTGGGACCGCGTGATGGGCATCAACGTCAAGGGCGCGCTTCATGCGATCCAGTCGTGCCTGCCCTCCATGCTCGACCGCGGCGCGGGACGCATCGTACTTACGTCTTCGGTGACCGGTCCGATCACGGGCTACCCGGGCTTTGCCCACTATGGGGCGTCGAAGGCGGCGATGCTCGGGATGATGCGTTCGATCGCGCTGGAAGTCGCGCGGCGGGGGGTGACGATTAACGCGGTCCTTCCCGGAAACGTGCGAACCGAGGGCCTCGACGACCTCGGCGAGGAGCACAAGCGGAAGATGCTCGCCGCCATCCCGATGGGCGAGTTCGCAGATCCCACGGACGTCGGTTGGGCCGTTCGCTTTCTCGCTTCGCCCGAGGCGAGATACATCACCGGACAGACGCTCGTGGTCGATGGCGGGCAGGTGCTTCCCGAGTCGCAGGACGCTCTAGCAGAGATGCTCTAGAAGAGAGATGCTCTAGAAAGGATGGGGCCATGACGTCACACGATCTCGCACTGGTGGAGGGAACCGCAGTCCTGCCTGGTGGACTCCTCGCACAAGTGAACATCGGCGTTCGCGACGGGAAGATTGCGACTATCACCGACCAGGCGATCGAAAGCGATGAAACGATCGAGGTCGGTGGGCTCACGGTCCTACCGGGGCTCATCGATGAGCACTTCCACACCTGGTGGGGTTATGACTGGGACACGCACGAGAACTCGAGTCGAGCGGCCGCGAAAGGCGGGATCACGACGTTAATCGAGATGCCGCTCGATCGGCCCCTGACGCTCTCGGCGGCAGCCCTGCGCGCGAAGCTGGAGGAGGTTGGCGGAGACTACTTCGTGGACTACGCCGCGTTTGGCGGCTACCTCGAGGAGAGCCCCGACGAAATGGCCGCGATGGCCGACGCCGGTGTCGTCGCGTTCAAGCTCTTCACCGGCGCCACCGCACCTCCAGGCGTGTTCCCGGGCGTCGACTCGGCACAGATGCTGGACGCCCTGCGACGAGCGCGCGAGCTTGGAATTCCGGTCGTGGTTCACGCCGAGAACGCGGCCATCGTGGCGTTCGAGACCGCCCGCCTGCAGGCTGAAGGCCGTAACGACCCGCGGGCGTGGGACGAGGCGCGGCCGTGGTTCGCGGAGCTGGAGGCGACCGAGCGAACGTGCCTGCTCGCGGAGGTGACTGGGTGCCGAACGATCATCGCGCACGTGCCAAGCCCGCGTGCGGTGCGCTCAATCGCCGCGGCGCGCCAACGCGGAGCCGACGTCTGGACGGAGACGTGCACGCATCAGCTCTGCCTGACGCAGGACGACATGGCGCAGGACACCCGGCTGAAGTGGAACCCGCCCACTCGCGATCGCTCCTCCGTGGAAGAGCTCTGGCAGCTGCTAGCAGAGGGCCACGTCCACACGATCGGGTCTGACCACGCGCCGCTGCCGAAGACCGCAGACGCGGATATCTGGACGCAGAACCCTGGTGCGGGAAACGCGGTCGAGACGATGTTTCCGGTATTCGCAACCGAGGCGCTGCACGAGCGGGGCATCCCGCTGACGCAGATCGTCGACCTCCTCTCCACGACGCCCGCGAAGCTTTTCGGCCTCTATCCGCGGAAGGGGACGATCCAGGTGGGAGCCGACGCCGACCTCACGATTGTCGAGACAGACGGACGACGAACGCTGGACGCTCGTGATCTCGAGTTCATTCCGTCCCAGGAGCGCTGGTCGCCGTTCGACGGGCGCGAGCTGCGCGTGTTCCCGCAGTACACGATCGTCCGCGGGCGCACGGTGTTCGCGGAGGGAAGCGTCGTCGGCGCGCCCGGTCACGGCAAGTACTTGACGAGCCGCGCCGCCACCGCGGTCGGGTCCGGCGTGGCGGACGAGCGGAGCTAGGCCATCGTGCTTCCGGACGCGGTCGCGAGCACGAAGTCGATCCGCAAGATCGGACACATCACGCCGTCGTGCAACTCGGCGCTCGAGCACATCACGTCGCTGCTCACGACGCCGATCGCGCATCGGGTCTCGAACCACTTCACGCGCATCCCGGTCGAGACGATCTCGTTGTCCGAGGAGGACCGTAATCAGTTCGACACGGAGACCATGGTTGCCGCGGCGCGACTCCTTCGCGACGCTGCGATGGACGTCGTCCTCTGGAACGGGACGTCCGCCTGCTGGAACGGAACCGACGCAGACGTCGAGATGTGCGAGGCGATCACACGTGAGACCGGAATCGTGGCCTCCACGACGACCCTGGCCCAGTACGAAGTGTTCGAGCTATACGGCACCCGGGCGTTCGGGCTCGCCGTCCCTTACACGGATGACGTGACCGCGAAATCGATCAAGACGTTCGGCAAGGCGGGTTACGACGCGGTCTCGCACGCAAACCTCGGGCTCAGCGTCGGGCGCGACATGGCGTACGTTCCGTTTACGGAGATCAGGGACCTGATCCGTGCCGCGGACTCGCCCGCCGCCGAGTGCGTCGTCATCGTGTGCACCGGGCTCCCGGCGGCATTCGTTGTCGAGGAAATGGAGCAGGAATTGGGTAAGCCTGTCTTCGATAGCGTCCTTGTAACCGCGTGGAAGGGGCTGCAAGCCGTCGGGGCGACCGACTCCATCGAGGGTTGGGGAGGCTTGCTGCGCCGAGCGCACGGGGTCGAGCAGACCAGGACAGCTCTGACGGCATGAGGGTGGAGGAGCCTGCATGCACCTGAGTCCCAAGGAGATCGATCGACTACACCTATTTCTTGCTGCCGAGCTCGCCCGGCGCCGTCGGACGCGCGGCTTGAAGCTGAACTACCCCGAGGCTTGCGCCCTGATCGCCGACGAGATCTGCGAGGGCGCTCGCGACGGAAAGACCGTGGCCGAGCTTATGGGGCTAGGTGTGAGCATCTTGACGACTGACGATGTCCTGCCGGGTGTCGCGAAACTCGTCGGCGTCCTGCAGGTGGAAGGGATGTTCCCGGACGGTCAGAAGCTCGTCACACTCCACGAGCCCATCGGCGCGGGAGTGGAGCCCGTCGAAGGCGTCGAGCCGGGCGAGTACCAGCTCGCCGACGACGACGTCGTGCTTAACGAAGGCCGTCGAAGCGTGACGCTCACGGTGCGCAATTTCGGCGACCGGCCCGTCCAGGTCGGTTCCCACTACCACTTCTTCGAGGTGAACGACGAGCTCGAGTTCGACCGGTCGCAAGCGTTCGGCATGCGGCTCGACATCGCGGCCGGCACCGCAGTCCGCTTCGAGCCCGGTGACGAGCGGGAGGTTGAGCTCGTCGAACTGGGCGGCGAGCGCCGGGTGCACGGGCTCAACCGGCTTACCGACGGAGAGGCGAGCGCCTACCGGCTCGACGAGGCGCTCGAGCGGGCGCGCGCCGGCGGGTTTCGGGGAGCGTAGGCCGTGCCGAAGCGACTGAGCAGGCAGGCGTACGTCGAGCTCTTTGGCCCGACGGTCGGCGACCGCGTCCGCCTCGGCGACACCGAGCTCTGGGCGGAGGTCGAGAGGGACTACCTCGTGCCCGGCGACGAGTGCGTCTTCGGAGGCGGCAAGACCCTGCGCGACGGCCTTGGCACGCACGGAGGGATCACCGCCGCTGACGGGGCGCTCGACTTCGTCATCACGAACGTACTCGTTGTCGACGCGGTGCAGGGCGTCGTGAAAGCCGACATCGGCATCAAGGACGGCCGCATCGCCGGGATCGGGAAGGCGGGCAACCCGCAGATCATGGACGGCGTCGACCCGGCGCTCGTCGTCGGCGCGAATACTGATGTTCGGTCGGCCGAAGGCATGATCGCGACGGCGGGGGGCATCGACGTGCACGTCCATTTCGACTCGGCGGGCCTCTGCGAGGAGGCGATCGCAAGCGGCGTAACCACGATGATCGGGGGAGGCCTGGGGCCGGTCACCGTCGGGATCTGCTCTTCCGGTACGACGAATCTCTGGCACATGCTGGGTGCGGCGGAGGCATTCCCGCTCAATTTTGGGTTTCTCGGAAAGGGATCCGCCTACGCGACGGAACCGCTCCTCGAGCAGATACGAGCGGGCGCGATTGGGCTGAAGATCCACGAGGACTGGGGGGCGATGCCGGCCGTGATCAAGGCATCGCTTGACGCTGCGGACGAGCTTGACGTGCAGGTGCAGATCCACACCGACACGCTCAACGAATCTGGATTCTTCGAGCGCACCATGTCGGCCATCGACGGGAGGACGATCCACACGTACCACTCCGAGGGCGCGGGAGGCGGGCACGCCCCGGACATCATCCGCGTCTCCGGCGAGGCGAACTGCCTCCCCTCGTCGACGAACCCAACGAACCCCTACACGCGCAACACGTTCGACGAGCACCTCGACATGGTGATGGTCTGCCACCACCTGAATCCACGGGTTCCCGAGGACGTCGCTTTCGCGGAGTCGCGCATCCGACGCGAGACCATTGCCGCCGAGGACGTCCTCCACGACCTCGGCGCGATCAGCGTTATCGGCTCGGACTCCCAGGGCATGGGGCGGATTGGCGAGACGATCGCCCGGACATGGCAGCTCGCGTCGCACATGAAGGCGGAGCGCGGCTCGCTGCCAGAGGACCACGGGTCGGGTAACGACAACACCCGGATCAAGCGCTTCATCGCGAAGTACACGCTGAACGCGGCCAAGATCTTCGGGATCGACCACGAGATCGGTTCGCTCGAGTTCGGAAAGCTCGCGGACATCGTCCTCTGGGAGCCGAAATTTTTCGGCATCAAGCCGGAGGTCGTTTTCAAGGGCGGCTTCCCCGCGTGGTCGGTGATGGGCGAGTCGAACGCCTCTCTCATGACCTGCGAGCCACTCCTCTACCGGCCGCAGTGGGGCGCGCATGGGCTGGCGAAGCAGTCGCTGTCCGTGACGTTCATGGCGCAAGCAGCCATCGACGACGGCGTTCCCGCCCGGATCGGGCTCCGCAAGCGCTGCGTTGCACCCCGCGCGACTCGCGCGCTCGCCAAGCGAGACCTGCTCTGGAACGATGCGCTGCCGGAGATCCGCGTCGACCCCGAGACGTATCGCGTCGAGGTCGACGGCGAGTTGTGCACGTGCGAGCCGATGGAGCGCGTGCCGCTCGGGCCGCTGTACGTCCTCAAGTGAGCGCGCTCCGCATCGGAATCGGAGGCCCGGTGGGGTCCGGCAAGACCCGCCTCGTCGAGCGGCTGCTGCCGCTCCTTCACGACGACGGCCTGCGCGTGGCGGTGATCACGAACGACCTCGTCACGACGGAGGACGCGGAGCGTCTCCAGGCGGGAGGTGTCATCGAGCCCCAGCTTGTGGTCGGTGTCGAGACCGGAGCATGTCCGCATACCGCGATCCGCGAAGACCCCTCAATGAACATCGATGCCGCGGAGCGACTCGAGAGCGAGCACGGGCCGCTTGACCTGATTCTCATCGAGTCAGGCGGCGACAACCTCGCCTCGACCTTTTCGAGCGACCTCGTTGACCAGTGGATGTTTGTCATCGACGTGGCAGCTGGAGACGACATTCCGCGCAAGCGGGGGCTCGGCATCGTGCAAGCCGACCTTCTCGTCGTGAACAAGATCGACCTCGCTCCCTTTGTCGGGGCCGATCTCGGCCGCATCCGTGCCGATCTCGAGGTCGTCCGTCCGAAACGGCCGACGGTGTACACCGACCTGCGCAACCGGAGCGCAGAGCCGGCGTACGCGTACCTGCGCCACAACGTCCTCTTCGACCGCCTTTGAGCGCGGCTGCCGAGGGCTTGCTCGACCTCCGGTTCGCCGTCGCGCCCGACGGGCGGACACGCGCCGTTCGTCGCACGTTTCGGTTCCCGCTGCGGACGACGGCGCCCATGTATCTCGATCCCGCCAAATCTGGCATGGCCTTCGTCTACGTCCAGAACCCGACGGGAGGCGTCTTCGCAGGCGATCGCCTATGCATGAGGCTCGAGCTCGACGTCGGCGCGAACGTTCACCTGACGACGCAGGCGGCAACGAAGGTCTACCGCATGGAGGGTGGACAAGGCCTGCAGGCGATCGAAGTCAAGCTCGCCCCCGACTCGTACCTCGAGCTTGTCCCTGACCTGCTGATCCCGCAGGCCGGCTCTCGGCTGGTTCAGAAGGTTGACGTGGAGATGGCTTCTGGGGCTGCGTTCTTCGCAACGGAGATGCTCGCACCTGGACGACTGGCGCGCGGAGAGCGGTTCCAGTACGAGCTCGTCGACCTGCGGACCCGTGTGTTCAACACGGCGAGAGCCGAGCTCCTTACGGATACGCTCCGTTTCGAGCCAGCCCGCAGAAGCCCGGACCGGCGCAGCATCCTCGGGGCGTACTCCTTCGTTGGGACTGCGCTCGTCCTTGCTCCCGGGCGGGACATTGACAGGCTTGCGCGGGCGGTCGACGACGCCTGCCGCCAGGAGCCCGGCGCCGTGGCCGCAGGCTGCCTGCTACCCGGGGACGTCGGAATCGCAGTCCGCGCTCTCGCCCACTCCCACGAAACGCTGCGCAAAGCATTGGACGCAATCTGGAGCGCCGTACGCAAGATGCTTGTCGGCGCGCCTCCACCCGAGCGGCGGAAGTAGTGCTAATCGTCCAGACAACTCTGGGGCGGTCGGACGAGACTCGATTCGCTGGCAGGCAAGTGGAGCATCTCAGGATCACGTCCGGCGACGCCTCGAAGCGACGATTCCGTACCCGAACCGACGTCGGTACCGACGTGGCGCTAGACCTTCCACGCGGCAGCTATCTGTCGGACGGAGCCGTTCTTTTCGACGACGGCGACCGGATCGTCGTCGTCGAGCGGCAGCCCGAAGACGCCCTCATCATTCGCCTCTCATCCTCCCTCCGGCACGACGAGCTCGTGCGCCAAGCGGCAGCGGTCGGCTATGCGTTCGGGAACCAGCATGTTCCCCTCGAGATCACCGGCGGCGAGATCCGCGTCCCAATCACGACGAGTCGCGAAATCGCTGCCGGGACTGCTGAGCGGCTTGGTCTAGAAGGTGCTGAGATCTCGTTCGGGCTCATCCCGTTCGGCCTTTGGCAACCCCTCGCCGTTGCGCATCCCCATGCCGCCGAGAGCCCGCCGGGTCTCGGCCACAGATGAATCGCTCGTCCTTCCTCTACGCTCTGCAGCTCGGCGACAGCGCGTTGCCGACGGGCCGCTTCTCCCATTCCCATGGGCTGGAAGAGATACTCAGGGGAGACGAAACGATCACGGATAGCGGGGTCGCAGAGATTGTCGAAGCCATCGTGCTTGAAGTGGTCGCCCCACTGGACGGCGTGGCTGTCGCCGAAGCGCATCGCCTCGCGGCTGCGCGGGACGCTAGCGGGCTGCGCGCGCTCGATCGAGCGGTCACGATCCGCAAGATCACCCCTTCGAGTCGCTATGCCTCCACAGCATGTGGCCGACGGTTGGCGGTGCTCGCATCCGTCGTCACCGGCGACCTGACGATGACCGACCTCGCCGAGCACATCGAGGCACGCCGCTCGGATGGAAATCTCGCGGTCGTCGAGGGGACGCTGTCACATGCGCTCGACATCACGCTCGAGGAGGCGGTCCTCTTGGAGCTGCGCGGTACCTCAGCCGCGCTGCTCTCGGCTGCGCTCCGACTCGGAAGGATCTCGGCCACCCAAGCACAGCTAGTGGCAGCTTCCTTGGTCCCTGCTCTGAGCGAAGGCGTCGACATCGCTCTTGCACTCACGACTGAAAGCATGCGTGCGGTCGCACCAGAGCTCGATGTCGCGGCGATTCGCCACAAAACGCGCGACGCGAGGGTATTTGCGACCTGATCAGAGGCTCGGTGCTACCGGCCGGTTCATCGCGGCCACCAGTCCACCGACGTAGCTACGTCCGCGCTTGATCTTTCCGTTCTCGAACTCCCAGACGTCGACGATGGTCGCCTCGATGTGCCGCTCGGTGGGCGGCAGCGCTCCTTGCGGCGTCGTCAGTGCCCCCGTGTTGTCTCCGCTGCCGACATATTCCACCACCACCGTGTCGCCGCCGTCGACCACGTTCACTACCTCGGCGCGCCCGTTCACGAATCCACCGCGCCAGTACTCGACGTTCTCGCGCCAGCCTGCCGGTCCGCGGTAAGTCAGCCCGAGCGGGAGTTCGACCCATTCCGCGTCGTCCGCGAAGTGAGTCGCGACCGAGTCGAGATCGTCGTCGTCTATCGACTTGAAGAGCGCCAGCGCGATCTCCACGTTGCTCATCCGGCCCCCTTCGGCGCTTTCCCCACCTTACACCGGCCTGGCATGTCTTACACATCTTGGGGATCTGTCCAGCCGCTTGACTCACCGTAGCTTGCGTGAGAAAGTGGACAAACCACTTGACCACATTAAGGGAGGCGAGCGGATGGGTATTGATGACCCCGGATCCAACTATGGGGTTCACGTCGACCCGCGCATCTCGCGGAAGCGGTTTATCCAGGGAGCAGCCGGTGCCGGCCTCGCGTTAAGCGCGGGCGGGCTTCTCGCAGCGTGCGACGTTGGCGGCGACGACAGCGCGAGCGAGACAACGACAACTGTCGCTGGAGAGGTGAAGCGTGGCGGCGTATTCCGAGTTGGCCATGTTGGCGGAGGCAAGAGTGAGGGGTTCAACCCTGGCGTCGGCGGTGGCTGGATCGACACCTCCAGGCAGTACCAGATCTATGACCCGCTCACCCGTGTTAGCCCGGATCTCACCCAGGGGCCGGGTCTCGCGGTCGAGTGGAACAAGAACGACGACGCCACGGTGTACGAGGTCAAGCTCCGGCCCGATGTCGTCTTCCACAATGGCAAATCGTTCACGGCCGACGACGTCATCTACTCACTGCGCCAGATGGGCGACGAGAAGCACACGGGCCACTTTGCGGTTACGAACATCGATCTCGACGGGCTCAAGAAAATCGACGATCTCACGGTGGAGATCCCACTCAAGAGTCCCAACGCAGACCTCGCGGGCTCGTTCGTAAACGGGACAACAGTGATGGTGCAGGACGGTCACACTGACTACACGAAGCCGATCGGCACCGGCCCGTTCGTGCTCGAGACCTTCACACCCGGCGAGCGTAGCCACGCCGCTGCGAATAAGGAGTACTGGGATGAGGGAAAGCCATACGTTGATGCTTGGGAGGACATCTCGATTGACGACGCTGACGCTCGATTGAACGCTCTCCTCTCCGGCGAGATTGACGCCATGAGCCAGTTGGGGTATCCGCAGGCGAAGGCGCATCTCGCCACGGGCGATATCAATGTCGTCAACGCACCGAGTCCGTCGATGCTCTGCTTCTACATGGCGGTCGACCGGCCGCCCTTCACGGACGAGCGTGTCCGCGAGGCGTTCCGGCAGATTCCCGATCGGCAGGCCATGATCGACGGGGCCATCTCTGGCTTTGGCACACCGGGCAACGACCTCTTCGGTAAGGGCTACAAGTACTTCGCCGACGACATGCCCGTACGCGAGCACGATCCTGAGAAGGTGAAGTCGCTGCTGAAGCAGGCCGGCCAGGAGAACCTTGAGGTGACGCTGCACACGTCCGAGGCCGTCCCGGGCTTCGTCGAGTCGGCCACGCTCTTCGCCCAGCAGGCGAAAGCCGCGGACGTGACTGTCAACATCAAAAAGGAGTCCCCAAGCGCCTTTTTCGACACCGTCGCTGCTGTACACGAAGCTCGACTTCTCACAAGACTTCTGGGCGGCAGGATCGCTCGGTGCGTGGTTCGAGCTCGCGCTGCTCTCGACCGCCGCGTGGAACGAGACCCATTGGCGCGACCCGACATCGACAAGCTCATCCGCGAGGCGCAAGGGGCCTCTGACGAGCAGACGGCCGAGGCAAAGTTCCGTGAGCTCCAGGAGACCCAGTACGACCGGGGCGGCTACATCATTTGGACGAATATCAACATCGTCGATGCCACCGCCAACTACGTTAAGGGAATCGCGCCGAGCTCCTTCACCGCGCTCGGCGGCTGGGATTACAAGAGCGCCTGGCTCGACAAGTAACGGTAACGGAGGCTCGCCGGCCGCCACAAGCGGCCGGCGAGTTTTCTGAGAGCTGAGATCCGGATGACCGAGCTCGCAGCACCGACCCCCACGGTCGCACCACCGTCTGCGCGACGGCGCCATCCCCTTATGCGCTACGCGGTGATGCGTGTGTTTGCTGGGGTCGTGACTCTTTTCGTCGTGTCAATCCTGGTCTTCGTCGGTACCGAGATCCTGCCGGGCGACGCGGCGAGCGCGGTGCTCGGCAGGTCGGCGGCGCCGGCCCAGCTTGCAGAGATGCGTGAGTTGATGGGCCTCGACAGGCCGGCGCTCCAGCGCTACGGCGAGTGGCTCGGCGGTCTACTTACCGCCGACCTGGGCAACTCCGCAGCCGGCTTCGCGGCAGGCGGAGAGCGGCCAATCTGGAACGAAATCGACGGAAAGATCTACAACACGTTCGTTCTGGCTGCGGTCACGACCGTCTTCATGGTTCCGCTCTCGCTGTTGCTCGGCGTGCTCGCGGCCGTTCGGGCGGGCCGTGGCCTCGACCACGGAATCTCGCTCGGCTCGCTCGCGCTCGTCTCCGTGCCGGAGTTCGTCGTCGGCTCGCTACTCATTCTCGTCTTCTTCACCTGGCTAGCCGTCCTGCCACCCGTGTCACTCATCCCGCCCGGGTCGAGCCCTCTGGACGATCCGAGGGATCTTGTGCTGCCGGTGCTGACACTGCTCGCGGCGACGCTTGCGGGGTGCGCTCGGATGATCCGAGCGAGCATGGTCGAGGCGCTCGGCTCCGACTACGTGCAGATGGCGCGGCTCAATGGCTTTCCGGAGCGGCGTGTGATCTCGCGCTACGCGCTCCGGAACGCGCTGGCCCCGGCGGTCCAGGTGTTCGCTCAGAACATCCAGTACCTCGTCGGCGGGATCATCATCGTTGAATACCTATTCGCGTACCCGGGACTCGGCAAGGAGTTCGTAGACGCGGTCGCGATCCGAGACGTCCGCGAGGTACAGACGATTGCGATTCTGATCGCGGCCGTTTACATCCTGATCAACATCATCGCGGACATCCTCGTCGTCCTGCTCGTGCCCAAGCTGAGGACAGGGAATGCGTGACCGGCTTCGTTTCGCACGAACGGGGACGGGGGGTGTCGGGTCTCGTCGCGCTCACGCTTGCCGTGGGGCTGGCGCTGTTCGGCCCGTTCCTAGCGCCGCATCCGCCCGACCTGCCGGTTGGCACGCCATACGAGGGGCCGAGCTCCGAGGCGCTCCTCGGAACCGACCTACTCGGCCGCGACGTGCTATCGCGGGTGCTCTGGGGCGGAAGGAGCGTGCTCGCGCTCGCGGGGGTCGCGACTCTATTCGCGTACGCGGGCGGGCTCCTCATTGGCCTCGTCGCTGGCTATTCGCGCTCACTCGTCGACCCTTCGCTGATGCGCTCCTTGGACGTGCTGATCTCATTCCCAGCGCTCGTCTTTCTGCTCGTCCTCGTCACCGGTCTCGGCACGAGTAAAGCTGTGCTGATCCTTGGTGTCGCGCTCATCCAGATGCCTGCGATCGCTCGCATAATCCGCTCGGCAACGCTCACCCAGTCAGTACGCGGCTTCGTCGAGGCAGCGGTGGCACGCGGGGAAAGCACATTCGCGATCTTGCGACGCGAGTTGCTGCCGAACATCGTCTCGCCCATCGCAGCCGATATCGGCATACGCTTCACTCTGGCGATCATCCTCGTCGCCTCAGTGAACTTTCTCGGTCTTGGTTTACAACCGCCCGCAGCCGACTGGGCGCTCATGATTAGCGAGAACCGCTCGGGGCTCACGCTGAACCCGTATGCCGTGCTAGCGCCGGCGGTGATGATCGCTCTGCTGACAATCGCTGTGAACATGGTGAGCGATGCGATTGCGCGCACGCAGGGCATCTCCGCGTCCGTCGTGGGAGCTCGGGCATGAGCGCGGTTGCAAACGTCGGGCACGGTCCAGTCGTAGTCCGGGTCGAAGGGCTCCGAGTCGAGCTGGCGAGCCGCCTGCCAATCGTCGAGGACGTGGCGCTCGAGGTTCACGCAGGTGAAATCCTCGGGCTCGTCGGCGAGTCAGGCTCGGGAAAAACGACGACCGCGCTCGCGCTCCTCGGCTACGCGCGCCCTGGCAGTCGCATAGTCGCCGGCACCGTAGAGATCCTTGGCGAGTCGCTCGTGGGACACGGCGAGAGTGCGCTGCGGGCGTTGCGCGGTCGGGTCGTCTCGTTCGTGCCACAAAATCCCGCCTCGGCCCTTAACCCCGTGTTGCGTATCGGCGACGCGCTCGCCGACATGCTCGGCGCGCACGCACCGGCTCGCTCCGGGAAGGCCAGCGTGCTCGCCGCACTCGGGCGCGTGCACCTACCGGCGGAGCACGCATTCACGCGCCGCTACCCCCACCAGCTCTCGGGTGGTCAGCAGCAACGCGTGACGATCGCAACGGCGCTTGTGTGCGAGCCGGCTGCGGTGGTGATGGATGAGCCCACAACTGGGCTCGACGTGGTCACGCAGGCCCGGATCCTCGAGGAGGTCGACCGGCTGCGGGTCGAGAGCGGGTTGGGAGTCGTCTACGTCAGTCACGACCTTGCGGTTGTCGCTTCGATTGCAGACCGCCTCGCGGTCATGTACGCGGGACGGATCGTCGAGAGCGGCCCTGCAACGGAGATCCTTGCGCGACCCTTGCATCCATATACGCGGGGACTCATATCCTCGATTCCCGATCACATCGCTCCCCGCCGGCTGCGTGGCATCCCCGGCGTGGCGGTTGGCGTCGGCGAGCGCCCTGCGGGCTGCGCGTTCGCGCCGCGGTGCCCGCAACGGATCGATCGCTGCGACGCGGAGGCGCCGCCGATCGAGACCACATCGCGCCGCAGCGTCCGTTGCTTTGAATGGCGGGAGACGCCCGCTCTGGACGCGCAGCCTCTGCTAACCCCACGCGACGCATCCCCGCAGAGCGCCACTCTGCTTCGGGTGGAAGGGCTCGGCGCCGTGCACGGGAGCCGCCACGATAGAGTCGTCGCGGCCGAGGACGTCTCCTTCGCTCTCGCAGCCCACGAGTGCCTCGCCCTCGTGGGCGAGTCGGGCTCAGGCAAGACAACGATTGCCCGCTGCGTCGTCGGCCTGCACACGCCGTCGGCCGGACGGATCGAGTTCGACGGTACGCCGCTCGAGTCGACGGCAAAGGCGCGCTCCCGCAACGTCCGCCGTCGTATTCAGATCGTCTTCCAAAGCCCCACCGACTCACTCAACCCGCGCCGCCGGGTTGCGGACGAGATTCTGCGGCCCGCACGCGTGTTGCGCGGACTCTCGCGCACCGCGGCGCGCGGCGAGCTCGGCGGTCTCCTCGAGCGCGTACGCCTGCCTTCGCGCCTTGCAGAGCGCTTTCCCGGCGAGCTGTCGGGAGGAGAGCTCCAGCGGGTTGCGATGGCCCGCGCATTGGCGGCGCACCCCGACCTCCTCATCTGCGACGAGATCACCTCCGCGCTCGACGTCTCGGTGCAAGCAGCCGTACTCGAGCTGCTTTCCGAGCTCCGCACCGAGCTCGGCCTCGCCGTCCTCTTCATCTCGCATGACCTCGCCGTCGTCGCGAGCATCGCCGATCGTGTCCTGGTCCTGGAGCAAGGCCGCGTATGCGAGCAGGGAGTGGTTGAGCAGGTGCTTAGGAACCCAAAAAGCGAGTACACAAAACGCCTGCTTGATGCCGCGCCTCGACTTGTGGCGTAGCGTGCTTTGAGCCAGGCCGAGAAGTGAACTGCCCAGCACAGCCGCCTGAAGACGCAGTGGACTGCTCGAGCGTCGTGTTCGACGAGGGCGTCAGCATTCCGAGCCGCACCGGCGTGGCAACGTCTGCCTCCGCCGGATTCGTGTAGTGGAGGCTCACAATTGGCGGCCGCGCAACTCGTACTCGGGTACCGGCGACGGGCCGAAGCCGGGGCTGTAACCTTCGTATTCGCCGAACTTCTCGTACAAATCGCCGTAGTGGGCGATGGCGTCCATGTCAAGCTGGACGCCGATCCCGGGAGCAGTCGGAACCTTCATGCGCCCCTGGTCGATCCGAACGGGCTCCTTGAGCAGGTCGTGCTCTAGAATCGTGACGAACTGCTGATTGGCCAGCGTCGGCTCTTGCAGCGTCGCGAGAACATGCGAGCTCGCGACGGTCGTCGGGCCGAGGTCGCCGAAGGCGTGCTTGATTAGAGGCACGCCAGCGAGCTCGCACATCGCGGCCACGTCGCGGAAGACGCTCAGTCCTCCAAGCTGGTGCGGATCCGTGACGATGGCATCTGCGCACGAGCGCCGGAGGGCGTCGACAACGTTCTCCCGGAGCCACGACGATTGGTTCGAGCCGATACGCGTGGACGTCTTCCCGCGTAGCCACGCGAGGCCCTCGCGGTCGTGCATGCTGATCGGCTCCTCGACGAACTCTAGGTCGAGTGGCTCGAATGCCTGGAGAGCCCGAACTGCCTCGAACCGCGTCCAGGCCTCGTTTGCGTCAACCCGGATCTTGATCGTCGGTCCAACCGCCTCTCGGATCGCATGGGTCAGCGCGACGTCATCCTCGACGTCGAATCCGATCTTTAGATAAAGAGTGTCGAACCCTTTACCGACGCCCTCGAGCGCCTGTCGCGCCACTTCCTCAGGCGTACGGTGATACGCGGTGATGTACCAGAAGTACGGCACAGTGTCGCGGACAGCTCCGCCAAAGAGCTTGTGAATCGGCACACCGAGCGACTTGCCGAGGATGTCCCACAGTGCCATCTCGAGCGCTCCGAGGGCCATGTTCCCGATATACGGATAGTGATGCCAGCCAAGCTCGCGGGAACGGCGGACGAACTGGATGATGTTGGTCGGATCCTCGCCGATAAGCCAGCGGCTGTTCACCCGGATCGCCTCAGTGACAAGGCTGATCACCGGACTCCCATTGGTCTCACCTATGCCGGTGATGCCCTCGTCGGTCTCAACCTCGACAATGGCACTGGTGAGGCCCCAGAGACGACCATAGCGCCAGGTCTCGCATTCGACGAACGGGACTGAGACAACATGAATCTTGACGTCGGTGACCTTCACGATGCGGCCTCTCCTCAGATCCCTTCGGGGCGTCTGGAGTCTGGCCGCGGAGCCCCGAGCGCCTCCGTCACGATGTCCAGTATATTGGTCGTCCTCCCCGCCCTGGCTACGGATGGGCGGCGGGCCGGGCCGAGGTGATGAGCTTGACGCGGATGTCTTCGAGGTGGCGCTCGAGGATGACCTCGTGACCGAGGCCGTTACGGCGCAGTACCTCGTGCATGCACGGTCGACATCGCGGGCGCCGCGATCCTGGCGCGGACAAGCTCCGCCCGGATCGGGGGTGCCCCGAAGCGCGGGTGCGCTCGGCGTAGCTCGCAGATCGCGGCCTCGAGCGCCGGGTCTGCGCGGGAGAGGCGCGCGGGCGTAGCCAGCGCGCCACGACCCCGGGCACACCCTCGGCCAGGTAGCGGCGCCGGTACGTGTAGAAGGTCTCGCGCGAGATCCCGTGCCGGCGGCACACCTCGGCGATCGATTGCCCGTGCGTTCGGGCTCGAACACCCACCTGCAACTTCAGTCTTTCATCGACACCGCCCTGAGCGCCATCTCCCCCTCCTGCCCTCGCGTCCGTGCAGAAGGGCAAGGCTGCGATCCGAGGGGCGGCGTGGCGGTGTCACAGATGTGTCCGGAACGTCAGGCATGTGTCCGGAACGATCTGTCCGGGATGTCCCCGGAACGAACACTCGACGCAGGCGCGAAGTGTTGCCCGAATTTTGCCCACCTGAGATGACCTGAGCTGACCTTCCACGGCCTGAGAGGACCGAACTAGGCCCTGCTAGCCTAACCTGACCTAGAAAGCAACGTCTCATAACCCGGAGGTCGCAGGTTCAAATCCTGCCCCCGCTACTGAAAAGCCCCGGAAGCGGGGTTTTCTCGCGAGTCAGAGCCTCTGGCGAGGGAATTCGCTGCAGCTCTGGTTCGTTTGACCTCCTGACGCGCGAGGGAGCGAAGTTCCGGCACCCGCACGGGTGTCCGCGCCGGACGCGTGTCTGAAGGTCTTGTGGAAGGAGAGCAGATGAAGGGCATTCACCCCGAGCGAACAACTACGAACGTGCGCTGCACGAGCTGCGGCTACGCATTCACGACGCGCTCGGCGACGGACGAGCTCGTCCTCGACGTCTGCTCGAGCTGCCACCCTGCCTACACGGGTGTCGAGCGCGAGGTGACGCGTGGAGGTCGAGTGCAGCGCTTCGAGCGACGACGCGCGCGCGCAGCGGCCGCCGCCTAGGACGAAGGGAGAACGAGATCAGCACGATGACCGATACCAACGCAGTACTCACATTCATCGAGGGCGCCGAGGAAGAGGGCGTCGTCGACGAGCGCGCGCTCGTCTCCGTCGCAACGGAGCTCGAGCTCGACGAGGACGACCTCGCAGGGGTGCGCGCCGAGCTCGACGCCCGCGGCGTCGAGATCGTCGCCTCCGGCGACGAGACCGGCGACGACGAGCTCGTTCTCGACCTGCAAGCAGATGTCGTGGCGACGGCCGACTCGATCACGCTCTTCATGAACGAGATCGGCAAGCACGACCTGCTCACGGCGCCCGAGGAAGTGGAGCTCGCGAAGCGGATCGAGCGCGGCGACGTGGCTGCCAAGGAGCGCATGATCAACTCCAACCTGCGCCTCGTGGTCTCGATCGCGAAGCGCTACCGCGGACACGGGGTTCCGTTCGGCGACCTCATCCAGGAAGGCGTCATCGGCCTCAACCGCGCGGCCGAGAAGTTCGACTGGCGGAAGGGCTTCAAGTTCTCGACGTATGCGACCTGGTGGATCCGGCAGGCATGCCAGCGAGCGGTCTCGAACCAGTCGCGGACGATTCGTGTCCCCGCACATGTGCACGAGCGCCGCGCCAAGCTGTCTCGCCTCGGACGTCAGTTCGAGGTCGAGCACGGCCGCGACGCGACCGTCGAGGAGCTCGCCGAGATCAGCGGGTACGAGCCCCAGCACATCGAGGAGGCGCTCGGAGCCGTGGAGGCGTCCGTATCGCTGAATCAGTCCGTCGGACTGGACGGTGACGGCGAGCTCGGCGACCTGTTCGCGGATCGCCATGCCGTGGATCCGGTCGAGGAGGCGGGAGAGGCGTTGCGCCGACAGGCGGTTCGCACCGCGCTCGGGACGCTTCCCGAGCTCGAGCGCCGGATCCTGGAGCTGCGCTTCGGCTTCGACGGCGAGCAGCAGACGCTCGAGGCGATCGAGCGTGAGCTCGGCGTCTCGCACGAGCGTGTTCGGAGACTCGAGCGGCAGGCGCTCGCACAGCTCGGGGCGGAGCTCGAGGGTGTCGTCGAGGCCACCGACGACGACCTGGTCGACTCCGCCTGAGCGCGCTCAAATGTCGAGTCGCTGGTCCTCGAGATCGAGGTCGCGGGCGACGCGCAGCCACACGTCGTTGCTGATCGCGCCGCTGCGACGGAGATCGCCTAGGGCCTGGCGCTCGGCGTCGAGCAGCTCGCGCCGCAGGCGCTGGTAATCGCGCGAGCGGCTTTCGATCATGCCGTCGTCTTCGTCGTCGAAGCGCGCGTTGAAGCGGCTCGTGCGGAAGCGGTATGCGCCGCGCATGCGTTCGGCCGTGTCGTCGCGCACCCAGTCCTCCGCGACCAGCACCTCGAGCCGAGCGAGGGCTGCGTCGGCCGCGAGGATGCGCGCCCGGGCCTCCTCGCGGTCCTCGACGCCGTCGTCCTCGAGCCTGAGCAGGCGGATGACCAGAGGAAGGGTCAAGCCCTGCCCGACGAGGGTCGCGAGGATCACCGAGAACGTGAGGAATAGGATCAGGTCACGGCCGGGAAATGCGGTGCCCGCATCCGTCTCGAGGGGAAGCGCGAGTGCGGCCGCGAGTGACACGGCCCCGCGCATCCCCGCCCACGACAGGAAGACGGCTCCCTGCCAGCTCGACACGCGTCTCGCCACCCACTTCGGTGCGAGGAGCACCACGAAGACCCACGCGAAGCGCAGTGCGATGACGGTGAGGCTGACGAGCGCGGCATAGCCGAGGAGCCTGGCCGTCGAGAAGCCGCCGAGGGCGTCGACGACGACGGGGAGCTGTAGCCCGATTAGCACGAAGAGGAGTGCATTCAGGAGGTACTGGACGATCTCCCAGACGGCGAGCCCCTGGAGGCGCACCGTGGCGCTCGTGAGCTCGGGCGTGTACCAGCCGAGGTAGATCCCGGCGGTGACGGCGGCGAGCACGGCCGAGACGCCCATCAGCTCCGCCGGGATGAATGCGACGTACCCGGTGAGCAACGAGATCGTGATCTCGGCCGGAGGGTTGTCGAGTCGGCGGCGGATCTGGCGCACGAGCCAGCCGACTGCGAGGCCGACCGCGATGCCACCACCCGCGCTGACGAGGAACAGTCCACCGGTGTAGTAGGCGGAGAACGATCCGGTGACGACGGCGGCAACGGCGACGCGATAGAGGACGAGCCCGGTTCCGTCGTTGACGAGGCTCTCGCCCTCGACGATGGTGACGAGCTTGCGTGGAACGCCGAGACGCCGCGCGATCGACGTCGCCGCGAGTGGGTCGGTGGGGGAGACGATCGCTCCGAGTACGAACGCAGCTCCCCACGAGAGACCGCCGACGAACGTGTGCGCGACCACTGCGACGCCGGCCGTCGTCACCACGACCAGCCCGATTGCGAGCAGACCGATCGGCTTCGCGCTGGCTCTCAGACCCGGGAGCGACGTGAAGAAGGCGGCGCTGTACAGAAGCGGGGGCAACACGCCGAAGAACACGAGCTCCGGGTCGAGGTCGACATCCGGCATCCCGGGCACGATGCCGATCCCGAGGCCGCCGATGACCAGCAGGATGGGATACGGGATACGTAGAGCGGGCGCGATCGCGAGCAGCGTCGCCACCGCGAGGATGAGCCCGAGGGCAACGACCCCGTCTTGGACGTCGAGATGCACGCGTCAATCGTGCACGAGGCGTCGTCGACAGGCTCGGCTACGCTCGAGTCGAGACCGATGACCGACGCCGTGCGCACGTTCGACACCTCGATCGGGACGGTCGGCGTCGAATCGACGGCGGCAGGGCTGCGTTGCGTGCGCCTTCCTGGCAGTGATGCGCGTCGCGAGGACTCGAGCGGCGATGGAGGCGCTGCGGTCGTGGCCGAGCGCGCGCTCGGTCAGCTCGAGGAGTATCTCGCCGGCGAGCGTGAGGAGTTCGACCTCGAGCTCGACTGGACGGGCGTCGACCCCACCCACCGCCATGTGCTCGAGACGCTGCGCGAGATCGCCCCGTATGGAGTCACGCTGACCTACGGCGAGCTCGGGCGCCGAGCGGGCGTCGACGACCCGCGAGACGTCGGCGTGATGATGGCCCGAAACCCGATTCCGCTCGTCGTACCGTGTCACCGGGTGGTCGCAGCAGACGGGCTCGGCGGTTATGGAGGCGGGCTCGAGCTCAAGCAGCGCTTGCTCGAGCTCGAGGGTGTTCTTCCGCCTCGGCTCGACCTCTGACTAGCCTTCGAGCGATGGAACTCGTTCAGCTCGGAGACAGCGGCCTTGGCGCATCGCGAATCGGTCTCGGCTGCAACAACTTCGGCGGGCGCGTCGATCTCGAGGGGACGCGCAGGGTCGTCGATGCCGCGCTCGATGTCGGCGTGACGTTCTTCGATACGGCCGAGATCTACGGAAACGGCGGAGACAGCGAGCGCTTTCTCGGTGAGGCGCTAGCCGGGCGGCGCGACCAGGTCGTTGTCGCGACGAAGTTCGGCTGGGGACGGGAGACGGGCGACGGGTCTGCCGGGTACGTTCGTGGTGCCATCGACGGATCCCTCGAGCGCCTGCAAACGGATCACGTCGACCTCTACTACCTTCACAAGCCCGACCCCGCGACACCGATCGCGGAGACGCTCGGCGCGCTCGACGAACTCGTGCGCGCGGGCAAGGTGCGCGCGATCGGCTGCTCGAACTTCTCGGCCGAGCAGCTCGAGGAAGCCGATCGGGTCGCGCGCGAGCTCGGCACCGCTCGCTTCACGGTCTTGCAGAACGAGTACAGCCTGCTCGAGCGCGGCGACGACGACGCGGTGCTGCCCCTCTGCCGCGAGCTCGGAATCGCGTACATCCCGTACTTCCCGCTCGCGAGTGGGCTTCTGACCGGGAAGTACCGGCGCGGCGAGCCTGCGCCCGAAGGAACGCGGCTCGCGGGTCGCGAGATCGCGGACGACCGCTTCGAGCGGGTCGAGGCGTGTGCGGCGTTCGCCGAGGAGCGCGGGCACTCGTTGCACGAGCTCGCGATCTGCGCGCTGGCCTCGACGCCCGGCGTCGGGTCGATCATCGCCGGCGCCACGAAGCCCGAGCAGGTGCGCGCGAACGCCGCGGCCGCCGCCCCCTGGGTGGTCTCGAGTGACGAGCTCGGCGCCCTCGCGAACCTCTGAGGGGCTCTCATCGCTGTCTCATCGCGACCCCGTACAACGGGAGTGAGCGACGAGAGGAGCTGCGATGAGAGCGATTCGTGCACGCGTGGGATGGGTGGTTGTCCTGAGCGGCGTAGCGTTGGGAGCCGGTGTGGCCGCCGGTAAGGGCGGAACCGCCGCGGCGGGCTGCGAGCTGCCTCAGGGAAAGGAGCGGGTCCGCCTCGACCCTGACAGGTTTACGACGGCGATCGAGAATCCGTGGTGGCCCATGCGGCCCGGCAGTCGCTGGGTCTATCGCGAGACCGCGCCGGACGGGACCGTGCAACGGGTGGTCGTGAACGTGCTCGCGAGGACGAAGCTGATCGCGAACGGCATTACCGCACGCGTGGTGCGTGACGTCGTCACCGAGGACGGGAAGCCCGTCGAGATCACCGACGACTGGTACGCGCAGGACGACTGCGGGAACGTCTGGTACCTCGGCGAGGCGACGACGGAGTACGAGAACGGGAAGCCAGTGTCCACGGCGGGCTCGTTCGAGGCTGGCGTCGACGGCGCGCAGGCGGGCGTGATCATGCCGGCCCGCCCGAAGCCCGGAATGCGCTATCGGCAGGAGCACTACGCGGGCGAGGCCGAGGATCGCGGAGAGATCGTGAGTCTGCGCGAGCAGGTGGAGGTTCCGCTCGGGCACTTCCGCCCGGGTCGGGTGCTCATGACGCGAGACCTGAATCCGCTCGAGCCGAAGGTGCTCGAGTACAAGTTCTACGCACGTGGCATCGGTCCGGTGCTCGCCCTCGGGGTTTCCGGCGGCAACGACCGGGAGGAGCTCGTGCGCTACACGAGAGGGAGGTAGGGATGAAGTCGAAGCGGACACTTCTGGTGGCGGCGGCAGCGGTGATCCTTGCGGTGGCAGCGGGTGCGGGCATCGCGCAGGCCGTGTCCGGCTCGGAGGAGCCGGTAACGGGGCCTGCGGCCGACCGCGCGGCGGAAGCAGCGCTCGAGGAGGCCGGCGGCGGGTCGGTTCTCGAGATCGAGCGGCAGGACGACGACGGCTCCGGGATCTACGAGGTCGAGGTGCGCCGTGAGGACGGATCGGAGGTCGAGATCCACCTCGACGCGCAGTTCCAGCCCGTGGGAACGGTGGCCGACGACGATGCCGGTGAGGGCGCGGACGACGAAGGCGGCGCGGACGACTGAACCTCTAGGCCATGCCTGGCTTTGCCGGGCATGGCCTTTCATCTCGCTCTCATCTCGGGAGCGACAATGTGCTCATGCGGATTCTCGTCGTCGAGGACGAGCTCAAGATGGCGGGCCTTCTGCGGCGCGGGCTCGTCGAGGAGGGGTACGCGGTCGACATCGCTCGGACGGGCGACGACGCGATCTGGATGGCGAGCGCCGTGGACTACGACGCGATCGTCCTCGACCTCATGCTCCCGGGAGTCGACGGCATCGAGGTCTGCCGGCGCGTGCGCGAGAACGGCGTGTGGTCGCCGGTGCTCATGTTGACGGCACGCGATGCGGTGGGGGATCGTGTCGCGGGCCTCGACGCGGGTGCGGACGACTACCTGCCCAAGCCGTTCTCCTTCGCGGAGCTGCTCGCACGGTTGCGAGCCCTCGTCCGACGCGGAAACGGTGAGCGCCCGGTCGTGCTCGAGGTGGGCGACCTCCGCCTCGACGCGGCGACGCATCAGGTCTGGCGCGGGCAGACGGAGGTGAAGCTCTCGGCCAAGGAGTTCTCGCTGCTCGAGGTGTTCATGCGGCGCCCGGGGCAGGTTCTCTCTCGGCTCCAACTCATCGAGCACGCATGGGACTACGCGTACGAGAACCGCTCCAACGTCGTCGACGTCTATGTCAGGTATCTGCGCGACAAGGTCGACCGGCCATTCGGGCGCGAGTCGATCGAGACGGTCCGGGGGGTCGGATACCGCCTTCGGCGAGAGAGCGTCGCGTGAGCCGGCTCCCCATTCGGATCCGACTCGCTCTCGCCTTCGCGCTCGTGATGGCAGTCGTGTTCTCCGCAGTCGGCGCGAGCCTGTACGTCCGGCTCGGCGACACGCTCGACGAACGCATAGCCGAAGCGCTCGAGGAGCGCACCGCGGTGCTGACCAGGACGCTCGACGCGAGCGCGCCTGCCGCGGCCGGAGACGAGGGCGTCGCGCAGGTTATCGCGAGCGACGGCTCGGTTGCCAGCGCGAGCGGGATCAGCGTGCAGGGCTCACTGCTGACCCTCGCTCAGCTCGAGCAAGCAAGTCTTGGAGCGGTCACGTTCGATACCGACGAGCTACGCGTGCATGCGACACCAGCGGGAGATCGTGTGCTCGTCGTCGGAGAGGCGCTCGAGGATCGCGACGAGGCGCTCGACGGGCTTCTTGCTCAGCTCGTCGTCATCCTCCCGCTGGCGCTCCTCGTCTCCTCGGTGATCGGCTACCTCGTTGCCGGCGCGGCACTTCGTCCGGTCGAGGCGATGCGTCGACGTGCTGCGGAGATCTCGGCGGACACCCCCGAGCGACGGCTCCCGCTTCCGCGGGCAGACGACGAGATCTCGCGGCTCGGGGAGACGCTGAACGAGATGCTCGAGCGGCTCGACGCCGGCCTCGCGCGCGAGCGTCGCTTCGTCGCCGACGCGAGCCACGAGCTGCGAACGCCGCTCGCGAGCCTGCAAACCGAGCTCGAGCTCGCGGCGCGGCGACCCAGGTCTCCGGCCGAGCTCGAGACCGCTTTGCACTCGGCGGGCGAGGAGGTCGAGCGTCTGGTTTCGCTGGCCGAGGACCTTCTCGTCTTCGCACGTTCGGACGAAGGCAGCCTCGCAGCGCGAGCGGAGCCGATCAATGTACGCGAGCTGCTCGGCGAGGTCGCGCGGCGACAGAATGCGCACGCGACCTCCGCAGCGCGGACAATCGACGTCTCCGCGCCCGACCACCTCGTGCTCGTCGGCGACCGGCGGCGTCTCGAGCAAGCGCTCGAGAACCTCGTCGACAACGCGCTGCGCCATGGCGCCGGAACGGTGCGGATGAACGCGAGCGCGGCCAACGGCGTCGTCGTGCTCGCAGTCTCCGACGACGGGACAGGGTTTGCGCCCGACTTCCTCCCTCACGCCTTCGAGCGTTTCAGCCGTCCGGATGCAGCGCGCAGCGGAGGAGGGGCGGGGCTCGGGATGGCGATCGCGGACGCGATCGCTCGTGCTCACGAAGGCACGGCGCACGCGGCGAATGCGACCGGTTGCGGGGCCCACGTGTGGCTCGAGCTCCCGAGCCGGTTGAATGCCGACGATGTTGCTCCACCTGATCGCGACGACGTCGACTGACGTCGCGGCGACATCGTCGAAACTCGCGAAGGTCGAGCGCATCGTCGAGTGTCTTCGCGCGGCTGCGCCCGAGGAGGTGGCGGTCGCGGTCGCGTACCTGTCGGGCGAGCTGCCGCAGGGAACCGTCGGGGTGGGGTGGGCGGCGCTGCGCGACCTGCCCACGCCCGCCGACGAGCCGACGCTCGAGGTGCTCGAGGTCGACGCGGCCGTGTCGCGTCTCCAGTCCATCGCAGGAAAGGGCTCGCAGACGGCGCGACGCGAGGAGCTCGCGGAGCTCTTCGCGCGCGCCACGGAGCTCGAGCAGCGTCTGCTCACGGGCCTGTTCCTGGGCGAGCTGCGGCAGGGAGCGCTCGAGGGCGTGATGGCGGACGCAGTCGCAAAGACGGCCGGCGTGCGGCTGGCAGACGTTCGTCGCGCGGCCATGCTCGCCGGCGATCTTCCGTCCGTCGCGGAGACCGCGATGCGCGAAGGCAGCGACGGGCTGTCGCGGTTTCGACTGACGCCGCTGCGCCCGCTCGGCCCGATGCTCGCGCAGACGGCCGGCGACATCCCGGCCGGTCTCGAGCGCCTCGAGTCCACGTACGTCGAGTGGAAGCTCGACGGTGCGCGGATCCAGGCTCACCGGGAGGGAAACGATGTCGCGATCTTCACGCGCAACCTCGCGGACATCACCGACCGCGTGCCGGAGATCGTCTCCGTCGTCCGTGAGCTCGACGTCTCGACGATCGTGCTCGACGGAGAGGCGATCGCGCTTCGCGCTGACGGCCGCCCGCACCCGTTCCAGGTGACGATGAGTCGCTTCGGCACGAGAGCCGTCGAGGCGAGTTCGCGGCCGCTCACCGCGTTCTTCTTCGACTGTCTGCACGCCGACGGCGACGATCTCATCGACCTGCCGGCTCGCGAGCGGCTCGCGGCGCTCGATGCGCGACTGCCCACCGCGCACATCGTCCCTCGCCTCGAGACGAGCGACGTGGAGGACGCGCAGGCGTTTCTCGACGACGCGCTCGCGCGAGGTCACGAGGGTGTCATGGTCAAGTCGCTCGACGCGGCGTACGAGGCCGGTCGCCGCGGCGCCGGCTGGCTGAAGGTGAAGCCCGCGCACACGCTCGACCTCGTCGTGCTCGCCGCCGAGTGGGGGCACGGTCGGCGGACGGGCAAGCTCTCGAACCTCCATCTCGGCGCGCGCGACCCGGCGGGCAGGCTTCGTGATGCTCGGCAAGACGTTCAAGGGCATGACGGACGAGATGCTCGCCTGGCAGACCGAGCACTTGCTCGGTCTCGAAGTGGGTCGTGACGGCCATGTCGTCCACGTCCGGCCGGAGCTCGTCGTCGAGATCGCGTTCGACGGCGTGCAGACGAGCTCGCGCTATCCGGGCGGGATGGCGCTGCGGTTCGCGAGGGTCAAGGGCTACCGGCCGGACAAGTCCGCGGACGACGCGGACACGATCGACGACCGTGCGCGCGATCCACGCGCGAGCGGAGTAGTCTCGTCGCGTCATCGACGTCGAAGGAGGTTCGACATGACGCACTACGGAACCCTTCGCTCGTGGGCGTTCATCGCCACGCTCGTTGGAGTCTTCGGGATGATCGCCGCGGGTATCGGAGCGATCGTCTGGGCATTCGAGGTCGAGGGTTTCTGGCAGACGCTGGGCGTGCTGCTCATCGGCCTGCCGGTCTCGATCTTCATCGCGACGATCCCGATCGCGCTCGGCCAGGCGATGCGCGCAATCGCCGACGTGGGCGACACGGTGGCTGCCCGCTGACGTGATGCCTGACTCCGAGGTCAAGAGCTTTCGGTCGCCGGACGAGGTCGTCCGGCTCCCGAAGTTCACGGCGGAGATCGTCGTGCAGGGCGAGCTCACCATGAGTCGCCTCGTCGCCGAGCCTGGCTGGCGCTGGTCGGAGCACATGCGACCGAGCGTGGGCGGGGAGTGGTGTCAGGTCCATCATGTGGGATTCGTGATCTCGGGTCGCCTCGGCACCCTCTACCCGGACGGAACGGAGGTCGTGTACGGGCCTGACGACATCGTGGACATCCCGCCGGGTCACGACGGCTACGTCGGTGGGGGACGAGCCGTGCGTTCAGATCTTCTGGGCGGGCAACCGACCGTTCTTCGCGAGCTTCCTGATCGGGAGCCGGACGCGCGTCCTCGCTTCGCTGCTCTTCACCGATCTCGTCGGCTCGACGGCCAAGGCCGCCGAGCTCGGCGATGCCCGGTGGAGGGGGCTCCTCTCCGAGCACTTCCTCGCCGCGAGAGCCGAGCTCGAGCGGTACGGCGGGCGCGAGGTGAAGACGACGGGTGACGGATTGCTGGCGACGTTCGACAGCCCCGGGCAGGCACTGCGCTGCGCAGCGGCGATCAGGGACGCGACGAATCGGGACGGCTTGCAGATCCGGGCCGGCGTTCACGTCGGAGAGGTGGAGGTCGTAGGCGAGGATGTCCGCGGGGTCACCGTTCACGAGGCGGCGAGGATCATGGCGGCAGCTGCTCCCGACGAGATCCTCGTCTCCGATCTGACGCGAGCGCTGACGGCGACCGCAGGGCTCGCGTTCGAGGATCGCGGCGAGCATACGTTCAAGGGGCTCGACGGCGAGTGGCGCCTCGCGGCCTACGTTCCTGCGTGATGGCCGAGCTTCCCCTCATCTTCGCGGTCGACGAGGACGCAGAGGCGCTCGAGCGGATCACGGACGAGCTCCAGCGCTACGCCCGGGACTACCGCGTGATCTGCGGCCCGTCCACCGACGCGGCGCTGGGTCAGCTCGAGGCGCTGCACGACGAGGGCGAGGCCGTGGCGATCGTGCTCGCGGCCCGCGGCACGGGCGAGCTGAAGGGCGAGGCGTTGCTCGAGCGGGTGCACGATCCTCCACCCGCACGCGAAGCGCGCGCTCCTCATCCCGTGGGGCGGATGGGCCGACGAGGAGACGGCGAGCGCGATCAAGAACGCGATGGCGCTCGGCCACATCGACTACTACGCGCTCAAGCCGTGGAGCTCACCGGACGAGCTCTTCCATCGCCTGATCTCGGAGTTCCTGCAGGAGTGGCGCCGGCAGAACGCTCCCGGCCGGAGGGAGATCACCGTCGTCGCCGACCCGTGGTCGCAGCGCGGCTACGCGCTGCGAAATCTCCTCGCCCGCAACGGCGTGCCGCACGCGTTCCACACTCCCGACTCCGAGGAGGGGCTCGAGCACCTTCGCGCGTGCGCCCAGGAGGGTGTCGACGTGCCCGTCGTCGTCCTTCCCGACGGAACGCCGCTCGTGGATCCGCGGCCCGAGGAGCTCGCGCAGCACGGGACGGGCATGCGGACGGAGATCGACCACGCCGGCGGCCGTTCGACGTGGTGATCGTCGGCGCCGGCCCGGCGGGCCTCGCAGCCGCCGTGTACGCGTCGTCCGAGGGCCTCGACTGCGCTCGTCGTGGAGCGCGACTCGATCGGCGGACAGGCCGGCACGAGCACACGGATCCGCAACTACCTCGGCTTCGCACGCGGCCTGAGCGGGGCCGAGCTGGCGCAGCGCGCCTACCAGCAGGCATGGGTCTTCGGAGCCACGTTTCTCCTCACCCGCGAGGTGCAAGGGATGGAGACGGAGAGACGCGAGAGTTCGCCGTTACGCTCTCTGGCGGCACGACGATCCGCGCGCGCACAGTCGTCCTCGGCATGGGCGTCTCGTATCGGCGGCTGGACGTCCCCGCGCTGGCCGATTTCGACGGCGTCGGCGTCTTCTACGGGTCGTCGCCTTCGGAGGCCCGGCAGTTCACGGGCGCGAGCGTGTTCGTCGTCGGCGGGGCCAACTCGGCCGGCCAGGCGGCGGTGCATCTCGCCCGCTATGCGAAGAACGTCACGCTGACGTGTCGCAGCGCGCTCGAGAAGAGCATGTCGCGGTACCTCATCGACGAGATCGAGGGCAAGGGCAACATCCGCATCCTGGAAGGGGCCCAGGTGGTCGACGCGGACGGAGGCAGCCGGCTCGAGGCGCTGACCCTGCGCGGCGCGGACGGCGTCGAGACTGTCCCCGCCGACGCGCTGTTCGTCCTCATCGGTGCCGAGCCGCGGACGGAGTGGCTCCCGGCGGAGATCGACCGGGACGAGCGCGGCTTCGTGGTGACGGGCTCGGACTACGGGACGAGTGTTCCGGGCATCTTCGGCATCGGTGACGTCCGCTCGGGCTCCGTGAAGCGCGTCGCCTCGGCCGTCGGCGAGGGCTCCGTCGTCATCCAGCACGTCCATCGCTACCTCGAGTCCGTCGAGGCGCGATCGCACGCAGGGTAGGGTCGTCTAGCTGGTGATGTCGTCGCACTCGGGCGAGTCTTCGAGCGCGGTCTGGAGCTCGTTGCCGACATCGGCGTCCTCGATCGTCGCGCGTGTCGTCGAGAGCGCCGTGCCCATGGCGGACACCGAGGCTGTGATCGCCGTGATCGCGCTCGGGATCCCGGTGAGGCCTGAGATGCCCTCGACCGTCTCCTCGATGCTCGCGGCCTCGGTCTCGAGCGTCGTCGAGAGCGTGTCGAGAGCGGTTCGGATTTCCTCGCCGCCCTCCGTCTCCGGAGCGCCAAGCCCACGAAGGTCGTCGACAAGGCTCTCGGTCGCGCCTCTGACATCGTCCGACGCCGACTGGAGCCCGTCCTGCGAGAGGTTCGAGGTGTCGGAGAACTCCGAGGTGACCGTCTGCAACTCGTCCGTCCAGGTCCCGACGGCGCTGCAGAAGTCGCTGGCCCAGGCGGCCGTGGGATCGACGTCGGAATCGTCGTCGCTACCGCCGCAGCCGACGGCGACGAGCGCGAGTGCCGCGACGGCGGCCGTGAGCAGGATGCGCATCGTCATCGGGCGGAACTTACCTGCTGCGCGTCGCGACGAGTGCCAGAACGGGGACGACCGCCCAGGAGGCGGCCTCGCGGAGTCCGTGACGCGGCGTGGCACGCTCGTCCGTCGGGGCGACTCGGAGTGTCGTGCCGGATCCGGCGAGCGCGGCGCGAACCAGCACCGCCGCTCGTCGCGCATGCCACCGCGATGTCACGAGCACGACTTCGTCCGCACCGACCGTCCGCGCCGCCCTCGCGATGCCGACGGCGTTGCCGAGGGTCGTCCGCGCCCGGCGATCGACGAGTCGCGTCCGTGCCGGCGTCGTCCACATGCGTGCCATCAGCTCGGCCTCCGGCGCCGAGGCCGAGCGGCGTGCCCACCCCGAGAAGAGAACCACGTCGTCCTCGCGTGCCTCGACCGCCGCACGCGCGAGCCGTGCCGCGCACACCGGGTGCAGCTCGGCCGTCGTCGCATCCGAGTACCCGAGAACGGCGACGAGCCGCGTCACCTGCTCCTCCGTACGCGTCTCCACACGCCGTAGAGCAAGAGCGTGCTCGCGACCGTGACCACGAGCTTCACGGCTTTGCTTCCCCGTAGCTTCGACTCTCCGCTCGCGCGCTCGCGCATGTGCACGGGCACCTCGACGACGCGCAGGCCCGCGTCGCGAAGCCGGAGGAGCGACTCGACCTCCGGTGCGCCGCTCGTGTACGGAATGCCGAGAACCGGCATCGCAACGCGGTTCGCGGCGTACATCCCGCTCGTGGCGTCGAGGAAGGGGCGTCCCAGAGCGGGGTGCATCGCGCGTCGGAGGACCGACGTTCCGACCCGCCTGCTCGGCGACGGCTCGTAGCGGTACGCCTCGTAGCCTTCTCCCGTGGCGAATCGCGATCCGACGGCGACGTCGGCTGCATCCGAGCGGACGAGCGCCATGAGGCGCGCGAGCTCGTCGACGGGGTGCTGGCCGTCGGCGTCGACGCGTCCGACGTACTCGTACCCGCGGTCGTGCGCGTAGGCGTAGCCAGCTGCGATCCCTTCGCGGAGCCCGCGGTTCTCGCCGAACGAGAGCACCTCGGCGCCATGGGCGGCAGCGACGGCTGCCGTTCCGTCCGTCGAGCCGTCGTCGACGACGAGGACGGCACAGTCCGGGAGCTCGGCGTGCAGCTCGTCGAGGACGGCCGGAAGGTTGTCCTCTTCGTTCCATGCGGGGATGAAGACGAGTGTGTCGGCCACGGCGACTGAGACTAGATGACGTTGTGTTCAGGTCTCGGAATGGAGTGCGTGAAACGGTCGACCGAGAGGGGTGTGACGTCGACGAATGGTGTGTGGTGCAGGACGAGATCGCGCACGATCTCGCCGACCGCCGGGCCCTGGAGAAAGCCGTGCCCGCTGAAGCCCGTCGCGTAGAGAAAGCGAGACGCCGCCGGCGATTCCCCGACGAGCGCGTTGTGATCCGGTGTCACCTCGTAGTGACCCTTCCAGCCTCCCGCGATGCCCATGTCGAGCAGCGCTGGCAGCCGTCGTTCGGCCACCTCCATGACCCTTTCGAGCCAGGCCGGGTCGGCGGGCGCGTCGAGACCAGCAGGTTGCTCCGGGTCGGCCATTCCGAACAGGAGCCCAGGGCCTTCGCGATGGAAGTAGAAGCCGGTCGAGAAATCGACCGTGAGCGGGATGCGCTCGGGAAGGCCGGGCGTCGGGCCGGTGAATCCGACCTCGCGGAGATACGGCGCGACGGGCAGTTCGACGCCGGCTGCGCCAGCTACCTCGGGCGACCACACACCGGCGGCGCACACGACGATCCCGGTCTCGATCGTGCCTCGAGACGTCTCCACGCCGTGAATCTCGTTGGCGTCGAGGAGCACGTCCGTGAGCGCGCAGCCGGTGAGAATCGATGCTCCGTGGGCTCGTGCGCCCGCAGCGTACCCCTGCACCACCGCATCCGGGCTCGCGTGGCCGTCGAGCGCGCAGTACGTGGCGGCCAGGAGTTCGTCGAGGCCGGCGACCGGACACAGCTCCCGCACTTCGGCGAGATCGACGAATCGGCTTGGGACTCCGAGCTCGTTCTGCAGCGCGACGCTCGACGTGAAGGCAGCGACGTCCTCCTCGCGGTCGAGAAGGAACAGGTAGCCGACCTGGTGCAGGTCGATCTCGGCACCCGGACGCTCCCCGAAGCGCGTGAACGCCTCGATGCTGCGGAGGCCGATGGCGATGTTGAGCGGATCGGAGAACTGCGCTCGGATGCCGCCTGCGGCGCGGCTCGTCGACCCGCTCGCGAGCTGGTCCCGCTCGAGGAGGCAGACGTCGACCTCTGCTTCGGCGAGGTGAAAGGCGACGCTCGCGCCGATCACTCCGCCCCCCACGACGACGACGTCGGCGGACGCCGGGAGCGAGAGTTTCAACTCCGGACGAGGTTCTTCAGGAAGAACCCGAGGTTCGCGGGGCGCTCGGCGAGGCGGCGGATGAGGTACGGGTACCAGTCGGGGCCATAGGGCGACGCGACGAGCACCTTGTAGCCCTCGGCTGCGATCGAGCGCTGAAGCCCCGGCCGGACGCCGTAGAGCATCTGGAACTCGAACCGGTCGCGCGCGATGTCCTCGCGTGCTGCGAACGCCTGCACCTCGCGGATGATCGATTCGTCGTGCGTCGCGACGGCGATGTACGCGCCTTCGCGGAGACCGCGCTGCACGAGCTCGACGTACGCGCGATCAACGTCTCGCTTGTCGGGGAACGCGATCGATTCCGGCTCGAGATACGCGCCCTTCACGATACGGAGGTTCGGCGTGCGGGGGAGGAGATGTTCGAGGTCGTGGGCCGTGCGGTAGAGGTATGACTGCAGCACGGTTCCGACGCTGTCGTGCCCGGCGTCGCGGAGGCGCTCGTAGATGCGAAGCGTGACGTCGACGTAGTCGGACTGCTCCATGTCGATGCGGAGGAACGTGTCGAGCTCGCCCACCCGCGCGACCAGGCGCTCGACGTTGGTGTACGCGACCTCCTCGTCGAACGCGAGGCCGAGATGCGTGAGCTTGAGCGCGACGTTTGCTCTCAGCTCCTCCGTCACGAGCCGCTCGATAATCCGCTCGTACTCCACGGTGACCGCGGATGCCCCTTCGGCATCCGGGATCGCTTCGCCGAGAAGCGTCGTGTTGGCGTGCAGCCCCGTGTCATTTAGCTTGCGGAGCACCGCGACGCACTCATCGAGCGTCTCGCCGGCGACGAATCGCGCTGCACCGACGCGCTTCCCGTGTTGCTGGACGAGTCGCTGGAGCCGGGAGCTGTCCGCCGCGTGGAGAAGTGCCGCTCGGGGAAGCGCTGAGAGACCCACGATGGGCGAGCCTAGGCAGTCGGATCGATGTTGTGATTCAGTCGGAAGGTGTTCTCCCGGTCGTACCGTCGCTTTACCTCGACAAGGCGGTCGTAGTTCGGGCCGTATGCGGCGCGAACGGCATCGTCTGAGTCGTCGTCGTCGAGGTAGTTCAGCCAGCGTCGGTCGGCGAGGTACGGGCGGATCGCTTCGTACGTCGCCCGTGCCCAGGCCACGTTCTCGTTGGTGGCCGCCGGATCCGTCCAGACGGCCGGGATGAGGAGATTGAAGCCCTCTTCTCGGTGAGGCACCGCCGCATCGGCGACCGGAACACGGGTCACGGCACCGTGGAAGTGCTCGAGCAAGATCGCGGACATCGGCGACGGCACGGTGGAATATGCGTCGATGGCCGCCTCGATGTAGCCGTCGTCGAGGTCTCGGAGGAAGCTCGACTTCCAGTAGTTGAGCGCGCCTGGTGGGAAGGCGTCGTCGAGCAACGTGTTCATCACCGGATACGGCATCGGCCCGACCTCGGTCATGGCCGGCGGACCGAACTCGAGGAGTGGCGCGAGATCCTTCTCGGCCTGCTCGGGGGACCCCGCGTGACAGACGACCATCGCGGCGAGCTTCGTCCCCGAGCCGTCAGGCGCGTGGACGAGGCCGGCGAACACGGTCAGCTCATCGGGGACGGTGCGTGTGAACTCGCGGTAGAAGCGCAGCATTTCGCCGGCTGCGGCGAACGGGTGAGCGATCAGGCCGCCGGTCACCATCGCCACCTCGTGGAGCTGATACTCGAACGTCGTGGCAACGCCGAAGTTCCCCCCGCCGCCTCGCAGAGCCCAGAAGAGGTCGGGTTCGGACTCAGCGGTGACGTTCAGCACCTTGCCGTCGGCCGTCACGAGCTCGACGGATATGAGGTTGTCGGCCGCAAGGCCTTGAAGACCCATCAGCCAGCCGAGTCCGCCTCCGAGTGTCAGTCCGGCGATCCCGGTGGTCGATATCGCGCCGCCGGTGACCGCAAGCCCATGCTCGGCGGTCGCGGCGTTCAGCTCGCTCCAGTTCGCGCCACCCTGAGCACGAGCCGTGCGGCGTTCCGGGTCGACCTCGACAGCCCTCATCTCGGCCAGATCGATCATGAGGCCGCCCTCGGTGCAGGCGCGGCCGGCGACGTTGTGGCCGCCGCCTCGTATGGAGATCTCGAGCCCGACCTCGCGGGCGAAGCCGATTGCGCGCGCGGCGTCGGTCGCGCTCCGGCAGCGCGCGATCAAGGCGGGACGCTTGTCGATCAGGCCGTTGTGGATCCTCCGTGCCTCGTCGTAACCGGCATCGCCGGGTCGAAGCAACGTTCCCGTGAGCTCTGCGGCAAGCGCACCGACGCGTTCCTCGACTACGGTCATCGCTCTCCTCCTCGATCGGCAGTTGGCCGGAGGATCGTGACAGATCGGTTAGTTCTGAGAAGGATCGGGTGGCATCGCCGCGAGGACGCGAAACGGGCCGCCCTTGCGACGCAACACGGTGCTCCAGAGCGCATCCGGTGTGTTGGTGAAGACGTCCTCCGCGAGCGCCGGCTCGACGATCCAGGATCCCTCGTCGAGCTCGTCGTCCAGTTGGCCCGGGCCCCACCCGGCGTATCCGACGTAGACACGGGCGCGGCGCAGCGGTCCGAGAGCGTCGGGGTCGACCTCCGCGGGCAGAAACCCGACCGACTCGACGACGAGCGAGTCAGCGTCCGGAGGCTCGGCGAAGTCGGCGAGCACGACGATGGCAGAAGGCTGCACCGGGCCGCCGACGTGCACGTCTCCCATCCCGTCGACGAGCCCCGCGAGCTCGGGTACGGCTTCGTCGACCGGAGTCTCGGCCGTGCGGTTCAGCACGACTCCGAGCGCGCCCTCCTCCGAATGCTCGCCGACGAGCACGACGGTGCGCCAGAAGTTCGGATCGACGAGTCCCGGGCCGGCGATGAGCAACTGTCCTCGTAACGAGTCCATCGCCGTATCATCGCCGCATGGCCGACGTCTCACGCGAGATCCGCCTCGTCGCACGACCGCAGGGCTTTCCCGAGGAGGAGCTCTTCGAGGTCGCGGAGACGCCGATACCGCGCCCCGCGGACGGCCAGGTGCTCATTCGCAACGCGTACTTCTCCGTCGACCCGTACATGCGTCCGCGGATGAACGACGTCCGCTCCTACGTCGCGCCGTTCACGTTGGGCGAAGCGATGACGGGTGGCGCGGTCGGTCGCATTGCTGCATCCCGCAACGACCGGTATCCGGAGGGTGAGTGGGTGCTGCACCAGCTCGGCTGGCGCGAGTGGGCACTCTCCGACGGCGCGGCCTTGCGGCGCCTCGACCCCTCGGCTGCGCCCCTCTCGACAGCGCTCGGCGTTCTCGGGATGCCGGGCCTCACCGCCTGGTACGGGATATTTGCTTTCGGGCTGCCGAAGGAAGGCGAGACAGTGTTCGTATCGGGCGCCGCGGGCGCGGTCGGCAGCGCCGCTGGCCAGATGGCCGCGATCGCGGGATGCCGTGTCATCGGAAGCGCCGGATCGGACGAGAAGCTCGAATGGCTACGCGATCTCGGATTCGACGCCGCTTTCAACTACCGCGAGCAGAGCCCGCGCAAGGCTCTGGCAGAGCTTGCGCCGGACGGCATCGACATCTACTTCGACAACGTCGGCGGAGAGCACCTCGAGGCTGCGATCGGTGCGCTGCGAACGTACGGACGCGTCGTCGCATGCGGCTCGATCTCGCGGTACAACGACGCCGAAGCGGCACCGGGGCCACGCAACATGTTCCTGGTGGTCACGAAGCGACTCCGGCTTCAGGGATTCATCATCACCGACCACTTCGATCGCTTCGGGGAGTTCGCTCGCGAGGCGACGGGCTGGGTACGCGAAGGCAAGCTCCAGTATCGCGAGACGATCGTCGACGGTATCGAGGACGCGCCAAAGGCCTTTCTCGGCCTCCTGCGCGGCGAGAACATCGGAAAAATGCTCGTCAAGGTCGGCCCCACCGAGTGACGCGCTTGCGGTGAAGCTCCGTTGCCGTCTCTTTGGGCATCGGCTGCCCCGGCGCCGTCGGCCGTTCTTTCTCACCGAGCGCTATCAGCGCTGCGAGCGCTGTGGGAAACGTGTGCGGCTGGCCGATCGCTGACTCCGTGTCAACGGGTCGTGGCGCATCCGGCCGCCCCGTCTGGTATCAACAGAGCAGGTTGGGCGCCCACGAGAGCGGCGGTGTGGGAGGGCGACTGCGCACAGCGAGGCGCAGCGTCGGCCTGACCCAGAAGCAGCTCGCCGAGGAGCTCGGCGTCGAGGCGATCACGGTCTCTCGCTGGGAACGCGGTGTCACGACGCCGGCGCTTGCGCGGCTACGGCGGGTCGCGGAGCTCACGGAGACCACGGTCAGCGACCTCGTTCGCGCTCCCGACGCCTCCACCGCGCAGGCGACGGAGCTCGCAGCGCTCAGGGAAGAGCTCGCAGAGACGCGCGAGCTGGTGAATCGGGTTGCGCGGACGCTCGACCAGCTAGCGCTGACTCGATCCCCGCCAGGCTCGCTGTCAACGTCGCGAGACTCGTGATGTCCAGCTGCGCGAGTCGCTCGACGTGGACCGCGAGACCATCCGGCCCGGGGATCACGGTCAAGCGTTTCACCCGCCCCGAGTAGAAGACGACCGACTCCACGGGGCGACCGGCGCTGCGCGCATCGTCGAACGTCGGGCCGTAGACGTCACGCGCGCCGGGAAGATGATCCCAGAGCACGTGGCCCATCCAGCGTCCGAAGTCGTCATGGAGACGCGCGGAGACGTAGGTGATCCGATCCTCTTCGTCGAGCACCAGGTACGTGTCGGGGGCGGCGTGGCGCAGCGCGTGGAGCGCGGGCGAGCTCACCGGCCACCCTCGATGACGTGGAGACTCTGGCGCCGCGCAATCCGATCCATTCCGCCCTGCTCGTCGTCGAGGGCGTCCAGCGAGTCGTCGAGCGTCTGCGTGAGTCCGTCGAGCGTCAGCGTGTCGAGCCGAGCGAGGATGTCCCAGCAGAGCTCCAAGTGGCCATCCGAGCGAGGAACGGCACGAACGCGCGCGACCCGACCATCGTAGAACTGAACGAACTCGATCCGCTCGCCCGAGCTGCGCGCAGCATCGTAGTACGGCTTGAAGAGGGGCTTCGAGCCGGGAAAGCAATCCCATATCAGGGATCCGACGAGCGGCCCGAACTGACTTTCGGCATCCGGACCAACCCCGACGATTCGATCCCCCTCGTCGAGCACGACGAACGGCGTCTGCTGCACCGTGACGGCCACGGTGGCGACATCCTACGGCGTGCGTCGGAAGGTGTCGAGCGCTGTCCCGAACCGACATGCCCAGGTGTCAGACGCGGGGTCTGACACCTGGGCATGTCCCGTCGGTACGCTGGGCCGGTGGGGAACGCGGTCATCGTGTCCGCCGTGCGGACGCCGTTCGGGCGCCTCGGGGGCGGGCTCGCGTCGTATTCGGCGACCGAGCTCGGCGCGCACGCGATCCGCGCGGCACTCGATCGTGTCGGCCTCGAGCCGGGTGAGGTCGAGTACGCCATCATGGGCCATGTGCTGCAGGCGGGTGCCGGCCAGGCGCCGGCGCGTCAAGCGGCCGTCGCCGCCGGCATTCCGAAGGAGATTCCCGCCGACACGATCAACAAGGTGTGCGCGTCGTCGATCCGCGCGATCGAGATTGCGGATCTGATGATTCGCGCGGGCGACCACGAGCTCGTCGTCACCGGAGGGATGGAGTCGATGTCGAACGCGCCGTACCTCCTCCCGAAAGCGCGGTTCGGCTACCGGCTCGGCAACGGCGAGGTCGTCGACCACATGGTGTTCGACGGGCTGACGTCGTCCTTCGACGGGATGCACATGGTGGCGCAGGCGTCGCTCGTGTCGCGCGAGCTCGGCATCTCGCGCGAGGAGCAGGACGAGTGGGCGTACCGCTCGCATCAGCGCGCGGCCGCGGCCCAGGACGACGGTCGCTTCGCCGACGAGATCGTCCCGATCGGTGAGGTCACCGCCGACGAGGGTGTGCGGCGCGACACGACGCTCGAGAAGCTCGCAGCGCTGAAGCCGGTCTTCGATCCCGACGGAACCACGACCGCGGGGAACGCGCCGGGTGTCAACGACGGAGCGTCGTGCGTCGTCGTCTGCTCGGAGGAGTTCGCCGCGCGGCGCGGCCTCGAGCCCCTCGGGACGATCGTTGCGCAGGGCTATGTCGCCGACGATTTCGCCTACCTCGCACGCACCCCCGCACGCGCCGGCGAGCGGGCTCTGGCGAAGGCAGGCAAGACGATCGACGACGTGTCTCGCGTCGAGATCAACGAGGCGTTCTCCTCGGTCGCGAAGAACTCGACCCGGATGCTCGGCGCCGACGAGGTGATCGTGAACGTCAACGGTGGCGCGGTTGCGCTCGGGCACCCGATCGGGGCGTCCGGCGGGCGGATCGTGACGACGATGATCCACGAGCTGCGGCGTTCCGGTGGCGGGCTCGGGCTCGCCGCCATCTGCTCGGGAGGCGGGCAGGGCGACGCGCTCCTGATCGAGGTCTGAAGGCGCTCCTCGTCATCCCGATCGCGGCGCTCGCACTCGCGAGCCCTGCCGCGGCGTGCGTATGTGCCGACGCGCCGATGAACGAGCGGCTCGACGACGCGGACGCAGCCGTCGTCGGTCGTGTCGTCTCCGAGCGGCCCGGCGAGCTGAACGGTTTGCGACAGCTCTTCCTCACCGTCGAGGTCGAGCAGCGAGTCAAGGGAGACATCGAACGGACGCTCGAAGTGCGGACCCCGTCAGGGACGGACTGTGACGTCGACGTACCGCGCGACGAATCGATCGGCCTTCTGCTCACACGGGCTCCCGACGGCGTCTGGCTGGCCACCGCGTGCAGCGTGGTGAACCCCGGTCAGCTCGTCGTCGAAGGTGGCGAGCCGCGCGGCGGTCCGATCAAGGTCGTCATCGGGATCGTCATCCTCGGGCTCGTCCTGCTCTGGGCGCTCCGCCGGCTGCGTAAGGGCTCGCGTCCCGAGTTGCCCGGCGCGCCCGGGCAGTAGAGGGCCGCGGCATCGATCATTTAGCCTGAGCCCGTGCAGTTCGAGCACGTCTTGATCGTCGGCGCGGGTCAGATGGGCGGTGGCATCGCGCAGGTCGTCGCGGCCTCCGGCCGGCGCGTGTCGCTCCACGATGAGCTTCCCGGTGCCGCCGATCGGGCGCTGGCGGCGATGGAGAAGAGCCTCACGAAGCTCGCGGAGAAGGGCGGGGTAGCCGCCGAGGACGTGCTCGCACGCGTGACGCCCGTCGACGACATCGTCGCCGCCGACCTTCTCGTCGAGGCGGTGGTCGAGGACGTCGCCGTGAAGGAGGCGATCTTCCGGCGAGCCGACGCCGTTCTCCCGCCCGACGCGATCCTCGCGTCCAACACGTCTTCGATCCCGATCACTTCGCTGGCCGCCGCCACCACGCGGCCGGAGAAGGTCATCGGCATGCACTTCTTCAATCCAGTGCCGGTGCTGAAGCTCGTGGAGGTGATTCGCGCGCTCCAGACTTCCGACGAGACCGCTTCGGCGATCGTCGCGCTCGCCGAGGACCTCGGCAAGACGCCGGCGCAGGCGAACGACTTCCCCGGCTTCGTCTCGAACCGCATCCTGATGCCGTTCGTCAACGAGGCGGCGTACGCACTCATGGAGGGGGTCGCCGAGGCCGAGGCGATCGACACGATCGCGAAGCTCGGCTTCGCGCATCCCATGGGGCCGCTTGCGCTCGCGGACCTCATCGGACTGGACACGTGCGTCGCGATCATGGAGGTCCTGCACGAGGGTCTGGGCGACCCGAAGTACGCTCCGTGCCCGCTGCTCCGTCAGTACGTCGCCGCCGGCCGCCTCGGGCGGAAGGCGGGCCGGGGCTTCTACGACTACGACCTATAGTCCGTCGCGATGAACTTCGAGCTCACGGCCGATCAGGAGGCGATCCGGACGCTGACCCGGGAGCTCGCCGAGGCCGAGATCGTCCCGTGCGCCGGCGAGTGGGATCGGGATCATCGCTTCCCGGACGAGCTCTATCCCAAGCTCGCGGAGCTCGGCCTGATGGGGGTCTGCGTGCCCGAGGAGTACGGCGGCGCGGGAGCGGACTTCCTTTCGTACGTGCTCGTGCTGGAGGAGCTCTCTCGTGCGGATGCGGGCGTGGGCGTGACCGTCGCGGTGCACACGAGCGCCGTGACGCTGCCGATTCTCGCGTTCGGCAGCGACGAGCAGCGCGCACGCTTCGTGCCCCCGCTCGCGCGCGGCGAGCAGCTCGGCGCGTTTGCGCTGACCGAGCCCGGGGCCGGCTCGGACGCCGGCTCCCTGCGCACGACGGCTACCCCCGAAGGCGACGGCTGGGTGCTGAACGGATCGAAGCAGTGGATCACGAACGGGTCGCGCGCCGGGACATTCCTCCTGTTCGCGCGCACGGATCCCGCGACCGCGGGAGCGCGCGGCGTCTCGTGCTTCGTGCTCGACGCGGCGCACGTACGGGTCACGCGCGAGGAGGAGAAGCTCGGACTGAACTCGTCGACGACGTCGGATCTAGCGATCGAGGATGCGAACGTCGAGCGCGATCGTCTCCTGCACGAGGAGGGACGTGGGTTTCGCATCGCGATGGCCACGCTCGACGGCGGGCGCATCGGGATCGCAGCGCAGGCGCTCGGGATCGCCCAGGCGGCCTACGACGTCGCCCGGGCGTACGCGCTCGAGCGGGAGCAGTTCGGGCGCAAGATCGCCGACTTCCAGGCGATCCAGTGGAAGCTCGCCGACATGGCCACCGAGATCGACGCCGCCCGTCTCCTGATCTATCGGGCCGCGTGGCTCAAGCAGGAGGGTCGCCCGCACACCGTCGAGGGCGCCAAGGCGAAGCTCTTCGCGTCGGAGATGGCTCGACGCCAGACGGCCGAGGCGATCCAGGTTCTCGGCGGCTACGGCTATACGAAGGAGTTCCCGGTCGAGCGCTACTACCGCGACGCGAAGATCACCGAGATCTACGAGGGCACGAGTGAGATCCAGCGGCTCGTGATCGCACGGTCGATCCTCGGGCGCCAACTGCGCGAGGATCAGGTTCCGCAGGGAATGCCGTCCGTAGGACCATGCCGCGCGAACGTGACGAGCCGGTTCGGCTCACCAGGATCTACACGCGCGGCGGCGACGCGGGCGAGACGTCGCTCGGCGACGGCTCGCGGGTATCGAAGCTGGATGCCCGGATCGGCGCGTACGGCACGGTCGACGAGCTCAACTCGGCGCTCGGGCTGGTCGTTGCCGGCGACTGTCCGAGTGACATCCGCGAGGTGCTCGTCCGCGTCCAGAACGAGCTGTTCGATCTCGGCGCCGATCTCTCGGTTCCACTCGAGCTCGACGGGAGACTGCGGACGACGCAGGAGCAGGTCGACTGCCTCGAGGCAGACTGCGATCGTTTCAACGCGGAGCTCCCGGAGCTCAGGAGCTTCGTGCTTCCGGGAGGGAGCGAGGCTGCCGCGCGCCTTCACGTCGCGCGCACGGTGTGCCGGCGCGCCGAGCGCGAGACGCTTGCTGCGTCCGGCTCCCACTCCCTGAGCTCTCTGGCGCTCGTCTACCTGAACCGGTTGTCCGATCTGCTCTTCATCCTGGCCCGCGCCGCGAACGCGGCGCGCGGGTACGACGAGCCGCTCTGGGCACCGGGCGGGTCGCGCTCAGGCGACCGCGGGCCAGCTCGCGCCGAGCCACTCGACGAGCTCGTCCGACCGGCGCGGGCTTGCGACGTAGAAGCCCTGCGCGAAGTCGCAACCCCACTCGCCCAGGACGCGCCACGCCTCGCGTGTCTCGACGCCCTCGGCGACGACCTGGAGCCCGAGTGCATGGCCGATGTCGATCATTCCGCGCACGAGCGCTGCGTCGGTCGGGTTCTTGCCGAGCCCGTGAACGAAGCCGACGTCGATCTTCAGCTCGTCGAGCGGAAGCACGCGCAGGGCGGCGAACGATGCGGCTCGACCGGCATCGTCGAGCGAGAGGCGAACGCCAAGGGCGTCGAACCGGCTGAGCACCTCCTCGTCGACCTGCATCCCCGCGCCCGGGCCGGACGGAACGACCTCGAGGGTGACCTGCGGCTCGGTCGGATCCACCGTTCGGAGCATCTCGGACAGACCCTCGGCGAACTGCGCGTCGTCGAGCAGGCGGTAGGGGATGTTGATCGCAACGCCGAGCTTGTGGCCTGCCTTCGCCCACTGCTGGGCCGAATCGAGCGCATCGGCCACGACGAGGAACGTGAGCTCGCGGACGATCGGGGTGCGCTCGACGTGAGGCACGAACTCGGCCGGGGGGACGAGCACTCCGTCCGGCAGCGCACGGCGGATGAGCGCTTCGGCGGAGCGGGGCGTGCCACTCGCCAGATCGAGGATCGGCTGGTACACGACCACCAGCTCGTTCTTCTCGAGCGCCGACTCGACGTCGCGCACGATGCCGGCGTCGACGCCGCGACGCATCATCACCGACTCGTCGCTCGTGTCGCGCTTCGTTGCATACATCTGGCCGTCCGCACGCGACAGAAGCTCCTCGGCGGTCGAGCCGTCGTCGGGGAACACCGACCAGCCGATGCTGCCGTCGATCTCCACGGCCGCACCGTCGACGCGGAACGGGCGCCGCAACGCGTTGCGCAGCCGACCGACGAGCGCTCCGGCACGATCGTCGCTCCCCGTGCCCATCGAGAGGATGACGAACTCGTCGCCGCCCACGCGCGCCACCGTGTCCGTCTCCCGGACGATCGCCTCGAAGCGCCTGGCCAGTGACTTGAGGACGAGATCGCCCGCGCGGTGCCCGCGCACGTCGTTCACGTCCTTGAAGCCGTCGAGGTCGATCGCGATGAGGGTGAAGGGCTCGCCGGAACGCCGTGAGCGGCGGAAGGCCTGCTCGATGCGGTCGTCGAGGAGCACGCGGTTCGGAAGGCCCGTGAGCGGGTCGCGGAGCGCTTCCGAGTGGGCGCTCTCCAGACGCCAGTTGAGGACGACTCCGGCGGCGGCGGCGACGAACGCGAACAGGACGAGCGCGGCCGCGACGTGGTCAGGTGTCTCGCGGAAGACGGCGGTGAAGAGGCTCGCGCCGAGCACGAGGGCGGCCAGGCACAGCGCCCACACGAACGTGCTCCTCAGTTGCCGCCGCCTAGCTTCTGATCGTCACTCGTCGCCGTTCTGCCCCGGTCCGGGGCCGCCGCAGTTGATCCGAGAGTAGTGCGGCATCGGCATGCGAGCACCCCCAGGATGAGTGATGTCTCACCCGAAGGAGGGATGCCCGGCTCATCACGTCGCGCGGGAGGAGGCCGTGGGTGGTCGCGGAATCTCGGAGGATGGACCTCGCTGCGGGCCTCGTCGGGCTTCTCGCAGGCGTGCTCGTCGGCCCGCTTGCCGATCGGATCGCGACGAATGCGCCGCACCACGACCCGCTCCTGCGCAGCGCCCCGCGCTCGCCGAGACTTCCGCTCGTCCTTCTCGGCACGGCCGCGCTCGGGGCCGCGTGCGGTCTCGTCTTCGGCTTCACCCTCGAGGCCGTCGCGGCGATCCTCTTCTGCTGGGTGCTCGTCGTGATCACGCGCACGGACTTCGAGCACCGCCTCATCCCCGACAAGGTGATCCTGCCGGGAGCCGTGGCGTTGCTCGCGCTGCGCACCATCGAGGATCCGAGCCTCGAGTGGATCCTCAGCGCGCTCGGGGCCGGCCTGGTGCTCTTCCTGATCGTGCTCGTCTATCCGCGCGGTCTCGGACTGGGTGACGTGAAGCTCTCCGCCTTCATGGGCGCAGGGCTCGGAACCTCCGTGATCGTCGCCATGTTCGTCGGCTTCTTCGTGGCATTCGTCCCCGCCGCCGTCCTCTTCGCGCGCCACGGAAGGGAAGCGCGGAAGTCTGCGATCCCGCTCGGCCCGTTCCTGGCGATCGGAGGAGTCGTCGCGCTCTTCTGGGGTGACGCGATTCTCGATTGGTACAGGGGAATCGGCACCTCGTAACGCAAGACGCCGACTCTCTAGCAGCGGGCGGCGAGCGCCGATAACGCATGCATGGAGCATGCCTCTGCGGCTGCGCGTGTCGTCCGGCCCATCGACGCCGGGCTGCTGGCCGCTGCCGCGAAGCGTGCAGCGGAGGAGATCGGCGCCGACGACGATCCGGCAGCTGCGATCGAGGCTGCGATCGACACCTTCTACGAGGCCGTGGCCGGAGCGATGCCGTCGGTCTTCGTGCTCGAGCACGGCCGACTCTGGCTCGTCGCGCAGCGCGGGTACGCGGTCGTTCCGGACGGGATCACGGTCGAGAGCGGGATCACGGGCCGCGCGGTACGGCTCGCGGGCGCACAGCTCGCGACCGACGTGCACGCGGACCCGGACTACGTCGCGGCGCTACCGGGCATCACGTCGGAGCTCGCGATTCCACTGCTCTCGGGCCGGTCTGTCGTTGGCATTCTCAATATCGAGTCCGAGCGAACGCTGCCCGACGAGGCGGCCGAGGCCCTGTATCCCCTCACTCGCGCGCTCACACCGCCCGCGGAAGACCTGCGGTCGCGCCGAACGCTCGACCTCGCGGGGCTGGCACGGCTCTTCGTCCATCTCGGCAGCCTCCGCGATCCGAGCGCCATCGCGGCCCTGGCGGCAGCATCGCTTCCGCGCGTCCTGCCGGTGGAAGCAACGCAGATCGTCGTCTGGGACGAGCCGGGTACGCCGACGGAGCTCGCGGTCTGGAGGTCGGAGACCGGCACGCGACCCCCGCTCTCGGCCGACGAGCTGGACGTCGCCCGCGCCGGGACGGATCCGAGCGTCGTCTGCCAGGTGCTCGAGCTCGGTGCGACGCGCGGCCCGGGCAAGCGCTCGGTCGTCTGGCTCCCGCTCCGGGCCAATGCGAGCGAGCTCGGTGCGATGGTGGGGATCGGTGGCGAGTCGCCGCACGTCGATCCAGGTCTGCTGGACACCGCAGCGGTGCTGGCGGCCCACGTCGCCGCATCCCTCGACGCAGCTTTTGCCCTGAACCGTGAACGTCTCAGCGCCGTGACCGATCCGCTGACGCGAATTCTCAACCGCCGCGGTCTCGAGGAGCGAATGGAGCGCGAGCTCGCGGTCGCCCAGGAGCGGCGGATGCCGCTGAGTCTGCTCGTCATCGACTGCGACGACTTCAAGGAGATCAACGACCGCGCAGGGCACGAGTTCGGCGACGCGCTGCTGCAAGAGGTGGCCGACGTTCTCGGCCGCTCGCTTCCGGACGGAGCTGCGGCCGCCCGTCTCGGCGGTGACGAGTTCGTCGTCATGCTTCCGGGCGCGGGCTCCGAGCTCGCAGAAGCACTCGGCACCCAGATTCGCGCGCTCCTCGCGGAGGGGCTTACCGACGCGGGCTTCCCCCTCAGGATCTCTGCCGGCGTCTCGACGTATCCGTTCGACGGGGCCACCGCCACGTCGCTCCTGCGGGCCGGAGACCAAGCGCTCTACGCGGCCAAGTCGGCAGGAAAGGATCGTGTCGCCTCGTTCCGCGAGCTCGCGCTTCCGACGGCGGTGCGTGGGGCGGAGGCAGGCGGCGCGATGGAGAGTCGAACACGAGGACGCTCCGGCGGCTCCGGAACCGTCCTCGCGGACGCGATGGCCGCCGCCAGGGCCATCGAGGCCGAGAGCTCGGTCGAGGGAATCTGCAGCCGGCTGTGCAAGACGCTCGTCTTCGTCGTCGGGGCGACCGCGTGCTCCGCGTCGCGTGTCGCCGGCGAGTACGTCGTCGATGCGACCGATCATGCGCTTCGCGAGGTGTCGCTCGGCGACGAGGCGGCGTACCGGATTGCGGACTTTCCACTCACCGCCGAGGTGCTCACCCGTGGTGAGGCACGGTCGGTGTCGTTCGCCGAAGGGGACGTCGATCCGTCCGAGGCGTTCATCCTCCGGGATCTCGGCATGAACGCGCTCCTGATGGTGCCGATGCAGGTGCGCGGGAGCGTGTGGGGGCTCGTCGAGCTCTACGAGATGCGCCTACGGCGCTTCACAGACGAGGACGTCGCCGTCGCCCAGTTCCTCGTGACGCAAGCAGAGAGACGCCTCGAGATCGTGGGCGACACGCCCGACGATCGGCGTCGACCGGCGATCTACGAGCTGCCGGGAGACGAGGGCCCCCGGCCGCGCACGCCGAGGACGAGATAGGCGCAACGCCGGCCGTCCGCGGGCAGCGGCGACCGGCCGATCCGCGCGACGACGAAGGTCTCGTCGGCGATCTCCAGCTCGAGGCCAGTCGTCAGCTCGACCGCATCCAGCTCGGTGAGCGTGTAGTTGGCCCCGGGTACGAACGCGAGCTCGACGGATTCCGACTCCGCTCGAGTTACGACGGCAGTCACCTCGGCCTCGCGCTCGGCGAGCTCCAGCTCGCGCACTTCGACGGCGCGCTCACGACGCTCGACGGAGGCGCGCTTGAGCTCGACGGCTCCGAGCTCCTGGCGCCGGCGGCCGAGATCTTCCTCCTCTTCGGCGAGCGCCTTCTCCCGCTCGCCCAGTTCGCGGAGGTAGCCGGTGAGCTCGTTCTCGCGTGCCTCGAGGTCGGAGGTGCCGAGACGCAACATGCGCTCGACAGACGCGCGCGAGTCGCGGAGGAGCTCCTCGCGACGCTCGAGCTCTGCGATGGACGCGTGCAGCTGCTCGGCGTGCTCGTCGAGCTCGCGACGCCGCTGCGCGAGCAGCTCCTCGATCCGCTGCTCGGGATTCGGCCCGGACTGAAGGACGCGCCGCACGATGCCGCCGCGGCGCTCGTCGTCACGACTCTGGTCGGTGCTGGTCATTCGTGCTCCACCGTCACGGGTGCTGCCGACGGATCGATCCTGAGCCGTCGAGTTGGGAGCGATCCGCCGGCACCACGCGATTTCGTCGAGGGTTGTACGAGTCCTTCAGCATGAAGATCTCCTCGGAGGTTAAAGGCTTTCGATCGCGAAACCGATATGCGTCGTATGGATACCCAGGGCGCTCGACTTCTCGCGGCTCGCCTTCGGGCCGGCGTTGCGATCGGGGCGAGGATCGAGCTCGTCGAGGCGCCGCTTGACGACTCGGGCCTGCGCGCGGGAGACCGTGGCATCGTCGACCAGATCGACGAGCAAGGACGGGTCGTCGTGTCCTGGGATCGCGGCTTCGCGTCGGAGATCGATCCGAACGCGACGCCGATCCACACTCTGGCTGCGTAAGCGCCGAACCTCCGCGTAAGCGCCGCGCTCTGAAACCGCGCGACCCTCCACGGCTCTCGGCTCAGCCCTCCCGGAGCCCGAAGTCGGCGGTGACGACAATCGCCTCGGTGCCACCGAAGTTCGACGGCGCCTTAGGGTCGTAGAACACGCCGATGCCCGTGTCGCGCCAGGTCGACGACAGGATGATCGTCCGGTGGGTCGGCGACTCGAGCCACGCTGCGACGATGGCCTGTGCGTTCACCGCACGCCCCTGGCCTGCCATCAGTGCCTCGCCCACCGACCACCTCGTGAACCCACGATCGGTGTAGTAGCGCCTAATCCTCTCGTTGAACGCAGTCCCGTCAGCCGACTCGTGGCTGAAGAAGCCGTGCGTCAGCATCGCCTGCGAGTGCCCGCGTGCAGCCGACCGCAGGGCGGGTGCGGCGCGCAACGGACGCAGGCCGCGGGCGGCTCGCACACGGTTCATCTCGTGCACGACCGCCGTCTCGAGCGCCGTGCGCCGCTCGACCTTCGTGGGCACGTTCGGGGTGGCGACGGGTGACGTGACGAGGACAGCCGTCGTCAGGGCCGCGAGTACAACGAGGAATCGCATCTGTGGGAACGAGATCGGCCGTTCCCGAGCGAGCGCCCTCCCTCGTATGGGGGAGGGAGGAGAACGCGGTCAGCGATCCTTCGGGCCGCCCGCGTTGGCGCCGGCGTTTCCGTTGGTCTTCGCGCTCCCCTTCGCCGTGGTTTCGGCGGCGGTCTGAGTGGGCGCGGGCTCGACCGCCGGCTCTGCGGCCGTCTTCTTCGGCGACGTTCCCTGCGCGCTGGCCGACTTTGCGGGCTTCGGAGTGGGCGCCTGTGCGGACGAGCGTTGAGCCTTGGCGGCCTGCCGCTGAGCCGCGGCTCGTGCGGCTGCTCTCTGCGCGGCGGAGGCCCTCTGTCTTGCGGACGCCTTCCGTTGTGCTGCGGCCTTGCGCTTGGCTGCGCTCACATCCTGGCCGCGCGCCTTCGACGTCGCCTTCTGCCCCTGCGTGCTCCCCTTGCCCTTGGTATCGCCGTCCTTCGTCTGTCCAGGGGCCGAGAGCTTTCCGCGAGCGACGCCGTTGCCGGGCACGGTGACTCCACGAGGTGCCACCTGTCCGAGGCGCGACCCGGGCTGCTCGGCTGCGGGGCGACCTGACTTCGACGGCTTTCCGTCGAGCTCGCTGGATCCCGCGACGCCGACGCCTCCGGCGACCCCGGCTGCGGCGACGACGGCCGCGACCTTGAGTCCGAGTCCGCCTGCGAGCACACCACCGGTCGTACCCGCCGCCGTTGCGCCCGTACCCATTCCCGCGCCGACGGCAACGGCGGCACCTGCACCCGTGCTGATCGGCAGCACGGCCGCGGCAGCGCTCCCCTCCAAACCTTTGAAGAGCGTCAGCGAGAGCGGGATCGGAACGAGCGCGAGACCACGAAGCGCCGAGCGATGGCGCTGCTGCAGCCTCGCGAAGCGCGCGCAGTCCGGGCACTCGGCCAGGTGATCGCGCAGGCGCCGCCGCTCCTTTCGGCCGAGCCGACCGTCGACGGACTGCGACACCGCGAGCTGTGCTTCCGTGCATGTCAGCTGCTGTTGGAGCTCCTCGGCGAGCGATCGCCGCGCCCGGAAGAGAAGCGTCTCGAGCGCGGACGTGCTGACATCGAGTATCTCGGCGATCTCGTTGTACGAACGCCCCTCGAACTCGCGCAGAACGATGGCCTGGCGCTGATGCGGTGGGATCTTCGATAGAGCGGTGAGGAGCTCGCCGACACTCGGCCCTCCGTCGTCGTCGCCCTCAGGTCCGGCCTGCGCGATGCGCTCGTCGAGCTCCACTTGACGCGGCCTCGACTGCTCCTGCCGGAAGCGCTGCTTGATCGCGTTGCTCGCGATCGTCAGCAGCCAGTTCGTGGGCTTGCGAGGGCGGACTCCCTGCTCGAGCGCGCGGTACGCGTTCAGGAAGGTGGTCTGCGTGACGTCCTCGGCGTCGGCATGGTTGCCGAGCACCGCGTACGCGTAGCGGTAGACCTCGGCGACGTGCGCGCGATAGAGGTCGTCGATCTCGCGCGATGCGAGATGGCCGGACTCGGTGACGGCCATGAGTGAACCGTCCCCACTCCGGCACGACCCCGCAACCCACCTCACGAATTCTTTACATTCCGTCGCGCAAGTTCTCCATCCTCTGGACGTCTTCCTGGCATTGGCGCGTTTCCCCCGACCGGGAGCTGACATGGCCAGGACACTCATCGTTATCGCCGCTTTCCTCACGCTTTCCGTCCCGGCGGCCCTTGCGGTCCCGCCGGCCGACAAGGGGAAGCCAGAGAAGCCCGGCAAGAGCCAGTCCGCACAGGGTCAGTCCGCAGAGAAAAACGCTGCGAAGGCGTGCAAGGCGGAGCGGGGAACCACGGCGCAGAGCATCGAGGCTTTCAAGCAGGAGTACGGGACCAACAAGAACAAGGCGAACGCCTTCGGCAAGTGCGTCTCGAAGCTCTCGAGGAAAGCGACGTCGTGAACTGACGCCCACAGGATCCGCAACGGGGGCGGCACCGGTTGCGGCGGTAGGGGGAAGAGACGAAGGAGGTCGGGAGGCCTCCTTCGTCGCGTCGGCCCACACGTCCCGAAGGGACGAGCCCAGGTGTCAGACGCCGGGTCTGACACCCACGCGCGCGTGATCGCGTGCGCGCGCGTCGCGGACGGCGAGCTCGAGTCGGAGTCGAGCTGTCCGCGGACGCTCGGCGATCAGCTCGAGGGCAGCCCTCGTGTCGAGGAAGCTCGGTGCAGCGACGGTCCCGACGGTCGCCGCGTAGCTGCTCCACCGCCAGGTCTCGGGCAGTTCGACCAGGCCGGCGCGTACAGGGTTCAGGAGGACGTACACGAGTGCCGAGATCAGGTGTTCCTCCGAGCTGACTCGGGTCGAGTAGAAGCGGCAGTGGAAGAGATTTCCCTGTCTTTCGTGTCGCTCGTTGAAGTTCCGGGCATATGAGGCGAGGAGCCATTGCATGCCAACGCCGAGGTTCGCCGCTGGTGTCCCGACGAGTAGATGAAAGTGCGTGTCCAGAATCGCGTACGCGAGGCAAGACCAGCGGTGGCGCTGAGTGGTCTTCCCCAGCCGTCCAACCAGGTGGTTGCGATCATGCTCATCTCTCACGATCGCCTCGCCGGCGCTTCCTTTCGCGACGACGTGATGGATCGCTCCAGGAACTTCCTCACGTGGTCGCCGAGGCACTGGACCATGATGAGGAAGATGCACCTTGATGGCGAGACGGCCGCGACGGCCATTGCCTCTTTCGGGCATGCCCTGGTGTCAGACGCCGTGTCTGACACCAGGGCGTTCGCCCCGTGCCGAGCGCGAGGAGGCTGGGCGGGCCTGCGGGAGGTCTGGGCGACCGGCCGCGAGTGCGGCCGCCGGACTATTTCGGGTTGAGGGGCTCCCAGCGCGGAAGCGTGAGCTTGAGGGAGGTTGGGCCGCCCGGCTGGCTTTCGAGCTCGAACGTGCCGCCGACCATCCGCACGCGCTCGCCGATGCCGACGAGGCCGAGACGGCCGCGCTGCGCCGCCTTCGCGAGCGCTCGCTCGACCTCGAAGCCCATCCCGTCGTCGACGATCTGGAGCTCGATCGCGCTGCGGCGGGCGCGGACGCGGACGGAGACCGTCGTCGCGCTCGCGTGCTCGCGCACGTTCGCAAGCGCCTCCTGCATCGCACGGAACAACGTGATCCGCTGCGCGGAGGAGAGAGAGTCGGGATCACCGCGGATCTCGAGGTCGGCCGCGATGCCCGTGCGCTCGGCGAAGTTGTCGACCTCGCGGTGCAGGATCTCGCCCAGAGGGCGTGAGATGACGCTCTTCGTCTCGAGCGAGTGCGCGATCTCGCGCAGCTGACGATCGAGCTCGACGAGCCGCGACGAGAGGTCGTCGAAGCGTCCATGCGTCTGCTCGCGATACTCGTCGAGGATGAACGGGTGGACCTGCTGCTGGAGCAGCTGGACGTCGGCTGCGAGCGCCAGGACGTCCTGGATCGGCCCGTCGTGGAGGTCGAAGCCGAGCCGCATGAGTCGCCGCTCGGCCGAGGCGATGAGCGTCCGCTCGCGACTAGCCGAGTAGTCGAGGAGGTGCTCGCGCTCGATGACGTGGCTGAGCGTTGCCGCGCTCTCCTGGAGATACGCGTCCGCCACGCTCTGCTCAACCCCGCCGACGCGCCCGACGATGGCCGCGTAGGCCTCGCCGAAGCGGAGTACCGTCGCCGAGCGCAGCTGCGAACCGCCGAGGAGCGACAGTCGCGAGCGCTGCCGAAGGGTCGCCTTTGCCTCGGCGCGTGTCCGGCGGCTCGGACGGCCGTCGTCGCCGAAGTTCGCGATGCACTCGAGCCCGCCCGGCGTTCGCACCCACAGCGTGACGTCGCTCAGCACGTCGAGGCCGAGTAGCAGTCCGAGCTGGAGCTCGACGGCCATGAGCGGTGGAAGCTCGAGCAGACGCGGGTGTCTGACCACCTCGCGGAAGAGCACGTATCGCGCAGATGCGAGCGGCAGTGCGCAAGCCTCGGCGATCACCGCGCCGGCGCCGCGCACGTCCGCCTCGTCGAGCTCGAGCGCGGCGCCCAGCTCGACGATCGCGGTCGCTGCGTACCAGACCGACGCCAGGCCGTCTCCGACCTCGTCGTCGGCGTACCCCGCGTGCACCCGTCGTGCGTCGGCGAGGACGGACTCGAGCACAGGACGGATCTCCTCCGTGCACCCCTCGAGGAAGTACGCGTGAAGGCGTTCGAGGCGTGCGCCAGGCCCGCGATACGCCTGGCGCTCCGGCTGCGGCGAGCGGCGGGGGAGAGGGGCGGACCCTTCGGGGCCGATGTTCGTGCCTGCCTCGGTCATGTGCGAGCTATCGCCTCATCTTCGTGAGTTCTCAGACGAATGCAACGTTCCTTCCCCCTCGTGCCCGGTCATCGCACTGGTGGGAGAGCACCAGCGGCGCGCTCGGAGAGGCGCCGCTCGACGTCCAGGAGCAGCTCTTCGGTCTCGTTCCAGCGGTCGAATACGCGGATACCGGACGGGCTCTTTCCGCCTGTGTCCGCTGCAATGACCACCGGGATCTCGGGGCGGCGCGCCCTCGTCGCGTTGGCCGTGCGCAGCGCGTCGGCCACCGAGTCGGCGCCGTCGAGCACGGCCAGATCGACCGACGGCTCCAGAATGGCCTCCGGGAGGCGTTCCGGCGTCGTGAGCTCCTCGACCTCGAGGTCGCGTCCTCCCAGCAGGAAGCGAGCGAGCCGCAGGAAGCGCGGGTCGCTGCTGGCGACGAGGATGCGAGCGCGTGGTTCGTCGACCTCGTCGTCGAATGTCCCGTTCGCGCGCTCGGTTCGTGCGTCCGCGGCGCTACGCGACGCCCACGCGACGCGGTCGCCGACCTCGAGCCCGCGACGGCGACTCTCTCCCGCCGCCATCTCGACGACCTCGCGAGCGCCGCGGCACGACACCGTTCGCCAGGGGCCGACCTCGTGCTCGATCCGGATGACGACCTGGTCGGCATCGAGGAAGATCGCATCGATCGGGAAGCGCATGAAGGCCGTGTGGATGCTCCACCCGGGGCGGAGCACCATGCCCTCGCCCTGGCGCAGGTACTTCCGGCCGAGAAGCCCACGCATCCGCCGATGAGCCCGGTCGGCGACCACCACACGCTCGCAGACGATCCGGCCATCCTCCCGGCGGAGCGTCAGCGTTGCCATGGCGATGCCTCCCTCTCGTGGCGATCAGGCGAGCGCGTCGACGATGCTGATGATCATCGGCGTGAGAATCACGATGAAGAGTGCGGGGAAGATGAAGAAGATCAGCGGGAACAGCATCTTGATCGGCATCTTCTGCGCGCGCTCTTCCGCCATCGCGCGCCGTCGCTTCCGCATCTCGACCGAGAGGTTCCGCATCGTGGTGCCGATGGACACACCGAGCCGCTCGCCCTGGGTGATCGCACGAACGAAGATGTTCATGTTCACCGCGTCGCAGCGGCGACCGAGGCTCTCGATCGCCTGGCCCACCGAGAGGCCCATGCGCTGCTCCTGGAGCGTGAGGCGGAGCTCCTGACCCAGCGGGTCGGACATGCTCTCCGACGCGACACGCATCGACGCGAGGATGCCGAGACCGGCCTCGATCGTGACGACGAGCAGATCGATCATGTCCGGCATCTGCTTGTCGATCAGCTCCATGCGCTGCCGCCGCTTCAGCTCGATGTAGTAGACGGGCGCAAACCAGCCGCCGACGCCGGCAGCGACGGCGAGGACGATCCCGAAGATGATCGACCCGCCCATCGCAGGCACGAGCCACAGCACGAGGAGCGAGGCGGCGATCGCAGCGAGGACCTGGTAGCCGAGAATCTTCCGCGGCGTCGTTCCGTACATCCCCGCCGACACGAGCTTCTCGCGGATCTTGGCCTCGCCTGCTCCACCGGAGCGCCGCGCTGCCCAGTCTCCGAGACGTCCTGCGATCGAGTCGAGCGGGCGCCGCGCGGCAGACTCGGTCTCCGAGCCTCCCGTCGTCTCGGCCACGTACCCGTACGTCTGGATCTGGTCGATCGTCGCCGATGCCCCGCCACCCTTGCTCAGGTTCACGACGAGGATGGCGACGCCCGCTCCGAGGAGGAGCACGCCCGCGATTGCGATCAGCTCGAGACCCATCTCAGACGTCCAACTTCGAGATCTGCTTGATCCAGAGCGATCCGATCAAAACCATGATCCCTCCGACGACGAGTGCGATCTTGCCCACGAGCGAGTTGAGCATCGGCTCGAGGTAGTCACCGCCCGTGAAGATGAGGGCGAGGAGCACGAAGATCGGGAGTGCGGTGAGAACCCACCTGGAGATCTTGGCCTGGGCCGTGAGCACGTCCACGAGCCGGCGGAGCTCCATCCGGCCGCGGATGACCTCTGCCACGCGATCGAGCACTTCGGCCGTGTTACCGCCGGCCTCGCGCTGGAGCCGCATCACGAGTGCGATCTGCTCCGCGTCGTAGCTCCGCATGCGGCGCGCCATGACCAGGAGTGCGTCGTCCAGTGGCACGCCCAGCTGCTCGTCCTGGAGGACGCGGCGGAACTCTGACTTGGAGGGCTCGACCGCGCTGTCCACCATGACGGAGAGCGCACCCATCGTCGAGTGGCCCGTTCGCATCGCGCCCGCGAGCACGTCGAGGTTGTCGGCAAGCTGCTCCTCGAACGCCTTGCGCATCTTCGTCACGCGCCGCGACACGAGGAACCGCGTCACGAAGGGGGCTGCGAGACCCGCGAGGAGGCCCCAAAGGGTCTGGAACCAAATCGCGACTACGAGCGATGTGACGATCGCGCCGACGATCGTCCAGCCGGCGATCGCGAGTGCCGAGAGCTTGAATCCACCGAGCTCGACGTCCGACTCGAACCGCTGCCACCAGCGCTGCTGCCCAACGGCGCGCTGCGCCGTATCGGCGACGATTGCCGCGACCTCGGCGCGCCGCATGCGCGACTCCTCTTCGCTCGGGACGGTCACGTAGGCGGCCATCCGTCGCCGGAGCGAGCGGTTGCGGACGTCGATGGCCGAGAAGATCGCGAATGCGACCAGCGCGAGGACGGAGACGACCACGAAGATCATGAGCCACGGAGAGGTGATGACGTCGTCGGCCCAGCTCCGCTCGAACGTGCCTTTCGGCGAGAGGTCGAGCGCCGGCGTCTTGTAGGAGGCGGTCGCCGCCGCGAGGCCCGGAGCGACGGCCCTCACAGTGGCCTTCACGTTCGGTGGAAGAAGCGAGCGATAGCTGACGACGTACTCGTTCGAGAGCTGCTGGCCGATCGCCGTGAAGATCGGCTCGAGCTGCTTGGGCGTGGCGCTCTGGACGTACGTACCGCCTGTCTGCTTCGCCGCGCTTTGCAGCGTCTCGGCGTCGTACTCGGGTGACTTGAGGCCGACCGAGATGACGCGGACATTGGCGGCGTTGAGCGCCGAGATGGTCTCCTCGCGCGTCGCCTGCACGCCACGTCGATGTCCGTCGGAGAGGAGCACTGCGGTCGTGCGCGCGTAGCCGGCTTTCTCGGCGAGGCGTGCGGCCTCGATGAGAGCGTCGTAGATGCGCGTCCCTTCGGCGGTCGGCGGAGCCTTGGCGATGGCTGCCGAGAGCTCGCCCTTGTCTCTCGTGAAGTCGGTGAGGACCGTGATCTTGGGGTTGTAGGCGATGACCGCGACGGGAAGCTGGTCCTTCCGCTGGGCCATGAACGCTCGTGCAGCGGCCATCGCGGCCTCGATCGGCTCGCCCTCCATGCTGTTCGAGGCATCGATGAGCAGGACCGCGCCGCTGGACTTCGACCCGCTGTCCACCGACAGGCCCGAGACGACCCCGCCGTTCTCGGTGACGTCGAGCCCGTCAAGCTTCGTGGCCGTAGGCGTCCGGTACAGCCACACGCGATCCGGGAACTCGGAGTCCTGCGCTTCGGTGAGCGTGGGGGATCCGCCCTGGCCGGCCGCGAGGGCTGGAAGAGCGAGCGCGGCCAGAGCCGCGCACGCGACTGCGATCCGCAGACCGAGCTTCACGCCGTTGCGCCCCGGCGTTCGTCGAGGGAGTGCACGCGCTCGCCGAACATGGCCTGCGGCAGCTCGATCCCGCGCTTGCGGAACTTCTCGAGGAAGACCGGACGGAGGCCGGTCGCCTTCAGGCCGCCGGTGATGGTGCGATCGGGGGCGACGGAGTCGATCTCGAACTCGAAGATGTCCTGGAGCTGGATGACGTCCGACTCCATGCGGAGCACCTCGGTGATGGCCACGACGCGACGCGACCCGTCCTCCATGCGGTCGATGTGGACGAGAAGGTCGAGCGCGGCTGCGATGTGTTGCCGAATGGCGCGCAGCGGCAGGTCGTAGCCGGCCATCATCACCATCGTCTCGATGCGGTGGAGACCGTCACGAGGCGAGTTGGAGTGCACCGTGGAGAGCGAGCCGTCGTGGCCCGTGTTCATCGCCTGGAGCATGTCGAGCGCCTCGGCGCCACGACACTCGCCGACGATGATCCGATCGGGGCGCATGCGCAGCGAGTTGCGGACGAGGTCGCGGATGGGGATGTGCCCCTCGCCCTCGATGTTCGGCGGGCGCGCCTCGAGCCGGAGCACGTGGCGCTGGTGGAGCGAGAGCTCGGCCGCGTCCTCGATGGTCACGATCCGCTCGTTGTTCGGGATCGACGCCGAGAGGGCGTTCAGCAGCGTGGTCTTGCCCGAGCCCGTACCGCCCGAGATGAGCATGTTGCACTGGGCCTCGATGCAGCGGGAGAGGAACTCGACCGACTGGTCGGAGAGCGAGCCGATGTTGATCATGTCCTCCATCGACAGGCGCCGACGGCTGAACTTCCGGATGGTGAGAAGCGGTCCGGACAGCGAGAGCGGCGCGATGATGGCGTTCACGCGCGACCCGTCGGGGAGACGCGCGTCGACCATCGGCGACGACTCGTCGATGCGCCTTCCGATCTGCGACACGATCTTGTTGATGATGCGGCGCAGGTGCGACTCGTCCGTGAAGCGAACGGTCGTCTCGTAGAGCTTGCCGCCGCGCTCGATCCAGACGTCGTCCGGGCCGTTGCACATGACCTCGGTGATCGAGTCGTCGGCGAGCAGGCGCTCGAGCGGCCCGTAGCCGAGGATGTCGTCGAGGATCTCGGACGTGAGCCGCTCGCGATCCTCGCGGGCGATGCCGGCCTCGTCGTTCAGCAGCCGGCGTACGTCCGCGGTCACACGATCGCGGAGCTCGTTGGGATCGACTGCGATGTTGAACAGCTGCGGGCCGAGCTCCGAGATGACGCTCATGTGGACGCGGTTCTTGAGCTCGGCGAACGGCTCTTGCTCTCTGACCGGGCCGCGCTGGCTGGAGATTCGCTCGTGGAGTTCCATGACTAGCCCTTTCGTCCGAAGAGCCGACGGCGGGAGGAGGGTTCACGGGAGGAATCGGCAGAACCGCCCGCCGCCATGACCGGGTACCGGCTCGGCGGCCTGGTCGGATCCGCTGAGCAACGTCGCCAGGCGGCCGAAGGCCTCGGCCGGCTCCGACTGCGGGCGGGCCACGACGATCGGAATGCCCTCGTTCACGGTGCGCGGGATCTCGCGGTCGGACGGGATGAAGATGTCCGGCGAGCGTCCCAGCACTGCTTCCACGTCCGACTGGCTGATGCCGACGCGACTGTGCGCGCGGTTCAGGAGGAGATAGATGTGGTCGGGGTCGTACTTCATGAGCTCGAGCGTCTCGAGGCCGAGCTTCGTGTTCTTGAGCGAGAGCGAGTCGAGCATCCCGACCATGACGATGTCGGTCGAGTGGTCGATCGACGTGATGACCTCGGCGGTGAAGCCCGGCGGCGTATCCACGACGACCCAATCGTAGTTCTGGCGTAGGATCGCGTAGATCTCGCGCAGGAGCTCGGCTCCGACCGCGCTCGCCTGATCCGGCCGGCGCGGCGCGATGAGCGTGTGCACGCCCGAGGAGTGGTGCGCCATGAAGGCGCCGAGCTTGTCCCAGTCGAGCGCACCCGGAGACTGGGCGAGGTCGTACACCGTCTTCTCCGGCGGCAGCCCGAGGCACAGGGCCACGTCGCCGAACTGGAGGTCGAGGTCGATGAGCGCCACCTTCTCGCCGCGCTGCGCGAGGCTCACCGAGAGGTTCGTCGACGTCAGCGTCTTGCCGGTGCCGCCCTTCGGCCCGAGGATGCAGACGAGCCGCGAGTTCTCGTTCTGGAGCGGCGTCTCCGCACCCTGCTTGCGGGCCATGAGCTTGTGGATCTCGAAGCGGATCTGCTCCGGTGTCGCCGGGAGCATGACGATGTCGTCTGCGCCGGCCTCGAACGCGCGCCTGAGGAAGCCGTTGGGCGACCCGTGGCCCAGAACCATGACGTTGAGATCAGGATTCTGGCGGGCCACCCCGTCGAGAAGCAGCAGGGCGCGGTCCGAGTAGCCGGCGCAGGCGACGAGGAGCAGATCGGCGATGCCGCCGCGCAGCCAGCTCATCGCCTCTTCGGCGCCGGCGACGACGGCGACGACGTTGAAGTCCTCGCCGCCGGGCAGCGAGTCCCTCACGTCCTCGACGTCGACGCCGGGCTCGACAGCGAGGAGTGCTTGTACCGGGCGGCTCGGCATCAGTGTTCCTGTCTACCTCAGCACCGAGGAGGCGTGGCTGTGGACTTCATCGTCGGCTTCGCGCCGACGACAGGGCGGAGCACGAAGTAAAACTGCGTATTGTCGGCCGCATATGCGAAGGTCGCCGCGTCGCTCGTCTTGACCTTCGAGGACGAGGTTGCCGCCGCCGCTCGGGCCGGGGATGGACGGAATGGCGAGCACCTTCACGTTCGGCTCGAAGAGCTTCACGAGCCCCTGGCCGTGACGCCGCCGAGGCTGATGTAGATGTCGACCGAGTCACCGGCCTGCGAGCTGCGAAAGCTGACCCGTGGACGTTGTCGATCGAGATCGAGAGCGCACGCTCGATGCCAGTGATCTGCGAATCAACCGACGGCGGTGTCGCTCGCCGCGAAGTCGGTGGCGGTGAGCTGCGCGCCGGGGAAGATGTCAGTGGCGGCTGCGCGACCGCTGAGGTACGCGGGGTCTTCGATCGCCCCGACCACGACTTCCTTCTGCGGGAGCGTCGTCGACGTGTACATGGACTGGCTGGCGACGAGCGTACCCGGCGTTCCGGCCGGGATGAGCCTGTTCGCCTGGAGCACGGGTGTCGGGGCGTTCTCGCCGCCGACCCGAGCGCGATAGCGATCCAGGTACACCACGAGCAGGATCGCGGCGAGCGCGACTGCGCCGATGCCGAGGGCGATGGCCCATCCGCGCGACGACATCCGGCCCGAGACTTTGCTGGTCAATGTATTGGACATGGCTTCCTCTCCTTACGTCCTTTAAGTGCTGCCTCTATGTCGGCACGATCGAGCGATTCCATGAGGTTCGACATGCAATAGCACATCATCCGCCCCAGACGGCCTTGCCTTCACTGGCTACTCGACCAGGGTGGCGACGCACGCGGCCGGGTCCGAGCCGAAGGTGCACAGGTTGTCGCTCGGATCTCCGGCCCCGGAGAATACGACGATGTCGACGAAGTATCCCCAGACGTCACCGTTGTCCTGGGCATGCGGATACGAGGATCCGAGAATCGGATGCGGATCGTTGCCCTTCAGCGGCCCGCCAGGGCCATCGGGATCCGGACAGCCAGGAGACTGAGTTGGGTGGTAGTCCCAGCCGGTGACGTAGAAGCCTGCGAAGTATTTGATCGGCAGCGCCTCGTTACCGGCGCCTGTGAAGGCCGTGTCGTCGGTGATGATGAGCGTCACGTAGCGAGGGTCGCTCCCATACGCCTGACCATCCGGACCGACGAAGGTGGCGAGCTCTGCTGCGTCGTCGGGCCAGTTGTTCGTGTAGCACGGCGTCTCGAGCCGGTCATGCAAACCGTCACGGAGCTGGCCGGTCTTGTCGCCCGTCTCGGTGATCACGCAGTCGGATGGATACGGCGATGGCCCGGGGCCGAATGTGGGAGGCGGCAGGTTGGTGGTTCCCCACCCATCGCACAGGATGTTGTTCCAGGCGTAGAGACCGTCCCCGTCGTCGTCGCGATAGTTCTCGATGTAGGTCGTCTGGCAGCCGTTGGAAATCTCCGTGACGAAGTTGATCCCCGAGTCACAATCCCAGGCCTGGTTCTGGCTCCCCGACGGGCTCGCCATGCGCAGCAAGAGTGGAGGATCGGTGTAGTTGCCGATCTGGAACGGCTTCGGGAGCCCCACTGTGACGAAGTACTTGTAGTTCGGGTTGCCCGGGTCATTGAGCTCGACAGAGTTCGGATCCGGCATCCCCGTTATCCCGTCTGCCTTGAAGGCCGTGAGGTCGAGGTACTGCACTGGGCCCGATGCCGTGTCGGAGACGTATGGCGCCGCGACCTTGTTGAACGAGCCGGACCACCGCGTCTGGTTGCAGTTGTCGGGTCCACCAGGACGGTCCTCGGACTCCCAGCTCAGATCGACTTCATTACGTCCAGAGTCCGTGGCGAGGTTCATGCTCGACGTGAACAGCGACCCGCCCACGACGTTTCCGGCCCAGGTCATCGTCCCACCCGGAGACGAGTCAACCTTGACGCAATTCGGCCAGAGCGTCGGATTCGTGGCGCCCGAGATGCCGAAATCGACGACGGCGCTGATCCCCGCGCTGCAGCCGCCTGTGAGCGTGAAGTACGGAGCCGAGTCGTCTCCGGCCGGACAGCCAACGGCAGTGATCTCGACGCCACGCACGATCGGCGTCTGAAGGACTCCGCTGCTGCCGCCGTTGTAGCCGTGGATGAAGCTCAATCCGCTCGTCTGGCTCGCGGGATTGCCGTAGCAGGCGACCAGACCGGGAGACTGACCGCAGATGGCGGCGATGCTCCCGGTAATGACTGGCGTGGTGTCGTTCTTGCTCACGAGGATCATCACGCCCGTGTTCTCGTGGCCGCCGTCGAGGGTGATGTTCTCCTGGCCGACCGGGGTCGTCCACTCCGACCACGGAAGGCCGGGATCGTCAGCCTCGATGAGTTCCTGCGTCTTGAACACGACCGGTTCTGCTCCGACCGTCTCCTCGTCGATGAAGAGCGCCACGACAGCGGCGGGGTCGATCTCCGGAACGGCCCAGGGAAGCATTCCCTGAGCGGAGAGCAGATCGCGGATCTCGATCTTGGCGCGACTCTTCGGGCTCGGTGTGAGGGGAATCAGGCCCCAGAGAGGCGGTGCTTCGTCGTCCGTCGCCTTGACGTCGAGATAACGCTCGTTGCAAGGGTCACCGAAGGTATCGGTGTCTGCCGAGTCGAGCGTGCTGTCGAGGCCGTAGCCGTTCGTCCCCGGAATGTTGCCATCGCTCTGCCGCCAGAAGCGATTCGCGTTGAGGACGAGGCGCACATCGCCCGGCTCCTGAACCTGAAGGTTGGTCGTCGAGTCGGGAGCGCCGGGCCCGATCTTCCCGGGCCGGAGGGTGTCGCCCCCGTAGGCCAGTGCGCGGCTCGCGATCGAGAGGTTGGCCGACGCGGGGTCACTGAAACAACCGACGAACTGAGGGCCGGCCGCGAGCGCCGCTGCATCGACCTGAGTCTGGAGATGCCGCTTGTGGACGAACCAGTTCCCCACGTCCATGACAATCGCAGCGAGCGCGAAGATGACCGGGATCAGGAGCGCGAAGAAGACGACGACCTGCCCGCGCTCGCCGGTGCGCGCGCTCAGCATGTAGCACCGACGTCGCCGGTGATCTTGCCGCCCTTCGAGGCTAGCTGGGACTGCTCGAGTCGCATTGTGGCGTCGGCGCCGAGCGTGATCGTGCCGATGCCGAGCAGTGGTACGAACGTGAACGGCGCCTCGATCCGCACCTTCACGGGCTCACCGGTGTCCTTGTTACCGGCGTTCGGGTAACAGACCTCGACCGTCGCGGCGTTCTGCAGGCCGGTTGTGAGGATCTGGCACTCGAGCGTGTTCTGCAGCGTCGTCGCCGAGCGCGTGACTGAGTCACACGGAGGGGTGTTGGTACAACTGCCGGCAGCTCGCTGGCAGTCGGGCGGCCAGTTGTTGACGACCGCCCAACGTGCGCCTTGGTTGGCGATGCGCTGCATGTCGAGCCAGTAGTTGAGGCCGATGCCGAACTGGATGATCCCCGCGACGAGGAGGAGCAGCGGAAACAGAATGAGGGCGAACTCGACCATCGCCTGACCGCTCTCGCGGTCCTGCCGACGCTGCGCGCTGGGGGTGTCTCCGAAGCTTGTCACGTTCTCTACAGAGCTCCTATCGGAACGGTCGTGCTCAGTCATGAGCGTCTGTCTCCCTCCCCCGGGCGACAAGTGCGAGCTGGACGGTCGACTCATTGTGCCGGTGAAACCACTTTTCCGAAAGGGTGCATTCAGCCTCGGACGAGTGGCTTCAGAAACACGTATGCGCCGGCCCGGTCGAGGGGGTAACCGGGCCGGCGCACACCTTGCTGCCTCGCCGTCAGTCGTTCAGACGGCTCGGCACGTTCGTCTTACGGTCCGCCCGGTGCGCCCGAGACGCTTGCTGCAGCGTCCGAGAACAGCTCGCGGAGGACGTTCCTGAGGAAGTACAGAGCGATGATGATGGCGATCGCGAGGAAGCCGAGCAGAATTGCGTACTCGGTCGTCGTCTGGCCATCCTCACGCTCGCGCAGCTCGTTCACTGCAACCTGCAGTGCGACGAACGGGCGCATCAGGATGTCGGTCATTTGGAGGTTCCTCCTCCGGTTAGAGGGGCACACAGCCCCTGCATGTGACTGGTTGCCCTTCCGAGTTCCGTGGGCACACTCAGACTCCTCGGGACCGATGCTCTCGGCAACCGGCCGATGGAGGGGTTTCCACTAGACCATCGGCTTCACCCGATTCGCTCACCCGATCGGGGGGCTGCGGTCGATCAGGGCGTCGTCGAGGGCCGACCCGGTCGAGGGGGTAACCGGGTCGGCGCTCGACGATCCGTGAGGGCGCCGGCGACGTGCGAGGCCGGACGCCGCAGTCGAACTACGACGTGTTCGCGTCCGAGACGCTCTGTGCCGCGTCCGAGAACAGCTCGCGAAGCACGTTCCGCAGGAAATAGAGCGCGATGATGATCGCGATCGCCAGGAAGCCGAGCAGAATTGCGTACTCGGTCGTCGTCTGGCCGTCCTCGCGCTCGCGCAGCTTCGCCGCGGTCATCTGCAACCTGACCCACGGTTGCAACAGCACGTCCGTCATTCCATCCTCCCGTCTCGGAGCGCGACGCGCCCCGACCCTTGGTAGCTCGCCTGCCCAGCGCAGACGCACACACACAGTGCGCGAGGCGCTCCACGCGGACAATCGGCCGATCGTCTGGTCCCAACCTGGCCCCACCGGTGGGTCGCGCTGGACTTTCGACTGCGCATGTCCTCCGTGCGGCAGGCCATCATCAGGGTGGATGAAGTCGGCCGCCGAGGCTCCTGTGTCGTGGTCCGCCGACGATGGTCGACGGTCTCGACCCAGCGTTCTCACCGCCGCTCTCGTCCTCGTCGCCGTCATGTGGACGCTCGCGTTCGTCGGCTTCAGCCTCGCGGAGGACCTGCTTGCCTGGGATGTCCGCTTCGCCTATCTGCCGGCGGCCGAGGCCGTGCTCGACGGACGTTCGCCGTATCCGGAGCTGGACGACCCGATTCTCGAGGAGCAGAAGGGGTACGTCTACCCGCCACAGCTCGTCCTCGCGCTGACGCCGCTGACGCCGCTGCCCGTCGACGTCGTCGCGGTGCTCGTGACGTCCGGGCTGCTCGTGCTCGTGGCGCTCACCCTCTGGATCCTCGGCGTGCGGGATCATTCGCTGCTACGCGGCGGCGTTCCTGTGGATGCCCACGACGAGCGGCGTCCTGCTCGGGAACGTCTCGATCCCCCTCGCCTTTGCGCTCGCGGTGGCGTGGCGCTACCGGCAGACCGTATGGCGACCGGCGATGGCCGTCGGACTCGCCGTCTCCGCGAAGCTGCTCCTGTGGCCCGTGTTCGTCTGGCTGGTCGCGACCCGGAGGCTTCGCGCAGCTGGGCTGGCGGTCATCATCGGCTCGCTCGTGACCCTTGCAGCCTGGGCTGCGATCGGCTTCGACGGGCTCCGCACGTATCCGGATTTGCTCCGGCGGCTCTCCGAGATCCAGTCGGAGCGGAGCTACTCGATCGTCGGGATGGTCGCGACCCTGGGTCTCGGGTCGACGGTCGGCAACATCCTGACCGTCGTCGTGGGGCTGTCCCTTCTCGTCGCGTGTGTCGTGTTCGCTCGTCGAGCGGACGACGCGCGCTCGTTCGTGTGCGCCGTCGCCGCGACGCTCGCGGTGAGCCCGATCGTCTGGCTCCACTACCTCGTGGTGCTCCTGGTTCCGATGGCGATGCTCCGGCCTCGCTTCACGGCGCTCTGGCTGCTCCCGATCCTCCTCTGGGCAAGTCCGCGGCCCGGATACGCGGAAGGGTTCCAGACGTTTCTCCCCGCGCTCGTCGCCACCGTGCTGGTCGTCGTCCTGCTCGTCCGGCCGTCGGAGCAACGTGCCGTCTCGGATCGGGTCGTGGCGTGAGTGCGGGAGCGAGCGGCACTCCGGCCGCGGGCTGCAATTCGCCCTGAGTTGTGCCGATGAAGCTCGGAATGCGTCCGCGAATGGTCTGGCTCGCGTCGGCGACCCTCTTCGGCATCGTGCCGGCAGCGATCGTCATCGCCCACGTCTCGGACACGGTGCTGACCGGGACGGTCGGCTGGGACTTCGGGACGTACTACGACGCCGCCAACCTGCTCGTTCGAGACGGGACGCCGTACGACGAGTTCGACGAGGCCCTGCTCGGCAGGGGTAAGGAGTACGTGTATCCGCCGCTCACGGCGATCGCTGTCTCGCCGTTCACGTTGCTTCCGCCCACCGTTGCCGGGGTGCTTGCGATCTTCGTTCTCGTGGCCGCCGTGCTCGCCACGCCGCTCGCGGTCGGAGTCCGGGACTGGCGCTGTCTCGGCATCGTCCTGCTCTGGCCGCCGGTGATCGTCGGTATCCAGACGGCCAACGTCACGATTCTCATCGGACTCGCGGCGGCGCTCGCCTGGCGGGTTCGGGCACATGCGCCTTCCGCCGGCGTGACGATCGGGATTGCCTTCGCGGTCAAGTTCCTGCTCTGGCCCCTCGGCGTCTGGCTCTTGGCCACCCGGCGGTTCGCCGCTGCGGCCTGGGCGGTCGGGAGCGGAGTGGGACTTCTCTTCGCCTCGTGGGCGGCCATCGGGTTCGCCGGGTTCGACCGGTACGTCGACGTGCTCCAGCGGGTCAGCCAGACCTTCGGCGATCACGGGTATTCGCTCTTCGCGGTGGTGCTCCAGGCGTCAGGCTCGAAGGACGCGGCCATTGTCGCGTCGCTCGCCCTGGCGACCGCGCTGCTCTGGGGAGTCGCCGTGGCAGGGAGGCGAGGGATGGACCGGCGCGCATTCATCCTCGCGGTCGCGGCGTCACTGTCGGTGACGCCGATCATCTGGCTCGAGCACTACGCGTGGCTCATCGTCGTGGTGGCTGTCGCCCGGCCACGTCTGGGGCCGATCTGGTTCGTGCCCCTCGCGATGTGGTTGACGGCAGGCACGCACTCACCTACCGAGTTCGAGAGGGTCGCGACGATCGCGGTCGCGGCGCTCACGGTGTTCCTGTCCGTTCGCGTCCCCGAGACCGCCCTCGAGTCGCAGCCCGAACGGAGCGTTCACGCGATCCAGGCGAGGGCGGCGTGATCCAGCAGTGGACGGAGCGCGTGTTCGCGGCAACGCCGGAGACGGCGCTGCTGTCACGAGTCGCACGGATCGCCTCCATCGTCTTCCTGGGGGTGTTCCCCGTGCTCGCGGTCGTCGCGCTCTTTGCGAGCGCGATCGAGAGCGACTCGATCGCCACGGACTTCCGGCAGTACTACCGCGCCGCCGAGGTGATCCTCGCTGGCGACAGCCCGTATCTCCCGCCGGGCGAGCCGCTCACCGAGTTCGGCGGTCCCTATCCGTACCCGCCGCTGCCGGCGCTGCTCGCGGCGCCGCTCACCGTGCTTCCGCTCGACAGCGCAGGCCTGCTCGTGATGGCCCTGCTGGTCGTGTTCGCGTTGGCCGTTCCCTACGTTCTCGGCGTGCGTGACTGGCGCTGCTACGGGCTTCTGCTCCTCTGGCCGCCCGTCATCTCGGCGATCCAGACGGCCAACGTCACACTCCTGCTCGTCCTGGCCTGCGCGCTCGCCTGGCGATTCCGCGACCGTCTCGTGCCGGTCGCAGTGACGATCGGGCTGACGCTCGCCGCGAAGTTCCTCCTCTGGCCGATCGTGGTCTGGCTGGCGGCGACGAGGCGCTGGTGGAGTGCGCTCGCGACCTGCGCTCTCGGTGCGGGATTCCTCGTCCTCTCGTGGAGCGTTCTCGGCTTCGCGGGATTCCTCGACTACCCGGATCTCCTCCGTCGGCTCGAGGACGTCGTCGGCGACGACTCGTACACGGCGTACATCGTCGGCCTCGACATCGGGCTGCCGTCGCAGGCTGCACGAGCGCTGTGGCTCGCCCTGGGGCTCGGGCTGCTGGCGTGTGTGGTCGTGCTGGCCCGCCGGGGAGACGAGCGCCGTGCGTTCATCGTCGCCATCGCCGCGTCGCTCGCGCTCACGCCCATCGTGTGGCTCCACTACTTCGCCTTCCTGTTGGTTGTCGTCGCGCTCGCGCAACCCCGGCTCGGCGCCGTGTGGTTCGTCCCACTCGGGCTGATCCTCACGCCAGGGAGCGGGCATCCCACTCCGTTCGAGACGTCATGGACGCTCGCGGTCGCCGGACTGACGATCTTCCTCGCACTTCGCGCGTGTACGGCGAGCAGGCCTGCGGCGCTGTCGTATCCAGCGCTTCGGGAGGCCGAGGCGTGAGTGCCACGGCGGGCGTCGAGCAGGACCTTCGTTCTCGGGCGGGCGTGCGTGCGCGCATCCGGGAGCACGCCTGGGTCATCGGCCTGTGGTCGGCGATCGTCGTCTGGTCGGCGACGCTGTTTCTCGTCATGCGGGATCTCTTCCTCGACTTCAGGCTCGCCCGGTACGACCTCGGGAACATGACGCAGGCGGTGTGGAGCACGGCCGACGGGCGCCCGCTCGACGTCACGGACGGGGTCACCGGCGTCCAGATGAGCCGGCTCGGTCAGCACGTCGATCCCGTCCTCGCCGCACTGGCGCCGTTCTGGATCGTCGCGCCGTCGCCGCTCACCCTGGTCGCCGTTCAGATCGTGGCCGTCGCGCTCGGGGCATTTCCCGTGCTGTGGTTGGCGCGCAGGCATCTCGGCTCCGAGCGCGACGCGATGCTCCTCGCATTCGCCTATCTCGCGTACCCGTGGATCGCGTGGGTCGCGATCGACGGCTTCCATCCGCTGACGCTCGCCATCCCGCTCCTGCTTCTGGGCGTCTGGTTCCTGGACGGCGATCGACTGCTTCCCTTCGCGCTCTGCGCCGGCGCGGCCGCGATGACCGGCGAGCTCGTCGGCGTGTGGATCGCAGCGTTGGGCCTCTGGTACGCCTTCGCGCGGGGGCACCGAAAGGCCGGTCTGCTCACGAGTGTCGCCGGACTCGCGTGGACGGTCGTCGCTGTACGCGTCGTCGTGCCCGCGCTCTCCGGCGAGTCGAGCGACTACTACGGCGTTTACGACCGAGTCGGGGGCTCGCCCTCGGGCGTCCTCCGGACGGCGTTCACCGATCCGTTGACCCTCGTGTCGGCGGCTACGGCGGGAGGAGACATCTTCTACCTCGTCATGCTCTTCGCGCCGCTCGCGGGCCTGTTCCTGCTCGCGCCGGCGCTGGCGGCCGTCACCATTCCGCAGCTCGCTGCGACGCTGCTCGCGGGATTCGGCGCTGCGACCGATCCGCGGGCCCACTACATCGCCGGGAGCGTGCCGTTCCTCGTCGCCGCTGTCGCCATGGGTCTCGGCCGGCTCTCGCCGGCGGGCCGGCGGCGAGGGGTCGTCCTCGTGCTGACGTTGTCCGTCGCCTTCTCGCTGGCACTCGGGCCATGGCCGCTATCGCCGGGCCGCTCCGTCACCTCATACTGGAGCGACGTACCGGCCGAGCGAGCGGATGCGCTCCGGGCAGCGGTCTCACTGGTGCCGGGTGACGCCTCCGTGAGCACGACCAACCGGCTCGGGTCGCACCTGGCCGAGCGCCGGTACTTCTACAGCGTTCCGGTCGTGGGTCGCGCCGAATGGATCGTCCTCGACGCTCAGGACGCCTGGATCCCGTCGACGATCGGTGGCGACTCGGATCCGGAACGGCTCGAGGCGTTTCACGCGCGCATCGCGAGCAGCCCGCGCTGGACCGAGGTGTTCGCCGGTGAGGACGTCTACGTCTATCGGCGGCAAGTGCCGTGAGCGCCACGTCGCCAACCGCGATCCGCGAGGACTCGGACTCCCGGCTCCGCGTTTGGGCCGTCGAGCATGCGTGGACGCTCGTGATCTGGGGCTCGCTGCTCGTGTGGACTGTCGTCCTCTTCGCGATCGTTCGCGGCGCCTACCTGAACTTCAGGATCGGCCGCTTCGATCTCGGGAACATGGTGCAGGCGGTGTGGAGCACGACCGACGGGCGTCCGCTCGAGATGACCGCCGGTGGGTCCGGTGAGCAGATCATCCGTCTCGGGATCCACGTCGACCCGATGCTCGTGCTGCTCGCCCCGCTCTGGACGCTCTGGCCCTCTCCGCTCGTGCTCGCCTTCGCGCAGATTGCGGTGACCGCGCTCGGAGCGCTTCCCGTCTTCTGGCTCGGCTGCAGGCATCTCGGCTCCGAGCGTGCCGCCGGCCTGCTCGCGCTCGCCTACCTCGCGTATCCCTGGGTGGCGACGAGCGCCGCTGCCGCGATCCATCCGGTGACGTTCGGAATCTCGCTGCTGCTGTTCGCCGTGTGGTTCCTCGACTCGGACAGGCTCGTTCCCTTCGCGATCTGTGCGGCGCTCGTTATGTCGACCGGCGAGCTGATGGGCCTGTCGATACTCGGGCTCGGCGTCTGGTACGCCCTCGCGCGCGGTCGGCGAGTTGCGGGGGCAGCGATCGGACTTGCGGGTCTCGCGTGGACCTTCGTGGCCGTCTACGTCGTCGTCGGGCGGTTCTCGGGGTCGGACAGCGTGTACTACGGCTTCTACGACCACGTCGGGAGCTCTCCGCAAGGCCTCGTCCGGACGCTCTTCACCGAGCCCGGTGTGGTGCTCCGAGCGCTGTTCGAGACACACGACGTCGTGTACGTCGTCTGGCTCGGCCTGCCACTCCTCTTCCTTTTCCTTCTCTCTCCCGCGCTCGCCGCTGTCGCGATCCCGCAGCTGCTCGCGAACGGGCTCTCGGACTTCCGATCGATGACGGATCCGCGCTACCACAGCGTCGCTGCGATCGTCCCGTTCCTGATCGCGGCGACGATCTTCGGTGTCTCGCGAATCCAGGCCGGGCGCCGGCCGCTCGCGTCCGCGGCGATTCTCGCGTGCTGCCTGATCTTTACGGCGGCTCTCGGTCCGTGGGCCCGCATCGCGGGCCTGACGCCACTCGGCGCGCGGGAGGTCGTCGCGTCTGCACGGGCCGAGGCGCTGGCGGATGCCGTCGCGCTCGTTCCGGGCGACGCGCCCGTGACGTCCTCGAACTCGGCCGGTGCGCACCTGTCGGCGCGCGAGTACGTCTATTCCGTTCCGGTTCTCGGCCGCGCCGAGTGGGCCGTCGTGGATCGGGCGGACCCGTGGGTCGTGTCGCGCGACTCGCCGATCCTCACGAACCACCCGGAGCGGGTGCAGGCGTTCGTGAGTCGCCTCGAGGACGATCCGTCGTGGAGCACGGTCTTCGAGCGCGACGGCGTGGTGGTGCTGCGCCGCGACTAGCGGGGCTCGCGCACGATGACGGTCAGCTCTTCCCCACGGAAGACGGCGCGTGCTCCCGGCTCGGCGAGAAAGTCCTCCGTGTGCGATCGCCGCGTCTCGTCGACCAGGACGATGCGATAGCCGTCGGCGAAGGACATCCAGTCCTCGCCGTCCTCGGCGGCATAGTCCCCCAGCCGCTCGAAGAACTCGCGGTCGTAGAGCTCGAAGCGCACGTCGTAGGAGACGCGGCCGCGCAGCTCGGGGATCTCGAAGAGCATCCAGTCGGAGAAGCGATCCGGAGCGAAGACCCGGTCGTCGGGGCCGACCTCCGCGCGGACGGCCTCGACCGCCTCGCGCGGCCAGAACTCCTCGTACCAGCTCTTGTCCCGGAGGAACAGCGAGCCGGCGACTGCGACCACCGCGACCGCGAGCCCGACGGCGATTCCGACGTTCAGGGCTCGACGCGGCTCACCGCGGTTCTTGCTCTCGAGCTTGTGCCCAATCGCGACGGGAACGAACACCATGCAGGCGAGCGCGAACCAGACGATGCCGCGGATCGCGTTGACGCCTCCGGCGAACGTGAGCGCGAGCACTGCGATGTCGAAGAGGCTGAGCCGGCGCCGCCCGAGCCAGACGAGGACGGCTGCGATGGCGGCGAGTCCGTAGAAGAACATCGTGTTCGTCGCGGGCTCAGCCCAGTTCCACTCCGTCACGCGGCCGGCGAAGGGCGGGTCGACGATGAGCAGGTGGTAGTAGCGGGCCGTCTCGACCGGCCCGTACGGGGTCGCGAGAACGGCGAGCGGGGCGAGAAGCAAGAGCGCCAGGCTGCGCGGCCAGGTCGCTCCGCGCCGCGCGACGAGCTCGTACACGCCGAGGAGCATCACGAGCAGCGCGCCGAGGGCCACGCTGCCGTGGACGTTCGCCCAGACGAGAAGCAGGGGGAACGCGAGCCAGACCCTCCTGGTCGGCTTGCGCGCCTGCGTGGCGAGCAGCCAGAGCAGACCGGTGTAGAGGGGGAGCGCGAGCATCTGGGCGCGGATCGACCACGCCCAGGGTGCCGCGACGAGAACCGGCAGGAACATCAGCCAGATCGCGCGCGCTCCGGCGCCGAGCTGGCGCGCCGCCGCGGCGGCGAGGGAGAACGCCGCGACGACGAAGGTCGCCGCGGCGACCGAGAGGAGCGCGAAGCCGCCGAGTGCGTAGAGCCCGTACATGAAGACCTGCGCGACCCACTGCTGGTCGGTCCACGTCGCTCCGAGGCCGTACACGGTTATCTCGTCGCGGCTCGGAAGGCCGTTCTCCACGACCTCGCGCCCAGCCATGAGGTTGAGCCAGCTGTCGTTCACCACGAGCGCCGGCGGGAAGACCAGCAGGAAGATGAGCGCGAAGCCGCCGAGCAGGACGATGAGGATGTACTCCTCCTCGGCGATGCGCCGGACACGCCCGCGCCGGACAGGCGAGGTGTCAGACGCGGCGTCTGACACCGGGGCATGTCCGGAAGGGCCAGACCCGACGGGGCTGACGGTCGTCGTCACGCTCTATTCGTCGGCGTAGATCGGGCTCTCCACGAGCCCGTGCTGGTAGGCGATGCGCGTCGCCTCCGTGCGGTTCTTCACGCCGAGCTTGCGGTAGATGTTCGTGAGGTGGAACTTCACCGTCTGTGGCGCGACCCAGAACTCCTTCGCGATCTCGTCGTTCGAGAGTCCTCGCGCCAGGGCACCGAGGATCGTGAGCTCGCGTTCGGTCAGCCCGAGCGCCTTCGCGCTCGCGCGCTCGCCCTCCTCGCCGCCGACTGCGGTGTGGACGTTCCCCTCGAGCGCCTGTCGTAGCGTTGCCGGCAGGTCGTCGGGGTTCACGGTCTTGATGACGTAGGCCGAGGCGCCGCGTCGCAGCGCGGCCTCCACGAGCTCCGGGTTCGCGGACGCAGAGAGCATCACGACCTTCACGTCGGGGTAGCGCGCGCGGATCTGGTCGAGGCACGCGAGCCCGTCCATGTGCGGCATGCGCACGTCGAGGAGGACGAGCTCCGGGCTCGTCTTGCCGACGAGGGGCAGCACCTGAGTGCCCGACTGGGTCTCGCCGACGATCTCGAAGCCGCCGTCGGCCTCGAGCGCCCGCTTGATCCCGTCGAGGACGAGCCGGTGGTCGTCTGCGATCACGACGCGCACGCCGACCAGTGTCGCACAGGCCTCCGATGCCCTCGCTCGCGCCCCCGGGCGCGTCGCGTCGCTCACGAGCTCGTCGACGCTGCCACGAACGCGTACCGCGGGCTGCCGCCCGCGAGCGCGACGTCGCGCAGCGCATGCGTGCCGTCGAGGAAGCGGTGCCCCGAGACGAAGGGCCGCCACGAGTCGCGATCGCCGTACGAGACCGAGACGCTCTCGAAACGGAAGCCGAAGGCGTTGCATGCCGTTCCGGCGTTCCGGCTCTCCGCAGTCACGATCGGGGCCCAGCGGCCTGACGAGCCGGGCATGCGAATCCTCTCGGTGACGGGCTCGCCGTCGAGCCGGACCTGCCACCACCCGGGCAGGCTCTCCACCTCGGCGACGGCGATGCGGTATCCGCGACCGATGGTCACCTGATCGTCGATCAGGACGAGCTCGCGCTCGCGTCCCTCCCGCACGACCTCCGCATAGAGGATCGTCCCCAGGCCGGGCAGCGCTGCGATGCCCGCCTGAATCCAGGCGTCCCCGTCGTCGGCGCCCTGGCCCGGCCCGCCGACGCCGACCCAGCCGGCGACGTGACCGGCGTCGACGCTCGGCTTTCGCATGAGAGAGATCGTCGCGCGAACACCGTGGCCGCGATCGGCCGCCTGGTGTCCCGCGTAGGAGTAGCCGCTATCGCGCGCTCCGTTCACGCACGCACGCCCCGCAGTCGCCGGCGTCGCGGCGCCGTCCAGCGCGAGGACGCCCAGGGCAGCCACGACGATCGTGAGGAGGTACCCCGCTCGCACTCATTCGAGGTCGGCGGCCGCCGATGCGGCACCCATCCCCCGATCGCGCCATACGGGACCGGCGGGGGCCTGCGCCTACAATGCGGCGCGATGGCGACGACCGAGGACCGCGGCGCAGCGGAGTCGCTCGCCGCCTGGCGCGAGAACGTCTACGACCGCGCGCCGGAGCGGACGGACGAGCTCTTCTCGACCATCTCGGGGATCGAGAACGCGCCGCTCGCCACGCCCGAGAGCGTCGACGTCGACCACGCACGCGACCTGGGCTTCCCGGGCGAGTTCCCCTTCACGCGCGGCGTGTATCCGTCGATGTACCGCGGCCGCCTCTGGACGATGCGCCAGTTCGCGGGCTTCGGCACCCCGGAGGAGACGAACGAGCGCTTCCGCTACCTCACGGAGCACGGCCAGACGGGACTCTCGACCGCTTTCGACATGCCCACGCTCATGGGCTACGACTCCGACCACGCCCGCTCGCTCGGCGAGGTCGGCAGGGAAGGGGTCGCGGTCGACTCGCTCGCCGACATGGAGACGCTCTTCGCGGGCATCCCGCTGGGCGACGTCTCGACCTCGATGACGATCAACTCGCCCGCGGCGATCGTGCTCGCGTACTACGTCTGCGTCGGCGAGCAGCAGGGCGTCTCGCGCGACAAGCTGCGCGGCACCGCGCAGACGGACATCCTCAAGGAGTACATCGCGCAGAAGGAGTGGATCTTCCCGCCCGAACCGTCGATGCGGCTGGTCGTCGACATGATCGAGTTCTGCGCGCGCGAGATGCCGCTCTTCCATCCGGTCTCGATCTCCGGGTACCACATCCGCGAGGCCGGCTCGACCGCGGCGCAGGAGCTCGCCTTCACGCTGGCCGACGGCTTCGCCTACGTCGAGGCGGCCGTCGAGCGCGGGCTCGACGTCGACGACTTCGCGCCACGCCTCTCCTTCTTCTTCAACGCGCACCTCGACTTCTTCGAGGAGATCGCGAAGTACCGTGCCGCGCGCCGGATCTGGGCACGCGAGCTGCGCGACCGCTACGGCGCGCGCAACGAGCGCTCGCTCCTCATGCGCTTCCACACCCAGACAGCGGGCGTCTCGCTCACCGCGCAGCAGCCCGAGGTGAACATCGTTCGCACGGCACTCGAGGCGATGGCCGCGGTGCTCGGCGGCACCCAGAGCCTCCACACGAACTCGTACGACGAGGCCCTGGCGCTCCCGACCGAAGACGCCGTTCGCATCGCCCTGCGCACGCAACAGGTGATCGCGCACGAGTCCGGCGCCGTGAACACGATCGACCCGCTCGGCGGCTCGTACCACGTGGAGAGCCTCACGAACACGCTCGAGGCTCAGGCGTACGAGTACTTCGACCGGATCGACGCCCTCGGCGGAGTGATCCCGGCGATCAAGGAGAACTTCTTCCAGAGCGAGATCGCCGAGGCCTCGTACCGTTACCAGTCGGAGGTCGAGTCCGGGCAGCGCGTGGTCGTCGGCGTGAACCGCTACGTGCTCGAGGACGAGGAGCCGATCCCGATCCTGAAGATCGACGCGGCGCTCGAGCAGAAGCAGATCGACCGGCTCGCCGCGATGAAGGCGGGCCGCGACTCGTCGAAGGTCGAGGCTCGGCTCGCGACGCTCAAGGAGTCCGCCGCGAAGGAGGACGTCAACCTCATGCCGCCGATCATCGAGGCAGCGCGCGACTACGTGACGCTCGGCGAGATGTGCGACGCGCTTCGCGAGGTCTGGGGCGTCTGGCGGGAGACGCCGGTCTTCTAGCTGCGCGTGCTCGGGCTGACGAGCACGATCGTCCACGGGAACGGCCGCTCGGATCCCCGCACGACGCCGTAGCCCGAGGCGAGGTCGCGGAACGCTCGCGCCGACCAGTGGTTGACGTGGCCGGGCGTGTTTCCGAGCTGCCGCATGTCGCGCCCCGCGAGAACGTGAGCGACTCTCCACACAGGCTCGCGCGGGACGCTGAGGAGCAGCGCCGTCCTCGCGACGCGCGCCATCTCGGCGAGCGCAGCGCGCGGCCGCTCGAGGTGCTCTAACACCTCGAGCGCGCAGACGCAGTCGAACGACCCGTCGTCGAACGGGAGCTCGTACGCGGACGCGGACTGGAAGGTGAGCAGCCCTGCCGAGCGGGCCGCCCACTCGGTACGCATCCGCTCGTCACCGATGTCGACCCCGACGGTCGTCACGCCCGTGAGCCGGGCGAGGCGCTCGGTCACCACGCCTTCGCCGCATCCGACGTCGAGGATCGAGCTCGGCTTGATCGACCCGACCAGCTCGTCGATTCGCTGGAGGAAGCGATTCAGGAGCGCGCGCACGATCGGATTCCCGCTGCCGTACTTGTCGGTGGCGTTTCCGGTCGGCCCGACGAAGTCCGTTGCGTCCGAAGCCCGACTCGACGTCAGCGCAAGACCTCCTCGACCATCGTCTCCATGCGCTCTCGCTCGTCGATCCGTTCCTCGTGCTGCGACGTGACGAGCTCCGAGAGGAGGCCGAGCGAGACGAACTGGATGCCGACCACGAGGAGCAACACGCCGAGCGTGAGCAGTGGCCTCGTCCCGATGCTCTCGCCCCAGATCTTCAGCATCGTGAGGTAGAGGAGGATGACGAAGCCGACCGCACCCATCAGGAGCCCGATGCCGCCGAAGAGGTGGAGCGGGCGGTGTCGGTACCGGCCCATGAACGTGACGCTCAAAAGATCGAAGAACCCGCGCAGGTAGCGCTCCGGCCCGTAGCGGGAGCGACCGTGCTGCCTCGCTCGATGGTTGACGGGGATCTCGGCGATGCGGAAACCCCGGTACGCGGCCAGGACCGGAATGAAGCGATGCAGCTCGCCGTAGATCCGCATTCCCTGGAGCACCTCGGCTCGGTAGATCTTCAGCCCGCAGTTCACGTCGTGGAGATGAACGCCCGACACGGCGCCCGTCACCCAGTTGAAGACCTTGGAGAAGAGGCGCCTCGACAACGGGTCGTTGCGGCGCGTCTTCCAGCCGGAGACGAGATCGAAGCCCTCGTCCAGCTTCGCGAGCATCTGCGGAATCTCCGCGGGGTCGTCCTGGAGGTCGGCATCGATGGTCACGACGACGTCGCCTCTGGCTTCGAGGAAACCCGCCTGAAGCGCTGCCGCCTTTCCGAAGTTACGGCGGAGGTGGATGATCACGACGTTGGGCATCTCGTCGTGCAGGCGCGCGAGGACGGCCATGCTCCCGTCCGTCGAGCCGTCGTCCACGAAGATCACCTCGAACTCCTCGTCGCGGGTCGCCAGTGCGCTCGAAATCTCAGCGTAGAGCTGTTCGAGTGAGTGCTCTTCGTTGAGCGCAGGAACGACGACCGAGATCACGTCACGGAGGGTATCGGCGTCCCAGGTCGTCGCCTTCAGCGCATCTTGAGCGCGCGCCAGCCAAGGATCGCACCGCCGACGAGCGTCGTCGGCACGTACCAGCTCGCCTGCATGAGGATCGCGAACGCGAGGGCCTCGTTCACGGGGACGTCGAGGAGCCCGAGCGACGCGACCCCGAGCCACTGGTACGTGCCGACGTACCCGGGAGACGACGGGATGGCAACGCCGAGGGCGAGGGCGGACGCGACGAACACGGCGTCGAGCGGCGCGAGGTCGATACCCACGGAGCGGCCGACAATGACGATTGCGACGGTGCCGAGCGTCCAGGTGACGAGGCTGAGGCCGAGCCAGGTCGCGGCGCGTCGCCGGCCGACGGGCTCCCCCAGCATCTCGATGGTGTCGCGGACGATCCGGCGGAATCGACCTCGGTCGCGGCGGTCGCGCTCGCGCGTCCGCGTGTACCAGCGGGCGAAGACGAGGACGACGGCGAGGAGCACGATGACCAGCAGGGCGCCGAGCACGATGCGCTTGAGCCACGCCGGTGTCGGCACCGCCTGGATCCCGATCACGAGGAAGATCGCGAGCGTCACCACGTCACAAACGCGATCGAGCGCGACGCTCCCGAACGCCCGCCCGCCGGGCATCGGTGCTTCGCGACTGAGCCAGCCGGCTCGCAGGAGCTCGCCGATGCGGACGGGGAGGACGTTGTTCGCGGCGAGCCCGCCGAGCACCATCGCGAAGAAGGTGCGCAGGCCCGGGTGCTCCGTGTTCGCGATCTTCTGCCAGCGAAGCGCCTGGAAGAAGTAGCCGATACCGAACACGACGACCGCCAGGAGGACGAGCTCGATCCGTGCGTCCTCGAGCGCCGCTCTCACCTCGGCAGCGTCGGCGTCGCGGATCGCGAGCCAGAGGAAGACGGCGCTGATCGCAATGCCGCCGAGGGCCACGAGCACCCTGTTGCGCGTCACTTAGACCTCGAGTTCGAGGCCGTCGAACGCCAGCTCGAGTTCGTCCGGCGTCGGCAGCTCTCGCGGCCTGTGCGTGACGAGAAGGCGCTTCGCACCCGAGGCCTCGAACGCCTCCACCGCCTCGTCGAGCGAGAGGTGTCCGCGCGGCTCGCCGTCGAGCTCGCCTCTGAGGAGCGTCGCTTCACAGACGAACAGATCGGCGTCTCGGGCCGCTTCCACAAGCTGCTGCGACGGAGCCGAGTCGCCCGAGTAGGTGAGCACCGCGCCGTTCGACTGCACACGGAACGCGTACGTCTGGAGCATGTAGTGCGGAACCCGGGTCGGCGTGACGGCGAGCTTGCCGATCGAGAACGGCGTGTCGGGCTCGTACTCCGAGAGATCGAACGTCCGCTCGAACATGTCCGGGAAACCGAGGCGCTCGCCGAGCCCGGTCAGGAACTCGGCACCACCCGGTTGCACCCAGAGCGCCGGCTTCGTCTTCGGACCCGCGTCACCGAGGTAGAAGGTGCCCCACACCCAGGGGACGAGGTCGCCCCAGTGGTCGAGATGGAAGTGGGTGATCGCGATCGCGTCGACCTCCGGCCATGTCGACTTCTCGCGCAGCCGACCGAGCACGCCGGGGCCGCAGTCGAGCAGGACGCGCCGCCCGTCGGCCTCGAGCATGTAGCCGGAGTGGGCGCTCCCGGGGTTCGGCCACGCCGGCGAGGACCCGATGACGGTCAGACGCACCGCGGTATTCTGCCCATGTGTCAGGCGGACGTATCCGGGTGGTGATCGCGAAGCCCGGCCTCGACGGTCACGACCGCGGCGCGAAGATCATCGCCAGGGCGCTCCGGGACGCGGGAATGGAGGTCATCTACACCGGTCTGCACCAGACACCCGAGCAGATCGTCGAGACCGCCATCCAGGAGGACGCGGACGCCGTCGGCGTGTCGATCCTCTCCGGCGCGCACATGACGCTGGTTCCCCGGATCGTGGACGGGCTCCGCACGAACGGGGCGGAGGACGTCCTCGTCGTCGTCGGCGGGACGATCCCGCAGGACGACGCCGACGAGCTGAAGGCGAAGGGCGTGGCCGAGGTCTTCGGTCCCGGGCGCGACGACGACCCAGATCGTCGACTTCCTGCGCGGCGCCGTCACCGTCTGACCGCTCGGGAGGGTCGGCCGCTGGGCGTGCGACCCTTGCACGCGTGACCGTCACTGTGGCCGCGCCGAAGCCGGTCGAGGCCGACGCCGAGCTCCGCCGTCCGAGCGCCACCGGCTACGTCGCGATGGCGACGGCCGCGATCGCGTGGACTGCCGTGATCGGCGCCGCTGCGAGTTGGCGTCACCAGCACTTCCTCTCGCATCGCTTCGACCTCGGGAACATGGTGCAGGCGGTCTGGAGCACGACGCAGGGCCGCCCGCTCGAGATGACCGACGCGGAGACCGGCGAGCAGATCACGCGGCTCGGCGCCCACGTCGATCCGATTCTCGTGCTCCTGGCGCCACTCTGGTGGATCTACTCGGCGCCCGAGACGCTCCTGTTCGCACAGGCCGCCGCGCTCGCGGCGGGCATCTACCCCGTCGTTCGGCTTGCGCTCGCGCGCACCGGCTCGGCGCTCGTCGCGTCCCTACTCGGCGCCTGGTACCTCGTGTTTCCGTGGGTCGTCTGGAACGCCTTCGACGACCTCCACCCCGTGACGCTCGCCATCCCTCTCCTCCTGTACGCGATCTGGTTCCTCGACCAGCACCGGCTCGCTCCCTTCGCCGTCGCCGCCGCTCTGGCAATGCTCACCGGAGAGCTGATCGGCCTCACGGTCGCCGGGCTCGGCATCTGGTACGCGATCCGGTATCGGCGCTTTCGAGTCGGAGGCGCGATCGCCATGGTCGGGGTGGCGTGGAGCGCCGTCGCCGTCGCAGTCATCGTCCCGGCGTTCAGCGACGGCCGGTCGAGCCGTTACTACGACCGCTTCGACTCCGTCGGCGGCTCACCCTCGGGGCTGCTGTCGACGCTCTTCACCGACCCCGGTCTCGTGCTCGACGCGATCACCGGCGCCCATGACCTTCGCTACCTGATCTGGCTCCTGGCGCCGACCGCATTCCTGGCGCTCCTCGCGCCGGTTCTCCTCATCGCCGCGATTCCGCAGCTGGGCGTGAACTTGATTGCCGAGTGGCCCACCGCCGCGCTGCCCATGTTCCACTACGCCGCCGCCATCGTCCCCGTGACGATCGCGGCCTCGATCCTCGGGCTCGTCCGCTTCTCCACTCGCGGCCGTGTCGTGGCCGCGTTCGCCGCGCTCGCCTCGGCGGTCGTGATCCTCGTCGCCTATCCACCCGTACCCGGCTCGCAGGCGTTCATCTTCCCGGAGACCATCCCGTCCGAACGGCGCGCCGCGATGCGAGACGCGCTGGAGCTCGTTCCGCCGGCTGCTCCGGTGACAGCCACGAACCGGCTGGGAGCGCATCTCTCGAGCCGTCGGATCGTCCAGCTCTTCCCCGAGAGCGCCGGGGCGGAGTGGGCCGTCCTCGACACGGGAAACCCGTGGCTGCCCGGCGTCGGTGAGGGCGCTGACCCCGTCGACTTCTCGCGCGCGATCGACCGCTTCGATCGCAATCCGGAGTGGACGTTGCGATTCGCTCGCGAGGGAGTTCGCGTCTACGAGCGTGTCGTCTAGAGGCTTGATGTGAAATTCCCGCGGGCCGGATGACGGCCACGACACGGCGCCGGATCGCCACCGCCGCGCCTCGCACAGGCTTCTAGCCTGCACGAGGCGTGCCGGCGTCGCCCGGCTTGGTCGTGACCGCCCCCGGCGGCGCGCCAATTTCACATCAAGCCTCCCGCGAACTGGCTCATCGTCCAGTCGGAACGCGACGATAGACACCTACCGATGCAGCGCGATGCACGCGATCCTGGGCAGGTGCGCGTCATGCCCGAGACGGGAGGGGGTGGTGTGGGCACCGACGGCTTCGTCACCGCCTGGAAGCGGATGAGCGGTCATGTCGCGCTCGCAGTGCTGCTCGTGCTCGTGGCGTACTGGTGGCTGACGATGACGACGCTCGGGACGCCGGCCGACTGGGCGTTCGACTTCAGGCAGTTCTGGCAGGGCGGCAACGACGTCGCCAACGGCGTCTCCCCGTACCCGAGCGCGGCTCAGCTCGAGACGGTTCGGACGGAGTTCGGCCCGACCGCCATCCAGGAGGACTTCCGGTTCCCGTACCCGGCCGGCGCCGCGGTTGCGCTGGCGCCGCTGGGTGCGCTCGGCTTCGACGTGGCGGCCGCGCTGTGGGGCGCCGTTCTCATCGGCTGCATCTTCGCCTCGCTCCTGCTCCTCGGCGTTCGCGACTGGCGTGTGCTCGCGATCGTGGTGAGCTCCCATCCGGTCATCACGTCGGTGAGGCTCGGCACCTTCACGCCGCTTCTCCTGCTCCTCGCCGCAGCCGCGTGGCGCTGGCGTGACCGAAGGTGGATCGCCGGCGGAACGCTGGCCGCAGCCCTGTCGCTCAAGCTCTTCCTCTGGCCGCTCGTCGCCTGGTTGCTGGCGACGCGCAGGTTCGGCGCCGCGGCGCTCAGCGTCGGACTCGCCGCAGTGGCGACGCTCGCGACATGGGCGGCCATCGGGTTCGCCGGTCTGACGACGTACCCGGAGCTCGTGCGCCGGCTCACGGAGATCGTCGACACGGTCGGCCTGTCGCTCGTCGCGCTCGGCGACCAGGCCGGACTGCCCGCCGGCGCCTCTCGGCTGCTCCCGTTCGTCGTCGGCATCCCGCTCCTCGCTGCGGCGTTCGTCGTCTCGCGACGCGAGGATGGCGACCGGCGGGCGTTCTCGCTCGCGATCGTCGCCGCGATCGCGATCACACCGATCGTGTGGCTGCACTACTTCACCCTCCTCATCGCGCCGCTCGCGCTGTACCGACCGAAGCTCGCCTGGCCGTGGGCTCTGCTGTGGGCGTTCTGGCTCATTCCTCAGCAGGGGAACGAGGGTGACCTCTGGCGCATCGTCGTAGCGGTCGCGCTCACAGGTGCCGTCTTGGTCGCTTGCGTCACGCGGCCAGCTCGCGAGGCGCCGGCGTGAGCGCAGAACCACACGCCGCCGGTCACCGATCCGTCGAGACGGCGACCCGCTCGGGTCGGACGGCCGTCTCGACAGAAGGTCTCCTGCGCGGGGCACCAATCGTGTTGCGCGGCGCGTCGTACCTGCTCGTTGCTCTTTTCATGGTGCTGTCGACGCTGCTGGTGGTGCTCGTCGCCGCCGCGAACGACACCATCGGCTTCGACTTTCGTGGGACGCTGTGGGAGCCGGGTCTCGCTATCTGGGAGGGGAGTTCGCCGTACCCGGCACCGGTTGAGTCCGAGGTGAACGTGGGCAACCCCGCGCTCTACCCGCCGCTCCTCATGTTCCTGGTGATCCCGATGTCCCTTCTTCCGTGGTGGCTCGCGCTGACGATCTGGACTCTGGTCGGTATCGCAAGTGTTCTCGGCGCGCTCTACGTGCTCGGCGTCCGCGATCTGCGTTGTTACGGCGTCGCTCTTCTGTGTGGGCCGACCGTGGCTGGCCTTGCCTGGGGCAATGCCACGCTCCTGCTCGTCCCGCTCGTCGCGCTCGCCTGGCGCTGGCGCCACCACACCTATCGAGCCGGAATCGTGCTGGGTTTCGCGATCGCGGCGAAGCTGTTCCTCTGGCCGCTCGTGTTCTGGCTCCTCGGAACGAGGCGGTACCGGGCGGCGGCGAGCGCGATCGTCGTCGGTGGTGCGGCCATCCTCGCACCGTGGGCGGTGATCGGCTTCGCAGGCCTTACCTCGTATCCGGACCTGCTGCAGTTGGCAGAAGACATCTACGCCACACACAGCTACTCGGTGGCAACGGTGCTCAACGCCATAGGCGTCGACGCGGCCCTTGCGCCTCGGGGCGCGATAGCTCTCGGCTTCGGGCTCGCGGCTCTTGGTTTCGTTCTTGGACGTCGCGCAGCCGATGAGGCCGCATTCTCGGTGGCGGTTCTGGCGGCAGTTCTGGGATCGCCGATCGCGTGGCCGTATTACTACACCCTCCTTCTCGCACCGGTTGCGATCGCGCGCCCTCGCTTCTCGGGCGTTTGGGCTGCGTTTGGGCTCTTTTATGTCGCGGATCGCCTCCCGCGGCCCTGGTTGGAAAGGTCGGATGCAGAACCAGGGGGCATCGCCTGCTGCCCGCCTGATGGAGTCCCGCTCCAGGTCTGGTTCACGAGCCATGCTCCAGCCGGCCTTTGGCCGGCACTGTCGTATGCGGTGCTTGCGACGATCCTGGTCTCGATCGGTGCGTCGTTTCGAACGGGCGCGAAGCGAGCCTCACTTCGTGCCTGAAAGACGCCCTCGCCGTTGGATGAGCGATCCGCGGAGACCGATCAGCGGGGTCTCAGAGCTGGCTTCTCGATCGTGAGGAGTTTCTTCGAGCCGAGACCGCCCACGTTGGGCATGTCGACTCCCAACTCCTCCTCCCAGAAAGACGTATCGCTGAAGACGTCGATCACGAGTGGGAAGTCGCCGTCCTGTGAGACGAGCACGCCTCCTGGCGAGACAAGGGGATAGAGGTACTTCAAACAAGTTCGAGTTGATGACGCCAAGTCCACGTCGAGGTAGGCGGCCGCGATCGCGGAATCGAACAACGGCATCGTGTCCTCGAACCAGCCTCTGACGAAGGTGCACGCGCCGATGTCTCCGTACGTCCGTATGTTCGATTGCACCTCGTCGAGCGTGCCTCGGAAGTTCCCTTCGTCGAACCAGCCCTCGATCGAGTGACCAAGAATCGACGCCTCATGACTCTCCGTGTTTTCGGGGAGCCCAGCGAATGAGTCGAACGCGAAGAGTTGCTTCCCGAGAATCGACGCCACAAGACTCAGCTTGGCGGTGCTTCCGCCCTTGAAGCACCCGGCCTCGACGATCGTCCCTTCGACACCACGCCGCCTCACGCATGCGACTACGAACGACAAGATATGGCTCTCGTTGTGCGGACATGGGACGTTCTCGCTGACCCGCCTCATTCCAGCGAGAAGTGCCTTCCGCTCCGATGGTGGGAGCAACTCCGCCAGTTCCGCTCGTAATCGAATTCCGTCCCTCACCTCGAGGAGCTGATTTCGAATTGTCATTCGTCGGGGCTCACGGCCTCTGAATGCGGCCTGGCCCACATGTGTCGGGCCGGGCCACGAGATCGAATGCGGAAACGCTCATGTCTCGGACTGACCGCCTCGCACGATAGACATCATGTCGGCGCACGGACCTAATGTCATCGAAGGGTGGTAACTACCTTGGTTGATCCACGACCGTCGAGGCGACGCTTGCCAACCGTGTACCTGGCCATGAGCGCGGACATCGTCCACCCGGGCCACATCAACGTGCTTCGTACCGCTCGCGAGCTTGGCGAGGTGACAGTCGGGCTGCTCACGGATGCCGCCATCGCAAGCTACAAGCGCGTACCCCACATGTCGTACGAGCAACGCCTCGCGGTCATCTCCGAGCTCAGCGGTGTGGCGCGCGTCGTGGCTCAGGAGACGCTCGACTATGTGCCCAATCTGCGTCGACTGCGTCCCGACTACGTCGTCCACGGGACGGACTGGCGTACTGGTGTTCAGAGCGCGACGAGGGAGCGCGTGATCGAGGTGTTGGCGGAGTGGGGCGGCCAGCTGGTGGAGCCGGAGTACACCGAGGGAATCTCGTCCACACAGCTCAACGCCGCTGTCAAGGAGATCGGCACCACACCGGAGATCAGGCTCAAGCGCTTTGGACGACTGCTGGCAGCCAAGCCGACCGTTCGAGTGCTCGAAGCGCATAACGGTCTCACAGGCTTGATTGCAGAGCACACGACCGCAATGCGCGATGGGGCACCCAGTGAGTTCGACGCCATCTGGGTGTCGAGCCTCACAGACTCGACCGCAAAGGGGCGCCCGGACATCGAGTACGTCGACCTTACATCTCGCCTGAGCACAATCGAGGAAATTCTCGAGGTGACGACGAAGCCCATGATCCTCGACGGCGACACCGGTGGCTTGGCGGAGCACTTCGTCTTTCAGGTGAGAACGCTCGAGCGGCTCGGCGTGTCGGCTGTGATCATCGAAGACAAGGTCGGGTCGAAGCGAAACTCGCTCTTCGGCACAGACGTCAGTCAGGAGCAGGATGACCCGGAGCGCTTCGCGGAGAAGATCCGAGCGGGCAAAGACGCTCAGGTCACGGAGGACTTCGCCGTGATTGCGAGGATTGAGTCATTGATCCTGGGCAAGGACGTGAAGGACGCTCTCGACCGGGCGGAGGTGTACGTCGGGGCTGGCGCCGACTGCGTGATGCCCCACCACAAGGAGGCAGACCCGTCCGCCCTCTTCGCATTTGCAGAGGGGTACCGGTCTCGGGATCTGGGTGTCCCCCTCGTGGCCATCCCGTCGGGCTACCCACAGGTCACGGAGGAGGAGCTTCTAGACCACGGCTTCCAGGTCGTGATCTACGCCAATCAGTTGCTCCGCGCGGCCTATCCGGCCATGCGGCAGACGGCTGAGACGATCCTCCTCAATCGGGCGCGCGCTCGAGGCGGATGAGCTGTGCATGCCGATCAAGGACGTTCTCACACTCATCCCCGGCGGATCCTGACGTGGTGCCACCGGCCGAGGCGCTGGCTGCCTTCGAACGCGCCGGGGTTACGTTCTGGTCGGGTGTCCCCGACTCGTTGCTCGCGAGCTTCGGTCGTTGTATCGAAGAGTCGAGCTCGGAACGCTCGCACGTCATCGCGGCGAACGAGGGTGGCGCGATCGCGGTCGCTGCGGGCCACCACCTCGCGACCGGCGAGGTGTGTGGCGTGTACCTCCAGAACTCCGGCCTCGGCAACGCGATCAACCCCCTGGTTTCGCTGGCCGATCCGGCTGTCTACGGGATTCAGATCGTGCTGTTGATCGGCTGGAGAGGCGAGCCCGGTACACGGGACGAACCCCAGCATGCACGGCAAGGCGAGACCACGATTTCGATGCTCGAGGTGATCGGTGTGCCAGCACGTGTCGTGTCCACCGACAGCGCGGGTTTCGGAACCGATGTCGACTGGGCCGTGTCGACGGCACGCGAGCGGTGCGGGCCAGTCGCGTTGGTCGTACCGGCGGGAACCTTCGACATGCACGAGGAACGGAGGAATGTCGACGATGACACAGTTTTCCCGCTCCGCGAGGAGGCGCTCGCAGCGGTCGCCGCGGCGTTAGCGTCGGACGTCGCGATCGTCGCCACCACCGGCAAGACGGCACGTGAGCTGTATGAGTTTCGAACGCGGACTACCGGTCTGCAGAGCGACTTCCTGACGATCGGCGGCATGGGACACGCATCCCAGATCGCCTTAGGTATCGCATTGGCACGGCCGGAACAACATGTGTGCGTCTTCGACGGAGACGGAGCCGCCGTCATGCACCTCGGTTCGCTCGCCGTGATCGGCGAGCATGCTCCTCCGAACCTCACCCACGTGCTCTTCAACAATCAAGTCCACGAGTCTGTTGGTGGCCAGCCGACCCCGACGCATCGGCTCGACTTCCCTCAGCTCGCACTCGCCGCCGGATACCGGCACGCAGAGTCCGTCCGGGAAGTGGGGTCGATCCCAGCCGCGGTGGCTCGACTGCTCGACAATGGTGGACCGGCGCTGCTCGAGATCCGCATCAGGCAAGGATCGAGACCAGATCTGGGAAGGCCGAAGGAGAAGCCGGCCGAGAATCGCAAGCGCTTCATGTCCTGGCTCGACCGATGACGGACTGTCGGCCGGGATCGGTCTGGGATCTCGAGAGGATTCTCGACGCCGAGCGACCTTCGACGGTCGCGCTCTTCAGCGGCGGTCGCTCGTTCGAGCAGAGCGGGGCCGCCGCTGCGATCGAGCCGATGCTTGCCAGGTTCGCGGTGAAGAGGATCTCAGGCGTTCCGCCAAACCCTACGCTCGACGTCGTTTCGGACGCCGTCCAGTCCCTGCGCCGATGGCGTCCCGACCTGATCGTCGCGGTGGGCGGTGGCTCTGTTATCGACGTGGCGAAAGCCGCGCGCGGCCTTGTCGGCGAGCCCGACACTCGAGCAGCTGTGACTGCGGGATCCGTGCGGGGTGCTTCGTCCCCGCCGCTGGTCGCCGTACCGACCACTGCTGGAACCGGCAGCGAGGTAACGCAGTTCTGTGTCGTTTATGTCGACGGCAAGAAGTACTCGGTCGGCCACCCGTCGTTCCGTCCGGAACACATCGTGCTGGATCCGGACCTGACTTCTTCCATGTCACCCCGCCTGACCGCCGTGACCGGGCTGGATGCACTGTCGCAGGCGATGGAGTCCCTATGGTCGACGGAATCGACCCATGAGTCGCTCTCGTACGCCCAGCGAGCGCTCGCCCTGGCCTGGGGAAGCCTCGACGAAGCCGTACGTCTGCCGTCGAGCGCAAGCAGGGTCGCAATGTGCACCGCCGCGCATCTCGCGGGACGCGCCATCGACATCTCGAGAACGACGGCGGCGCACGCTCTTTCGTACGAGCTGACGATCCGCCATGGTGTGGCTCACGGCCACGCAGTCGCGCTGACTCTCGGAGCCGTGCTCGAGCACAACGCCGCGGTGTCCGAGGAGGACTGCCTCGATCAGCGAGGCGTGGACTTCGTGAAAGCGCGGATCGACGAGGTGCTCGAGGTCATCGGCGCGCGCGACGGAGCGGCGGGACGAGAGGCGCTGACGTCGCTTCTCCAGCGACTTGGGCTCGAGACGACGCTGTCCGCTCTCGGCGTCGCGACACGGGCTGAGCGCCAGGTTCTCGTGGACAGCGTCGATGCCGTGCGCATGGCGAACAATCCGAGGATCATCACGCCTACCGCACTGTCCGGGATAGTCGACAGGATCGCCTGAGCTATGGGATTTCTCTCGCGGGTCAAAGGCGCCGTACGCGAGAAGGAGGAGAGCGCGCGCTATTTCGCTGTACCGCCTAGCGAGCGACCCGTCACGGTCTATGCGGAAGACGACTACACGTGGAACCAGCTAGCGGGCTACGTCGACTTGCTGACACGAAACCATGGGCGTCACGTCGCATATGTGACGTCGAAAGAGGACGACCCGCTGAGAACGGACCCACCTGACGGCGTCTCCGTCTTCCACATCGCCGAGCTCGTACCTCAGTTCCTGCCCAACGTAGACAGCCCCGTCTTCGTGACCACCATGCCCGATCTCGACCGCCTCCATGTGAAGCGCCCGACGCGCTCGACGTGCGTGTACCTCTTCCATTCGCTGAACAGCACGCACATGGCGTATCGGAGTGGTGCGTTCGACTGCTATGACGTACTCGGGACGACAGGGCCGTACCAAAAGCGAGAGCTCGAGGCGCGTTTCGAGTCGGTCGGAAGAACCGACTATGAGCTCGCTGAGGTGGGCTACTACAAGCTCGACCGGATCGTGGCCGCCTTCGCGAGCTACGAACGTGCACACCCGACCGACACGACCGTCCTCGTAGCGCCTTCGTGGGGCGAGCACAACTTGCTGGCAACGTGCGGCCCCGAACTCGTCGCGGCGCTTGCCGCACAGGGATTTCGCACTGTCATCAGACCGCATCCCGCCTTCTTCGAGTCCCTATACCCGGCGGGGCGTGTGGTTGTAGACGAGCTGAGGCAGCGGTTCGCCGGTCGTGAGAACGTGGTCTTCGAGACGTCGATCACGTCCGAAAACTCGTTCTACGAAGCAGAGCTCATGATCTCCGATTGGTCGGGCGCAGCATTCGAATACGCGTTCGGAACCGAGCGTCCCGTGCTGTTCGTCGATGTGCCGCGCAAGGTCTTCAACTCCGAATGGCGTTCTCTCGGAATCGTCCCATTCGAGGAACGAATGCGGATGCAGGTCGGGAGTGTGCTATCCCCATCCGCCGCGCGGACAGCAGGAACCGCCGCTTCCGATCTCATTCAGCGTTCGTCCGACTTTGCCGATCAGATACGTGCGACCAGACGTCGCGAGCTGTACAACGTCGGGTCGGCCGCATCGGCAGGCGCGTCGGTGATCGATTCGCTGATCCCTCTTCGACCATGACCAATACCGCCCATCCAAGCGTTTCACCGACTGGCGAACCGCATGTGCGCGTTCCCGCCGCGGTCCTTCCTCATCTCGCAATCACAGTCGCGGATACCCGGTCATGTGGCCGGTCGACACTGGACTTTGGAGCCTGGAACGGCTTCTCCAAGCGGGGTAGGCTGGGACGATGACCGCATATCTCGATCCGGCCTCGGGAAGCATGATCCTGCAGGCCATTATCGCAGTTGTCGCCGGGCTCCTCGTCTTCTTTCGGCTCTGGTGGGGGCGGATCAAGAGAGCGCTGGGATTTGACCGACACGACTCCGACACCGCCGACGAACGCCTTCCTTAACAGCGGGGCATCAGGCCCCCGCGCATTGGGTGCTCACGACGGAGAGGGCGTGAGCGCGGGACAGCACACGAGCAAGGGAGCGATCACGCCTCGGCTCGCGGAGATCGCGGAGCTCTCGTACCCCGCTCGCGTCGCGCACCTGACGGCTGTCTGGGCGTTCTCCGTAAGTCAGCCGATCTTCTCACTGTTGGGGGCCAACCCCGAGTTCATGGTCGTGCGCCGGGCGACGACACTCGAGGTGGTGGTCTTCGCGGTGGCCCTAACGTTCGCCGCCCCTATCGCTGGGGTGGCGATCGAGTGGTTGGTCGCCATCGTCTCTCGTACCGCTGCTGCTGCGCTCCACGCAGGGCTGGTCGGAGTGTTCTTTCTCCCCTTTGCTCTTCAGATGGTCAAGGAGGTGGACGTTGGCGTGGTCTTCACGTTCGCCTGCGCGACAGCGATGGCGGCGCTCGTCGTAGCGAACTACCTCGTTTGGCGGCCCGTGCGACTCTTCCTCAGCGTCCTATTCGCCCTTCCCGTCGTGGGACTCGTTGGTTTCGTGACCTCGGTGCCGCTCGCCCAGGAGAGCGCGGCGTCGATAAATGTCAGCGTCTCGTCCCAGACTCCTGTGGTCGTTCTTGTGATGGACGAGTTCCCTGTCAGCTCTCTGATGACCGCGAACGGGACGATCGACGCGGCGCGCTATCCGAACTTCGCGCGACTAGGTCGTTCGGCGATCTGGTATCCGCGTGCAACCTCGGTGCACGAGCACACGACCGGCGCAGTTCCGGCGATGCTAACGGGCTCGATTCCAGAACCAGGCGACCTCCCGACGCTCACGGATCACCCGAACAACCTCTTCACGCTGCTGGGCGACAGTCACGCGTACAACGCAGAGGAAACGGATACGGTGCTCTGTCCGCAGCGCTACTGCGCGCAGAGGCGCGATCCGCTCCCCGAGCGTCTTGCGTCACTCTTCTCGGACGCGCAGGTCGCGTACCTCCACCGGGTGCTTCCCAAGTCAATGGCAGGCAGCCTCCCGCCGATTGGCGACCGCTGGGGAGGGTTCCGTGATCGAGACGGTCTCCTGATCGCTGAGAACTGATTATATGTCGATCGCGTGATCGAGCGGTTGAAGCTCACTCCGACCCGAACGAGGTTCCGCCGCCTTCGTATCGAAGCTCGGCGCGACGAGCACAGATCCTTCCTTCCATTTCCACCACCTCCCGCTGCCGCATAGCGCGTGGCGGCTGCTTTCCGTCCGGGCGCGAATACGGGAATTCGGCAACGATCGACGGCATCCTCGACTCATGGAACACGTGGGCGAACGATCCCTGGCTCGTTCAACAGGGGTACCAGCGACACCTGCTTCAAACGGGCTTCGTGGACAGGCTCCTCGGTCAGTTCCTGAACAAGCTCGAACGCACCGGCTTGTACGACCGAGCTCTCGTCGTCGTGGCTGCGGATCACGGCGTGAGCTTTGAGGCCGATGGAACGCGGAGAACCGTATCGGCCGAGAACATCGCCGACATTGCTCGTGTTCCCCTCTTCGTCAAACTTCCGGGCCAGAGGGGCGGACGCATCGATCGACGTGCGGTCCAGACGATCGATGTCCTACCCACGATCGCCGATGTGCTCGATGTCGAGCTTCCGTGGCGGACCGACGGACACTCACTCCTAGAGGCCCGCGACGGGTCACGTGTAGTCGTAATGAGCCGGAGAGACGGCACGCGGATCACCGTTCCAACCAACGTCGTCGATGCTGATATGTCGCTCACATTGCGCCGAAAGGCACGCCTGTTCGGTGAAGGACGCGACTCGCTGTTCCACATCGGAGTCAACACCCCGTTGCTCGGGTCGACGTCCAGGCCCACGTAACCGAATCTGCCGACTTGGCGCGCGTCAGATTCGATGGCGAGGAGCTGTTCGAAGACGTTCGTCCCCATCGGGCGGTTCGTGCCGGCCAGGATCACCGGCACCATCTCGGGCCGAGACATCGCGCCGAACCAGGAACTCGCCATGGCCGTGAACGACCGAGTCGTCGCCCTGACTCATTCGTGGCGAATCAACGGTCAGCAGCGCTTCTCGGCACTCGTTCCGGAGAACGCGTTCCGTGAGGGAAGGAATCAAGTCGGCTTGTACTTGATCGCCGGTCGTGGTTCTGGGGCACGGTTGCTCCCATTGGGGAGAACGAGCCCAGGGGAACAGGTTGAGCTTGATCTTGGAGCTCGCATCGTTCGCGTGCCAGGCGAGGAGTCCCTCCGGATTGTCGATGATCACATTGCGGGCCAGGCAGCGACCTGGAAACTCGATGCTCAGACGGTTCGCGTCCGAGGATGGGCCGCAGACCTCCGGAACAAGGCGTTAATCGATCGAGTCTTGATGTTCTCAGCAGGCATGCTCGTGTACTCCGCCACGGCAACCGAATTTCGGTGGGATGTTCCCGAAACACAGGGGAAGCGCGGACTGGAGCGCACCGGCTGGGTGATCGCGGTACCTGTACGCGTGCTGGCGGCTGGAGATGTGCGCATCCTGGCCGAACG
>CAWAOK010000008.1:0-137420 GCA_963783705.1 uncultured Gaiellaceae bacterium
GGCGATCGAGTGGTTGGTCGCCATCGTCTCTCGTACCGCTGCTGCTGCGCTCCACGCAGGGCTGGTCGGAGTGTTCTTTCTCCCCTTTGCTCTTCAGATGGTCAAGGAGGTGGACGTTGGCGTGGTCTTCACGTTCGCCTGCGCGACAGCGATGGCGGCGCTCGTCGTAGCGAACTACCTCGTTTGGCGGCCCGTGCGACTCTTCCTCAGTGTCCTGTTCGCCCTTCCCGTCGTGGGACTTGTTGGTTTCGTGACCTCGGTGCCGCTCGCCCAGGAGAGCGCGGCGTCGATGAATGTCAGCGTCTCGTCCGAGACTCCTGTGGTCGTTCTTGTGATGGACGAGTTCCCGTCAGCTCTCTGATGACCGCGAACGGGACGATCGACGCGGCGCGCTATCCGAACTTCGCGCGACTAGGTCGTTCGGCGATCTGGTATCCGCGTGCAACCTCGGTGCACGAGCACACGACCGGCGCAGTTCCGGCGATGCTAACGGGGGCTCGATTCCAGAACCAGGCCACGCCCTCTCCGACGCTCACGGATCACCCGAACAACCTCTTCACGCTGCTGGGCGACAGTCACGCGTACAACGCAGAGGAAACGGATACGGTGCTCTGTCCGCAGCGCTACTGCGCGCGCAGAGGCGCGATCCGCTCCCCGAGCGTCTTGCGTCACTCTTCTCGGACGCGCAGGTCGCGTACCTCCACCGGGTGCTTCCCAAGTCAATGGCAGGAAGCTCCGCCCTATTGGCGACCGCTGGGGAGGGTTCCGTGATCGAGACGGTCTCCTGATTGCTCGAGACTCGTTCGATGTCGATCGCGTGATCGAGCGGTTGAAGCTCACTCCGACCCGAACGAGGTTCGCCGCCTTCGTATCGAAGCTCGGCGCGACGAGCACAGACTCCTTCCTTCCATTTCCACCACCTCCCGCTGCCGCATAGCGCGTGGCGGTTCTTTCCGTCCGGGCGCGAATACGGGAATTCGGCAACGATCGACGGCATCCTCGACTCATGGAACACGTGGGCGAACGATCCCTGGCTCGTTCAACAGGGGTACCAGCGACACCTGCTTCAAACGGGCTTCGTGGACAGGCTCCTCGGTCAGTTCCTGAGCAAGCTCGAACGCACCGGCTTGTACGACCTGGCTTCTCGTCGTCGTGGCTGCGGATCACGGCGTGAGCTTTGAGGCCAAAGGAATGCGGAGAACCGTAACCGCCGAGAACATCGCCGACATTGCTCGTGTTCCCTCTTCGTCAAACTTCCGGGCCAGAGAGGCGGACGCCTCGATCGACGCGCGGTGCAGACGATCGATGTCCTACCCACGATCGCCGATGTGCTCGATGTCGAGCTTCCGTGGTGGACCGACGGACGCTCGCTCCTAGAGGCCCGCGACGGGTCACGTGTAGTCGTAATGAGCCGGAGAGACGGCACGCGGATCACCGTTCCAACCAACGTCGTCGATGCTGATATGTCGCTCACATTGCGCCGAAAGGCACGCCTGTTCGGTGAAGGACGCGACTCGCTGTTCCACATCGGAGTCAACACCCCGTTGCTCGGGTCGAGCGTCCAGGCCCACGTAACCGAATCTGCCGACTTGGCGCGCGTCAGATTCGATGGCGAGGAGCTGTTCGAAGACGTTCGTCCCAACGGGCGGTTCGTGCCGGCCAGGATCACCGGCACCATCTCGGGCCGAGACATCGCGCCGAACCAGGAACTCGCCATGGCCGTGAACGACCGAGTCGTCGCCCTGACTCATTCGTGGCGAATCAACGGTCAGCAGCGCTTCTCGGCACTCGTTCCGGAGAACGCGTTCCGCGAGGGAAGGAATCAAGTCGGCTTGTACTTGATCGCCGGTCGTGGTTCTGGGGCACGGTTGCTCCCATTGGGGAGAACGAGCCCAGGGGAACAGGTTGAGCTTGATCTTGGAGCTCGCATTGTTCGCGTGCCAGGCGAGGAGTCCCTCCGGATTGTCGATGATCACATTGCGGGCCAGGCAGCGACCTGGAAACTCGATGCTCAGACGGTTCGCGTCCGAGGATGGGCCGCAGACCTCCGGAACAAGGCGTTAATCGATCGAGTCTTGATGTTCTCAGCAGGCATGCTCGTGTACTCCGCCACGGCAACCGAATTTCGGTGGGATGTTCCCGAAACACAGGGGAAGCGCGGACTGGAGCGCACCGGCTGGGTGATCGCGGTACCTGTACGCGTGCTGGCGGCTGGAGATGTGCGCATCCTGGCCGAACGAGCCGGAGTCGCGTCCGAGTTGCCGCTCCCCTCCGACTTTCCATGGGCGCCGGGCAAGTAGCCGAGATCGGGCGTCACAGCACGTCGAGAGTCGCCACGCGAGTACCTTCGTTGGTGCTCGATGTCGCTGTTGTAGGCGGCGTCTCGCTCGCGCTCGGCCTCTTCCGCCTCGGCACGCCTTCGATCTGGGTCGACGAGTCGTTCACCGCCCGCGCGATGCACTCCTCGGTTGCGACCTACATCGAGGGGTACCACTGGCTCCACTACTCGATCCTGCGGCCGTGGTCGCTCGTCGCGGGAACGTCTGAGTGGGCGCTGCGCTTTCCGTCGGTCGTTGCGGCGATGATCGCGGCGGCGCTCGTCGTCATGCTCGGGCGCAAGCTGTTCGACCGGTGGGTCGGTCTCGTTGCCGGCCTCCTGCTGGCGACGAATCCGTTCGTCGTGCAGTGGTCACAGCAGGCACGCGGATACACCTTTCTTCTTGCGCTCGCCACTCTGGCCACCCTGCTCTTGCTCCGCGCGCTCGAGAGCGGAACGCGCCGGGAGTGGGCGCTCTACGGTCTCGCGTTCGCGGCCGTGATCGTGTGGCATCCGGTGGGAGGTCTGCTGCTGGTTGCGCCCCACGCGGTGCTCGCGTACCAGCGGCGCGACCGGATCCTCCCGCACGGGTTGCTCGCGGCAGTGCTCGTCTGCGCTCTCGGGGTGCCGTGGGCGGCGCAGATCGCCATGCGCTCCACGGGTGAGGGCGTCGCAATGGACTGGCTGACCGCGCCGAGCCTCGAGGTCGCGACGCAGGCGTTTCTCGACGTCTCGGGCGCGACCGGTCTCGGCGCACTGTTGGCGGGCTTGGGTCTGTGGGTGCTCCACCGCCGCACCGGCGTGCGAGACGAAGGCGTCTGGCTCGCGACCTGGGCATCGGCGCCGTTCGTGCTCGCTCTTCTCGTCACGACCGTGCGGCCGATCTTTCTCGACCGTTATCTCATGGTCGCCGCGCCCGCGTTCGCCCTCCTCGCCGGAGTCGCAGTCATGGGCGTCGGACGACGGCTGCGAGTCGTGCTGCTTGTCGCGACTGTCGCGTTGACGGCGGTCGGGCTCTCGCAGTGGTACTCGACGAGCGACGGCAACTGGCGTGGGGAGGACTGGAGGAACGCCGTGCGGAGCGTGCTCGAGCGGCGAGCCGAGGCGGACGCAGTCGTCGTCGCTCCGTGGTCATCCGCGCCCGCGGCGCGGTACTACGGCGCGGAGGTCGTCGACGTCTCGACCGCGGACTCGATCTGGGTTATCACCTGGTCCGAGACCGGGGACGACATCACCGCGGCGGAGCGCCGCGCGCTCGGCTTCGGCGATCACGCCCGCACCGAGAAGCTGCAGTTCGGCTGGCGCGTGAGCGCGCAGCTCTGGCAGCGGCCCGGCTGACGCTCACGCGATGCGGCAGCGGACGAGTGTCCGCAGCACGCGCAGCCCGTCGATCGTGGTGAGCTTCTTGCCCGCCTCGCGGGTGCGCGCCGTGTACGAGATCTGCACCTCGTGAATCCGCTCGTCGGCGAGCAGGACGCGCGCGGCGATCTCGGGCTCGATCGCGAATCCGCGCTCGCGCAGCGGAAGCGAGCGGAAGAGCTCGGTGCGCATCGCCTTGTGGCAGGTCATGACGTCCGAGATCCAGCAGTTGTAGAGGACGTTCGTCGCCATCGTGACCGCCTTGTTCCCCATGACGTACCAGAAGCTGAATGACGACTGAGAGGTCCAGGCGCGCGTCCCGAAGACCACGTGGGCATCGCCGGCGACGAGCGGCTCGAGCACGTCCGCGAGGTCTGCCGCGTGGTACTCGAGGTCGGCGTCGAGGATCGCCGCGAACTCCTCCGTCGCGTGGCTCAGGGCAGTGCGCACGGCAGCGCCCTTCCCGAGATTGCGGTCGTGGTAGTGGATCTTCACGTTCTCGGGCCAGGTGCCCGACGCCAGGATCTCGCGCGTGCCGTCGGTGGAGCCGTCGTCCACGATCACCAGCTCGAGGCTCGTCACGGGAAGCTCGGCGCCGAGCGCGTCGGCGATGGCTGTCTCGACCGTCGAGCGCTCGTTGAACACAGGCATGAGTATGGAAAGGCCGCCTGGCATGCCTCTTCGTTCGACCAACGTCCCCGACGTCCTACCGACTACGGCGACGGCGCGAGGCGGCCGAGCACGAGCTCGCCGCCGGCGCCGATGAGGGCCTCCTGCGTCGTGTTCGCCTTGAGCGTGAACGCGGTGACCGCGACGGGCGTCTTCAGCGCACGCAGTGTCGGCGACGAGACGTTGGCGAGCGAGGATGCCACCTCGACGCCGAGTGGAACCGTCAGCTCCACGTCGCGGGTGTCGATCTCGAGCCAGCGACCGCCCGGGTACTGCCGAACCCGATCGACCTCGAGCGCGATCGCCCCCGCCCCGGCGGCGACGAGCTTGCCGCGAAGACCGAGGCTGAAGACGGCACCCCGACGTGCGGCGAAGAGCGGCTTGCTCGCGCGCTTCAGATGCCTGAACGGATTCGTGTCGGAGCCGCCATTGGGATGCACCTCGAAGTGGAGATGTGGGTTGCCGCTCGCATCGCCCGAGTCGCCGTTCCAGGCGATCTGCTGTCCGGCCGTCACCTTCGCGCCGTTCGGAACCGCGAAGGCCACGTCCTGCTTGCAGCCGCCCCGTGTTGTCGTTACGCGGAGCGAGGTCGTTGTTCAGATGGATATAGAGGTACGTCGTTCCGCTGCGCCCGTAGTGGTAGAGCATGCAGCCGCCGAGGCCCGACTCCCAGTACTTGACCGTGCCGTCCTCGACCGCGACCACCGGCGCCCGCCACGGGTTCTCCATGTCGATTCCCGCGTGGCGCCCGTTCCCACGGGGGTCGCCGTAGTTGTCCCAGAGGTCGGTCTTCGCCACGAGCGGGAAGACGAGCCGGGGCACGGCGCCACCCTCGCCGCCGCTGGCAGGGGTCGTCGAGATCGCCGCTGCAGCGAGAGCGACGAGCAATGGGATGTAGATCCCTCGGGCTGTCGTCCGGTGGCGTCTCATGGACGGTGCGCTCCGGTGCGCGCTCGAACGGGGCGACGCTACCAGAGGTTCGACGGCGGTTCAGCGCAAGGACGTTCCTGCACCGCCGATAGAGTCCGCCCCGATGAAGATCGCCGTCTGCGTCAAGCAGGTGCCGGATGCCACCGTCCACAAGCGGATCGATCCGGCCACGAAGCGGCTCGACCGCTCCGGCGAGGCGGCTCTCAACCCGACCGATCTCAATGCGGTCGAGGAGGCGCTCGCGATCAAGGAGGCCCAGGGCGGCGAGGTCGTGCTGGTGTCGCTGGGGCCTGCGAAGGCTGTCGACTCGCTGCGCAAGGCGCTCGCGATGGGGGCCGACCGGGCAGTGCTCGTGTCCGACGAGGCTGCCGCCGGCTCCGATCTCCTCGGAACTGCACGCGCGCTCGCGGGAGCCCTCGAGCGCGAGTCGGCCGATCTCGTGCTGTTCGGTCAGTCGTCGGGCGACGGTGACGGCGCCGTGCTCTGGTCGGCGGTGGCCGAGCTCATGCAGCGGCCCGTCATCTCGCAGGTGGCAGCGCTCAGCTTCGAGAACGGCGAGGCGCACGGAAAGCGTCAGACGGAGCACGGGTACGACACGATCTCCGCTCCGCTCCCCGCGGTCGTCGCCGTGTCCGACGCGATCAACGAGCCGCGCTACCCGTCGCTCAAGGGGATCATGGGCGCGAAGACGAAGCCGCAGGAGACGCTGTCGCTCGCCGACGTGGGGGTGGATCCGAGCTCGGCGGGTGAGGCGGGCGCCAAGACGACCGTCCTCGAGCTCTCGCCGCCTCCGTCGCGCGGCGGGCAGGTGAAGATCGAGGACGACGGCTCGGCGGCGCAGAAGATCCTCGACCTCGTCGTCGAGAAGAAGCTCCTGTGACGTTCCTCGTCTTCCTCGAGCACTACGGCGGTGCTCTCGAGAAGGGCGGGCTCGGAGTGCTCTCGAAGGCCGCGTCGCTCGGGGACGCCGTCGGTGTGGTGCTCGGCGAGGACGCCGCGGCGGTCGCGGCCGGCGCGGGTGCCTACGGGGCCACCAAGGTGTATGCCTGCGATGCGGTGGAGCTAGCGACACCCCTGCCGCAGCCGCGTGTCGACGCGCTGGCGACACTCGTCGCCGAGATCGGCGCCGACGCCGTCCTGTTCGGCGCCTCGGTTCTCTCCGCCGACGTCGCCTCCGGGCTCGCTGCGCGCCTGGGTGCGGGTCTCAACTGGGATCTCACCGACCTGTCGGTCGCGGACGGCGAGCTCGTCGGGACGCGGCCCGCGCTCGGCGACACCGTGATCGTCGACGTCGGCTGGAAGGACGGTCCGAGGCTCGGGATCGTGCGGGCGGGCGCGCTCGACCCCGTCGAGTCGGGCGGCGAGGCCGAGGTCGAGAGCTTCGAGACGTCGTTCTCGGACTTCTCGACGCGTGCCGCGCTCATCGGAACGACCGTCGAGGCGTCGAGCGGGCCGTCGATCGAGGATGCAGACATCATCGTCGCGGGTGGGCGCGGGCTCGGCTCGCCCGAGGGATTCACGCAGCTCGAGGAGCTCGCGGCCGCTCTGGGCGGCGCCGTCGGTGCGACACGAGCGGTCGTCGACGCCGGCTGGTACCCGTACTCGACGCAGGTGGGCCAGACCGGCAAGTCGGTTGCGCCGAAGCTGTACATCGCCTGTGGCATCTCCGGCGCGATCCAGCACAAGGTCGGCATGCAGGGCTCGGGGACGATCGTGGCGATCAACAAGGATCCCAACGCGCCGATCTTCGACTTCTGCGACATCGGCGTCGTCGGCGACCTGCACCAGATCGTCCCGAAGCTGACGGAACTCGTGCGCTCGCGCGGCTGACGTGGCCAGGCCGATCGACTTCGCTCCTCCGTTCGGCGCTCGCGACGCCGTCGGCGCGCCGACGGATCCGCGCGACGAGCGGATCGAGGTCGGTGTCGCGATCGTCGGTGCCGGGCCGGGCGGGCTCGCCTGCGCCATCCGGCTCGGTCAGCTGCTGGAGGAGCATCCGGACGTCCGCGAGCGGCTCGGCGACGTTCCCGTCGCGGTGCTCGAGAAGGGCAAGCAGGCGGGCTCGCATCTTCTGTCCGGCGCGGTGCTGAACCCGTCGCCGCTTCGCGAGCTCTTCCGGGGCAGGCTCAAGACCGCGGACTTCCCGACGTACGGCGAGGTGCCCGGCGAGGCGGTGTACGTGCTGACGCGGCGCTCGGCGCTGCGGATCCCGCCGCCGCCGACGATGCGCAACCACGGGAACTACATCGTCTCCCTGTCGGAGCTGGCTCGTTTCCTCTCCGAGCAGGCCGAGGCGGTCGGCGCGGTCGTTCTCCCCGAGACCTCCGCGACGAAGCTCCTCGTCGAGCACGGCCGCGTCGTCGGCGTTCGCACCGGCGATCGCGGGCGCGGTCGTGAGGGCGAGCCGCTTCCCACCTTCGAGCCGGGCTCGGATGTCGTGGCAGGCCTCACGGTGCTGGCCGAAGGCACGCAGGGGTATCTGACCGGCGCCGCCGTCGACCAGTTCGGCCTCCACGGTGACAACCCGCAGATCTGGGCGCTCGGCGTCAAGGAGGTCTGGCGCGTCCGCAAGCCGCTGCGAAAGATCATCCACACGATGGGCTGGCCGCTGCGGACGTCCGCGAGCTTCGGCGAGTTCGGCGGGTCGTTCATCTATCCGATGGGCGACGACCTCGTCACGGTCGGCTTCGTCGCTGGGCTCGAGACCACGGACGTCGAGTTCTCCGTGCACGACGTCCTGCAGGAGTTCAAGACGCATCGGCTCATCTGGAAGATCCTGGGCGGGGGAGAGCGCGTGGCATGGGGGGCGAAGACGATCACCGAGGGCGGTTACTACTCGCTGCCCTCTCGATTCAATGCGCCCGGGCTCCTGCTGGTGGGGGAGGGCGCGGGGCTCGTCAACGTGCCGCGCCTGAAGGGCGTGCACTACGCGATCGAGTCGGGGCGGCTGGCCGCGGAGGCGGCATTTCGTGCGCTGCAGCGCGGCGAGGTTCCGAGTCGCGTCGGCGCGCTCGACTCCTACGACGAGTCGCTGCGGGCAAGCTCGCAGATGGCGGAGCTCCGCGAGGTGCGCAACATGCGGCAGGCGTTCGACAAGGGGTTCTTCGTGGGCGGTGCGCTCGCGAGCATGATGACCGTGACGAAGGGCCGCGCTCCGAACGGCCGCTTCCCGACGCATCCGAACTCGGCCGCGCCGTTGAAGAAAACCGGCCGCGCGTCCCGCTATCCCATCGCGGACGGGAAGTACACCTTCGACAAGCTCTCGTCCGTCTTCGCCTCCGGGAACCGTACGCGCGACGACCAGCCGAGTCACCTCAAGGTCCGGACGACCGTGCGGCGGCCGGTCGCGGAGGCGTGGGAGTGGATGTGCCCTGCGCACGTCTACGAGGTCGGGCGCGACCTCGGGAACGGCATGGTCGCCCTCGAGATCACGCCGTCGAACTGCGTGCAGTGCGGCGCGATCACGGCGAAGGGCGGCCAGCTCACGCCGCCCGAAGGCGGCTCAGGCCCCGAGTACACGCTGACGTAGAGGGGTTAGCGGGGGAACCAGCTAGCAGGTCGGGCGTGGCCGCTTTACGGATTGGAAAGGGCGACGTTGTCTCCCTGCCCATCGCCCTGCTCTGCGGCGGTGGTCTTGGTCTCGCGGAAGAGCCAAATTCCCACCACGATCAACCACGGTGGGATGAGGAGCGACCCGAAGAACCCAATCGGGGTTAGCTGCGTCGCCCCGAGGACAATGGTCGCCCACGCGAGCCACCTGGGCAGCATTCCGTTGCGACGCGCACCGAGTCCTGTAGCCAGCAGCATGGCTGCCCAACAGACGTTGAACGCCAGCCAGTCGTACGAATGGAGTTGGCTGAGCGCGTACACAGCTTCCTGATGACCCGTATCTGCTGCGTTCGTCGCTGCGCCTTCGAGCATCCCGATGAGCGCGAACCCCGCAGCGCCGAGGAGTGCGCCGCCGAATGCGACCGAACCGTGACCGGAGTCGTGGTTGCCCATCCGAAGGCTTCGCTGCAGCCCCGCCCCGAAGAAGATGAGCATGAGCGCAACCAAAGGTGCGAGGAGAAGGCCGGAGATCTGATGCTGACCTCGGTTGTCCTGCCACCAGGAAAACGTCTCCTCAAACGAGGTCTCACTGCTCGGAATGCTGTGTGACAAGGTGAGTCCCCCGACGAGCAAGAGTCCAGCCAGCACTCCGGCGAGCGGCAGGAAGCGTGCGAATCGGTCCGAAGGCACGTAGCTCCTTAGTCCGGGGATCGGTCGCGCGACACTACAGCGGCCTGATGTGGAAGGCCAGCTCGACACCACCGACCTCGGCGTGAGCGAAGCGCCGCGGCGAAGCCGTTGCTCGATCACGCGGGCTAACCCTCTAGGTCGCGTTCTGCCCTTCTTTGTCCCTAACTACTGACGTAGCGGGTCTGACGCGCGGGTTCTGACCCGAGATCCGCGGTCTGACCTTACGGGTCTGACCCAGCGCCGTTCCACGCGCGCGCCATGGCGATGCGATCGGCGAGCGCAGGGTGCGTTCCGGCCATGAGCTGCACCCAGCCCGGCGGGTCGGGGTCGCCGAGCGACGTCTCCGAGAAGCCGAGCATGAGACCCTCGAGCGCGGCCGGATCCTCGGTCACCTGAAGCGCCTTCCAGTCGGCCTCGGCCTCCATACGCCGCGAGATGTGGTTCGCGAGCGGCGCCGTCGCGAGCTGGAAGACCGCGACGACGAGAAGTGCGAGAGGGACGGCGGCGGGCGCGCCCATCCCGCCGCGTCCGCGCGTCGCTCGCATGAGGATCCACGCGCCGGGGATCGCGAACAGCGCGAACCAGCCGAGGCCCTCGGGAAGGTGCCGCTGCGAGTGGTGCGCGAGCTCGTGCGCGAGCACGATCTTCTGCTCGTTCTCGGAGAACGGGTCGAGCAGCATGGTGTCCCAGAAGACGACGCGCCGCGACGGCCCGACCCCGTACGCGTACGCATTCGCCTGGTCGGTGTCGACGCTCACCTCTTCCACGCGGATCGGGATGTCTCCGACACCGAGCTCGGCGCGGTACTCCTGCGCCGCAGCCAGCAGAGCCTTGTCGCGGAGCGGATCCGTCGTGAAGTCGAGGTACGGCGCGACGAAGGTGAAGAGGGAGGCGATGGCGACAAAGACCGCGGCGCCCGGGAGCCACCACCGCTCCCCGAGCCGGCGCGCGAGGCCCATCACGATGAGGAGCGCGATGCAGATCGAGAGGAACTGCGCCCCGAGGATCGCCCAGTCCTCGAACAGCCAGTCGACGTAGCTCAGCTCGCTCTGCTCGTTGCGCCGCGTCCACCAGTGCGCCGCGAGCGCGAACGGCAGGTGGACGAGCCAGACGATGCCGAGCCCTAGCATCCCGAGGAGCATCCCCGTCCCGATCGGGCCCGCCGACGATTCGCGCGCGAGTCCCGCGCCGCGCCGCGCGTACAGCCAGAGCGTCAGCAGCAGCGCGACCTGGGCGAGAACCCACAGGGCGTAGAAGACACGCTCGTACCGCTTCGCCTCCGCGACGAAGTCCGCGCCGAAGACCGCGCCGGCGTCGAGGGCAGGGAGCGTGAGATCGTCGGGAACCGCGGTCGGATAGAGGAGGAACGCTCCGACTGCCAGCGCGACGACGACGAGCGCGGCGAGCGCGCTTCTCAGAAGGCGCCTCCGAGGAGGAACGGCGCCGTCCCGGGTGCCCGCACATTCACCCCGACGGGCTTCTGCTCGCGCAGGATGGGGCCGCCGTACGGGTACCGGCTCGTGACGAGGAGGGAGTAGGCGTACATCTGCGCCGAGTAGCGCAGGCAGGAGGCGCCGAGATTGCGCATGCCCTCGGGCATCCGGCCGGTCGCCAGCGCGTACCACCAGGCGAGAAGCGCGATCACGAGCACGACGCCTCCGAGTGCGCTCGCGAGGATGAATGCCGGGATCGCGAGAATGAAACGGAAGAGCGTCTTCCAGCGACCCTGTCGCGTCGGGGGCTCGATCTCGAGGTCGATCCCGTACGAACCGGCGCGACCCGTGAACCCGGGAAAACGGCGTCCGACGACGCAGACGAACGCGACGAGGTGCGTGACGTAGCGCACGTAGGCGGCGAGGAAGCGGTGAAGCGAATCCGGAACGCGCCCCAGCACGAGTGCTGCGACCCAGGCGGCGATCTCGACGAAGACCACGGCGGCCGTCCAGAGGAGCAGCCAGACGAAGTGGGGGATCGCGAGGAAGAGGCGGAACAGGATGGTGAGTCGCGGCCGCTCGAGGTCGTCGGTCACGACCAGGCGGACGGGATGCCCGGGAAGCTCCGAGTACGGCTCGGCGAGCTCCGGATCGGAGGTCGGATAGCGCGGGGTGAGCAGGAAGAGATATGCACCCGCCTGTGCCGCGTATCCGAGGGTGAACGCGGTGAGGTCACGCAGCCCGCGCGGCGCGCTCCCGCGCCGAGGATCGCGAACCACGCGAGAAGTGCAGCGACGGCCGCGACGCCGCCGACCGACGAGACGTTCCACCACACGGCCTCCTCGCTCCCGCTCGACGACGCTGCCCCGGTTCCCTGGCTCGACGAGCCGCTCGCGAGGCCTCCCCCGAGCGACGTCGCGAGCAGAAGAGTTGGCAGCGCGAGCACGAGGCGGAAGAAGCCGCCCCAGCGACCCTGACGGACGGGCGGGGCGATCTCCACGTCGATCGGATAGTCGTGCTGGACGCGGAACCACGGATAGGGGTCGGCGGCGAGGAACACGTACGCACTGACCTGTGTCGTGTAGCGGATGTACGAGGCGACGAAGTCGTGCAGGCTGTCGGGCACCTCGCCCTGGACGAGCACCGAGAGCCAGTTCACGAAGCCGACGACGAACGCCGCGATGCCGCGAAGCACCACCCACAGCAGGAGCGGGATGGCGAGGAAGATCCGGAAGACGACCGTGAGGCGGGTGCGCTCGAGATCGTCGCGCACCACGAGTCTGACCGGACGGGGCATCTCCACGGCCCCATTGTGCTGCAGCACTAGGATCCCGCGATGATCGACCGCGACGAGATCGAGCGCGCGAGCGGAGGTCATCCGCGGCCGCCTCCATCGCACGCCGCTGCTCTCGTGTCGCACGCTCGGGCCGCGCGCTCATCTCAAGGCCGAGCTGTTCCAGAAGACGGGCTCGTTCAAGCCGCGCGGGATGCTCAACCGCATCGCGGCCCTCTCGGCCGAGGAGAAGGCCCGCGGGATCGTCACCTGGTCGGCCGGCAATGCCGCACAGGGCGCCGCGTTCGCTGCTGCGATCGAAGACATCCCGTGCCAGGTCTTCATGTGGGCGACGGCGAACCCGCTGAAGGTCGCGGCGACACGGGGCTACGGCGCCGAGGTCGACACCTCCGCCGGGAGCATTCCGCGAGGCACACGAGCGACTCCGCGCCTTCGTGAAGGAGATCGGGTCGGACCTTCGTCGACCCGTTCGACGATCCCATTCTCCAGGCGGGCCACGGAACGCTGGGGCTGGAGGTCGTCGACGACCTTCCGGAGGTTGCGACGATCGTCGTCCCGGTGGGCGGCGGCGGGCTCATCGCGGGAGTGGCGTCTGCCGTCGACTGTCGCGTGGTCGGTGTCGAGCCCGAGCGCGCGCCGTCCCTGACCGCCGCGATCGAGGCCGGAGCGCCGGTGAACATCGAGCCCAGCTCCATGGCGGACGGGCTCGAACGCGCCCTTCACCGGTGCCGGCACCCTGGACATCTGTCGAGAGCGCGTCGACGAGGTCGTGCTAGTCAGCGAGGACGAGATCGCCGAGGGCATGCGCTTCCTCTACACCCGCGCGAAGCTCGCCTGCGAGCCCGCAGGAGCGGCGGCAGTCGGCGCGCTGCTCGCAGGGAAGATCGAGCTCGAGGCGGGAAGCCCGCTCGTCGCCGTCGTGTCCGGCGGGAACGCGGATCCCAAAGTCGTGGCTGGTATCCTGGCCAGCCGATGAAGACCGACATCCATCCCGACTACGTTCTCGCGCACGTGACGTGCTCGTGCGGAAACGAGTTCTGGACGCGCTCGACGAAGGAAGAGCTCCACGTGGAGATCTGCGCCGAGTGCCACCCGTTCTACACGGGGAAGCAGAAGCTCGTGGACACCGGCGGTCGGGTGGAGCGCTTCCAGCGCCGGCTCGAGAAGGCCGGCTCGCGCACCGATAGCGACGACTAGCTCGCGCATGGCCGTCAGCTACGGCGGACAGGCCGTTCTCGAAGGGGTGATGATGCGCAGCCCGTCCTCGTGGGCGGTCGCGATCCGCACTCCCGAAGGCGACATCACGGAGGTCGTTCGCGACATCTCCTCGCCGATGCAGCGCCGCAAGATCTGGCGCCTCCCGGTGATTCGCGGCGTCATCGCGCTGGGTGAGTCGCTCGCGATCGGATTTCGCGCGCTCGCCATCTCCGCGAACGTCGCGTCGCAGGAGCGCGACGAGGACGGCGAGATCGAGACGCAGATCAGCCGCGGCCAGATCATCTTCTCGTTCGTGATCGCCATCGGCTTTGCGCTCATGCTGTTCAAGATCGGCCCGGCGCTGCTCACGAGCTGGCTCCCCGTCGAGTCGACCGAGCTCTTCGTGATCGTCGAGGGGCTCATCCGCGTCAGCGTGTTCATCGGCTACATCCTCCTCATCTCGCTGCTGCCGGATCTGCGTCGGGTGTTCCAGTACCACGGCGCCGAGCACAAGTCGATCAACGCGCTCGAGGCCGGCGCCGAGCTCACGCCGGCGAACGTGCAGAAGTTCAGCCTGATTCATCCGCGTTGCGGAACTGCCTTTTTGCTCTGGGTCATGGTGATTGCGATCTTCGTCTTCGCGCTCGTCGGGCGGCCCGACTGGTACTGGCTCATCGCGAGCCGGATCCTCTTGTTGCCGGTAATCGCGGGACTCGCCTACGAGCTCATCCGCTATGCGGGAAAGCACCAGGACAACCGCGTGCTCATGGCGCTGCTCGCACCCGGTCTCTGGCTGCAGCGCCTCACGACGCGCGAGCCCACCGACGACCAGGTCGAGGTCTCGATCCAGGCGCTCCAGCGGGTCATGGAGAAGGAGGCCGCCGAGACGCCCGAACAGCGCAAGCTCGAGTCGCGCGTCGAGGTCATGGCCTGAGTGGTCTCTCCGGGAAGTACGCACCTGCTTCGCGCGGCTGCAAACACTTCGCATGCCGTCGTCCTCAGTCGGCCACATACCTATTGGTATGTGGCCTCCCTGCGTCCTAGGCCTGCTCGGTTTTCGCCGGCGAGTCAGGCGCGTACTCACCGGAGAGACCACTAATGCCTCGGATCGTGCGAGAGGCAGACGTGACGTGGGAGGGCACCGTGTCTCGCGGCGCCGGCGTCGTGCGCGCCACGACCTCCGGGGCGTTTGCACTTCCCGTGACCCTCGCGTCGCGGATCGCCGAGCCCGAAGGCAAGACGAGCCCAGAGGAGCTCCTCGCCGCAGCGCACGCGAGCTGCTTCGTGACGTCGCTCGGAAGCGAGCTGCACCGCGGAGGCGCTCCCGCGGAGCGTGTCGACGTCCACTGCACGATCACGATGGACGAGGTCGACGGGAAAGGACACTTCATCGTCGCGTCCGCGATCTCCGCTCGTGTCGTCGCGCCGAATGCCGACGAGACGATTCTCGCGGAGGCGGCCAAGGCGGCCGACGACGGTTGTCCGCTCTCCGCGCTCATCAGGGCGAGCGCGACCGTCACCGTCGAAGCCACTCTCGAAGGGGGAAGCTGATGGCTGACTCGACAGCGCACGTCACCTGGTCGGGGTCGCTGCTGGAAGGGGGCGGGACGATCGACCGCGTCGGCAGCGGCACGCTCGACGGGCTGCCCATGACCTGGGCGGCACGGACGGGCGAGACCGCCGGCCAGCCGACTCCGGAGGAGCTGATCGCAGCCGCCCACGCGTCGTGCTTCTCGATGGCGCTCTCGCATGGCCTCGCACAGGCGGGCACTCCGGCCGAGACGCTCGACGTCGACGCCACGGTGACGTTCGTGCCTGGAACCGGGATCACGAAGATCGCGCTGGCCGTGCGCGCGGTCGTTCCGGGGATCGAGGAGCCCGCGTTCCTGCATGCCGCGGAGGAGGCCAAGACGAACTGCCCGGTCTCGAAGGCGCTCGCCGCGGTGCCGGAGATCACGCTCGACGCGCACCTCACCTCGTAGGGGCGAGATATATCTCGCTCCGACCCGAGCGAGGCGTTCGGGCCGCATACGATCTAGCGCGTGGCCATCGAGCGCCTCGTCGACGAGCTCGACCGCTCCTACGCGGAGGCGCAGGAGCGGCTGTCCGACCCCGCGGTCTACAACGATCACCGTCAGGCGGCGGACGCGGGCAGGCGGCTCAAGGAGCTCGAGACGCCGAAGCGTCTCGCCGACGCGTGGAGGGAGTCCCGCGAGAGCCTGGACGTCGCCCGCGACGATCCCGAGCTCGCGCCGATGGTCTCGGAGCTCGAGGCCGAGCTCGAGCGGCTCGAGAGCGAGTTGACGCTTGCGCTAGTCGAACGTGATCCGGCCGACGAGAAGGACGTGATCGTCGAGATCCGCCAGGGTGTCGGCGGCGACGAGGCAGCGCTGTGGGCGAGCGACGTCCAGCGCATGCTCACGCGCTACGCGGAGCGGATTGGGCTGAAGACCGAGACGCTCTCGACGAGTGAGAGCGAGGGGGGCGGCGTCAAGGAGACCGTGTTCGCCGTGAAGGGCCAGGGCGCGTTCTCGATCTTCAAGTTCGAGGGCGGGACGCATCGCGTGCAGCGCGTGCCCGAGACGGAGTCGCAGGGTCGCATCCACACGTCGACCGCCACCGTCGCGGTCATGCCGGAGGCCGAGGAGGTCGAGATCGAGATCCACGAGAACGAGCTCCGGGTCGACGTCATGCGCTCGACCGGGCCGGGCGGCCAGAGCGTGAACACGACGGACTCGGCCGTCCGCATCACCCACCTCCCGACAGGCCTCGTGGTGGCGATGCAGGACGAGAAGTCGCAGCTCCAGAACCGTGTGAAGGCGATGCGCGTCCTCCGCGCCCGGCTGTACGAGCTCGAGCGTGAGAAGCAGCAGGCGGAGCTCTCCGCGTCCCGCCGCTCGCAGATCGGGACCGGCGAGCGCGCGGAGAAGATCCGCACGTACAACTTCCCCGAGAGCCGCGTGACGGATCACCGCGTCAAGCTGACGCTGCACCGGCTCGACCAGGTGCTCGACGGCGACATGGGCGAGCTCACCGAGGCGCTCCGGGCCGAGGAGCAGCGCCAGGCGCTCGCCGTCGCCTCCGCGTGAAGGCGCGGCGGGCGCTCGCCGAGACGAGCGAACGGCTCGCGACTGCCGGCTGCGACTCGCCTCGCGTCGACGCCGAGATTCTCGTCTCGCACGTTCTGGACCTATCGCGCTCGGCACTCGCGCTCGAGGCTTCGCGGAAGCTCTCGCGCGCTGAGGCAAAGACGCTCGAGCGGCTGGTCGTCCGCCGAGAGCGTCGAGAGCCACTGGCATACGTTCTCGGCGAGTGGGGGTTCAGACGCCTCACGCTCGCCGTCGACCGTCGCGTCCTCGTCCCGCGGCCCGAGACGGAGATCGTCGTGGAGCGCTGCCTCGCGCGGATAGCCGCGCTCGCCGAGCCGCGCGTCCTCGACGTGGGGACGGGCAGCGGCGCGATCGCGCTCGCGATCGCAGACGAGCATCCGGGCTCGCACGTGAGCGGGATCGACGCGTCGCCGGGCGCGCTCGAGGTCGCCGGGGCCAACGCGCTCCGGACAGGGCTCGCGATCGAGCTGCGCGAGTGGGATCTGTTCACGGGGCTCCCCGACGGGCCGTGGGATCTCGTCGTCTCGAATCCGCCGTACGTCCTCCCCGAGGAGATCGAGAAGCTCGCGCCCGAGGTTCGCGACTGGGAGCCGCGGGAGGCGCTCGTCGGGATGGGGGCGACCGAGGCGATGGCGCGCGGAGCTGTCGACGTCCTCCGCCCGGGTGGGTTGCTCGTTCTCGAGGTTGGGGCCGGGAATGCCGTGCGCGTCGCCGCGCTGCTCGCGACGCTCGGCTACGACGGCGTCACGACGACTCGGGACCTGGCCGGGCGGGACCGGGTCGTCGAAGGCGTGACCACATCAGCCGGTTGACGTGACTACAATGCCGGGTATTGTGACTACCCGCGTGGGAATCCGTGAGCTGAAGTCGAAGTTGTCGCACTACCTCGACCGCGCGGCAGCGGGTGAGACGATCGTGGTCACGGACCGCGGCAAAGCGAAGGTCGAGATCCGCAGGCTCTCGGTCGAAGAACGCATCCAGCAGGGCATCGAGGAGGGCTGGATCCGGCCGCCCGTGCGCCCAGGTGGCTTGTCTGTGCGTGAGCGGCCGCGCTTCAAGGGCCGGATGACGATCGCCGAGGTCATGGCGGAAGATCGCGAGGAGTGACGCTCTACGCCGACGCGAGTGCGGTGACGAAGCTCTATCTCGACGAGGTGGGCTCGGACGTCGCGCGTGCGACGCTTCGCGGTGACCCGCTGTGGATGAGCGCATGCATCACCGCTGTCGAGGTTCGGCGGAATCTAGCCCGATTGCTGGTCGACCCTGAGCTGGCGCTCGCTCGCTCGGAGTTCTCCCGTGACTGGGCAGAGGTTGTCTCGATCGCGATCGACGATACGTCCGCGAGTCGCGCCGGCGAGCTCGCAGAGACGACAGGAGTACGCACACTGGATGCGCTTCATCTCGAAGCGGCCGAGCGATCGGGTGCCCAGGAAGGTGTTCCCGTCTTTACCTTCGACATCCGGCTTGCGGGCGCGGCGAGATCTCTCGGCTGGACTGTGCTCGGCGCGCCGTGAGCACGACCGACGAGGCCCTCGCCGCCATAGCAGCGCGAGGTCTCGTCGTCATCCCGACCGACACGGTGTACGGCCTCGCGTGCCGGCCCCATTGCGAGGAAGCCGTGCGCGCTCTCTCCGAGCTCAAGCGTCGCTCGCCCGCGCAGCCGATCGCGCTCCTCGGCGCGAGCGCGGAGACTCTCGCCGAGCTGATCCCCGAGCTCCCGGTGCACATGCTCATTCGCGGCGCGTTCACGCTCATCGTCGCCAACCCCGCGCAGAGGCTCCCGTGGCTCGCGGGACGTGGTGCCGACACGATCGGCGTCCGCATCCCCGACGTCGAAGGCGTGGCCGCGGACTTTCTTGCGAGAGCCGGCGTGGTCGCGGCTACGAGCGCGAACCTGCACGGCGGTTCCGATCCCCGTCGTCTCGAGGATGTTCCGGCGGAGATCCTCGACGGCGTTGCAGCCGTCCTGGACGGCGGCGAGTTGCCGGGCATCGCGTCGACCGTGCTCGACCTGACCGGGCCCGAGCCGGTCGTCCTGCGCGAAGGAGCCGTGCCCGCCGCGGAGGCTCTCGCGCGTGCGTCGAAAGCGCTCACGGACTGACGGCGCGATCACGGCCGCGAAGCGGCCGTGCTTCAGGGATCCACGCGCGCCAGGAAGCTCGCGGAGCGAGGTTTCGGGCTTGCGCACAACGGTCCGGCAGTAGCATCAGCCGTCATGGCGACGACGCAGCTGACGCTCGAGCAGCTCCGCGCGGCCGGTCTCGCAGACGTCGATCCCGAGGTTGCGGCGCTCCTCGAGCGCGAGCTCGAGCGACAGCGTGGCGAGATCGAGCTCATCGCGTCGGAGAACTTCACGTGGCCGGCGCTGCTCGAGGCCGTCGGCAGCGTGCCGACGAACAAGTACTCGGAGGGCTATCCAGGTCGTCGCTACTACGGCGGCTGCGAGGTGGTCGACGAGATCGAGCAGCTCGCGATCGACCGTGCGAAGTCGCTCTTCGGCGCCGAGCACGCGAACGTCCAGCCGCACGCAGGAGCGCAGACGAACATGGCTGTCTACTTCGCGACGCTGAAGCCGGGCGACACGATCCTCTCGCTCGAGCTCTCCCACGGCGGTCACCTGACCCACGGGCTCAAGGTCAACTTCTCGGGACGGCTCTACGACATCGTCCACTACGGAGTCTCGCGCGAGACGAACCTCGTCGACTACGACGACGTCCTCGCGCTCGCCGAGAAGCACCGGCCGAAGCTCATCGTGTGCGGTGGCTCGGCGTACCCGAGGACGGTCGAGAGCTGGCGTTTTCGCGAGATCGCCGACGCCGTCGACGCCCTCCTCCTCTGCGACATGGCCCACTTTGCGGGGCTTGTCGCGGCAGGTCTGCACCCGAATCCGGTCGAGCACTGCGACTTCGTCACCTCGACAACGCACAAGACGCTCGCCGGCCCTCGCTCCGGGTTCATCCTCTGTCGCGAGGAGCACGCGCAGGCGGTCGACCGCGCCGTCTTCCCGGGCATGCAAGGCGGCCCGCTGAACCACGTGATCGCGGCGAAGGCGGCGTGCTTCAGGATCGCGGCCTCGGAGCCGTTCCGCGAGTACCAGGCCGCCGTTCGCGCGAACGCCGACGCGCTCGCGGAGTCGCTGCAGGAAGGCGGACTCGATGTGTTGACAGGCGGCACCGATACGCATCTGCTGCTCGTCGACCTCCGGCGGACGGAGTGGAGCGGCAAGGACGCCGAGGAGCGGCTCGCCGGGGTCGGGATCACCGCGAATCGCAACACCGTCCCGTTCGACGAGCGTCCGCCCACCGTCGCCTCGGGCATTCGCGTCGGCACGCCCGCGATGACCATGCGCGGGCTCGACGAAGACGACTTCCGCGAGGTCGGCCGGATCATGTGCGAGGCGCTGAGCGCAGGCTCCGACGTCGGCGCGCTCGCGAGCCGGAGCGCCGCGCTCGTCGAGAGTCGTCCCCTCTACCCCGTCACGGGCGCGTTCCCCACCTTCGGCGAGGAACGCGGCTAGGAGGAGATCACGGATGGACTCCACGCATCTAGCCACTTCCGGCACCGGAACGGTCACGGAGGTGGCTCATCCGCTCGTTCAGCACAAGCTCGGCCTCCTGCGTGACGTCACGACGACGACGCAGATGTTCCGCCAGCTCGTGAACGAGCTCACGCTTCTCCTCACCTACGAGGCGACGAAGGGACTCGCCGACGAGGAGGTCGAGATCGAGACGCCGCTCGAGCACATGACCGCGCGGCGGATCTCCGGCAAGAAGGTCGCGGTGTGCCCGATCCTGCGCGCCGGGATGGGAATGCTCGACGCGGTGCTCTCGCTCGTGCCCGGCGCGCGCGTCGGTTTCATCGGGCTCTTCCGAGACGAGGAGACGCTCGAGCCCGTCGAGTACTACATCAAGCTGCCAGACGATCTCGCCGACCGCGACGTCATCCTCCTCGACCCGATGCTCGCGACCGGGAACTCGACCGCGGCCGCGGTCGACACCGTGAAGCGGGCGGGGGCGACGTCCGTGCGTCTGATCGCGCTGATCGCGGCACCGGAGGGGATCGAGCGCGTGCATCGTGAGCACCCGGACGTGCACATCGTCGTCGCGTCCGTCGACCGCGGCCTGAACGACAAGGGCTACATCCTTCCGGGCCTGGGCGACGCAGGCGACCGGCTCTACGGAACGAAGTAGTCGAGCGTGTTCGACGAGCTGCGGGCCACGCCCGAGGTCATCTACGGCGCCGTCATCGCATTCGTCATCGTCATGCTCCTGACTCCGGCGGTCGGGGGCATGGCGCGGATGCTCGGCGCCGTCGACCGGCCCGACGCGCGCCGGATCAATCGAGGCCCGATCCCACGGCTTGGCGGCCTCGCGATCTTCCTCGGGATCCTCGTGCCGGCTCTCGCCTTTCTCGACCTCTCGGGAGAGAGCCGCGGCGTGCTGCTCGGTGCAGCGGTCGCGACGGTCGTCGGCGCCGTCGACGACTTCCGTGGCCTGTCACCGTCGGTCAAGCTCGCCGGCCAGCTCGTCGCCGCGTCGATCCCACCGATGTTCGGCGTGTGGATCGACCACGTCACGTTCCCGCTCGTCGGAGTGCTGGACATCCCGGCCTGGATCGGCGTGCCGGTCTCGATGCTCTTCATCGTCGCGGTCATGAACATGGTCAACTTCCTCGACGGAATGGACGGGCTCGCGGCCGGCGTCTGCGGGATCGCGGGCGCGACGTACGCCATCCTCGCGCTCTCGCTCGGCAAGCCGGACCCGGCGATCCTGTCCGCGATCGTCGCCGGCGCATGCCTCGGGTTCCTTCGCCACAACTTCTTTCCAGCGCGGATCTTCATGGGTGACTCGGGCGCGCTGTGCCTCGGCTTCATCCTTGCTGCAGTTTCGATCCAGGGCCTGCTGAAGACTGCCTCGACGGTCGTGTTGGTGCTGCCGTTGCTCGTGCTGGCCGTGCCGATCATCGACACGTCGTTCGTCGTCGCGCGGCGTCTCAAGCACTCGCGGCCGATCTACACGGCCGACCGCAGCCACCTCCACCACCGCTTCCTCAACATCGGGTTCTCGCAGCGCCGCGCTGCGGTGACGATGTGGTTGTGGTGCGCGAGCCTCGCCGGCGCCGCGCTCGCCACGCGCTTCGTACCGTTTCGGGAGGGAGGCGAGTGGCATCTGTTGGAGTCCATACTCGTGCTGGCGATCGGCCTCTTCGCGGTCGCATTCTCGATCTACGTCGTGTACCTGCTCGAGATCGTCAAGCTCGCGAATCCGCGCGTCCGCAAGCGGGAGCGAGAGCGGGACGAGTCATCCGAGCGGATGACCGCGTAACCCGCACGATTCGAACGTCGCCCCCTGGGCCGACGACGATCCGTCGTGGCTCACCGATCTCACCGACGAACGAGCCGTCCGGTGCGGTTCGCTTCGGTAGCGGCGACTACCTGTCTCCGGCTCGCTCCACGAAATCGGCCAGGAGCGCGTTGAACTCCGGATGCAGCTGCACGACGTGCCCGTAGCCCGGCAGCACGGCTCGCTCCGCAGGCAGCTCGCGCTCGAGGACGTCGCAGATCGCCTCGAAGGCGGCGTGGTGCGCTCCCGATACGACGAGCTTCGGGAACGACGTCGCGGCCAGCGCGTCGAGCGGGATCTCCGCCTCCCACGGCCCACGCTCCACCGAGAGCGCCTGCGCGCCCTGCGCGAGGTCGGGCGGGAGCGGACTGGGAGGATCGAAGCGCGAGCCCACGGCTTCGAGAAAGCGCCGGAGAAACGCCTGCGGGTCGCTCGTCGCGCCCGACGCGTACAGCGCCGCACCGCCTGAGGCGAACGCGTCGGCGTCGGGGTTGCCTCTGGCAACGCGCGTCGCCGGCGGCTCGAGCACGGTCAGCGAGCCGAGCGCATCCGGGCGTTGCGCAGCGGCCAGCAGCGCGATGACGCCGCCGTACGAATGGCCTACCAGGTGATCTCCACTGCGCACGAGCTCTGCAACGAGCGCCGCGTCCTCCTCGAAGTCGACCCGTGCTACGGGCGGGTTGGGCGGAAAGCCCGGCCGGTCGAGGACGAGGAGCTCGAACCGGTCGGCGAGCGGCCGCTGCGCAGACCACGTCGCACGGCCGTTCACGACGCTTCCGTGGACGAAGACGATGCGCTCCATCCCGTCGATCCTATCGGTGTTACTAACCTAGCCACTTTCCGCTCACAGAACGGAAAGTGGCTGTTACAAACACGGTGGTATGCTCCGCCTGGGATGACGCCGGACACGGCCCCCTCACCTCACTCACTCGCCACTGCCTCGGGACTTCTCCTGGGAACGCTCGCGGCTGCGATGGCGCTCGGGGCGCTCGTCGGCTGGGCGCTGGGCTCCGGTGGCCTCGGTCTCCTCATCGGCGCGATCGTCGGGATTCCGCTCGGCGCGCTCGTGGTGTACCAGGTCTACGGTCGGACGTCACGCGTATGAGGCTCCCTCTTTCAACGACACGGTTCGCGTCTCTCGAGCGCGCAGGCCGCGCGAGCGGCCGCCTCAGGGATTGTCGCGATCCCGGATCTGCTTCTGCAGATTCGGGATCTGCGGAGGATGCATGAGCTCCGGGATCTTCTCGACGCCGCGGCCGCTGCCCAGCCGCCTTGCGCCGATCGTCGCCGGCGGGTCGGTCATCGCGCTTGCGCTGCCGGTCTTTGCGATCGCAGGCTGGCCGCTGCGGGGGTGGGCGCTCGCCGCAGTGCTCTGGGCGGCCTCCGAGATCGTCGCTTTGCTACTGGCGCGCCTCCCCGACAGCCCCGATAACCTCGCAGCCGCGGGAATGCGGGGAATCGGAACAACCTCTCGAGCACTGCTCGTGGGCATCGTGCTCGTGATCGTCACGGTGTCGAACGAGTCCGTCGGCCTCGCCGCGGCGCTGCTCTACGCGATCGCGTTCACGGTCGAGCTCGGCGTCGGCCTCGCGACGTACTTCGGCGGGGACGCGAAGGCATGAAGAGCGCGCTCGCTGCAGTGATCCTGCTCGCGCTGACGCTGCCGTCCCTCGCGTTCGCCCAGGCGGAGCCGGAGGAGGAGTCGAAGTTCGATCCGTCGCACGAATGGGATCTCCAGACCTGGGGGCCGGAGCTGAAGATCGGCCCGATCGACATGTCGATCAACAAGGCCGTCGCGTACCTGATCCTCGGAACGATCGTGTCGATCGTCATCGGGATCGTCTTCATGCGCGTCCGGCCGGGTCGCGGTCCGAACCGCCGCCAGGCGCTCGGCGAGACGATCTACGAGGTCGCGCAGGTGCAGGTTGCCGAGCAGGGCCTGCCGACGAAGGCGATCGGCCGCTGGTTCCCATACGTGGCAACCCTGATGGTCTTCATCTGGGTGATCAACATGATCGGGTTCATCCCGCTGCCGCTCTCCGACGAACGCTTCGAGATCGGCGGGGTCAGCATCCCCACGTTCGCGATCTTCGCGGCGACCTCGACGCTCTCGGTGACGCTTGCCCTCGCGCTCATGACCTTCGTGTTCACGCACGTCGAGGGGATCCGCGAGAACGGCGCTGCGCGCTACTTCAAGAGCTGGATCCCGGACGTGCCGAAGGCGATGCTGCCGCTGATCATCCCGCTCGAGATCCTCGGCCAGTTCATGCGTCTCATCAGCCTCTCGATCCGGCTCTACGCGAACATGCTCGCCGGCCACATGCTGATCCTCACGTTCATCGGGCTCATCTTCGTGCTCGAGAACGTGTTTCTCGCATTCGTGGCGATCCCCGCCGCCACCGCGTTCTACCTCTTCGAGGTCGTCATTGTCGTCTCGATCCAGGCGTACATCTTCGCCGCCCTGTCCGCCATCTACATCGGCTCGGCCATCGAGCCGGAGCACTAAGGAGGCCCGCCCGAAATGCTTTCTTCCATGACGTTCTTCCTCGCCGCCGCCGAAGACGGTGCGGACGCCGGCAAGGCGATCGCGCTCGCGCTCGGCATCGGTCTCGGCTCGCTCGGGGCCGGCATCGGCATCGGCAACATCTTCGGCTCGATGATCCAGGCAGTCGCGCGGCAGCCCGAGCTCCGCGGAGAGCTCACCGGCATCCAGTGGCTCGGCTTCGCGCTCACCGAGGCGGTCGTCTTCTACGGCCTCATCGGTGGCCTCCTCGCGTACGTCCTCGTCTAGACGATGCCGTTCCTCCTCGCAGCCACGGAAGAGTCGTCCGGGGGACTGATCGACGTCGTCCCCGGACTGATGATCTGGACGCTGATCTGCTTCGCGCTCACGTTCTTCGTGCTCCGGAGGTTCGCGTTCAAGCCGATCCAGAAGACGATCGACGAGCGGCGCGACCGGATTCGCGCAGCCGTCGACGAGGCGGACAAGGCGCGCGACGAGGCGCGCCAGCTCCTCGAGCAGCACCGCCAGCTCATCGCGGACGCGAAGGGCGAGGCGGCGGGCATCCTGGCCGACGCCCGCAAGGTCGGCGACGCACAGATCGAGCGCGTCAAGACGGAAGCCGAGGCGGAGCGCGCGCGGCGGCTCGAGGAGACGAAGCGCCAGATCGACGCCGAGACGAAGCGCTCGCTCGATCTGATCCGCTCCGAGGTTGCCGACCTCACGCTCGAAGCCACCGCACGCGTCACCGGGAAAGTGCTCGACGCCGAGGACCAGCGCCGGCTCATCGACGAGGCGATCGCCGAGCTCGACTTCTCCGCCCTGGAGAAAGAACGAGCCTAGTGGCCTCTCCGGGAGGTACACACCTGCTTCGCGCGGCTGCAAACACTTCGCATGCCGTCGTCCTCAGTCGACCACATACCTCTCGGTATGCGGCCTCCCTGCGTCCTAGGCCTGCTCGGTTTTCGCCGGCGAACCAGGCGCGTACCTCCCGGAGAGGCCACTAGTGGCAGTCGCGCATCGGATGTACGCGCGCGCTCTCTTCCAGGCCGCGCAGGAGGCCGACCGCGTCGACGCGGTCGCGGGCGATCTCGCCGTCCTCGCGCAGGCGATGGACGACGTCCCCGAGCTGCGCGCGTTCCTCGGCAATCCGCAGATCGACCCGTCGGGGAAGGGCGAGGTGCTCGGGGAGCTCACGGCGGAGGGCGACGAGCTCGTGCGCAACTTCGTCCGTCTCGTGGCCGAGAAGGGTCGCGCAGGCGAGCTGAAGGAGATCAGCGCCGAGCTCGACGCGCTCGTCGCGCAGGCGCAGAATCGCCTGACGGTCGAGCTCACGACGTCGTACGCGCTGTCCGACGACGAGGCGGCGTCGATCGTCCAGACGATCGAGAAGGCCTCCGGTCGCACGGTCGAGGCAACCCGCGCGGTCGACCCGAAGCTCATCGGCGGCATGGTTCTTCAGATCGGATCCCATCGCGCCGACGGCAGCGTCCGCGGCCGGCTGGAGCGCTTGAGACACGAATTGGCCACCGCCACCTAAGGAGTTCCCTGAATGAAGCTTCGCCCCGAAGAGATCACCTCGATCCTCAAGGATCGAATCCAGCAGTTCGACGTCGAGACCGACCTCTCCGAGGTCGGAACCGTCCTCCAGGTCGGCGACGGCATCGCGCGCGTCCACGGCCTCGAGAACTGCGTCGCACTCGAGCGGCTCGAGCTCGAGCACGGTGTCACCGGCATCGCGTTCAACCTCGAGGAGGACAACGTCGGGGTCGCGCTCTTCGGCGAGTGGCAGCACGTGAAGGAGGGCGAGCCGGTTCGCCGCACGGGTGAGGTCATGAGCGTCCCGGTCGGCCCTGGCCTGCTCGGACGCGTCGTCGACCCGCTCGGAAACCCGCTCGACGGGCTCGGCCCGATCGAAGCCGAGGAGCGTCGCCCGCTCGAGTTCAAGGCGCCGGGCGTCATCCAGCGCCAGCCCGTCAAGGAGCCGATGTACACGGGCCTGAAAGCGATCGATTCGATGACCGCGATCGGCCGCGGCCAGCGCGAGCTGATTATCGGCGATCGCTCTACCGGCAAGACCGCGGTGGCGATCGACACGATCCTCAACCAGCGCGGCGGCGACCTCATGTGCGTCTACGTCGCGGTCGGGCAGAAGGGCTCGACCGTCGCCCAGGTGGTCGAGCGGCTGCGTGACGCAGGGGCGATGGAGTACACGGTCGTGGTCTCCGCGCCCGCCCAGGAGGCCGCACCCATCAAGTGGATGGCGCCGTTCGCCGGCTGCGCGATGGGCGAGTACTTCCTCTACAAGGGCGAGCACGCGCTCTGCATCTACGACGACCTCTCGAAGCACGCGGACGCCTACCGGCAGCTCTCGTTGCTACTGCGTCGTCCCCCGGGCCGCGAGGCGTTCCCGGGCGACGTCTTCTACCTCCACTCGCGGCTCCTCGAGCGCGCGTGCAAGCTCTCCGACGCCCTCGGCGGCGGCTCGTTGACTGCACTCCCGATCATCGAGACCCAGGCAGGAGATATTGCCGCGTACATCCCGACGAACGTCATCTCCATCACCGACGGCCAGATCTTTCTCGAGTCGAGCCTCTTCTTCTCGGGCGTCAGGCCGGCGATCAACGTCGGCACGTCTGTCTCCCGGGTGGGCGGAAACGCCCAGACGAAGGCGATGCGGAAGGTCGCAGGGCGCCTGCGGCTGGATCTCGCCCAGTACCGCGAGCTGGAGGCGTTCTCGCAGTTCGGCTCCGAGCTCGACGCCGCGACGCAGAGCGCCCTCGGCCGCGGCGAGCGGATGGTCGCGACGCTGAACCAGCCGCAGTACCAACCGTGGGCAGCCGAGGAGCAGGTGGTGGCGATCTACGCCGGGATCAACGGCTGGCTCGACAAGATCCCCGTCGGCCAGGTGCCGCGCTTCCACGACGAGCTGCGCGAGCACCTGCGCACCGAGGGAACCGTCCTGCAGGCGATCCGCGAGTCCGGCGACATCTCCGAGGAGACCGAGCAGAAGCTGACGAAGGAGCTCGAGCACTTCCAGGGCGGGTTCGACGTCCGGGAGGAGAAGGGGCTCGCCGGGTAAGTGGTCTCCGCCGCGAACACGCTCAGTCCGGCCGGCTGCGAACCGGCGCATCCCGGCGTCCTCAGTCGCGCCCATATTGCAAATATGGGCGCTCCCTGTGTGCTTGGGCTGCTTGGTTCTCGCGCGGCCGGCCAAGACCGTGTTCACGACGGAGACCACTAGCTGTGGCCTCGGTTCAGGACCTCAAGCGGCGGATCAAGTCGGTCCGCAACACGCGGAAGATCACGCGTGCTATGGAGCTCGTCGCCGCGGCCAAGCTCCGCCGGGCCGAGCAGCGGATCACCGCACTGCGCCCGTACGCGGAGACGATGAACGAGCTCATCGCCGGGGTGGGGCGCGCCGCGTCGTCCGTGCGGCTCCCGCTCCTCGAGCAGCGAGAGAGCGTGGAGGCGGTGGCGATCGTGCCCCTGACAGGAGACCGCGGCCTCGCCGGATCGTTCAACGCGCAGGTGATCCGCCGGGCGTTCGCGCTCGAGCGCTCCCTCCAGGCCGAGGGGGCGACGGTTCGCTGGGTGGCCGTGGGGAAGAAGGGCCGCTCGACGCTGACGTTTCGCAGGCGCGAGCTCTCGGGTGCCTACCTGGGCTTCACGGACCGCCCGGCCTACGAGGACGCGCAGGCGATCGCGCATCGCGTGTCGGAGCTCTTCACCGCCGGCGAGGTCGACCGGGTCGTGCTCGTCTACAACACGTACGTCTCCGCGCTGACGCAGCGCGTCACGGAGCAGGACATCCTCCCGATCTCGGCCGACATCCTCGAGACGGACGAGGACGAGCGCGCAGCCGACACGCTGCGCGGCGACTTCATCTTCGAGCCCGAGCCGGAGGAGATCCTCGAGCGCCTTTTGCCGGTCTACCTCGAGACGCAGATCTACCGCGCGCTGCTCGAGTCGACCGCGTCCGAGCAGGGCGCGCGCATGACGGCGATGCGCAACGCGTCGAAGAACGCAGGCGACATCATCGACTCGCTGACGCTCCAGATGAACCGCGCGCGACAGGCCGAGATCACCCAGGAGATCCTGGAGGTCGTCGGCGGCGCGGAAGCACTGACCTGACCGCGGCGACGGTCGTAGGGGCGAGATATATCTCGCCCCTACGAGAGCGCGGTGGAATCCCTAACAACTGCGCCGTTCACGCGTAGAAGTACCCGAGTAGCGGCATGACGAGTCCTTTGCCGGACATATCCGCAGATACCATCGTGCCGGTGGAGCCGACCGTCGCCACCTCGTCGGATCCCCAGCGGTTCGAGCGCGCGACCGAGATCGCCGAGCGGTTCGTCGACAACATCGAGACCGTCGTCTACGGCAAGCGCGGCGAGATCAACCTCGTCCTGACAGCCCTCATGTGCGGCGGCCACGTCTTGCTCGAGGATGTTCCGGGTACCGCGAAGACGGTGCTCGCGCGTGCGATCGCGGGGACGATCGAGGGCGCCCTGCCGTCCCGCATCCAGTGCACTCCCGACCTCCAGCCCACCGACGTCACGGGTCTCTCGATCTTCGATCAGCGAACCCGAGACTTCGAGTTTCGACCCGGCCCGATCTTCGCGAACGTCCTTCTCGTCGACGAGATCAACCGTGCGACGCCCAAGACCCAGTCGGCGCTTCTCGAGGCGATGGCGGAGTTTCAGGTCACCGTCGACGGTGTCTCGCACGAGCTCCCCTCGCCGTTCCTGCTCCTCGCCACCGAGAACCCGATCGAGTACGAGGGAACGTTCCCGCTTCCCGAGGCGCAGCTCGATCGCTTCTTCCTCCGAACCGCGCTCGGCTACCCGGGGGTCGAAGACGAGATCAGGATCCTGGAGCAGCAGCGGTTCGCGCATCCGCTCGACGACCTCGGCCCCGTCATCGGGATCGAGGAGGTGGACGAGCTTCGGACTGCCGCGCAACACGTCTACGTCGATGACGTGCTCCAGCGCTGGGTCGTCGATCTCGTGCGAGCGACGCGCGAGCACGAGGCAGTCGTCATCGGCAGCTCCGTCCGCGGGAGTCTCGCGCTCGAGCGAGCGACGCGCGCGTGGGCGCTCATCGACGGTCGAAGCTATGTCGTTCCGGAGGACATCGAGCGGCTGTTCGTCCCGGTGCTCGCGCACCGGGTCGTCTTCACTCCGGCGTACGTGGCGCAGGCGCGCGCGTCCGGCTGGCACGCGGCAATCGAGTCCTTCCGTGCCGGTTGCCTAGAGGTCGCCCCACGCCCCGGCTCCGAAGAGGATCCGCTCTTCGACGGTCCGCAACCGGTCTAGAAACCGTGGCCCAGGCTCGGCTGACCTTTCCGTTGATCCCTCGGCGGGGGATGATCGGGATCTCGTTCGGGACGATGCGCAGCCTGCGGCGTGGGACCGGTACCGATGTCGCGGGGTCGAGGCCCTACCGTCCCGGTGACGACATCGACACGATCGACTGGGCCGCGTCGGCCCGGCTCTCGACTGCTCGCGGGAGTGACGAGTTCGTCGTCCGCGAGCGATTCGCCGAAGAGGCTCCACGAGTGGTGGTCGTCTGCGACCGTCGGCCGCCGATGTCATGCTTCGCGGCACCACTTCCCTGGCTCGACAAGCCGCTCGTGATGCGGACTGTTTTCGAGTTGATCCTGGGCAGCGCAGCCGGAGCGGGTGGGTTCGTCGGCTACCTCGACTACGCCGACGGCATGCCGTTCTGGCGCCCGCCACAGCTCGAACGCAAGCTCATGAAGCTCAGGAACGAACGCCTGGAGTCGAGCGACTTCGCAGCTCCGCCGGACTGTCTCGAGCTGTCGCTCGCGCATCTCGCGGCACACCGCCGGTCGGTCACGGCAGGCACGTTCGTCTTCGTGCTCTCCGACTTCGTGCCGCAGCCCTCCAGGGAGATGTGGATAGCGGCATTCGAGAACCAGTGGGACGTGATCCCCGTCGTGATCCAGGACCCGACGTGGGAGCTCAGCTTCCCGGATGTCAGCGGGATCGTCGTAGCGCTGCGCGACCCGGCCAGCGGCCGACTCGTTCCCGTGCGGCTGCGCCGCAAGGAAGCCGTCGCTCGGCGCGAGGCGAACGAGGCACGCTTCGCGGCTCTCCTGGAGCACTTCCGTTCCCTCGACATCGATCCGGTCGTCGTGTCCGGGAGCGATCCTGCCGACGTTCTCACGTCCTTCTTGCAGTGGACGGATCTCCGCCGCGCACGGCGGGTCATCGGAGCGTGAAAGCCGCAGCTCGATGCCGATGACCCGCATTCTCACCCTCCTCGCGTTCGCGGCAGTCGCGGTCGTGAGCGCCCTCGTCGTGATCGTCATCGCCTGGCCCGACGGCGGTGCGCAGCGCGCGAGTCGCGCCGGAGGGCTGCCGGCTGCGCCGGAGGTCGATCCGCAAGGTCCGTCCGCACGTGGGGAGCCGAGCAGCTCGAGTGAGCGAGCGCCTGCGATCACCGCTCGCAGCTCGATCTCGCCACGCATCCTCCTGTTCGGCGACACGGTGCGTGCCCAGGTCGATTTCGTCCTCGACGGGGAGCGTGTCGATCCCGACTCCGTGCGACTGGCGGCCGCATTCTCGCCCTGGACGATCGTGGGCGAGCCCGAGCGGGTTCAGCGCGACGGGGGCTCGCTCACCCATCTCACGATCACGTACGTTCTTCGCTGCCTGACGAGCCCGTGCGTTCCGCCTGGCCAGACGGCGCAGATCGAGTTCGACTCGGCGCGGGCGTCGTATGCCGCTCCGGGAGCAGGCGAGACGCGCAAGTCGCTTCGCGTCGACTTGCCGGTCATCACCGTGTACTCACGCTTCTCCGCGGCGAGCTTCACAGGGCGCGCCGAGCTTGCGTCCCCATGGCGCGCGGATGTGCTGACGATGCCGGCGGTGTCCTACCGATCGGATCCAGTGCTCGTGTTGGCGCTTCTCATCGGGGGCGCATTGCTTCTTGCCACCGCCGGGGCCGTACTCGTCTACGCGGCCTGGCCACGGCGTGCACCAGCGCCTCCGCCCGTGCCCGAAGCTCCACCGCCCCCGCCGCTCTCGCCACTCCAGCAGGCGCTTCGACTCCTCGAGGACGGCGCCCGAGCCGACGGCGCCCAAGATCGCCGTCGCGCGCTGGAGCTCGTTGCCGAGGTGCTCGACGAGTCCGGAGGAGACCGCGACCTCGCGCGGTCGGCTCGCATACTTGCGTGGTCCGAGGATGCGCCGGAGGTCGACGAGACCACAGATTTGGCGACCCTCGTCCGCTCGGCGCTCGAGCTCGAGCTCGAGGAAGCCGCAGCGGAACGGGAGACGAATGGGCGTGAGGTCTAGACGCGCGCAGAAGACGACCGGCGTGCACAGCCACGACGTCGTCGCCCTCCGCACTCCGGCCCGCCGGGCGCGGTTCCTTCGCCTGGGATTGGTGGTCGTGGCTGTCGCCCTGCTGGCCGCTGCGGCTGCCTCCGCGAGCAACCTCGAAGCGCGGGAGCGCGGCATCCTGCCGAGCGGAGCGACCGGGATCGTCGTTCTCGATCTGTCACTCTCGATCGCAGACGAGGACTACGTCCAGGTTCGGAGCGTGCTTCGACGATTGATCGCGGAAGACGCACCGATCGGACTCGTCGTCTTCTCGGACGTTCCGTACGAGCTGCTTCCTCCCGGCACGCCGGCGTCTCAGATGCGGCCGATGCTGCGTCTGCTCGTCACCCCCGAGCTCGGCCCAGCGGTGAACCCGTGGACGGGCACATTCCGCGCCGGAACCCGCATCTCACAGGCGCTCGATCTCGCCCAGGGGATCCTCGAGCGGGACGGCGTCGAGAACGGCGCCATCCTTCTCGTCAGCGACCTGGAGACGGCGCCCGACGACCTCCCCCGACTGTCGGCGACGATAGCGCGACTCGAGCGGAGCTCGATCGAGCTCCGCGTCGCGGCGCTCGCTCCGTCGAGCGATGCTCGGGTCCTCTTCGGCGGTTTGCTGGAGAAGGGAGCATTCACTGCGCCATTGGGCTCCGACGAGGCAGTACCCGTCGAGAGCGAGGCTCAAAGCCGGGTGCCCATCCTGCTGTTCGTGCTGGGAGGACTGCTCTTCGTGGCGCTTGCGTTGCACGAAGGCTTCGCCGGGCGCCTCGCTCTTCCCACGCTGCGGAGCGCGCAGTGAGGGAGCGGATCCTCACCAGACGAGCTGCGCTGGTCGCGGGAGCTGCAGCGTCCTTCGTCGCCTCGGCCGCGCTGCTCGTGATCGCCATGGACGTGTCCAGCTGGCGAAGCGAGGTGACCGAGGGAGACATCCGGTACCGGGTCGCGCCGAGCGCCTCCGATCTCTGGGAGCCGGCAACACGCATGCCGGTGGACGCCGCGGCAATGGTGCTCGGCGTCGACGACGACGTCGAGTTTCGACGTGCAGTCCGAGCGATTCGGCTTGCGCGCCTGGAAGACGCGACGGTGTCGGACCCGGAGCTCGCTCTCCGGCGCAACGAAGCGCAGGCGCGGCTCGAGGCGATCGCGACGAGCCCAGGCGACAGTGCGCGGCGATCCAGGGCCGCGGGCCTGCTCGGTGTGCTCGGCCTCGCCCGACTCGTCAGTGAGACGCAGGAGCGCAATGCGCTTCTGCAGAGCACCGTCGCGAGCCTCGAGTTCGCGCTCGCGCTCGATCCCGACAACGACGAGGCCAAGTTCAACCTCGAGCTCGCGCTCCAGCGTGGGCGCGGAATTCAACTGACCGAAGGCGCTGGAGGCGTCAATCCTTCACCTGGTGGAGCGGGCGCGAAAGGGGCGGGAGCCGGAGAACCGGGAGGTGGCTACTGACAGCCGCGGCCGTCACCTTTCTCACGCCGCTCGGCGCCGCACTCATCCTCGGCGCGGTGGTACCGCTCCTCGTCCTCCTCTTGATCCGACGGCGCGCCGAGCGCCTTCGGCGGGTCGTGAGCCTGCCATCGGTGCGCGCGCGCCAGCTCCTCGTTCCAGTCGGCGCTCTGCTCGCAGCCGCCGCGCTCATCGGCGTGGCTGCAGCGCAGCCCGTTCTCGAGCAGACGTCGGAGCGCCGTGTGCGTACGGACGTCGAGGCCTTCTTCGTCGTCGACGTGTCCCGGTCGATGCTCGCGCAGACGGCGCAGGGCTCCCCAACCCGACTCGAACGCGCCAAGAGGCTCGCGACCGAGCTCCGAGCGGCGCTCCCGGACGTCCCCGTCGGGCTCGCCTCGTTCACGGACAGGGTGCTTCCGCACCTCTTCCCGAACGCGGACGTCGATGTCTTCCAGGCGACGCTCGACCGTTCGATCGGAATCGAGAGACCCCCGCCGAGCGTGAGCTTCCTGTCGAACGCGACCAAGCTCGACTCGCTGGCGGCGATCAGAGGCTTGCGCTACTTCGCACCCAAGGCGAAGAAGCGGCTCGTTGTCGTGCTGACCGACGGCGAGAGCCTGCCCGTGGCGAACGCCCGGTTGGGCACGCTCTACCGGCGGCCGCCGGCCATCTCGACCGTCTTCGTCCATTTCTGGAATGAGAAGGAACGGGTCTTCTCGCGCGGGGTGCCCGAGCCGGAGTACCTCCCCGACCCTTCGTCTCGGCCGATCCTCGACGGCCTCGCAGCCTCGACCGGAGGAAGCGTGCATGGCGAGTCGAGCATCGCAGTGGTCGCGCGTGCGGCGCGCGAGCATCTCGACAGCGGCCCGACGGTGGTTCAAGGGTCGCGCAGCGGTCGAACGGCATTGGCGCCCTTTCTCGCGATGGCGGCATTCCTTCCACTGTCGATACTGCTCCTGCGTCGCGATCGCTGAGCGGAGCACCGAGTGGCCAGCGACGCTGCTCCTACGACGCGTCCAGATCGTCGGGAAACCACATCTCGACCGCTTCTGCGAAGCCGCTCTCGTCCATGTACGAGATCGCCCGGCTCGCGAGCCAGACAAGCGCTGCGTGGCTCGAATCGGTGAGGACGAGCCGTACCGCTTCGTCGCCGTGCTGGGGCGAGCCCTTCTCGCCTGCTCGCGCCCGTCTGAGCCTGCAGAGGATGAGTGCGGCATGGTCCACCTGGCTCCCCGGGCGCTCGTACCACTCGACGCCGACTGAACCTTCGAGGAGAGGGCCAGCGCGTTCCGCATGGCGTGCGGTATCCTCCGCCGCTACGAAGTAGCGCGTATCGCGCCCTGCGGCGTCGCTTCCTGGGATCTGCATCGACGACCTCCTAACGAATTGGTCTGCAGTACGTCACACACTATGATCCTGCACTTGACCATGGCGATGGAGGCATCCGGAACGACGCGTTATGGCTGGTTTCAGCCGGTGAGACGCTACATGTCGGCCGGTCTGACAACTCGCCGTGGTGAACGTCAGCAGGAGACCACTCGGATGGAGGGAGTACATGAGTAAACGTTCGATCTTGCTCCTCACGGGAGCACTTGCGCTGGTCGCAAGCCTCGTGATCGGCCCCGCCGCGACGGCCGGGCCGGAGCGAGCGTCCGCTGGGACACTCGTACTCATTCACGATCAGGAGCCGCCCAATCTCCAGAACAACTGGACGGGCAACGGCCTCTACGCGACGGTGCTCGTTCTCAACAACATCTGGCAGGGTGGCCAGGTGCGCAACGACAAGGGTCAGCTCGTCCCGACCCTGTTCGACGGTAAGCCGAAGCTCGTCAAGACGAGTCCGCTCACCGTCTCGTTCAAGTACAAGAAGTCGGCCGTCTGGAGTGACGGCAAGCCGGTGACGTGTGCCGATTTCCGCGCCACGTGGCAGGTCTACATCAACCCGAAGAACAACGTCGACGACCGGACGGGCTACGAGGACATCAAGTCCGTCCGCTGTAAGGGCCAGACCGGCATCATGGTCATGAAGAAGAAGTACGCCGACTGGGAAGCCCTCGTCTCGAGCAGCGTCTACGCCGCTCACGTCGTCGCCGGCAAGGACATGAACGAGCAGTTCTTGAACTCGGTGCCCGTCTCCAACGGCCCGTGGAAGTTCACGAGCTGGCAGAAGGGCGTGCAGCTGACCGTGAACAAGAACCCGAGGTTCAAGGCCACGGCCCCGATGAAGCTCGATCGGGTCGTGTGGCGGTACATCCTCGACACCAACGCCCGCTTCCAGGCCTTGAAGGCCGGTGAGGGACAGGCGATGGAGTCGCAGGCACAGCCGCAGATCGCGGGGTTCATGTCGGACTCGAACTTCGTGGTCGACGCCAAGGTCGGCTACTCGCACGAGCACATCGACATCCAGTTCGGCGCCAAGGGCCACCCGGCCCTCAAGCAGCGCTACGTCCGCCAGGCCCTCATCACGGGGATCAACCGGCCGCAGATCGCGAAGGCGCTGTACACCGATCAGGGCATCTACAAGGGCATTCTTCCGGCCCTGCAGAGCCACATGTTCAAGCCCTTCGAGAGCTCCTACAAGCAGAACTGGGCCTCGTGGGGGTTCAGCCAGACGAAGGTCATCTCCATGCTCAAGGCCAAGGGCTGCACCGGTGGGCCTGACAAGCCGAGCGCGGGCAACAGCAACATCTTCTCGTGCCCAGGAGTCGGCAAGCTGTCGTTCCGGTTCTTCACGACGACCGGAAACGCTCTTCGCGCACTGACCTTCGAGATCGTCCAGCGTCAGCTCAAGAGCGTCGGCATCGAGCTCGTTCCGCGCTTCCAGACCGGCGGCACGATGTTCGGGACGACGCTTCCCTCACGTGACTGGGATCTGATGCTGTTCACGTGGGTCTCGAGCCCGAGCTGGGGCATCTCGAGCGTCGCACCGGTGTACGGGTGCGGTGGCGACTCGAACGACATGAGCTACTGCAACGCGAGGCTCACAGCTGCCTTCAAGAAGGTCGCGGTTACGCTCGACGCGAACGAGCGTGCCACGATTCTGAACGCGGCGGAGAAGAAGTACATGGTTCCGGACGTGCCGACGATCCCGATGTTCGCACGGCCCGGCTACACGATTCGCTCCACGAAGGTGAAGGGTCTGGGCTACAACCCGACGTCTGAGGGCTACCCCTGGAACGCCAACGGCTGGTCGGTGTCCTAGGCAACGAGGTAGCACCAGCGTGTCAGGCCACTTGCCTGCACTTCGAGTCCCACCCCCGCCAGTAGGCGGGGGTGGGACTTCCTTCTAAGATCTGGGGACTCGGCCATGCTCACGTACATCATCCGCAGACTCCTCTACAGCATCGTCGTCTTGGTCCTGGCGAGCTTCCTCGTATTCACGTTCGTCACTGTCTCGGGGAACCCGCTCGCCGCACTCGAGATGACTCCGAACGTGTCGCAGCAGTCGATCCAGAACATCAAGGATCGTAAGCACCTCGACGACCCGATTCCCGTCCGCTACCTCTACTGGGTGCAGGACGCGGTCACCAACCAGTTCGGTACGACGCTCCTCTCGAACCAGCCGATTCTGCCCGACCTGTGGCGCGTGATGAAGAACACCCTGCAACTCGTCTTCATCGCCGAGATCCTGGCGGTCTTGATCGCCGTGATCATCGGGGTGTTCTCGGCGTTACGCCAGTACTCGGCGTTCGACTACACCGCGACGACGTTCAGCTTCCTCGGGCTCGCGGCTCCGGTCTTCTGGATCGCGCTCATGCTCCAGGTGGCGGTGGTGCAGGTCTACGAGAGTACGGGCTACAACGTATTCCCGATCACGAGTCTGAACTCGGTCGATCCCGGTTCCGGTGTCAGCTACTGGATCGACCGCGGCCATCACCTCGTCTTGCCCGTGATCGTGCTGATGATCGCCAGCGTCGCGACGTATTCGCGCTACATGCGTGCGTCGATGCTCGAGGTGATCAACTCCGACTACGTGCGCACCGCGCGCGCAAAGGGTCTGGACGAGAAGCGCGTGACGATGAAGCACGCTTTCCGCAATGCCTTGATTCCCCTCGTCACGCTCGTCGCGATCAACTTCGGCGCGCTTCTGGGTGGCGTCATCGTGACCGAGACCGTCTTCTCACTGGATGGCATGGGGCTCTACTTCACGACCGCATTGCTCCAGAACGACCCTTATCCGGTCATGGCCTTTCTGATGATCACTGCGACGATGATCATCGTCTTCAACCTCATCGCAGATGTCGCGTACGGCCTTCTCGATCCGCGGGTCCGCTATGACTGATCGACACCCGTCAACGGAACGTCTGATCGAGCAGCGAGACGAAGTGTCGGGCGGTCGTCCAGAGGCCATGCCGGCGGGGATGACGCTCGGCGGGGATCCTGCTGTCGTCGGGGTCGACCTCGCGTACGAATCCGGTGTAGACGTCAAGGCGCGAAGCCAGTGGGCATATGTGCGGATGCGATTCTTCCGGCACAAGCTCGCGGTGGTCAGCCTCGTCGTGCTGATCCTGATCGCGCTGGTCGGCCTCTTCGCGCCGCAGCTCGCTCCGTACGCCTTTGACGAGCTCGACCTCACCAACACGCTCCAGTCTCCCACGCTCGAGGCCAAGCACGTGTTCGGCACCGATTCGCTCGGCCGCGACTACCTGAGCCGGGTCATGTACGGGATCCGGACGTCGCTGTGGGTCGCAGTCATGGTCGCGGTTGTCTCGACCTTCATCGGCACGACGGTCGGCGCGGTGGCCGGGTACTACAGCGGTCAGGTCGACAACCTCCTCATGCGCTTTACCGATCTCATCCTCACGCTGCCCGGCCTCGCGGTTCTTCTCACCGCGTCCGTCTTCTTCGGGTCGGGGGATCCCTTCAGGATCGGATTAATTCTCGCGTTCCTCTTCTGGACGGCGCTGGCGAGGATCGTTCGCGGCCTCTTCCTCTCCCTGCGGGAGAAGGAGTTCGTCGAGGCGGCCAAGGCAGCCGGTGCGAGCGACATGCGCATCATCATTCGGCACATCCTTCCGAACTGTGTCGGGCCGATCGTGGTCTTCATGACCCTGATCGTCGCGGCTGCGATCCTCGTGGAGGCAGCACTTTCCTTCCTCGGGTTCGGGATCCAGCCCCCGAATGCGGCACTCGGCAAGCTGATCGACGACGGTCAGGAACAGGGACTCGAAACGTGGTGGCTCATCACGTTTCCAGGGCTCGTGATCGTGATCATCGCGCTCGCCATCAACTTCGTCGGCGACGGGCTGCGCGACGCGCTCGACCCAACCCAACGCAGGACGCGAGGCTAGCCCGCCAGTGTCCGAACGAGCGGCGGACCCCATCCTCGAGATCCGCGATCTCACCGTCGAGTTCGGCACCGAGGACGGGGTCGTCCGCGCTGTCACCGAGGTCAGCTACGACTTGGCGCCGGGGGAGTTCCTCGGCATCGTCGGCGAATCCGGCTCCGGCAAGAGCGTATCCATGCTCTCCGTCCTCGGGCTCATCCCCATGCCTCCCGGCAGGATCACGAGCGGCGAGGCGCTGTACAAGGGCCAGGACCTCCTCAAGCTCTCGAAGAGCGAGTTGCGCGAGCTCAGAGGTGGGGAGATGGCGATGATCTTCCAGGACCCGATGACATCGCTGAACCCGGTGTTCACCATCGGCGACCAGATCTCCGAGGCGTTGACGACGCACAACCCCGGCATGAGCGACGATGACGCGAAGAAGCGGACGATCGAGCTGCTCGAGCTCGTAGGCGTCCCGTACGCCGAGCGCCGCGTCGAGCAGTATCCGCACGAGTTCTCGGGCGGGATGCGCCAACGCGCGATGATCGCGATGGCAATCGCAAACAATCCGAGCGTCCTCATCGCCGACGAGCCTACGACGGCACTCGACGTCACCATCCAGGCTCAGATCGTGGAGGTCTTGAAGAAGGCACAGGCGGAGACACAGGCAGCGACCGTCCTCATCACCCACGACCTGGGCTTGATCGCGGAGCTCGCCGATCGTGTCGTCGTGATGTATGCGGGGAAGGTCGTCGAGCTCGGCGATGTCTTCACGATCTTCAACTCACCTCGCCACCCGTACACCGTTGGGCTCATGAACAGCCTGGCAAGGGTCGACGTCGACAAGGAGCGGCTCGAGCCGATTCCGGGTCAACCCCCAAGCCTGATCTCCTTGCCGCCGGGCTGCGCGTTCCATCCTCGTTGTGTGATGTCGCAGGGAAGGGCGATCTGTCGAACCGATGTCCCCGAGCTCCGCCAGACGGACGAGGGAGCACACCTCTCCGCATGCCACTTTGCTGAGGAGCTCGCAGCTACCGAAGTGGGAATCGGCGCAGAAGCCGGAGGCAGGTCGTGAGCGAGACGAAACTGCTGACTGCCGAAGAGCGCACGGCGATGTCCGAAAGCAGCGACACGATCCTCCGCGTCGAGGCGCTCGTCAAGCACTTTCCGATCAAGGCCGGCATTTTCAAGCACACGGTCGGCCAGGTTCGTGCGGTCGACGGCATCGATCTGTCGGTTCGTGAGGGCGAGACGCTCGGCGTCGTGGGTGAGTCGGGCTGCGGTAAGACGACGCTCGGCCGCACGATCATCAAGCTGATCGAGCCGACCTCGGGCGCGATCTACTTCGACGGTCGCGACATCACCAAGTTCAAGCGGCGCGAGATGCGGGCGGTGCGACGCGACGTTCAGATCGTGTTTCAGGATCCATATGCCTCGCTGAACCCGCGCATGACCGTTCGCGACATCGTCGCAGAGCCGTTGCGGATTCACGGCCTGTACCGCGGCTCGGAAGGCGCGCGGCGCGTCGAGGAGCTTTTGCGGACCGTCGGCCTGAGCAGTGAGCACGCAAACCGTTTCCCACACGAGTTCTCGGGCGGGCAGCGTCAGCGCATCGGCGTTGCGCGCGCCCTCGCCCTCAACCCCAAGCTGATCGTTCTCGACGAGCCGGTCTCCGCCCTCGATGTCTCGGTGCAGGCCCAGGTGGTGAACCTTCTCGAGCAACTCCAGACCGACTTCGGGCTCACGTATCTCTTCATCGCGCACGACCTCTCCGTCGTTCGGCACGTATCGGACCGCGTCGCAGTGATGTATCTGGGAAGAATCGTCGAGGTCGGAACGCGCACACAGATCTACGAGGCGCCGATGCACCCGTACACGCAGGCGCTCCTCTCGGCAGTTCCGATCGAGTCGCCGAACCACCGCGGCAGGCGTGGTCGCATCGTGCTCGAGGGCGACGTTCCCAGCCCGGCCAACCCTCCGTCCGGCTGCCGCTTTCGAACGCGCTGCTGGAAAGCGCAGGAGATTTGCGCGGTCGAGGACCCTGAACTGATCGCCCGGCCTGGAGGCAGTCATCCCGTCGCGTGCCATTTCGCCGAGGTGATGAAGCCGTTCGATCTCGTCGAGCCGGGCTCGACCGGACTCGCGCCGGCTAACTCTCCGAGCGTGCCGTCGTCAGAGCGAGTGTGAGCCTGCTAACTCCCACACGGGACTGTGAGCGCGTCCGCGCACAGGTCTCGCTCGAGCTCGACGGCGAGCTGTCCCAGCTCGAGCGCCGGATGGTTGCTTCGCATCTTGGTCGATGTGCGGAGTGCCGCATGTTCGCCGAAGGTACGGCCTCCTTCACACAGGCGTTGCGCGAAGCGCCGCACGAGCAACTCGCTCGCCCGGTAGAGATCCGCCGCGTGCGGCGCTCGTCTCTTGCGGGCCGCGCCCAGGTGAGTGTCGCTGCCGCCGTGGCGCTCATGGCAGTCGGGCTCGCGAGCCAGTTCGGATCCAGCTCCGTGGCCGACGCGGGATCTCTCGGAACCGTCAGCCAGTTCCAGACGCGCGCAGAGCTCGAGCGAGAGCTTGCACTCATCCAGCTCTCGCAGGCTCACGGGCCCAGCTCCGCGGATCCCGTACTCTGATCCGCCCTTCCGAGGTCCGTAGATGAGGTCACGCTATGTACTCGCATTGCTCGCCGCCGTCACGCTCGTGGCAGGCCTGGGGGCAGGGTGCGGTTCGAGCTCCGCTCCCACCGTCGACGAGTTCGCGGAAGTTGTCGTCACGACCCGCAACCGCGTCGAGTTTGCGCTCGCGCGCATCCCGAAGGCGACGTCGAAAGCCGAGTACTTGAACCGCATCGAGGAAGCCGGCGAGGCGATCGGCGACGCAGCCGGAGACCTCGGCGACATCGAGGCTCCCGACGGCTTCGAAGAGGAGCACGAGAAACTCGTTCGCGGACTCCACCAGCTGTCCGTCGATCTCGAGGCGACCGCATCGGATGCGCGGCAGCCGGGATTCGGTGAGCTCGTGCTCGGTGCTGAAGGGTTGAGCTTCGAGAGCTGGGATCAGGTGAATCTCGCGCTCGCGGGCATGGCGGGGAAGGGAATCGACGTCTCGGTGCTTCAGCCCGCCGCCTCCTGACGAGTCTCGGACAGAGGACGCACACCTCTTCGCTAGAGTTTCGCGGGCTGCGCCCTCGTCGCCGCGGCGCCAATCCTCGCCTCAGGAGAACCATGTCCGAGACATCTCGCACGAACACAGGCCGGATCATCGAGATCAAGGGCGTCGTCATCGACGCTGTCTTCCCCGACGAGCTTCCGGAGATCTACACGGCACTCAGGGTCGAGTTCGCTGGAGACGACGAGTCGCGCACCCTTATCGCAGAGGTGCAGCAGCACCTCGGTGACGATCGCGTGCGCGCGGTCGCAATGGACTCGACCGACGGCCTGTCGCGCGGCTCCGTCTGCGTCGACACGGGCAAGCCGATCTCCGTGCCCGTCGGCGCATCGACCCTCGGTCGGCTCTGGAACGTGATCGGCGAGCCGATCGACGAGCTCGAGCCGATCGCAGCGGACACGGAGCGCTGGTCGATTCATCGCGACCCGCCCGCGTTCCGCGACCTCTCGCCGACGATCGAGACCTTCGAGACGGGGATCAAGGTCATCGATCTGATCGCCCCGTACGTGAAGGGCGGCAAGATCGGCCTCTTCGGCGGCGCGGGTGTCGGCAAGACCGTGCTCATCCAGGAGCTCATCCACAACGTCGCCATGCAACACGGCGGCGTGTCCGTGTTCGCCGGCGTCGGTGAGCGGACGCGTGAGGGGAACGACCTTCTCCTCGAGATGACGGAGTCCGGCGTTCTCGACAAGGTCGCGCTCGTCTACGGGCAGATGAACGAGCCGCCGGGAGCGCGCCTGCGCGTCGCCCTGTCGGGCCTAACGATGGCCGAGTACTTCCGCGACGAGGGCCAGGACGTGCTGCTCTTCATCGACAACATCTTCCGGTTCGTCCAGGCGGGCTCGGAGGTCTCGGCGCTCCTCGGTCGCATGCCGAGCGCGGTCGGCTACCAGCCGACCCTCGCGACCGAGATGGGCCAGCTCCAGGAGCGGATCACGTCGACACGGACAGGCTCCGTGACGTCGGTGCAGGCGATCTACGTTCCCGCCGACGACCTGACCGACCCGGCCCCGGCGAACACATTCGCCCACCTCGACTCGACGACGGTGCTCGACCGCGCGATCGTGGAGAAGGGCATCTACCCGGCGGTCGATCCGCTCAAGTCCAACTCGCGCGCGCTCCAGCGCGGCATCGTCTCCGACGAGCACTACGAGGTCGCGACGCTCGTCCAGCAGCTCCTTCAGCGTTACGCGGACCTGCAGGACATCATCGCGATCCTCGGCATGGACGAGCTCACCGACGAGGACAAGGTCGTCGTGGCGCGCGCCCGCCGGATCGAGCGCTTCCTCTCGCAGCCGAACTTCGTCGCCGAGCAGTTCACGGGCACGCCGGGCAAGTACGTGAAGCTCGAGGACACGATCGCGAGCTTCCGCTCGATCATCGACGGCGAGCACGACGACCTCCCCGAGTCGGCCTTCTACATGGTCGGCACGATCGAGGACGCGGTCGAGAAGGCACGGACGGCGGAAGCCGTGGCGGCGTAAGGCGCGCGCCATGGCCGAGTCGCATCCGAAGTTCGACGTCTCGCTGGTCACACCGGACGGCGCGGCGTTCGACGGCGAGGCGGAGATGATCGTCGTCCCCGGAGCTGCGGGAGAGATCGGCGTGCTGGCACGACACGCGCCGCTCGTCGCGACGCTCAAGGCCGGCTCGACGCGGATCCATCTGAGCCCGAACGAGGTCATCGAGTTCGCGACCGGCCCAGGCTTCTTCAAGGTCGAGCTCGACCGTGCGCTCGCGCTCGTCGACGACGCGGTGAGCGTGAAGGAGATCGACGACGAGCGCGCTCGCGCTCAGCTCGAGGCGGCGAAGGCGGAGCTCGAGAAGCTCGAAGCGGGAGACTCCACGGCGGATCGCTGGCAGCTCGAGCAGCGCATCCAGCACGCCGAGAACCAGCTCTCGGTCTCTGGCCGCACGACCGGTTAGGCGCAAGGCGGACGCTTCGCGTCCGCGGGCTGGCTTCGGCCGTGCGCGGAATTGCTCGTCTGCAGGCGTATCCGCTAGCCTGAGAATCCCGGAGAGCTTTGAACGGCAGCTTGGCGACCGGGTTACCAAACGCCTAAAGCGCGAGAGCCTTCCGGCTCCCGACCCTTTAGGCGGGAGCCGATTTTCGTGAAGGACACACGCACACACTTCAAAGAGCTTCTCGCCCAGCGGATTCTCGTGCTCGACGGGGCGTGGGGAGTGCTCATCCACCGTCGAGGGCTCTCCGAGGAGGAGTATCGCGGCGAGCGGTTCGCCTCGCACACGCACGACGTCAAGGGCGACCCGGACATCCTCAACCTGTCCGCGCCGGGGATCGTGTCCGAGATTCACGACGCGTACTTCGAGGCCGGCGCCGACATTGCGACGACGAACACGTTCACCGCGACCTCGATCGGGCAGGCGGACTACGCGCTTCAGGGTGCGGCTGCGGAGATGAGCCTCGAGGGCGCTCGGCTCGCCCGCGCCGCGGCCGATGCGTGGACGGCGCGCACGCCGGACCGGCCGCGCTTCGTCGCCGGCTCGGTCGGCCCACTGAACGTCACGCTCTCGCTCTCCCCGAAGGTGGAGGACGCGGCGTACCGCGCGGTGACATTCGACCAGGTGCAGGCGGCGTACGAGGAGCAGATCCGCGCGTTGCGCGACGGGGGCGTGGATCTTCTGCTGGTCGAGACGATCTTCGACACGCTCAACGCGAAGGCGGCGATCGTCGCTGCGCGGGCCGCAGCCCCCGAGTTGCCGCTCTGGCTCTCCTTCACCGCGATCGACAAGAGCGGGCGGAACCTCTCCGGCCAGACGTCGGACGCGTTCTGGATCTCGGTCGAGCACGCGCAGCCGTTCATCGTCGGCGTCAACTGCTCGCTCGGCGCGACCGAGATGCGGCCCTTCCTCGAGGGACTTGCGAACGTCGCCTCCACCTACGTGTCCTGCCATCCGAACGCCGGCCTGCCGAACGCACTCGGCCTCCACGACGAGCAGGCGGCCGACACGAGCAGGTACCTCCGGTCGTTCGCGGAGGACGGGCTCGTCAATCTCGTCGGAGGATGCTGCGGGACGACGCCCGAGCACACGCACGCGATCGTCCGCGCGGTCGAGGGCCTTCCGCCGCGACGGGTGCCCGAGCGCTCGCGGCTGCCGCGCTTCTCGGGTCTCGAGCCGTTCGTCATCGGCCCGGACACGGGGTTCGTCATGGTCGGCGAGCGCACGAACGTCACCGGCTCTGCGAAGTTCCGTCGCCTGATCGAGGCGAACGACTTCCAGAGCGCGGTCGACGTCGCGCTCGAACAGGTGCGGGGTGGGGCCAATCTCCTCGACGTCAACATGGACGCCGACCTGCTCGACGCGGAGCAGGCGATGACGACGTTCCTCAACCTCGTCGCCACGGAGCCGGAGGCTGCGCGGCTTCCGATCATGGTCGACAGCTCGCGCTTCTCGGCGCTCGAGGCGGGGTTGCGGTGCCTGCAGGGCAAAGGGGTCGTGAACTCGATCTCGCTGAAGGAAGGCGAGGAGCCGTTTCTCGAGCAGGCGCGTACCGTGCGCGCGTTCGGCGCTGCAGTCGTCGTCATGGCGTTCGACGAGCGCGGGCAGGCCGACACGGTCGAGCGGAAGGTCGAGATCCTCGGCCGCGCCTACGACCTCCTCCTCGCCGAGGCCGGGTTCGCGCCCGAGGACGTCGTGCTCGACCCGAACGTCCTCGCCGTCGCCACCGGGATCGAGGAGCACGCCGCGTTCGCGAAGGCGTTCATCGACGCAATCCCGCTGCTGAAGGAGCGCTGCCCCGGCGCGCTCGTCTCGGGCGGGATCTCCAACCTCTCATTCGCGTTTCGCGGAAACGATGCCGTCCGCGAGGCGATGCACGCCTCGTTTCTCTACCACGCGATCCGTGCCGGGCTCGACCTGGGAATCGTCAACGCCGGACAGCTCGCCGTCTACGAGAACATCGAGCCCGATCTGCTCGAGCGCGTCGAGGACGTCCTCTTCGACCGCCGCCCCGACGCGACCGAGCGTCTCGTCGAGTACGCCACGACCGTCACCGGCGGCGCGACGAAGCGCGAGCTCGATCTCTCCTGGCGCGAGGCCCCCGTCGCCGACCGGCTCGCGCACGCGCTCGTCCACGGCATGGTCGACTTCATCGAGGAGGACACCGAGGAGGCGCGCGCCGCGGCTGCGCGGCCGCTCGACGTGATCGAGGGGCCGCTCATGGACGGGATGAAGATCGTCGGCGACCTCTTCGGCGCCGGGAAGATGTTCCTCCCGCAGGTCGTCAAGAGCGCCCGCGCGATGAAGCGCGCCGTTGCGTATCTCGAGCCTTACATGGAAGCCGAGAAGACGGAGCGCTCGTCCGCGGCACGCATCGTCATGGCGACGGTGAAAGGCGACGTGCACGACATCGGCAAGAACATCGTCGGCGTCGTCCTCGGCTGCAACGGCTACGACGTGATCGACCTCGGCGTCATGGTTCCCGCCGACCGGATCCTCGACGTGGCGCTCGAGCAGGACTGCGACGTCGTCGGGCTGTCGGGACTCATCACGCCGTCGCTCGACGAGATGGTCTCGGTTGCGAAGGAGATGGAGCGCCGCGGCATCGAGCTTCCGCTCCTCATCGGCGGTGCCACGACGTCGAAGCAGCACACCGCCGTCCGCATCGCACCGGAGTACGGCCAGCCGACGGTGCACGTGCTCGACGCCTCGCGCGTGGTCGGCGTCGTCGCCGATCTTCTCGACGCCGACCGCAAGGCCCGGCTCGACACGGCGAACCGCACCGATCAGGACCGCCTGCGCGCGCTCCACGCCGAGAAGGGGCGCAAGCCGTTGCTCCCGATTCGCGAGGCGCGCACGCGCAGGACGCCGATCGACTGGCACGCGGACGACCTCGCCGCGCCTCCGTTCACGGACGTGCGCCTCGTCGAGGAGGACCTCGGCACGCTCCGCGGCTACATCGACTGGACGTTCTTCTTCCATGCCTGGGAGCTGAAGGGCAGGTATCCGGCGATCCTCGACGACCCCGAGAAGGGCGAGGTCGCGCGCGACCTGTTCGCGAGCGCCAACGAGCTCTTCGACGAGATCGCGGCGGACGGACTGCTCCAGGCGCGTGGCGTCTACGGGTTCTGGCCAGCCGTCGCCGACGGCGACGACGTCGTGCTGGACGGTGACATCCGGTTCGCGATGCTCCGACAGCAGGGCGATCACGCCGACTCCAGACCGAACCGCTCGCTCGCGGACTTCGTCGCGCCGGCCGAGACGGGGTTGGCCGACCACGTGGGTGCGTTCGCGGTGGGTATCCACGGGGCCGAGGCGCTGGCCGACCGCTTCGCTGCAGAGCTCGACGACTACCGCGCGATCATGGCTCGCGCGCTCGCCGATCGTCTGGCGGAGGCTTTCGCCGAGCGCCTGCACGAGGTCGCGAGGCAGCAGTGGTACGCGCCTTCGGAGTCGCTCACGCACGAGGAGCGCGTCGGCGAGCGGTTCCGCGGGATCCGCCCGGCCTACGGATACCCCGCCTGTCCGGACCACTCGGAGAAGGGGCGGTTGCTCGAGCTCCTCGACGCGGAGCGGGCGGGCATCGGGCTGACCGAGTCATACGCGACGACACCGGCCGCGAGCGTCAGCGGACTGTACTTCGGTCATCCGCAAGCGCGGTACTTCTCGGTCGGGCGGATCGGCCGGGACCAGGTCTCGGACTACGCCGAACGCAAGGGCATCGAGATCGCGGAGGCCGAGCGCTGGCTGCGGCAGAACCTCGCGTACGAGCCGCGCTGATCCGTACTCTGAGAGACATGCGTGCGGTTCTCTTCTGCGTTGTCGTGGCCCTCGCCGCCGCGGGTGCGGCGACGGCCGATCACCTCGACCCGCAGCAACGTATCCAGGCGGCGGATCAGAAGCGGGCCGCAGCAATGGTGCTTCGCAAGACCGACCTTCCTGCGGGCTACCGACCCGAGCGAACGTCGGACCTCGAGCCGCATATCACGTGCAGAGCGCTCGACGAGTCCGATCTCGCGATAGGCGGGCAGGCCACGTCGCCTTACTGGGCGCGGGACTATCAGGTCGTCGGCTCGACCGCAGCGGTGTACGTCTCCGCTCCCGATGCGCGTTCGTCGTGGAGGCGCGGTACGAGCGACGCCGGCCTGAGCTGCCTCCGCGACGAGTTCCGCAAGGCATTCGCGCAACAGGGTGAGACGGTGCGGATCTCGACACGCGCGCTGCCGCTCCCGAAGCTCTCGGTCGTCGCGAAGGCGCATCGTCTCACGTTCTCCGCCGCGGATCCGCAAGAGCCGCCGCTCTTCTACATCGACCTCGTGCTCCTCACGCACGGACGGGCGCTGGCCGGAGTGCTCTTCGCCGGCGTCGTCACACCGCCTGTTCGCGCAACCGAGATCGCGGTCTCGCGCGTCGTCGCGCAGCGCATGAAAGTGGCGCTGCGTGGCGCCTCGTAGGCAGGCAGGCACCATCGCCGCGGCGCCGAACTCGCCGCACATGTCCAGCCGGGACACGGCCTGAACGGCCGTAGTCGGAATCGGGAGACGGTGGTAGCGTCATCACCGGACGTGAAGACCTCCAGCCGTCTCGGCCTCCTTCGCCGATCGCCCTCGTTCGGGTACCTCTTCCTGGCGACGGCAGGGTCGAGCTTCGGCACCTATCTCGCCGCGATCGCGCTCGTTCTGCAGATCCGGGATCTGACCGGATCGGGCATCTGGGTCGCGGCGCTCCTCATCGCGGACTTCCTCCCGATCGTCGTCATCGGCTTCCTGCTCGGCCCTCTCGTCGATCGGCTTTCGCGGCGCCGGCTCATGATCGCGTCCGACCTGGTGCGCTTCGGCGTTTTCGCAGCGCTGCCGTTCGTCGGCAGCGCGGAAGGGCTGGTCGTGCTCGCCGCGGTCACGGGTGTGGCGACGGGCTTCTTCTTCCCGGCTGCGAACGCCGCGATCCCGAATCTCGTCCCGGACGAGGAGCTCGCAAATGCGAACTCGCTCACGGTGACGGTGGACACGCTCGCGATGACGCTCGGCCCTCTCCTGGGCGCCCTGATGTACGCGGCCTGGGGACCGACGGTCCCGTACGCATTCAACGCCGTGACTTTCCTCCTCTCCGCGGCGTTCGTCGCTCGAATCCGGGAGACGAGCCTCCGCTCCGAGGACCCGCTCACGCGAGGGCACTGGCGCGACGTCGCCGACGGGTTGAAGCTCGTAGCCACCTCCCGGCCTCTTCGCACCGTGCTCATCGTGTGGAACGTCGCGCTGCTCGGCGCCGGTGCGGTCAACGTGGCCGAGGTGTTCTACGCGAAGGACGTCCTCGACACCGGTGACCTCGGGTACGGCGCGCTCGTCGCGGCGAGCGGGGTCGGCCTCGCGATCGGAAGCTTCCTGAGCGCGCCCGCCCTCGGAAGGGTGGGCCTGCGCCGCAACTACGTCGGCTCGCTCGTGCTCATGGGCGTGGGCTGGGGAGCGGCCGCGCTGTCCGGCTCCATCTGGCTCGCCGTCGCATTCGTCATCGGCGGCGCGGCGGGGAACGGATCCGTCGTCGTCTGCAATCGGCTGCTCGTGCAGCGCGGTGCGCCGGATCAGTACCGCGGGCGCGCCCTCGCGACCATCATGAGCTCGAACTACGCCGTCGTCGGGCTCGCCATGGGGGCTGCGGGCGTGCTCACCGATGTGGTGGGAGCGCGCGCCGTGTGGATCGGAGCCGGTGTCCTCTATCTCGTCGCAGCGCTCGTCGCGCTCGTGATGACGCGCTGGCTGCCGGTCACCCAGGCCGACGAGTGGGACGCGGTCGAGGCGAGCTCCGAGTCCGCGGCTGCCGCTCTCGGCAACGGGCGTGCCAGACCGGTCGGCCCGGAGCAGTCCGAGAACGGGGTGCATGCGCCGCCGCTCGAGCGCATCGCGACGCTCCTCGAGGAGATCGAGGCGCGTCGCGAAGTGGAAGCGCGTCGGCCGTCGTAGGCACGCATAGAGTCCGGGCGTGGCCCGGAGAGAGCTGACCCTCGAGGAGCTGGTCGACGGGGTGCGCGTAGCGGATCGGCGCTCGCTCGCCCGGGCGATCTCGCTCGTCGAGGACGGTGATCCGCTCGCCTATCCACTGGTCCGCGAGCTCTATCCGGGCACGGGCGACGCGGCGATCGTCGGCGTGACAGGACCGCCAGGCGTGGGAAAGTCGAGCCTCATCGGCGCGCTCGTCCGGCTCGTCCGCGAGCGAGACCAGTCGGTCGGCGTGGTGTCGATCGACCCGTCGAGCCCGTTCTCGCACGGGGCACTCCTCGGTGATCGCATTCGCCTCTCCGACCACTTCCTCGATCCCGGCGTGTTCATCCGCTCGATGGGCACGCGAGGGCATCTCGGCGGGCTCGCAGAGGCAACCTTGCAGGCGATCCTGCTGCTCGACGCGGCGGGTAAGGACGTCGTCTTCGTCGAGACTGTCGGTGCGGGACAGAGCGAGGTCGAGGTCACCGGGATCGCCGACACCGTTCTTCTCGTCCTCATGCCAGGCTCCGGCGACTCCGTGCAGGCGCTGAAGGCCGGGATCATGGAGATCCCGGACGTCATCGCGATCAACAAGATGGATCACCCCGGGGCGAAGACGATGCTCAACGAGGTGCGCTCGATCGTGGCGCTCGCCGAGCCCGACGCCCGCCCGAAGATCCTGCTGACTGAAGCACTGACCGGCGAGAACGTTCTCGAGCTCTGGTCGGCGATCGAGGAGCACCGGGCGGCGCTCGAGAGCGACGGCCGGCTCGAGGAGCGCCGACGCAGGAACCTTTCGGCGGAGGTCTTCGCGGTGGCGTCGGCCCGGGCGAAGGCGCACCTACAGGCCGCGGTCGCCGAGGACGGCGGCCTGCAGCGCGTCCTGGCCCAGGTCGAGAGCCGCGAGCTCGACCCGCTGAGCGCGGTTCGCGAGATCATGGAGGAGGTGTTCCGGCTCGATGACTCCGACGATCGCTGACGTCGAGGCCGCTCGCGCGCGCCTGAGCGGTGTCGCGCGCGAGACGCCGCTGTACCCGTCCGAGACGTTCTCGCGCCTGTCCGGCCGGACGGTGCTCCTCAAGGCGGAGAACCTCCAGCGCACGGGCTCGTTCAAGATTCGGGGCGCCTACAACACGATCGCCACGCTCGGCGAGACCGAGCGCACCGCGGGGGTCGTGGCCGCGAGCGCCGGCAACCACGGCCAGGCCGTCGCGTGGGCGGCACGCGAGGCCGGCACCTCGGCGACGATCTTCATGCCGCAGGACGCGCCGATGGCGAAGGTCGAGGCGACGCGCTCGTACGGCGGCGCCACAGAGCTGACGGGGGAGGGCTTCGAGGACGCGGTCGCCGCGGCGCAGGCGTACGTCGAGCGCACGGGCGCGACGCTCGTGCACGCATTCGAGGACGCACGCGTGATCGCGGGCCAGGGAACGATCGGCCTCGAGCTCACCGAGCAGGCTCCCGACGCGGAGACGGTGCTGATCCCGATCGGTGGCGGTGGGCTCGCGGCGGGGATCGCGCTCGCGCTGAAGGAGCGGCGCCCCGAGGTGCGCACGATCGGCGTCATCTGCCAGCCCGGCTACACGATCGCCGACGGAATCGCCGTCAAGCATCCGGGCGAGCTGCCCTCCGCGATCCTCGAGCGCGTCCTCGACGACACGGTGCAGGTCTCGGACGAGGAGATCACGGAGGCGCTCGTCCTTTGCCTCGAGCGGACGAAGCTGCTGGTCGAGGGTGCCGGTGCCGTCGGCCTCGCTGCGCTCCTCGCGGGGCGGATTGCCGGGAGCGGCTCCGTCGCCGTCGTCCTCTCCGGAGGGAACATCGACGCGACGACGCTCATCTCGGTGCTCCGGCATGGGCTCACCGAGGCCGGCCGCTTCCTCGCGATCCGTCTGCTCATCCCGGACCGCCCGGGCGAGCTGCGTAACGTGCTCGACCTGATCGCCCGCGGTCGTGGCAACGTCGTCTCGGTCGACCACCACCGCGAGGGACGGACGACGAGCGCCCTGCAGACCGAGCTCGAGATCATCGTGTCGACGAGGGATGAAGAGCACTGTCAGGAGCTGCTCGCGTCGATCCGCGAAGCCGGCTACACGGTCGAGCGCGTCGGCCCGCCGACATAGACTCGCCCGGTGGCGGCGTGTCCGGCATGCGGCACGGAGAACGCCGAGGCGGCGAGGTTCTGCTCGGCCTGCGGCGCTTCGCTCGCGCCCGTGTCGCGAGCGCGTCGCGAGGAGCGCAAGGTCGTCACGGTCGTCTTCGCGGACATGGTCGGGTCGACCGAACGGGCGGAGCGGCTCGACCCCGAAGACGTTCGCGCGGTGCTCGCTCCGTACCACGCGCGTCTCAGGCAGGAGCTCGAGCGGCATGGCGGCACGGTCGAGAAGTTCATCGGCGACGCGGTCGTCGCCCTCTTCGGAGCGCCGGTTGCCCACGAGGACGACCCGGAGCGAGCAGTGCGCGCGGCGCTCGCGATCCAGGAGGCGATCGCCGAGATGAACGAGGCGGACCCGGCGCTCGCCCTCGAGATCCGCATCGGCGTGAACACGGGCGAGGCGCTCGTCGCGCTCGACGCGCGTCCCGATCTCGGGGAAGGCGTCGTCTCGGGCGACGTGATCAACACGGGTGCGCGCCTGCAGTCGGCAGCGCCTCCGGGAGGGATCCTGGTCGGGGAGCACACGTATCGCGCCACCGAGCGCGCGATCGAGTACGAGGCGGAGGAGCCGGTGGCCGCGAAAGGCAAGGCGCAACCGCTCACCGTGTGGCGCGCCGTCCGTCGCCGCACGAGCTTTGGAATCGACCTCTCGGACACGCGCTCGCCCCTCGTCGGACGAGATGACGAGCGAGATGTTCTCGTCGGTGCCCTCGCTCGCGCACGAGCGCGGCTCGAGCCGCAGCTCGTCACCCTCGTCGGCGTGCCCGGCATAGGGAAGTCGCGCCTCGTCAGAGAGCTCTTCCGCGTCGCGGACGACGATCCCGAGCTCATCGTCTGGCGGCAGGGTCGCTCTCTTCCCTACGGGGAGGGATCCGCGTTCTGGGGACTCGCGGAGATCGTGAAGGCGCAGGCAGGCGTTCTCGAGACTGACGGCGCCGACGAGGCAGAGGCAAAGGTCGCGGCCGCAGTGCGCGACCTCGTGGCCGACGAGACGGAAGCGCCGTGGGTCGAACGGCATCTCCTCGCGCTCACCGGGGTTCAGCTGGCGAGGTCTCCGGGGCAGGCGAGCCTCGACGAGTCCTTCGCAGCGTGGCGGCGCTTCATCGAGGCCCTGGCGGAGAGGCAGCCCGTCGTGCTCGTCTTCGAGGACATCCACTGGGCTGACGACGCGCTTCTCGACTTCGTCGACGCGCTCGTCGATCGGGTGTCGGGCGTTCCGCTGCTCGTCGTCTGCTCGGCACGGCCTGAGCTGCTCGAGCGCCGGCCCGGCTGGGGCGGCGGCAAGCGCAATGCCGCGACCGTCTCGCTCGCGCCGCTGTCGGACGAGGACACGGCGCGACTCCTCGTCGGGTTGCTGGGATCGCCGGTCCTCGCGGCCGACCAGCAAGCCGCGCTCCTGCAGCGCGCCGAGGGCAATCCGCTCTTCGCCGAGGAGTACGCGCGGATGCTCGCGGACGGCAGCGATCCGACGGCCGCCGCGCCCGAGACCTTGCAGGGCGTCGTCGCCGCACGGATCGACGCCCTACCGGGCGAGGAGAAGGAGCTCCTGCAGCTCGCGGCCGCACTCGGCAAGGTGTTCTGGACGGACGCTCTGTCGACCCTCTCCGGCGTGGATAACTGGCAGCTCGACGAGCGGCTGCACGCGCTCGAGCGGAAGGAGTTCGTGCGGCGGGAGCATCGCTCGGCGGTCGCCGGCTCGAGGCAGTACGTGTTCGTCCACGCTCTCGTGCGCGACGGCGTGTATGGGCAGATGTCGCGGGCAGCGCGGGCGGACGTCCACCGACGCGTGGCCGACTGGATCGACACGCTCCCGCCCGACCGGGCGGACGATCGCACCGAGATCCTCGCGCATCATCTGCTCGCGGCGATCGAGTACTCGCGTGCAGCAGGCGTCGATGACACGGAGCTCGTGCCGCGCGCGGCGCAGGCGCTCAGGGAGTCGGGAGACCGGGCGCTGGGGATCGGAGCCCTTGCCGGGGCGCTGGGCTTCTATGGTCGGCTGCTCGAGCTCGACCCCGCGGTCGACGACGATCCGTACTTCCTGCTCTCGCTCGGTCTGGCGCTCGCCTTCATGTACGGGTACGTGGAGGAAGGGGCAGACGAGTTGGAGCGCGCGGCCGCCGCACTCGAGAGCTCCGATCCCGCAGCAGCCGCTCAGGCGACCATCACGCGCGGCGAGTATGTCTGGCAGAGAGGGGATCAGGAAAACGCGTTCGCGTACTTCGATCGGGCGCGCGCCCTCGTCCATGACGCGCTCCTCTCCCCCGAGAAGCAGAACGTCGTCGCGCAGGTGGCACGCTTCCTCACGCTGGCGGGGCGCTACGAGGAGGCGCTGGAGCTCGTCGGGCAGGCGGTCGACATGGCGGAGGCGCTCGGCGACGACGAGCTGCTCGGCGATGCGCTCAACACCCGCGGGGTCGTGCGCAGCCACCTCGGCGATCCCGGATGGGAAAAGGACAGCACGCGTAGTCTCGAGCTCGGTCTCCGCAGCAACTCGTTTCGCGCGGGTCGCGCCTACATCAACCTGGGCTCGACGCTCGCGGACGTGAAGGGTGACCTCGTCCGCGCGGAGGCGGTCACGCGGGAGGGGCTCGCCTTCAGCGAGCGGATGGGGTTCTCGTGGACGGCGCGGTGTTGGTTTCAGGGCAACTTGGCCGAGATGACGTACCTCAGCGGTGCGTGGGACGAGGCACTCGCGTTTGCGGAGAACGTGATCGTCGGCGAGACGCACTACATGCAGCAGGTGGGATTCGGCGTTCGAGCTGAAATCCGCATGGCGCAGGGCGACGATCGAGGCGCCGGAAGAGACGTGGACGTCTCGCTGCAGAAGGCAAGGGCGATCCTCGACCCGCAAGCTCTCGACCCGGCGCTCGTGCTAGCAGCCCGCGCCGCGTATCGAAGTGGAGATCCGACGGCTGCGCACGCGCTCATGGACGAGCTCAGCGCGCCGGAACGAGCAGGGAGTTTTCTCGTCCGCGCGGCTCTCGTCTGCCACGATCTCAGCCGTGAGCTGGTACTTCCGGCCAGGGCAGACGGGGTCTCCGGGACTCCGTGGGCGGAGGTATCGATGGCGATCGCCGCGGGCGAGCTCGCCCGAGCCGTTGAGATCCTCGGCCGTCTCGGCGCACGCGCGCTCGAGGCGGACGTGTGGCTGCGAGCGGCCGGCATTGCCGCGGCAGAGGGTCGACGTGCGGAGGCGGCTGCGCAGCTGGCGCCGGCTCTCGCGTTCTACCGAGAGGTCGGCGCGAGCGCGTTCGTCCGCGAGGCCGAGGCGTTGCTCGCAGAGGCCAGCTGAGTCAGCTACCGCAGCGCCTGAACTCAACCGTCGGCTTGCCTGCAGCGGCCCACGAATCGATGCCACCGTTCACGACGGGGTGCGCGTCGAAGCCGCGCGCCGCGAGGATGCTCGCTGCGATCGCCGCGCGCGGGCCCGTCTCGCAGATCGTGACGATGGTCCTATCGCGCGGGAGATCGGCCTCGCCGAGCGCGAGCAGGCGGTACGGGATGTTGCGGCTCCCGGCGATGTAGCCGGAGTCGCGCTCGTCCTTCTCGCGCACGTCGATGAGCTCGGCGCCCTGCTCGAGGAGTGCGTCGAGCTCGTCGACCGAGACGAGCTCCAGCTTCTCGGGGCCACCTCCGAGCACGTAGCCGATGACGTCGAGGTGCGCAACGGAGCGAAGACCACGGACGGCGTCGCCCGCCTCTGCTTCGTCGGCCGCTGCCACCACGATGGGACCGGCATCGAGGACGAACGCAGCCTTCGTCGCGAAACGGGTTCCCGAGACCGGAACGCTGAGGGCGCCCGCGAGGTGGCCGGACGCGAACGCGGTCACCGGGCGCACGTCCAGGACCTGCGTCCCCCTGGGCGGTGCGGCAATCTCCTGCGGTTCGGGCTGGGCGCCGACGAACGGCCCGCGGTTGAGCTCGACGATCCGCTGCATGTTCGGCGGTCGGGGCGCCGAGACCCCGGCGGATTCGGCGATGAAGAGCGCGACGTCGTCGTACGCCAGCGCGGGGTTGAAGCGCCGCTCGAAGCCGATCGTCGTGGACGCCTTCGAGCTCATCGCCTTCCCGCAGAGCGAGCCGGCGACGTGACCCGGGTACACCTCGACGCCGTCCCCGAGCTCGACGAGCCGGCGCAAGGAGTGGAAGAGACCCTCGGCTCCTTCGCGCCCGTCGACCGCGAGGTCAGGCCGCGCCGCGTCGCCGACGAAGAGCGAGTCGCCGGTGAGGACGATCCACGGTTCTGCTCCGCGCGTGAGGTCGGTGACCGCGAGGCAGCAGTGCTCCGGCCGATGGCCGGGCGTGTGGATGCAGCGCAGGACGATTTCGCCGAGCGTGATCTCGTGCCCGTCCTCGAGCGGATCGTGGAGGTACTCGGCCGCGGCTGCGGGGTGAATGCTCACAGCAATGCCGTGCTCGAGTGCAAGTCGCCCGTGACCCGCGAGGTGGTCGGCGTGCGTGTGCGTCTCGACCACACGCACGATGCGAACTTCGCGTCGGTCCGCTTCGTCGAGGTACAGCTCGATCGCGAAGGCCGGGTCGACGACCACGGCCTGACCGGTACCCGGATCGCCGACGAGATACGAGGCACACCCGAGCGCGTCGTCGACGAACTGCGTGAAGATCATGGCCGCGCCCGACCGTACCAGCGGCGTCCGCTATTTCTCTTGAAGTGTCGCCGGGAACAGGTGTTAGCGCGTGGTTCGGCGGAGTACCTGCACGTGAGCTGAATCGGCGTCATGCCGTAGAGGACGCCAAAGCGGTACATCGCCGACCCGAGGTAAGGCCGGCGCGGTGTCTGCCTTGATCCCGTCTCCCTAAGGCTCAGTGCTCGTGCGACGCCGCCAGGCGAGCATCACGAGTGCGACGACCGTGAGCACGCCGATGAGCGCCACGACTCCGACGAGGGCGACGTTCTGCGACGAGCTCTCCTCGCCGGGCGTGATGGTCAGCGCAACCGGCCACGTGGCGACCTCGCCGCCCGGGTAGCGCTGGGCGGCCTGAAGCTCGACTGCACCCGGATCGACCTCGGCGCGAAGCGTCAGGCCCACCTCGAGATCGGCATCGGGGGCGAGGGGCCCGCCGAGCCAGCTCGCGGTCGAGCCGTCGACGGACTCGTCCCAGCCTTCGATCTCATGCGCGTGCTCGATCGTGATCCCGGCGGGCACCGTGAGCTCGAAGCCCGTCATCGGCTCGGCGCGCTCGTTGCGCCCGGAGAACGCGATGGAGGCGGAGGCTCCGGATTGGAGGAACGGCGGCAGCGCGAAGACGTGGGCCGACACCGTCCCTGCGAGAACGAGCGCGCTACAGACCGAGATGGCGAGCGATGACCATCCGCTGCACCTCATTCGTGCCCTCGCCGATCTCGAGGATCTTCTGGTCGCGGTAGAGGCGCGAGATCGCCGCCTCTTCCATGTACCCGAACCCGCCATGGATCTGGAGCGCGGCGTTCGCGCCGCGGTTCGAGAGCTCGCCCGTGTAGAGCTTCGCCATGGCCGCCTCGCGCGCGTACGGGCGACCCTGATCCTTGAGCCACGCCGCCTTCAGCACGAGTGCGCGGCCGGCCTCGATCTCGGTGGCCATGTCGGCGAGCTGGAAGCGGATCGCCTGGAACGACGCGATCGGCTTGCCGAACTGCTCGCGCTCCTGCGCGTACGCGAACGCGAGGTCGTAAGCGCCCTGCGCAAGGCCGACGCCCATCGCCGCGACGGAGATCCGGCCGCCGTCGAGGATCTCGAGGAACTGGTGAAAGCCCTGGCCGCGCGGGCCGAGGAGGTTCTCTTCCGGCACGGCGCAGTCCTCGAACGACAGCTCGCGCGTGTCGGACGCTCGCCAGCCGAGCTTCTTCATCGGCGACGAGATCGTGTATCCGGGCGTTCCGTTCTCGACGACGATGTTCGAGATCTCGTCCACGCCCGTGCGTGCGGTGAGCGTCACGCCCCACGTGATGTCGGTGCCCGCGTTCGTGATGTACAGCTTCGAGCCGTTCACGACCCACGAGCCGCCATCCAGCTCAGCCGTGGTGCGAGTCGCGCCCGCATCCGAGCCTGCGCCGGCCTCGGTCAGGCCGAAGGCTGCGAGCCGCCGACCTGACGCGAGGTCGGGCAGCCACCGCTGCTTCTGCTCCTCGGTGCCGTACTCGAGGATCGGCATCGTCCCGAGAGATGTGTGTGCGGCGACCGTGATCGCGACGGACGAGTCGATGCGCGTCAGCTCCTCGATCGCAATCGCGTACGAGACGATGTCACCGCCGGCGCCGCCGTACTGCTCGGGAATCGGGAGGCCCATGAGGCCCAACTCGCCCAGCTCGGAGACGAGCTCGTAGGGGAAGCGGCCGGTCAGGTCGAGCTCTTCGGCGACAGGGGCGACGCGCTCACGCGCGAACGTCCGGACCGTATCGCGAATCAGCTCCTGCTCGGAAGTCAGGTCGAAGTCCACGCGGCGCGGATCGTATCCGCGCGATAGGCTCCGGCCGTTCGTCAACGAGAAGGAGACAGCCAGACCATGCCCACCACACAGGAGTTCTTCGAGGCCCTGCCGAGCCGCGTGACCCCGGACCGGATCGAGGGCATGAACAACACGTACGTCTTCGACATCGAGGGCGCGGGCGTCTGGAGCGTTGCCGTCGCGGACGGCGCCGTCACCGTCAGCGAGGGTTCAAGTGACGCCGACTGCACCTTCACCACGAGCGAGGAGACCTTCGAGAAGATCGCCTCGGGCGAGCAGAACGCAACGACCGCCTACATGACCGGCAAGCTCAAGATCAAGGGCGACATGGGCGCCGCGATGAAGCTGCAGAAGATCTTCTAAGCACTGGAGCCTGCGGCCGCCGCGTCATGATCTTCGTCGCGCTTCTCATCCGCTGGGGCATCAACGTCCTCGCGCTGATCGTCGTCGACTGGATGTTCGACGGCGTGAGCATCGGGCGCTGGGGGTCGCTTTTGCTCGCGGCCGCGATCCTCACGATCGGCAACACGATCCTGAAGCCGATTCTGGCGATCCTGACGCTGCCGCTGATCATCCTCACGTTCGGGCTCGCCTACTTCGCGCTCAACGTGCTGATGCTCGCGCTCGCCGAGTGGATCGCGCCGGACTTCTCCATCGACGGGTTCTGGACGTACGTGGGTGCGACGATCATCGTCTGGCTCGTGAACGTGTCCGTCGGGTGGATCATGGACAGGGTCCGCGGCTGACTTGACCTGGTACTCGTTCCTCCTGTTCTTCCACGTGACGATGGCCGTGATCTGGGTCGGCGGAGGGCTGATGATGCAGTTCTTCGGGATCCGCGCCGCCATGTCGGGCGATCCCTCGCGGTTTGCCACGCTCGGAGCCGACATCAAGTGGATCGGCGAGCGTGTCTTCATCCCGTCGTCGCTGCTCGGGTTCGTGAGCGGGATCCTGCTCGTGATCGAGTCCGACTTCTACGGTTTCGGTGACGACTGGATCGTCATCGGGCTTGTGCTGTACGCGACGACGTTCCTCGCCGGGCTGCTGTTTCTCGGTCCCGAGTCCGGTCGCGTCGGGAAGCTGACGGCCGAGGGCTCGCCCGAGGCGGGGCCACGGATGTTGCGCCTGGTCATGCTCGCCCGCCTCGATCTCGTCGTGCTCTTCGCGATGATCTACGACATGACGGTGAAGCCGGACTTCGCCGACGCTGCCTCGATCCTCTGGGGAGTCGCGGGATCCGTGGTCGCGGCCGGGCTCGTGTACTGGCGGTATCGCGTCGCCCTGGCGCAGGGCCCGCCGCCTGCGCCGGCTTAGCTCTCCAGCTCGACGAGAAGGGTTCCTCCCGCGACGCGGTCGCCTTCGGCGACATGCACGGCCCGCACGGTTCCCTCGAACGGCGAGCTCACGGGGATCTCCATCTTCATGGCCTCGAGGACGACGAGCGGCTGGCGCGGATGGACGGCCTCGCCGGGCGAGACCTCCAGGCGGATCACCGTGCCCGGCATCGGGGCGGTGATCTTGCTCTCGCCGGGTGCAGATCCCGGTCGATGAGACTCGACGTCGATGTCGGGAGGCGCGGACGGGGGAGGCGACGGGAGATTGAGGCGCCAGGGAGTGCGGGCTGCAGCCGGAGCGCGGCGGAGCGGGAGCGCGGAGAGCGGCGGGTGCTCGGTGAGGAACGCGGTCGTGGCCTCGCCGGCACGCACCACGGGGTGGGAGACGAGCCAGCGCAGGAAGGGAAGGTTCGTCGTCACGCCTTCCGCACGCGTCTGCGCGAGCGCTGCGGCGAGTGCGCCGAGCGCCTCGTCGCGGGTGGGCGCGTGGGCGATCAGCTTCGCGATCATCGGGTCGTACGCGAGCCCCACCTCGTCGCCCTCCTCGATGCCCGCGTCGACGCGGACGGACGCGGGAAGCTCGAGTCGCTCGAGTCGCCCGGTCTGGGGCAGGAAGCTCCGCGGGTCTTCGGCATACAGGCGCACCTCGACCGCGTGGCCCGCAGACGCGTACCCGTCGGCGACCGCCTCTCCGTTTGCGATGCGCACCTGCTCGGCGATGAGATCGAGGCCCGTGACCGCCTCGGTGACCGGGTGCTCGACCTGAATGCGGCCGTTCAGCTCGAGGAAGAAGAACGCGTCGGCGTCGAGGACGAACTCGACCGTTCCCGCGCTGCGGTAGCCGATCGCCTGGCCGAACGCCACGGCGGCTTCGTGCAGGGACGAGCGGAACGCGGGAGAGAGGCCGGGCGCAGGCGCCTCTTCGAGCACTTTCTGATGGCGTCGCTGCACGGAGCAGTCGCGTTCCCCGACGGCGGTCACGGTGCCGTGAGCGTCCGCGAGGAGCTGCACCTCGACATGCCTGGGCCGCTCGAGGTAGCGCTCGCAGTAGAGGGTTCCGTCGCCGAAGGCGCCCACTGCCTCTCGCTCCGCCGCCGCGAGCGCCTCCTCGAGCTCGGCTGCGGAGCGCACCACGCGCATCCCGCGTCCGCCACCGCCCGCGGCCGCCTTGACGAGGAGCGGGAAGCCGATCTCCTCGGGAGTGCCGTCTGGCAGCACGGGCACGCCCGCCTCGCGCGCGATCCGCTTCGCGGCGAGCTTGTCTCCGCCGAGTCGAAGTGCGTCCGGCGAGGGTCCGACCCAGGTCAGGCCTGCGGCCTCGACCGCCTCGGCGAAGTCGCCGTTCTCCGCGAGGAAGCCGTATCCAGGGTGGATCGCGTCAGCGCCCGTCGCCTTCGCGGCACGGATGTGCTCCTCCGAGTGCAGATACGAGGAGATCTCGACCCGCTGCTCGGCCGAGCGCGCGTGCAGTGAGCCCGCGTCGTCGGGCGCCACGACGGCGACCGTCTCGATCCCGAGCTCGCGGCACGTGCGGAACACGCGCACCGCGATCTCGCCTCGGTTGGCGACGAGCAGCCGCTCGATCGGCACGCGCGCACTCTAGACAGACGTTCGCGCCGGAACCTGCGTTACGCTCGCACACGTGATTCGCCTGCTCGTGCGGCTTGCGATCGCGTTCGTCTCGAATGCCGTCGGACTGTTGGTTGCGGCGGCGGTGCTGGACGGCGTGCGCCTCGACGCGACCGGGTTCGTCGTCGCTGTCGGTGTCTACACGGTCGTCTTCGCGCTCCTTCAACCATTCCTCTTCAGTGTGCTGCGCCGCAGCCCTGGCCCAGTGCTCGGCGGCGTCGCGTTGATTGCGACTCTCGCATCGCTGATCATCACGACGCTCCTCACCGACGGGCTTTCCATCAGGGGTATCGGGACCTGGTTCGCCGCGACCGTGATCGTGTGGCTCGGGTCGGTGCTCGCAGCATTCATCCTGCCCTACCTCGGCCTCAAGAAGTACCTCGAAGAACGTCGCGCCTAGCTGTCGAGCCAGCCGGCTGGTCGGCGCTCGAGAAAGGCCCGCAGGCCGTCCTGGCCCTCGTCGCTCGTGCGGCGTGCGGCGGCGATGTGCGCCGTGTCGGCGCCGGTCGGGCGCTCGCGAACGAGGTTCTTCGCCTCGCGCACGGCGATCGGTCCGCCAGCGAGGATGTCTTGGACGATCTGCTCGGCGCGCTCGCCGGCGTCCTCCGACACCTCGGAGACGAGCCCGATCCGAAGAGCGACCTCCGGGCCGAAGCGCTCGCCCGTGACGAAGTAGCGGCGCGCAGTGCTGCCGATCTTGGCGAGGACGAACGGCGAGATGACGGCCGGGATGATCCCGAGACGCACCTCGGTGAAACCGAAGACCGCGTCGGGCCACGCGACCGCGACGTCGGCACACGCGACGAGCCCCGAGCCGCCGCCGAGCGCGAAGCCGTGGACGCAGCACACCACCGGGGCGGGGCACGCGTCGATGGTGTCGAGCATCGAGTACAGCCGCATCGCGTCCTCGACGTTCTCCTCGTAGGACAGGTCGATCGCCGCTCGCTGCCACTCGACGTCCGCGCCGGCGCAGAACGCCTGCCCCTCGCCCTCGAGGAGCACGGCGCGCGCGTCTCCCACGTCGCCGAACGCCTCGGTGAGCTCCGCGATGAGCGCCGCGTCGAACGCGTTGCGGCGCTCCGGCTTGGCGAGCGTCACGCGCAGGACATGCCCGTCTCGTTCGACCCGAAGAGCTCCCACGCCGAAACCATATGGTTTCGGCGTGGGGGTGAAGCGCTTCACGGTAGAGGTCGAACGGACGGGGAAGACCGCCACCATGTTCCGCGTGCCGTTCGACCTGGAGGAGGCGTTCGGCCGTGCGCGTCCGCCGGTCAAGATCACGATCCGCGGCCACACCTGGCGGACGACTCCGGGCGTGTACGACGGGGTGGGATACGTCGTCGTCAACCGCACCGTCAAGGCGGCAACGGGTGTTGATGCGCCCGACCGCGTACGGGTCACGATGGAGCTGGACTCGGAGCCTCGCGCCGTCTCGGTTCCCCACGACCTTCGGTCCGCGTTGGCGTCGTCTCCGGGAGCGAGTGAGGCATTTGCGGGGATGTCGTTCACGCATCGGCGCGAGTACGTCGAGTGGGTCGACGACGCGAAACGACCGGACACGCGCGCACGGCGGATCGCCTCCACTGTCGACGGCGTCACATCGGGGAAGGCGCTGCGGTGATCGCGCTGCAGGGCGCGTTCGCCGCTTCGATCACGCCGCTCCGCGAGCACGGCACTGCGGTCGACGACGAAGCGTTCGGGCCACTTGCCGACTTCTACGTGCGAGAGGGGCTCGACGGCATCCTCGCGCTCGGGACGGCCGGCGAGGGGATCCTCCTTAGCGTCGAGGAGCGTCGCCAGGTGGCCGATCTCTTCCTGCAGGCGACCGACAAGCGGTTGCAGGTGGCCGTTCACTGCGGGGCTCAGACGACTGCGGACACCGTGACGCTCGCCGTGCACGCGGCCGAGGTGGGAGCCGATGCCGTGGTCGTCATCGGCCCGCCGTACTTCAAGCTCGACGAGCAGGCGCAATACGGCCACTTCCTGGCCGCGGCGACCGCATGCGCTCCGGTTCCTTTCTACGTCTACGAGTTCGCGGCAACGACGGGATACGCAATCGCGCCCGCCGTGCTCGAGCGTCTCCGCAACGACGCGCCGAATGTCGTCGGCCTCAAGGTCTCGGACACGCCGTTCGACGCGTTCGAGAAGTACCTGCTGCCGGGCTTCGACATCTTCGTCGGCCCGGAGGCGCTCATCGCGGACGGGATGGCGCGCGGCGCGCGGGGTGCTGTTTCGGCGCTCGCGTCGGCGCTGCCACGGGAGGTCGTTGCAGTCGTACGCAACCCGACACCAGAGGGAGCCGCTCGGCTCGGCGAGCTGCGTACCTTCGTGGAGCGCTTCCCGAGGCAGGCGGCGCTCAAGCGTCTCCTCGCCCTGCAGGGGGTTCCGGTGACGGAGGACGTGCGAGCGCCGCTTCGGACACTCACCGCAGACGAGCGCGACGAGCTTGACTCCTGGGCCGAGGGCGTCGTCACGTCCGGGGAGTCAGTACGACGCATCCGCGAAGGCGGGCGCCTTTAGGGATTCTCGCGATTGGAATTCGCGCTAGCGGATTCCAATCTGCGTCACAGGCAGTCGAACTCCTCGTAGACGTCGGGCTCGGCGCCGACGAGGTCCTGCGCCCAGCCGACCGCTTCGGGTAGCTCGTCACCGAAGGCGAGGACGCCGAACCGCTCCGACACGTCGTTCCAGATCCACCGGTTCGGTTCCTCGAGCTCGGGAAGAGAATCCCGCAGCTCGTAGGTCGTCGTCTTCGACTCGGCGACGTTCCAGATCAGGAGGCGAAGGAGCACGCGCTACATCCGGAACACGCCGAAGGTGGTTTCGGGGACGGGAGCGTTGGCCGCGGCGGCGAGCCCGAGCGCCAGCACGCGGCGCGTGTCGAGCGGATCGATGATGCCGTCGTCCCAGAGGCGCGCGGTCGAGTAGTACGGATTGCCCTCGGCCTCGTAGGTCGCGCGGATCTCGTCCGGGTCGTTGTCTCCGACCATTGATAGCACCGTGGCGGCCTGCTCGCCGCCCATCACCGAGATGCGCGCGTTCGGCCACATCCAGAGCTGCCGTGGCTCGTAGGCCCGTCCGCACATCGCGTAGTTCCCGGCGCCGAACGAGCCGCCCGTCACGACGGTGAACTTCGGCACGTCCGCACACGCGACGGCCATCACGAGCTTCGCGCCGTCGCGCGCGATCCCGCCCTCCTCGTACTCCTTGCCGACCATGAAGCCGGTGATGTTCTGGAGGAAGAGGAGCGGGATCCGCCGCTTGCAGGCGAGCTCGATGAAGTGCGCGCCCTTCTGCGAGGACTCGGCGAAGAGCACACCCTGGTTCGCGAGGATCGCGACAGGGTAGCCCTCGATCCGCGCAAAGCCGCAGACGAGCGTCTCGCCGTAGAGCTCCTTGAACTCGTGGAAGCGCGAGCCGTCCACGACCCGGCCGATGACTGCGCGGGCGTCGAGCGCCTGCTTGAAGTCCTCGGGCACGAGACCGTGCAGCTCGTCGGGATCGAGGATCGGCGGCTCCACGGTGGTTAGCTCCCAGGGAGAGGAGAGGGGAGGATCGAGGTGGCGAACGATCTCGCGGGCGATCGCAAGCGCATGCTCGTCCGAGGTCGCGTAGTGGTCGGCCACACCGGAGCGCCGGGTGTGGACGTCGGCGCCGCCGAGCTCTTCCGCCGTCACGTCCTGACCCGTCGCGGCCTTCACGAGCGGCGGCCCGCCGATGAAGATCGTGCCCGTCCCCTGGACGATCACCGTCTCGTCCGACATCGCGGGGACGTAGGCGCCACCCGCGGTACACGAGCCCATGACGACCGCGATCTGCGGGATACCGAGCGCCGACAGCCGCGCCTGGTTGAAGAAGATCCGGCCGAAGTGGTCGCGGTCGGGGAAGACCTCGGCCTGCAGCGGGAGAAACGCTCCGCCCGAGTCGACGAGGTAGAGGCACGGCAGGCGGTTCTGCCGCGCGACCTCCTGTGCGCGCAAGTGCTTCTTCACGGTGAGCGGGTAGTACGAGCCGCCCTTCACGGTCGCGTCGTTCGCGACGATCACGCACTGGCGGCCCTCGACGACGCCGATTCCGGTGACGATTCCGGCCGAGGGAGCGTCGCCGTCGTAGAGCTCCCACGCTGCGAGCGCGTTCAGCTCCAGGAAAGCGGCTCCGGGGTCGATGAGCCGGTCGATCCGCTCGCGCGCCGTCAGCTTGCCGCGCGAGCGATGCCGCTCGACCGCCTTGTCGCCACCGCCCGCCGCGGCGAGCGCGCTGCGCTCCCGCAGTTCGGCGACAAGGCCCTCCATCGACGCGCTGCGGCGCTCGAACGTCTCGTCGCGGACGACCTCGGCCGTGAGCACCGCCATCGCTGCGAGCCTACCGCCCGCTACGGAGCGCCGGCCCGCCCGCGGACGATGACGACCCGGTCGATGACGAACTCGTTGTTCCTGACGCGATACATCGTGATCGGCGCCTCGCGGAGGTCGCCGTTGCGGTCGAACGCGATGTCGCCGAGGATCCCTCTTTCGACTCGGGTCTTCCGGATCTCCTCCGCGACCGACGTACGGTGCACAACCGCCGGCGCTTGCGCCCCGGCGGTGTGCCACTCCTTGTCCTCGCGTCCGTCCTCGGACAGACTCCAGGCTCGTCGCCAGCGAGGGAGAGGAGCGCGAGATGTCCGACCAAGTGAAGTACGTCCTCGACGAGAGCCGGCTTCCGGAGGCCTGGTACAACATCGCGGCCGATCTCCCGGAACCTCCCCCGCCCGTGCTGCATCCGGGCACCGGGGAACCTGTCGGCCCCGACGACCTCGCGCCGCTCTTTCCGATGGCGATCATCGGCCAGGAGGTCTCGACCGACCGCCTCATCGCCATCCCCGAGGAGGTGCGCTCCGTCTACCGGCAGTGGCGGCCGACCCCGCTCTACCGCGCGCGGCGCCTCGAGCGAGCGCTCGAGACACCCGCACGCATCTACTACAAGTACGAGGGCGTCTCGCCGACCGGCTCACACAAGCCGAACACGGCCGTCGCGCAGGCGTATTACAACAAGCAGGAGGGCGTGAAGCGCCTCACGACCGAGACAGGGGCGGGGCAGTGGGGCTCGTCGCTGGCATACGCCGGCGCGATCTTCGGGCTCGAGGTCGACGTCTGGATGGTGCGGGCCTCGTACGACCAGAAGCCGTACCGGCGCGGGCTCATCGAGGCGTTCGGCGGCCGCGTCGTCGCCAGCCCGTCCGAGGAGACGAACGCTGGACGCGCGATCCTCGCGGAGCACCCCGACTCGACCGGCTCGCTCGGCATGGCGATCTCCGAGGCCGTCGAGGCCGCCGCGCCGCGCGACGACACGAAGTACTCGCTCGGCTCGGTGCTCAACCACGTCCTCATGCACCAGACCGTGATCGGGAACGAGGCGCAGATGCAGATGGACGAGACCGAGGACTATCCCGACATCCTCATCGGCTGCACCGGCGGCGGCTCGAACTTCGCGGGGCTCACGTTCCCGTTCGTCGGTCGCGCGCTGCGCGAGGAGGCCAAGATCCGCGTGATCGCGGTCGAACCCACTGCCTGCCCAAGCCTCACGAAGGGAACGTACGCGTTCGACTTCGGCGACACCGGCCACCTCACCCCGCTCGTGAAGATGCATACCCTCGGATCGACGTTCGTTCCGCCCCCGTTCCACGCCGGCGGCTTGCGCTATCACGGGATGGCGCCGATGGTGAGCCACATGCACGAGCTCGGACTGATCGAGGCGCGCTCCTACACCCAGACCGAGGTCTTCGCGGCGGGCGTGGAGTTCGCCCGGATCGAGGGAATCCTTCCGGCGCCGGAGGCGAACCACGCAGTGAAGGCCGCGATCGACGAGGCAGTGCGCTGCCGCGAGGAGGGCGTGTCGCAGGCGATCCTCTTCAACCTCTGCGGCCACGGCCACTTCGACATGCAGGCGTACATCGACTACGCGGCGGGCTCGCTCGTCGACCACGAGTACTCGGAGGGGGAGGTCGCGCTCGCGCTCGCCGGTCTTCCTGCTGTCGCGTAGCGCATGTCGGAGAACCAGGACGAGCGCGACGAGCACGAGGACGACGTTTCGACCGGTCGCACGCCGCGACCTGCCGACTCGGTCTCCGGCCAGTCCACGACGCCACGCTTTCTCGAGTCGGCGACCGTCAAGCTGGGCCACGCGTTCGGGGAGCGGCTGGACCGGGCCGTCCGCAGTCGGCATCGCCAGCGTCTGAAGCACGTCGGCTGGACGCACGCGCTCGACGCATCGGGGCTCGCGTATGCCCGCGGAAGCTTCCCGGCACGCGAGGGCAACCGCCTCGACGTCCTCGTCGACGGCTCGGAGGCTCTGCCCGCGATCGCAGCCGAGCTCGCGCGGGCGGAGTCGTTCATCCACATCGCCGGCTGGTTCTTCTCGCCGGAGCTGCATCTGTCCCGCGACGACGAGCCGATGATCGTGCGGAACCTCCTCGCCGAGCTCGCCGAGCGCGTCGACGTGCGGGTGCTTTCGTGGAAGGGCGCCCCGATGCCCATGTTCAAGCCCTCGCACAACGACGTTCGAGACATGCTCGATGCGCTGTCGCGGCACACGAAGATCGAGGCACATGCGGACGGCTGCACCGGGTTCATGCACTGCCATCACGAGAAGACGATCGTCATCGACGATCGAGTCGCGTTCGTGGGCGGGATCGACCTCACGCTCGACGGTGGGGACCCCTGGGATACGCCCGCCCACGTGGCGAGGGGCGGCATCGGCTGGCACGACGCCGCCGTGCGCATCGAGGGGCCGGCAGTGGCCGACGTCGCACAGCACTTCCGCCTGCGCTGGCACGGCGCGTCGGGGGACATGCTCCCGAAGCCGGTCGTACCCGCGGAGGCGGGCGACGTCGAGGCACAGATCGTGAGGACGCTTCCGTACGGCACGTACAAGGCGCTGCGCAAAGGCGAGTATTCGATACTCGAGTCGTACATGGGAGCGCTCCGCTCCGCCGAGCGCTTCGTCTATCTCGAGAACCAGTTCCTCTGGTCGCCCGAGATCGTCTCGATCCTCGCGGACAAGCTGAGGAACCCGCCGACTGACGACTTTCGCCTCCTCGTGCTCCTTCCCGCGCGCGCGAACGACGGCGCCGACATCTCACGCGGCCAGGTGGCCGCGCTCATCCACGCAGCCGACGAAACGACGCGTTTTCTCGCGTGCACCGTCTACGCGCGGTCGGGGAATCTTCGCGATCCGGTGTACGTCCACTCGAAGATCGGCATCGTCGACGACCAATGGCTGACGGTCGGCTCGGCGAACCTGAATGCGCACTCGCTGTTCCACGACACCGAGATGAACGTCGTCACCCTCGACCCCGACGTGGCGCGAGCGACGCGACTGCGCCTCTGGTCGGAGCATCTCGAGCTTCCACTCGAGGACGTCGAGGGCGACCCGACCAAGCTGATCGACGAGCAGTGGGAGCGCATCGCGTCGGAGCAGCTGGAGCTCCTCGAGGGTAGCCAGGCGCTCACGCACCGCCTTGTCAAGCTGCCCGGTGTCTCCCGGCGCCGACGACGCTTACTCGGTCCACTGCAGAGCCGCCTCTACGACGTCTGAGCCTGCGGGTCGACGCCTCGTTCCTCGGCGATCTCCGCCGCTTCTTCGACCGGGGCGCCGAGAACGAGGAAGCGCCCGCCGAAGGCGATCGCACATATGCCGAACCATGCCCAGCCGAAGGCGAGGCCCGCAATGACGTCCGACATCCAGTGGACACCGAGCAGCACGCGGCTGCAGGCGACCGCGACGGCGATGGCGACCGCGCCGCCGGCGAGGAGCTCACGCGTCCTGGGTGAGCGCTTGCGCGCAAGCACGAGCGCTGCACCCGCATAGAACGCAGCGGCGAGGCCCGAGTGCCCGCTCGGGAACGAAGGCCCGAGCGTCTCCGTGATCTCGTAGAAGTCCGGGCGCACGCGATCGAGGATCGCCTTGATCGTGTTCACGAGGATGATCTCGCCCCCCACGACCGCCGCGAGGAACACGGGCATCCACCTGTTCGGAACGCGGCGGTACTCGACCACCGCCAGTAGCACAGTGGCGGGCACGATGTACAGCGAGCTGCCGAGCTCCGTCACGAGCTCGAGCGCTTCGGTCGACCAGGCCGAGGCGTGGTCGACACCCCACTGGCCGACCGACCTGTCCGCGTCGACGAGCGTCTCGCTCGAGCGCACGAGGTACGCGAAGGCGCCGACCAGCAGCCCACCCAGGATTGCGAGACCGAGCGCAAGGGTCAGAGCGAGCCCGGTCGCGGTGGCGGGATCGAGCCGGCCGCGGACGAGCCGGAGCAGCCACGGATGCTGCTCCATCTCGGTTTCGATGTGCTCGGTCGTTCCTTCCGCCCGCTGTCCCCCGACGACGGGCAGCGGAGTCGGATAGTGCGAGCCCACGTAGAAGACCAGCGCGCCGGCCGAGAGTGAGATGAGGAGGAGTACGAGAAACGGCATCGGAATCGAGGCGCAGAGGCGCTGATGTTTTACCCGTGTGACCGTCGGGTAAACACCGGCTCGTGGCTGTCCAACAAACCGTCGGGATCCCCGGGCGCGAGGTCGATATTCCCGACCGCGACGACCACCCGCGCTCCGTCCCACCGGTGCTCGAGCCGCGGCCGAACGGGCTCGCCGACCGTTTCTCCCAGACATTCGGCCCGGTCAATCCGGTCCGCGTCTTCATCGTCGCGCTCCTGGCCGGTTACGCGCTCCTCGTCACGTTCATGGTGTTCCTCGGCCTGTTCCTGATCCACGTTCTGCTGCCGGTCGGGGGGCTTCTCGAGGCCGACCAGGATTTCAGTCAGTGGCTCGCCGACAACCGCTCCTCGACGCAGGAAGACATCTCCTGGGTCGGGTCGACGCTGTCCGGCGGCCACGTGATTCCCGCCGTCCTCGCGATCGGCCTCATCACCTTCGTGATCATGCGCCGTTGGATCCTCGCCGCGTTCGTCGTGCTCGTCGTCGCGGTCGAGTCGGCCACCTATCGCGTGACCTCGTTGATCGTCGAGCGCCAGCGGCCGGACGTCGAGCGCCTCGAAGGCCTGCCGGTCGACGCGAGCTACCCGTCCGGCCACACCGCGGCTGCGGTCGCCATGTACGGCGGGCTGCTCCTCTTGCTGGCCTCGAGGATCGACAACGCAGCAGTTCGCGTCCTCGCACTCGTGCTCGGTATCGGTATCCCGCTGTTCGTCGGCTGGTCGCGGGCCTATCGCGGAATGCACCACTTCAGCGACGTCGTCGCCGGGCTGCTCATGGGCCTCGGCGCAATCGTGATCCTCGTCTTCGCCGCCCGGGCGGCACGCGCTTCCACGGATCGGCGCGACGGCGTCGGCCTCGTCGCAGGAGGATCGACCACATGACGAAGGTCGCAGTGATCGCCCACGCGGGCAAGTCGATGGGTGGCGGGCTCGAGGAGCTCCGACAGGTGCTGGACCGGGCCGGGGTGAGCGATCCGATCTGGTCGGAGGTTCCCAAGAGCAAGTACGCCCCCGAACGAGTCGAGAAGGCGCTCGAGGAGGGTGCCGAGACGATCTTCGCGTGGGGCGGCGACGGCATGGTGCAGCGCTGCGTCGACGTCATGGCGGGCACCGACGCCACGCTCGCGATCCTTCCGGCCGGCACGGCGAATCTCTTCGCGTCGAACCTCGAGATACCCGACGACATAAGCGAAGCCGTGCACGTCGGGCTGAACGGCCGGGAGCGGAAGCTCGACCTGGGGAAGATGAACGGCGAGCACTTCGCAGTCATGGCCGGCGCGGGTCTCGACGCCCGCATGATCCAGGACGCAGACGGCGGCCCGAAGGATCGCTACGGGCGCCTCGCGTACATCTGGGCTGCGTCCAAGAATCTGCGTGCCGAGCCGTTCAAGGCCCGTATCGAGGTGAACGGCGACCTCTGGTACAAGGGCGACGCGACCTGCATCCTCGTCGGCAACGTGGGCGCCCTCTTCGGCGGTATGGAGGCATTCGACAGCGCGTCACCCGAAGACGGTCTCCTCGAGCTCGGCGTGACGCACGCGGACAGCCTCGGGCAGTGGGCGCGCACGGTCGCGCGCACGGCGATCGGTTCCATCGGCCAGTCTCCGTTCGTGCAGGCGACGAAGGCCGAGCGCATCGATGTCGAGTTCGATCGCAAGATCCTCTACGAGATCGACGGCGGCGAGCGCAAAGAGGTGAAAAAGCTCAAGGTGAAGGTGAAGCCGGGAGCGCTGAGGGTGCGCGTCCCCGCGGAGGCATGACCGGCTAATGAGCACCGCCTCGCACGTCAAGGAGACCTATGAGCTCACGGGGGACGACGCGCGCGAGACTCTGATGGCGACCGGGCGGATCACGTTGATGAAGGACGCGATCGTCAGGCTTCGCTCGGCCGACGGAACGAGCCATGCGCGCGGGATGGCGTTCGCGGTCTCGCTGGTTCTCGTCCAGGGGCTTGTCGTGGTCGTCGGGTTCGCAGTCGCGATCGGCTCCGCGGGATTTCGGCAGCTTCTCCTGGACACGATCCAGGCGTCGGCTCCCGGTCCGACGAGCGAGCTCCTGACCAACGCCGTCGAGCAGGCGACGCAAGTCGGGCGCCGCAACCGGTATCTGCCGCTCACGATCGGCCTGATCGGCACGCTCCTCACGGCGACGGTCGCCATGGGTCAGCTCGAGCGCGCGATGAACCGGATCTACGGGATCGAGAAGGATCGGCCGTTCGAGGAGAAGTACCTTCGGGCCTTCATCCTCGCGGTGAGCGCAGGCGCCATGATCGCTGCGTCGTTCACGCTGCTCGCGTTCGGCCGTGGACTCGTCGACAACGGCTCTGTTCGCGAAGCCTGGCTCGTCATCCGCTGGCCGATCGGTATCGCGCTCGCCGCCGCCGGTCTCGCCGCTCTCTTCCGCTGGGCGCCGAGGCGACGACAGCCAGGATGGGCCTGGCTTGCCTTTGGAGCGGGAGTCAGCCTGGCCGGCTGGTCGCTCGTCACCGGCGCACTGGCGCTCTTCTTCAACTTCTCGAAGACGTTCGGCGAGACGTACGGCTCGCTGGCCGGGCTCGTCGCGCTTCAGCTCTGGACGTTCTTCTCGGCCCTCGCGATCCTCTTCGGCGTCGCCGTCGCCGCACAGCTCGAAGCGGTGCGGGCGGGCGTACCGGAGGCGCAGGATCACACAAAGGACGAGAAGTCCGTCGCCGCGCCCGTCTCTGCCTGATACCCGCGTCCGACTCCGTTTCGGAGGTCCGACGTGTGGGCATTTGCCAGGTGTCACCAAAAGGAGGCTCCAGATGGCAGACCCAGCACCCGTGGGCAGTGACGTACCGGCAGGCACCTACAGATGCACCAACTGCGGCCACGAGCTCGGCGTTCAGTCCGTTCAGTCGCTGCCACCTTGCCCGAAGTGCGAGGGCCCCTACGGCTGGGAGACGCTGACCGGGGGCGACAGCGCCAGCGACCCGTATCCCGATCGCGCGTCCTAGAGGTCCCCTTCGAGCCCGGCGCAAGCCGCGGGCAGATCCGCTGCTCGTGAGGTTTCCGATGTCCGTGGAGGGGGAAACAGCGGAGAACAGTCCAGTCGAAGGAGGAGTTGGATGCCGACCTGGTTGCTCGTTCTGATCGTCGTACTGCTCGTGCTCGCCGTCTTCGGCGGCTTCGGCTACTCGCGCCGATAGCGAACACACAGCCCGCTGGATCGCGTTGATCCGGCGGGCTGTTCTCGTTCCGAGCTAGATGCTGACGCGGACGACCGGAATGCCGTCGATCTCGCGCGGAAACTCGTCGAGGCCGCCCGCTTCGAGCCACGTCGCCTCTTCGCCCTCGCGCAACGCGACGACGATCCGGTCGGGCTGGTACTCGGCGATCGCGTCGAGCACGACTTGATCGGGCGCCTCGGGCTTCACCTCGACGACCGACGGCTCGGTGGGGGCCGCTCGTCCGATCGACTCTCCCACCTCGCGTGCATCCGCGCGCGCATCGCCCTCGTCGTTAGCAAGCCACTGGAGACGTGACTGCTCGACTGCCGGCACGACGATGAAGAGCTCGTCGTCGGCCGACACCACGTCTTCGAGGACGCTGCGATCGAGTTGCGAGCTGGAGACGACCAAGATCCGTGACACGTGAAAGTGCGATACCCGCGAGAGCCTCGGAGCAAACGGGCTCTCCAATCTGCTGCGCGCCCGAGAGGCGGTAGCGAGAGAGGGCCGGCGAGCCGACCCTCTCCCACTGGCGTCCGCTAGCGCGAAGCGGAAGACTGTGAGGGCTCGTTGTCGGGCTCGTTCATCTCGTCGACGCGATCCTCGGCGCCGTCGACGACGTCTTCGGCCTTGTCCTTCACGTCCTCCCAGGTGTCGCGAGCCTTGTCCTTGGCCTCGCCCCACTTCTGCTGGGTCTCGCCCTCGATCTCCTTGGCCTTGCCTTCGATGCGATCGGAATCCATGCGTGCCCCTTTCGTGAGTGGCAGCAACCGAAATTCCCTCATGGCGTCGTCGCGAAACCTGCGGCTCTAGCTGTCCACCCGCTCGGCTGCGAGCTTCCGCGCCTCCGCGTTCACCTCTGCCCCGAACAGCACTGCGGCACTGGTCAGCCAGAGCCAGACGAGCGTGACCACGACCGCGGCGAGCGTTCCCCACGTCTTGTCGTACGACCCGAAGTTCGCGCTGTAGAAGGCGAGCCCGGCGGACGCCGCCAGCCAGATGACGAGTGCGGCCACCGCGCCCGGGGAGACGAGGCCGAAGCCTGCTCGGTCGATGTCGGGGCCTAGGTAGAGGACGACGGCGAACGCGAACAGGAGACCGGCGACGAGCACGGGCCATTGGAGCGTCCACCACAACCAGGCGGTCAGTGTGGGAGCGCCGAGTGTGTCTCCGACCCACGCTTCGAGATGCGGCCCGAGTACGAGCAGGCCTACGACGAGCGCGGCCGCGAGCAGGAGCGCTGCGACGATGACGCCTGCGAGCAGACGCGTGCGCACGAATCCCCGCGACTCCTCGCCACCGAACGCGACCGTGATCCCTTTCATCAGAGTCGCCGCGGCAGAGGTCGTCGTCCAGACCGCGAGTGCAAGGCCGAGGACGGTCATGACGACACCGGAGCTCGGCGACTCCGTCGAGCGGCGCAGGCTGTCGCGCAGGAGCGTCGCGGCCTCCTCGGGCAGAACAGTCTGCGCACGGTCGATGAGCGACTCGACGGTGGACGCATCGGCGACGAGCGAGAAGACCCCGAGCGCGACGAGCATCGCCGCGGGGATGGCGAGGAAGAGCGAGTACGCGAGCGCCTGCGCGATGAGCGTCACGTCGTCCTCACGCGCCTTCTTCACCGCGCGGCGAAGCACGATCCACGCGTCCGAGAGGAATCCCACCCCTGGTGTTTCCTCGAACGACGCGCGAAGAAACGCGAGAGGCGGCCCGCAGCCGCCTCTCGCGCTTTCGTCCCTGCGTGTCGTGCCGGTCAGCCGGCCAGGCGCACCTGGACGAGCCGGTAGCCGGCGATGCCGCCGAGACCCGGGTCGCCAGGCCTCGACGCCTTGATGAAGAACTGCACGTTGAAGCCGTTCCGGGGCTGCGGGAACGCCTGATTCGGAACGAGCGTGAGCGTCACGAAGCCGTCTCCACCCGTCGGGGCGGTCTGACCCGAGACGACACGCGGTGTGGCCCGCATGAACACGTTCGCTCCGCTCACGGGACGCCCGCCGCGAGCGGTGATCCGGACGCGCACGGTGATCGGTGCCGTCCTGCTCGTCACGGGGTTCGGCGAGAACTGGACCGATGCGACGACCAGACGGTCGCCCGCGGCCTTCAGCTCGCTGACCGGAAGGCCACCACCCGGGTTCGGCGGCGGCTGGTTCGAGCCGACGACGCCCGTGGGATTCGAGATGGCCGAGGTGGAGCCGCGGTCGTTGCGCGCAATCACACGCACACGCAGGGTGCGACCGTTGTCGGCGTCGCGAACCTGGTAGCTCGTGTCGTTCTCGCCCTGGATCTCACTGCAGTTGTCGCCCTTGTCGTTACAGCGCAGCCAGACGAACGAGTACGTGATCGGCTGGTCGCCCGCCCACTGGCCGCGATTGGCCTCGAGCGTGCTGCCGACCCTCGCGGTTCCCGAGATCGACGGCTCGGTGGTGTTCACCGGCCGCGCGGAGGTGACGACCGCCGTCGGGTTCGAGGTCGCCGTGTCCTGGCCGTCGGCATTGCGCCCGATGACCTGCGAGCGCATGCGGAACCCCGCGTCGGCCTGTCGAAGCTCGTACGTGGCGTCGTTCGCATTCGCGATCCGACGACAGTCCGATGCGTCGGCCGCGCCGCGGCCCTCGCACCGGTACCACCGGTACTCGTATTCGATCGGCTCGGTTCCCGTCCACGTACCACGGGTGGTGCGCAGAATCTGACCCACGCGGGTGGTGCCGGTTATCCGGGGCTCGTTGACGTTGTTGGGCGCCACCGCAGGCGCAGCCAGGGACTCGTTCGAGAGCAACCCTGCGAAGACAGCACCTACCACTGCGATTGCGGCAGCTCCACCGAGTATCGCGAGATAGATACGTCGGCTCGTGCCTCGTGCGTAACTCATCTGCTTCCTCCTTGTCTCGACTTGCGTGTCTCGAGTTGCCTCCGCCAGGGAGATACCCGGCCGGGTCGCGGGGCAAAACCGGGAGTGCAAGTGCTAACGGAAGGCTTACGACCTTCCCGCAAAACGTTTGGAGCACCTGCGTCGGGGAACTGTGAGACGACCGGTTATCAACGAGGGAGGTAGGAACGTGGCAACCATCGAGAAGTCGATCGACGTCGGTGTACCCGTCTCGGTCGCGTACGACCAGTGGACGCAGTTCGAGAAGTTCCCGCAGTTCATGGAGGGCGTCGTCGAGGTGAAGCAGCTCGACGATACGCATCTCCATTGGATCGCGGACATCGACGGAGAGCGCACGGAGTGGAAGGCCGAGGTCATCGAGCAGGAGCCGGATCGCGTGATCGCTTGGCGTTCGGTCGAGGGCCTCGAGAACAGTGGTCGAGTCGAGTTCGAGCCGATCGACTCGGGAACGCGGGTCTCCGTCGCGATGCAGTACGACGCGGACGGCGTGAAGCAGTCCATCGGTGCGCTCTTCGGTGTCGACGGTCGCCAGGTCGCAAGCGACCTCGAAAGCTTCCGCGAGCTCGTCGAGGCACGCGAGACCCCGACGGGCGCGTGGCGTGGAACCGTCGAGTCGGGCGACGTCGTCCAGCACGACCCCGCCCGCTAGGCCGCGGCCACGAGCGCACATGGAGCCGCATCGGCGGCTCCATGTGCGGCTCAGGCGGCCCGGTCGTTCGGCTGCTCGTTGACCACGTGGATCATGGCGGCGACGTTCTCGACTCCCGGTACCTGGCCGATGCGCGCGACGAGGTCGCTCGCACGCTTGTCGCCCACGACTTCTCCGGTGATCGTTACCAGACCGTCTTCGACGCCGATCTCGAGATCTCCGGGCGACACGTCCACCTCACGCAGGGCATCACGTCGGATGCTCTGCTCGACGACGGCGTCCGCGAGCACTGGCTCTGTCGCCGTGATTCTGGCGACCGTTCGCGTCACCTGTCGTACGGCCTTCACACCGCTGTCGCGTGCGACGCTGCGGCGGCGTTTGCCGAGTCGCGGATCGAAGAAGAACGCCGTGCCGATTCCGATTACGAATGCTCGCGTCGAGCGCATGGTCGTACCTCCCCTGCTTCGAGTGCGTACGAAGGCCCTGCTTCGAGTGCGTACGAAGGGTTCCCGCCGACCAGGGTAGGGAAACCGCGTGACGGCACCTCTGCGCTGGCGGCGACTAGGTCGCGGCGGCGCCGAGAATCGTCTCGGCCTCGACGAGCGTTCGCGCCGGGATGAGGCGGAGGAGCAGGTCGTCGCGGAACTCCATGGCCCAGATGACGGGGTCGTCGCGGATGACGCGCTCGTCGTCGATCCAGCGTATGCGGCCCTCGACCACGACGCGACGTTCGTCGATGGGCAGGTAGTTCGTCGTCGACGCTTCGTAGAGGCTGTCCGAGAGCGTGTCCTGCACGAAGCGCACAAGCGCGACCTTGCCCTCGAAGACGAGCCCGGGCCGCACCTTGGAGACGATCATGATGTCGTCGTGCACGACCTCGGCGAGCTCGTCGAAGGCGCGCCGCTCGACGATTGCGAAGAACCGCCGCGCCAGTCTTTCGCTGCCGAAGGTGTCGCCCGCGCTCGAGATGGTCGGAGTATGCGTCGTGCTCCCGTCCCGCGTCCAGCCGAGCGGTTGTTTCGCAACGACCGTGCCGGGTACGCACGTTGTTCACCGCCATTACGACGAGGAGGACGCATGCCGCAGGTCACGACCCCCAAGCAGCTCTTCAAGCACGAGCTGCAGGACATCTACTACGCGGAGAAGACGCTCGCGACGACGCTCCCCAAGCTCGCTCAGGAGGCGACCGACCCGGAGCTCACGCGCGCATTCACTGCTCACCAGAAGGAGACCGAGAAGCACGTCTCCAACCTCGAGAAGGTCTTCAAGCATGTCGGCATCAGCGCGCAGGCGCATCCGTGTCCAGGTATCGACGGCATCAAGAAGGAGCACGACGAATTCATGAAGGAGAACAGCCCCAGTGACGAGATGCGGGACGCATTCCTGACTGGAGCCGCCTCGCGCACCGAGCACTACGAGATCGCCGCGTATACCGGCCTCGTGAATCAGGCACGTGCGCTCGGTGAGCGTGAGGCCGTCGAGCTCCTGCAGGCGAACCTGCGGCAGGAGAAGGAGGCGCTGAAGAAGGTCGAGACGATCTCGAAGCGTCTGCTCAAGGCGTCGAACGGGAACGGATCGTCCAAGAGCGCGTCGCGCTCGAAGACCGCGTCGAGGTAACCGAGGCTTGGCCGGGGGCGAGGCACATGGAACATGGGTCGCCCCCGGCCTCTCAGAGCACGAACGTCGCGAAGTCCACGCCGGTGACGTGCACCGCCACGTTGTGCACGGGCACCGTGCCGATCGCCCCGTGCATTGCACCGTGATGGGCGTGGCCGTGGACGACGAGATCCGGTCGATGCATGCCGATGGGGCCTGCGAGTCGGCCCGAGCCGAGGAATGCCCAGATCGCCTCGGGCTCGCCGACGATCGTCTCCGTGATCGGTGCGTAGTGCAGGAGCACGATGCGCTTGTGACAGCCCGAGACTGCCTCGAGGCCCTTCTCGATCGCCTCCACCTCCAGCGTCGTCTCGTGGTAGATCCGACGTAGCGCCGGCTCCCCGAAGTCCGGGATCTCGGCTCCCGCAAAGCCTCCGACGAACCCCTTCGTGCCCACGATCCCGACCTCGATCTCGCCGAGCTCGAGGATGACATAGCCGCGGTCGAGCACGACGATGCCTCCCGTGCGGAGAACTTCCTCGACCTCGTCCGCGCGGCCCGTGTGGTGATCGTGATTGCCGAGCACCGCGACGATCGGAACGGAGATGCTCGCGCACGCCTCCGTGAGCACCTCAGCCTGCTCGGGAAGGCCGTGGGTCGTGAGATCGCCCGCAAGCAGCACGAGATCCACGTCCGCTCCCAGGGCGGCGAACGCCCGCGCGAGGTGCTCGCGGAGCGGCTCGGCGGCATGGACGTCACCCGCGGCCGCGATCCGGATCGTCGCACTCATCGAGCGCAGGGATACCCGACGCAGCGTTTCCGCGAACACGAAGGCGGGGTATCCCTCTCCGTCATGCCGTCCGCTCCTCCGGAGAACTTCCACTCGCTCCTGGCCACGATGAAGCGAGCCGGTGCCGCGCTGCGCGAGGCCGGCGTCGACCACATGCTCGGTGGCGGCCTCGCAATCTGGGCCCGCGGAGGGCCACCGACGGATCACGACGTGGACTTCTTCCTTCGCGAGGAGGACGCCGACAGGGCACTCGATGTGCTGATGGAGGCGGGGTTCCGGGCCGAGAAACCGCCCGAGCATTGGCTCTACAAGGCCTGGGAAGAAGACAACCTCGTCGATCTCGTCTTCCATCCTGCCGGCGGTCCCATCGGAGACGAGCACTTCGCACGGGCCACGGAGCTCGAGGTGAACGCCCACCGCACGCTCGTCGCGTCGATCGACGACGTGCTCGTCACGAAGCTCCTCGCGATCAGCGAGCAGGAGCCGGACTTTCGCGCGGTGCTGGAGATCGCGCGTGCCGTCAGGGAGCAGGTGAACTGGAGCAGCGTCGCGCGGCGAACGAGCGACTCACCGTTCGCGCGCGCGTTCTTCGAGCTTGCCGAGGGACTCGCGATCGTCGAGCTCGACGATCGCGCCCTCGCCACACCGTAAGGAGGCCGGCGACTCGCGGAGCGAGTCGCCGGCCTCCGTTGGAGCTACGGTGTGTCGTCCCAGCCGCGGTAGCCCTGGCCACCCTGGCCGTAGTACGCGCCGACCGAGCTGTGGTACGTCTCGTCGGTCAACATCGCGTCGTCGAACTCGGGCGCGCTCTTGATCTCGTCCTTCGTGCGGTTCACGTACACGCGCTCCTCGGCCTCGTCGATCCCGCGGATGACGCCGGCGGGGAGCATGACCTTCTTGCCGAAGATCCACGGGCCCGTGTCGACGACCACGTAGCTGCGGTCAGTGCCGTACGTGGCCTCGTCGATGCTTCCGATCGAGCCGTCGAGCGCCTCGACCTTGTAGCCGCTCAGGTCGACCTTCGTGTCCACCACGTTCGATCCGAGCTGGGTGGTGTCGCGGAACGTCCAGACATCGTTCATTCGTGTCTCCTCCTTGTGGTCGATTTTCTCTCGACCTTCTCGTACCCGACGCGACCGTGGTCAAACACGCAGTCCGAGAGCCTCGCGATACTCCCTCGGGTGAGGTGGCAGGACGTCGAGCCGGAACGGCTCTTCGAGGAGGTGCGCGCACGCGGTGCGGCACCGGACGCCGAGCGCACTGTCTGGGCGTTCGAGCGTGCGCTCGCCGTGGCGCGGCTCGATCCCGAGCTGCTGCGCCACCTCCTGGTCGCAAGCGTGTGCCTCGTCGCGTACGAGGAGGAGCGGTCGCCACGCGCGGTGCTCGACGAGCTCTTCCGCCGCTCGGTGAGCGACGGCGAGTGGCGGGAACGCTATGAGCCACTGCTGGCCTGACCAGTGGTTTCCAGTTCCCGGCGGGCGGGTACCTCACTGGCGTGAGCGAGCAGATGCAGCGCGATCCGGCCGAGAGCGACCTCTCGGAGGAACGAACGGCCGGACAGGAGCTCGCCTCGGGACGGCCCGGGTGGACGCCGTTCGCCGTGCTGGGATCGGTCGCCGGGGTCATCGCCGTGTTCGCGGCGCTCGTGATCGCAGTGGCTGCTCTGGCGTACTACCTGGCTTGATGCAAGCCCGACCCGGGTATAACCGTCTCATGAGCACGGTTGCCGGCGCCACGCGCGCGATCGCCCGCGCCAGGTCCTGTCCGTGGATCTGACCGAATACCGGACGAGCGTCGAGCCTCCGGACGACAACCGTCCACCGGAGCCGCCCGTCAGGGTCTCGGTCTCGCCCAAGACGATGCTCGTCTGGGTCGGAATCACCGCCGGTGCGCTGCTTGCCCTCATGTTTGTCTATCTCGCGTTGCCCGCGATCACCTGGGTGCTCGTCGCCGCCTTCTTCGCGATGGCGCTGAATCCGCTGGTCGGTGCGTTGGAGGGTCGCGGCCTCGGACGCGCCCGTGCGGCTGCGATCGTCTTCGTCGTCGCTTTCGCGACGCTCGGGCTTCTCGGCTTCCTCGTGATCCCGCCGCTCGTCACCGCGACGACGGACTTCGTCGAGGCGCTCCCGGACTACCTCAGAGACCTCGACGCAGAGCGCGGCCCCCTCGCATTCCTCGAGGAGCGCTTCCATCTCGGCGAGCAGCTCGTCGACATCTACGAACGCGGCGGGATCGCCGGACTGCTCGGGCTGGAGAGCCCGGGAGCGTCGACTGCGCGCGCGGCTGCGGACACGGCGCTGGCGCTCATCGCTGTCCCCTTCCTGACCTTTTTCATGCTCCTCGACGGCAGGCGCTGGGTCGACGGCGTGGTGGCCGTCATGCCGCCGAGCGCGCGGCCGCGCTGGGAGCGCGTGTTCGACGGGATCAACCGGACGGTCGGCGGGTACGTCACGGGGAACCTGCTGATCAGCCTCGTCGCAGGAACGGTCGCGGCGGTGACGCTGCTGGCGGTGGGAATACCGTACGCGCTTCCGCTCGCCGTGATCGTCGCGATCCTCGACCTCGTCCCGCTCGTCGGCGCGACGGTCGCGCTGGTCGTCTGCGGCGTTGCCGCACTCACGGAGGGCGTCTGGCAGGCCGTCGTGGTCGTCGTCGTACTGCTCGTCTACCAGCAGATCGAGAACCACGTGCTGCTCCCCGTCGTCTACGGGCGAACCGTCGACCTCTCGCCACTTGCCGTGTTGATCGCGCTGCTCATCGGCGCCGAGATCGCCGGCGTGCTCGGGGCACTCGCGGCGATTCCCGTCGCCGGTTCGATCTCGGTGGTCGCGAGCGAGCTCGTACGCTGGCGACGAGAGGCGTCGCTGCACCTGTCCGCCGCGGTCCAGGACGGGCTCCGGGCCGAGCCGGTCGAGTAGGACGCGTGGCGAACAGCCATCATGTAGCTCTGTGACCGAGAACGGGCGAAGCGACTTCGCGCTACCTGCGGGCCGGTCGGCACGCGAGCGGTACGGAGTCGCATTGCTGCTGACGGCGGGTGGATTCGCCGTCACGCTCGTACTGCTGGTCGTCGGAGGCGACCCGATCTACGGTCCGCTCCTGGGTGCTCTGTTGGTCACGGCGTGGCTCGGAGGCGTCGGTCCAGGGCGTGGTGTCACTCGTGATCGGGTGGGGACTCGCACTCGTGCTCCTGGTCGGCCCGCACGGCGGCCTGGATCTCGGGCACGAGGAGGATCTCATCCGCTGGGGCGTGAATCTCGGCTTCGGGATCCTGATCGTCGTCGTCGCGGGCATTCTCCGCGTTGGGAGGCGGCGCGCTACGGAGGCTGTGAACGAGGCCGAGGGCTCGCTCGATCGTGCCGTAGCCCTGCAAGAGCTCAGCGGTGAGCTCGCGGCAGCGGCGACGCCGGCCGAGGTCTCGTCCGCGCTCGCGGAGCGGGCGGCTGCGTTCCTCGGCGCGCAGGGTGCACTGCTCGGACTCCTCGAGAACGGCGACGTCCTCGTGGTCGATGCGACCGGAATCGCGGCGTCCATTCAGGTGCCGGGCCGCCGCCTCTTGCTGGACGAGAAGACACTGCTTTGCGCGGCCGTCCGCGAGGGGCGCATCGTCCGCGCCAACGACCGGGCGACGCTCGAGGCCGAGTTTCCCGACAGCACCGGGCCCCTTCCTTCGCTCGTGCAGTCGGCGATCGTCGTTCCGCTGCGCCGAGGCGACACGCCCGTCGGCGCCGTCGAGTTCCTCTTCGATCGTCCGAACGCGCTCGACGACCAGCTCGTTGCGGTCGCGTCGACTGCGGCCGGACTCGCGGAGCAGGCGCTCGAGCGCGCTCGGCTGTACGAGCGTGAACGCGAGACGAGCCGCGCTCTCGAGCGCATCCTCCAGGTCGCACCCCGCTTCTACGCCGAGACCGCGGGGGAGGTGACGGCCGCCATCTGCCGTGAAGCGCGGACCACGTTCGGCGCCGACTACGGCGTGCTCTGGCGCATCCGCGGGGAGGATCTGGAGCTCGTGAACAGCGCTCCGCGCCGCGTCGAGTGGCCACTGGGTCTGCGCGTGCCGCTCGCAGACTTCCCGGGTCTCGCAGAGGCCGTTGCCGGACTGGGCGTGTCCTTCGTGCCCGATGTCGCGAGCGAAGCGCGCGAGGCGGGGCTTGAGCGCGTGCGGGAACTCGGGATACGGTCGTCGCTACGGTCGCCGATCGTCATCGGCGGAAGCTCGGAGCTCGTGCTCGCCGTCTCGTGGCAGACGGTGATCGATCGACCGGATGCGACCACGATCGCGGTCGTCCGGCGCTTCGCCGATCAAGCCGGCCTGGCGTTCGAGCAGCTCGAGCGCCGCCTGGCCGAGGAGCAGGCCGCAGCGCGCGCGGAGGAGACGGAGCGGCTCCAGGAGGTCACGGCGGGGCTCTCGCTGGCGGCGAGCAGCGGCGACGTGGGGAACACGTGCTTGAAGCATGCGCTGCGGTTCGTCGGAGCGGAGGCGGGCTTCGTCGTCCTCACGGGCTCGGGCGGAACCTCGGTGCAGATGCTCTCGAACGTCGGCTACTCGGAGGAGGCGCTCGAGGCGTGGGCCGCTCTCGGCCTCGACGCCGACGTGCCTTTCGCGCATGCGATCGCGAGCGGCGAGTCGGTGTGGGCGCTGTCGCGCGAGGAGATGGATGTCTTCACCGGCGCCCCGGCGCTCGACGATGCGGGCTGGGTGTCCATACCGCTCCGGACTCCGGCCGGCATTCGCGGCGCGCTCCACGTCTCGCTCCACGATCCCAAGGAGCTCACCGAGGCGGAGCGCAGATGGCTGCAGAGCGCCGTTTCGCAGTGTGCTCTCGCGCTCGAGCGCAGCAACCTCTACGAAGAGGAGCAACGCCTCCGCCTGCAATCCGAGAGCCTCCAACGGACGACCGCTGCGCTCTCGAATGCGCTGACCTTGAACGACGTGGCCGACGTGATCGTCGGCGCGGTACGGGAAGGTGCCCACGCGTCATCGGCGGTGCTCTACGAGGTAGTGGACGAGCGCCATGCTCTGCGTCCGCTCTCGGCAGCCGGGGTGTCGGGAAACGGCGACGGGGCGCCGGTCGAGCTGTCGCTCGACGAGAACCCCGCGCTTGCGCGCGTGCTGCTACGCGGGGGCACGTGGTTCGAACCGCCGGACGCCGACGGCTCGGCGGCGGAGCGCACGCAACTCGCCATGCCGCTCGTCTCGGGTCGCAAGTCCGTCGGCATCCTGGAGCTCGGTTGGGCAGAGCCGGTCACACTCGATGAGGACGACCACCGCTTCCTTCGCACCCTCGCCGGCCAGGGAGCGCAGGCGCTCGACCGGGCTCGGCATTTCGAGTCGGAGCGCTCGATTGCCGAGACGCTCCAGCGCAGCGTCTTGCCCGTTTCGCTGCCACGCGTCGCCGGGGTGCAGATCGCCGCGCGCTACCTTCCCGGCACGCAAGGACTGGACATCGGCGGCGACTGGTTCGACGCCGTCGAGCTGCGTGACGGACGGCTCGGTCTCGTCGTGGGCGACGTCGTGGGGAAGGGGGTGCACGCGGCCGCGAACATGGGACAGCTGCGAAACGCCCTCCGCGCGATCTCCGTCGAGCGGCTGAAGCCGCCGTCGGCGCTCGCCAGGCTGGACCGCCTCGCCAGCGACGGGCTGGACTCGACGTTCGCCACCGTCGTCTACGCCGTGTTCGACCCGGCCGCAGGGGTGCTGCGGCACTCGTCGGCAGGCCATCCTCCGCCCGTTATCGCATTTCCTGACGGCCGAGTCGAGCTGCTCGAGGGCGGGCGGGGGCTCCCGCTCGGAACCGGGCTCGGCGCGAAGTATCGGCAGAGCGTCGTCGAGCTGCCCGCCGGAAGCATCCTCGTGCTCTATACGGACGGCCTCGTGGAACGGCGCGGGGACTCGATCGACGAGGGGATCGACGCGCTCGTCGCCGCGATGCGCGAGGCGCCGCTCGATGCGGAGCAGATGCTGGAGCATGTTCTCGACGAGCTCGTCGAGGGCGCCGATCGGGCGGACGACATCGCGATCCTGGCCGCGCGGTTCCTCCCCGTCGCCCCACGGCCCCTCGACCTCGAGGTGGCGAGCCGTGAGCGCTCGTTGCACCTCGTGCGCGATGCGATCCGAACCTGGCTCGAAGGGACGGCGCTGCCGCGTTCGGACGCGGAGGATCTCCTGCTCGCCGCCTGGGAGGTATGCGCAAACGCGATCGAACACGCAGCAGATCCCCTCGAAGACGTCGTCAGGATCCGAGCGGACGTCACCGACGTGCGCGTCAGGATCGTCGTGGACGATACGGGCCGGTTCGTTCCGATCTCGACGCGCCCGCACCGCGGGCTCGGCCTTCAGCTCGCCGAGAAGCTCGCGTCGAGGCTCGACATCACCACCAGCGAACGGGGAACGAAAGTCGCCCTCGAGAGACCGCTGCCTCTCGAGGGCGACGTGTAATTCAGAAGATCCAGATGAGCAACAGGATGATCACGATGAGCGTGATGACTCCACCACCGATGTACACGCCAGCCCCTTTCGTTCGCTTGCGGAAGTCATCTTTCCCCGTTCCGGGAGTGCGGAAACCGACCACGTTTGGGCTTGCCGCGGCCCCGGGTAGGCGGTAGGCGTCAGCGACGAAGGAGGCAGTCATGCCGCCGCGTGGGACGAAGAAGGGCACCAAGCGAGCACGCCAGTACGAGCACATCAAGGACTCTCTCGAGGAGCGCGGTGCGTCCGAGGACGAGGCAGAGGAGATCGCCGCCCGCACCGTCAACAAGGAGCGCGCGCGGAGCGGCGAGGCGCAGACGTCGTCGAAGCTCTCGCGTGAGGACATCTCGTCCGGGAGGCGAGGCGGCCTGCGCAGCCACCGCAAGGGTCCACGGGGGCGGACGCGCGACCAGCTCTACGAGGAGGCGAAGAGTAGGAACATCCACGGTCGCTCGACGATGACCAAGGCCCAGCTCGAGCGCGCGCTGGGAGGCCGGTAAGGACGATCCAGCTGCGAGTCCGCGTCCTTGTTCGGAGGTGTTTCGATCCGTGGCGCAGGGGGAATCTCGTCCCTGTGATCGAGGTCCGCGAGGAGGGCGCGCACCCGGCCGGCCCGGCGGTTCTCATTCGCTGCGCGGAGCAGGGAGAAGTAAAGGGCGTTCTCCGTGGCGTGGATCTCGCGCTTCGTCTCGGGCACACGAAGGTGGTGGTCGACCTCGGAGCCCGCGAGGCCGCGGATGCGGATCTTCTGAGCGTTCTCCACCGCTCGGGCAAGCGGGTGCGAGACGCAGGTGGGCGTCTGGCGCTCGTCTGCACCGATTCGCGGCTGCGCCGTCTCTTCGACATGACTCTCCTGAGCCGCACGCTCCCCGTCTACAAGACCAAGGAGGAGGCGCTCGGCGGATAGGGGTGAGCGGGTGCCAGCCAGACACCCTCGAGACGGTCGTGGTGCGGTGGAGGCGGCAGAGAGTTGCGCGCCGGGCGATGATTCACACGATGGAGCGAAGCGTGGAGAAACTCCTCGTCGCGTATCACCGCGACGGGGACGAGAGTGCTCGCGATCAGGTGCTCGTGGAGCTCATGCCGCTCGTGCGTGCGCTCGCCGCCCGTTACGCGGGTCGGGGAGAGGCGCTCGAGGATCTCGTCCAGGTCGGATCCATCGGCCTCATCAAGGCGGTCGATCGCTTCGACATCGACCGCGGCGTCGACATCTCCAGCTACGCCGTGCCGACGATCGTGGGAGAGATCAGGCGCCACTTCCGCGACAAGGCATGGGCGATGCACGTGCCACGCAGGCTGAAGGAGCTGAGCGTGCGGCTCTCGCGCGTGCTCGACCAGCTCACGAACGAGCTCGGTCGCTCGCCGACCATCGCCGAGCTCGCTCACGCCGCCGGCGTCGAGGAGGAGGACGTAATCGACGCACTGGACTCGGCGAACGCCTACTCGACGCGCTCGCTCCAGGCGCCGTTCGAGGACGGAGGCGACGACTACCTCGCGGACAAGCTCGGCGTCGACGACACGGGCTTCGCCGGGGTCGACGACGGGTCGCTCGTCGCGGCGGGGCTCGACGCCCTGGACGCGCGTGAGCGTCGAATCGTCGAGCTGCGCTTCTTCCACGAGATGACGCAGTCGCAAATCGCGGCGGAGATCGGCATCTCGCAGATGCACGTCTCGCGGCTGCTCCGGCACGCACTTGCCACGATGCGTGGCAGGATCACCGAGGTGTCGAGCGATGGCTGATCGCGTCGTCCGCCTGACCTTCCCGGCACGGGCCGAATATCTTCTGCTCGCCCGGCTCACGCTGTCCGGGATCGCGCGCGAGCTCCCACTGGACGACGAGGTGCTCGCCGATCTCAAGCTTGCCGTCACGGAGGCCTGTGGGAACGCCGTGCGGCACGCCTATCCCGGTACCGGCGGCGACGTGAGCCTGGTGTTCGCGATCGACGATGCGCGCCTGCAGGTGACCGTCGAGGACTATGGCGACGGCATCCAGGCACCGGACTCGCCGGACGACGAGGCCGATGCGCTCGACGGCCCGCTCGAGGGCGGCATGGGCATGCCGATCATCCGCGCGATCGTCGACGAGCTTGCCGTCGAGCCAGGGTCGAACGGGCGCGGGACGGTTGTCCGAATGGTGAAGTACCTGGCGCCACGGCTGTAGACGTCAGCCGGTAAGCGCGGCGATAGCCTCGGCACGACTGCGTGCAACCGGGAGCACGCGGTCGAGTGTCGTGATCTCGAAGATTCGCCGCGCCGGGCCGGTCGGCAGGACGATCCTGGCGCTGCCGCGTCGCTCGTCGACCTCCCGCATCGCGCGCACGACCACTCCCAGCGCGGTCGAGTCGAGAAACGACACGGCCCCGAGATCGACGACGAGGTGGTCCTCGGAGGAGGTGCGCACGAAGGCGCCAGAGAGGTCGGTCGCCGCGTATGCGTCGAGCTCGCCGACGCCGACGACGACCACCGTCCCTTCCTCTCGTTCGACCTCGACGCGATGCATCGCGCGGGAGCAAAGCACGCCCGAGCCCTCTCGAGACGGCTCGAGCGTGCTTGCCCCGCGTGGCTACGCCGTGCGGCGCCCGCTGATGGCGTTCCAGGCGAAGAGGATGACCAGCGCACCGACGATCGCCGCCAACCACGTGCTCAGGTCGAAGAACTCGTCGACCGGGTCGCCCAGGCCGATCGCGGTGGCGACGAAGCCGCCGAGCAACGCCCCGCCGATACCGATCAGCGTCGTGAGGATGATCCCGGCTCGGTCGCCGCCGGGCATGATCGCCTTCGCGATCAGGCCGGCGAGGAAGCCGAGGATGATCCAGCCGATGATTCCCATCTAGCGCTCTTCCTTTGCGATGAAGAGAATGCTGAGACTGATACCCATCATCCGTTCCTTTCCCTCCGTAACTGGCCGGCGGGAGGCCGGCGCAGGAGGGTGATACCCCTGCGTTGCGGCGGAAAAACGTGCGGGCTAGCGCTTGTCGAGAGCGAGCTCGTCCAGCGATCGCACGATCCGGACGGCGTCCCCCAGGCCCACGATGTCGAGCGTTCGTGACACGGCTGCGTTCGGCTCCATGACGAGCACGAAGCCGCTGCCCTCTCTTCGCCTGGCGAGCTTGAAGAGGACGTGCAGTGCAGCGCTGTCGATGAACACAACGCGATTGATGTCGAGCACGAGGCGGGACTCCATTCCGGCCGCGCCTTCGAGGCGCTCTTCGAGCTGGCGCGCGTTGGTGAGGTCGACCTCGCCTGCGAGCGCTGCAACCACGACCCCGGCTGTGGGCTCGTGAATCTCCAGCTCGTACGTCGACATCGGGGCGCCAGCATAGTGATGCATCACGCTGCGAAGGCGGCGCGTGGACACTCGACCGGAATGGCGAGGCTGGCGTTTGAGCGCGCCTCTCAGCGGGAATCAGCGCTGTGGACTATGCGCGAGCCGGTGACGAATCCCCAGACGGTCGACTTTCGGATCGACGAGGCAAGGCCGGCCGCGTCCGTGCGCGTCCTCACGTTGTTCGGAGACGTCGATCTCCACTCCGCGCCGGAGCTGCGAGAGGCGCTGCATGGCGCGGTCGACGACGGCGTGACGACGGTGGTGGTCGACCTGTCGGGCACGACGATCATCGACTCCACGTCGCTGGGCGTGCTCCTCGGGGCGATGAAGCGCCTCCGCGAGGCGGACGGTGAGATCCGACTCGTCGTCCCTCGGCCCGAGCTGCGCCGTGTCTTCGAGATCACGATGCTCGACCGCATCTTCGCGCTCCATGAGACACAGCACGAGGCGCTCGCGGAACCGTCCGGCCACGTGGGCTAGAGCGCCTCCTCCACCGACGCGTGCACGGAGACCATCGTGTCCACGGACGTGATCTCGAGCACACGCAACGTGCCGGGATCAGTCGCGACGATCGAGACTCGGGGCACCTGCTTGATCGCCTTGGCGATGATGCGCATCCCGGACGAGTCGAGGAACGAGCACTCGCTGAGGTTGATGACGAGATGCGGAGCCGCGCTCGCTTCGCCCACGGCCGCCTCGAGCTCGGGCGCGCTGGCTAGGTCGACCTCGCCCTCGACATGCACGACCACACAGTCGTCGCGCCGGTCGACGACCACCGCAAAGTCCACCTCGTCCCCCACGACCCCCGAGTGTAGGCGATCATGCGCGTACGCCAGGCAAGTGACAGGCGAGTGAGGAGGCCACGACTCGATGAACGCCACGATTGTGCTCACCATCCCGACCGACTCCGCCTACCGCGGTGTCGCGAGCCTCGTCCTCGGTGGCGTCGGCTCGCGGCTCGATCTGCCGTTCGAGCGAATGGATGACCTTCAGCTCGCCGTGCTCAGCATGTTGGACGCGTCTCGTAGCGACGACGCGTCAGTCGAGATCCGCGCCGAGGACGGGCACGTCGCCGTCTCGGTCGGCCCGCTGCGCGACGGGGCGGACGAGGATCCAGGACTCACACTCGTGCTCACCCGACTCACGAACCGGGTCGAGTCCGCGCGACGCGAAGACGGCCCGTGGCTGACCGTCTTCGTCGCGCGCGCCGACGGGGCGTCGGCGCGCGCTCCTTCCGGCTGAGGCTCAGCTCTCCGAGATCTCTTCGACCATGCGGCCCGTCGCTGCGGGCTCGACCGTGCGCGACACGTCCGCCTGGGCCAGGATCCCGACGAGTCGGCCGTCGTCGACCACGGGCAGGCGGCGAATCTGCTCCTTCGCCATGTGCTGGAGCGCCTCGTCGAGCGAGTCGCCCGGCCCGACGACGATCGGATTCTCCGAGCAGATGCTCGCCATCGTCACCTTGTGCGGGTCGACGTCCTTCGCGAGGACGTGGAGTACGAGGTCGCGGTCCGTGACCATCCCGACGAGGTCGTCGCCATCGAGGACGGGCAGCGAGCCGACGTCCTGTGCCGCCATCAGGCGTGCGGCCTCGACCGCGGACTCCTCTGCCGCCACGGTCGTGGGCGACGCCGTCATCGCGTCTCGTACTGTGCTTGTGGTCATGTGCTCCTCCTCAGTGCGGAGTGGGAGAGTTCCCTTACGGTCGCGTGATGAAACGCATCGAAGCGTTTCGCGGATCACGACCGAGGGCACCCCTTCTGCATGCAGTCGCCGACAGAGGCCGAAGACGTGCTCGCACCCGCGGGAACGGCTCGGGCGACGCTCGTGTTCGTGAGGCGCTACAGCTCGGGCGCGTCGCGGCGTATGGAGAGCCTCGTTGCCTGGGTCAAGGTCACCCAGAAGCGACGCCTCACCGTGCTCGAGCTCGACGCTGAACGCCACTCCGGGCTCGTCGCGCGCCTCGGCGTCACGAGCGCCCCGTCGCTCGTCCTGGTGAAGGACAAGCGCGTCGTCGGTCGGCTCGAGGGCAAGGTCTCGGGCCGCCAGATCGACGACCTCATCAGGCCGCACCTGCAGTAGTCGTCGATTCCGAGACAGGGGCGACAGGACTCGAACCTGCGACCTACGGTTTTGGAGACCGCCGCTCTACCAACTGAGCTACGCCCCTGGGCTGGGCGCGAATGGTACCGCGAGCCAAGTGGCACCATCCCTCCCGTGCAGCGCCGCCTTCTGGGACTTCTCTTCGCTGCACTCGCGCTCAGCCTCGGGCTCGTTGCCGTCTACTCCGCGCTCGAAGGTGGCAGCGCGTGGGTCATTGCGCTCGCTTCCGCGGCTCTCGCGCTCTGGATGGGCGACCTCGCGCGGCGTGCTCTCCTGCCACGCGCCTGAGGAGTCGGACCTCGCACGGCGTATTCTCTTGCCGTGGCTGCTGCGGATCCGACTCAGGCGCTCTGGCAGGAGTTCCGGAAGACGAAGGATCAGCACCTTCGCGACCGGCTCATCCTGACCTACGCGCCGCTCGTCAAGTTCGTGGCGGGTCGCGTGGGAGCGAGCCTGCCCTCGCACGTGGACGAGCAGGATCTCGTGTCGTACGGGCTGCTCGGGCTCATCGGCGCAATCGAGCGCTTCGATCCCGACCGCGAGATCAAGTTCGAGACGTTCGCCATGGCACGCATCCGCGGCGCGATCATCGACGAGCTGCGCTCGCTCGACTGGGTGCCGCGCTCGGTCCGCACGCGTGCACGGCAGATCGAGCGGGCGATCGCCGCGCTCGAGAAGGAGCTGCACCGCGCCCCGACGGACGAGGAGATCGCGAAGAAGCTCGGCGTCACCGAGGACGAGCTCGACGACAGCCTGCTGGAGATTTCACGTTCCTCGGTGGGCGCGCTCGACGAGCTGTGGTCGCCCTCGGCCGGCGGCGACTCGATCGCCCTCATCGACACGATCGAGGACGAGACGGGCCCCGATCCGGAGGTCTCGCTCGAGCAGACGGAAATGAAGGAGGCACTCGCCGAGTCGATCTCCGAGCTGCCCGAGCGAGAGAAGCTCGTCGTCACCCTCTACTACTACGAGGAGCTGACTCTCCGCGAGATCGGCGAGGTGCTCGGCGTCACCGAGTCGCGCGTCTCGCAGCTGCACACGAAGGCGATCCTGCGCCTGAAGGCGCACCTCTCGGGCGCGACCCGCGAGCCGGCCGAGACATAGGCGGCGCCGAGCGCCGCTTATGTCTCGGCGATCGGACTACGGCGACGCGATGTAGCCCTGATAGCGAGCGAGCGTGATCTTGGGCGCCCCCACCTGCGCAATCCGCCCACCTCCGCTGACCCGGGCGTACTGGCCGGTCCCGCGCACGACCTTCCAGGTGCCCGTGGCGATGTTGTACGCGCCTCCGGCCTCGATCCACGTGAACTTGGAGTGCAGCACGAGCGTCCCGCGCTTGCCGGTGAACGTCCACGCAGCGCAGTCCCAGGGGTACGCCTCTTGCCCGTCGCGGTAAACCGTTCGCTTCGTCGGTTCCCCGTCACAGCCCTGCTTACCCGAGTCGTTGTCGATGGTTCCGCCCTCCAGCGGAGTGAGCACGAACGTGGTCTTCGGGTGGATCTTCATGTCGATCTGCACCCGTTGCTTCGTCGCGTCTGGCCTGGCCGCCGCGACCGAGGTCAGCCCGATCGCCGCGACGAGCGCGGCGACGATGATCCGACCGGCTTTCATGAGACACCTCCTGAGATCGAGAACGCTGCCACGATGCGTCGGCCGGCTCGCAGATTCCTCGGGTGCACCTCGCATGCGCCCTTTCCCGCAGCGCCGGTGCGTGGTTAGCTACTCCTGTCACGAGCGCGTCCGTTTCACTCGAGATCCGCATCCTCGGAGAGCTCGAGGCCGAGGCGGACGGTCGCACGCTCGAGCTCGGCGGCCGGAAACAGCGCGCCGTCCTCGCCGCGTTGGTCCTCCGTGCGGGCGAGGTCGTCTCCGACGAGCGGCTGATCGACGACGTCTGGGGCGAGTCGCCTCCCGCATCTGCTGCGCACACGGTCGAGGCATACGTGTCGCGACTCCGACGAGAGCTCGCACCGCATGGCGTGACGCTCGCGCGGCGTGGAGGAGGCTATCGGCTCGACCTGGGGGCTGCCTTCCTCGATGCGCAGGCGTTCGAGGATCTCGTGAGCAGTGCTGCGGCCGCGCTCGAGCGAAGTGAGCACTCGCTGGCTGCATCGCTCGCGGCGACGGCGCTCGATTTGTGGAAGGGGCCGGTGCTCGCCGGAGTTCCACTGCATCGCGACAGCCGCGCCCAGGCGGAACGGCTCGAGGAGCAGCGCGCGCGAGCGCGCGAGATCCGCGTCGACGCGGATCTCGCGCTGGGTCGGCACACGGAGGTCGTGGGGGAGTTGCGGCTGGCCGTCGAGGAGAGCCCGTATCGACAGCAGCTTGTCGCCCAGCTCATGGTTGCTCTGTATCGGTCCGGTCGCCATGCCGAAGCGCTCGACGTCTACGAGCGAACGCGGCGTGCCCTCGACGCCGATCTCGGATTGCAGCCGAGCGCGGAGCTCCAGCACCTCGCCGGACAGATCGTTCGCCAGGAGCCGCAACTGCGAGCGCCAGCGCCGGGCTCCGACCCTAGGAACGCCTCCAGCCGGCCAAATCTGCGTGTGTCAGCAATCGCGATCGTGGCTGCGCTCGCCGTGGCTGCGGCCGTCGGTGCGTTCGCCTTCATCGTCGCCACCGACGACGGAATCGCTGGCGACGACCGAACGGCCCGGGTGGCTCTGATCCGCATGTGGGATCCCGGAGGTCCTGGCGGAGAGGACGAGGCCGGCTGGCGGCCGTTCGTCGACGGGCTCATCGCGGCCGAACGTCGGCACCGCGTCGAGACGGAGTTCGTTGACCTGTTCCCGCGCCGTCCGCCGCTCGGGGGCAACGCGCCGGGCGCCTTCAACGACGTTCGTCGGCTCTCTTCTCGTCTCGAAGCCGGCGACTTCGACCTCGTCATCTGGCCACTGGGCCTCACGGGCCCGAACTTCTGGGAGGTCGTGCCCGAGAACCCCGAGACCCATTTCGTGTACCTCGACTTCTGTTGCGTCGCGCGCGAACTCGGCGATGCGCCCAACGTGACGACGATCACGCCGCGTGGCGACCACTCTGCTCACCTCGCGGGATATCTCAGCGGGCTCATCGTGAAGCGCCAGCCGAGAGTTCTTGGGCGCCGTCCGGCGGTTTCGATGGTTCTCGGGGCGGACGACTTCGACCAGGAGCAGGCATGGGAGCACGGCTTCGCGAGGGGCGTTCGCCGGGCGCTTCGCGGCGTCCGGATCATTCGCGGGTACACCTATGAGTGGGACGACCGTTCGGTCTGCGAGACGTTCGCGAACCGGCAGATCGACCAGGGCTCGACGGTCGTCTTCGCCTCATCGGGAGAATGTGGCCTTGGAGCTCTTGCCACTGCCGGCCTGCGCGGCGTGTGGGCGGTCGGGGCATCCGAGGATCGATCGCACCTCGGGCCACACATCCTTGCGTCCGCGACGAAGCGCTATGACCGTCTCACGGAGCTGAGCGTGACCTGGTTCCTCGAGGGGCGGCTTTCCGGCGGGGAAGACCTCAAGCTTGGACTCGTTGACGACGCTGTCGCGCTCGTCGGCATCCACCCGGAGGTGCCGCCCGACATACGGCGCTTGGTAGCCGAAGAGGCAGCGCGGCTCCGATCGGAGGAGACGCGACGATCCTGACGGGGCGGCGCCGAAGTTATCGGCGCCGCCCTACGTCGTTTACCTACGGTCGCATCGTCATGTAGATGTCACTGCTCCCTTCGGGACCGGGTGCGCGCCCGAAGAGAAGCTGCTTTCCGTCGCGCGAGAGCGACGGTCGCGTCTCGGCCGCGGCCGTGTTCACGACCGCGCCGAGGTTGACCGGGGCGGACCACTGGCCCGTGAGCGAGCTTCGCGTCGAGACCCAGAGATCCTGACCGCCCAGCGTGCCCGACCGGTTCGACGTGATCACGACCTCGAGTCCGTCTGCACGCACGTTCGGCTGGATGTCGTTCGCCGTCGCGTCGTTCAGCTCGGCAACCGCCGTCACCGGCCCGAAGCGCGCTCCGTTCTGTCTTTCGCTGACGAAGATCTCGCCCGCGACGCTCGGCGTGACCGAGCTGCGAGAGAAGTAGAGGGCCTTCTTCCCTCGAAGCTTGCCGCTGAGGGAGACCCACGCCGGTCCCTGCTCGTCGAGCTCCGAGTTCGGGCCGGCCGGGCTGCAGAGAAGGCGCTCGGGCTCGGCCCAGGTGGCTCCGTTTCGGTGCGTGAAGTAGATGTCGCCCTGCCCGCAGGCGCCCGGGCGATCTCGAGTGCGTAGAAGGGATTGCCGCCCAAGGTCTCGTGGATCCGGAGCAGCGCAGGACGAGGCAAGACGCGTTCGAGCCGCATCCGGAGCAGGGTTTGGATGGCGCCGACGCTGAGTGAACCTACGGCGAGGTGTGTCGTGCTCTGGGCGGGAAGCGTGAGCTCGAGTTCGGAACGGCTATCGCGGTCGGCCTGTCGGCGGGCGAGCAAGATGTGCAGCGGCAAGGTCACTCTCCGCAAGGCAAAGGCGATACGTTCGCAGAGGAGCTGTCGAGCCACTGCACGTCGTCCACGGCCAGGAGTAGCGGCTGCTCCGCGGCAAGCAGCGCGAGCGCGGTTCGGACGGCGACGCCCAGTGCCCGAGGATCGAGGGGCTCCTGCGCCTCCGCCATGAGGAGTGCAACCTCGAGCGCATGCCGTCGGGGCGGTGGCAGCGCGGTTAGGACGTCGTTCATGACGGGCTCAATGAGACCGCCGAGGCCGGCGAAGGCGAGGTTCTGTTCCTTTTCCGCCGGCCGACTGCACAGGACACGGAGACCTCGCTCTCGGGCGAGGTCTACGCCTCTGAGCCAGATCGTCGACTTTCCGATCCCCGCCTCGCCCTCGAGAACGAACGCCCGCGGCTCATCGACGCCCCCGGTGTCTAGGAATGCGCGAAGGCGTTCGAGCTCATCGTCGCGGCCGACAACGTCGGTAGGCATGTCTCGTAACCATGGCAGCAAGCCCTAGCTGCGACAAGCTCGATTGCGCTTGCCGTCGTCGTTGCGAGCCGCGATTCCGCAGCCTCGGCGTCGCGGTCGTCCATGTGTGGAATCGGAACCACGCATTGAAGTTGGGGCTCGCTCCACCCCGGCGCACTTTCCATCGCCCTTCGCTCGCCTCGCAGGTGGACAATGCAGCGCTCGCGAGCCTGCTCGACGTTGGCTCGCGGCTGCTCCCGTCCCGCAACTCGGCGCCACTGGCACTGACTAAGCTTCCCGGCCGACAACCACGCGCCGAGGAGGATTGAAGACCCATGTCCGAGCCCGCAAGGATCCGCAACGTCGCCGTCGTCGGTCACCGCGGGGTCGGGAAGACGTCGCTCGTCGAGGCGCTCCTCTTCCAGACGGGGAAGATCAAACCGCCTCGGCACGGTCGAGGCGGGGACGACAGTCTCGGACGCGGACGAGGACGAGCACAAGCGCCAGCTCTCGATCTCGATGTCGCTCGAGCACACCGAGTGGCAGGAGCGCAAGGTCAACCTGATCGACGTACCAGGCGATCCGGCGTTCCAGGGCGAGCTGCGGTGCGCTGCGCGGGTCGTCGAGGGAGCGCTCGTGACCGTCTCCGCGGTCATGGGAGTCGAGGTCGGCACCTCGCGGGCGTGGAAGCTCGCCGACGAGCTCGGCCTCGCGCGCGTCATCTTCGTCAACATGCTCGACCGCGAGCGCGCCGACTTCTTCCGCACGCTCGAGGCGCTGCGCAACCAGCTCTCGACGAAGTGCGTCGCCGTTCATGTCCCGATCGGCTCCGAGCACGAGCTGACCGGGATCGTCGACGTCTTGCACATGTGCGCCTATTCGAGCCCCGAGGGCGGGAAGGAAGGCGAGCCCGGGCCGATCCCCGACGAGCTGGCCGACCTCGCGGCGGAGTACCGCGAGAAGCTCCTCGACGCCGTCGTCGAGACCGACGAGGCGCTCATGGAGCGCTATCTCGAGGGGCAAGAGCTGGACGCGCACGAGGTCGCATCGGCGCTGAAGGCGGCCGTGACGAGCGGCGACGTCTTCCCGGTCGCGTGCGGCATTGCGACGAAGAACCTCGGCACCCACGCTCTGCTCGATCTTCTCGTCGAGGGCGTTCCGTCGCCGGCGAAGAAGGGCTCGCCGATCGACGTCGACGGCGCCTCGGTCGCGGCGTTCGTCTTCAAGACGGTCGCCGATCCCTTTGCCGGCCGCATCAACGTCTTCCGCGTGCTGAAGGGCACGGTCACCGCCGACACGACGCTCGTCAACCTCCGCGCAAAGAGCAAGGAGCGCATGGGCACGCTCCTCGACGTGCAGGGCAAGGAGCACCACGCGGCGCTCGACTTCGGCGAGGGCGACCTCGGCTCCGTCGCGAAGCTCAAGGAGGCGCAGACCGGTGACCTCCTCGCCGACAAGGAGGTCGCCATCGACATCCCGGAGTTCGGCTTCCCCGAGCCCGTGATGAGCTTCGCCATCACGCCGAAGTCGAAGGGCGACGAGGAGAAGGTCGCGACCTCGATTCGGCGACTTGCGGAAGAGGACCCGACATTGCGGCTGCGTCGCGACCAGCAGACGGGAGAGGAGATCCTCTCCGGGATGAGCCAGATGCACGTCGAGGTTGCGCTCGAGCGGGCGAATCGCCGCTTCGGCGTCGAGATCGAGCTCCATCCGCCGCGCGTCCCCTACCGCGAGACGATTCGCCGAGAAGCACGCGCCCACGGCCGCTACAAGAAGCAGACGGGTGGGCGCGGGCAGTTCGGCGACTGCCACATCGTGATCACGCCCGACGGCGAGATCGAGTACGAGTTCGTCGACAAGATCGTCGGAGGCGTCATCCCGCAGAGCTTTCGACCAGCGGTCAACAAAGGAATTCAGGAGGCAATGCACCACGGCGAGCTCGCGGGCGCACCGGTACAGGGCGTCCGCGTCCAGCTGGTGGACGGCTCGTACCACACCGTCGACTCCTCCGAGATGGCGTTCAAGATCGCCGGCTCGATGGCGTGGAAAGAGGCGTACATGAACGCCGATCCGGTTCTCCTGGAGCCGATCATGGAGCTCGAGGTGAGCGTGCCCGACGACGCCGTCGGCGCCGTGAACGGCGACCTCAACTCGCGCCGCGGGCGGTTGCAGGGGATGGAGCCGCTCGGCGGGATGACGTCGATCAAGGCCGAGGTGCCCATGGCGGAGCTCCTGACCTACGCGCAGTCGCTCACGTCGATGACCAGCGGCCGCGGCGACTACTCGATGCACTTCCTCCGTTACGAAGAGGTGCCGACGCACGTCGCGCAGAAGATCATCGAGGACACGAAGCGCGAGCGCGAGGCCGTGAAGGCGTAGAGGCGAGATCCATCTCGCCCTCACGGCGCCTGATTCTCCACAGGTTGTGGACAACGCGAGCACCGCTGCTAGGGTCCGACGCATGCGCGTGACGAAGGCGAGCGTACGCCGCGTGTGCGCGGTGTGCGAACGGAGCCTGCTGCAGGGGGAGATCGCACTTCGCTTCTCCCCGGACGGGGTCGAGTTCGTCGACGTCTGTCCGCTGTGTCAGGACTACGCCCTCGACTACGGCTGGGTGCGCGAGGGCGGTCCGGTGTCCCCGGCGCTCTCGCCGCGAACGCGACGGAAGCGGACGCGCTGGTCGCAGATTCTCGGCGCCGCAAACCCGGACGCGCAGCCGGTCGTCAGCGAGCCCGTTCTCCGGCGCCTCACCGACTCCGAAGCGGCGCTCGTCGAGGCGGCTGACCTCTTCAACGCGAGCCTCTTCCGCCGCACGATCGAGGGCGTGGCGAAGGCGCTGGGCGCCCCGCTCGTGTCGATCATCCCGTTGTCGGGCGTCAACAGTGAGCTCGTGCTGACGTTCGCCTGGGAGATCACCTGGTACCAGTACCGCGTGCTCCCCGAAGCGGGTCAGCCGATCCGACTCGCCGATCGCGGAGCCGATCTCTCCGAGATCGAAGCCGCGTTCACGGAGTGGAACGCGAAGCTCGGCGACGACGGTCGCGTCGTGCCCGACGCCGCCCGCTGACCTGTCCGCGGATCGAGAGCTCGCTAGCGCGAGACTCTCGATCGAAAGATCCCTGAGTCGGCCGCTGTCGCGGCCGTCGCGTTGCTCGTCCGGCATTCACTGCTGTGCTCGCCGATAGGCTCCGCGCCATGGCCACTACGACGCGCACCTTCCAGAACTACATCGACGGCGAGTGGGTCGACGCCGTCTCGGGTGAGACCTTCGACTCGACGAGCCCTGCCGACGGCGAGCTGATCGGCACCTTCCCGCGCTCGGCCGCGGACGACGTCGACCGAGCAGTCGCAGCGGCGCAGGCTGCCTTCGAAGACTGGCGCCTCGTACCCGCGCCCAAGCGCGGCGAGATCCTCTTCCGCTTCGCGCAGCTCGTGACCGACGCGAAGGCCGAGCTCACCGACCTCATGACGCACGAGATGGGGAAGGTCAAGGCGGAAGCCGGCGGCGACGTGCAGGAAGCGATCGACATGAGCTTCTACATGGGCGGAGAGGGTCGGCGCCTCTTCGGGCAGACGACCCCGTCCGAGCTCCAGAACAAGTTCCAGATGTCCATGCGGATGCCCATCGGTGTCATCGGCGTGATCACGCCGTGGAACTTCCCGATCGCTATTCCATCGTGGAAGATCGCCCCTGCGCTCGTCTCGGGCAACACGGTCGTCTTCAAACCTGCCACCGACACGCCCGCCCTCGGCCAGCGCTTCACGGAGCTCCTGCTCGAGGCCGGAGTCCCTCCAGGCGTCGTGAACATCGTCCACGGTGGCGGTGGCGCCGTGGGCGAGCGGCTCGTCCGGCACCCGGACGTCCGCGTGATCTCGCTGACCGGCTCGCGGGAGACCGGCGTGAAGGTGCTCGAGGCCGCCGCGGAGGGTCTGAAGCACGTCCACCTCGAGCTGGGCGGCAAGAACGCGATCATCGTCATGGACGACGCGGACCTCGACCTCGCGGTCGACGGCATCGTCTGGTCGGCGTTCGGCACGTCCGGTCAGCGCTGCACCGCGACGAGCCGCGTGATCGTCCACGAGAGCCTCTACGACACGCTCGCTGCGCGGCTCGTCGAGCGCGCCGAGGCGCTGCGGCTCGGCCCTGGCTGGGAGGACGACTCCGATGTCGGCCCCGTCATCAACCGCGCGGCGCTCGACAAGATCCACTCGTACACGCAGATCGGCCGCGACGACGGTGCGACCCTTCTCACCGGCGGCGAGATCGCCGACGACGGCGATCTCGCGAAGGGCTTCTACTACCGCCCGACGATCTTCGGCGACGTGGAGGCGGACATGCGGATCGCGCAGGAGGAGATCTTCGGACCGACGCTCTCGCTCGTCCGTTTTCGCGACGAGGCGGAGGCGTTCCGCATCTCGAACGGCGTTCGCTACGGCCTCTCGTCGTCTATCTTCACGCGCGACGTGAACCGCGCGTTCCGCGCGATGCGCGACCTCGAGGCCGGGATCACGTACGTAAACGCCGGCACGATCGGGGCCGAGGTGCACCTGCCCTTCGGCGGCACGAAGGAGACGGGCAACGGCCATCGTGAGGCCGGCCAGGCTGCACTCGACGTGTTCACGGAGTGGAAGTCGGTCTACGTCGACTACTCCGGAACGCTCCAGCGCGCGCAGATCGACAACGCGGAGTGAGCCGGGTCAAGCTGGTCTGGTTCGTGCCCGAGGAGGCGCTCGACGCGACGCGCGAGGCGGTGTTCGAGGCGGGCGGCGGACGCATCGGCGAGTACACGCGCTGCTCCTGGTATACGGCCGGCACGGGCACGTTCTTCGGCGGCGCAGGCGCGAGTCCGGCTCTCGGCGAGAGTGGGAGGGAGGAGCGCGTGGCGGAGCTGCGTGTCGAGACCGTGGTGCCGGAGGGCCGGATCCGGGACGCCGTCGTCGCTCTTCGTCTCGCGCACCCGTACGAGGAGCCCGCCTACGACGTCTACCCGCTGGCCGACCAGTGAAGGCGAGGCTCTTCACGGACGGAGGCTCGCGCGGAAACCCGGGCCCGTCCGCGTACGCGTACGTCCTCGAGGCCGAGGACGGCACCGTCCTCGACTCGCGCGGGGAAGCGATCGGCGTCGCGACGAACAACGTCGCGGAGTACGCGGCCCTCGTCGCCGGCTTGGAGCGCGCCGTCGAGATAGGTGTCGACGAGCTCGAGGTGGTCTCCGACTCGGAGCTCCTCGTCAAGCAGATGCGCGGCGAGTACCGCGTGAAGAACCGCGCGCTGCAGGATCTCTTCCTCGATGCCTCCCATCACGCGCGCAGGATCCGGCGCGTGACGTACACGGCCGTCCGGCGTGAGCACAACGAGCTCGCCGACAGCCTCGTCAACGAGGCTCTCGACGCCTCGGCCTGAGAGAATCGTCGCATGGCCGAGCGTCATCACATCCGCATCGAGTACTGCGTCCCCTGAGGAGCGCTTCCGAACGCCGCCGGTCTGGCGGTGCGGATCCTCGAGGAGTGGGAGAGGGCGGTCGGCGCCGTCGAGGTCGTGACGGGCGCGGACGGGATCTTTGACGTGCACGTCGACGGCGAGCTCGTCTTCACGAAGTCCATGCTCGGCCGGTATCCGGAACCGGACGACGTCTTGGCGCTTCTCCGCGCGAAGCTCGGCGCGTAAGACCGCCGCTATACTCCGCCCCCTCGCGGATGTAGCTCAGTTGGTAGAGCGTCTGCTTGCCATGCAGAAGGTCGACGGTTCGAGCCCGTTCATCCGCTTCAGAAAGGCCCGGGAAACGGGGCCTTTCTGTTGCTCGAAGAGAAGACGGGCGACTAGATTGCCAGCGTTTCTGCCAGCGCGTTGCCGGCGCCGCGTCTGACAATGCGTCAGAATCGGTGCGATGAGCACGACCCTCGAGCTCGCCTGCCACGTGTTCGTCGGCATCCCGATCTGCTTCGCGCTCGTGACGTTCGGACTCTTGTTCTGCCTCACGATCCTCGGTCTGCCGCTGGGACTGACGCTGATCGCAGCGGGCGTCAAGGCGCTCTAGCCTGCGTGATCGTGTACGCGGTCGTCGACAATGCGCTCTCGCCTGACGTCCGCTCGGCGTCGAGCTCGAGGTGTTCGTCCGGCGCGAGGACGCCGAGCGGTTCATCGAGGTGGTGCGCGGGGACGATCCCGAGGTCGCGGCGAAGCTGCGGATCGAGGAGCGCGTGCTCGCGGCGGGCGGGCTGAACTAGCGAAGTGCGATGGCGAGTGCGGCTACTCCGCGAGCCACCAGTTCTCCGAATCCCAGAAAAAGGGGCCGAAGCCGTTCGGAACCACGCCCCGAACACTCGTCTTGCGGGCGTCAAGGAATGTGGTCTGAAAGAGCGGGATAGCCGGCACGGCCCTCGCCAGCCTCACGTCGACCCTGTTCAGGAGACCGACGCGCCTCGCGTCGTCGAGGGTCTGCGAAGCGTTGACGAGGTCGCGGGTGACCAGGCGGTCGCAGTAGCCCGTGTAGTTCCGCGGCTGCTGGCATCCGAAGATGTTCACGGGGCCTTGCGTCTCCGGCCCCTGGAACCACGCGTGGAGGAGGACGTCGAAGTCCCCTCGCACCTGGAGGCTGTTCGGCAAGCTGAGGACCGCTGAGGACGGCCCGAAGACAGGGACGACCTCGATCCCCACCTCCCGCAGCTGAGCCTGCGCGAGCCTCACCGTGAGCTCCCGTCGCTGTACGCCCGCAGTCGTCGCGAAGCGGAGCGAGAGCCGGTTGCCGTCGCAGACGTAGATGCCGTCGGCTCCGCGGCGGCAGCCCGCCTGCTGGAGCAGCTGCCGCGCCCGGGCCGGCCGGTGGCGATACGCGCTCCAGTTCCGCTCGTGGTACGGGTTCTGCGCCAGTGAGACGACGCTGTCGAGCGGCCTGCTCGCCGCGGCGCTTGCGAGGTCCAGCGCTGCGGCCGCACGGGCGATGACGGCGCGGTCGATCCCGTACGCGATCGCCTGCCGGACGAGGCGCTTCCGAAGCGCGGGGTGGCCTCCGGGGCCTTGGCGGATCGCGAACTGCTCCCAGGCGCCGCCGAGAGTGCTGTCGATCCTGATCCCCGGCGCCCGCTGCCGGTGCAGCTCCAGCGCCTGGGCCCCCATCACCGGCGAAGAGATCTCGATCATGTCGATCTCCCCGCGGCGCAACAGGTCCGCCGTGTCCTGCGGGGGAAAGAAGCGAAACTCGACTCGATCGAGGTAGGCAGGGTGCGGCCCCCAGTAGCGCGGATTCCTGACCAGCGTCAGCTGCCTGCCGCGCTGCCAGCCCGCGAGGAGGAAGGGCCCGCTGCCGATCGGCCTTCTCGTCCTCGGGTTATCGATCCCGTCCTTCCAGAGACTCTCGAACTCCTGGCCCGCGGCCACGTGCCGCGGCAGGACGTGGTCGAAGAGCAGCCGCCAGTCGACCCAGCGCGCGCGCAGCACGACCTCGACCGTCTTCGCGCCGACGGCACGCACGCGACGGACGATGAGATGCGACTCGTTCACGCGGGGGTGCTCGAGGCGCACCTGGTGCGTGAACTCGAAGTCCCGGGCGGTGACCGGCACCCCGTCGCTCCAGCGAGCCTCCTGACGTATGCGGTAGACGATCGTGACGGGCTGCTTCCTGACGATCTCTGCGTCCGAGACGAGGTTCGGCCGCAAGGTCGCGTCCGGCCAGATCTTGAAGGCGCCCGGGAGGACCTGCTCCACCAGCGCCCACGGCACGTTGCACCTTAGGAACACGTTGAGACACGGCGGCTCGCCCTGCGTCTGCGTCCCGATGACGAGCGTGCCGCCGCGCTTCGGCGTCTGCGCGGGCGAGCCGCCCGCTCCCGAGACGGCGAGGAGCGAAGCAGCGATCGCTACAGCCAGCGCAATGGGGCGAATCACGCGTTCACAGACTGAAGTCTCCGGCTCGGATGCCCGGGCGTCAACCGAGGCGACCAGGACGCTGCCCGCGAACTGCCGAAACCTGCCGCTCGAGGACGCGCTGCAGCTCGTGCATCTCTACTTCGAGCGGGGTTCACCGAAGGCTGAGCGCGGCGAGGAGGTGGCTGTTGCGCTATCTCAGCGAGGGAACGGAGACGACTAACGGCGCGTCTCGATTCGAGAAGGTCTAGCGGACAGAACCCTTCGCCCGCCATTCGATGAGACGCGGGCCAGCGTCGGCACCAGGTCTCCCCTGGCGTCGCCCCGACAGATAGCCGCGGTCACGGGCGCCCTTGACCCAATCTCGAACCGTCGTGCGCGGCTTGTCGAGGCGCTTGGAGAGCTCGACGAGCACCGTCCGGTGTAAGCCCTCGGCGCAGATTTCGAGGTATAGCTCGGCGACGTGTGCGAGGCGCTCGTTGGGAACGGGCGGGCGGCCCCGCCGAGGCTTGTCGGTTGTCGCGATCTCTGCAACGGCCCTTGAGACGCTCCACGAGTGATCGTCTACGCCGTCGTCGATGACGCCGTCTCGCCCGACTTCCCGGAAGGCATCGAGCTTGAGGTGTTCATCCGCCGCGATGACGCCGAGCTCTTCATCGAGCGCGTCATAGGCTCTTCAGAGGAGCGACCGCACGATGACGTACCCCGTATAGCCGAGGCCCGCATAGATCGCGAGCGTCGCGGAGAAGACGACCACAGCGAGCGGCCAGTCCGTCGCCCGATCCTCCGGCTCGACGGCCTTGGTCTCGGGCATGGACAGTGGTTCTCCGTAGGCGATGGCGTTCGAGCTCATGAGTCCTTCCGGGTCGACGGTCTCTCGGAGGAGAGGCAAGCGCAATGACGGGCCAGACCGCACCGGCTGTCCCCTCCCCCGAGGGTGATGGTTGATTTGCCCCGCCGCCAACTCGCCAAACGAATCCTCACAGTGCCCTTACGTTCGTTTGCGCATCCCTCGATCGAGGCATGCCCCGAACGATGCTGCGGTTCCTCATTCGGGATCGGCACGGGCGTGCAGGGGGCGGCGTGTTCTGCGTCCTGCTGTTTCCCGACTCGTCCGAGAATCGGTGGCTCGCACGTCTTCCGGCCTCGGGGACGCGAATCCGTAGCCGCCGGGGGAAGGTCTGGATCGTCGACGAGGTGCTGCAGAGCGGACGGGAGACCTACACCGTCTTCTGCGTCGGCCGGCTCGAGTACCGGGATGCGCTCCGTCGTCGCTCCGGCGGCACGTCGGACCTGGCGACGGAACTCCTCGAGGCCGCCCGCAACGCGAGCGACACGGTCACCGAGCGTGGCCACAGGCGGCGACTCCGCGACTATCGGCCCTGAGGCCGCGACTCCGCCGACCTTTCGCTTGCTACGGTTGGCTGCAGGAGAGAGGGGGGCAGTCGTGGGAGACAGAAACGCACTGTGGGTGTGGGCGCTGCTCGCATCGGATCGCTTGCGGTCGGCGGTGCGTCAGCACTGGAAGCGTGTTCTCGCGGGCGCGTTCGTCGGGTGGGCCTTCGCCGTGATCGGGGGCGCGTTCGCGCTCGAGTCACTCGAGTTCCACGGGCTTGTCTCGAGGACGACGTCCGAGGATCTCGGGATCGTGATCGTGCTCTACGGCGTTGGCATCGGGGCGCTGAACGCGTACACGTTCAGGCCTGCAGACCACCGGTGAGCTTCGACCGGCGAGGGTTGCAGGAGCAGATTCACGAGCTCTACCGCTCGGAGCACGAGGCCATGGGCGAGCGCGGAACGCTGGAGCGCCTGGATCGTGCGCGCGGGTGGGACCTCGCTCCGACGCTGGCGGCCGGCGGGGTCGTCGTCTTTCCGCATGCGGGTGTGCTCGACTGCGGGCACCAGGTCGCGGCAGCGGTGCACGGCTGCCTGGACAGCGGGGCCGACCGCGTGCTCGTCGTCAGCGTGCTCCACGCGTTCACCGACGAGATGCAGGACGCGCGCGCCAGGGTCTCGGCGGGTGAGGATCCCTCGGCATGGCCCTTCTGGGGCGTCCAGGGCCCGGGAATCGACGGGCGCGACGAGTGGCGCGACGATCACGCACTGATCAGCTTCAGACACTTCTGGGAAGCGGAGACGCGGCGCCGCGGAATCGTCGGACCGGAGGTCGTCGAGCGGTACCCGTACCTCGCGGGCGGCCATCCGGAGCGACTCCCGGGCATCGACGAGCTCGCGTCGCTGGCACAGGACGCCGTGATCGTCTCCACGGCCGATCCCTTTCATCACGGCATCGGCTACGGCGATCCTCCCGAGCGTTCTCTCGCGCCTGACGAGGGCGGGCTGAAGCTGGCTCGAACCACGATCGAGGAGGGCATCGACCTCCTCGGTCGCGGGGAGTACCTCGCCTACGACGCGCACTGCCTCGAGGCGAAGAGTGACGCGCGCGACGCCGGAGTCGTCTTTCGGTACCTCCGCGGGGAGATGTCGGGAGCGATTGTCGACATGGCCTACACCGACGCCTCGGAGCTCTACGCGGCTCCACCGCCGACGTGGGTCGCGGCGCCGCTCGTGGAGTGGCGGGTGCTCTAGGAGCTGCGCACGAGCCACAGCGCGCGCTGTGGCGAGGAGAGCCACTGGATGCCCTCGGCGGTGACGAGCACGTCCTCCTCGAGCCCGATATAGCCACGCCCGGGCACGGCGGTGCCGTACTCGAGCGTGAAGACGTTCCCCTCCTCGACGACGCCGAACGGCGCGGTTCCATAGCGATCCCAGCGCGGGGCGAGAACCGTGCCGCCGTCGTGGGCCGCGCGGCCGAGCTGATGGCCGAGCGCATACATCGGCTCCGGGTAGCCGGCAGCGACGAGACTCTCGCGCGCGGCCGCGTCCACCTCCCAGCCGGCGGCCCCCGGACGGAGCACTGCAACGCCGGCGTCCACCGAGGCCCAGAGTGCGTCCCACGCGCGCCGGACGTCGTCCGGCGCGGAGGTCTCCTCTCCGTCGAGGAAGTACCAGACACGCTGGAGGTCGCTGCAGTAGTCGTCACGGGAGACGCCGAAGTCCACGTGCAGCAGCTCGCCGGAGTCGCGTTCGAAGCTCGCCGGGCGGGCTGTGGCCGACGTCCTTCTCGGGGCCGGCATTCACCGCAGGGCAGTGATCGCGCCCCCACGCGTAGCCGAGGCCTCGCCGTTCGACCTCACCGTGCATGCGGTCGGCGATCTCGAGCTCACTCTGTCCCGGTGCAAGCGCGGCGGTGACGACATCGAAGATCTCCTCCGTCTCGAGCGTCGCACGGCGAATCCGCTCGACCTCCGCGGGGGACTTCCGGCCGCGCAGTGCGTTCACGATCGCCTCCGACGACGTGAAGCGCTCGGGGTATGGCGTCTCGGCAAACGTGTCCTGCAACACCCGCCAGAGCCCGTGTGTCAAGCCGTCCGCGGCCGGGTCGCTCTCCGAGTAGTTGAGCGCGATCGAGCGGGGCGCGAGACGTTCCACCGCGTCACGCAGCGCCGGCCTGATGCTCTCGTCGTAGCCGATGACGTCGTAGGCGCCGAGCAGCTCCACCGAAGGCGCATCGAAGCGGCCCACGATTGCGATCCGCTCGCCGGTCGCCGACACCAGGAACGCGCCCTGCCAGGCGCTGTAGACGCCGGCGATCAGGTCGAGGCTGGGGTCATTCGTGAGCGAGGTCTCGCGGACGAACGTCAGCCAGAGATCGACGTCCTGCTCGCGCAGGATGTCGGCGGCCTGGTCGAGCTTCTCCTGGACGAGCGTCGAGCCCTGCGGCATGGCGCGTGACGCTACCAGCGGTCGCTCAGCGCTCGACGACGAGCTCGAGGCCGAAGTAGCCCGGGATCGGCACCTTTGCGGCGCGCAGCACGCGCAGGACGCGAGGGTGCGATGCCAGCCGGCCGCCGAGGCGGAAGAGCAGGGGATCGAGGAGCGGGAACCAGAGCAGTCGCCGCTCGAGTGCGACGATCCGCAGGCCGGAGCCCGTCACGAGCTCGCGGAACGCAGGAAGGTCGGTGTATTCGCGGAGATGCGACGTGTCGAGCACGGACTCGCCGTCGTGCTTGCGGAAGTACCACGCCCAGGGCTTCTTGAAGACCGTGGTCACGTATGCACGGCCGCCGGGCTTCAACATGCGGCGGATCTCCGCGAGGTAAGCGTGCTCGTCCGGAACGTGCTCCATGACCATCGTCGAGATCACCGAGTCGAGCGAGTCGCTCGGTATGTCGGGTACCGCGTCGGCGGATGCGGTGACGGTGCTGATCCATGGGAACCGCGCCGCAACGCGAGCGAGCCGGGCCGGCTCGAGATCGACGGCGTAGACGGGCTTCGTCCGGTCGATGACTCCACCTCGCTCGAGCGCGGCGAACAGCGGCCCGTCGCCGCATCCCAGGTCGGCGAGCGCGAGTCGGCCGGGCGGGAGGAACCGCGCGAGGAGGCTCGGAAGCCGCTCGGCGTCGAAGTGGATCGCGGTCTCGGTATACCGCTCGCTCACGCGGCGAGACTACGCGCCGTCGTTGCGGCAGTCGCCTGTCTCACCTTCACAGCAGCCGACTTTGAACCGGCACCGAGGGCACTGGAAGGTGCCATGCCGCCACTCCATGTGGGCGCCGCAGCGCAGGCAGATCTCGACGGTCTCGCCGACGGGCTCGGCTCTCACGCGTCCATTCTAGGTCGCGAAGAGGACGGCTACGATTGCCTGTCCGGCGCCGTGGCCGAGTGGCTAGGCAGAGGCCTGCAAAGCCTCGTACAGCAGTTCGAATCTGCTCGGCGCCTCTTGATCCGCGGTCGCCGCCCGTACGTACCTGCCTGAATGACGCGTTCGTACGTGATCGTGGGCGCGACCGGCGGGATCGGCGCGGCGACCGTTCGTAGGCTCGTGGCCGGCGGCGCGCGCGTCACGGCCGCCGCTCGTGACCTCACACGACTACGCTCGCCCGCCGACGAGCTCGGTGTCGACGCGGTGTGCGTCGATGCGACCGAACGCGCTGCGGTCGCCGTGGCGCCTGGGCCCGTCCGCACTCCCGGCACAGAGCGGATCGCGAGCGGGCCGAGCGGAGAGGCGTCTCGCGCGATGCATCCGCTCGGACGGCTCGGCGAGCCCGACGACGTCGCTTCCGCGATCGCGTGTTGCTCGATCCTGCACAGAGCTGGGTGACCGGGCAGATTCTCGGCGTGGACGGCGGCATCGCATCGGTGCGAGCTCGCGCGTGAGCGCGCCCGACGTCATCGTGGTTGGCGCGGGGGTGGCAGGGCTCGCATGTGCTCGACGGCTCGTGCGTGCGGGGCTGGGAGTCGTCGTGCTCGAGGAGTCGGACGGCGTCGGCGGCCGCGTGCGCACGGACGAGGTCGACCGCTTTCGGCTCGACCGCGGGTTCCAGGTGCTGCCGACGGCCTACCCCGAAGCTCGGGAGACTCTCGACTTCGAGCGACTCGACCTGCGTCCGTTCGAGCGCGGAGCCGTGATCAGGCACGCGGGCGCTTTGCACAAGGTCGCAGATCCGCGCCACTCGCCTCTCACCGGGCTCCGCGCGCTGGTGACCGGCGCGGCGAGCCCGCGCGATGCGCTCGCGTTCCGGAGACTTCTCGTCCGGCGCGGCCCTGAGACGACGACCGCGAATGTCCTTCGCGACGCCGGTCTCTCGGCTGGCGCACTGCGGTTCCTGACTCCGTTCCTGCGCGGGATCTTCCTCGACCCCGACCTCGTCACGTCGAGCTCGTTCCTCGAGTTCGTGCTCGCGACCTTCTCCGCCTCGCCGGCAGCGCTGCCTGCACGTGGGATGGGAGAGATCGCAAACCAGCTCGCCGAGGATCTCGAGGTGCGCGTGAACCACAGGGTCGACGATCTCTCGTCGCTCGACGCCGGTGCTGTGGTCGTCGCGGCAGCAGGTCTCGTCGACGACGAGCAGACCGGCTGGAACGGGGTCTCGTGCGTCTACTTCGACGCTCCGGAACCGCCGTTCGCCGGCGCGTGGCTTCTCCTGAACGGCGACGCTGCGGGCCTGGTCAACAACGTGGCGGTGCTGACCGAGGTCTGCCGCGACTACGGCCCGCCGGGGCGGGCGCTCGTCTCGGCGAGCGTGGTCGGAGGGGCCGAGCCCGACCTCGACGCCGTCAGGCGAGAGCTCGCAGCCTGGTTCGGCCCGGCTGTACGCGACTGGCGTGTGCTTCGCACGTACGCGATCCCACAGGCGCTGCCCGCGTACCCGGCCGGTGTGCAGATCGAGCGACCTGTCCGCGTCTCGAACGGCGTGTACGCGTGCGGGGATCGCCGGCTGCATCCGTCGCTGAACGGGGCGTTGCGCTCGGGGCGCCTGGCGGCCGAGGCTGTTCTCGCCGATCGCGCCTGATACCCGCGGGAAGATGGGGCGCTGTATGGCCGTCTTGTGGGTGCGACCCAATCCGAGGAGGATCACATGCAGGTTGTGCAGGCACGCCCGACATTCGTGACGCCCGAGACCTTCGACGAGTCGCTCACCACGATCGTGGCTCGCAGCGTGCTCGAGGCGGCACTGCAGGACCAGGACTCGGCCGAGCTCTGGTTCGAGCTCGGCGACGACAGCGGGGGAGAGGACGTCAGCAGGCTGTCCATCGACCTCTCGCACACCGACATCGAGGAGCTGCTTCGACTCACCCCCGACGACGAGATCGCACTGACGCTCGACGGCGCGGCGGTCGAGAGCATGTTCGACCCGGACGTCGAGGCGCACGGGCTGAAGGGCGCGATCGCGATCGCAGTCACGAGTGCCGCGATCCTGGCACCTGCCTCTCAGGCGGCCGTGCCGCAGTCCGTGGACGCCGCGGCGAAGCAGCAGGCGACGATGCAGGCCACGGCGCAGATCGGCGCTGCCGCGACGGCGCAGGTTTCGAGTGTCGCCTCGAGGGCGCAGGCAGTGAGCGCCCAGTCGAAGCTGCAAGTCGCCAAGAACCAGGTCGCGAAGGTCAGCGCACTCAAGCTTCTCCGGAGCGGACTCGCGCGGTAGCGGCATCGCCTCATCGGCTCCGCGATAGGCTGCGGAGCCGATGACGGCGGTGCGAATCGACGGCAAGGCGCTGGCGCTGAAGGTGCGCGCAGAGGTCGCCGAGGACGTGCGCGCGTTCGGCCAGCCCGTGTGCCTCGCGACCATCCTCGTCGGCGACGATCCCGCGTCGCACGTCTACGTCGGCTCCAAGCACAAAGCCTCGCACGAGGCCGGAATCGACTCGCGCGACCACCGTTTTCCGTCCGCCACGGCCGAGACGGAGATCCTCGACCTCATCGCCGAGCTGAACGCCGACGACGCGGTCGATGGGATCCTCGTCCAGCTCCCTCTGCCCGAGCACATGGACGAGCCGAAGGTGCTCCGCGCGGTGGATCCGGCAAAGGACGTCGACGGCTTCCACGTCCAGAATGCCGGCCTCCTCTACCTGGGAGAGCCGTTCCTCGTCCCCGCGACGCCCTCCGGCGTGATGGTGATGCTCGCCGAGCACGGTGTCGAGCTGAAGGGGAAGGAGGCCGTCGTCATCGGCCGCAGCGAGATCGTCGGCAAGCCAATGGCGATGCTGCTCCTTGCGGAGCATATGACGGTCACGATCTGCCACTCCCGCACCGCCGACCTCGCGAGCCACACGCGCCGCGCCGACGTGCTCGTCGCCGCGGTCGGCCGGCCGGGTCTCGTCACGCCGGGCATGGTCAAGCCCGGCGCGACCGTGATCGACGTGGGGGTCAACCGTACCGAGGAGGGCAAGCTCGTCGGCGACGTCGAGCCGGCGGTGTTCGACGTCGCGGGCCTCATGACGCCGGTGCCGGGCGGTGTCGGCCCCATGACCATCGCGCTGCTTCTTCGCAACACGTTGACAGCTGCGCAACATCGTCGCGCTCAGGTTGCGGTCGGCGGTTCCTAGGCGCTAGCGTTCCGCGCGTTGTGACCATCGACGTCGGCTCCGAGCCGCCGTCACAGTTGTAGGAGGACGTACGTGGAGCAGGGCACCGTCAAGTGGTTTTCGAACGAGAAGGGCTACGGCTTCATCGAGCGCGAGGGTGGGGACGACGTCTTCGTCCACTTCTCCGCGATCACGATGGACGGCTTCAAGACCCTCACCGAAGGCCAGCGTGTGGAGTTCGAGGTCGTCCAGGGTCCCAAGGGTGCCCAGGCCGCGAACGTGTCGGCAGCAGCGAGCTGACTGAAGGCACATGAACGTTGCGGCGGGCTCCCGAAAGGGAGCCCGTCCGTTTGAGAGGATCGATTGCGTATGGCGATATCGAGAGACGAAGTCCTCCACGTCGCGCGGCTCGCGCGGCTCGCGCTGACCGCTGAAGAGGTCGAGCGGCTCACCGAGGAGCTCGGCGCGATTCTCGAGGCCGTCGGGGTCGTCGGCGAGCTCGATCTCGCGGATGTTCCGCCGACGTCGCATCCGCTCGACCTCGTGAACGTCTGGGACGAGGACGAGCCGCGGGCGTCGCTGTCCCTCGACGACGTGTTCGCGAACGCGCCCGCACGCGACGGCGACCACTTCCGGGTTCCGCCGGTGCGCGAATGATCGACACGCTTCGACTCACGGCCGAGGGCGCGATGGCGCTGCTCGAGCGCGGCGAAGTGTCTGCCGCCGAGCTGCATGCGGCGTACCTCGACGCGATCGCCGAGCGCGACGGGGGGCTCCACTGCTACCTGCGCACGTCCGCGGAGCCGAGCGGGGACGGCATCCCGATCGCGCTCAAGGACGTCATCTCGACGAAGGGGATCGAGACGACGGCCGGCTCGAAGATCCTCAGCGGATACGTCCCCGTCTTCGACGCTACGGTCGCCGCGCGCGTGAAAGCGGCTGGGCTCTCGCTCCTGGGCAAGACGAACACGGACGAGTTCGCGATGGGCTCGTCGACGGAGAACTCCGCGTGGGGGGCGACGCGGAATCCGTGGGATCCGACGCGTGTTCCCGGCGGCTCCGGCGGCGGCACGGCCGCTGCGGTGTCCGCGGGCCTCGCGCCGTGGGGGCTCGGCTCGGACACGGGCGGCTCGATCAAGCAGCCGTCCGCGCTGTGCGGGAACGTCGGTCTGCGGCCGACCTACGGGACGGTCTCGCGCTACGGCGTCGTCGCGTTCGCGTCGAGCCTCGATCAGATCGGGCCCGTCGCGAAGACGGTGCGCGACGTCTCGCTCCTCTACTCGATCATTGCCGGCCGCGATCCGCTCGACTCGACCACGGCGGAGCTTCCCGAGCCCGTGCAGCTGCCAGAGGGCGACTCTCTCGCCGGCGTGCATCTCGCGGTGCCGAAGCAGGTCGCCGATCTCGATGCGATCGAGCCCGGCGTGCGGGCGGCGTTCGAGCAGTCGCTCGAGCGCGCGCGCGAGCTCGGTGCCGAGGTGGGGGAGTGCGACCTGCCGCTCTCGTACCGCTACGGGATGCCGTGCTACTACCTCGTCGCGCCGGCCGAGGCGTCGTCGAACCTCGCCCGCTACGACGGCGTCCGCTACGGGCCGCGTGTCGATGGGACGACGTACGACGAGATGGTGGACCGCACGCGCGACGAGGGCTTCGGCCCCGAGCCGAAGCGCCGCATCATGCTCGGCACGTACGCGCTGGCCGCCGGGTACTACGACGCGTTCTACGGCCAGGCGCAGAAGGTGCGAACGCTGCTCATCCGCGAGCACCGTGAGGCGCTGGACGGGATCGACGCGATCGTCACGCCGACCTCGCCGACCGTCGCGTTCCCGATCGGCGACAAGGCTGCCGACCCGCTCGCGATGTACGCCTGCGACCTCCTGACGATCCCGTCCTGCCTGGCCGGTCTCCCGGGCCTGTCGATCCCGTGCGGGCTGTCGGATGGGTTGCCCGTCGGGCTCCAGCTCATCGGCCGGCAGTTCGGCGAGAACGGCCTCTTCCGGCTCGGCCATGCGCTCGAGCAGGTGATCGGATTCGACACCGTGCCAGAGCGCCTCCGATGACGTGGGAGCCGGTCATCGGGCTCGAGATCCACGCCCAGCTGAAGACGCGCACGAAGATGTTCTGCCGCTGCCCTGTCGGCTTCGGAGCCGGCGAGAACACTCAGACGTGTCCGGTCTGCCTCGGCTTCCCCGGGACGCTGCCGGTGATGAATCGCCGCGCGATCGAGTGGACGATCAAGCTCGGGCTCGCCCTCGACTGCGAGATCGCCGAGCAGGCGGTCTTCGCGCGCAAGAACTACTTCTATCCCGATCTTCCCAAGGGGTATCAGATCTCACAATACGATCTCCCTTCTTGCATAGACGGCAAGGTGCTACTGCCCACTGCAGACGGCGACCGTGTGATCGGGATCGTTCGAGCTCACCTCGAGGAGGACGCTGCGAAGACGGTTCATGTCGGCGGTCGCTCGGGCCGGATCGGCGGTGCCGACGCGTCGCTCGTCGACTACAACCGCGGCGGCACGCCGCTCGTCGAGATCGTCACGGCGCCGGACATCCGGACGGCGGAGGAGGCGAAACGTTTCCTCCAGCTGCTGCGGCAAACCATCGTGGAGCTCGGCATCTCCGACGCGGAGATGGAGAAGGGAACGCTGCGCGTGGATGCCAACGTGTCCGTGCGCCCCGCCGGTTCCGACGAGCTCCGCACGCGCACGGAGATCAAGAACATGAACTCCTTCAACTTCATCGCGCGCGGCATCGACGCCGAGGTCGCGCGGCAGATCGACGTCTGGGAGTCCGGCGACGAAGTGCGACAGCAGACCTACGACTTCGACGCGGGGACGGGGACGCTCACGGCCCGGCGCACGAAGGAGGAAGCCGACGACTACCGCTACTTCCCCGAGCCCGATCTCGTGCCAGTCGAGCCGCAGGCCGAGCTTGTGGAGGCGCTCCGTAGAGAGGTTCCCGAGTCGCCTGCTGCGCGCATTCGTCGCATCGAGCCCGCCCTCGATCTCGATCGCGCGACCGTCCTCGTCACCGGCGGGCTCGATCGGCTGTGGGACGAAGCAGTTGCAGCAGGTGCGGATCCGGTGGTCACGGCGAACGTGATCGCGAACGACCTCGTTGGCGCGGGGGTGGATCCTGCCGCCGTGCAGCCTCCGGTTCTCGTGAAGCTGGTGGGGGCACGCGACCGAATTCCTCGTGCGGCCTTTGCGACCGCGATCTCGCGCCTCGGCGACCCGGGCTTCTCGGTCGACCCCTTCCTCGCCGAGGATGCGGTCTCCGACATCGGCGAGCTCGGCCCCGTCGTCGATCGGATCATCGAGGAGAACCCCGGCCAGGTCGCCGCCTATCGCGGCGGCAAGGAGGGTCTCCTCGGGTTCTTCGTCGGCCGGGTGATGAAGGAGACGCAGGGCAAGGCGAACCCGCGTGTCGTCTCCGAGATCGTCCGCGAGAAGCTCTCCGACTAGCTCTCCTCTTCGGCCGACGAACCGTTCCGCCCCGTGCGGCGAACCAGCCGCGAACTCCGTTCAACGGGAAAGGAGAAGGGTATGAGGAGAGGGGTACTGCTCTTCGCGCTCGGTACAGTCGTGGTTTCCGCGGTTGCTGCTGCCGCGTTCGTGGGCTCTATCGGCCCGACGAGCGCGACGGCTTCGAGCCACAGAGAAGCTCCGCTGATCTCCGACGACCCGGCTGCCGACAACACGGACGTCTACGCGTTCGTGAGCCCGGACAAGCCGGACACCGTCACGATCATCGCGAACTACTACCCGTTCCAGGATCCGGCGGGTGGGCCCAACTACTACCGCTTCGACCCGACCGTGAGGTATGAGCTCAAGGTCGACAACACGGGTGATGCCATCGAGGACGTGACGTATCGGTTCCGCTTCTCGACCGCTGTTGGCAACCTGAACACGTTCCTCTACAACACGAACCAGGTCACGTCACCGACCGACCCCGATCTCAACGTGAAGCAGACGTACGAGGTCACGAAGGTGACGTCGGCTGGCGAGACGGTGCTGGGCTCGAACATCCCGGTGCCGCCTGCGAACATCGGCCCTCGCTCGAATCCGACCTACGACCCTTTCCAGGGAGTCACGGCTCTCGGATCCGGACGAACCGTGTTCGCCGGGCCGCGTGACGATCCGTTCTTCGTCGATCTCGGCTCGATCTTCGACCTGGGTGGTCTGCGTCCGTTCAACGCGGCGCACATCATTCCGCTCAAGACCGAGGGCGGCGACGACGGCGTGCGGAACTACAACGTCTTCTCGATCGCAATTCAGGTGCCGAAGAGCGACCTGCTCAAGGTGCCGAACGCGGATCAGACCATCGGCATCTACGCCAGCGCGGACCGGCAGGCCATGCGCGTGCTCGATCCGACTACAGGAACGGCTACGCACTCCGGAAGCTGGGTGCAGGTCTCCCGTCTGGGGAATCCGCTCGTCAACGAGGTCGTCATCCCCCTCGGGCAGAAGGATCTCTGGAATGCGTCCGACCCGGCCGGCGACTCGCAGTTCGTCGACCGGTACACGGATCCGGAGCTGGCAGGGCTGATCAACTTCCTGTACCCGGTGCTGCCGGACACGGGCGAGACCGACCGCAACGACCTCGTGGCGGTGCTCTTGACCGGCGTTGAGCCGCTCAACTACACCGGCCCGATCCAGGCCGATCTGCTTCGTCTGAACACTGGCATCGCGCCGACGAAGAAGCCGGATCCGCTCGGCGCGCTTGCGGGTGACCTGCAGGGGTTCCCGAACGGGCGCCGGCTCGAAGACGATGTCACCGACATCGAGATTCGGGCGGTGGCGTGCGGCTACGGCTCGTTCCTTGCCGGGTTGCTCGAACTCTGCAACCTCTCGCCCAACAACACGCTGAACGACGGCGTGGACAGGAACCAGGGCGCGGGGAGCTTCCTCAAGAGCTTCCCGTACGTGGCGGCGCCCAACCAGGGCTACGAGCACACGGGACACCGGTAGAGAAAGGGAACAGGAGAGGAGACTCGATGAGACGCAAAGTGACATTTCTCGTGGGCGGCGCCACTGCGGCGGCGCTCGCTCTCGGGGGCCTCATCGGCGGCGTCCTTGCCGAGTCTCGCTCTGCCCCGGCAACGACGGCCGATCCGGTGGCGCTGCAGGATCGGGCGCTCACCGGCGTGGCCGGCGGTGTCGGCGCTCCGGCCGTGGCGTCGCTCGAGAAGCAGGTGCGTCAGCAACCGCGAGACGCTCGCCTCCTCACCCAGCTCGGCTTCGCGTACCAGCTGCGCTGGCGCGAGACCGCCGATCCGTCCTTCCTGCCCCGGTCCGAGTCGGCGCTTCGCCGCGCCGTTCGATACGGGGTCGAGGATGCGGAAGCGATCCTCGGGCTTGGCTCCCTGGCGCTCATCCGACACGACTTCGCAACAGGAGTGCGCTACGGACGGCAGGCCCAGAAGCTTCTGCCGGGATCGTCGCGGCCGTTCGGCGTCATCGGCGACGGTCTGCTCGAGCTCGGGCGCTACGACGCCGCGTTCGCCGCGTTCGAGCGAATGGTCACTCTCCGCCCCGGCCTCGCGTCGTACTCGCGCATCGCGTATGCGCGAGAGCTTCTCGGCGATCGAGAGGGTGCAGCGGCTGCGATGCGTCTCGCCGTCGAGGCGGCCGGCGGTCAGCCCGAACCGACCGCATGGGGCCTGGTCGAGCTCTCCAAGCTTCAGCAGGGGCCGAACCGAGTCCCACGCGCGGAGCGGCTTCTGCGCCGCGCACTCGCCGTCGTGCCCGGGTACGTGCCCGCGCGGATGGAGCTGGCGCGCGTCGAGCTCGCCAAGGGGAAGCTCGCAAGTGCACTGCGACAAGCGAGTCTCGCGGTCGACGCGACGCCGACGCCGCACACGTTCGACCTCCGCGCCGAGCTTCTCGACCGGGCCCGTCGTCACGACGCCGCGCAGCGGCAGCGCGACGCCGGCGCTCCACTCGACCGGGAGCTCGTCGCGAGCGGCGTGAAGATCGAGCTCGAGATCGCCGTCCATCAGGCCGACTTCGCTGTGGCTCCTGCGCAGACGATCGCCGCAGCGCGTCGAGCGCGCGCCGAGTCGTCGTCGATCCACGCGGACGACGCGGTCGGCTGGGCGCTCGCGCGAGCCGGCCGCTGCCGCGAGGCGCTACCGCATGCGAAGCGGGCGCTTCGGCTCGGAACACGCGATCCACTCAAGCTCTTCCATCGCGGGTATGCGGAGGGGTGCGCCGGTGACCGCGCGAAGCTGCGCGCGCTGTACGCGCAGGCGCTCGCGATCGATCCGGAGTTCTCGATCCGCTGGGCTCCTGTCGCCCGAGCGGCACTGCGCAGCACGTAGAAGGCGTCAGTGCCGGCCGCCATGGCTACGCTGCGACGCGTGCGCAACCCCCGCCGACTCGCCGTCCTCGCCGCGCTCGTCGTGCTCGCCGCTTTCGGATTCGCCCTCGCCTCCTGTGGCGGTGACGACGGCGACTCCGCCGCGCCCACCAGCAGCGAGACAACGACCACCCAGACGGTCATCGACACAACGACGACGATCGCGCCACCACCGCCTCCGGCCGGACCGACCGAGATCCGGATCGTGGTCGTGAACGGCGCGCCGAAGGGTGGCATCGTCCGCGAGAAGGTGGAGAAGGGCGACCGCGTCGTCCTCATCGTGAGGTCGGATGTGACCGATCACGTGCACCTCCACGGCTACGACGTCATGCGAGACGTCGCTCCTGGCATGCCGGCCCGGCTGCCGTTCAAGGCGACGATCCCGGGCCGGTTCGAGGTCGAGCTCGAAGACCGCGGCGTGCCGATCGCGGATATCAGCGTCCAGCCGTGAGGCTGATCGCCCACGGCATCGGCGTCGTTCGCGACCTGCCGATTCCTGCGGGCTACTTCTTCGTCGGCGCCGCGATCGTCCTCGCCGTCTCGTTCGTCCTGCTCTTCTACCTTTGGCGGCGGCCGCTCCTCGAGGCACATGCCGGCGGGCGGAGGCTCGCGCCCGCGCTCACTCGCCTCGTTCTCTCACGCGCAGTGCGCGTGACGCTCGGCGGTGTGTCCGTGTTCCTGCTCGGTCTGACGATCGCTACTGCGCTGTTCGGGACGACGGTCGAGCTGCTCAACTTCGCGCCGACGTTCGTCCTCGTCATCTTCTGGACGGGCATCCCGCTCCTCTCGATTCTGCTCGGGAACGTCTGGAGCGTCCTGAGCCCGTGGCGGGCTCTCGCAGACGCGACGGTGTGGGTGCTGGAGCTCGGAGGACGTGAAGCTCGACCGGTGCTCGAGTGGACAGGCCGCTGGGGCCGATACCCCGCGGCCGCCGCGCTCTTCGCGTTCGTCACGCTCGAGCTCGCGCATCCTCAGCCTGGATACCCGCGCACGCTGGGGATCGCCACGGCGCTCTACACGTACTGGGCGCTCGCGGGGATGGCGGTCTATGGCCGAGATCCGTGGACGAAGCACGGTGAGGGGTTCGCGGTCGCGTTCGCTCTGCTCGCGCGGATCGCGCCGTTCGCGGTGCGCGACGGCTCAGTCGTCGTCCGCTGGCCGTTCACGGGGCTCGCGGGCGCGGATCGCACTCGAGGCGCGCTCGTGTTCATGGCGGTGCTCCTCGGCTCGACGAGCTTCGACGGCTTCAGCCGCTCGACCACGTGGCAAGACCGCCTCGGCGACCTGCGGGCGGAGCTCGCGGGCTCGTCGCAGCGGACTGTCGACCTCGCCACGACGTTCCTCAACCTCGGGGGACTCGCCTTCTTCGTCGCCGCGATCCTCGCGACGTACCTCGCTGCTGTGGCCCTCGCGGAGAGGTTCGGCCGCGTCGAACGGTCGCTCGTTCCCGATTTCGTCCTGCCCCTCGTCCCGATCGCCGCGGCCTACCTCACGGCGCACTACTTCACCCTCTTCCTCACCCAGGGCCAGTTCATCATCACGCTCGCCTCGGACCCGTTCGGACGTGGCTGGGACCTCCTGGGGACGGCTGACTTTGCGCCGAACCTCGCTCCTGTCTCGCCCGAGACGGTGTGGTACGTGCAGGTCGGCGTACTCGTGGTCGGCCACGTTGCGGGCCTTGCGATCGCGCACGACCGTGCGGTCGCGGTGTTCCAGGGCCGGAGAACCGCGCTCGAGGCGCAGCTCCCGATGCTCGGGCTGATGATCCTCTACACGCTCGGCGGAATGTGGCTGCTGACGCGGGCTTAGTGGCGCACGGGGGCGTCCCCGGCGCGATCGTCGAGGCGTCGGTCGCGTTGGCCGTCATCGGCGTGCTCCTCTGGGCGTGGCTTCGCGAACGACGTCGGGGCCACGAACCCGGCATAGAGGAGGACGGCAGCGAGCGCGACGGCCGGCGCTAGCGCTCCGACCCCGAGCCCGGCGAAGCCGCTTCCGACTCCCGCCACCGCGATCCCGGCGAGGATCAACGCGTTGCCGAGCGGCCGCGACCGGAACGTCGCGAGCGCGACGACCACGACGGCGAGCGTCCCGAGCGAGTTCCCGACGATTGCGAGGATCCGGGCGGGCCAGAGATCGAGCACGTCCTGCGCTTCGGGGATCTCCGTCCCCGAGAGCTCGGCCTGCAGGGGAGCTGCGATCGCCACGCCGATCGCGAGGCCGACATACAAGACCGCGACCGGAGCAACCCATCGACGCCGCACGAGAAGCAGCGAGCCCGCTCCGAGCAGCGCGGCCGTGAGCAACCCTCCGCCGAGGTAGTAGGCGCGGAAGGCGGGCTCGCTCCAGCCAGCGGCGGCACCCCACGCGAGGGCGCCGGCGGCGAGCGCGTAGGCGGCCAGACCCGCCGCCCAGGCGGCGAGCTCAGGTCTCCGCCGCACCCGGTACCGGCGCACGAGGTCCCCCGAGAGCCGGAGCGCGATCAGCGCCGCGGCGAACGCGAGCAGCGCATCCACGAAATGGACTGTATTGCGTTGCCAGAGCTGTACCATCTCGCGCGTGCTCCGCCGCCTCGCCGCGCTCGCCGCGACGCTCGTCGCAGCGTCGGCGATCGTGCTGGCGCCGATCGAGGCTGCGCCTCAGGCCGACTACGCTGCGGCCGCGTGGACGATCCTGCCGCCGGGTGAGAACGGCAGCCTCACGTTCGACAAGAACACGCGCGACCAGGCTGCGCTATACGACGCGCTGACACCGCTCGGTGGCGAGGTTACCGCGCGAGACATCCGGCGCACGTTCAAGCCGGCGCCGCTCGGTGCGCCACCCGTCGCCGGCGACAAGCGTGAGCGCCCTCGCCGCGGAGTGACGATCACGCGAGACGCGTTCGGTGTGGCGCACGTGACGGGGAAGACCGAGGGTGACGTCGCTTTCGGGGCCGGCTGGGTGACCGCTGCCGATCGAGGGCTCCTGCTGCAGCTGATTCGCGGGCCTGCGCGGGTCGCAGCACTCGATGTGCCCGGGCTCGATCCGCTTGCGCTCGCGCTGTCCGGGAAGAGCTTCGTGCCGAGCACCGAAGCGGAGGCGTTCCTCTCGAATCAGCTCGACGCCGTGCGCTCGCAGCGCTCGGTCGGCCCGAAGATCCTGGCCATCGTCAACGCGTACGCGGCCGGGATCAACGCCTACTACCGCGCGAAGGGGATCCCGTCGGCGCCATTCACGGCGAACGACGTCGTCGCCTCGGCTGCGCTCATCGCAGCGCGCTTCGGGGCGAACGGGGGTCAGGAGGCCCAGAACGCAATGTTCCTCGACGCACTCGCGGAACGGTTCGGGGCGGCCGACGCCCGGCGGGTCTTCGCGGACCTGCGCGAGGCGAACGATGTCGAGTCGCCAGTGAGCGTGCCCGGCAAGTTCCCACAGCAGCCCGCCTCCGCCACGCCGGAAGGGAGTGTCGTCCTCGACGACGGCAGCTTCAGCGGCACGCCGCTCGCAGCTCCCGCGTTTGGCTCGAGCGCGCTGCTCGCCGGGGCCAAGCGCTCGGAGACGGGCCACCCGCTCTTCGTCGCCGGGCCGCAGGTCGGGTACTTCTTCCCGGAGTTCTTCGCGGAGATGGAGCTCGCGGGTGCGGGATTCGCCGTGCGCGGAGCCGTCTTCCCGGGGGTGCCGCTCGTCCTCGTCGGACGGGGACCGGACTTCGCGTGGAGCGCGACGTCGTCGCAGGCGGACAACGTCGACCTCTTCGTCGAAACGCTGTGCGGCGACGACACGCACTACCTCTACCGTGGGCAGTGCGAGCCGATGCGGCGCTTCTTCGTGGGCACGCTGAAGGCGCAGGGACAGCCCGACCGGGAGATCTCGTACGACGAGACGACGCACGGGCCCGTCGTCGGCTACGCGAAGGTCGGCGGCAAGCGGGTCGCGATCTCGGTGCAGCGCTCCACCCGCGGGCGCGAGCTCCTGTCGACACGGGCGTTCTACGACCTGAACACCGGGCAGGTCGACTCTGCGCAGGACTTCCTGCGGACCATGAACGGCGTCGAGTTCAGCTTCAACTGGGTCTACGCCGACGACCGCGACATCGCGCTGTTCTCCAGCGGGCGGCTGCCGGTTCGCGCCGCCGCGACGGATCCGGCGCTTCCCACGGTGGGCAACGGAGACTACGACTGGCGTGGGTTCGTTCCGTTCGCCGGGCATGCGCAGGGCATCAATCCGCCGTCGGGCGCGATCCTCAACTGGAACAATCGACCTGCCGCGAACGTTGGTGCGGCCGACTCGAACTTCGCGTACGGCTCGGTGCAACGAATCGACCTCCTGCGCCTCGCCGTCGCCGCTCGCAAGAAGCACTCGCTGACCACGCTCACAGGCGCGATGAACAAGGCGGCGACCCAGGATCTGCGCGCTGTGCGGGTCTGGCCGATTATCCGCGCGGTGCTCCAGACAGGCCCGGCGCCGAGCGCACGCGCCGAGGCGGCCGCGGGACTGCTCGACAGCTGGCGTTCAGCGGGTGCGAGCCGGCTCGATCGCGGTCTCGACGGCAAGGTCGACGACCCTGGCGCTGCGGTGATGGACGCGGCGTGGCCACGACTCGCCGATGCGGTGATGTCGCCCGTGCTCGGCCCGCTCGTGGATCGGCTCGCATCGCTGCACGGGCGCAGCGACGACGCGAATCCCGGAGGCTCGTCGTTCCGCTCGGGCTGGTACGGCTATGTCGACAAGGATCTGCGGACGCTCCTCGGGCGCGAGGTACGCAGTCCGTTCTCGCGCCGCTATTGCGGCGCAGGGGTGCTCGCGTCGTGCCGCGAGGCGCTGTGGGCGGCGATCGACAGCGCGGCCGCAGCGCTCGAGAAGACGCAAGGCCCTGCGCCCTCGTCCTGGCGAGCCGACGCCACCGGCGAGCGCATCAGGTTCGCCTCCGGCGTGCTTCCGGACACGATGCGGTGGACGAACCGGCCGACGTTCCAGCAGCTCATGTCCTTCAGATCCCATCGGCCGCGGTAGCTACCCTCGCCGCGTGAGGAAGCACTACCTCATGGCGCCGGGGCCTACACCCGTGCCGCCCGAGGCGCTCGCCGCGGGAGCGGCGCCGATCATCCACCACCGCGGCCCCGACTTCCGCGAGCTCATGCTGCGCACGCTCGGGCGGCTCCAGGAGGTCTGCCGCACGAAGAACGAGGTGCTTCTCTTCACCGCGTCGGGCTCGGGTGCGTTCGAGTCGGCGATCGTGAACCTGCTCTCACCCGGCGAGCGCGTGCTCGTCGTCACGGCAGGCGAGTTCGGCGATCGCTGGACCAGGATGGCGGCCGCCTTCGGCGCCGACGTCCACGAGCTCAGGTACGCGTGGGGGGAGACGCCGCAGCCGGATGATCTGCGATCTCGCCTCGACGAGACGGACGCAGAGGTCGTGATCGTGGTGCACTCGGAGACGTCTACCGGTGTCGTCGCGGACGCACAGGGATTCGCGCGCGTCGCGCAGCAAGCCGGAGCGCTCGTCGTCGTCGATGCCGTGTCGAGCCTCGGCGCGGTGCCGCTCGAGACCGATGCCTGGGGGCTCGACGTCGTGGTGGCCGGCTCGCAGAAGGCGCTCATGACTCCTCCGGGGCTCTCGCTGGTGACGGTGTCCGAGGCCGCATGGGAGAGGTCGAGACGCTCCACGATGCCGCGGTTCTACTTCGATTGGGAGCGCATGCGCGCTGCCCTCGAGGGCGGGTCGACCCCCTTCACGCCCGCGGTCACCGTGGTCGCGTCGCTGGACGTCTCTCTGGGACTTCTGCTCGAGGAGGGGCTCGACGCGGCTTTCGCGCGCCATGCCGCGCTGGGTCGTGCCTGTCGCGAGGGCGCGAAGGCGATGGGGCTCGAGCTCTTCTCCCCCGACGAGGAGCGATCGGCGATCGTGACGGCGATCCTGACGCCCGACGGCGTGAACGCCAAGGAGCTCGTCCTCGACCTTCGCGACCGCTTCGGCATCACCGTCGCCGGGGGACACGGAGAGCTCGGGACGCGCATGTTCCGGATCGGGCATATCGGCTACTACGACGTACTCGACATCACGACGGCGCTCACGGCCGTCGAGACGCTGCTCGCCGAGCGCGGCGCGCCGATCGAGGCGGGCGCTGCGACCGCGAGGGCGCTCGAGGCGTACCACGACGCCGCTCGTGTCTGACGTTCCGCGAGTCCTCGTGCGCGAGTCGATCGCAGCCGCAGGCCTCGAGCTGCTGCGGAGCAGATTCGACGTCGTCGAGGACGGGGAGTCCGACCTCGCGACGATCATCGGCGACTTCGACGCGATCGTCGTGCGCTCGGGGACGAGGCTCGACGCCGGGCTCATCGAGCGCGCCCCGCGGCTCAGGGTCATCGGTCGTGCGGGAGTGGGGGTCGACAACGTCGACGTCGACGCCGCTACCCGACGCGGGATCGTCGTCGCGAACGCCGCCGAGTCGACCGTCGACTCGGCCGCCGAGCACGCGATTGCGCTCCTGCTCGCGCTCGTTCGGAACGTGCCGCAGGCACACGCCGCTCTCAAGGCCGGCACGTGGGATCGCCAGCGGTTCACGGGAGTCGAGGTCGCGGGGAAGACAATCGGCGTCCTCGGCCTGGGACGGATCGGCCGGCAGGTGGCGCGCCGGGCGCTCGGGCTCGGGATGCGCGTCGTCGCCTACGACCCGTTCGTCGCCGCCGAGCGCTTCCGCGAGCTCGGCGTCGAGGCGTGCGGCTCGCTCGAGGAGATCTACGCGCAGGCGGACGTGATCACGCTCCACCTTCCGCTGAACGACGAGACCCGCGCGCTTCTCGATGCCGGTGCGTTCGCGAAGATGAGGGAAGGCGTGCGCATCGTCAACGCCGCCCGTGGCGGGCTCATCGACGAAGAGGCGCTCGCCGACGCAATTCGCTCGGGCAGGGTGGCCGGCGCCGCGCTCGACGTCTTTCAGACGGAGCCGTACACGGGGCCGCTGCTCGAGCTCGCGCAGGTCGTGGTCACGCCGCACCTCGCGGGTTCGACCGCCGAGGCGCAGGATCGCGCAGGCATCGTCATCGCCGAGCAGGTCGCGGCCGCTCTGGCGGGTGAGGTCGTCCGCACCGCGGTGAACGTCCCCGTGCTCGACTCGCGCGAGCTCGAGGTGCTGGGCCCGTTCGTCCCGCTGGCATCGAAGCTCGCACGGCTCGCCATGGCTCTCGCCGGCCGGTGGCCGTCGGGCATCACGGTCGCGATTCACGGGCCGCTCTCGGAGCACGACACGCGGCTCCTCACTGCCGCCGCGCTGAACGGCGCCTTTCAGGGGCGCGTGGACGAGGCCGTGAACGAGGTGAACGCGCCGCTCATCGCGGCCGAGCGCGGCATCGAGGTCTCCGAGCAGCGCTTCGCCGCCTCTCAGCACTACACGAACCTCGTGCGTGTCGTCGTCCGCGCCGGCGAGGAGGACATCGAGGTCGCCGGGACGACGGTTGGCCCCGAGCACCGCCTCTTCCTGGCGGGTGCGCTCGGCTTCTCGATCGACATCGAGCTCGCCTTGCACATGGCGTTCCTCTCGTACGAGGACGTGCCCGGCGTCATCGGCAGGGTGGGCACAATGCTCGGTGAGGCAGGCGTCAACATCGCGAACATGGCCGTCTCGAGAACGACGGAAGGCGGAAAGGCACTCATGGCGTTCTCCATCGACTCGGCGGCGCCCCCGGACCTCGTCGAGCGCGTCGAGGCCGCCGGGTTTGACGACGTGCGCTTCATCTACCTTGGCTGACGTTCCGTCGTTAGGCGCCCGCGGCGGCGGTTGGGTTGCGCTGCAGTTCGCGCTGATGCTCGCGATCCTCGTGGTCGGCGTCGCCGGACCGGGCTGGGGCGACTCGGCTCGCTGGTGGCTGAAAGGAGCGGGCGTGCTCCTCGTCTTCGCGGGTGCGCTCCTCGTCGCCAAGGCCGGGCGTGCGCTCGGCTCCGGGTTCACGCCGTTCCCGAGACCGGCCGAGGAAGGAGCGCTCGTCGAGCACGGCCCGTATGCCGTCGTACGCCATCCCGTGTACTCGGGCGGGATTCTCTTCGCGTCGGGAATCTCGCTCGCGCTGTCTCCGTGGGCGTTGGCCGCAACGGGTGCGCTCGCGGTCGTCTGGGCGCTCAAGGCACGCGTCGAGGAGCGGTTTCTTCGCGAGCGGTATCCGGGCTACGCCGACTACTGCACGCGCACCCGCTACCGCCTCGTGCCGTACGTCTACTGACCGGCTGACGCTAGGCTGCAGCCGTGGTCAGGGCCTGGCCGGAGCCGGTGGAACGGGTGTCCTCCTTTCTTCGCGAGTCGGGCGCCGAGGCGCGCATCCACGAGTTTCCCGACGGCACCGCGTCGGCGCAGGATGCAGCGGACGCCGTCGGCTGCGAGCTCGGCCAGATCGTGAAGTCGCTCGTATTCGTGTGTGACGAGCGACGCGTCCTCGCACTCGTCCCCGGCGATCGCAGAGGCGATCCGGCGAAAGTCGCTCAGGCCGTTGACGCGACCTCGGCAAGGGTGGCGAAAGCCCAGGAGGTCGAGGACGCCACCGGGTTCGCACCGGGTGCCGTCGCGCCGTTCCCGCTGCGGCGGGTCGACACCGTGCTCATGGATAGCGCGCTCTACCATCACGAGATCGTCTGGGCGGGCGCGGGCTCGTCACACCACATCATGGGGATCAGTCCGAGCGAGCTGGGTCGGCTCGCCCGCGTCCGGCCGACGGACGTCGCTTACGATTCGTCGACACCGAAGGAGAGCTGAGGACAGGATGCAGGAGACCGAGAAGATCTGGATGAACGGCGAGCTCGTCGACTGGGCGGACGCGAAGATCCACGTCGCGTCGCACGGGCTCAACTACGGCTCGGGGGTGTTCGAGGGCATTCGCTGCTACGACACGTCCGCCGGGCCTGCAGTGTTTCGCCTCACCGACCACATCGTCCGCCTCGAGAACTCCGCGAGGGTCCTGTACATGGACCTCCCGTACTCGGTCGAGGAGATCCGCTCGGCGGCGCACGAGCTGATCGCCGCGAACGGCATCGGGGCGTGCTACCTGCGGCCGCTTGCGTTCTACGGCTACGGCGAGCTCGGCGTCTCGTCCGTGGGCAACCCCATCGACGTCGTGATCGTCAGTTTCCCGTGGGGCGCGTACCTCGGCGAGGACAGCCAGAGTCTCGGCATCACGACGAAGATCTCGAGCTGGGAGCGCGTCGGGCCGAATGTCATCCCGCACGTGGCGAAGGCGACCGGGATCTATCTCAACTCGATGCTCGCGACGATGGAAGCGCGGCGCGGAGGCTACGACGAGGCGATCATGCTCTCGCACGACGGCTACCTCGCCGACGGCCCTGGAGAGAACATCTTCGTGGTGAAGGACGGCGTCCTCTACACGCCGCCGCTCGCGATGTCGATCCTGCCCGGGATCACGCGCGACACGGTCATCCAGATCGCCCAGGACCTCGGCCATCGCGTCGAGGAGACGCTGCTGATACGCACCGACCTGTACCTCGCCGACGAGGTGTTCATGGTGGGGACGGCGACCGAGGTCGCTCCCGTGCGGTCCGTCGACGACCAGGAGATCGGGGTCGGGCCGGTGACGCGCGAGCTGCAGCGGGCGTACCTCGACACCGTGCAGGGGCGCAGCGAGCGCTGGAACCACTGGCTCGACGTGGTCGAGATGTCGCCCTCCGCGGCCTAGTGGCGGCGGTGCGAACGATCGCGCTCTCGTGCCCGTGGCTCGACGAGCGCGAGGAGGAGCTCGTCACGGACGTGCTCCGTTCCGGGCGCCTTTCGCTCGGGCCGACGATCGAGCGCTTCGAGGAGGCATTCGCGGAGGAGGTCGGGGCGCCGTACGCGGCTGCCGTATCGAGCGGGACCGCGGGCCTCCATCTGCTCTGCATCGCGGCCGGGGTCGGCCCCGGAGACGAGGTCGTCACCTCGCCGTACTCGTTTGTCGCGTCCGCCAACTGTGCGATCTACGAGGGCGCGACGCCGGTCTTCGCCGACATCGACCGGCGCACGCTGAATGTCTCGCCGGCAGCGGTCGAAGCGGCGATCACCGAGCGGACGCGAGCGGTCGTCGCGGTCGACATCTACGGCTACCCGTGTGAGCTCGCCGAGCTACGGGCGATCTGCGACGCGTGCGGCATCGCGTTGATCCAGGACGCGTGCGAGGCGCTCGGGGCGCGCTACCAGGGTGCGACGGTGGGCTCGCAAGGCCCACCGGCCGTCTTTGCGTTCTATCCGAACAAGCAGATCACGACGGGCGAGGGCGGCATGGTCACGACGCACTCCGAAAGCGAGTGGCGTCTGCTGAAGAGCCTCCGCAACCAGGGCCGTGCCGACTCGGGCGGCTGGCTCGAGCACGCCAGGCTCGGTTTCAACTACCGCATCGACGACATCCGCGCGGCGATCGGGTTGGGGCAGCTCGAGAAGCTCGCCGGCATCCTCTCCGCGCGGTCTGCGGTCGCCGGGCGGTACGAGTCGCTCCTCGCGGAGATCCCTGGACTCGAGCTTCCCTGCGAGGACGACGCCGATCACGAGCGTTCGTGGTTCGTCTACGTCGTCACTCTCCCGGTCGGGGTCGACCGTGAGTCCGTGATCGCGGCGCTCACCGACCGCGGCGTACAGACGGCGCGGTACCTGCCGTGCATCCATCTGCAGCCGTACATGCAGGACCGCTTCGGCTTCCGCGTCGGGCTCTGTCCCGTCGCGGAGGATGTGGCCTCGCGGACGCTCGCGCTCCCGTTCCACGCCCGGCTCTCCGAGGACGACCAGGCGTACGTTGCGGAGGCACTCGCCACCGCGCTGACGACGTAGGGGCGAGATATATCTCGCCCCTACAGCGCAGGGCACGGCGAAGCAGTCGCGACCTGGGCGCTGTGGGGGCTTGCAACGTTGGCCGTGCTCGTCTCGTACAGCTGGGTCGCTCCCGCCGCGACGTACCACGTCTCGCGTGACGGACTCGACGGAGGGCTCAGTCGAGCGCTTACGCTCGTCAACTTCCCGATCGCGCTGGTCGCGATCGCACTCGTGCTCATCGCGATGGCTGTCCTTCCCGCCGTCGCGTGGTGGGCAGCAGCGCCCGCGATCGTGCTCTGCGCGACGATTCCGTGGTTCGTCGATCAGGACGACCTCGACGCGCGCTGGGTCAATGCGATCCCGGCGCTCGGGGTCGCGCTCGCGCTCGCGCTGACTGTCGCCGCGGCGCGTCGTGCCGGCGCGTCGCTCGCGCCACGTCGACCGTGGGACGGATGGCGGGTCGGGATTGCCGCCTGCGTCGCGATCGTCTCGCTTCCGTGGATCGCTGCAGAGCTCGGCTTTCACTTCCCCGGGGACTTCTTCATGGGCGAGGAGCTCGGCCGCGAGAAGGACGGGACGCTGATCGCGGCCGTCCACCTCGGCCACCATCACGGCACGGACGGCGCGCTGCTCGTGCTCACGGCACTGCTCCTCTCGAGGGTTGCGATCGAGCGGGGAGTGCTGCGAATCGCCGCGTTCGCCTACCTGGGATTGATGCTCGCATACGGCGGCGTCAACTTCGCGCAGGACGCCTGGAACGAGCAGATCGTGAAGCGCGGCTGGACGGACGACGGCATTCCGTCGGCGCTCCTTCCGGGCGTGAAGCCGATCTGGGCGGTCGTGCTCGGACTTGCCGTCATCGCGACGATCGTGCTGCTCCGAGAGCGCAAGCTCCCGTCATACTCAGCCCCATGACGGTGCGGATGGTCTTCCTCGGCTTCGGGAAGTACGCCCGCGCGGACAAGATCTACGCGCTCGAGCCGATCACCGGGGACGATCGCGGAGGCGGGCGGCGCACGCGGGTCTGGGTCGAGGGCGTCCCCGAGCCGCTCGTCGCGTCGCGAACCGAGCGGACGATCCTGCACGACATGGGCCACGACACGGGAGACTCCGCGCTCCTGGACGGTGCGCTCGATCTCGCCGAGCGACTTGCAGCCGCCGCGGACGAAGGGCGGGTCGACCTGGGCGACCTCGGTCGGCGGGCGCGCAAGGTCCTTGCCGCGACGGCGCGACCCACCGAGACCGAGCCGCTGTTCTGAGCGAGGTGCGTGCGCTCCTCGCGCGCGCTGCGCCGGACGTCGCGCGGGAGCTCGTCGGCTGGACGTTCCTCGTCGACGGTGTCGGTGGCGTGATCGTCGAGACCGAGGCGTACGAGCCGGACGATCCGGCGAGCCACTCGTTCGGCGGGAGAAGGGCACGGAACACGACGATGTTCGGGCCACCGGGGCGCCTGTACGTCTACCGGTCGTACGGCATCCACTGGTGCGCGAACGTCGTCTGCAACGAGGAAGACGTCGGCGCCGCGGTGCTGGTGCGCGCACTCGAGCCGACAGTCGGGCTCGATGCCATGCGGGCCCGGCGCGGGATCGAGGACGTCCGGCTGCTCGCCGCCGGACCGGGGAGACTGACGCAGGCGCTCGGGATCTCGGGTGCGCACGACGGCCTCGACGTCCTCGCCGCGCCGTTCGCGCTCACGCCGTCCGACACGCGCGTCGAGGTCATCGCGTCCCGGCGCGTGGGGATCACGCGCGCGGCGGATCGGCTCTGGCGCTACTCCCTCGCCGGCTCTAGCTTCGTGAGCCGTCCCCGACCACGAGCCTGACGCGCATCCCGGGAGCGACTGCGACCCCTGGCTCGGGCACCTGACGAAGCACCGTGCCCTCGCGGCCCGGAGCGGTCCTCGCGACGAGCCGCAGTTTGAGTCGCTTCGCCTCGCGCTGCACGTCCGCAAGGCTCGAGCCGATGAGGTTCGGGAGGATGCCGTGCTTGGCCGTCGTCACGAAGATCGTCACGCTGTCGTTCGCCGACAACCCGCCGCGACGCGGGTCCTGGTTCACGACGAGCCCGGGAAACTCTCCGGGCGTCGCCGGCGCGTACGCGACGTTCGCCTCGAGGGGCTGCGCCGCGAGTTCGGCCTCTGCTCCGGCCCTCGTCATCCCGACGACGAGCGGGACGGAGACTTCGTTGGGCTTGCAGTCCGCCTCGGTGTCGGGACCGAGTCCGGAGAAGTACGCGACGAGTCGCGCGCTGCGGCAGTAGCCGTTGTCGAGCTGCCACTTCCCCTCCCGCTGAACGACCCATTGCGATACGCCGCCAAGGTAGGGCGGAGAATCGAACGAGCGGTCTTCGTCTTCCTCGGCCTTCTCGACGAACGCCTTCCAGATCAGCGCGGGGAGCGTCCCGCCGGCGACGGGCTCACCCTCGAACTCGGTCAGCATCGGCCGCAGGGCGTCGGGATAGCCGACCCATACGGCGACGACGAGGTCGGGCGTGTACCCGACGAACCACGCGTCGCCGTAGTTGTCCGTCGTTCCCGTCTTTCCGGCGATCTCGCGGCCCGGGATCGCAGCTCGCTTTCCCGTTCCTGACTGGACGACGTCCTCGAGGATGTCGGTGAGGAGCTCCGCGTGGCTCTCCTCCACGACCTGCGTCGGGATCGGCGCGTTCACGTCGACCTTGCTCGACCGGGCGCGCTCGACGGTTCTCACGACGAGCGGCCGGTTCTCGAATACGGCGCCGTCGACACGTCTGCCTTCGTTCGCAATCGTTGCGTATGCCCGTGCCAGCTCGAGCGGGCTCACCGCTCCCGAGCCGAGGCCGATCGAGAAGTAGGGCGCGAGACGGCTGCGAATCCCCAGCCTGTGCGCCGTGGAGACGATCGCCTTCGGCCCGACGAGGTCGGTGAGCTGTGCGTACACGGAGTTGTCCGAGGAGACCATCGCGCGCGACAGGCTCACGCGGCCGAGGTACGTCTTGTCGTAGTTGGTGACGCGCCATATTCGATCCCCCGCGTCGATCGAAACGGGCTTCGACTCGAGCTCGGTGACGGGCGAGATGCCCTCGTTCATGGCTGCCGCGAGCACGATCGGCTTGAACGCCGAGCCGGGCTGACGCTTCGCCTGCGCTGCGAGGTTGAACTGGCTCTCGCGGAAGTTCCGTCCGCCGAACATCGCCTTCACCTCCCCCGACTCGGGCTCGATCGCGACGAGCGCGGCCGCGGGCCCGTCCGGGTTGCGCAGCACCTTCTCGATCGCCGCGCGCGCCTTCAGCTGGAGCTTCAGGTCGATCGTCGTCGTGACCTTGAGGCCACCTCCGAACACCCGTCCTGCGCCGTACTCCGCTATCAGCTCGTCCGTCACGTAGTTGACGAAGTACGCGGCCGGCCCCTGCGTGTCCGGGAGGCGGATGTCCTCCGGAACGGGCAGCGCGGCCCTATCGGCTCGCGCGAGCTGACGCGGCGTGATCTTGCCCTGCTCGAGCATCATCGAGAGGACGTAACGCCGGCGGAGCGTGGCGTTACGCGGGTTGGCGGCCGGGTCGTAGAGCGACGGATCGGCCGGGATCCCTGCGAGGAGCGCCGCCTCCGCGAGGGTCAGGTCCTGCGAACCCTTCTTGAAGTACGCGCGTGCCGCCTGCTGGATGCCGTACGCACCGTGTCCGAAGTAGATCGTGTTCAGGTACGCCGTGAGGATCCGGTCCTTCGTCCAGTCCTGCTCGAGCTGCCAGGCGAGGGCGGCCTCGCGGACCTTGCGTGCGACCGTCTTCTCGTTGCGGATATACGCGTTCTTGACGAATTGCTGCGTGATCGTCGAGCCACCTTCGACGATGCCCTGCTGGCGGATGTCCTGCCAGAGAGCGCGCGCGATGCCACGCACGTCGACGCCGTTGTGCTCGTAGAACCGCTGGTCCTCCACCGCGACGATCGCCTGTCGCATGATCGGGGCGATGTCCTCGGTACCGACGAGAACACGGCTCTCGTCGCCGCGCAGCACCGCGAGCACGCTCCTTCCGTTCTCCGCGTAGACCACGGTGTCGACGTCGGAGTGCTGCGCGGCCGGATCGAGCGCCGGAATCTCGCTCGCGACCGCGCGCACGAGCCCAAACGTGAATGCCAGGCCGGCAGCCACCAGCAGGACGGCCACCAACGCCGCAAGACGGCGCTTGCGAACCCGGCGCCGCGGACGCGGCGACCCCTTCTCTCTCCGAACCCGCAAGGGGGCGATTCTAGCCCCGGGCAGCCGAACGGCCCGCAAAGGGACGGTTCAGACGGGGAGGGTTCCCACGATCGGCTCGGAGGTCGGCGCATCGACGCCGCCTTCCGGCTCGACGGTCACGAGAACGACCTGCCCCGGTTCGACGGCCCCTTCGACCGGCACGACGTCGCGTCCGTCCTCGCCCGGGAACAGTCCCGCGCGCTGGGGATCCTCTCCGTGAGATACGACCCACATCTCATACGTCTTACCCGCAGGCGCCGGGCCAAGCCCGTCGACGACGAGGACAGCCTCGCCGTCCGGTGTGACGACGAGCCGCCCCTCGCCTTCTGCCAGCTGAACGGAACGTCCGTCGGGATCCGCGAGCACTGCAGCAGCGACGCGCTCGCGTTCGAGAGCGCTGCGGGCCTCGTCGAGCTCGCTCGACAGGTTCGACGCCCACAGACCGATCCCGAGTGCGACGACGGCCGCGACCGCCGCCACCGCGCCGAGCACAGGCGCCACGCGCCGGCGCCGAGGCTCGAACGGCACGACGTTCTGCGGCTCCGCGCGGACGTCCGCGAGGATGCGCTCGCGCAGCGCCGGGGCGGGGGCGGGACCCGAGGCGGCGACTGCCAGAGCCTCGGTCGTCGTCCAGAACGACGCGAGCTCCTGCTGGCAGTGCTCGCAGTGCGCGAGATGCGCCTCGTAGGCGCTCCGCTCATCCTGATCGAGCGCGTCCAGCGCGTAGCCGGCGGTCAGCTCGTGAATTCCGGTTTCCATGATCCTTCCGATGTCGAGTCGTCGAGGAGCTCGCGCAGGCGCGCGAGGCCGGTGAACATCCTGCTCTTGATCGTGCCCAGCGGAACGCCGAGCCGCTCGGCGAGCTCGGACTGCGAGAAGCCGCCGTAGTAGGCGAGCTCGAGCGCCTCGCGCTGGGTGTCCGGCAGCTGTTTGAGTGCCGACTGGACGCGCTCGCGCTCGAAGCGCAGCCACGCCGCCTCCTCCGTCCCCTCCGGCGCCTGCGCGAGCTCCGTGTCCTCCGTCAGCGGCTCCGCCGTTCGGCGCTCCTCCCGACGGACGAGGTCGACGGCGCGCCGGTGGACGAGCGTCAGGATCCACGTGCTCGCCTTCGCGCGCTCGGCACGAAAGCTCGCGGCGCTCCGCCAGACCTGGAGGAACGCTTCCTGCACCGCGTCCTCTGCGTGACGCTCGTCGCGCAGGACGCGGAGTGCCAGCCCGTACGCCATGCGCGAGACACGGTCGTACAGCTCGGCGAGTGCACCTTCGTCCCCTCGCGCCACGAGCGCGACGAGTGCCTCGTCGGACAGATGAGCATGGTGCTTGCGCATGGCGAAGCGGTTCTCGGGCCCGGCCAAAGCTAACACGGGCACGTTGAAGGCAAGCGCTTCCACAGCGGTGCTTCGTCCCAGGTTGCGATCCGGTTCACGTGCGAACCGCCTCTCTGCCGGCCACGAACAACGGCCGGCCATACCGCTACGAGAGGAGAGAGTTATGCGAAGAGGAATCATCGCGCTCGGCGCCATCGGGCTGCTTTCCGCAGCCGCCGTCGTCGGCGCGACGACACTCGGTCCCGGAAGCGGCACCGCGTCGAGCCACCGCGAGGCACCACTCATCGCGGAGGACCCGTCGGCAGACCTGACGGACGTCTACGCGTTCCGCAGCCCGGACAAGCCGAACACCGTGACGATTCTCGCCAATGTCATTCCCGGCGAGGATCCTGCGGCAGGGCCGAACTGGTACACGTTCTCACCGAACGCGCGCTACAACCTCAAGATCGACACGAACGGGGACGCGCGCCCCAACGTGACGTACCAGTTCCGGTTCCGCACGAAGACCGGCCCGTTCTTCCTCGGTGACACTGCGCAGCCGTTCACGGTCACGCGCGTCGCCAATGGCAGGTCGCGGGTGGTCGCACGCGGAACGACTCCGCCGAACAACATCGGGCCGCGCTCGACCCCGAACTACCGCTCGCTCGCCGCGAAGGGCGTCGTGAACGTCGCCGGTGGCGGGAGCGCGTTCGCCGGCCAGCGTGACGACCCGTTCTTCGGCGACATCGGCGCGATCTTCGATCTCGTCGCGATCCGCAAGGGCACCGGCAACATGGGCGGCGGGAAGGACTTCTTCGCCGGCTACGGTGTCCACACGTTCGGCGTGCAGGTCCCGATCGCAGCGCTGAACGCGAAGAACGGCATCATCGGCGTCTGGTCGTCCGTCGACCGGCGCAAGGTCACGACCCGGACGACGTCCGGCGCGCGCACTTCCGGCGCCTGGGTCCAGGTCAACCGCCTGGCCAACCCGCTCGTGAACGAGGTCATCATCCCGACCGGCCTCAAGGATCAGTGGAATGGCCTCCAGCCGTGGCAGGAGGGTCGGTTCGCCAAGTACTACAACGAGCCGATACTCGCCGCGGTCATCAACCAGCTGTACAAGCTGGGTGCCCCGGAGAAGGGCCGCGACGACCTCGCCGCGGTGTTCCTCACCGGCGTCCCGCAGCTCAACTTCACGAGTCCGCGGCTCGCCGAGGTGCTCCGCCTGAACCTCACCATCCCGGTGACTCGGAACCCGAACCGGATGGCGGTGCTCGCGGGCGACAACCAGGGCTGGCCCAACGGGCGGCGCCTGGGTGACGACGTCATCGACATCGCCGAGCAGGCTGTCGGCGGCTTCCTGAAGGGGACGAAGCTCCCCCTCGGAGACGGCGTCAATGCCGACGACCGGAACCTGCTCGGATCCTTCCCGTACATCGCGGATCCGCAGTCGGGCTTCGACAACACGAAGGGCAAGTAAGGCAGATCGGCCTTCGGCCGACCGCCTTGGAGGAAGGACTCGGGCCCGACGGGCCCGAGTCCTTCTGTTCGACCTGTCAGAGTTGCCGGTCCCGAGCGAAAGGATCAGCATGAGCGACCACTCCCACAACGTGCCGGATGCTCAAGAGCCCAGCCACGAGGAGGGCACGCCGCCCACACACGAGCACGACGATCACACGCACGACGAGCACGAGCACACGCACGCTGACGGAACGACTCACGCCGACGATCACGTGCATGCCGAGGGCCATGAGCCGGAGCACGACGACGCGAAGAAGAAGGGCTTTTTCGCACGGTTCTTCGGCTCGCGCTGATTCACCGCCGCGCGACTAGCCGAACGTGAAGGCGTATCCTGCGATCCCGCGGGAGAAGCGGAGCTGGAGCAGCCCCTGTCGATACTGCTCGAACCGCGCCAGGGTGTAGAGGCGTGGGCGGCCCGAGACGGCCACGGTCCGGAGCCGCCTTTCGTCCACGAGCACCTCCACGGCGCCCTCGCCCTCGAGCACGAGGAAGATGTCCTTGGCCCGGAAACGAAGCTGCAGGCGCGCTGCCTCGCCGGCGACGATGCGCTCGCCCTCGACCTTCCAGCGACCTGTGTAGCCCAGCACGTCGTAGGGCAGAGGGGTGCCCGGAAGCGTGTACGTCTGCTCGACGTCCGGCGCGACGCCGCCGTTCGCGAACCTCGCGAGCCGCTCGTACCCGAGATACGACTCGGGTGTCCTGAGCACGAGCGGCGCCTCGTCGTCGACGGAGGTCGGGCGGTTCGTGACAGTCTCGCCCAGGAGCCGCCGGATGCGCCGCTCGGTCTCCTCGTAGGCGCCCTCCCCGAAGTGGTGGTAGCGCACGTGTCCATCGCGGTCGATCAGATACTTCGCGGGCCAGTACTGGTTCGAATAGGCACGCCAGGTCGCGAAGTCGTTGTCGAGCGCGACCGGATAACGGATGCCGAGCCGCTCTACCGCGGAGCGCACGTTGCCGGGCACGCGCTCGAACGCGAACTCGGGGCTGTGGACGCCGACGATGGTCAGCCCGGCGTCGCGATAGGAGGCGTTCCAGGCCCGGAGATGAGGGAGCGTCCGCAGGCAGTTGATGCACGAGTACGTCCAGAAGTCGACGAGGACGACGTGGCCTCGCAGGGCGGTAAGCGTCAGTGGCTTGCCGTTCGGCGTGTTGATCCAGGTCTCGATGCCTTCGAGCTCCGGCGCGCCGCCGCGAGCGGCTCTCGGTGTCGACGTGGGGTCGTCCGCGCCGCTCAGCTTCGCTAGCTCCCGCTGCGCTGACGAGCTCTGCTCGATCTTCTCCTGAAATCTCTCGGTGTATCCGGGGACGGCCGTGGCCAGCCGCTCGGGTGCGTTGAGCACGATGGCGAGCGCAGTCAGCGCGACCACCACGCCCGCTGCCTGCCGGAGTGCCTGCGCATGCGTGCGCACCACACCCATGCCCGACGTGAGTCGCTGACCGCCGATCGCGACGGCGAGCAGCGGAAGTGCGTGGCCGACCGAGTACGCGAGCGTCACGAGGATCACGCGCCAGGTCACCTCGCCCGTGGCGGCCAGGGCCGCGACGGCTGCCAGCACGGGTCCGGCGCACGGAACCATCACGAGCCCGGCGCTGACCCCGACGAGGAAGCCACTCGAGTCGCCGGCGACGGGCCGGCGGGTGAGGAAGAGAAACGGTCGCTCGAGAGTGCGCGCGACCCGCACCGAGAGGAGGCTCGCAGCGAGGACGAAGAGCATCGCGATCGCGAGCGTGCGCAGGAGATCCTGGCGCAGGCCGAGTGCGCTCAGGAGCGCTGCGCCGGCAAGCGTGAACGTCGTGAACGACACGACGAGTCCGGCCGTGACCGCGAACGGGCGCCAGCGGCTCTCGCTGGCTGCGCTCCCCGCGAGGAGGAGCGGTAGCACCGGGAGCACGCAGGGCGAGAGTGCCGTGACGACACCGGCGAGAAATGCGATCCCGAGAAGGAGGAGCACCCGGGCAAGGGTAGGGCGGCGCACGTTACGAACGCCTGAATTGCGCTCGAAGCAAGGCGGT
>CAWAOK010000009.1:0-674452 GCA_963783705.1 uncultured Gaiellaceae bacterium
TCGCAGTAGGTCAGGAAGTACGCGCCGAGCACCATGTCCTGGCTCGGCGTCGCGAGCGGACGACCGCTCGCCGGCGAGAGAATGTTGTTCGCCGAGAGCATGAGCACGCGTGCCTCCGCCTGCGCCTCGGCGCTGAGCGGGAGGTGGACGGCCATCTGGTCGCCGTCGAAGTCGGCGTTGAACGCCTGACAGACGAGTGGATGCACCTGAATGGCCTTGCCCTCCACGAGCACCGGCTCGAACGCCTGGATGCCGAGGCGGTGCAGCGTCGGCGCGCGGTTCAGGAGAACCGGGTGCTCCGCGATGACCTCCTCGAGGACGTCCCAGACCTCAGGGATCATCGACTCCACCATCTTCTTGGCGGCCTTGATGTTCTGCACGGCCTTGCGCTCGACGAGCCGGCTCATGATGAACGGCTTGAAGAGCTCGAGCGCCATGAGCTTCGGCAGTCCGCACTGATGGAGCTTCAAGTTCGGACCGGCGACGATCACCGAGCGGCCCGAGTAGTCCACGCGCTTGCCGAGCAGGTTCTGGCGGAACCGGCCCTGCTTGCCCTTGAGCATGTCCGAGAGCGACTTCAGCGGGCGGTTGCCAGGCCCGGTCACCGCTCGTCCGCGGCGGCCGTTGTCGAACAGCGCGTCGACGGCCTCCTGCAGCATCCGCTTCTCGTTGTTGACGATGATCTCCGGCGCACCGAGGTCGAGCAGTCGCTTGAGTCGGTTGTTCCGGTTGATCACACGCCGGTAGAGGTCGTTGAGATCGCTCGTCGCGAACCGGCCACCGTCGAGCTGCACCATCGGGCGAAGCTCCGGCGGGATGACCGGCACGGCCTCGAGGATCATCCACTCGGGCTTGTTCCCCGACTTGATGAACGCCTCGACGACCTTGAGCCGCTTGATCCCGCGCTGCTGCTTCTGTCCCTTCGAGGTCTTGATGATGTCGCGGAGCGAGAGCGACTCCTCGTCGAGCGAGAGATCGCGGAGCAGGTCGCGCACCGCCTCGGCACCCATGCCGCCACGGAAGTAGATCCCGAAGCCGTAGGGCGAGCCGAAGCGATCCTTGAGCTCGCGGAAGATCTGCTCGTCGCCGACGATCATCTTCGGCTCGAGCTCCTTGAAGAGGAGCCACGTCTGCTCGAGGCGACGAACCGCCTCGACCGCGGCCTCCCGCGTGTCCTCGCGGCGCATCTCCATGTCCGCGACCATCTCGCGCACCTTCAGCGCCCACTGGCTGACCGCGTCGAGATCCTCCTTCTTCGTCCCCTCGACGAGGCAGAGGTCGTACGCGAGCTCGCGCATCTCGGAGGAGTCCACCTCGGGATCGACGGTCGCGAGCACGTCGGCGAGCAAGCCCGATCCGACCTCGCGCGCGCGTTCGAGGTTCTTCTTCTCGACGCCCTCGACGAGCGCCGCATCGTCCGCGGACAGCTCGCCACCGGAGAGCAGCTCCTCCTGGAGGCGCTTCAGGTGCTTCGTGATGGCGCCCTTCTTCGAGCCCGTCGCCTTCGCGAGCTCCTCGCGAAGCGGCGCGAGCGCAGCCTCGATCTGAACGGAGGCCGCGGCGACCGACTCGACCTCGCGCGGGGCGAGGCGGCGATCGTCGCGAGTGGCCGTCTGCCGGACGAGCTCGCGCACCCGGCGCGGGTCCTCCGACGTGATGGTCTTCGCGAGGTTGACGAAGACGCCGCCGGCGAGCGTGCGGATCTCCTCGAGCGAGGGCAGCGCCGCCTCCTCCGCCCAGTTGGAGAGGCCGCGACCCCAGAAGTCGTCGTCCTCGTCGAAGTTCTTCTCTTTGCCGGACGCGAAGTAGTCGCGCCTGCGGGCAAGCCGGTCGTCGAGGCCGGACAGCGCCTCGTCGCGATCGAGATACACCCGCTCGCTCTCACCGGCGACCTTGTCCTCGAGGTCGGCGAGGTCCTCCTGCCGCTTCTCGCGATCGACCTGCGTGACGATCGACGCCGCGAAGTAGAGAACCTTCTCGAGCTCGCGCGGAGCGATGTCGAGGAGGTACCCGATGCGGCTCGGAACGCCCTTGAAGAACCAGATGTGCGAGACCGGCGCCGCGAGGTCGATGTGACCCATGCGCTCGCGGCGGACCTTCTGCCGCGTCACCTCGACGCCGCAGCGCTCGCAGATGATGCCCTTGTAGCGAACGCGCTTGTATTTGCCGCAGTAGCACTCCCAGTCCTTGGTAGGACCAAAGATGCGCTCGCAGAACAGACCGTCACGCTCGGGCTTGAGCGTGCGGTAGTTGATCGTCTCCGGCTTCGTGACCTCGCCGGACGACCAGTCGCGGATCTGCTTCGACGAGGCGAGGCCGATCCGGATCGAGTCGAAGTCGTTGATGTCGGGACCGCGTCTACCAGTTTCCATCTAGCGCCTCGAACCTCTCTCTCTTCTGTCCGTGAACTGGTTCATCAGTCGTCTGTCGCCTCGACGTCCGCGAGGCCCGCCTCGAGCGGCGCCTCCGCGACGTCGGTGAGCTCCTCGTCGGCCGCGAGCACCAGCTCGGCACCCTCGTCGACGCCTTCTGCGCCTTCCTCGACCTCCTCGGCCGTGGGCTGGCGCGCCGCTGCGCGGAGCGAGCCCGGCGAGAGGTCGATACCGAGCTCTTCGGCAGCGCGGAGGAGCTCGTCGTCCTCCTCGCGAACCTCGACCTCGCGACCCTCGTCGGAGAGCACCTGCACGTCGAGCGCAAGCGACTGCATCTCCTTGAGCAGCACCTTGAACGACTCGGGGATCGACGGCTCCGCGATGTTCTCGCCCTTGACGATGGCCTCGTAGGCCTTCACGCGTCCGATCGTGTCGTCGGACTTGATCGTGAGCATCTCCTGGAGCGTGTACGCGGCGCCGTAGGCCTCGAGCGCCCACACCTCCATCTCGCCGAACCGCTGACCACCGAACTGTGCCTTGCCGCCCAGCGGCTGCTGGGTGACGAGCGAGTACGGCCCGGTCGAGCGAGCATGGATCTTGTCGTCCACGAGGTGGAGGAGCTTCAGGATGTACATGAAGCCGATCGTCACCTCCTGCGCGAACGGCTCGCCGGACTTCCCGTCGTACAGCTGAACCTTGCCCGTACAGCGGTTGCCACGGACGGCGGCCTCGTCGACCGTCAATCCGCCCCCGCCACCGTCGATCGCCTTCGCGAGCTGAACGAGCGCGTCGTCGACGTCGCCTTCCGTCGCGCCGTCGAAGACGGGCGTGGCGACGGACCTCGGATCGGGTGCGTTGATCGGAGCTCGGGCGTTCACCGGATCGCCCTCGGCGAAGACGCCGTGAGCCGCGGCCCACCCGAGATGGGTCTCGAGGATCTGGCCGATGTTCATCCGGCTCGGAACGCCCAGCGGGTTCAGCACGACGTCCACCGCGCGACCGTCCTCGAGGAACGGCATGTCCTCTTCAGGGACGATCTTCGAGATGACGCCCTTGTTGCCGTGGCGCCCGGCGAGCTTGTCGCCTTCGGCGATCTTGCGCTTCTTGGCGACGTAGACGCGGACGAGCTCGTTGACGCCCGGCGGTAGGTCGTCGCCCGCGTCGCGCGAGAACGTCTTGACGCCGATGACCTTGCCACCCTCGCCGTTCGGCACCTTGAGCGAGGTGTCGCGAACCTCACGCGCCTTCTCCTTGAAGATCGCGCGGATGAGCTTCTCCTCTGCGGTGAGCTCGGTCTCGCCCTTCGGCGTGACCTTGCCCACGAGCAGGTGACCGGCATCGACGTCGGCGCCGATGCGGACGACGCCGCGCTCGTCGAGGTTCGCGAGCGACTCCTCCGAGCGGTTCGGGATGTCGCGCGTGATCTCCTCGTCGCCGAGCTTCGTCGAGCGCGCATCGATCTCGTACTCGTGAATGTGGATCGAGCTGAGCACGTCGTCCTTGACGAGGCGCTCCGAGATGACGATCGCGTCCTCGAAGTTGAAGCCCTCCCACGGCATGAACGCCACGAGCAGATTCGCGCCGAGCGCGAGCTCGCCGCCGTCCGTGGAGGAGCCGTCCGCGATGACCTCGCCCTTCTTCACCTTGTCCCCGAGGGTCACGACCGGCTTCTGATGGATGAGCGTGCCCTGGTTCGACCGCATGAACTTCGTGAGCGGGTACTCGTCCCGCGTCCCGCGTCCCTCGACGACGATCCGCTCGGCGTCGACGTCGACGACAGCGCCGTCGTTGTGTGCGAGGACGACGTCTCCCGTGTCCACGGCGGCGCGGAACTCGAGGCCGGTGCCGACGATCGGTGCCTGCGGGATCATCAGCGGGACGGCCTGCTTCTGCATGTTCGCGCCCATGAGCGCGCGGTTCGCGTCGTTGTGCTCGAGGAACGGGATGAGAGCGGTCGCGACCGACACGATCTGTGCCGGCGAGACGTCCATGTACTCGACGTCCTTCGGGAGCACCGCGACGGCCTCACCCTCGCGGGAGCGGCAGAGCACCTGCTCGTTCAGGAAGCGGCCGGTCTTGGGATCGACCAGCTCCGAGGCCTGAGCGATGGTGAACTGGCGCTCCTCGGCCGCGTCGAGATAGATGATCTCGTCCGTGACCTTCGCGCCCTTGACCACGCGGTAGGGGGTCTGGATGAATCCGAACTCCGACACCGTCGCGAACGACGCGAGCGACCCGATCAGCCCGATGTTCGGGCCTTCCGGGGTCTCGATCGGGCACATGCGCCCGTAGTGGGTCGGGTGCACGTCACGCACCTCGATCGGTGCGCGTTCGCGCGTCAGGCCACCTGCGCCGAGCGCCGACAGGCGGCGGCGATGCGTGAGCCCGGACAGCGTGTTCGTCTGATCCATGAACTGGGACAGCTGCGAGGAGCCGAAGAACTCCTTCAGCGCCGCGACCACGGGCCGGATGTTGATGATCGTCTGCGGCGTGATCGTATCGACGTCCTCCGTCGTCATCCGCTCGCGGACCACGCGCTCCATCCGGTACAGACCGACGCGGAACGCCTCCTGGATCAGCTCGCCGGTCGTCCGCAGCCGCCGGTTACCGAAGTCCTCGTACTCGTCGAGCTCGCTCCGCACAGGATCGCGCGAGAGCTGGGCAGCCTCGGCGGCATAGTCCTTCGCGTCCTCGGGAACTCCGAGCAGCGTCGGCATGTCGACGAGACGGCGGACGAGCGCGACGATGTCCTCGGTCGTGAGGACGCGAACGTCCTCGGGCACCTGGACACTGAGCCGCTGGTTGAGCTTGTACCGGCCGACCTTCGTCAGGTCGTAGCGCTTGGGATCGAAGAAGAGCGAGCGGAGGAGGTTCCGCGCGTTGTCGAGCGTCGGGGGCTCACCCGGCCGCTGCTTCTTGAACACCTCGATGAGCGCCTCTTCCTCACGTGTCGTCGGATCCTTCTCCAGCGTGTTCGCGATGTAGACGGAGCCGCCGAAGAGCTCGAGGATCTTCTCGTTCGTGCTCGTGTCGAGCGCGAAGCCGGTCGAGGGGTCCTCGGCGGGAAGGGCGCGCAGGAGCGTGGTGATCGGGAGCTTGCGCTTCCGGTCGATCCGCGCGAACACCAGGCCCTTCTTGTCGATCTCGACCTCGAGCCACGAGCCGCGTGACGGCATGAGGTTCGCCATGAAGACCTGCTTCGTGGCGTCCTTCGGCTCCATCAAGTAGGCGCCCGGACTGCGGACGAGCTGCGTCACGATGACGCGCTCGGTCCCGTTGATGATGAACGTGCCCCACGGCGTCATCATCGGGAAGTCGCCCATGAACACCCGCTGTTCGCGGATCTCGCCGGTGTCCTTGTTGACGAAACGGACCGTGATCGAGAGCGGCACCTGGTAGGTCAGGTCCTTCTCGCGGCACTCCTGGATCGTGAACTGCGGATCGCCGAACTCGTACTCGGCGAACTCGACCGCAAGCGTCCCCGTGTAATCCTCGATCGGCGAGATGTCGTCGATGGTCTCGCGCAGGCCACCTTCCAGGAACCAGTGGAAGGACGCCTTCTGGATATCGATGAGGTCGGGGAGGTCGAGGACATGCTTCAGGCGCGAAAAGCTCTTGCGCGCGCGCGGCGCGACAGCAACGCTGCTCAAGTGTGAAAGCCTCCCTTAAAAGCGTGCAGGTGTACGGGCAGGGTTAGACGAACGGCCTCGGCGGAACTGTGGATAGTAACGCACGAGGACACCCCTCCGCAACCGCATATTGCTGCGGCGAGGTGCGTCGCGACAGGATAGCAGGGCACTTCCCGGCTGGGCCGGGAAGTGCCTAGATATCTAGGCGGCTCGCGAAGCGAACCGCCTTACTTCAGCTCGACGGATGCTCCCGCTTCCTCGAGCTGGGCCTTGACGGACTCGGCCTCCTCCTTGGCGGCACCCTCCTTGATAGCGCCGGGAGCGCTGTCGACGAGGTCCTTCGCCTCCTTCAGGCCGAGGCCGGTCACTGCGCGCACGACCTTGATCACCTGGATCTTCTTGTCGCCGGCTCCCGTGAGCACGACGTCGAAGGAGTCCTTCTCCTCCTCGACCGCGGCACCGTCGCCCGCCGCCGGAGCAGCAGCGACCGCAACGGGAGCGGCAGCGGTGACGCCCCACTCCTCCTCGATCGCATTCTTGAGCTCGACGAGCTCGAGCACGGTCATCTTGCCGAGCGAGTCGAGCACGCCTTTCACATCAGTTGCCATTACTACTCCTCCTCTTGCTGTTCAGTCTCATTGATTGGTTCAACTTCATCGGAGTCGGAAGATTCGGCTGAGGCCAAATCTTCCGGTGCGCTTGCCTCGACAGGCTCACCGTCCGACAGGCCCTCGTCCGCAGCCTCGGTTTCCTCACCAGCCGGTGCCTCGACTTCGACGGCAGCTTCGGCGACGGGTGCGACGACTTCGCCCTGCTCCTCGAGCTGCTTCATGCGGGCGTCGATGAGCCCGTGCAGGTCGCGAAGCGGCGCCGACACGAGACCGAGGAGCTGCGTGAGCGGAGCGACGATCGCGCCGACCAGCTGCCCGCGCAGGACGTCCACGGGCGGCAGCTTCGCGAGTTGCTCGACGTCATCGCCCGAGAGCTCCTTGCCCTCGAGGATGCCGCCTCGCAGCGTGAGCACGTTCGTCTCCTTCGCGGTCTGAGCGAGCGCCTTGGCGACGGCCGCCGGGTCGCCCGACGACTCGATGAACGCGATGGCTGTCGGCCCCTCGAGCATGACGAGGAGCGACTCGGCCCCCGCCTGCTCGGCCGCGCGCCGCGTGAGCGTGTTCTTCACGATCCGGAAGCGAGCGCCGTGGGGCAAGAGCTGATCGCGCAGCGCCTCGAGCTGCTTGTTCGTCAGACCGCGATAGTCGGCGACGATGAGCGTCTCGGCGGAGCCGAGCTCCGCTGCGAGCTCCTCGACGATCCGTTCCTTGTCAGTTTTCAGCAATGTCGTTCCTCCGGAAACGACTAGACCCGCCATGAGGCGGGCCTGATCAGACGCTGAGACGCCTGCCAAACCGCCTCGGCTGGACCTCTGCCTCGCGGCTGCCAGCTGTCTTTGGCGACGTGCTAGTCGGTTGTTAGGTCGAGACTGTAGCTTCTTCCCTACGCGTATCGGCGGCAGCCGATGCGCCTTCCTCGGCGATGTCCCGGGTGATGGTCGAATCGACGTGGATGCCGGGGCCCATCGTCGTCGTCAGCGTGATCTGCTTGATGTAGCGACCCTTGGAAGCCGACGGCTTCGCCCGGACGATCTCCTCGACGAGAGCGGCGTAGTTCTCGAGGAGCGCACGCTCGTCGAAGCTCCGCTTGCCGATCGGGACGTGCACGTTGGCACCGCGGTCGGTGCGGTACTCGAGCTTGCCCGCCTTGGCGTCGGACACGGCCTTGCCGATGTCCATCGTGACGGTGCCCGTCTTCGGGTTCGGCATGAGCCCCCGCGGGCCGAGCACTCGACCGAGCTTGCCGACGACGCTCATCTGGTCCGGCGTCGCGATCGCAACGTCGAAGTCGAGAAACCCGCCCTCGATCTTGGTCGCGAGGTCCGCGGAGCCGACGACGTCGGCACCGGCGTCCTCCGCTTCGCGCGCCTTCTCGCCCTCGGCGAAGACCGCCACGCGCACGTCCTTGCCGATCCCGTGCGGGAGCATGATCGTGCCGCGGAGCTGCTCGTCGGCGTGGCGCACGTTCAGGCCGAGGCGAAAGTGCGCCTCGACGGTCTCGTCGAACTTGGCGGCGGGCGTCTCCTTCAGCAGGCGGACTGCGGCCAGCGGCGTGTAGGCCTGCTCGCGGTCGATCGAGTCGCGCGCCTCGCGATAGCGCTTGCCGTGCTGGCTCATGGCGTGTCCCGTTGCATCTGTTCCGCAGACGTCGGATCTGCGAGTGCAGATCCGACGTCGCGAAGATCCCTGAAGCGGCCGCTGGCGCGGCCGTTCGCAGCGTGCGGTGCACAGATCATGACGGCGTCTCCACGCCCATGCTGCGAGCCGTCCCGGCGATCACCTTCATCGCCTCGTCGACGTCACGCGCGTTCAAGTCGGGCATCTTCGCCTCCGCGATCGAACGGAGCTGCGCCTGGCTGAGCCGGCCGACCTTGGCCTTGTTGGGCTCGCCCGAGCCCGACTCGAGCCCGAGCGCCTCCTTGATGAGGACGGCGGCCGGCGGAGTCTTCGTGATGAAGGTGAACGAGCGATCCTCGAACACCGTGATCTCGACCGGGATGATGCGACCGTTCTCGTGCGCGGTCTGCGCGTTGTAGGCCTTGCAGAACTCCATGATGTTCACGCCGTGCTGGCCCAGCGCGGGACCGACCGGCGGCGCCGGGTTGGCCTGGCCACCCGGGATCTGGAGCTTGATGAGCGTGAGTACTTTCTTAGCCATGACTGTCTCTTTCCGAGAGGCGCTTGCTGGAAACGGAGCGACCCGGCCGCGAAGCGGACGGCTTCAGGGATCTGCGCGAACGGAATCCGCGCTAGCGGATTCCGTTCTGCGCCGACAAACTAGTCGATCTTCTTCACCTGGTCGAAGCTGAGCTCGACCGGAACCTGGCGCTCGAAGATGTCCACGAGCACCTTCAACTTCTGCTGGTCTGCGTTGACGTCGACGATCTCGCCGTCGAAGTCGGAGAGCGGGCCCGAGGTCACCTTCACCGATTCGCCGAGCGAGAACTCGACCTGCGATTTCGCGACCTGCCCTGGCCCGGTCGGCGCGCCGTGATGGAGGATCCGGTCGACCTCCGGCTGCGAGAGCGGCACGGGCTTCGCGCCGGCACCGACGAACCCGGTGACTCCCGGTGTGCCCTTGACGACGATCCATGCCTCGTCCGACATGTTCATGTTCACGAGCACGTAGCCCGGAAGCACGCGCTTCTCGGTCTGCACCTTCTGGCCGTCCTTCGTCTCGATGACCTGCTCGGTCGGGACGACGACGCGCCGGAACGCCGGCTGCTGGTTCAACGAGACGATGCGGTGCTCGAGGTTCGTCTTGACCTTGTTCTCGTGTCCGGAATAGGTGTTGATCACATACCAAAGAAACACTGCATTACCTCCTAGCGACCGGAATCGGCTAGCGCCGACACCGGTCGCAGGCAAATCCCTGAAGGCGTCCGCTTCGCGGCCGCGGTGTTTGTGGTTTCCGTCATCGCCATCGTCACTACAGCAGAACGCGGTCGACGAGGGGACGGATGACCTGGTCGAGACCCCAGAGATAGAGGCCGACGATCGTGCACGCGATGATCACGACGACGACGCCCTGGAACGTCTGGCCTCTCGTCGGCCAGTCGACCTTCCGGAGCTCGGCGTAGGACTCGCGGACGAACTGCCCTCGCTGCTGCTCGGCCTTGCGTCCGGTCTGCTGCTTGGCCGGCTGCTGGGACGGGCGGACCTGTTGCGCGCGTGCGCGACGCGAGTTCGGCGCGCCGTCGCCGGCCGCCGCGCGTGCCGCACGGCGCTGCTTGCGGGTCTCGCGAGCCACCTAGCGGGTCTCCCGATGCAGCGTATGCGCACTGCACCAGCGGCAGTACTTCTTGAACTCCACGCGGTCGGGGGAGTTCCGCTTGGACTTCTGTGTCTGGTAGTTACGCCGCTTGCACTCGGTACAGGCGAGCGTGATCGCGACTCGTACTCCGGTGGCCATTCTTCTTCTCGATTCGAGGTAGGACGAAAAGGGGATGTTCGAGTAGCGGCGGCAGGACTCGAACCTGCGACACGCGGATTATGATTCCGCTGCTCTAACCAACTGAGCTACGCCGCCGCGCGCGCGAGAGCATAGCAAGGCGTCGAGCGTTCTTTCCTCTCCCACCGATGCCCTCCGACGCCAGTTCTAGGATCGCCGCCGTGATCCGGATCCCCCCGCAGCGAGGTGGCTGGCTCGAGGTCATCTGCGGTCCGATGTTCAGCGGGAAGAGCGAGGAGATGATCCGCAGGCTGCGCCGCGCCGAGATCGCTGGCCAACGCGTCGTGATCCTCAAGCCGCACATCGACGACCGCTACGACGCGACGGACATCGTGAGCCATGCCGGCGCGCGCATGCGGGCTGTCCCGGTCGCCGTCGCGGACGACGTCCCCGAGCGCGCGGCGGGATTCGACGTCGTCGGGATCGACGAGGTGCAGTTCCTCGAGCACGCGATCGTCGGCCACGCTCTCGCGCTGGCCGACAGCGGCATGCGCGTCGTCGTGGCGGGGCTCGACCAGGACTTCAGGCGGCTCCCATTCGGACCGATGCCGGAGCTCTTGTCGCACGCCGAGTTCGTCGACAAGCTGCAAGCCGTCTGCCACCGCTGCGGCGGCCCGGCGACGACCACGCAGCGTCTCGTGGACGGGCTGCCGGCGCCGTACTCGGGCGAGACCGTCGTGGTCGGCGCGGCCGAGCAGTACGAGGCCCGGTGCCGCGACTGCCACGAGGCCGGAGTCGGCGCGGCGCTCGTCGCCGCGTAGGGCGAGAATCTCTCGCCTTACGTCCTGCCGCGGGCAAGGCTCGACGCAAGAGCGAGGAGGTACGCGGCTGCTGCCGCCAGCACGATCGTGCCTCCGGGTGGCAAATCGGCGTAGTACGCGATAGTGAGTCCTGCGATGGCCGCTCCGAGGCCTATCGCCATCGCCAGGACGAGCGTCGAGCGCATGCTCCATGCGATTCGTCCCGCAGCGCTCACCGGGAGCACCATCAACGCCGCGACGAGAAGGATCCCCACCACGCGCATGGAGAGCGCGACCGTGACAGCCGTAAGGGTGGCGAGCGCGACGTTGAGCGTCTCGATCGGCACGCCTGAGACGCGCGCGCCCTCCTCGTCGATCACGATCGCTGCAAAGGCGCGATAGAGCGTCGCGACCGTCGCGAGCCCGACGGCGCCGAGCAGCGCGATGACGAGGAGATCGCTCCGCGTGACCGTGAGGATCGAGCCGAAGAGGTACTGGAAGAGATCGACGTTCAGCGCACCGGCCTGCGCGACCAGCACGACCCCGAGCGCGATGCCGGTGTAGAAGACGATCGCGAGGGCCTGGTCGCCGGCCGTCCGTCCGCGCGAACGAAGTAGCTCGATCGCGACGCCGCCGAGCACCGCAGCGACGAGCGCTGTGAGTACGGGCGATACGTCGAGCAGGATCCCCGCGGCGACACCCGCGAACGCGACGTGTCCGATGCCGTCCCCCATCAGCGACTGGCGTCGCTGGACGAGGAAGAACCCGACCGCGGGCGCCAGGACGCCGACTATCGCGCCAGCACCGAGCGCGAGGCGCATGAACTCACTCTCGAGCATGAGCGTGTCCAGGGTCGTGCCACACGCCCGGCAGGTCGCCGGGCGGGCCGTCGAAGACGATTGTCCGGCGCACAAGGACGAGGCGCTCGACGTGGTGCTCCACCGCGCCGAACTCATGCGAGACGTAGACGATCGTGACGCCGAGTGCCCGGTGGAGCGTCGCCAGCAGCTCCGCGAGCGTCTCCTGCGACTCGGCGTCGACGCCGGTCGTCGGCTCGTCGAGAACGAGCAGCGAGGGCTGTCCCGCGAGCGCCTTCGCGATGAACGTCCTCTGCTGCATCCCGCCCGAGAGGGTGCGAAGCGGCGCGTCGGCGACCGCAGAGAGTCCGACTCGCGCGATCGCCTCGTCGACTCGATCGCGATCCTCGGCATCGAGCCGGCCAAGCAGGCGTCCCGATGCGAGGCGTCCCGCAGAGACGACCTCCCGTACCGTCGCCGGCGCGTCGCCACCGAGCTGTGACCGCTGGGGGAGGTACCCGAGCGCGCGTCGGCCCGAGAAGTGGTGCGCAGGCTCGCCGTACAGCAGCGCGGAACCCGCGCTCGGCCGCTCGAGCCCGAGAAGGATGCGCATGAGCGTCGTCTTCCCGCCGCCGTTGGGACCCGCGACTGCGACGAAGTCGCCCTCGCCGAGTGCGAGGTTCACGTCCTCGAGCACGAGCTGCCCCGGCTGATAGCCGAAGGAGATGCCGACGAGCTCGACCGCTAGCGACACCCGAGCGCCTCCCGCAGCGCAGCGAGGTTCGCGCGCATCACGGTGAGGTAGTCCTCGCCGGCGTCCAGGCGCTCCTCGCTCAGTCCCTCGAGCGGATCGAGTGTCGCGACCTCGACGCCGGCCTCGCGCGCGACCGTCTCGGCGAGCCCGGCGGAAACGAGTGGCTCGGCGAACACGGTCGTCGCGCCAGACGCGCGAAGGTCGTCGACGAGCTCCTCGACCTCACGCGGGCCTGGCTCGGACTCCGGCGAGCGTCCCGCGAGCGAGAGCTCGGTGAGCCCGTACCGCGCTGCGAGCTGGCCGAAGGCACGGTGCGTCGTCACGATCGTGCGGCGGTCGCAGTCACCGAGCCCGGCTCGATACTCCCCGTCGAGCTGCCTCAGCGCGCGCATCTCGCTGACGGCGGAGCCGCCCAGTCGCTGCGCGATCCGCTCGACCGCCTCTGCGAAGCGGATCGGGTCGAGCCAGATATGGGGGTCCTCGCCGGCCCGGAGTAGATCGAACGACTCACCGTCCCGCCCGTCGATGGCGTCCTCGAGCGCGGGCTGAAAGCCGCTGCCGATGTACACCACGAGATCGGCGCCGCGGATCGTTTCGACGTCGCTCGGCGAGAGCTCGATGTCGTGCGGCTCGGCGCCGGGAGGCGTGAGGTTGACGATCTCGTCGGCGGCGTCCCCCGCGACCCCCTGCGCAGCCCACGCGAGGGGATAGAACGAGGCCACGACGGTGCGCTCTGACTCGGGTGCGGGCCCGGCGCAGCCCACCATGAGCAATGCCAGCAAGAGAAAGAAGAGGTGCAAACGCACGCGGACGACGGTAGCACGTCATTGAGAACGGGTATCATTATCACTATGGCCTGGACCGAGACCGCGCTCGACCGATTGCGAAACGCCAGCGGCCGAAGCGGCGGAGCGCGACGCCTGGTCGTTGAGCTCCTCGGCGACCAGGACTGCTGCCTCTCGGCGCACGAGATCCACGATCGCGTCCGGGCGCGGGGCGCGCGGGTGGGGATCGCGAGCGTGTACCGCGCGCTCGACGGCATGGACGAGCTCGGTCTCGTCCAGCGCGTCGACCTGGGCGACGGCGTCGCGCGCTACGAGCCCGCTCACGCGGGGGGGACCACCATCACCATCTCGTCTGCGACGACTGCGGCAAGGTCGAGCCTTTCGAAGACCCCACGCTCGAGTCGGCAATCGAGCGAGTCGCCGACGGACGCGGGTACGTCGTGGCGGCGCACGACGTCGTCCTGCGCGGGGCGTGCGAGGATTGCCGACAGGAGAGTGTCTGACGCGACCGCACGCACGACGATTCACGACCTCCTGCGCGAGGCTCGAAGTCGATTCGTTCGACTCGACCCGGTAGAGGCACTCGAAGCCCAGCGCGCCGGCGCGCTGGTGATCGACACCCGCTCGAGCGACGATCGACACAGCAGCGGCTGCATTCCGGGGTCGGTGCATATCCCGCGGACCGTGCTCGAGTGGCGGCTCGACCCAGACGCCCAACCTGCGTACCGGAGCCCGCACGTCACCGGCCTCGAGCAGCAGCTCGTCCTCATCTGCTCGCACGGACTCTCGTCGAGCCTCGCGGCCGCGACGCTGCAGGAGCTCGGCTTCCGCCGAGCGACGGACGTCGTCGGGGGGTTCCTCGCCTGGCGTGACGCGGGCCTTCCCGTTCGATCGGCGAGGCCGGCGGATCCGACCGCGGTGCCCGGGCTGGGCGACCCCGAACCGTCGTAGAGTCCTCACATGACTGTCGAGCTCACGGGTGCGAGCCTCACGCTCGACGATGTCGTGCGCGTAGCGCGCCACAGGGAGCCCGTGGCAGTCGCAGCCGCGGCAGCGGCGCGCATGCTTCGGACCCGCGCGGTCGTCGAGCGCACCGCAGCCGAAGGAACGCCCGCGTACGGCGTGACGACCGGAGTCGGTATGCGCCGCGACGCGACGGTGGACGAGACCGAGGCGCGCGCATTCAACCGCTCGGCCATCTGGGGTCATCTCGTCGGTCTCGGCCCGCCGGCACCGGATGACGTCGTGCGGGCCTCTCTGCTCCGGCTTGCCAACACCCTCGTCGCCGGGTACCAGGGCGCGCGTCCGGAGGTCGCCGAGGCGGTCGTGACCGCGCTCAACGACGGCGTCACTCCGCACGTGCGCTCTCTGGGGAGCGTCGGCCAGGCAGACCTGGCCCAGAACGCCGACCTCGCACACGGTGCGCTGGGCGCGCTCGAGCTCGAAGCCGGTGAGGCGCTGGCGCTGCTAGCCGGAAACTCGTTCTCGACCGGGCAGGCGGCGCTCGCGATCGCAGACGCGCGGACACTGCTGAGCTGGATCGACGTCGCGGCCGCTCTCGACTTCGAGGCGTTCCGGGCCAACGTCAGCGCACTGCACCCGGAGGTGGCGGTCGCACGCCCCTACCCTGGGATCGGCGCGACCCTCGCGCGGATGCACACGCTGCTCGACGGCAGCGCGCTGTGGGATCCGGACACGGCGCGCTTCCTCCAGGATCCACTCACGTTCCGCTGCGTGCCACAGCTGCACGGCGCTGCGCGGGACGCCCTCGCGTTCGTCGAGGAGCAGCTCGCGGTCGAGCTCAACGCCCACCAGGGAAATCCGCTCGTCGTCCTCGCGGAGCAGCGGCTCGTGTCCGTCGGGAACTTCGACTCACAGCCGCTGGCGGCGGCGCTCGACTTCCTGCGCATCGCATTCGCACCTGTGCTGACGGCCGCGGTCGAGCGGACGCTGAAGCTGCTGAGCCCGCGGTTCAGCGGACTCAGTGAAGGGCTGGTCGCGACCGAGGGCACGTGGCAGGACGGGCTTTCCGAGCTGGGAGTGGCAGCCCAGGCGATCGCCGCGGAAGCGCGCCTCCTCGCCCAGCCGGTCTCGTTCGAGCTGGCCTCGACGATGCAGGAGTCGGGCGTCGAAGACCGCACCGCCCTCTCGTCGCTCGGAGCGCGACGGCTGTCGGAAATGGTCGACCTCGGAGCGCGAGTGGTCGCGATCGAGCTCGTGGTCGCGGTCCAGGCGGCCGAGCTCAGAGGCGTGGAGGCGCTCGGGGCCGGTGCCGCACGCGTGCAGGCATTTGTCCGAGAGCGCGTGCCCTATCTCACGTCGTACGAGCAGATGCCGCTCCCGCTCGAGGATCTGTCCGTCGCGATTCGCTCCCAGCCGGCACCCGCGTGACGACCTACGACATCCACCAGCACCTGTGGCCCGAGGGCTTCGTCGAAGCACTTCGGGCGCGCAGCACCCCGCCCTTCCTCGAGGGCGTCGAGCTCACGACCCACGAGGGCACGTTCGAGGTCGAGCTCGGCGACCACGCTCTGGAGCGGCGTCTCGAGGTGCTCGAACGCGACGAGATCGACGTCGCCGTCCTCTCGCTGCAGACGAGCCTCGGGTTCGAGTCGGTGTCGGACGGCGAGCGCACCGTCCTCGAGGAGGTCTGGGTCGAAGGAGCCCGAGCGCTCGTTGCGGCGAGTGGCGGCCGTCTCAGGGCGTTCTCGCCGAGCACCGTGCGCCCCGACTTCGCGGGCGTGTCGCTCGGGTCGGCGCTGATCACGGACTTCGACCGCGCAGCGTCGGTCCTGGACGAGGCCGAGGCGGCCGGCACCGTCGTGTTCGTGCATCCCGACGCCGGCCGTGCCACCACGCCCGCACGTGCGCCCTGGTGGGACTGGGTCACGGGCTACCCGGCCCGGATGCAGGAGGCGTACCTGGCGTGGCTCGCCTTCGGCCGCGAGCGCTGGCCGTCGCTACAGGTGGTGTTCGCCATGCTCGCCGGAGGCGGCCCGTTCCAACTCGAGCGACTCGCACGACGCGGTGTGGACGTCCGCTCCGCCCTCGACCCGAACACGTTCTTCGACGTCTCGACGCATGGACGCAGGGCGATCGAGCTCTGCGCGGAGACGTTCGGCGTGTCGCAGCTCGTGTACGGCAGCGACACGCCCGTCGTCGACTCCCGGCCCACGCTTGATGCCGTCCGCGGGTTCGGAGATGCTGTGACGCACGTTCTCCAGTCCGACACACCAACGCGCTTGCTGACGTGACAGATCTCGCGACCTGGCTTCGTGAGCGCGTGCCTCCTGACACCGACCTCGACCGCCCTCGGATGGCCGAGCTCGCGTCCGAGCTCGTGCGCGCAGATCGCCTGTGGCGGCAACAGGTCACCCACGACGCCGACTCGCGCTTCTACCAGCAGCTCTATCGCGACCCGAACCTCGACGTCTGGCTCATCTGCTGGGTCGACGGCCAGAACACGGGCTACCACGATCACGACCGCTCGTCGGGGGCCGTGTGCGTCGCCGAAGGAGTGCTGCACGAGGACTGGTTCCGGGTCGAGGAGGACGGATGGGTGCGCGAGCACACGACGGTGCACGAGGCAGGCGGGCGCTTCGACTTCGACGCGTCGGACATCCACGGCGTTCGCCACCCAGGGCCTGACGCGGAGCCGGCGACGTCGATTCACTTCTACTCACCGGCGCTCTGGCGCATGGGTCACTACGAGCCAGGCCCGCGCGGGTTGCGGCGAGTCGGGATGACGTACGCCGACGAGCTCCTCGGCGTCGCCTGAGCACGCCCCCTCGACGCTCCCGAATACTGTGTACACGGTACACTTCAGCGTCGTGGCGGCTCGTCTGACTCCCAGGACCGGCCAGACCGTCAGATGAGCAGGAGGTGGGCCCGATCGCGGTCGTGCTGACAGGGGAGTCGCTGACGCTCGACGAGGTCGTTCGCGTCGCGCGGGGTCGCGAGCGTGTGGAGATCCATGCCGACTCGACGACGAGGATGCTCGCAGCCCGCGCTGTCGTCGAGCATCACCTCGAGGCCGGCACTCCCGTCTACGGCATGACGACCGGCGTCGCCGCGCGCAAGCGCAACGCGGTACCCCCGGACGCGCAGGAAGATCACAATCGACTCCTCATCGAGGCCTTGCTCGTCGGGCAGGGGCCGGAGGTCTCCGAGGAGATCGTTCGGGCCACGATCTTGCGCCTGGTGAACGGCTTCACCCAGGGGAGCTCCGGCGTGCGACCGCTCCTCGCCGAACGTCTCGTGGATGCGCTCAACGACGAGGCCTTCCCGCCCGTCGCGCTGTACGGCTCGGTCGGCATGGGTGACATCGTGCCGATGGCCGAGTTGGGGCACGCACTGCTCGGAGACCTGACGCTCGCTGCCAAGGAGGCAGTCTCGCTCGTCGACAACGACGCCTTCGCGACGGCCATCGCGTCGCTTGCGATCCACGACTACGGTCGACTGCTGGATGCATTCGACGCCGCCGGCGCACTCGATCTCGAGGCGTTCGCTGCCAATCTGAGCATCCTCCATCCGGCCGTGGGGCGCGAGCGTCCGTATCCGGGTCTCCAGGCGACGATCGCACGTCTGCGCGACCTTCTCGACGGCAGCTCGCTCTGGAGCGACGGCGCCGCCCGCAACCTCCAGGATCCACTGAGCTTCCGCTGCCTTCCGCAGGTACACGCCGCTGCCCGCGAGGCGCTCGGATATGCCGAGAGCCAGCTCGCAGTCGAGCTGAACGCGTCCCAGGAGAACCCGCTCCTGGTGCGGGACGAGAACGTCATCTTCTCCGTCGGAAACTTCGATCCGCTCGTGCTTGCCGGCGCGCTCGACTTTCTCCGGATCGCGCTCGCCCCCGTCGTCACCTCCGGCTGCGAGCGGCTGATCAAGCTCATGCAGGCGCGCTTCTCGGGCCTCGTCGACGGACTGTCGCGTTCGTCCGAAACCCCCGAGACCACCTTCCCGCACCTCCCGTACGTCGCTGCCGCGCTGACGGGCGAGGCGAGACTGCTGGCGCAACCCGTCTCCTTCGAGCTGCCGTCGACGACGATCGCCGAGGGGATCGAGGACCGCATGACGTTCGCGCCGCTCGCGGCCCGCCGGCTCGCGGAGATGGTCACGCTCGGCGAGCGCGTCGTCGCGCTGGAGCTGATCGTCGGGGCACGGGCAGTCGAGCTCCGCGCGCCCGTGCCGCTCGGCACCGGGACTGCGGAGATCGCGGCGCTCGTTCGAGCGCAGCTCGGATCGCCGGGCGGCCGGATCGCCGTCGAGCCCGTCGTCGAGCTCGTGCGGAGCGGCTCGCTCTCGCGTGTCGGAGGCGCTCCGTGAGCATCGTCCGAGCACGCGAGCCCGCAACCCTCGACGCGGTGACGCTCGAGGTGATCCGCCACGGGCTCGTGGCGGCCGCGGAGCAGATGGCGACGTCGATCGAACGCTCGGCGCACTCGCAGGTGATCCGCGAGATGCTCGACTACTCGACGGCGGTGTTCGACTGCGGTGGGGGCATCGTGGCGCAGTCGACGCGCATCCCCATGCACCTGAACTCGATGACGCGCGCGCTGCGAACGATCATCGCCCGGTTTCCGCTGGAGGGCTGGCGCGCTGACGACGTCTACGCCACGAACGACCCGTACTCGGGCGGGCAGCACCTTCCGGACATCCAGACCTTCTCGCCCGTCCTCGTCGATGACGTGCCGGTCGCCATCGTGGGCACGCTGGGACACCACCTCGACGTCGGGGGTCGGGCGGCCGCGAGCTACGGGGCTGATGCGACCGAGATCTACCAGGAAGGCTTTCGCATCCCTCCGTGCCGCATCGTCGCGGCCGGCGAGCCCAACGAGCTGTTCCTGCCGCTCTTCGAGAGCAACATCCGCGTCCCGCACAAGACCAGCGCCGACCTCCGATCTCAGATGGCGGCACTCTCGATCGGCGCGGGCGACGTGATCCGGCTCGTGCAGCGGTACGGGGCCGAGGTCCTGACGGCGGCGACGCAGGCGCTCATCGCGTCCTCCGAACGACGCATGCGAATAGCGATCTCCACGCTTCCGAATGGGGTATTCCGCGCCGACGACCTCGTGGACGGAGACGGGCTCGACGACGAGCCGGTGCGCGTGTGCGTCGCGGTCGAGCGGCGCGGCGACTCGCTCCACGTCGACTTCACGGGGACGGCCCCACAGACACGCGGACCGATCAACTCCCCCATCGCCTCGACCGAGTCGGCTGTCTACTACGCCGTCACCGCGATCCTCGATCCCGGCATCGCGCCGAACCACGGCAGCTACCTCCCCATCGAGGTCGAGGCTCCGTACGGAAGCGTGCTCAACCCGAAGCCCCCGGCGCCCGTGGTCGGCCGCAACGTGCTCACGCATCGCGTCGCCACGGTGGTCATGGCCGCCCTGGGCGAAGCCGTCCCCACGCGCGCGGTTGCGCCGTACTACGGCAACTCCAACGTCTACGTGCTCTCCGCTGTCGACGACGACGGATGCGCGAACGTCCAGTTCGAGATCGAGGTCGGCGGCTGGGGCGGCCGACCCGGGCTCGACGGTCCGGACTGTCTCTCCGCGGGCGTCCACAATCTCGCCAACAACCCGATCGAGCTCGTCGAGAACGAGTTTCCGCTGCGGGTGATCCGATACGCCCTTCGGCAGGACTCGGGCGGCGCGGGGCGCTTCCGCGGGGGTTTGGGGGTGGAGCGCACGTTCGAGCTGCTCGCCGACTGCGAGCTCTCGACGCAGTTCGACCGGGTCAAGTTTCCGCCACCCGGGCTCCACGGCGGCGCCGCGGGCGCTCCTGCGCGGATCCTCGTCGAGCGCGACGGCGTGGTCACCGAGCTTCGCGGCAAGTCGAGCGGTGTGTCGCTGCAGCGTGGCGACCGCGTGACCGTGCTCACACAGGGAGGTGGTGGCCTCGGACCTGCGTCCGAGCGGGACGCGGACGCACTCGCCCGGGACGTCGCGAGCGGGAAGGTCTCGCCCGAGGCAGCGCGCACCGTGTACCGCAGCGCCGCCGGCACGGAGGTCGTGTGACCGGCGACTGGTACGTCGGGGTCGACATCGGGGGGACGTTCACCGACGTCGTCGCGGTCGATGGCGTGAGCGGCGCGCTCCACCATCTCAAGGTGCCGTCCTCGCGCTCCGACCCCGCGTCGGGATTCCTGCGCGGGCTGGAGGCACTGCGCGAGGAGGTCGGCGCGCAGAGCGAGGATGTGCGACTGCTCCTGCACGGGACGACGCTCGCGACGAACGCGATCATCGAGCGCCGGCTTCCGGCGACGGCGCTCGTCACCACGGAGGGGTTCCGTGACGTCCTCGAGATCGCACGGCACTGGCGGAACGAGCTCTACGACCCGTTCTTCGAGCAGCAGCCGGCGCTGGTTCCGCGCGAGCTGCGGCTCGAGATCCGCGAGCGCGTCGCCGCAGACGGCACCGAGCTCGAGCCGGTCGACCTCGCGAGTGCCGCCGCGGCGCTCGCGACCCTGGACGACGCCGGCGTCGAGTCCGTCGCAGTGGCGTTCCTGCACTCCTACCGCAACGCGGAGCACGAGCAGCAGATCGCAGCCATGCTGCGGGCGCACGACGGCTGGTTCGTTTGCGCCTCGGCCGAGCTCTCCGGAGAGCTCCGCGAGTACGAGCGCACCGCGACCACGGTTCTCAACGCCGCGCTGATGCCGCTGGTCGACACGTATCTGACGCGACTCGAGTCGGCTCTCGCCGAGGCCGGCTGTGCGGCATCGCTCTTCGTCACGCAGTCGAACGGGGGTGCCCTCACTCCCGCCGCGGCCAGGTCGCGCCCCGTCACGCTCGCGCTGTCCGGTCCCGTGGCCGGTGTAGTCGCGTGTACCCGGCTCGCGCGGACGACCGGCAACGCCGACCTCGTCTGCTTCGACATGGGCGGAACGAGCGCAGACGTCTCGGTGATCGGAGGCTTCGAGCCGCGCACGAGCACCGAGCTGACGGTCGGCGAGATTCCGATCCGCCTTCCGGCAATCGACGTCTACTCGATCGGAGCCGGCGGAGGGTCGATCGCAGCGGTCGACAGCGGCAGCGCGCTCCGGGTCGGGCCCGAAAGTGCCGGCTCGGAACCTGGGCCTGCCTGCTACGGCCGCGGAGGCACGGCGCCGACGGTGACCGACTGCCAGCTGCTCCTCGGCCGGCTGACGCCGGACTTCCCGCTGGCGAGCCGCCTCGTGCTGGACGTCGAGCTCGCGCGCGCGGCGATCGAGCCGTTGGGCGAGGCGCTCGACTTGCCGCCGGACGACGCGGCTGCCGGAGTGGTCGAGGTGGTGAACGCGGCGATGGAAGGTGCCGTTCGGGTGGCACTCCGCAAGCGTGGTGACGACCCTCGAGATCACGCGCTCGTCGCCTTCGGCGGTGCCGGCCCGCTCCACGCCGCCGAGCTCGCGCGGCGCCTCTCGATCGCAACCGTGATCGTCCCGCCGCATCCTGGAACCCTGTCTGCCCTCGGCCTGCTCACCGCAGACGTGCGACTCGACTTCGCTGCCAGCGAGCTCCATCGGAGCGACGAGGAGTCTCTCGCCGGCGACCTCGTCGCGGTGTTCGCCGCGCTCATGGATCGCGCGCAGGCGGAGATCGACTCCGACAGCGCGCTCCGAACGAGGCGGTACTCGCTTGCCCACTCCTGCGACATCCGCTACCTCGGCCAGGCGTACGAGGTCACGGTGCCGGTCGACCGCGAGCGAATCGCGACCGGCGACACGGACGACATCTTCGACGACTTCCACGCCCTGCACCAACGCGCCTACGGCTTCTCGAGCTCCGCCGAAGAGTGCGAGATCGTGACGATGCGCCTCGTCGTCACCGTCGCCGTCGACAAGCCGTCCCTCGAGGAACGGGCTCCCGCGAGCACTGCCGACCGGGGTGCACCGACCTTCCGTCCTGTGTACATCCCGGGCTCGGGGTGGGTCGACACAGCCATCCACGACCGCAGCTCGCTCGAGCGCGGGGCGCGATTCGACGGCCCCGCAGTCGTGCACCAGGCGGACTCGACGACTCTCGTGCCGCCGTACGCCTCGCTCGTCGTCGACGAACATGCCAACCTCGTGCTGACCATCGAGGAGAGCGCCTGATGCTGATCTCGATCGACCGGGTCGAGACGATCATCGTGCGGCTTCCGCGCCGCTCCGACTTCCGCTGGCTCTCCCTGTCGAGACCCCTCGGCGAGTTCGTGCTCGCACGCATCGAGGCCAACGGCTTCGAGGGGTGGGGCGAGGTGGTCGGGCTGGGCGACTGGGGCGACGCCGACGGGAGGCGGCACGGCGAGACACCGGCGACGATCTCTTCGATCGTGCACGAGTACCTCGCGCCCGCACTCGCGGAGCGACCGTTCTCGCTCGGTGAGGTCTCGACCCGCCTCGACGCGGTGGTGGTGGGAAATCCGTACGCGAAGGCGCTCCTCGACATCGCGCTGCACGACCTCGTCGGTCACGCGCACGGCGTTCCCGTTCATGCTCTCCTCGGAGGCCTGGCGCGAGAGGAGGTTCCGGTCGCGCACATGCTCGGACTGGCCGAAGACGACGAAGCGGTCGCCGAGGGCCAGGCCGCGGTGGCAGACGGCATTCGCGCGCTGCAGGTCAAAGGCGGACGCGACGCGGAGCGCGACGCCCGCCTTGTCCGCCGCCTGCGCGCGGAGGTCGGAGACCGTGTGCTCCTCAGGCTCGATGCGAACGGCGGCTATCGGGGCCGAGCCCGGGCGAGGCGCGCAGTGGATGCGCTCGCGGAGGCCGGGGTCGACATCGTGGAGCAGCCTCTCCTCGGCCTCGCCGACCTCGAAGAGGTGACATCCGGCTCGTCCGTTCCGGTGATGGCGGACGAAGCGTGCTGGACGCCTTCCGATGCGCTCGAGATCGTGGCGCGACGGGCTGCCGACACCCTGTCCGTCTACGTCGGCAAGGCGGGCGGCATCGCTCGCGCGCGTGAGGTGTGCGGCATCGCCCGAGCCGCCTCGCTCCCGCACGATCTGAACGGCGCGCTCGAGCTCGGCATCGGCAATGCGGCGAACCTCCACGTCGCGCTCGCAACGCCTGCCGAGCTGCTGCCCTGCGTCATCCCGGTGAACGGCCCCGAGGGCGCGTACCCGACCGCGACTGCCGGCCGCTACTTCACCGACGACGTCGTCGTCGAGCCGTTCGCCTACCGAGACGGTGCCCTCCTTCCGAGCACGACACCCGGCCTCGGGGTCGAGGTGGACCTGGAGAAGGTCAGCCACTACCGCGTCGACGGACGCGAGACGACCGCCTGATGGCCAAGGTCGGAATCACGTGCGGCGGCGTGTGGTGGCCGACGGAGTACTTCCAGGCCGCCGAGGAGCTCGAGTTCGACGCGATCTGGACGGGAGAGCACATTGTGTTCCACCGGCCTATCCTCGACTCCGTCCCCGTGCTCGCGGGCATCGCGGCGGTGACGAAGCGCATCCTGCTGGGCCCGGCCGCGATCCTGACTCCGCTCCGCCACCCCACGATGCTCGCGAAGGAGCTCGCGACCCTGGACGTCATCTCGGGCGGGCGCCTCGTCGTGGTCGCCGGCGTGGGCGGCGACTTCCCGAAGGAGTTCGAAGCGGCGGGAGTCCCCATGGCCGGACGGGGACGACGGACGACGGAGACGATCGAGATCATGCGCAAGTACTGGACGGAGGAGACGTTCTCGTACGAGGGCTCCGTCTTCCAGCTCGAGGACGTCTGGCTGACGCCCAAGCCCGTTCAGGCAGGCGGTCCGCCGATCTGGCTCGCAGGCCGGAGCGCGGCCGCGATCACCCGTGCGGCTCGCCTCGGTGACGGCTACATGCCCTACATGTACACAGCCGAGCGCTGCCGGGTGGCCTTCGAGGAGGTGCACGAGGAGGCCGAGCGGCTCGGCGTCGAGCTCAGTCCGAGGTTCGTCCGGTCCGCCTTCGTGTACGTGAGCATGGACGACTCTCCGGATCGCGCTCGTGAGCTCGGAGTCCGCGATCTGTCGTGGCGCTACGGCAAGGACTTCACGCCCTGGATCGACAAGTACTGCGTACACGGAACTCCGGAGACGTGCGCCCTCCAGCTTCGCGCGTTCGTCGACGTCGGGATCGAGCATCTGGCGCTCGGGATGATCCACGAGGAGAGCGTCGCGCTCGACCCCGCGCCGTCGCGCGCCGCTTCCGGCCTCACGCTGGCGACTCTCGAGCGCTATGCGCGGGAGCTCCTGCCCGTGCTCAACGCGGCTGCTGGCGCACGACCGACGGCGTGAGCGCGTCGGCTCCGCCGGAGCGGGATCTTCTTCGGCGTCGTCCCGACGGAGACCTCGCAGCCGCCGAGCCCGGCTCGTCCGTGACGGTCGCCGAGCTCCGCCGCGCCTCACTTGCGACGGCCGCGCGCCTGCGGTCCGTGGGCGTCGTCGCGGGCGACCGGGTCGTCGTCGCCCTTCCGAACGGCGTGGGATTCGTGAGCGCCTACCTCGGCGTTCGGCTGTGCGGAGCGGTGCTCGTCAACGTTCCGTGGCAGTGGCGGCGCGAGCTCGTGCACGTCGTCACCGAAAGCGGCGCGCGCGCGGCGTTCCTCGATCCGAGGGTCGACGCCGAGACGGCAGCCGAGATTCGCCGCTCGACGGAGACGCTGGAGGCCGCGAGCGCATTCGAGGCGGACACTGCAGCGGACGAGGAAGACCTGCCCGAGCGCGGCCCGGACGCCGTCGCGTGGCTCGCCTACACCTCCGGGACGACCGGGCAGCCGAAGGGCGCCGTGCACACGGAGACGACGATGCGACTTATGGCCGACGGCTTCGTGCGGCGGTACGACCTCACGCCCGACGACGTCGTGCTCGTGGCCGCCCCGGTCGGGCATGCGGTCGGGTTCGTCTACGGCGTCGAGCTCGCGCTCAAGGCCAGGTGTCCGATGGTTCTCATGCCCACCTGGGACGCTTCGACGTTCGCGCAGCTGACGGCCGCGTACGGATGCACCTTCGTCGCGGCCGCCACTCCATTCCTCTTCGACGTCGTCGAACATGCAGAGCGGCACGGAGCGGCCGAGCTCGAGAGCCTCCGCGTCTTCCTCTGCGGAGGCGCCCCGGTCTCGACGGCGCTCCTCGAGCGGGCGTGCAGGGCCCTTCCGCAGACCGATGCGACCGCGTACTACGGCACGTCGGAGTGCGGAGGTGTCGCCACGTGCCCGCCCGACGCACCGGACGAGAAGAAGCTGACGACCGAGGGGTTGCCGCTTCCGGGCATGGAGGTTCGGATCGAGGACGGGGAGCTGCGGGTCCGCGGGCCACAGCTCGCGCGAGGCTACTGGGGTGAAGGCGACCCGAGCCGCTTCCGCACGGACGGCTGGTTTGCGACCGGAGACGAGGCGACCGTGGACGCCGACGGCTACGTCCGGATCGGCGGGCGGCTCGACGACCGGATCGTCCGCGGCGGCGTCAATGTCTCCCCGCTCGAGATCGAGGAGGTCATCAGCACCCATCCGCGCGTGCGCGAGGTCGCGGTGAGCAGCACGCCTGACGAGCGTCTCGGCGAGCGAATCGGCGCGCTCGTGGTGGCCGAGGGGCACGCACCGACACTCGACGACCTTCGTCGCCACTGCCAGGCTGCGGGTCTCGCGAAGGTCAAGTGGCCGGAGCTCGTCGCCTCGGCCGACGAGCTTCCGCGTTCGCCCAGCGGCAAGCTCCTGCGAACCGAGCTGAGGCGACTCCTCGCCGCCCCATGAACCCTTCGAACCTCGACGGGATCGTCGTCCGCGTGCTCACCGACGAGCCCGCCGCAGCCGTCTGCGTCCATCACCTTCGGGCGCTCGGAGCCGCGACGACCGAGGCGGCGACTCCGGCGGCGGACATCGTCCTCGCGGATCGGCACACCCGTCTCTCCGACGACGTGGACGCTGCGCTCGTCTGCACGTTCGAGGCGCACGAGGTCGGCGGTGGCCTCGTGGCATCCGAGACCACCGCGCAGGCGGCCATAGGCATGACGGACTACGTCGGGCCCGTCGACGGACCGGCGGCGCGACTGGGATGCGACGTGGGCACCGTCGTCGCCGGATTCTGCGCCGTCCAGGCGATCCTCGCCTGGCTCCACGGCGGCCGAGCGCCGGCAACGCGACACGACGTGGCCGTCTCGCCGCTCCGCGCCCTCAGCACGCTGAAGACGATCCTCTGGGCTGCGCGCACCCGACCCGACGAGTGGGTCGGGACACACGTCCGTTCGCGCGACCGGCTGGTCGACTCGGGGTACCGCACCCGAGACGGACGGATCACGCTCGACTTCCCCCCCGGCGCGGAGCAGTCGTGGGTGGCGTTCGTCGACGAGCTCGGCCTCGACGCGACGACGAGCGCACAGCTCGCAAAGCGCTGGCACGAGTCCGTGGGCTGGGGAGACGACGTGGATCTCGCGCGGCCGCTATACGAGGAGCGACTCGCAGAGCTCACGACGGCCGACGCCGTGGAGCTCGTGCGCCGGAACGGAGGCTCGTCCGTCCCGTTCCAGACGCTCGCCGAGTGCCTCGACCACCCTCAGTCGGGGGCGCTCGGCCTGGGCGCCGACGGTGCGACGGCGCTCCCGTACCGGCTCGAGGCGCTCGGACGACTGCACGTGCCCGGCTCAGGCGGCGATCCCGAGCGGCCGCTCGCGGACGTGCGCGTGGTCGACTTCGGCGTCGGTGGCGTCGGGCCCTTCGCCGCAACGCTCCTCGCGTGGCTCGGTGCCGACGTCGTCAAGGTCGAGGCGCCCAACGAGTTCATCCTCGACGTGCGCCCGACCGTCGGAGGGGTGAGCACCACGTATCTCGCCCTGAATCAGGGAAAGCGATCCGTTCGGCTCGATCTGAAGGACGACGCCGACCGCGAGCTCGCTCGTGGGCTCGTCGCGGATGCGGACGTCGTGATCGAGAACTTCCGTCCCGGCGCGCTCTCGCGCATCGGGTTCGGATTCGACGAGCTGAGCTCGCTGAACCCGCGGCTCGTCCACTGCTCCGTCACGGGCTTCGGCCGAGTCGGCCCGCTCTCCGGCGAGCCGTGCACGGATCCGCACATGCAGGCGTTCAGCGGCTTCGCGATGGCGAACGCGGACGAGAAAGGCCTTCCCAGACGGATTCGCTACTACGGCTTCGTCGACCTGGTCACGTCGACGGTCGCCGCCGAGGCCGTCTGCGCCGCGCTTCTGGCTCGGGCAGCGGTGGGAGGCCCGGTTCGGGTCGAGACCTCGATGCTCGAGGCGGTGACCCACGTGCTGCGGACGTCAGAACAGCTACCGCGGCACGAGCTCGACGGCCTGTTCCGCGTGCGCGACGGCGACGTCGCCGTCACCTGTTGTTCCGCGGCCGATCTGGCTGCACTCCAGGAGGTCCTCGGTATCGAGGCGAGGCTCGAGCGCACGACCCTCGAGGCGCGTCTCGCCGCACTCCCGGCGGCCAGGGTCGTGCGGTTGCTCGGCGAGCGCGGCGTTGCGGCGGCAGCCGTCGTCCGTGACGAGGACGTGCTCGCGCGCAAGGAGTATCGGCGCGCGGGGCTGATCCGCGACCTGCCGCTTCCCCATGCCGATCCGCTCGCGGCCGGCGGCCCTCCCTGGCTCGGCTGCGGTCAGCTCAGCCCGCCGTCCGCACTCCTTCCCGGCGTGGACACCGAGGCGCTGCGCGCCGATCGTTCGGCGTTTTGGAGGCCGCGACCTACCGCGTCTGCGTGAGTCGCCCTCGCGAGGTGTCGGCAGCATTACGTACGCTGTATCCTCGTCGAGCGGTGACCACCCCGGCGACCACGAATCCGCTCCCGGTCTCGTTTCCGGATCACGTTCGCCAGCTGCTCGAGAGCGAGATCATCGAAGGGCGCCTGGCCGCCGGGGAGCGGGTCTCGGAGGATCAGCTCGCGCGTCGGCTCGGCGTGAGCCGCACACCGGTCCGCGAGGCGATGCGCGTTCTCGAAGGACACGGCCTGATCGTTCGCCGCCGGGGGAAAGGCGCGTACGTCGCCGGTCCGACGAGTACCGACGAAGCGCGCGCCCTGTACGCGCTGCGCACTCCGCTCGAGTGCTTCCTCGCCGCGCAGGCCGCCGAGAACATCACCGCCGCCGAGTTGAGCGAGCTCGAGCGCCTGAGCACCGAGTTCCGGGTAGCGGTCGCCGAGCCAGGCGGAGAGCTGCCGCGACTCATCGAGGCGGACTCCGCGCTGCACTGGTGCATCTACGAAGCCGCGCGCTCCGACCTCGTCTCCGTCGTCCGCAGCTACTGGGGCCGTCTGCTGCGCGAGCTCTACACCCGTGTCTACCTCGACGGCCTGCCCGAGCACTTCGCGAACCAGCACGACGAGATCGTCGCCGCGCTGCGGGCCGGAGACGGCGAGGCCGCTCACCGCGCGATGGAGCAGCACATCGCCGACGGCTGGGAGGTCGTACGGGCCAGCTTCGAGTCCGCCGGCCCCACGAAGGCTTCGTGAACCACGTCCCGCGCCACCTCCGCTTCGTGCGCGAGGACTCGTAGCGAATGCTGCCGGCCGCGGCGAGCGTCGCGAATCTCTGCCGCGGCGGCGCCAGACGCGCGCCCGAACGCGCCGCGATCGAATGGGACGGCGGCGAGATCGCGTTCGCAACGCTGGATCGAAGAACAGAGTCGCTCGCCCGGCACTTCCAGGACCTCGTGGAGCCCGGCCGTCGCGTCGGTCTGTACTGCGCGAATCGCGTCGAGTGGATCGAGGCGTATGTCGCGGCCCACAAGGCCGGGATCCCCGTCGTGCCGATCAACCACCGCTACCGCAGCAGGGAGGTCGAGCACATCGTCGCCGAGGCCGGCCTCGGGCTCGTCGTGCGCGACGACACGGCCTCCGACGACGCTCGCGTCCAGGGTGCGCTCGACTCCGTCGGGACGCTTGCCGTCGGCGACGACTTCGACCGTGCGGCCGGTGACCCGGCCGAGCGGGTGGAGCCGCGCGAGACGGCGGAGGACGTGCTCGTGTACACGTCCGGCACCACCGCCCTTCCCAAGGGGGTCGTGTACACGCGCGCCACGCAGGTGACCTCGGTGTTCGTGCCGCAGATGGCAGTCGGGTACGACCCCTCCGACCGCTTTCTCCTGTTCACGCCGCTCGCGCATCGCGCGACGCAGCCCCTGCTCCTGTGCGCGCTCTTCATGGGCGCGACGACCCGTCTCCTCACCGAGTACAGCCCGGCCGCTCTGGTCTCGGCGATCCGAGACCGCGGCGTCACCGCTCTCGTCGCCGTCCCGACGGCCCTGAAAGACATCCTCGGACTGCGGCGCAGCGACGAGCTCGGGCCGATGCCCGGCGTCCGGCACGTCTTCCTCTCTGGCGAGAGCGTGGGCTCCCACCTGCTGGAGGCGGTCGGCTCCTCGTTCCCGAACGCGCGCTTCAGCTCCGCGTACGGGAGCACCGAGGCAGGACTCGTGACGTTTCTCGACCACGAGGATCAGCTCGGGCACACGCGCTCGTGCGGCCGCGCCCTGCAGGGCGTCGAGATTCGCCTCGTCGACGACGCCGGGAGCGAGGTCGACAGCGGCGAGCCGGGGGAGATCCTGGTCCGCGCCGGCGAACCGGGCACGTACACGGTGGCCGCCGGCTATCTCGGACCCGACGGAGTCGAGTCTTTCACCGACGCCGACGGCTGGTTCCACACGGGCGACGTCGCAACGTGCGACGAGGACGGCTTCTACTCGATCGTCGACCGCAAGAAGGACATGATCCTCTCCGGCGGGATGAACATCGCGTCCAGGGAGGTCGAGGAGATCATCGCTGCGCACCCCGATGTCGTCGAGGTGGCCGTGACGGGAGAGCCCGACGCTCGCTTCGGCGAGCACGTCGTCGCGTGGGTGGTTCGGCGTCCCGGCGCGACGATCGGCGACATGGAGATCGTCGGCCATGTGGCGTCCAGTGCCGCCTCCTACAAGAAACCGCGCACCGTGCGATTCGTCGACGAGCTTCCACGGTCTCCGACCGGGAAGGTGCTCAAGCGCGCGCTGCGCACCGATGCGTCCGAAACGAACGGGGCGTCATGAACGTCGACGAACTGGTCGCGATCGACATCCACACCCACGCGAAGATCCCGCTGTCGGGCGACGAGGACCCGCTCACGAAGAAGCAACGCCTCGAGGCGTCGGCGATGTTCAAGACGGACGTCGACACTGCCGTGACCGTGGACGACGTGGTGACCCACTACCGCGAGCGGAAGATGGCCGCGGTCGTGTTCGGCGTCGACAGCGAGGCGGGTACCGGCGAGGTGCCCGTCTCGAACGAGGAGATCGCCGAGGTCGCGGCAGCGAACCCGGACGTGCTGATCCCCTTTGCGAGCATCGACCCCTGGAAGGGGAAGGCGGGCGCCCGGGAGGCGCGGCGGCTCATCTCCGAGCACGGGATCAAGGGCTTCAAGTTCCACCCGAGCATGCAGGCCTTCTTCCCCAACGACCGCCACGCCTACGTCCTCTACGAGGCGATCGCGGAGGCCGGGCTGCCGGCGCTCTTCCACACGGGACAGAGCGGGATCGGCATGGGACAACCCGCCGGGGGCGGCATACGTCTCAAGTACTCGAACCCGATCTTCCTCGACGACGTCGCCGTCGACTTCCCCGAGATGCCCATCATCCTCGCCCATCCCTCGATGCCCTGGCAGGACGAGGCCATCGCCGTCGCGCTGCACAAGCCGCAGGTGTACATCGACCTCTCGGGCTGGTCGCCGAAGTACTTCCCGCCGCAGCTCGTGCACCACGCAAACACGCTGCTCAAGCACAAGGTGCTCTTCGGCTCCGACTACCCGTTCATCACACCCGACCGCTGGCTCGAGGACTTCGAGCAGGCGGGCTTCCGCGACGAGGTGAAGCCGCTGATCCTCAAGGACAACGCGGCTCGCCTGCTCGGGCTCGACGGTGGGAGCAAAGCGTGAACCCGATGTACTTCGAGGACTTCGAGGTGGGCGCGACCTTCTCGACCGCGGCCCGGACGATCACCGAGTCCGACGTGATGGCGTTCGCCGGCGTGTCCGGCGACTTCAACCCGCTGCACGTCGACCGCGAGTTCTGCAAGACGCTGCCCTACGGCGAGCCGATCGCGCACGGTCTCCTCGTGCTCTCGGTCGCCTCGGGGCTCGGCGTGCAGACCGGCATCTTCAGCGGGACGAACCTCGCGTTCCTCGGAATCGAGGACTGGCGCTTCTCGGGCATCGTCAAGTTCGGCGACACGATCCGCATGGAGTCGACCGTCCTCGAGACCCGGCCGACGAGCCAGCCCGGTCGCGGTGTGGTTCGGATCGGGCAGGAGATCCGCAACCAGCGCGACGAGGTGGTGCAGTCGGGCGTGTTCGTCTCGCTGATGGCCTCGCGCGACGCGACCGTCGAGGTCGGTGCCTGATGGCTGGCGTCGAAGATCGCGTCGTCGTCGTGACCGGTGCGGGTGGCGGACTCGGCCGTAGCCATGCACTGCTCCTCGGGCGAAGCGGAGCGAAGGTCGTGGTGAACGACCTCGGTACCTCGCTCGACGGGTCGGGCGCGGAAACCGATGCGGCCCGAGCAGTTGTCGACGAGATCGTGGCCGCCGGCGGTGCAGCGGTCGCGAACCGCGACAGCGTGGCGAGTCCCGAAGGCGGCGCGGCGATCGTGCAGGGAGCAATCGACGCCTTCGGTCGAATCGACGCCGTCGTGAACAACGCCGGAATCCTGCGCGACCGCACCTTCCACAAGATGGCCGACGCAGAGTGGGACGCGGTCCTCAAGGTGCACCTCTACGGCGCGTTCAACGTCACCCGCGCGGCGATGCCGCACTTCCGCGAGCAGGAGCACGGCCGGATCGTCGTGACCACGTCCGTCACCGGCCTGTACGGCAACTTCGGCCAGGCGAACTACGGCGCCGCGAAGCTGGGGCTCGTGGGGCTCGTGAACACCCTCGCGCTCGAGGGCCGCTCGCGCAACGTCCTCGCGAACGCCGTCTCGCCGCTCGCGCGGACTCGCATGTCGGTCGACATCCTCGACGACGCGTTCGCCCCCGAGTTCGCCTCGGTGCTCGTGGCGTACCTCGTGAGCGACGAGTGCGCCACGACGGGCGAGATCCTGCATGCCGCCGCAGGGCGCTACACGCGCGTTCGCTACGCGGAATCCCGCGGCGTGGAGTTCGACGCCGTCCCGGACCTCGCCGCGTTGGCGGGCCGCTGGGAGGACGTCATGGACATGCAGGACGCGGAGGTGCGGCCGGCATCGTGACCCGTTCGGACGGCCCGAGGGCGCGTTCGGGGCTGCTTGACCGGCCCGAACGCGAGGCGTATTTTGTATCCAGCGTTGTAAGGAGGGGCACTCCCGACAGGTGATAGAACGGACGAGGATTCGTTTCGGCAACACGAGCATGTGCGTTCGGCGGCTTCCCCCGAAGGCGCCTCAAGCGAGAATTCCGACGGCGGGCGAAAGGGAGTGACGCAGTTGATGGACCGAGAGATCAGACGGCGCGTCGAGGAGTACCGCCACACAGAGGCGGGCCCCATCGAGAACAACCTCATCGACGAGCTCGTCGGAGGGGACTTGGATCGAGAGGAGTTCCTCCGCCGCGCATCGGTGTTCGGGCTCGGCGTGGGGACGATGGGCCTCCTCCTCAACTACATCGGCGAGGACGCGGCGTTTGGCGCGACGAAATCGATCGCGCAGAAGCGGGGCGGCACGATCCGCGTCGGCGCGACGAAGGCCGGCTCGAGCTTCGAGCCGATTCTGCTCAGGGAGGCCGGCTCGCTCGCCTTCGACAGCCTGATGGGGGAATACCTGACGTACTCCAACCCGGCGCTGCAGGTGAAGCCGGCGCTTGCCACAGCCTGGAAGTCGAACCCCACGGCGACGGTCTGGACGTTCCAGCTCCGCCGGGGGGTCAAGTTCCACAACGGCAAGACCTTCAACGCCGACGATGTCGTCGCGAGCTTCAAGCAGTACATGGCGGCAGCGACGTCAGAGCTCTTCTCCGCTATCCCCAAGACCCTGCTCGCGCCCGAGGGTGTGATCAAGCGAGGCCCGTACACGGTCGAGTTCCGTCTCAAGTCAGCGAGCGCCGCTTTCCCGTACCTGGTCAGCCAGACCTCGTATCAGGCGATCATCCAGCCGGCAGCGATCGCCAGGAGAAAGGAGGCGTGGATCTCGAGCGGGATGATCGGAACGGGACCATTTCGGTACAAGAGCGGTACGCTGAACACGCGCGTCGAGCTCGTCCGCTTCCCGGGGTACTGGGGCGGCTCCCCGCCGCTAGACCGGGTGGTGTTCACGTGGTACGAAGGCACGGCGCCGCAGGTGCTCGCGTTGCGCGGGGGTCAGATCGACCTTGCTGTGCAGCTCTCCGCACAGGAGGCAGCACCATTCAAGAACAACAGCCGCTTCAAGTACTACTCGGTGCCGGCATCGGCTCATCGGATGTTCGGCTTGCGGGTCGACCGCGATCCGTTCAGGGACCCGAGGGTGCGACGCGCCATCGCGCTGACGCTCAACCGCCCGGACATCATCAAAAGGGTCATCCTCGGTGAGGGCACGCTCGGCAACGACTCACCGTTCTGGTCGAAGTTCCCGTCCACCGACCGGTCCATCAGGCAGCGCAGGCAGAACCTCGCGCTCGCGAGGGCGCTGCTCCGGGCTGCCGGACAGGAGAACCCCAAGTTCACGATCACCACGTGGAACGGGATCGATCTGCCCGACTATGCGCAGGCGATCCAGGCCGCAGGACGCCAAGCGGGCATGGATATCGATCTCGAGGTGCAGTCGAACGCCGAGTACTACGGTGGCGGAGCCGACTACTACGCGACGACGCCGTGGATCAATCGGCCCGCGACGATCACCGAGTACGGCGCTCGCGGGGTGCCGAACGCCTACCTCACGGCCGCGTACATGTCGGACGGGATCTGGAATGCCGCGCACTACAAGAACGCCGAGTTCGACTCAGCGGCGCGGTCGTACCTCGCGGCACCCGACATCCAAGGTCAGCGAAAGGCCACGAAGAAGCTCGCCGGCCTCCTCCTACGCGACACGCCGGTGATCACGTCGTACTTCATCTCCTTCGTCACCGCCAGCTCCTCCAAGGTCCAGAACTACGGGGCGGACCCCATCTCACATGTGCGGATCGCAAAGACGTCCCTCGCATAGAGGAATGGACGCGGGCGGCCGGTAGTCTCCGGCCGCCCGGCCAGAGGACCCCTACGTCATCGCCCGCTACGTCCTCAAGCGTCTCGGCCTCGCGCTGATCACCCTCATCCTGCTCAGCGCGATCGTGTTCGCGACGGCCCAGCTCCTCCCGGGCGACGTGGGGCGCGCGGTTCTCGGACGCGATGCGCCTCCCGAAGCCGTCGCCGACTACAACCGCGAGCACGGCACAGACCGGCCCGCCGTCGTCCAGTACGTCGACTGGCTCGCGAGCGCGGTGCGAGGCGACTTCGGCGAGTCCCTGGCGCAAGGCGTCCCCGTCTGGGACATCGTCCAACCCGCTCTCGCGAACTCGCTGAAGCTCGCGTTGTTCGCGTTTCTCGTGTTCGTCCCCCTCGGAATCCTCGGCGGCATCCTGGCCGGCCTTCGCGTCGGCGGGCCGACCGACCGCGGGATCACCGTGGTCGGGCTCTCGCTGGCTGTGATCCCCGAGATCGTCACCGGCCTCGTGCTGATCCTCGTCTTCTCGATCTGGCTCGGCTGGCTTCCGGTCACGGCGCAGTGGGAGCCCGGCGCGGGACCGGTAACGCAGGTCAAGCACCTGACGCTGCCGGCGCTCGCGCTCGTGATCGTCCTCTTCGGGTACATCGCGCGGATCACGAGAGCCGGTGTCGTCGAGGCGCTCGACGCCGACTACACGCGAACGGCCTATCTCAAGGGCTTGCCGCACTCCACGGTGGTGCGACGTCACGTCCTGCGCAACGCGCTCATGCCCACCATCGCGGTCGTTGCAACGCAGACCGGCTACCTCGTCGGCGGCCTCGTCGCCATCGAGTTCCTGTTCAACTACCAGGGCATCGGCCTGATGACCCTCACGGCCGCGGAACAGAAGGACTTCACGCTGCTCACTGCGGGCGTCGTCATCGTCGGCCTCGGCTTCCTACTCGTGACGCTCGTGGCCGACATCATCTTCGCGCTGATCAACCCGCGCATCCGCTACGGGATGGCGGAGTGACGGAGCTCGCAGTACCCACTCCAGCTCCCGGCTCCGAGGCGCGCGCGGCCCGGCGGGAGAGGCTCCGGCTCCTTGTCCGAAGCCCCAGCTTCATCATCGGAGCGGGGATCATCCTCTTCTGGGTCGTGTGCGCGATCCTGGGATCACGAATCACGCCGTTCGACCCGCTTTACGACCAGACCCCGGATCTGAGCGAGTCGCCGTCGCGAGACCACTTCTTCGGCACCGACCGCCTCGGACGTGACGTGTTCTCCCGCGTCATCGCCGGCTCGAGGGACATCCTGCTCGTCGCGCCGCTCGCGACCGTGCTGGCGACCGTGTTCGGGACCGTGCTTGGCCTGACCACGGGCTACTTCCGTGGGATCGCCGACGACACCGTGAGCAGAGTCATCGACGCCGTCCTCGCGATTCCCCTGATCGTGCTCGCGGTGACCGTCATCGCCTCGCTCGGAAGCCGGTCGGTCTGGTCGGTCACGATCGTGATCGCGATCGTCTTCAGCCCGATCATCGCGCGCACGGTCAGAGCCGCGGTGCTCGGTGAAGCGCAGCTCGACTACGTCGAGGCGGCGCGGTTACGTGGCGAACGCTCGCCCTACGTGATGTTCGTCGAGGTGCTCCCGAACGTGATGCCGCCGATCCTCGTCGAGGCGACGGTCCGACTCGGGTACGCGATCTTCGCCGTCGCGACCCTCAGCTTCATCGGCTTCGGACTGCAGCCGCCTTCGGCGGACTGGGCGGTGCAGATCGCGGACAACTATCCCTTCCTCTCGGACCAGTGGTGGACCGTGCTCTTCCCCGCGCTCGCGATCTCCTCGCTCGTGGTCGCCGTGAACCTGGTGTCCGACAGCCTGCAACAGGTGCTCGAGCGATGACCGAGACCGCCGTCGCAACCGCCGCGCTCGAGCTTCGCGATGTCGACGTCGTCTACCGCGTACGTGGCTACGACCGCCAGGTGCTCCGCGGCGTCTCCTTCCAGATCGGCCGCGGCGAGTCGTACGGGCTCGTCGGCGAGTCGGGCTGCGGGAAGTCGACCGCTGCGCTGGCGATCGTCCGCTACCTGCCGCGCAACGGACGGGTGAGCTCCGGCTCGATCGACGTCGCCGGGATCGACGCGCTGGCACTCGGCGGAGGAAGCCTGCGACAGTTCCACGCGCGCTCGGTGTCGATGGTCTACCAGAACCCCGGCGCGGCGCTGAACCCGTCGATGCGGGTCGGAGACCAGGTCGCGGAGGCGTTCACGGTGCTCGGCGTGGCGAAGAACGAGGCTGCCGAACAGGCTCGCGCCGCACTCGCCCGCGTGCAGATCGCCGACCCCGACTCGGTCATGAACCGCTACCCGCACCAGCTCTCGGGCGGGATGCAGCAGCGCGCGGTGATCGCGATGGCGCTGGCGAAGGACCCCGCGCTCCTCATCCTCGACGAGCCCACGACCGGGCTCGACGCGACCGTGGAGGCGGAGGTGCTCGACCTCGTGGCGCAGCTCCAGTCCGAGCTGCACACGTCCGTGCTCTTCATCAGCCACAACCTCGGAGTCATCTCGAAGATGTGCACGCGCGTCGGAGTGCTGTACGCCGGACGCCTCGTCGAGGAAGGCCCGGTCGAGACGGTTCTGCAGGATCCGCGCCACCCGTACACGGTCGGGCTCCTGCGGTGCATCCCGCGAGGCGGAGTACGCAAGGATCACGGCCGGCTCGACACGATCCCCGGGTTCCTGCCGAGCCTCGGCGCTGAGATCTCCGCCTGCGTCTTCGCCGACCGCTGCGCACTCGCCGACGAGCGCTGCCACACGGACGAGCCCCCGCTCTTCGACATCCGCACCGGGCACGTCAGCCGGTGCTGGTACCACGAGCGCGCCCAGGATCTCCCCCGGGTCGAAGCGGCCGACCTCGAGCTTCCTCCGATCGACTCCGCGGGCCCGCCTCTGCTCGAGCTGACCGACCTCACGAAGGTGTTCCGCCAGCGCGGGCACGACGTGCATGCCCTGACCGACGTGAGCGTCTCCATCTGGCCGGGCGAGACCGTGGGGCTCGTCGGCGAGTCCGGGAGCGGCAAGACCACGCTGGCGCGGACGCTCCTCGGCATCGTCGAGCCGACAGCGGGGACTGCCACGCTCGACGGCCGCGAGCTCCCGTCCCGCTATCAGAAGCGCTCGAAGGCGGACCTGCGCTCTCTTCAGATCGTCTTCCAGAACCCGGACTCCGCCCTCAATCGCCGCCACTCGGTGCAGCGGATCCTGCTCCGCTCGCTGAAGAAGCTCGCGGGCATCGGGGGGTCGGCGGCCGATCAGCGGATGAGCGAGCTCGCGCAGCGCGTCAGGCTCACGGAGCGCACGCTGACGCAGAAGCCCGTGCAGCTCTCGGGCGGTCTCAAGCAGCGCGTGGCGATCGCGCGCGCGTTCGCCGGGGACCCACAGCTCGTCGTCTGCGACGAGCCGACTTCCGCGCTCGACGTCTCCGTGCAGGCCGCGATCCTCAACCTCCTCGTCGAGCTGCAGGCGGAGAAGCGGGTCTCCTACCTCTTCATCTCGCACGACCTCGGCGTCGTGCGCTACATCTCGGACCGGATCGCCGTCCTCTACCTCGGACGGCTCCAGGAGCTCGGCCCGGCGGACGTCGTCTTCGACGGGCCGCACCATCCCTATACGGAGGCGCTCCTCTCCGCGGTTCCCACGATCGACGGGGGCGGTCGCGACCGGATCAAGCTCGAGGGCGACATTCCCAGCGCGGCCTCTCCCCCGTCGGGCTGTGTCTTCCACACGCGCTGCCCGCGTTTCCTCGGAGACATCTGCGTCGAGCAGGAGCCGCCGCTGGTCGAGGCCGAGCCTGGTCACCTGATGCGCTGCCATATCCCGATCGAGGAGCTGCGCCTACTTCAGGCGAAGGAGACCGCCGAGGTGTGAGTCAGGCCGGGCGCAGCGCCGACGGGTGCACGAACGGCACCAGCGGCTGCCAGCCCGTGTTGAGAACGTGGACGAGCGAAGGCGGCGTCACGAGCGCGCCTCGACCGCGCGTGGGTCGGGCCGCTCGCTCCGTGTAGCCGGCGGGCGTCCAGCGCAGGAGGCTCGTCCCGAGGACGAGCCACGGAGCATCGTCCTCGAGGACGAACGCGCCGTCGGGCAGGTCTACGAACGCAACGGTGTGCCGGCGCGGCATGCGCGCGTCGGGTGCGAGGCGCTCGGTGTGGAGCTGCGCGTCGATCGCATCCGCTCTGATCTGACCCGGGTGCAGCTCGCGCCAGATCTCCCCGAACCGGACGTAGTCCTCCCGGCGGCAGAGCGCACACGGACGATGGCCGGCCGCGAAGGCGGTCGCCTCGTCCAGGAAGAACAGCTCGGTGAAGCGGCCGGGCTGCAACAGCGGGCTGCGCTTCCAGCCCCGGAACTCGAGCCGGCATGCGATCCAGCGCTTCCCGTTGAAGCGCCGCCGGATCCGCCCGGCATCGTCGTGCAAGCAGCCTCGGTTTCCGTAGACGAGCCCCCGCGCGGGATCGGCGACGAGATCGCCGAGCGGCGTCACGCGATTCTGCAGCGGCATCCGGTCGCGTGAGACTACGCGTACGCGGCTCGCGGCTTCGGCAGCAGCATCCACGCCGCCACGGCGAAGCCGGCAGCAGCCGTCGCCACGAACGCCCACTTCGCCCCGCCGGCGCTCAGCGCCAACCCGGCCGCGAGCGGAGCCACGAGTGCCATCGCCGCCCACATGACGTTCATCAGGCCGCCGATCGGGGCCGCAAGCCCTTCGCGCGGGACGCGCGAACGCGCCAGCGCGTAGACGGCCGTGACGAGAACTGCGCGGGCTCCGGCCGAAACGACGAGGAACAGGATCACCGCGACCGTCGAGAAGCTGGCGAACGGAATGAGGAACGTCGCACCGACGACGGCGGCCGCGGCTCCGACCAGCCTCACGTCGACGCGCATCGACGGGATGCGCGACGACAACGCGCCGCTGGCTGTGAAGAGGACGGCGGACAAAGCGATCGCGGTGCCGATCGCGCCCGCGGACAGGCCGTTGCCCGCGAGCACGAGCGGGGCGAGCAGCCCCGAGACGCCCGACACGGCCCCGAGCAGCGCGGCGACCACCAGCGCACCGCCCAGGGCGTGCTCGTTTCGCGCCGCGGAGATGGCGTGCCGCAGGCGTACAGCCGGCGCACCGTCGGCCTCGAAGCGAGTCCGGGCGAGCACGTAGACGAGAGGCAGCGCGAGGACCGCAAGCCCTCCGAAGGCAGCGCTGTAGCCCCACTTGTCCGTCGCGATCCCGGAAAGGAGCGGGCCGATCAACCAACCGGCGCCAGCGGCAGCGACCAACCGGCCGGTGCCTGCGGCGCCTCGGCCCGATCCCCCGGCGAGAGCCGGAGCGACGGTCCAGAGGATGCCGAAGCTCAGCCCGAAGAGCGCGCGGCCCAGCATGAGCGTCCCGAGCCCCGTCGCCAGCGCCTGTACGAGGAGTGACACGGGAAGCAGGAGCGCGCTGGCGACGAGCAGGCGGCGCGATCCGATCCGCCCCGCCAGCAGACCGATGGGGATAGACGCGGCGAGCGTCACGACGGTCGCAGCCGAGAGCAAGGCCCCCGTCTGCGCGCCGGAGAGGCCGAACTCCTCCTGGAGCGTCGGTAGCACGGGAAGCAACGCCGAGTCGGCGACCGCGTTCATCAGCGCAACGGCCGACAGCGCGACGAGCTCCCGATCGCGAACGAGGCTCCGGTGCAGAGAGGTAGCCATCTCCCATCAGGATCGGGTCGGCCGACCGATAAGTAAAATACGAGTTTGTGAAACGTGCAAACAATTCTTCTGATCGATTGCTCGGCGTCGAGTTCCGCCATCTCGCCGCGCTCGAGGCGATCGTCGAGACCGGATCGTTCGCAGCCGCGGCCCGCAGGCTCGGGTACACCCAGTCGGCGATCAGCCAGCAGATCGCGGTCCTCGAGCGCGCAGCGGAACTGCAGCTGCTCGAACGACCAGGCGGGCGGCGCCCGGTGACGGCGACCGAAGCGGGCGAGCGCCTGCTCCGGCACGGAGCGCGAGCCATCGCGGCGATGCGCGCTGCCGAGGCCGATCTGCACGCACTGGCCGAGGGCGAGGCCGGGACGCTTCGGGTCGCGACGTTCCAGAGCGTCGGCGTGCGGGTGATCCCCCCGGTGATGCGTCTCTACGTCGAGCGGTGGCCGGCGATCGAGGTCCGGCTCGTCGAGGCGGAGTACGGCCAGCTGAGCGGGTTGCTCGTGCGCGGCGAGGTCGACCTCGCGTTCGTCGCCGACGCGCTCGAGCCGGCGATCGAGCGGGTCGACGTGCTCACCGACCCGTACGTGCTCATCGCTCCGTCCGGCTCCGAGCTCGCCCGGGCGGCAGGCCCAGTGAGCCTCAGAGAGCTTGCCCGCCTTCCGCTGATCGCCTATCGCGCGACGCAGGGTGGCGAGGCGCACCTGCTGGGCAAGGGATTCGAGCCGACGATCGTCTTTCGCTCCGACGACAGCGGCATCGTTCAGGGCCTGGTGGGCGCCGGCGTCGGGTTCGCGCTCGTTCCGCGGTTGACCGTCGATCGGAGCGACCCCGACGTCGTGACGCTGGACGTCCGTGGCATCGCGCCGCGGGACATCGCCCTCGCCTGGCACGCGGACCGGAAGCTCTCACCCGCGGCGAGCGCATTCGTCGAGATCGTGGAGGAGGTCGCGGCGGGCCTGCGCGCCGGGGAAGGTTAGAGCCGGTCGGCGTACTCCCTGTACTCCTGCGGGATCCGCTCGTCCGTCCCCAGGAACGCGTGCTTCGACATGTCCGGCGAGTAGCGGCTCGCCGGGGGTGTCCGGCCGAGACCCTCGGCCACAGCCCGGATGTGGTGCGGGCCCGCGCCGCAGCAGACGCCGAGATACGAGACCCCGAGCGCGTATGCCCGGCGTGCGAAGTCCTCGAGCTCGTAGCGGTTGCACACGAACGGATCGAGCGCGCTCGGGAACGGACGGCCGCCCGGAATGAGGTCGCAGCCCGGATCGGTGAGCGACTGGAACGTCGGCTCGGCCTCGGTCGTGCGGTAGGGGACGGGAAGCGCGGCGACCGGGACGCTCACGCTCTCGCGGATCTTCTCGAGGAGCGGGAACATCGTCTTCGGCCCGCGAATGCAGTTCACGCCGACGACATCGGCACCGGCGTCCTCGAGTCGCTTGCACGTCTCCTCCGGAGTCCAGCCCTCGGCGGTCGTTCCCTCCTGATGGACCGACAAGGTGGTCACGGCCGGCAGGCCCGTCGCCTTGATCACCTCGAGACCGAGCAGCGCCTCCTCGCCCCACGTGAAGGTCTCGCCGACGACGTAGTCCACGCCCGCCTCGACGGCCCACCCGACCTGCTCCTCGAACATCGAGCGGACGGCGCCGGCCGAGTCGCCGGAGACGTAGATGTTCGTGTTGCAGATGTCGCCGGCGAGGAGCGAGCCGGTCTCGTCGGCGACCTCCTTGGCGATCGCAAGTGCCTGGCGATTGAGCGGCTCGAGCAGGTGCTCCTTGTCGATCGTCTGCAGCTTCTCGCGATGCGCGTAGTACGTGAACGCCTCGACGACGTCGGACCCCGCGTGGACGAACTCGCGATGAAGCTGTGCGACGAGCTCCGGATGCTCGAGGACGACTTCGGGAACGAACGCGCCGGCCTGCAGGTAGCCCCTGCGCTCGAACTCGAACAGGTAGCCCTCGGCGCAGATGACAGCGCCCTCTGCGAGGCGCTCGAGCAGTCCCGGCTTGCGTGCGTCGACGTCGCTCATCGCCAACTCCTCCAGTCGTCGTGTGCACGACACACTACGCTCGGCGCGTGGCCGTCGAGATCGTCTTCACCGAGCGCCGTTCGCTGCTGACCGAGGCGCGCGCCGCGAACTTCGAGCGCCTTCGCGAGCGGGTCGCCAACGCGTCGGGCCGGCCGGTGCAGGTCGCGTTCTACGAAGAGGTCGACGCGCTCCGGCTGCAGGCCGCGGACAACATCGTCCTGAGCGGCTCGTCGGCGCCGTGGTCCGAGCACGAGCCGGGAATGCTCGAGAGCCTCGGCGAAGCCGTTGTCGCTGCCGGCAGGCCTGTGCTCGGCATCTGCGCGGGGATGCAGCTGCAGGCGCGCTTCGCCGGGAGCAGCATCGGGCCGGCGGCGAGCCGCGAGGACGGATATCTCCCGATCCGGATCGACGATCGCAGCGACCTCCTGCGCGGGCTCCCGGACGAGGTCGTCGTGTTCCACGATCACAGCCACGAGATCACCGAGCTCGCGCCCAGCTTTCGCGTGCTCGCGTCGAGCCCGGCGTGCGCGATTCAGGCCATCGGCGACGCGGAGCGGCGCTGGTGGGGCACGCAATTCCATCCCGAGGAGTTCCGTCCGGAACACCCGGCCGGCGAGGAGATCCTGCGGGCGTTCTTCTCGCTCGCTTCGTAGGTCGTCCGGTATCGGGGCGGCCAGGCATCCACCGAGGAGGTCGTAGGGGCGAGATATATCTCGCCCCTACACGAGCGATCCGGCGCGAACGAGCGCACGCACGCGCTCGACGTCGCCCGTGAGCATTCGATCCACGACGACCGGCTCGACCGCCGCTTCCAGCCTCTCCAGCAGCTGCGCCAGGAGCGGCTGGGGCGACGGCTCGTCGCGCAGATGGAACCCTTGCCGCAGCGCCACGAGCTCGCAGGCGAAGACGAGCTCGAGGTTGTCGAGCGCCCGCGCGAGCTTGTCGGCAGCGAGGAACTCGAGGGCCTGGAGGTCCTCCTGCCCCGTCGATGTGTCGAAGGCCTGCGCGGATGCGGGCGACGCGAGCAGGCGGTTCTCGGCGGCGAGCGCAACGACGGCCTTGTGTAACGACACGACACCGGCCTGCTTCCCGGGATCGACCGCAAGCTGCTCGGGCAGGCCCGAGAAGCGGGCATCGAGGAGCCGATGCAGCCGCTTCTCGGCCAGGTTCGTGAGCTGCGCGACACCGATCGCCAGGCCGTCGAGCGCGAGCGCGGCGGCAGCGGCATGGAACGCACCGCTCGGATAGGCACCCGCAGGCTCGCCGTCCTCCGCCGGAAGGATCAGCGGGCTGTCGGTGACCGCTCCGAGAGCGGCTTCGAGCCGGCCCTCGAATGCCTCGAGCTGACCGAGCACCGCGCCGTGCACCTGGGGGACGACGCGAAACGAAGCCGGTGCCTGGAGCGCGTCCTCGAATGCTGGGCCGCCCTCGAGTAGGGCGAGCAGGCGCTCGTGCACACGCTGCTGTGCGGGATCACGCGACAGCGCACCGAGCCGTCGCGAGTACGGCCTCGTCGAGGCGCGGACGAGCTCGATCGCGAGCGCGGCGTCGGCGTGCGCCTGCTCGAGCAGCATGCGCAGACGACCGGCGAGATGGATCCCGAGCGCGGTGGCGAACGGCGCCCCGTTCAGGAGCGCACCACCCTCCTTGGGAAGCGGCGCGTAGGTCGGAATGCGGCGCCGCTCGAGGGCCGTCCCGGCCGGGACGACCTCGTCGCCGTCCCGGACCTCACCCTCGCCGATGAACGTCTGGAAGAGGTGCGCGAGCGGCGCGATCTCCCCGGACGCACCGTACGGGCCGTTCGGGACGACCGGAGCCCAGCCGTCGTTGAGGCGATCGAGCAGGAAGCGGCAGAGCCCGGCGCTGACCGCGGCGTACCCGCTGAGGAAGCCCGTGAGGCGGAGCAGCATCGCGCCTCGAACGACGTCTGCCGGAAGCGGCGGCCCGAAGCCCGACGCCCGGGCGAGGAGGAGGGAGCGCTGAAGGGCGTTCTGATCCTCGAGATCGAGCCTGCGATCGGTGAGATAGCCGAGCCCGGTGGTGACGCCGTATACGGCGGCTCCGTCCGCGACGAGATCGAGCAGGGCGATGCGGCGCTCCTCGACGCGCGCGTACAGCGCCTCCGCCACCTCGATCTGCTCCCCGGCGACCACGACGCGGCGATACAGCTGGAGGTCGAGACCGTCGTAGCGATCGATCCGCACGGTCATCGGTAGGCGAGCCTCGTCCCCACGCCCTGCTCGGCGGCGCGTCGCACGAGGAGGTCTGCGAGCGCGAGGTCCGTCGTGGCCAGACCCCGGTGCCAGAAGAGGATCCGCTCGTCGTCGCGCTCGCGCCCCGGCTTCGTCCCGACGACGACCTGTGCGAGCTCGGCGTGGAGCGTCGCTTCGCTCAGCAGGCCCGCGCGTACGTGCGGGCGCAGGGCGCCGAAGGGATCGTCGCGCTTGCACTGGGCCCAGTCGTCGACGATCACCTTGTCCATGGCGTCGAGGACGTCGAGCTCGAGGACGCTCTTCGTCCCGTACGGAACGAGCAGGGTGCATGCGTCGAGCCAGGCCGTACGCAGGAGCGGCGCCGGCTCGGCGAGCCGGGTCGCCTCGACCACGATGTCGGCACCGACGACGGCGTCCTCGATCGTGTCCACGACGCGCACGGGCTTGCCGAGCGATTCCTCGAGCTGCCGCCCGAAGCTCGCGCGCGACTCGGGCCGCCTGCTCGTCACGCGTATCTCCTCGAAGTCGAAGAAGTGGTCGAGCATGACGACGTTCGAGAACGCCGTCCCGCGCGCGCCGATGTGGCCGAGCACCTTCGAGTCCTTCCGGGCCAGCTCGCGCGCTCCGAGCGCCGTGAGAGCGCCCGTCCTCCGCTCGGTGACCTCGGTCGCGTCGACGATCGCGCGCGGAACGCCGGTGCGCGGGTCGTAGAGCGTGACGAGCGAGAGCTCCGACGGGAGGCCCTGCCGGTAGTTCTCCATGAAGTCGCCGACGACCTTCACACCGGTCACGTCGAGCGGCCAGACCGTTGCGCGCAGGACGTTGAAGTGGCCGGGGAACGACTGGTCGGGAACGTGTTGCACGCGTGGGTCGAGGCTCACCTCGCCGTCGCCCTGCGCGCGTAGAGCCGCCTCGACCGCGTCGAGCACCTCGTCGAGCGAGACGGCGAGCTCCTCGACGTCGTGCCCGGAGAGGAAGAGGATCTCGAGCCGGCTGTCTTCGTGCGCGTCAGGCGTGGCGCTGCATCCTAGACTCCCCGGTCATGCCTCGAGTCCGATCCGACCGCCGACGCACGTGAAGATCCGAGGAGTCGTCCTCGAGCAGACCTGCGGTCCGCTGACCGTGTCCGAGCTCGAACTCGCGGCGCCGCACGCAGGCGAGGTTCTCGTCCGCCTGCGCGCGAGCGGTGTTTGCCACTCGGACTGGAACGCCGTCGACGGAACGGCCGAGACGCGCTGTCCGGCCGTGCTCGGCCACGAAGGGGCGGGCGTCGTCGAGGCCGTGGGCGACGCGGTGACGCGGGTTGCACCGGGCGACCACGTCGCTCTCTCCTGGGCGCCGTCTTGCGGTGCGTGCGACGAGTGCGCCCGCGATCTGCCGCAGCTCTGCTCCACTGTCTGGCCGGCGATGGGGACGGGCGGGCTCATGGACGGGACGCCGCGACTCTCGCGCGACGGCGAGCCTGTGTACCACTACTCCTTCCTCTCGACGTTCGCCGAGGCCTGCGTCGTCCCCGAACGTTCGTGCATCCCCATTCCGAAGGACGTGCCGTTCGACGTGGCTGCGCTCGTCGGCTGCGCGGTGACCACGGGCGTCGGCGCGGTCTGGCGCACCGCAGGAGTGAAGCCCGGCGATCGGGTGGCGGTGATCGGGTGCGGCGGTGTCGGCGTTTCCGCCCTCATGGCCGCGGTCGCAGCGGGCGCGGAGCCGGTCGTCGCCGTGGATGCTGCCCCCGGCAAGCTCGACGTCGCGGCGTCCTTCGGTGCAACCGCGGGTGTCCTCTGGCAGGGAGATGCACAGTCGACGGCGGATGCGGTGCGCGAGGCGTCCGCGGGCGGCGTCGACTACGCGATCGAGGCGACCGGACGCCCCGAGGCGATGGAGGCCGCGTTCCTCTCCACGCGTAACCGCGGCGCAGCCGTGTTGATCGGGATTCCGCGCGCGGACTCGGTGCTGTCCCTCCCTGCGACGACGATTCCGCGGATGGAGCGCCGCGTGCTCGGCTCGATCTACGGCTCGTCCAAGCCCGAGCGCGACTTTCCGCACACGCTCGCGCTCTACCGGGCAGGGCGTCTCCCGCTCGACCGCCTCGTGTCGCATCGACTCCCGCTGGACGAGGCCGAGCGCGGGTTCGAGCTGATGCACTCCGGCGAGGCGGTGCGGGTGGTGCTCGAGCTGTGAACCCCGCAGAGCTCGACGGGCGGATCGGCGAGGGCTGGGGAGGCGTTGCGCCAAACGGCTCGCACGTGAACGTCGTCCTCGCCCAGCGCGGGAGCCCGACAGCGGCGGCGGCGATCTCGATGTTCGCCCACCCCGCGCCGGGACACACGCCCGTCCTCGTCTGCGTCGGCGAAACGCCCGCGGACTACGAGCCCGTATGGCCGCCGACCCTGATGATGAACAAGGCCACGGCACTCGACGAGCGTCATCAGACGATGACGTGGGGCGCCGCGCAGCTGGGGATCGCCCAGGGCGTGCTCGACGCTGTCGCCGACGGCCTGCTCGAAACGAGCGGCGACGTGCTCGTGCTCGTGGCCGTCTGGGTCGACCCCGCCGCGCACGACGAGACCGCCGTGCGCAAGGCGAACCGCGCCGCGACCCGCAAGGCGATCGGCGTCTGCGTCGAGGGGCGCGACCAGGCAGCCGCGGCAGCGCTCGTCGAGCGCCGCGAGCTTCTGCAGAGCCCGTTCTACTCCGGCGAGTAGATGCGCATCGCGGCGATCGAGACGCGGCGCTACCGCTACCCGCTCGAGCCGCCCTTCTCGGCCGCGTGGGATCCCGTTCCGCGAGCGCACCAGGACGCCACCGTTGTCGTCGTGCGCTCCGACGACGGGCTCGAGGGCTACGCGAGCGGTGACGCCGTACCGGACAGCGAGCCCCTCGAACGCTTGCTCGTCGAAGTCGAGGCGTCGGACACGGACGCCGTCCACGGGATCGTCGAGACAGTGGACTTCCACCACGGCCGCAACTGGATCGTCGAGTGCGCGGTCTGGGATCTCCTCGGCCGCGCACAAGGCGAGCCAGTCTGGCGGCTGCTCGGCGGCGAGCGCGCCCGCATGCTGGCCTACGCGTCGAGCGGCGAGCTCGTCGAGGCCGACGAGCGCGTCCGCCGCTGCCTCGCACTCCGAGATGCGGGCGTCCGCGCCGTCAAGCTCCGGCTCCACTCACAGGACTGGCGGGTCGACCTCCCGGTCATCGGGGCGGTGCTCGAGGCCGTGCCCGAGCTGGACGTCATGGTCGATGCGAACCAGGGCTGGCGCATGCCGGGCGACCTCACCCCGCGGTGGGATCTCGCCACAGCACAGGAGTTCTCACGTGAGCTCGCACGTCTCGGCGTCTACTGGCTCGAGGAGCCGCTGCCCACGGACGACCTCGAGGGCTACGCGGCACTCCGGCGCGCGGCCGAGACACGCATTGCGGCGGGCGAGATGGTGCGCTCGGCGGCCGAGGCGCGAGCGCTCGTGGAACGCGGCGGGGTCGACGTCGTCCAGCCGGACGTCGTCCTCTCCGGAGGAATCGCCGGCGCGCGCCGGATCGCCGGGGTCGCGGCTGGAGAAGGACGCATGTGGAGCCCGCACACCTGGTCGAACGGCTACGGCCTCCTCGTGAACCTGCACGCGGCGCTCGCGCTGTCGACGTGCCCCTATATAGAGGTGCCCTTCGATCCGCCCGTCTGGTCCGCCGAGCGCCGCGACTGGCTCCTCCCCACGGCGCTCGAGATCGCGGCGGACGGGACGATCGGCCCGCCGGATGCACCCGGCTTCGGCGTCGTCCCGGACTTCGACGCGCTCGAGCGCTACCGGGTCGGCTGATGCGGATTCGCGCCGCCGTCCTCCACGAGCCCAGGCAGCCGCTGGTGCTCGAGGAGGTCGAGCTCGCACCTCCCCGTGACGAGGAGGTGCTTGTCCGGGTCGCAGCCGCGGGCGTGTGCCACTCGGACGTACGGCTCGCGGACGGCGAGCTCGGTGACGGGCGCTGGCCGCTGGTGATGGGGCACGAGGGAGCGGGTGTCGTCGAGGCGGTGGGCGCGTCAGTGGCCCATGTCGCGGTGGGAGATCACGTCGGTTTCTGCATCGTTCCCGCGTGCAGGGCGTGCGAGGAATGTCACGCAGGTCGCTTCCACCTCTGCATCCCCGCCGGCGAGCACGGTCCCCGCGGAGTGCTGATGGACGGAACGTCCCGCCTGTCGCTGCCCGACGGAACGCCGCTCCAGCACGCGCTGATGACCGCCTGCTTCGCGGAGCACACGGTCGTGCCCGCCGCCGGGGCCGTTCCTCTTCCACGCGAGCTCCTGCTCTGGCAGGCATCGCTGCTCGGCTGCGGCGTCGTGACCGCGTTCGGTGCGGTACGCAACACAGCTCGCGTCCAGCCCAGTGAGTCCGCTGCCGTGATCGGCTGCGGGGGTGTCGGACTGCAGGTAATCGCCGCGCTTCGCCTCGCCGGCGCAAGCCCGATCGTCGCCGTCGACCTCGCTTCCGAGAAGCTCGAGCTGGCACGTGCGCGCGGCGCGACGCATGCGGTCGAGTCCGGATCGGACGAGACAGCCGCTCGGGTCGCCCGGATCACGGGCGGTCGTGGAGCCGATCACGCCTTCGAGGTGGTCGGCCAGCCCCAGACGATGCGGCTCGCGTGGGACTGCCTGCGGCCAGGCGGAACGGCGGTCGTCGTCGGCCTCGCACCGAAGGGCGTCGACGTCGCGCTGCCCGCGATCGAGTTCCTGTCGGACAAGGGAATCCGCGGCTCGTACTATGGCTCCGGCGACGCGGCGGCCGACCTCCCGGATCTCGCGGCGCTGGCACTCAGAGGTGATCTCGATCTCGCCGGCGTCGTCACCGCGGTCGAGCCGCTGGAAGGTGTGAACGACGCCCTCGACCGCCTCCGCCACGGGGAAGGCGCACGAACGGTGCTCGTCGTCGACGAGGGACTTGCCGGCCGCCGCTACTGAACGAGCTCGAGCAGCTTGAACATCGGCAGGTACATCGCGATCACGATGATCCCGATGATCGCGCCGACGCCCATCATCATCAGCGGCTCGACGATCGAGGTGAGCGCGGCGATCGAGGTGTCGACCTCGTCCTCGTAGAAGTCGGCGATCTTGTCGAGCATCTTCTCGAGCTCACCGGTCTCCTCACCGATCTTGACCATCTGCGAGACGAGCGGCGGGAAGACGGGATCCTCGATCAGCGGCTGGGCGATGGGGACGCCCTGGTGCACCTTCGCGCGCACCTCGGCGAGTGCCGACTCGACGACCCAGTTGCCGGAGGTCTGGCCCGAGATCTCGAGCGCCTTGATGATGTCGACGCCGGCGGCAACGAGGGTCGCGAGCGTGCGCGTGAAGCGCGCGATCGTCACCTTGAGGACGACCTTGCCGATCCCGGCAGGGATACGCAGCTTGAAGCGGTCCCACACCTGACGGCCGGCCGGGGTCTTCTTCCAGCGCCTGAATCCCCACACCGACAGGCCCATCGCAGGGAAGAGGATGAACCAGTAGCCGCGCACGAGATCGGAGGCCGCGACGACGCCCTTCGTCAGCGTCGGAAGGTCGCCGCCGAGGTCGGCGAAGATGTTCTCGAAGACCGGGACGAGGAAGAGCAGCATCCCGATCAGGGTCAGGATCGCGAAGGTCAGGACGACGAGCGGATAGATCATCGCCCCGCGCACGCGGCGGCGGATCTTCATCTCCTTCTCGATCTGGAGCGCGACCCGGTCGAGGACCGTGTCGAGGATCCCGGCTGCCTCGCCGGCCTCGATCATCGAGATGTAGAGACGGTCGAAGGCGTTCGGGTGGCGGGCCATCGCCTGCGACAGGAGCATTCCTCCCTCGACGTCCGAGCGCACCTCCCTGATGACCGCGGCGAGCGCCTTGTCGTCGGTCTGCTGCTCGAGAATGACGAGCGACGAGACGACGTTCAGTCCGGCGTCGATCATCGTCGCGAACTGCCGCGAGAACACCTGCAGCGAGCGCGGCTTGACGCGCTTCGCCCGTTTCGGGTCCGCCCCGGCGGCGCCGACCTCGGAGAGCGAAACAGGCCGTAGGCCCTTCTGCCGCAGAAGCTCGCGCGCCGACGAGACGTCGGGTGCCGCGATCTGGCCCGCCGACTCGGCTCCGAGCGCGTTGATAGCGCTGTACGCGAACGCCGCCATACGAAAGGCGTATCGGCAGGGCGGTGGGGCCGCTTGAGATAGAGACGCTAGAAGTCGCGGCCGGCGGTCGCGACGACGCGTGCGAGCGTTGCCGTCGTGCCGGGTTTGCGGACGACGACGGTGACCTGCTTCACGGCCGTTCCGCCCGCCGGAAACGCCAGCACGATGTACGTGTCGACGCGGTACGACCGACCGTCCGGGCCGGTCACCGTCTGTGTCGGCGTGCACACGGGCGTGAGCGTGCCGCAGCCCTGGCTCACCTGCAAGCTGGAGTAGGCCGCATCCAGCTGGTACGTCGTGTCGGTCGCGGCGAGCGCAGCCGTGTCGAGGTAGATCGAGCTGAACGCGACGGCACGGTAGCGCTCGAGCTGCCGGTCGGCCACGGCCGCCGCGGTCGACGTCTCAGCCGAGCGACGAAGCGTCGTGACGCCGGAGGTCAGCGCCAGCAGGATCGCGAGGAGGCCGACGTTGATGACGACGATCGCGATCAGCATCTCGATGAGCGCGAAGCCGCCCTCGTCGCGAAGCCGGAGCCTGGGTCTCATGGCTTGCGAACGAGCTCGGCCGCGTCTCCGCTGCCGACGGAGACGAGCGTGATCTTGTACCGCGCGCCGGTCGTCGTATCCACGAGCGTGACCGGCTTTCCGACCTTCAGTGCGGTCGTCCTCGCGCCGCCCGAGTACGCGCCGCCGACGATTCCGACGATCACCCTCTTCGCGCCGGGCTTCTCGGCGACGAGGACGAACCGCGGGTCGGCCGCGGGGAACTTCATCCCGGGCTCGAGGATCTGACGGGCGCCGTTGACGGTGACGATCGTGACGGCGGCGGCGGTCGTCGTTCCGGTTGTGAACTTCGTCGTGGCGCCGGACTTCGGGATCGAGTCGCCGGCGGGCTTCGGGGTCGCGCCACTGCCTGCAGCCTTGGTGGTCTCGTCACCCGGGGCAGCGAGTTCGTTCTCGGTCACCACCTGCTGGACGAACGGGTTCTTCGCCTTGAACGCCGAGAACGAGGTGAGCTTTCCGGAGGTCGCTGCGGGCGCCCCGACGAGCGCGACCGGAGCGGCGGTGCCCGTCGCCGACTGGCCGGCGACCGTCGCGGGCTCGGTCGTAGTCGGCGCGGCGCTCGACTCCGAGCCGCCCAGGAGCTTCGGCAGCTGGAAGGCGAGCATCGCGAGCAATGCGAGGCCGCCGACGACGACGAAGATCTTCTGCTTGCGCTCGCGCGCCGCCTTCGCGTCCGGGGTCATGGCGTCCCTCCGGCAGCGGTCGCGCCGCTCGTCGTGTCCTCGCTCTCCTCCGCGATCGGAGGCGGCGCCACGGGCACGATCGGCCCGTCGTACACGTACGCGTTGAACGTGATCGTCGCGTCGAGGTAGGGGAAACGTCTTACGTTCGACTCCGTGAGCTCCACGGCCTGTACGGCGAGCAGGCGGCCGGTCGCGCGGACGCTTCCTCCGCGGACGCGCACGAGCTCACGCGCCCGTCGCACGAAGCGCGTGATCTGCCTGTACGACCCCTCGGCCGTGACGACCACGGGAATCGCGGTCGGCGTGCCGGCAGTCGGAACCGACTCGCGCGGGGAGATGGAGCCGAGCTTCACGCCCGTCGAGCGGGCGAGACGATCGAGCTCGAGGACGAGTCCCGGCTGGTCCGCGCTCGACGGCATCGCCTTCGCCAGCCTGAGCACGTCGCTCACGCGAGCTCCCCGGTCCGAGGGCGTGTCGTGACGACACGCGCCTCGACCAGCCGGAGCTCGGCCGCGATGACGTCGTCCGCGACGGTCGTCGCCTCGGCCTGCTTCGGCGCGACGAGCAGGAACCAGAGCGCAAGCGCATACACGAGGACGGCCCCGGCGGCGATCGCGATCAGGGCGCGCGGTGGAAGTGCGGCAACTCGAGCCTTCATGCCGTACCTCCCGACCGAACGTTCGCGGTGATGGTGAACGTGACCACCGGCTTCTGCTTCCTCGCCTTCTTCTTCTTCGTTCCGTCACTCTCGGGCAGCACCGGCTCGACGCGAGCGCTGGCCGTGAGTCGAACGTCGGACAGGGACGAAAGCGCCGCAAGCCGCGCGAGTACGCGCGCGACCGACTGGTGCGAGTACGTCGCACCCTGAATCGTCACGCCGGGAATCCCGGCCGCGGCCGGAGCCACGGACCCCGGGGGAGCGGCGGTGGGCGCGGCGGTCGCAGGAGCCGACGCGGTCATTCCGGTGAGCCAGGCGTCCTCCGGAAGGACGTATGCGAGCTCGCGGAGGAGCCGGTCGACCGGAACCCGTGTGGACAGTGCCGCCGTCAGCGCGGTGACGCGATCCGTGCGCTCCTGCGCGACGGTGCCCGGCGCGACAGCCGGTTGGCTCGGGGCGGGGAGCCGCGCGATGGCCGCCTCGACGGACTCCAGCTGCGCGCGCTGGTCGGAGACCGAGCCGGACGCCGACATGAAGAGAACGGCAGCCGCCGCAGTGACGGCCGCAACTCCACCTCCGGCGACGAGAATCGGAAGGCGGCCGCCTGCGGAGCGCTGGCGCTCGGCGTCGCGGGGCAAGAGGTTGACGGCGCGCATCTGCCTCAGTCCTCGATTCCCAGCCCGATGGCGATTGAGAGCGACCCCTGCTGTCCGTCGAGCCCGACATTCGGGCCGACCTTCATGCGCCGGAACGGATCGCCCAGGCGTACGGGGACGCCGATCGCGTCGCCGACCGCGTCGACGAAGCCGTCCATATGCGCCGTCCCACCCGTGAGCACGACCTCACCGATCCCGAGTGCTCCGGGTTGTGCCTGGTAGAACTGGAGCGAGGAGACGAGCTCGCGCGCGAACGCCGCGAGCGAGCGCTGGATGCCGTCGCGGGACTTCGCGACCTGCTCGGGCGTGAGGCCGTCGACCTCGGTTGCGTGTGCAAACGAGAGGTGCCGCTTGATCGACTCCACCTCGCTCGGCGCGCGATCGAGCTCCCGCGCGATCGCGACGTTGAGCGACCAGCCGCCCCAGTCGAGAACGCGCGCGAATTCGCAGTGGAGTCCTGTCGAGACGGCGATCGTCGTGCGATCGTGTCCGATCGCGACGGCGACTAGCCCTCCGGACGCCTCATCGCGAGCTGCGGGAGCCTCGAGCGAGCGCAGCAGGGCGAACGCTTCGAGGTCGATTCCGACGACCTGCAGTCCGGCTCGCCGGCATGCCTGCGAGGTAGCGATCGACGACCTCGCGATACGCAACGACGAGCAGGATGCGCTTCCACGTCGTGCCGTCCTCGCGCTCGCGCTCGTCGAGGACGACGTAGTCGAGCACGGCCTCGTCGAGCGGGATCGGGAGCACTTCCTCGGCGCGGAAGCGGATGGCGTTCTCGAGCTGCTGCGCGTCGGCGACGCCCTCGATCTCGAAGATCCGCACACCGATCCGGTTGTTCGAGACGCCGAGCCGGACACCGCGCTTCGGAAGCTTGTGCAGCTCGAAGAAGCGCTTCAGCGCGTCGCCGAGTGCATCCGGGTCGCGAATCTCGCCTGAGACGACGAGGCCCGGCTCGAGCGGCTCGCGGTACGCGTCGACGAGCTCGGGCGCGCCGTTGTTGACGACCTGGGCCGCGGCGATCTGGGATGCGCCGATCTTGAGGCCGACGAGCTTCCTTGGGCGCTTGTCCTTCCGCTCCTTCGGCGCGCGCTTCCTGCTCGCCTTCGGCTCCTTCGGGCTGCGGCGGCCGAATCGGCGCGGCTCGTCGAGGACGAGCTCGTCCTCCGGCACGAAGATCGACAGGGCCGGATCGGCGTGATCCGGCCCTGTCTGCTCGACGGCGAGCTGCTCGACGGGTTCGGCGTCTTCGATCTGGGTGTACGCGGCGAGGCGGTCGATGACGATCGGCGTCGATCGACGTCTCGACGGGCTCCCGCTCGGTCTCTCCCTCGCAGCGCTCCGGCCGCAGCTCGTCCATCAGCCGCTCCCGGCGACGCGCAGGCCCGAGCCGGCGGAGCATCTCCGTCGACGGTCGCAGGCGAGATCGGAACGCCGCTTCGTTCGAGCATCCCGACGAGCTGCTCCTTCCGGCTCGAGACCGCGAGAGCGGCCTCGGGCGTCACGACGCGCTTGCGGATGAGCTCGGCCAGGCCGTGCTCCATCGTCTGCATGCCGCGCTGCGTGGACGGTCTGCATGACGGAGTAGATCTGCTCGACCTTGCCCTGGCGAATGAGGTTCCGGACGGCGTCGTCCGGGAAGAGGATCTCGAGACAGGCGACGCGGCCGAGGCCGTCCGCCGTCGGCAGCAGCGTCTGCGTGACGACGCCCTGGAGCGTGTTCGCGAGCTGCATGCGCACCTGCTCCTGCTGCGCCGGCGGGAAGACGTCGATGACGCGGTCGATCGTGCTCGGCGCGCTCTGCGTGTGGAGCGTCGCGAGGACGAGGTGGCCGGTCTCCGCGGCCGTGAGTGCCGTCGCGATCGTCTCGAGGTCGCGCATCTCGCCGAGGAGGATCACGTCGGGGTCCTGGCGCAGCGCTGCGCGCAGAGCCTCGCCGAAGCTGGGCGCATCCGTGCCGATCTCGCGCTGGGTGACGACACAGCGCTTGTGCCGGTGCACGAACTCGATCGGGTCTTCGATGGTGAGGATGTGGTGCGGCTTCTGCCGGTTGACCTCGTCCACCATCGAGGCGAGCGTCGTCGACTTACCCGAGCCCGTCGGGCCGGTGACGAGGACGAGACCGCGCGGCTTCATTGCGAGCTCGCGCAGTGACGGCGGCAGCCCGAGCTCCTCGAGCGTCCGTAGCTCCTCCGGGATGTGCCGGAACGCGGCCGCGAGCGAATCGCGCTGGAAGTGGACGTTCACGCGAAAGCGCGCGAGGCCGGGAACGCCGTAGGAGAAGTCGAGCTGCCGGTTCACCTCGAGCTGCTTCTGCTGCTCGGTGGAGAGAATCCGGTAGAGGAGGCCGCGTGTGTCGTCCGGCATGACCTTGTCTCCGGCGAGCGGAGTCAGGTCCCCGTGGACGCGCATCGTCGGCGGAGCGCCCGGAACGAGGTGGAGATCCGACGCGCCGGCCTCGGTTGCAGCGCCGAGCAGGTCGTCGATGGAGGTGGGTGCCGCATCCATGGACATCTGGCGTATCGGCAGGCCCTGGGGACTGCTTGAGCGATACGACGCCCCGTCGAGCGTGACGTTGCCTCACTCGCAAATCACCCAATTTGGGGTACGCGTCCCCCGGCCTCGCGCCGATCTCTCGTCCGCATCCGCTCTACCCCCATCGACTGCGGACTGCGGAAGGAGTTGCGGCAATGTTCAAGCGGATTCGCTCCCGCCTCGACGGGAACTCCGAGCAGGGCTTCACCCTGATCGAGCTCCTCGTCGTGATCATCATCATCGGCATCCTGCTCGCGATCGCCGTTCCCTCGTACCTCGGGTTCCGGGATCGGGCGGCCGACAACGCGGCCAAGGCCAACCTTCGCGCGGCGCTGCCGTCGGCAGAGGCCTATTTCGCCGACAACAGCACCTACACCGGCATGACGCCGGCGGCGCTGCTCGCGATCGACTCCGGCGTCTCCCCGACGCTCAAGGTCACGGCTGCATCGGGAACCGCATACACGATGTGCGACTCCCCGAGCGGTCAGGCCTGGCAGGTCGTCGGCCCTGGCGCGAGTGGAGCGTCGTTCACGGCCATCGCAAGCTGTTAGCAGGCGAACACTCGCTCGACTGGAAGAGGCGCGGGAGACCGCGCCTCTTCTCTTTCCCGCACGTCAAGCCGATCGCGACCCCTGCCGATACCCCCACCGTGAGCGTCACTCTCAGCCCACCCACCCGCATAGCGGCACTCGTCGGCGCGCTCGTGCTCACCGGCCTCGCGGCGATGGTTCTGCTCGTCGGGCGTGGAGCGCTCGGAGACGGGTCGGCGGCGACGGTCGTACCCGCGCCGGTCGCGGAGCCGGTTGCCAGCCCCGCAGTGACGCCGAAGCCGAAGGCGGCCGCAGCAGCGCGCCCGAAGCCGCGGGTGGCGAGCGGCTTCCCGGTCAAGATCGACCATGCACTGCGCTACAGCCGCGTCGTGGTCGTGAGCGTCTCGATGCCCGGCGGAGCGGTCGATGCCATCGTCCGGCGCGAGGCCCGTGCCGGCGCGAAGGCTGCGCGCGCGGGATTCGTCGCGATGAGCGCGACCAACGAGCGTGCCGTATCGGGCCTGGTCGCGAAGACGGGCGTCCTGCCCGCTCCGGCAGTCGTGATCGTGAGGCGCCCCGGCGTCGTTGCGACGACGTTCTCCGTGACCGATGCAGGAACGGTCGCGCAGGCCGTCGCTCAGGCGCGACGATGAGCACCGCTCGTCTGCGACTCGCGATCGCAGGGGAGACCACATTTCCCCGGCGAACCCCCTTCTTCTCGAGAGCGCGGGGAACCTCCCTGTTCCGGGCACCCCTCCCCGCTGATCGAACGACGAGAGTCCGGTGAGCGAGGCTGCTCTCCGGTCTCCTGCCGGTCGCGAGCTCTACGTCCGCCATGCGCGCATGGACGGACGCTCGGTCGCGCGCCTGCGGGCAGTCGACGAGGGCGATCGCTGCGTCGTCGAGGCCGAGGTGTGGCCGAACGGCACGAGCGACCCCGTCACCGCGGGGCCGTACGCGTTTCCGACGCCGGTCGAGGCGACCCGCTTCGTCACGCACGCGGTCGAGGCGTTCATCGCGCTCGGCTGCGACGTCGCCGCGTCGTAGATTCGAAGGCGTCAGACCCCGCGTCTGACACCTAGACGTGTCCGCTCGAGACGTCTCACCACGCGATGCCTCGGAAGCTGCACCTGCTCTGTGACTCGAAGTCGTAAGAGGGGTCAGACTCGGCGTCTGACACCTGGGCGTGTCCGTTCAGGACAAGACGCGCGCGAGCTCTTCGATCGACGTGAGGCCCGAGGCTACCTTCTCGAGCCCGTCGTCCCAGAGCGACCGCATGCCGTTGGCCGACGCCGCACGGCCGATGTCGTCGCGACTCGCGTGCTGCACGGCGAGCGCGGCGATCTCCTCCGACATCCGCAGGAACTGAAAGACGCCGACGCGGCCGCGGTAGCCGGTGTGGTTGCAGCGCGGGCAGCCTTTCCTGCGGTAGAAGACAGTTCCGTCGAGTGCCCCGAGCAGCTCGGGCTTGACGCGCAGCTCGGAGATCTCGGCCTCGGTCGGCTGGTACGCCTCGCAGCAGTGCGTGCAGAGCTTCCGCGCGAGACGCTGCGCGAGCACGGCCGAGACCGCGGCGCCGGTCAAGAACGGCTCCACACCCATCTCGCCGAGGCGCGTGATCGTGGACGGTGCGTCGTTCGTGTGCAGGGTCGAGAGGACGAAGTGGCCGGTGAGCGCCGCCTCGATCGAGATCTTCGCGGTCTCGACGTCGCGGATCTCTCCAACCATGACGACATCGGGATCCGACCGGAGAATCGAGCGCAGCGCGGTCGCGAACGTGAGACCCGCGCGCGCGTTGATCTGGACCTGGTTCACGCCGGTGAGGCGGTACTCGACCGGATCCTCGACCGTGATGACGTTGATCTCGGGCCGGCTGATCCGCGCGAGACAGCCGTAGAGGGTCGTCGACTTTCCCGATCCCGTCGGCCCGGTGACGATGAGCGCGCCGGTCGGCAGCCGCACGATCGCCTCGAGCTCGTCTCGCATCGCATCCGAGAGACCGAGCTCGGGCATCGTCGGCGGCTTGCGGGACTTGTCGAGGAGCCGCATGACCACCTTCTCGCCTTCGACGGTCGGCAGCGTGGCGACGCGGATGTCGAGCATCCGGCCGACGGCAGAGCTCGAAAGCGTGATGCGACCGTCCTGTGGCTTGCGCCGCTCGGCGATGTCGAGCTTCGCGAGCACCTTGAGGCGCGTCGTGACACCCGCTGCCATCTTCTTGGGAACGCGCTGCACCTCGCGTAGGACGCCGTCGACCCGGAAACGCACGACCAGAGCGTCCTCCTGGGCCTCGAAGTGGACGTCCGAGGCATTCTCCTCGGCCGCTTGGAAGATCAGTGCGTTGACGAGCCGGACGAGCGGCCCGTCGGAGATCCCGTCGTCGACCTCGAGATCGTCGGTGTCGTCGGCGGACGTATCCTCGAGATCGACGGCGATGACCGAGCCGATCGCCTCGGCGGTGCGCACGAGTCGCTGCAGCTCGGCGCGGATGTCGTCGCGCGAGGCGACGACGAGCTCGAGCGAGTGCTTCGTGGCGAGCCGAAGCTCGTCGAGCGCGTGCAGGTTTCCGGGATCCGCGACCGCGACGCGCAGGATGTCGCCGTCGAGCTCGTACGGGACCGCGACCGAGCGTTCGAGGGTCTGAACCGGGATGAGCTGTGAGGCGTCCACCGCGACGCCGACGGTCGGAAGGTCGACGACCGGCAGATGGTGACGAACGGCGAGCATGCGAGCGACCCCGTCTGCAGTCGCGACGCCCTCCTCGATCAACGCCTGTGTCAGCGGTGTTCCGTCTCCCGTCCGCGCGCGGACGAGAGCGAGCGCAGCCGGCTCGATGAGCGCGGTGTGCTCGAGGAGATCGAGGAGGAGCTCGGCCGTCTCGTCTCCGCCGAACGGCGCCAGCGAGCGAGGCGGAGCCACGGCGACGCCGGCCGTCTCGTCGGCCTGCTCGGCACTCGATGCGCGTCGGATACTCATCGGCGACTCCCTCGAAGGAGGTATCGGCAGCGAGAGAGTCCCGCTTGACGTGGCTCCGCGCTCAGAAGAGCGCGAGGTACGCGTCGAGGATCTCTCCACCGAAGAAGAGCGCGACAGCGGCCCCGAGCGAGAGGAACGGCACGAGCGGCACGCCCATCTTGCGCGCGGAAGTTCCGTGCCTCGAGAACAGCACGGCGGAGGGGACCAACGCCGCGAAGAGCCCGATCATCATCGCCACCGTGACCGACGCCCCGAGCATCGCCCCGAGCAGGAGAGCCAGCTTCACGTCGCCCATGCCGAGCCCGCGCGGGTACGTGAGGACGACGAGGAACAACGCACCGGCAGCGACCAGCGACCAGACGAGCCACGCGAGGCTCGGATCGATCGCGGTGTGCGCGACCAGAGCGACGGCAGCCGAGGGAACGACGACTCGGTTGGGGACGATCCGGTGCTGAGCGTCGATGACCGAGAGGACGACGAGCACCGCGCAGAAGCCGGCCGCGAGAGCGGCCCACCCGGTAGCGCCGAACACGGCGAAGCACGCGACGACGAGCCCCGCCGTCACGACCTCGACGGCCGGGTAGAGCGGAGAGATCGGGGAGTCGCAGTGCCGGCAGCGTCCGCGAAGCAGGAGATACGAGGCCACAGGGACGTTGTCGCGCCACAGGATCTCGGTCGCGCACGCGCCGCACGCGGACGGTGGAAAGAGAATCGAGCGACGCGCGGGTACGCGCGCCACGACGACGTTGAGGAAGCTCCCGAGCGCCAGGGCAGGCGCAAGGACGAAGGCGGCAGCTGCGGCGTTCACGACACGCGACCCGAGCGTCTAGCCCGCGTAGCTCCCCTGTACCGGGTTGACCTCGGTCACGGTCTGCGTCGATCCGGGCAAGCCGTACATCCACTCGATCGGGAACGGCGGCGCGTTGATGAGGGCCGAGTTGTTGATCGTCGTCGAGCGCGTGATCACAGGCCCCCACACGGTCGTGTTGTTGTCCATGTCGAAGTCGTTCTCGATGTAGAGCGCGCCCTGGAAGGTGACGTGGTTGCCGATGTCTCCACCGACGGTCGTGGTCGAGTTCTCGGAGATGAGCGATCCGGCGACGAACACCAGGAGGTTCTCCCGCGGGTCCCAGTCGTCGTCGCACGTGGACACGCCGCAGATGTCTGCGCGGTTCTTGATCCGCACCTGTCCCGAGCCGTAGATGACCGCCTTGCCGACGTACTGGATGAGGTTGAGGTTCGACCAGGTGAGATGACCGTCGAAGTAGATGACTCCCTCGATCGTCAACAGTCCCGGCGATCCGGGCTGCCACTTGAGCTGAGCCACGACGTTCCCGCCCGCGTCGCGTCGCTGGCAGTCGTAGGCGGTCGCGGGTGTCAGGTCGATCTCACCGCGGCTCACGTTCAAGCGTCGAGTCGTTGTCGAAAGCGCTCGATCCTCCCGGGAACGTTCCGTAGTTGCAGTTCGAGGCGGGACCGAGCTGGGCGTTCGTGTACCAGTAGGGGAGATCTCCGAGTCCGGCTTGCGCGATGACCGGTGGGGTCGTCCCGACCGCGTCCGCGTACACGTTCGTGGACGGTCCACACGCAAGCGGTGTCCCCGTGTAATGACAGCTCCCCGATGCGCTGAACTCGTCGATCGGGTTGCCCGAGGTTCCGATCGACGCCTGCGGGCTGTTCGTGTACAGGTTCCCGATGATGTCGACTGCGGGGCCGGACGCCTGTGAGTTGTTCTCGAGGCAGAGGTCGCCGCGGACGTACAGGGAGATGGTGAGCGTGACGCTGTTTCCCAGCGTGATGCAGCCGGTGGGCTGGTCGACGAAGAGGTAGTCCCATGGCCGCATATCGGCCTGAGTCGAGGTCGTGATCTCCGCCTGCATGCTTACCGTGCGCGTGACGTTTGCCGCCGACGGGCCCGAAGGGTTCGCGACGGTTCCGACGGACGTCAGCGTCCACGTCGTTCCCGTGAGCGAGCCGCTGTAGGTCGTCGAGCCGCCCGTGAGCGCCACGGTCGTGCCGCTACCGCCGAGAGCAGGTACCGACGTGTACGTGGGGCCGGCATTCTGGAGCGACGAGAGCGCGTAGCTGAGACCCGTCTCGGCGAGCCCGTACGCCTTTTGATCCGCCTGCTGGCGCTTCGCAGCTCCCTGATTGGAGGTTATGTACGTGAAGATTGCGGCCGCGAGCGCCGAGAGCACCATCGTCACACCGAGCGCCATGGGCAGCGCAATGCCGCGCTCGTCGTCGAGCACGCGGCGAAAGAGGCTCAAGGACGATTCGTGCACCGCAGCTCCTCGGGTCGCAGATCCCGTCGCAGTGAACGGGGCGATCCGGTCTGCGGCGTCACCCTTCGGGGGGAAGCTCACGTGCGGCTCGAGTTCCGTAGGACGATGTCGTCGGCGAGGTTGTACGCGGGCAGGCCACTCTCCGGGCGCGTGTTCACCGGGAGCGAGACTGTTAGGATCGCGAGGCTCGTCGTCGACTGCGATGCGAACGAGAAGACCGCGCCGCTCGTGAGGTAGTCGACCGCCTTCCTGCCCGTGGTGTTGCACGTCCCCCCGACGAGTCGATAGAGGGCATACCGCGTACCGGAGCCGGTCGTGCACCAGCTGACCGTGGTGCCGGCGCCCGCCGACGGGCAGCGGCTGCCGAGCGTGATGGTGATGAACGACGACGCTCCCACCGGGGTGACCGCGCTCGCGCAGTGGATCTCGCGGCGAAGCTGGTCGAGGGCGATCCGCGCGTTGATCTGCGACGAGAACCGCCTGTTCATGTCCTCCTCGGTCTTGGTCGCAGCGATGAGCGCGGACGACAGTGCCGTGATCGTGATGAGGAACATCCCCATCACGGTGATCATCTCGATGAGGGTGAAGCCAGCCTCCTCGCGCCGGAGCCGCTGCAGGTGCGGGCGGACGCGCCCCATGTCAGTCACCTGCGACGCGGAGTGCGGGTAGTCCCTCGTCTCTCGGGCGCTCGGGCGCGGCGGTGGGCGCCTCATCCTCCTCCGTCTCGGCGGCCTCGGCGGACGCGTTCTGCTTCGTCAGCACGACCTTCTCGGCACGGTCGAGCGCGACCTCGAAGTCGTGACGGTTGGTCGCAGCGTTCGCGGCGATCTCACGGTCGACGAGCCCGGCGAGCACGAGCTGAATGAGCGCCTTCGAGAACGACTGCATCTCGAAGAACTCGCCGTCGTCGATCGCGTCCGGGATCTCGTCGGCGCGTCGCTCGCGGATGAGCTCGGCGGTACGTGCGTTCGAGACCATCACCTCGACCGCGGGGATGCGACCTCCGCCGACTTGCGGAAGGAGCCGCTGGCTGATGACACCACGCAGGACGCCCGCGAGGATCGAGACGACCTGCGGCTGCTTCTCCGGTGGGAAGAACTCGACCATGCGCCCGATCGTCTCGGCCGCGTCGAGCGTGTGCAGCGTGGAGAAGACGAGGTGGCCGGACTCGGCGGCCTGCAGTGCAGTTTGCGCCGTCTCGGCGTCGCGGAGCTCGCCGATGAGGATCACGTCGGGGTCCTGGCGGAGCACACGCCGCAGCGCCTGGCCGAAGCTCTCGGTGTCGAGACCGACCTCGCGCTGGTTGACGATGCAGCCACGATCCGAGTGGAGCACCTCGATCGGATCCTCGATCGTCACGATGTGCTGCTTGCGCGTGCGATTGATCTCGTCCAGCATCGCCGCGAGCGTCGTCGTCTTGCCCGAGCCGGTCGCGCCCGTCACGAGTACCAGACCGCGCTGCTCGCGGGCGAGCCTCGCGACACCAGGCGGCAGATGAAGGTCGCCGAAGCCGGGAATCTCGTTCGGGATCACGCGAAACGCGAACGAGATCGCCCCGCGCTGCCTGAATCCGTTCACCCGGAAGCGAGGAAGCCCCGGCGCCGAGTACGCAAGGTCGAGATCGCCGCTCTCCTGGAATGCCTCGCGTCGGCGCGGCACCGCCACGGTGACCTGCTCGAGGACGGCCTCGAGCGCAGCGTCTTCGAGAGCATCGAAGCCCGAGGCCTGCGCGAGGTCGCCGTCGATCCGCAGGACGGGCGGCTGCCCGACCTTCAGGTGGACGTCGCTGGCGCCGGCCGCGACGGCATGCCGAAGCACGTCGTTGAGATCCATGGACAGTCGTGCATCGGCACGAGCCAGATGTCGCTTTAGGACACGCCCCAGTGTCAGACGCCGGGTCAGACACGACCCAGCGAGCCCGCATGATCGTGCGAACCACTCGTTGCTCGGACTCCGAAGAGACGCGTCCCGTGCGGGCACCGCCCGGGGTCAGACGCGGGGTCAGACACCACGCGCGAGCCGCACGAGCGCGCGCAGCGGCGGCTGCGCGATCCGCGGGGCGTCGCTCGGGTGGGCAAGGTCGCCGCGCAGGAGGCCCGAGATCGCCGTGAAGACGCCGGGAGCTCGCAGAGCCCACACGCACGCGCGCGGATAGCGATCCGCGGCGCGCTTCGCCTTCCACGACGCCGCCGCGTGACGGTCGAGCGCCGCCGAGAGCGAGGCCTCGTACGCCTCGGGACGGCCGTCGACGATGGCCTCAGCCGCCAGTCGCGCTGAGACGAATGCCTCGTACATGCCGTCCCCCGAGAGCGGATCGACGAGCCCTGCAGCGTCGCCGACGAGCAGTGCACGCCCACGCGCCGCCGGCGTACCGAGCGCACGCATCGGAAGCCGGTGGCCGCGAACTGCGCTGAGCTGCGCCGGGTCGACCGCGTGTGCACGTGCCAGCCGGTCGAGGTGGACGCGAAGGCGTGGCCCCTCCTCCATCCACCCGCCGACACCGAGGTTCGCGTGGTCGCCCTTCGGAAACACCCAGCCGTAGCCGCCGGGAACGACCCCGAGCTCGACCCAGGCGGCGCTCTCGTAGTCGCCGCGCTCGAGCGCCGCCCACGGCACGTTTCCCTCCAGCGCGATCCCGCGAACGATCCCGTCGCCGAGCCCAACCGCTCGCGCGACCGCGCCGTTGGCGCCGTCCGCGCCGACGAGGAACGAGGCCCGGACGCGTGTCTTGCCGACGCGTGCAGACACACCCGAGTCGTCGAGCTCGATGTCCGAGACCCGTGCGCCGTCCCGGAAGTCGGCGCCAGCGTCCGCGGCCTGCTCGGCGAGGTGGAGGTCGAGCCGCCGGCGCTGGGTCATCGCGACGAGAGGCTCGCGGCTCGTCCGGTCGACCGTCGTCCGGTACCCCGCGCGCAGCACCATCCGGTTGACGACGCGCTCGACCACGGGGGCGACGTCGCAAGGGAGGTGTCGAAGCGCACGCCCCGTCAGCCCTCCGCCGCACGGCTTGTCGCGGGGGAAGCGCACCTTGTCGAGCAGCAGAACCTTCACCCCCGAGCGAGCGAGCGAGAGTGCGGCGGTCGATCCGGCGGGGCCCGCGCCGACGACGAGGACGTCGAAGTGCTCCACCTCACGATGGTAGGGCGTGCTTCGGCACGAGGCTACAATTGCCCGCCGCGCAGGGATTCCCGAGTGGCCAAAGGGGGCGGGCTGTAAACCCGCTGGCTCAGCCTTCGGAGGTTCGAATCCTCCTCCCTGCATTGCCCGCAGATCGGGAACTCGCTTGCGCGAGTTCCCGATCGCGAGGATCCCTGAAGGCGCTCGCTGTCGGGAGCGCGTCGCATCTACTCCTGAGCCACCAACACCCCCGGCTCAGGCGCGCGCCGGCGAGACGCCGAGCGTCGTCGACAGCATCAGCTCGCCGAAGTTCGTCTCGGTGATCGTGATGTCATCGGCCATGTTCTCCGCGACCCATCCCGCCGCCGCCTCGTTGGCAGCCTCGGCGGCTTCCGCACTGTCCCACACGCTGAACGAGAAGATCTCGTCGCCGCTCACCGCAATGGAGTACGCCTTGAAGCCGGGCTGACCCTCGAAGAGCGGCAGCATCCCGTCCTCGGCGCGCGTGATGAGCTCGTTGATGTCCCCACTCGTCGTGTACCGCGCCATCCGTACGTGCATTCGGACTCCCATTCCGCGTCGGCCTCTACCCCGAGGCCGATCCCCGAAGCCCGGACCGGCGCACCCATGACCCTTTCAGACCGCGGGTGATCTGGCAAGGCGAATAACCGAATCGAGACGAGAGGGCTACACTCGCGGCTCGCCCTCTTAGCTCAGTCGGTAGAGCACCTCCATGGTAAGGAGGGGGTCGACGGTTCGAGTCCGTCAGAGGGCTTGAGGAAAAGGCCCGCTACTCGGGGCCTTTCTCTGGGCGCAGACTTGAAGCGAGGGCGTTCAGGAGGGATCGGTCAACCTCTGGTCAACCTCGGGCCGGCAAGCACATACGGCCCCGAGACCTGTGCAACCTCGAGCAGGCACGGTACGCGCTCGTGTACGCCGCGCAGAATCCACAGGAAGTCGCGGGGGTGGCCTTGATCGACTCAGCCACGCCGTATCAGTTCGATCTCCCGGACTATCCGACGTTCTACAGGGTATGGCGACGCGCCTCGGCGCTGCTTCCGTCACTCTCTCGTGCCGGCTTCGGACGGCTCGTGCTTGATACGGGCTTCGCGACTTTGCCTCCCGACGCTCGTGACCACCTACGAGCGTTCGCCTCGGAACCTCGCGAGCTGAGAGCCAACAACGCGGAGTTCGCCGAGCTGCCGACGGTCTTCGATCCAGGCGAGGGCGTTGACGAGCCTTGGCGGGAAACCTCTGGGCGTCGTCTCGGCCGATGTCGGTCAACAGGCTGGTTGGGCCGCCGCCCAGGCGAAACTCGCCGAGCTGTCGACGAACAGCGTCCATCGGACAGCGCACGGCTCCACACACTCGGCCTTGCTTGAGGATCAACGTTTCGCGTCGATCGCGAGTCGCACGATCGCTGATGTTGTTCGCGCCGTGCGATCGGGGCAGTGATACGAGAGACCCGGCTTCCCAGCGAAGCCGATGCCGCGTGGATCTAGCTCCTCACCAGTTGAGCGTCGGGCATGGACGTGGCTCGGCTAATGCGTCGCTTTCGCAAAACGCTCGGGATAGCTCGCGAAGTGACCAGCACACGGCAACGAGCAGAAGTAGTACACCGTCCCCTCGTAAGTGAGCCGTCCAGCAGCGCGGTCGGGATCGACGGCCATCCGGCACACCGGGTCGATCGGCAACTCGTCGGCTCCCACGTCGCTGGCCCGCAGCGCCGCGAAGACCTCGACCGGCTCGGCCACGTTGCGGAGGCCATGCTTGCCCCGCGACTCAAACACGACGCCGTGCAACTCGGGGACGAGAACCGCCGTCTGCCCGGTCATGAACACCTCGCCCCCGGCCGCAAGCGAGGAGACACGGGCGGCGAGATTCACGGTCGCACCGAAATAGTCCCCTTCCCGTTCGACGGCGGTTCCGTAATGGAGACCGACTCTCACGCTAAACATGCCGTTCTCGCCAAGTAGGTCTCGGGTCATGCGAAGCCCGAGGAGAATCGCATCGCCGGGGTCGGGGACACGCAGCATCACCGCATCACCGATCGACTTCACGCGGGTGCCCCCAGCCGGTAGTGCGACGTCCACGGCAGCGCAGAAGGCGTCCACGATGGCCACCGCCCGCTCGTCACCATGCGCCTCGGTCAGCGCCGTGAACCCGGCGATGTCCGCGAAAAGGAACGTTGCTGGCGTGTCACTCATGCATGGTCAACGGTAACGCCGTCGGCCCGTTCGACGCTCCACCGCTGTCACGGCCGGGACGATCGCGGAAGTCGTTGATGCTGCGAGGGCGCATCGGAAGTGAGTGACCTCGGCCGTTACCCGCTGGGCGATCGAGCGTCCGAGAGGTTTCGGCATACACTCGCCGGGAACGCCGAGGGAAGGGCATGGGCCAACGCAGCGTGGAGAACAAAGCAGAGCACTACGAGGTCGTCGTAATCGGAGCCGGGCAGGCAGGGCTTGCGATGGGCTACTTGCTGTCGCGCCAGAAACGTCGCTTCCTGATCGTCGAGCGGGCCGGATCTGTCGGATCAGCGTGGCGAGAACGCTGGGACTCACTGACGCTCTTCACCTCCCGCCCCTACGACAGCCTTCCGGGACTCGACTTTCCGGGCGATGCTGCGGGCTATCCCAACAGGGACGAGGTCATCGAGTACCTGGAGGAGTACGCCCGCCGCTTCGAGTTACCGGTCAGCCTCAACACCAACGTGCGGCGGCTGGGTACGGGCGAGTCTGGCGGATACGTCCTCGACACCGATCGAGGCACGATCACCGCAGACCAAGTGGTCGTCGCAACCGGGCCGTTCCAGCAGCCCTTCGTTCCAGACGTCGCCACGCAGCTCGCGCCCGAGATCTACCAAGGTCACAGCGTCGAGTACCGAAGGCCGTCCGAAGTGCCAGAGGGAACGATCCTCGTCGTCGGGGGAGGAAACACCGGTTTCCAGATCGCGGAAGAACTGGCCTCGACTCACGACCGAGTCGTTCTCGCGGTCGGTTCGCGGCAGATGCCCCTTCCCCAGAGAGTCCTCGGTCGAGACCTCTTTTGGTGGCTGACCAAGAGCCGCGTGATCAACAAGACCGTCGAGTCTCGGGTAGGAAGTCGAATGCAACACCGAGACACACTGATCGGCTCCAGCCCTCGACGGCTCGGCCGCCATGGCGTGACGCTCAAGCCTCGTGTCATCGACGCTCAGGGCAAGACCGTCCGATTCGAGGATGGGAGCGAACTCGATGTGGACGCCGTTATCTGGGCGACCGGCTACCGCTCCGACTACTCCTGGCTCGACGTGCCAGTGATCGCCGACAACCGGATTCGACATCGACGCGGGTTGACGGATCTTCCGGGCTTGTACTTCCTCGGGTTGTACTGGCAGTGGACGCGAGGCTCCGCGCTCATCGGCTGGGTAGGGGAGGACGCCGAGTACATCGCCCAGCAGATCGAGGCTTTCCAGCAGAAGTCGGGGGCCGCCGCGCCCGCTGGTGATGTGGCTCCTGGGGTCGAGACGACTACTGCGGACGCGCATAGCATCACGGCGACGCATGGCTAGTCCGATGCGTCCACAGGCCACCGACGACGAGTTCCCGACCGCTGTCGAGGGGTTGCCGGAAGCGCAGCCGTCGGCGCGGGTCGAACTCGCCGACGGTGACGAGGTCACGCTCGACATCGCTCCGGTCGCGAAGGACATCGGCGGCACGCTAGTTCGGATGCTCGCCTACAACGGCTCCGTGCCCGGCCCAACGCTGGTCGCTCCAGAGAACGGGACGATCACCGTCCATGTGACCAACCGAGGAGATCTTGACGCGACCGTTCACTGGCACGGCCTGCGCCTTGCGAACCGGTACGACGGCACTCACGAGACGCAAGCGCCGATCCCGGTCGGCGAGTCGTTCACATACGAGGTTCACCTGCCCGATCCGGGCGTCTACTGGTACCACCCGCACATCCGGGAGGACTACGGCCAGGAGTTAGGCCTGTACGGGAACATCCTCGTCGTTCCAACCGATCCCGACTACTGGCCCCCAGCCGATCGCGAACTCCTGCTGACCCTCGACGACGTTCTCATCGAGGACGGCAAGATCGCGACGTTCAGTCCCTCTGAGACGACCTATGTGGCCATGGGTCGCTTCGGCAACGTGATGCTCGTCTCCGGGGAGTCTGACCTTTCGCTGATGGCAAGCTGTGGCGAGGTCGTCCGCTTCTTCCTGACCAACACCGCTAACACTCGGGTGTTCAACGTGACGCTACCCGGTGCTCGTATGAAGCTCGTCGGTGCCGACAGCGGGCACTACGAGCGCGAGGAGTACGTCGATGAGATGCTCATCGCTCCGTCGGAGCGCGTGGTGGTCGATGTCCTGTTCGATCAGCCGGGCGACTTGGCGCTCCTGCATCGGACTCCCAACCGCGAGTATCGGCTTGCAGGAATCACGGTCAGCGAGGCAGGCGAAGAGTCCGCATCTGCGGAGATGTTCGACAGGCTACGAACGAACGCCGACATGGTCACCGAACGTCAGCGTGTCGCCCCGCACCTGGGCACAACCCCCGACAAGACGCTTGCCTTCGTCGCGGAGATGGACATGGACGTACCCGACGGGCCAGTCGTCTACGCATGTCCGATGCACCCCGAGGTCGTCAGCGACGAGCCTGGCTCATGCCCGAAATGTGGAATGAAGCTCCTTGCGATCGCGTCTCCGTCCGAGACGGCGTACGTCTGCCCCATGCACCCCGAGGTGACGAGCGATGCACCGGATCGGTGCCCGAAGTGCGGCATGAAGCTCGTACCAGCTCATCTCGTGTCGGAGGGTGGAGATGAGCACGCGCACGAGCACGACGAGGGCGGGCATGAGCATGACGCTGCGCAGGGGATCGAATGGGAAGACGACATGGTCGAGGTCAACCGAATCACGACCCCCGCCAACATGCGCTGGAAGCTGGTTGACCGCTCGACGGGCGCAGAGAACGCCGCCATCGACTGGCGCTTCCGCGTCGGCGATCAGGTGAAGATCCGCCTCGTCAACGAGATGGACTCAGACCACCCGATGCCCCATCCTTTCCACATCCACGGGGCCGGTCGCTTCCTGATCCTCGGCCGCGACGACGTGCCGGAACAGAACCTGGTCTGGAAGGACACAGTGCTCGTCCGAACGGGCGAGACGGTGGACATCCTCCTCGATGTCACGAACCCCGGACTCTGGATGGCGCACTGTCACATCGCCGAGCACCACGAGAGCGGAATGATGTTCAGCTTCCAGGTGGACGACGCTCTCTAGGCGTCTCGCAACCTGCCCCGGTGTTTGAGTGGCCTCCACCCTCCCCCTCGCGAGGCTCTCGGCAGGTGGGGCCTGGTTCCGGGCGTCGGGTACGTTGGGCACATGTCGTCGCCGCCCGATGCAAACAGGACTCAGCCAGACCACCTGGCCAGTTGCGACCAGTGGCCATCATCTCGCCAGGGGATGCGGATCATGAGTTCATCCCCATCGAGACCGCATGGTCAATAGTGCAGATCCGGGCTTCGGCTTCATCGGCACCGGCGTGGACGCCTGGTGTCGCCTTGCGACACACCCCATCGGAGCGATGAGGCTGCGGGCTTCATGAAAATCTCCCTGCGTACGAGCACCCACCGTTTTGCTTGCTGAGCGAAACTGACCCCCTCCCCCTACAGGGAGGAGGTCAGTTGGCCTCGTTCCGCTGCGCGCGTGTGAGCGAAGCGGTGATTCCGTCTGTGCGGCCGCTTGGTCACCTGCCTTTGCGCGTGCACGTGCCGCTGTAGTCGAACGTGGGGTTCCCCTCGGGGGTCTGGCCGGTGCCGACCACCACGAGGTCACACTCGTACCAGGAGCCCTTGTCCGGGGCATCGTTGCTGCGAGTGAGGTGGACCTTGCCCGTTTCCTCGCCCGTGGCGAGGTTGACGTCGAAGCGCGACTCGTCGCTTCTGAGAAGGACCGGATCGGAGCCGGCAATCGTGCCCGAGAAGACATTCGCGCCGGTGACCACCAGCGTGTTCGCGGCGAAGTCGAACTCCTGGGTCGCCTGATACAGCACCTTCCCGTGCACGTCGCCAGTGAGCTCGACGATTTCGGTGAGCGTCCGAATCATCCCCGTCGGAGTCGTCTGCTCGGAGTGGATGATCGCCTCGCTGGCGATGTCCACCCCGCTGCCGGAGACGGCTACCGTCTTCTCGCTGCCGGCGATCGCCGACGAAGATGCCAGGATCGCCGTGCCGGCAAGCGCGGCGGCGAGCCCTGGGATGAAGATGGTGGTTCTCATGCATCCTCCTTTCGTCTCGGGTCGAGCGTAGGAGGGCTACTCGCCGAAAAAATCGGCCACTTGGCCGATGTTTCGGGACTCCGATCGACGCAGACTCACGGGCGCATGGACGTGCTCATCCGTCTTGAGCGCACGGAGCCCCCCGTCGGCACGGTTCTGCCGCCCTGCGAGACGAGCGCGGCCGGCCCAGATGCACTTCCATTCGTCGGTTGGCTCGGCCTTCTGCGGGCCCTGTCTGAGGTCGTGCGGGCGCCGACCGATCCGGCCACGAAGGGCGGGTAGCACGTCGCGCGCGCCGTTCGTACGATCTGCAGAGTGCCAACATCGGTCGCAGTGGATCCTCTTCCAGGGCGAGCCGACGAGCTCGACCTGTTGTCCGCGTGCCTCGAGCGAGTCGCAAGCGGCCGTTTCCAGACCGTGCTCATCGAGGGCGAGGCCGGGATCGGGAAGACGCGCGTCCTCGAGGCGGCGGTCGAGCAGGCTCGCGGACGCGGCTTCCAGGTCTTCGTCGGCCGAGGCGACGAGCTAGAGCGTGCCCGTCCCTTCGGCCCACTATCCGAGGCCCTCGGCTGCACGGCTGGAGTGGATCCCCGACGGGCGGAGATCGTCCGCCTTCTCACCGGGGAGGATCAGGCTCGGGGACAGATCGAGCTCACACGCGACCCGGGAGCGCAGTTCCGCGTCGTCGATGCGTTCGTCGACCTGGTCGAGGAGGCCGCGCTCGCCGGCCCGGTCGCGCTCGCTCTCGAGGACCTGCAGTGGGCCGACCCGTCGACCATCGTCACGCTCCGCTCGCTCGCGCGGCGGCTGACGTATGTGCCGGTCGCGCTGCTCGCGAGCTTGCGTCCCGTGCCACGCGCTCCCGACCTCGAAGGGCTCATTGACGCTCTTGTGCGCGATGGCGCAGAGCGGATCGCGCTTGGCCCGCTTCCCGAGGAGGTGGTCGCACAGCTCGTGGCGGAACTCGTGTGCGCGCAGCCCGGGTCCTCACTACTCGAGGAAGTCGCCGGGGCCGCGGGCAACCCGCTGTTCGTCGGCGAGCTGGTAAGAGCGCTCGACGAAGAGCGCGCAATCCGCGTCGTGGATGGACGCGCGGAGATTCAGGACGTGTCGCTTCCGCCATCGCTCCGCTTGACGATCCTGCGTCGGCTCAGCTTCCTCGAGGATGACGCGCTCGAGCTGCTCCGGGTCGCGGCCTTCCTGGGCTCGATCTTCTCCCTGCGAGAAGTCGCGACCGTGCTGGATCGCTCGGCGACGGCGCTCTTGGAGCCCGCACGCAAGGCGCTGCTCGCGGGAGTGCTCGAGGAGCGCGAGTCGCGGCTCGCATTCCGGCACGACCTCATCCGAGAGGCGATCTACGAGGACCTCCCAGAAGACGCCCGCTCCGCGCTCCACCTCGAGGTCGGCCGCCGTCTCGCTCGCTCAGGGGCTCCCGCGCTTCAGGTGGCCGAGCAGTTCGCTCTTGGCGCGCAGCCCGGCGACGCCGAGGCGATCGAGTGGCTGCACGCGGCGGCGCACGAGACAGCACGCAGCGCTCCAACCGTGGCCGTCGAGCTGCTCGAGCGAGCGCTCGACCTCGAAGATGCAGACGAGCGCCGTGCCGGGCTGCTCGCCGACCTCGTGCCGACGCTGCTCTGGTCGGGCAAACCGCAAGAGGCCGAGGCTCGGGCCCGGGAGGCTCTCGAGGCGCCAACTTCTCCGGATCTGGAGCAAACGTTACGGCTCGGCTTGGTCGGCGCGCTCACGGCCCAGGGGAGGGCCAAGGACGTAATCGACGAAGTCCGGAGCGCGACGACCCGCACCTCGCTCTCCGCCGACGTCCAATCGCAGCTGCAGGCCGAGGCGGCGAACGCGCTCGCCTTTGTCGACCAGCTCGACCTCGCTGAGCGAACAGCTCACGAGGCCGTCGCGCTGGGGCGGCCCGTACAGAGCGAAGGCGCCGCCATGGGCCTGCTCGTCCTCTGCGACATGGCGCGTGTCCGCGGCAGGCCCGAGGAAGCGCTCGCGCTCGTACAGGAGGCACGGACGCTCGCCGCCCCCCGGAGCGGCTCGCGTCTCCGCTGGCCGCCCGAGGTCTTCCTCGCTATGAGCCTCCATCAGCTCGACGCGTTCGAGGAAGCACACGAGGCGCTACGAGAAGGCCAGAACGCCGACGAGCGGCTCGGCAACGTCTCGTACCTGCCCGTCTACCACTACGAGGCGGCCTCGCTGTTCTTCAGCGCTGGCCGTTGGGAGGACGCCATCGCCCAGGCGCGCGCCGGTCTCGACGTGGCCGATGAAGTCGGTCTCGAGATGCTGCTCCCGTGGCCGTACGGGGTGCTCGCGCTGATCGCCGTCCACCGCGACGAGCTGGACGCCGCTGCCATGTGCCTCGCTGCCGTCGAGAGCCGACACGGCTCCGAGACGGTCGCGATGTCGCGCGGTCTACTTGCAGAGGCGCGAGGCGACGCCCCGGGCGCACTTGCGACCTTTGCGCGCGCCTGGAATAGCAACGAGACCCTCGGCGTCGTCTACCAGTGCCGCCTGCTCGGCCCCGACCTCGTTCGTCTCGCGCTCGCCGCACAGGACCGTGAGCGCGCACACGCCGTCGCTGCGAAAGTCGAGGAGGCAGCCGCCCTCGCGCGGGTTCCCAGCCTCCACGGCGTCGCTCTACGGTGCCGTGGGCTCGTCGAGGGCAACGCGGACACCCTTCTGCGGGCTGTCGAGCAATACGCGCAAGGGCCGCGTGCGTTCGAGCAGGCACTCGCCTGTGAGGATGCCGCGGCGGCGCTCGCCCGCGCGGGGAGCATCGCCGAAGCTACCGCACTGTTCGAGGATGCACTGGGCGTTTACGTCGAGGTCGGCGCGAGGCGAGACGCCGCTCGTACACTCGCCTCGATGCGCCATCTCGGCATCGGCCGAAAGCGCAGAGGAGCGCGGAAGCGACCGGAGCGAGGCTGGGAGTCGCTCACGCCGGCCGAGTTCGAGGTCGTCCGCCTGGCCGCGACCGGGCTGACGAACCCGCAGATCGGGCAGCGCCTATTCATCTCACCCCGCACGGTCCAGACCCACCTTGCACACGCCTTCCGCAAGCTGGATCTCTCGTCCCGCGTCGAGCTCGCGGCGGAAGCAGCGAGGCGCGGCGTCGTCTGAGCGAAGAGGTTCGGGCGCGTTCACGCCCGGTTGTGGTTGACGACCTCGACGTTGTGTCCGTCCGGGTCTAGAACGAACGCGCCGTAGCGGCCCGGGTGGTAGACCGCGCGCTCGCCCGTCACGCCGTGAAGACGATGACGAACACGCTTTGCAGTGAGTGCACGATGATGCCCATCCAGGCGCTCTCGAACCGCCGAGTGGGATAGGCGCACAACAGTCCGTTCACCAGCGACTTGGGTACTCCCCATGGTTGGTGAAGGTGGTATATCCCGTGGATCACGCCGTTGGCGATCCAGTCTCGCTTCCCGAAGACGCCCCGCATTCGCGGCAGCAGGAGCCCGCGGAAGAGCAGCTCCTCGCCGAGCACCGTGTTGAAGACGCTGAACACGACGACCACTGCGAACCAGCCCCATGCCCCGCGGAAGAAGTCCTCGCCCCCGCTCGGTGCTGAGAAACTCGGCGAAGTCCCGCGGCGACGGTCCCGAGATTGCGGGGGCGAGCTGCCAAAGAGCAATGAGGAACACGAAGAGGAGCACCCACAACCAGACCCGTCCGCCCACGCGGCCCGTCTTCGGGTCGCGCGGTGCGCGCAGCCACAGGGCGTCGCGTACGGGGTGACCAGCGAAGCGTCCCGAGCTCGCCAGATGAGGATCACGACGAGCAGGAATGCCAGATCAGCCCGGCGGTCACGAGGGATCAGCAGCGTTCGGATTGCGACCGGACACGTACGTCGCCTGACCTCGTCCACCGCACCATTCCGTACGTCCGTCGCGCCATCGCGGCAGCCCCAGGTCGCCCGGAGAACGGAGCGGCTCCGGTGCTACGGCACCCGCGGGGTCGCTCTCGAGGCTGGAGTCCGCCGCCGCCATCATCATGCGCTATCTCAGCGAGGACACGCCGGCTTGCGAGAGGTCGCGAAGGTCACTTCGAGCTTGGGCGAGCCCGCGCTCGAGGCGGCCCAACGAGACGGCTAAGTGCAGCACGGGGATTGCGGACGAGCCGCGCTCCCCGTGCTGGCAGACGCACTATCTACGACGGGCTACCGCCGCACCCGTCCGCGTAGGCGCGGTTGATGGCACCGTTCTCACCGGCACGTTCGCCGGCGATTGCACCCACTCCGACGCGCCCGGATCTCCGCTGGCCTTCTTCTCGCAGGTCACCCATGACCCGGACATCGCCGCCGAGCTTTTCCTGCTGCATCCGAACGACAACCCCTCCAACGGACCCGCGGGCTGAAAAAGCGTAGACAGGTTCGTATACGGATCGCTTCCACCGGTGGGTGGCTGCTCATGAGCTGCCCCACCGAGCAACAGATCCGCTGATCGCTACGGGCTCAGCGCACCGCCTTCTTCACGAGCGCGGCGATCTTCGCCTCCTCGGCAGCGGTCAGCTCGGCCAGCGCGTAGGACGTGGGCCACATGGCGCCCTTGTCGAGGTTCGCCACGTCGTTGAAGCCGAACGTCGCGTATCTCGAATCGAACTTCCCGGCACCCTTGAAGAAGCAGACAACCTTGCCGTCCTTGGCGTACGCGGGCATCCCGTACCAGGTCTTCGGCCACAGGTCCGGCGCGGCGGCGGTGACGACCGCGTGGAGCCGCTTGGCCATCGCCCGGTCCTTCCCTTTCATCCCGGCGATCGCCGCGAGCAGGTCGCGTTCCCCTTCCGCCCTGTTCTTGTTTGCCCGCGCTTCGGTTTTCAGCTCCTGGGCGCGAGCTTTCATCGCGGCTCGTTCGTCGGCGGTGAATCCGCTGGACGTCTTGGCCTTGGTGCTCTTGGCGGGTTTCTGCGTGTTCACGTCAGTGCTCCTTTGCAGACTGTGATGGGGAAGACATGCTAGGCAGCCGTCGCGCTCGCGCGTTCCTCCACGGCACGCTCGGCTCGATCGCGACTCATGCCGCCGAGCAACACGCCGTGTGAGGTGGCGACGAGAAAGTTCTTCACACCCTGGCTCGACCGCGACTTCAGGAGCTCCCACACACCGCTAGTCGCGGTTCACCGTCTCCGGAGAGAACGCGGGCAGGCAGACCGCGATGTACTCCGCGCCCTCCCCGGGCGTGGAGTAGCGCACGCGCTCACCCGCGTGCGTGACGATCGCCTCGCCGGCGCGCACGTCGACGACGCCGCCGTCGTGCTCGACGCGCAGAAGTCCGCGGAGCACGACCGTGTACTCGGCGAACACAGGCGCTTGCGCCGGTTCCTCCCAGCCGGGAGGGCTCGTCATCCGCGCGATGCTGACGCTCTCGGTCTGCGAGTTCACGCGGCCGACGAACTCCTCGATCCGCTTCGGCGGCTCACCCGGTGCGGCGATCACCGTCGGACCTGCGAGGTGCGTGGGCATCGCTCGATTCTAAGGCAGCCTCGTTTGGGAGGTGGGTGGCGGCTGCGGTTCTACGGAAAGCCGCTGCTACCCGGATCGAGATCGAGGCGGCCGCCGTCGCGGCAGTCCGAGGTGACGCGGTACTCGATGCTCTCCGCTCCACGCAGCGCGTTCTCCGTGAGCTGCTGACGCATCAGCTGTCTCGCTCGGCCCTCGTCGAGGCCCAGCCGCGTGCCGAGCGAGACGCCGCTCTGCAGCGCGTAGCACTCCGTCGTGGACTCGTCACCGACACCGCGTAGGTGCCACGACTCGTGCGCCAGCACGGCGACCGCGCGGCCCGTGCGACTCCCGGTCACCTCACCCTCGAACGCGAGCCGGTAAAGATCGTGGCAGATCTCGGGCGTGAGGATCGCGAGATCGCCACCCAGGGTTGCGACCCCGTCGGTGTGCTGGACGGCGCCGACATAGTCGCGCGCTTCGTCGCAGCGGATCGAGACCGCCTTCTCGGCGATGACGGACGCCTCGTCCGAGAAGCGCGCGACGGCCTCCGCTCGCCCCTCGCGCGACACGGAGCCCCACCCGGTCGAGCCGTCGAGAATCCAGACCGCGCCGACGAGGGCGGCGATCACGGCGAGACCGACCGCGAAGCGGCCGAGCGGTGAAGGCGCCGCCCTCAGCTCCACCCATGTCTCCTCGAGGTCCTCGTCCTCCTCTTGCGCCTCCTCGAGTGGAAAGCCGTACCGCTCGCGATCGATCTGCTGCGGGCCTCGGTCGGGAGCAGGGGGAGCAGGACTCCGGAGCGCGCCGATCAGGAATTGGAGCTCGAGCCCGAGCGCGATGAGAAAGACGACGACAATGGGGACGGCATCGCGCAGCTCGGCCGGCCCGAGGATCCATGCGAGCACGAACAGGACCAGTGCGACCCGCACCCAGACCCATGCGCCACGTGTAAGCACGCAGCGAACCTAGCGGGCGCGATAGCCGATCTCGTCCAAGTCACTCGCAAGGGACGACTGCGAGAGCTTCGGGTTGAGCGCTGAGAGCAGTGCATCCGAGACCGGTTCGTGGCGGTAGACCGCGGCTACGGCGTCAAGGCCGAGGTCGATCTCGTAATAGCTGGCCGCAAAGCTCCGATACGTCTCCGGCCGTCCGTCGAGCTGCTCGAAGAGCCAGTCGGCACCGTCAGGATCTGCGGCGCGGGGAAACCGCACGGGGCCATGCCGCCACGTGTCCTCGTCGGCACGCCGCCAGGAGCAGACCGTGACGCGTGGCACACCGTCATCGCTGAAGGCCGGTTCTGCGACGAATTCGGCGAACTCGCCGGGAACCGAGTCGACGACTCCGGGCCACACCGCCATTGGCGATCGTGCGTACGGGCTCATGTTCGACTCATGGTCGAACCCGCGCACGAACGCGCCGACCGGCGCGAAGGTGATGGAGTACTCGTCGCCCGAACCGTTTCGCATCGAGGCCATCTCCTGATCGGCGGCCCAGTGGGCGTCGAACGAGAAGTACCGGTGCTGCCAGTCGCGGCTCACGATCGCGTCGAGAACGGCGAGCGACTGCGACCACCGACGCACGGTCTCGATGGCGGGCAAGCGGGCGGCGAGATGTGTCACCGTCACGCATCGATTCTCGCAAGGCGACGGAGGCAGCATCGCAGGAGCGACGTGGACGACCTCCGGAGCGGCTTAGCTCGCGCTGCTCGACGACGGCAGCGGCGTGACCCGCGGATTCCCGCCGCCGCTCGCGTAGGGCGAGATACATCTCGCCCTACGGTCTCAGGCCCCCCGAGAGTCTCGTGCCTCGCTTACGCGGCCGTCTCGTCGAGCAGCTGCAAGAGCTTGTGCGCCGCGATCTCGATCTTCTTGTGCCGCCATTCAGCAGCGCGGTACTGCGCCGCGATCAGGCCCGAGCGATGGACGCGACGGAAGTCTCCGTAGACGAAGGCATACCGGGCCTTCGTCTCGTCGGTCGCGTCGTCGGTGAGGCCGAGGTGCCACTCCGCGTACTCGTCCCACGTGTGCGACTCGAGAAAACGGTTCTCCGCTGTCGCGCTCGGCTGGCGCTCGCCCCAGTCACTCTCGAGCACGTACTGGCGCGCGCGGATGAGCTCACGGGCGCGTGCGACCGCGCGGGAGTTGACCGAGTACGCCGCCATCCTCGAGGTCTTTACCACTGTGGGGTGGGTCGAAACCAAGCGCAGGTGTGTCAGCCTCGACGCGCTGACCGACGGCGACTACGCGATCAACCTCCACATGTCGGACGACGACCTCGCGACACACGTCGTGCGGCGACGTCGACTGATATCCCCACGGGGTCGGACCCTCGCGGTCCGACCCCGGCTCCGCTCGCGCCATTCCTACTCGAGAACGAACGAGACGCGCAGCGTGACGCGGTATGCGGTGATCTCACCGTTCACGACGTCGACCTTCTCCTCGGAGACCCAGGCACCCTTGATGCCGCGAAGCGACTCTCCGGCCTTGTCGATGCCGTTCTTGACGGCATCCTCGAAGCTCGTGGGCGAGCTGGACGAGATCTCGACGACCTTGGCGACCGACATGTCTCCCTCCTTGCGGTAGCGGGACGTGGACGCCGAGTCTAGTCTCGTCTTCCAGTGAGCACCGAGGTCGCGCCGAGGACGAACTGGGGCCGCCGCGCCATGTGGGCCGGCGCCGGCCTCGTCCTCATGGTGCTCGCCGTTCTCGTCACGTCGGCGACGGTTCCACGCTGGTGGGCACACCGGATCGGCGACCAGGTCGACGGGAGTATCACGCAGGGCACGACGCTCGGGATCGTCTACGGGTTCGTCTTCACGTTCCTGCCGATCGCGGCTGTCGTCCTGATCCTGCGCTTGCGCCGCACCTGGAAGACGATCGCTGTGGCGCTCGCGATCGGGATCTTCCTCGCGCTGCCCAACCTGATGACGCTCAGCATCGTGATCGGGCGCGGGAACGCAGCACACGCCGGAGACCGCATCCTCGACGTCGAGGCTCCCGCATTTCGTGGCGGCACCCTCGCCGGAGCAGTCGTGGCCGGGCTCCTCATCGTCTTCATCGGCTACCTGATGGTGTCGCGCGATCGCGCGGAGACGAACGCCCGTCGCGCACGCGAGGAGACGACCCGGCCGCGTTCGGACGAGGGCTAGACGCGGCCCTGGAAGGTGTCGCAGCTCTGTGGGCCGGAGCCCTCGATGCCGCGCACGAACCAGCTCTGGCGCTGCTCCGACGAGCCGTGCGTCCAGGACTCGGGAACGATCCTGCCCTGCGTGCGCTCCTGGATCCGGTCGTCGCCGACGGAGGCGGCGGCGTCGAGCGCCTGGGCGACGTCCTGTCGCGTCAGATCCTCGATGAATCCCGTCTCGAGCGCCTTGCCTACCCAGAGCCCCGCGTAGCAGTCGGCCTGGAGCTCGACCCGGACCTGGCCGCCCTGCGGGCCGGTGTCGCGATCGGCGCTTCGGAGAACTCCGGTCAGGTTCTGCACGTGATGGCCGTACTCGTGGGCCAGGATGTAGGCCTCGGCGAGCGGCCCGCCCTCCGCCCCGAGCTGGGACTGGAGCTGGTCGAAGAAGCCGAGGTCGATGTAGACGTAGCGGTCGTTCGGGCAGTAGAACGGGCCGACCGCAGAGGACGCGCCGCCGCATCCGGTCTGGATCGACCCGTCGAAGAGTCGCGTTGCCGTCGGCTCGTAGCCACGAAATGCCTTCACCCAATAGGCCTGGATGCTGTTGATGCTGGCGAGGATCCGGCAGTCCTCGCGCTCGTTCGCGTCCGCACCGGTCTGACACTCCTGCGCGAGATCGCCCGGCGGCGCACCGGTCCCGACCGTCTGGCCCGAGAGCGAGCCGAGATCGCCGAGTCCTCCTCCGCCGCCGAGGAACATGAACGCCAGGACGACCAGGAGCACGACGATCCCGCCGCCCCCACCGAGCTTCATCGGGATGCCGCCCGGCAGACCACCACCGCGGCCGCGGTGGTCCTCCACCTGCGAGGGGTCGAGCTTGGCGTCCTTGCGAAAGCGCATCGCAGGACAACGTACCCAGGATGCGGCCGGCTGGAACCTGCTCTCGCAGGTTCCAGCCGATCACGTGGTCAGACGGTGGGCTCGAGTGCCGGCTCGAGTGCCTGCGCGTCCTGGTGCGCGAGGTCGCGCCCGCGCACGAGGAAGAGCGAGACGAGAACGCCGGCGAACGAGATCGCCGCACCCGCCCAGAACGCCGCCTGGAACCCGTTGGTCAGCGCCTCCGGCTGCGCCACACCGGCAGCGACGTCGTCCGTGGTGGTCGAGATTGCGATCGTCGAGAGGATCGCGATGCCGACTGCGCCGCCGATCTGCTGCGACGTGTTGATCAGCCCGGAGGCGAGCCCGGCCTCCTGCGGTTCCGTGCCCGCGACTGCCGCGATCGTGATCGGCACGAACGCGAACGGCATTCCGAGCCCGATGATGAGGAAGCCCGGGAACAGATCCGTCCAGTACGACCCGTCCACGGAGACCTGAGTGAAGTAGACGAGCCCGATCGTCATCAGCGCCATGCCGAAGACGAGCGCAGGCTTGACCCCGACCCGCGTGACGGCTGCCGCGGCGACGTTCGCCCAGATGATCGCTGTGCCGGCGACTGCGAGGTAGCCGACTCCCGTCTCGAGCGGGCTCAGGCCGAGCACCTGCTGCATGTACAGCGTGAGGATCAGGAACATCGAGAAGAGTGCCGTCCCGAGCACGAAACCGACGATGTTTGCGGCCGTGAGCGTCTGCAGCCGGAAGATCGAGAACGGGACGAGCGGATCCTTCACACGCCGCTCCCAGCCGATGAAGCCCAACAACAGCAGCGCCGACGTGACGAACGCCGCGATCGTCTTCCCGGAAGTCCAACCCCAACCGTTCCCCTGCGTGATGCCGAGTACCAGAAGCGAGAGACCGGACGTGACGAGAACCGCGCCAGGGACGTCGAAGCTCTGACCGTGCTTGTCGAGGCTCTCCGAAAGGAGGATCGGCGCGAGCACCAACGCCGCCACGCCCACCGGGACGTTCACGAAGAAGATCCACTCCCACGAGAGGAAGTCGACGAGGATGCCTCCGAAGAGGACGCCGGCCGCGGCGCCCACACCGCCGACGGCACCCCAGGCACCGAGCGCGATGTTGCGCTCGCGACCTTCGGCGAACATCGCGACGAGAATCGAAAGTGCGGCCGGCGTGAGGGTTGCCGCACCGAGACCCTGCAGCGCGCGGAACGCGATCAGCGATGCTTCACTCCAGGCGAGCCCACACAAGAGCGAGCCGAGCGTGAAGATGAACGTTCCGGCCATGAAGATGCGTCGCCGGCCGAGAAGGTCGGCGGAGCGACCGCCCAGCAGGAGGAAGCCTCCGAAGACGAGGGCGTAGGCGCTGATCACCCACTGCAGGTTCTCCTGCGAGAACCCGAGGTCGAGCTGAATCGACGGCAGCGCGACGTTGACGATCGCGATGTCGAGGATGGTCATGAACTGCACCGCGAGGATGAGCGCGAGTGCGAACCACTTCTTGCTGTCCGAGCTGGCCATTGCGAACCCCCGTCTTAAGCCTTCTGTCGTTTCGTCTGTCGAGTGAGCGGGGGATGCTAGCGGAATCTACTTGCGAATTGCAAGTACGTACTTTCAATTTTGGAGTGGAGCGGTTACACTCGGCGCGTGGCTCGCTGCTATGACCAGTACTGCCCGATGGCGCACGCCCTCGACCTCGTGGGCGAGCGTTGGTCTCTGCTCATCGTTCGCGAGCTGCTCGAGGACGACCAGCTCCGCTACTCGGATCTCCATTCGCGGCTCTCGGGCTGCGGCACGAACATCCTCGCCGCGCGCCTGAAGACGCTGGAGCAGGGCGGAGTCGTCCGCCGTCGCCAGCTCGATCCACCTGCGGCGTCCTGGGTCTACGAGCTCACCGAGTACGGCAAGGGCCTGCGTGAGGTGCTCCACGTCCTCGCGCACTGGGGCGCGCAATCGCTCGGCCCGCCTGCACCGCGAGGGGATCTGGAGCCGGGCTGGCTGTCCGGTGCGCTCCGCATCGCGCTTCCGCTCCAGCACATCGACGGCCGGATCGAGTTCCGAATCGACGGCGAGCTCGCGTCCGTTGTCGACCACGAGGTCGTGCGCGGCGCGACCTCCGACCCCGACGCTGTCATCGTCGGCGACGGGATCGGCTTCTATCGCCTCATGGTCGAGCGCGATCTCTCGGGCGTGTCGGTCGAGGGGGATGTCGAGGTCGTGCGTGCGCTTCTTGCCGCACTGCCGAGCGGGCTGCCGGTCGCCGCTCCCGCCTAGAGCGCCTGACTCCTGAGGGGGCCCGAGCTGAGTGGGTTAACGCGCGCCGAAGTCGTCGAGTCTGCCGCTCTTCCCGCGGATCCCGACGGCGACACGCCCGCCGGCGGCGTACGTCGAGTCGGCGATGCTACCGAGGAGCGACCACGTCGTCCCGCGCTTGAGCCAGGCCTCGAGCGTCGTTCCCTTGACGCGAAGCAGCAGGGTGTCTCCGAGGGCGAGCTCGCGGGAGATGGTCAGCCGAGGGACGATGACACCGGCGTCGATCCGCTCCAGGAACACCTGGTCGGTTCCCGTCAGCTGATTCGTCCGCAGCATGTATCCGCTCCCGCCGGCTCCGGGCTGCTGGAGCCGAGCGTAGAGGCGGAACTGGTTGTTCGTGCCCGGCAGCGTCGTCACGCGGGCCCAGACCTCCGCGTCCGGGCCGAACGTCTCGCCCGGTCCCGAGCGCCACGCCGAGCACGTCGTCGTCCTCGTGCACGCCAGCGTGTTCGACACGACCCGAAGTCCCGTCTCGCTCGAGCCGATGACGCCGTTCGACCAGCGACCCGAGTCGCTCAGCGGACTCTCGTTCCGGCGATTGAAGCCGTCGATCGTCGGAAGCGGCTCTGCCGGCGCGACGACGCCGCTCGAAGTCGTCGCGCTGGCGGTGTTCGAGTAGTCCCCCACGTTCGGGACGGCATCCTGGGCGCGTACGCGGTACGAGTAGGAGGTCGAGGCACTGAGGCCGCTGTTGACGTAGCTCGTCGAGGCGGTGGTCGCGATCTCCGAGTAGTCCGAGCAGCCCGCGCCGTCGCAGCTCTCGATGCGATAGAGCGTTACGGCGACGTTGTCGGTGGCCGCCTGCCAGGAGAGGTTGATCTGGCTCGAGCTCGTCGCGGTCGCAGTCAGCGTGCCGGGTGCGCCGGGCGGCTCGGTGTCCGGCGGGGCGGGCGTGGTCGCGCTGGCGGTGTTCGAGTAGTCACCCACGTTCGGGACGGCGTCCTGGGCGCGGACGCGGTACGAGTAGGAGGTCGAGGGAGAGCGACCCGTGTCGATGTGGGTCGTGGACGTGGATAGCGCGATCTCGGCGAAGTCCGAGCAGCCTGTGCCCTCGCAGCGCTCGATGCGGTAGAGCATTACGGCGACGTTGTCGGTTGCTGCCTGCCAGGTGACCTCGATCTGGCTGGAGCTCGAATCGCGGTCGCAGTCAGCGTCGCCGGGCGCGCTCGGCGCCTCGGTGTCGGGCGGGGCGGGCGTGGTCGCGCTGGCGGTGTTCGAGTAGTCACCCACGTTCGGGACGGCATCCTGGGCACGGACGCGGTACGAGTAGGAGGTCGAGGCACTGAGGCCGCTGTTGGCAAAGCTCGTCGAGGAGGTCGTCGCGATCTCCGAGTAGTCCGAGCAGCCCGCGCCGTCGCAGCTCTCGATGCGATAGAGCGTCACGGCGACGTTGTCGGTGGCCGCCTGCCAGGAGAGGTCGATCTGGCTCGAGCTCGTCGCGGTCGCAGTCAGCGTGCCGGGTGCGCCGGGCGGCTCGGTGTCGGGCGGCGGCGCACCCATCGTTCTCGCCCCGAAGTCGTCGACGCGAGCGGTCGTACCGCGCAGGCCGACACCCGCGCGGCCAGGGCCTGCGTAGGTCGAGTCCTGGACGACTCCGAGTCGCGCCCACGAAGATCCGTTGTGCCGCCAGGCCTCGATCGCAGATCCTTTCGCGCGCAGCAAGAGGGTGTCGCCGGCAGCAAGCTCCTGCGGAATCGTGAGCCGGGTCACGAGCGTCCCCGTGTCGATGCGTTCGAGCAGGACCTGGTCGGTGCCGGTCTGCTCGATGGTTCGCAGCATGTACGCGGAGCCTCCTGAGCCTGCCTGTTGCAAGCGCACGTACAGGCGCAGTGAGTTGCCCGTGCCCGGCAGCGTCGCAAGGCGCGCCCACGACTCGGCGTCGGCTCCGTACTGCGCGTTGTTTCGCCAGGCCGTGCAGGTGGTCGTTCGCGTGCACGCGAGCTGGTTCGAGCTGACGGTGAGGCCCGTCTCCGTGGAGCCGATGACGCCGTTCGACCAGCGCCCGGCGTCGGAGAGCGGGTTCTCGTTGGCGCGGTTGAAGGAGTCGAGGACGGGGAGTGGCTCGGCGGGGGCGACAAGATCGGTCGGCGTCGCCTGCGCCGCGTTGGAGAGTGGCCCTTCGCCGTTTCCGTTCTCGGCGGACACCTTGTAGTAGTAGGTGGTGCCGTTGGTCAGGCCCGTGTCGAGGAAGCTCGTCACGTTCCCGAGCGCCTGGTGGAACGTCTCGCTACCGGGGCTCGTGCCGCGGTAGATGCGATAGCCCGACACCGGCAGGCCGCCGTCGAAGGACGGTGCCGTCCAGGAGAGGCTCACGTTCCCGGCTCCGGCGAGCGCGGTGAGGGCAGTGGGAGCTGTGGGTGGGCTCTGGCTGAGGCTGCGAGCTCCGAAGTCGTCGACGCGAGCGGTCGTACCGCGCAGGCCGACACCCGCGCGGCCAGGGCCTGCGTAGGTCGAGTCCTGGACGACTCCGAGTCGCGCCCACGAAGATCCGTTGTGCCGCCAGGCCTCGATCGCAGATCCTTTCGCGCGCAGCAAGAGGGTGTCGCCGGCAGCAAGCTCCTGCGGAATCGTGAGCCGGGTCACGAGCGTCCCCGTGTCGATGCGTTCGAGCAGGACCTGGTCGGTGCCGGTCTGCTCGATGGTTCGCAGCATGTACGCGGAGCCTCCTGAGCCTGCCTGTTGCAAGCGCACGTACAGGCGCAGTGAGTTGCCCGTGCCCGGCAGCGTCGCAAGGCGCGCCCACGACTCGGCGTCGGCTCCGTACTGCGCGTTGTTTCGCCAGGCCGTGCAGGTGGTCGTTCGCGTGCACGCGAGCTGGTTCGAGCTGACGGTGAGGCCCGTCTCCGTGGAGCCGATGACGCCGTTCGACCAGCGCCCGGCGTCGGAGAGCGGGTTCTCGTTGGCGCGGTTGAAGGAGTCGAGGACGGGGAGTGGCTCGGCGGGGGCGACAAGATCGGTCGGCGTCGCCTGCGCCGCGTTGGAGAGTGGCCCTTCGCCGTTTCCGTTCTCGGCGGACACCTTGTAGTAGTAGGTGGTGCCGTTGGTCAGGCCCGTGTCGAGGAAGCTCGTCACGTTCCCGAGCGCCTGGTGGAACGTCTCGCTACCGGGGCTCGTGCCGCGGTAGATGCGATAGCCCGACACCGGCAGGCCGCCGTCGAAGGACGGTGCCGTCCAGGAGAGGCTCACGTTCCCGGCTCCGGCGAGCGCGGTGAGGGCAGTGGGAGCTGTGGGTGGTCCCTCTTGGGGTGGTGTTCCGTCGATCGTGACGCCGAAGCGCTGAAGGACGAGATCGATGGGTGTGCCGATCGTGAGGCCGTCGCCCCCGGCGAAGAGAAGCGCCACCGGCTGATTGCCGCCCTGCGTGACGATGAGCGATCCCGAGTCCCCAGGCGCCGCGAACGGGCCCGGCGAGACCGAGATCTGACCGGCGAATCGCGCCTCCTGCAGGCAGAAGTCGCCGAACGCGATATAGCAGACGTCGACCGAGATGTTGGTTCCGGCGACGTTCCCCGGCTGGAGCCCGGTCGTTCGACCGTACTTCTGCACGGGCAACCCGAGCGCGGCACTTGTCGTGATCGGGCTCGGCAGCCCGTAGCCGTCCGTGGGCGTCGCGGCTCCGACGTTCGCCGTCGAGGTGAGAGCGATGGCAGCGTCCATCGTGTTCGTGCCGCCGTTGAAGTCGATCGTCTGGTACGCCGCGAGCGTTCCGATGCGGTCTGCGGGGTCGCTCCCACCGTCGGCGTCCCCAGGCGAGATGATCGGGTCGCCGATGCTCGCGGTATTCACACCCGCGAAGACGTGGTTGTTCGAGAGTGCGTACGTCTGCGTGCCATTCGATACGCGAACGCCAATGGTCCCCGTCGCGACGCCACTCAGGCCTGCGGACACGCCAATCGGCACGGGGCGGGGAAAGCGATGAGTGGGCAGGTGGTCGTACGGTTCGATAACCCCGGTCGTCGTCGACTCGACAGGCACACCGTCGAGCTCGTCCGGCAGCTCCGAGACATCCGACGTCTCCTTGTAGATCTCGATGACCGGCCTACCTGCAGGATTCAGCGCGACGGCGACGCCGGCAACGCCCGGTTTGTCGAGCAGGCGTTCGGCGTGCTTCTCCTTCGCTGCGATCGCCCTGTCGAGGCCGGGAGGCGAGGGTGGCGGGCCCTGCCCGGACGACGACGAAACGAGAACAGCAGCGAGCAGCGCTCCCAGCCAGACGACGATCTGAGCTCTTCGGACCACCCCGCCTCGCTTTTTCGAGACACTCCCCTCGGCGCGCACACCCTAGTCCCGAACGCTACGAACTACAAGGGTGGCGCGGTCACTCAGACAAGGCCGCCGGGGTAGCTCCAGGGTCCCGGCTCGAACCTGATGCCGCGCTTGCGGCAGAACTCGCGCACGGAGTCGAGGACGTCGCTCTCGCTGCCGTGCAGCTGACGGCCGAGGAGGTCGAGAACGGCAACGCCCTCGGCGACCTCGCCCCGGAAGTCGAGCGTGAGCACGACCGCAGGCGCATCGACGCCGCCTCGGAAGCTCTCGGCGAAGGCAACCCGCGTGCCCGCGATCTCGAAGCCGTCGTTCTCGATCGCGGTGACGTCGTGTCCCCGCAATACGAGGAGCTCGTGGAGATCGGCGAACATGCGTCGCGCGAGGTCGAGACGGCGTGCGTCGGAGAGCTTGTGGCTGGAGCTGCCGGTCGCCTTCGCCGGCACTCCGATCGCGAACGCCCCGGCCGGGATCTCTCCCACCACGTAGGAGTTGGAGGCGACGATCGCCTCCGCACCGATCCGGCTGCCCGCGTACAGCACCGCTCCGAGACCGACCTGCGCGCGATCCTCGAGCACGACCGGCGCGAAGCGGTTCTCGAATCCTTCGAGCAGCGAATGCCCGACGTTGTGAGTCACGATCATGGACCGCATCGTGAGAAACACCTCACGGCCGATGAGCACCGGCCGGCAGACGTTCACGAAGGCCTCGTCCCCGACGAATGCGAGGTCGCCGATCGCGAGCGTCGCCCACGGATCGCGGTGGCCGCCGCCGCCGATTCGGACGGAACGGCCGCCCCAGATGCCGGAGCCGAGGTAGGCGCGACGGCAGCGCAGCTCGAGATCGGCGCCGAACTGCGAGAGCGATCCGACCGCGAAGACCTCCTCGCAAACGATCGTCGCGCGCGCTCCCAGGCGTGCGCCGTCGGAGATCACGATGCGCGGTGCAACCAGGAGCGAGCCCTCACCGAGCTCGACGTCGTCGCCAACGACAGCTCCGTACTCGCGGAGCGTCCGTACCTTCTCGGCAGGCGACAGTGCGCGGAACTCGTCCTGCTCACGGAGCAGCTTCTCGTAGTACGAAGGCTCGAGCGCGCCCGAGGTTCCGTCCGGTTCGAACGTCGACGGCAGCGATACACCCTCGGTCGAGACGCCCGCGAGAGCGGGTCCCGCCGCGGGTGCGGCTGCCTTCTGCGCGACGATCAGCTCCTCGACGTCCTTCTCCGTGATGAACCCGCGCTTCTCGACCGTGGAGAGATCGATCCCGTGCAGCTCGGCGAGCTCGGCGGCCTTCCGCGTCGCCTTCCGGTCGCCTGCAGCCGCCTTCGGCGCGGGCTTCTGCTCGGCCTTCGCGTCGATCGCGGCCAGCTCGTCGGCCGACTCCGCGACGTAGGCGATCGTCTTGCCGAGCTCGACCTCGACGTCCTCGCCGTAGAGCTGCACGATCGTGCCCGCCCCGGGCGCCTCCACCTCGACCGTCGCCTTCGTCGTCTCGACAACGCACACGGGCTGGCCCGCCGTCACGTCCGCGCGATCCTCGACCAGCCACTCCGCGAGGAGCGCGTACTCCGTGTTCGCGTCCTCGCGCGTGAGAACGATCTCGTGCATGGCGCGCTAGCTTCGCACGCCGTCGAGCGCCGTGATCGCCTTCACGACGTCGTCGACGCTCGGGAGCATGTCGTCTTCGAGTGAGCGTGCGGACGGGATGATCCCGTCGCGTGCCGCGATCCGCTTCACGGGTGCCCGGAGGTCGCTCCATGCCGCCTCCTGCACGCGCGCGGCGATCTCGGCGCCGAAGCCGCCGGTGAGCGTTCCCTCCTCCGCCGTCACGAGGGCGCCAGTGCGGGCGACCGACTCGAGCACGGCGTCGAGCTCCATGGGCACGAGCTGGGAGAGCGCGACGACCTCGCAGAAGATCTCGTGCTCGAGGACGAGCTCCGTCACCGCCTCGAGCACGACGGGGACCATCCCGCCGTACGTGACCACCGTCGCCGAGCCCTCGGTGAAGTCCGTTGCGGAGAAGGTCAACGCCGGATACGGATCGCCGCTCTCGCGCACGGCGAGCTCGCCGATGTGGCCGTCCTCGGGCCGGCGGATCGTGCGTCCGTAGAGCAGCTTGTTCTCGATGAAGAACACCGGCCGCTCGTCGTCCACGGCAGCGGTGAGAAGCGCCCCGACGTCGTGGCACTCGCTCGCGGCGACGACGCAGATGTTCGGGATGCCGAGCAGGAGCTTTTCGAGCGATTGCGAGTGGGTGGGCCCGTACCCGCGACGACCGCCCATGGGCGCCCGCACGACGAGCGGCACCGTGACCTGATCGTCGTACATCTCGCGGAACTTCGAGATCCCGTTCACGACCTGGTCGAGACCGAGCGCGATGAAGTCGCCGAACATGATCTCGAGGATCGGGCGCTGCCCCCGTAGCGCCATCCCCGCAGCGACGCCGAACAGCGACGCCTCGCTGATCGGGGTCGTCAGCACCCGGTCCGGATACGCGTCACTCAAGCCCGCGGTGACCTTGAACGCGCCTCCGTACGGGTCGAGCACGTCCTCCCCGAAGAGGACGACGTCGTCGCGCTCGGCGAAGATCGCGTGCAGCGTCTCGTTGAGGACCTGGACGCCGCGCTTCCCCTGGGCGGTGGTGCTCATGCTGCGACTCCCGGCGCCGCTGCGGGCGCAGTGTCAGCAGCCTCGACGGTCTCGGCGAGGCGCTCCTCACAGCGCGCCTCGATGGCCTTGCGCTCGTCGTCGTCCAGTCGCGCGCCGGCAACCAGCAACGGATCGCGCGTGCGCCGCTCCTCGATCTCGGCGGGATCGCGCTGGTCGTCCGACTTCGAGTGCGGGCTGAAGCGATAGGTGTTGAGCACGAGGAAGAACGGGGCGACCGTCTCGCGGATCCGGCCGATCGCGCGACCCGCCGCCTCGTGGATCTGCTCGACGTCGGTCGTGTCGAGCTCGTCCGTCTCGACACCGAACGCCGCGCCGCGCGCCGCGATCGATCCGGCGAGCTCGAGCTCGACGGGCGTCGACTGCGCGTAGTGGTTGTTCTCGACCACAAAGAGCACCGGGAGCTGCCAGAGCGACGCGATGTTCAGCGACTCGTACGTCACACCTTCGCCGAGCGTGCCGTCGCCGAGGAAGACGGTCGAGACCGCGCCCGTCCCCTTGCGCTTCTCCGCGAGCCCGATCCCGGTCGCGACCGGAACGATGCTCCCCAGCACGCCGTTCGAGTAGAAGTTGCCCTTGCACAGGTGCTGGCTGCCGCCCTTCCCCCCGCACACGCCCGGCGCCTTCCCCATCACCTCGCAGAGCAGGCCGAACGCGTCGTCCGTGAACGCGAGGTAGTGCCCATGGCAGCGGTGGTTCGAGAAGATCGTGTCCACCTCGGGGTCGAGGTGGTCGATGAGGCCGACCGCGTTCGCCTCCTGCCCGATGTACGTATGCGTCGTCCCGACGAGCTTCCCGAGGGAGAAGAGGTCGAGGAGCGTCTCCTCGAAGCGGCGGATGAAGAACATCCGCTCGTAGAGCGTGGTGAGATCGGTCATCAGTGGTCTCTCCGGGAACTACGCGCCCGATTCGCTGGCGAAAACCGAGCAGGCCCAGGACGCAGGGAGGCCTTGGAAACTGAGTAGGGGTCAGACTTAAGTCTGACCCCTACTCCTTCTCCTGTATGCGGCCGACTGAGGACGACGGCATGCGAAGTGTTTGCAGCCGCGCGAAGCAGGTGTGTGGCTTCCGGAGAGACCACTAGAGGTAGCCGAGGTCGGAGAGCCGCTTCGCGACTGTGGCCTCTTCCTCCTCCGTCAGCTCATGGCGCTCGGCGCTCTCGAGCTCGCGGAAGACGATCTCGCGCAGCTCAGGCGGCGCGTCAGTGCGCGGAACGCGCTCACGCGGGTCGATGTCGAGCCGGTACGCCTCCTCCTCCCCGCTCTCGACGTCGAGGATCAGCTTCCACGGAGGCATCCGTACTGCGAGCTTCGTGAGCGCGCCCATGTCCGTGCCGGCGATCAGCGCGGGGCGGTCGCCGTCGATGTGAAAGAGCGATTCGCCGTCGGTCTCGCGCGCCGGCAGGCCGGCGAGCTCGAGCAGGGTCGGCATGAGGTCGACCGAGCGCACCTGCGAGTCGACGACGCCGGGCTCGATCCCGGGTGCGGAGAGGATAAGCGGCACTTCGACGATCTCGTCGTGCAGGGCCGCACCGTGCATGTGGTAGACGCCCTTCACGTCGTCCTTGGCCTCGAACCGCTCGCCCCACGACTCACCGTGGTCGGAGAGGAACGCGAAGACGGTGTTCTCGCGCAGGCCGAGCGACTCGAGCTCCTCCAGAAAAGAAGCGACGAGCACTTCCGACTGCCGCTCCACTGCGGATCGGTAGCCCTCGCGCATGGACTCGAGCGCCGAGGCGGAGTCGGACTGGATGCCCTCGATCACCTCGGTCTTCGCCGCAAGCCAGTTCTGGCGATCCGCGTGGACGATGTCGTAGGGCATGTGCGTCGCCCAGTTGTGCACGTACAGAAAGAAAGGTGTAGTGCGGTTGGCGCGGACCCACTCGAACGCACCGTCGAGCGACTCCGACGTGCCGCGGACGTTCGCCTCCGGGAGATCCTTGAACAGGTAGTTCGTGTCGAAGACGAAGCTCGCGACCTCGTACCCGTGAGCGGAGAACGCGCGGAACCAGGTCTCGTGCGCAGGATCGAGCGTTGCATCCCAGTGCAGGTAGCCGTGGTGGTGCGCGTACATCCCCGTGACGATCGCCGTGGTCGACGGCGCCGTCCACGGCGCGGCCGAGATCGCATGCGAATAGCGAACGCCGCTCGCCGCGAGCTCGTCGATCGTCTTCGTGTTCACGTACCGGGCGCCGTAGCAACCGAGATGGTCCGTGCGCAGCGCATCCGAGACGTAGACGACGACGTTCACAGCGCGGCGGATTGTAGTGACGGCCTACCGTGCCGCCATGCATCGGCGAGCCCCGCTGTACGCGCTCTACGTCGCTGACGTCATCTCACTGGCGGGAAACGCCGTCGCGCAACTCGCCATCCCGTGGTTCGTGCTCACGACGACCGGGAGTGCTGCGCTGACCGCACTTGCCGTCTTCCTCAACTTCCTACCGCTCGTCATCGGCGGGTTCTTCGGCGGAGTGATCGTCGATCGGCTGGGATTCCGGACGACGAGCGTCGTCGCCGATCTCGCGAGCGCCGCGGCGGTCGCCGCGATCCCGCTGCTGCACTCCACGGTCGGGATCGAGCTGTGGCAGCTCATGACGCTGGTCTTCCTGGGCGCACTGCTCGACGCGCCCGGCTCGACGGCTCGCGCGGCGCTGATCCCGGACCTGGTCGAGCTGGCCGGATCCCGCCTCGAGCGTGCGAGTGGCATCCGAGGAGCGATCCAGCAGAGCTCGATCCTGATCGGAGCGCCGATCGGCGGCGTGCTCGTCGCCACGGTGGGAGCGACGAACGCGCTCTGGTTGAACTCGGCGAGCTTTCTCGTCTCCGCGGCGCTCGTCGGGATCTTCGTGCCGAGGCCGGCGAAGCAGGCGGCGCCGGAGGAGGAGCCGGGTCGCTTCTTCGCCGAGCTCACCGACGGGCTGCGGTTCATCTGGACCCAGCGACTCCTGCGCGCGCTCACGCTCACGGTTCTCGTCAGCAACCTCATCGAGGCGCCGTTTCCGGTGGTGATGGCGGTGTTCGCCGAGGACGAGTACGGCAGCGCGACCTCACTCGGTCTCATGTACGGCGTCTTCGGGGGCGCCGGGCTGATCGGCTCGCTCACCTACAGCGCGGTCGGCCACCGCTGGCCGAGACGGCGGACGCTCGTCCTCTGCTTCTCGGCGATCCCGCTCGTCTACCTGGTGATGGCGACGCTGCCCACGCTGCCGGTCGCACTCGCGGTGCTCGCCCTCGTCGGGCTCGCGGCGGGACCACTCAACCCTCTGCTCTTCACGGTGACCGCGGAGCTCGTTCCGGCGAACCTCCGTGGACGGGTCTTCGGCGCGGTTCGGGCGGGCGCATGGTCGGCCATTCCCCTCGGGATCCTGCTCGGAGGCCTCCTCGTCGAGACCGTCGGCGTCGCAGCGACCTTCCTCGGGATCGGCGTCGCGTACGCAGTGCTGGTCGCGTACGGGTTCTTCAACCCCGCGTTTCGCGAGATGGACCGCACCGCGGAGGCAGGATGACGCGCACGGTCGTGCTCGTCGAGGGAGTGAGCGACCAGCGAGCGCTCGTGGCGCTGGCTACCCGTTATGGGCGCGATCTCGAGGCCGAAGACGTTGCTGTCCTCCCGATCGGGGGCGCGCATGCGGTCGGCCCGCACCTTGAGCGGTATGGCCCCCGCGGCCTCGATGTGAAGCTGGCGGGCCTCTGCGACGTCGGAGAGGAAGGCGCCTTCCTGCGGGCGCTCGAGCGCGCCGGCATGGGGACGGATCTCACGCGCGCCGAGCTGGAGAAGCTCGGCTTCTTCGTGTGCGTAAGCGATCTCGAGGACGAGCTCGTCCGCGCGCTCGGCTCCGCCGCCGTGCTCGCAGTCATCGAGGAGCAGAGTGAGCTCGGGCCGTTCCGCACGTTCCAGAAGCAGCTCGCCAAGCGCGAGCTGGGCCTCGACGAGCAGCTGTGGCGCTTCATGTGGAATCGGAAGATCCGCTACGCGCCGCTCCTCGTGGACGCGCTCGACCTCGACCGCGTTCCCCGTCCGCTGGACGGGGTGCTAGCTCACGTCTGAGCCGACGAGCAGGCTCGTCCCGCGCATTCCAGCGGGCTCCTCGATCTCGAGCAACTCGAGGACGGTCGGTGCGATGTCGAGGAGGTGCGCGTCGGTGCGTCCGGAGGCGACGATCCCCGGGCCGGCGACGATGTACAGCCCGTCCTGCGCGTGGTTCGCATCGTCGGGGCCCGTGTCGTTCTCGAGCGTCTGGATTCCCTCGTCGCCGCCGATCGTCCCGACCGAGCGCCAGAGGAGATCGCCGAACACGACGATCAGGTCGGGGGCAACTCCCTGCGGCTCGCCGTACAGCTCCTCCGGCTTGTAGACGGCCGTCGGAATGGCCTCGCCCGCGTCGTCGGGGATGGCCGCGATCCGCGCTGCGAGATCGTCGCGCACGGCTTCGTATTCCTCGGGCGGGATCGTCCCCTCGGGCTCGCGGCCCGCGACGTTGAGGAACACGCGCGCGTAGTAGCCGCCCTCCCCCCACGCCGTCGTGCGCGACCAGTCGATGCCGACGTCGCGCACCGACGACAGGCCGTTCGGCTCGGCGAGCGTCGCGAGCAGGCCTTCCTGCCGTAGCCACTCGTTTATGCGGATTCCTCCGTCGAGCCGCTTCGCACCGTGGTCGGAGACCACGAACACGACGGTGTCGTCGTCCGCGTGCGCAAGGAGCTTTCCGATGAGCCCGTCGAGGTGGCGGTGATAGTCGAGGATCGCGTTCTCGTACGCGTTACCGGGCTCGTGCTTTCGATGCTCGGGATCCATGTACTTCCAGAAGCCGTGGTGCATGCGGTCGGGGCCCATCTCGACCATGGCGAAGAACGACCACGGCTTCGTCTCGAGGAGGTGCTCGGCGAGCGCGAAGCGCCGGTCCGTCATCTCGTAGACCTGGCGCAGGAGGTACTCCTTGTCGTCCGTGCGGAAGTCCTTCGTGTCGAAGAGGTACTCGCCGACGACCTCCGCGATCTCGTCCTTGAGCGCGGCCGGGTACGTGTACTTCGAGTCGAGCGAGGGCGTGAGGAAGCAGCCCACCATGACGCCGTTCAGTGGCTTCGGCGGGTAGCACCCCGGCACGGAAAGCACGATGGACGAGCCGCCCGCACGCGTCACGTAGTCCCAGAGCCGCGGCTCCTTGATCGCCGTCGACATCGCGATGAAGCCGCCGTCGTACGTGTGGTCGGATCGGTTCCGGAAGCCGTAGACGCCGAGGTCGCCCGGTGTCTTCGAGGACATCATGCAAGACCAAGCGGGAACCGTGATCGGCGGGATCACCGAGGTGAGGCGGCCGCACGACCCGCGCTCCATCAGCGCCGAGAGCGTCGGCAACTCGTCGCGCCAGCGCTCGAGAACGAGCGAGGGCTCGGCGCAGTCGAGCCCGATCAGCATCACCTTCCGCGGCACGCGCGGAGCGTACCCGGGCGCGCCGGGGTCGAGCACAACGGCCCGACCCCGGCTCGTTTCCTGTTACGGCAGAAGCGGAGCGACGTCCGCGAGGCCCGGGACGAGCGCGAAGCTCGCGCCCCAGAGCGTCTCCCCGCGGAACGCGATCGCAGTGAGGATCGGGATGCCGGCGACGACGACCGCGCACGCGCCGGTTGCGACGGTGCACCGGCGCACGGAACCACCGATCCCCTCTCCCTCCTCGAAGGCGCCGACGCCGGCGTCGTCGAGCTGGGCCACGTACAACGCACCGTCCGGCCCGAACTGGAGATCGATGACCGCCGTCAGGTCGTCGGCGACGATCGAGCACGCCGGGCTGGTCGCGCAGTCGGCATGGCGCGTGCCCGGATCGATCCTCCAGATGCGCGAGAAGCCGGGCGTGAACGGGAACCCGGTCAGCTCGCCGACGTAGTACGCGCCGTCGGCGCCGATCGCCACGGAGGTGGGGACCGCGTGCACCGGGAACGGGACCGTTCCCTCGCAGAACCCCGGCGGGCAGGGATGGCCCGTCGTAGCCGGGAAGGTCGCGACCCAATCGAGGCTCCCGCGCTGATCGGCGACGAGCAGGCTGTTCCCGGCCGCGTCGGCAATCAGCGTCGTGTGCCCGCCGAGGTGCGCGAGGTCGAATGGATTCGAGCCCTCTTCGGTTCCGTCTCCTGCCGGATCGTTCTCCCCTTCGAACGCCGCCGTGTCGGCGACGAACGTCGCGCGTCCCTTGGAGACGCGGAAGAGCCCGGTGCCGGCATCGTTGCTGCCCACCGCCAGGGCCTCGCCGCGGCCGATCGGCGCCACGTCGTTCATTCCTGGTGCGAACGCCGACGTCGTCCCCGTGTCGGCGTCGACGACGCCCTTCCCGGCGTCGGCGACGAACAGCGAGCCACCCGGGCCCGGGCCGATCCCGAAGATCGGCCCATCGTAGAAGCTCGGATCGGCCTGTGCCGCTGTCGGCACGAGCACGGTCGCGACCACGGCCACGAGCGCGAACGCACGCACAAGTTGCTTCCAGCTCTTCACGAAATCCTCCCCCTGTTTCGCTCCGCAGGATCTGTGGGCGCGCGCCCACAGCGTGACATCGTAAACCTCGTCCGGGTGGCGAACAAGCCACAATCCCGAAGATGAGTGCCAGCCTCGACGCGAGCGCGGATACCGTCGTCATGAAGTTCGGCGGCTCCTCGGTCGCCGACCCGGAGAAGATCAAGCGCGTCGCGCAGCGACTGGTCGAGGCACGCGCACAAGGCGTGCGCGTCGTCGCGACCGTCTCGGCGATGGGCGACGCGACGGACGGGCTGCTCGCGCTCGCAGGGCAGGTATCGGAGCAGCCGCACCCACGCGAGCTCGACATGCTCTTGTCGACAGGCGAACGAATCTCCTGCGCCCTCGTCGCGATGGCGGTGCACGACCTCGGGTACGAGGCCATCTCGTTCACCGGCTCCCAGGCCGGGATCATCACCGACCCCGTCCACACGAAGGCGAAGATCAGGGAGATCACACCCGTGCGCGTGCTCGAGGCGCTCGACCGCGGTCGCATCGTGCTCGTCGCCGGGTACCAGGGCTTCTCGCGCGACACGATGGACGTGACGACGCTGGGACGTGGAGGGACGGACGCAACGGCCGTTGCGCTCGCCGCCGCGCTCGGCGCGTCGTGCGAGATCTACTCGGACGTCGAGGGCGTCTTTACCGCGGACCCGCGGATCGTCCCCGGGGCGCGCAAGCTCGATCGCATCTCGTACGAGGAGATGCTCGAGATGTCCGCGTCCGGGGCGAAGGTGCTCATGCTGCGAGCCGTGGAGATCGCCCGCAACCAGGACGTACCGATCCATGCCCGGTCGACGTTCTCGAACGAGTCGGGCACCTGGATCCAGGGTGCCGAGGGACTGGAGCAGGCGATCGTGTCGGCCGTGACGCACTCGGAAGACGAGGTGCTGTTCGACCTCCGCGGCGTCCCCGACCAACCCGGTTCGGCTGCCGCGATCTTCGAGGCCGTGGCCGTCGAGCACGTGAACGTCGACACGATCCTCCAGAACGTGGGGCACGAGTCGGCCGAGCTCTCCTTCTCCGTCCCCCAGGACGACGTGCATGCGACGCGACGGGCGCTCGCGCGAGCCCAGGAGTCGATCGGCCCGATCCAGATCGACGAGGTCTCCGATCTGGGCAAGGTCGCGCTCATCGGTGCCGGGATGCGCTCGCATCCGGGCGTTGCGGCGCGCATGTTCCGGACGCTCGCCGACGAGGAGATCAACTTGCGCCTCATCACGACGTCGCCGATCAAGGTCTCGTGCCTCATCCCGCGCTCGGACATCGAGAAAGCGGTTCGCGCTCTGCACGCTGCGTTTTCACTCGGGACGCAATAGGCTCCTCGCGCGTGAGCACGCAGGCTCCCCAACCCGCCGTACCCAACAAGCAGAGCCGCGGGCGCGCCACAGGCGTCTGGATCATCCTCGTGGTCGCGGGCCTCTTCCTGCTCCTCTCGTCGTTCGCGGTCTGGATCGACCGGGTCGCCCTCAACACGAGCGTGTTCTCGGACACGTCGAGCTCGCTGCTCGACAACGACGAGATCCGCAGCGCGGTGGCGAACCGGGCCGTGGACGAGCTCTTCGCAAACGTCGACGTCCAGGCAGAGGTCGAGACGCAGCTGCCGGAGGACTACAAGGGCCTCTCCGGGGCGGCGGCCGCGGGCCTGCGCCAGGCGTCGTACCAGATCGTCGACCGCGCGCTCGAGCAGCCGGCGTTCCAGGACCTCTTCCGCGTCGCGCTCGAGGAGTCGCACATGACGCTCGTCCAGGTCCTGGAGGGAGGCGGCGATCGTGTCTCGACCGACCAGGGCGAGGTGACGCTCGACCTCCGCGAGATTATCGTCGCGGCCTCCGACCGCATCGGAATCGGAAACCAGGTCGTGGATCGGATCCCGGCCGATGCCGGCCAGATCGTCGTGCTGCGTTCGGACGAGCTCGACACCGCGCAGAACGTGTTCCAGCTTCTGAAGACGCTCGCATGGGTGCTCCCACTACTTACGCTCGCCGCTTTCGGGCTCGCCGTCTGGCTCGCCCGCGACCGGCGCCGCGCCGTGCGCAGCATCGGTGTCGTGCTCGTCGTCGTCGGGCTCGTGGGGCTTGCCGCCGCCCGTTTGACGAGGAACTACGTCGTGAACGAGCTCGTCGCCCGACGCGACGATCGCACGGCTGCGGGTGACGCCTGGAACATCCTCACCGAGCTCATGCGCGGCTCGTTCCGGCTGATGGTCGTCGTCGGGCTGCTCTTCCTGCTCGCCGCGTGGCTCGCCGGCCCGGGCCGCCGAGCGCTCACCGCTCGCGGCTGGCTGGCGCCGGCGTTCCAGAACCGCGTCTGGGCCTACGGCGCGCTCGCGGTCGCGGGACTCGCGCTGCTTCTGACCGCCACGGTCGTCGACTTCAGCCGTTTCCTGGTCGTCGTCGTCCTCGTCGCGCTCGGCGCGACGTGGATCGAGCTGACGCGCAGGCAGACGCTGCACGAGTTCCCGGACGCGCAGGGCACGGCGTTCTTCGCGGACACGTGGGAGCGCATGTCGGGCTGGTGGGACGAACAGCGAGCCGCCTCGAAGCAATCCGTAGCGACGCCCGTCGCCGCACCGCCGGCGACCGACGTCGCGGCGCGCCTGCAGGCCCTCGCCGATCTGCACACCAAGGGTGCACTCACCGACGAGGAGTACGCGTCGGCCAAGGCTCGCGTCCTCGGCGGGAGCTGAGGCAGGCTCTCAGCGCTCGACGCCGAAACCCCGGGCGTGGACTCGGACGCCGTGCGCGCACTCGTCACCGCCGCGGTCTGGGTCGTGGTCGTGGTCGTGCTCCGCATGTTCCTGAAAGCCGCGTACGACAGGTACGAGCGGAGGCTCGCCGAGACGGACCCGACCATCGCAGCCCGGCGCCGGACGACGTTTGGGTTCCTCCTGCGGGTGATCGTCGCGATCGTAGTCGTGATCGGCACCTGGAGCGTGCTGTCGATCTTCCCGGCGACGCAGCAGGTCGCCAGCGCGTTCCTCGCCTCGAGCGCCGTGCTCGCCGTCATCGCCGGCCTCGCGCTGACCACACCGCTCGGCAACCTCGGATCCGGCGTTCTGCTTGCCTTCACGCAGCCCGTCCGGCTCGGCGATCGGATCACCGTGCAGGAGTTCACGGGGATCGTGGACGAGATCTCGCTCAGCTACACCGCGCTCTCAACCGACGAGGGCCGCCGGATCTTCGTCCCCAACACGACCATGGTCTCGACGATCCTCGTGAACCGCTCGGTCGACGATCCGCGCCGACTCGTCACCGTCGACCTCCCGGTGCGACTCGGCGCGTCACTCGGCGATGCGCGGCGCATCACGCAGGAGGCGGCCTCGACGGTTCCGCAGGGCGACGAGCTGGCGATCTACGTCCAGATCGGCGAGGTCACCGAGAAGACCGCCTGGCTACACGTCGTGGCGTACGCGCCATTCGGTACCGACGTCTCGCACGTCGCGAGCGAGATCCGCGAGCAGACCGTCGCGGCGCTTGCGTCCGCCGACCTGCTTCCCGCCTAGAGCTCCAGGCTCTCGCCGGGCCGAAGGATCTCCACGCGCGCGGCCGGGGCGGTCTCCTTCATCGCAGCGAGGAACTCGATGGGCGGAAGGTCGACGAATCTCGGCTTGCCCTTGAGTCCGAGGTGGATCGGGAAGTACGTCCCCCAGTGGATGGGCACGACGAGCCCGGGCCGTAGCCTCACCGCAGCCTCCGCGGCACGTGCCGGATCGAGGTGGCCGCCGCTGCCAAGTCCCGGCCCCCAGCCCCATATGGGAATGAGCGCGACGTCCACCGGGCCGAGCTCGTCCATCCCTTCGAACAGGTCGGTGTCACCCGCGAAGTACACCGACTTCGACCCCGAGACGATGTAACCGACTGGATCCGCCGACACGCCGATCGGGCTCCTGCTTCCGTCGTGCTCCGCTTGCACCGCACGGATCTGCAGCTCGCCGATTGACAGGGTCTCGCCGACTTCGACCTCGATCACCGACTCGAAGCGACGCTTGCGCAGCAACCCACCGAGGCCGCGAGGCACGACGACCGGGATCGACTTGCCCAGCTTCTCGAGCGACGGCACGTCGAGGTGGTCGTAGTGTGCGTGCGAGATGAGCACGGCGTCGACGCCTCTGCGAGTGCGCGCCGCGACCGGTGTCGCGCGCCTCAGGTGCGCGACACGGTTGCGCAGGAGCGGATCCGTCAGCAGGCGAACGCCATCGAGATCGACGAAGACCGTCGCATGCCCAACGTATTCGATGCGCGCCACGTCGAGACGCTAGACGTCGTGCCTGGCTGAAGCCAGGCACGCGTTTTCTAGACGCAGTCGCGGAGCCCTTGCGCCTCGGGGAGCGACTCGAGCTTCTTCAGCGTGTTGTTCTCGATCTGCCGGATGCGCTCGCGCGTGACGCCGAACGCCTGCCCGACCTCCTCGAGCGTGCACGGCTGCGAGCCGTCGAGCCCGTAGCGCAGCTCGATGACCCTGCGCTCGCGCTCGGGAAGCGCCGACAGCGCGACCTCCACGTCGTCGCGACGAAGCGAGAGCGAGGCGGTGTCGAACGGCGACTCGGCCTGCTCGTCGGGCACGAAGTCTCCGAGCGAGGAATCCTCCTCCTCGCCGATCGGCTTCTCGAGCGAGATCGGAAGCTGGGACATGCGCAGGATCTCGCGCACCTCTTCCGTCTCGATCTCGAGCTCCTCGGCGATCTCCTCGGGCAGCGGTTCCCGCCCGAGACGCTGGACGAGCTGCCGCTCCATGTGCACGACCTTGTTGAGCTTCTCGACCATGTGCACCGGAATGCGAATGGTGCGTGCCTTGTCGGCGATCGCGCGCGTGACCGCCTGTCGGATCCACCAGGTCGCGTAGGTCGAGAACTTGAAGCCGCGGCGGTAGTCGAACTTCTCCACCGCGCGGATGAGACCCAGCGAGCCCTCCTGGATGAGATCGAGGAAGGAGAGGCCGCGTCCCAGGTACCCCTTCGCGATCGACACGACCAGACGGAGGTTCGCCTCGATCATGTGCTGCTTCGCGCCCATGTCACCCCGCTCGATGAGCTTCGCGAGCGAGACCTCCTGATCTGCGGTCAGCAGCGGAACCTTCCCGATCTCGCGCAGGTAGAGCCGCAGCGAGTCGAGCGACGGCTCGACAGAGAGATCGAGCTTCTGCTCGACCTTCTCTTCCTCGACCGCGACGGGCTCGGAGTGCGGGAGATCCTTGTGCTCCTCTCCCTCGTGCAGCTCGATCGCGTGGTCGATCAGGTACGCGTAGAAGTCCTCGATCTGCTCCTTCGTGAGCTCGACGTCATCGAGGCCCGCGACGATCTCGTCATAGGTGAGAAAGCCCTTCTCGACACCCTGCTCGACCAGGCGTTGGAGCTCCTCGACCTCGGGAAGGGCGATATCGACAGACAGCATGGGCTGGGCTCTCTCCTCTCGCGCTCGAACGGGATACTGACCTTCCGACAAGCATGAGCCGGCCCACCTGCCGCCCCGGCTCCACCACCAAGCGCGCGGATACTAGTCCGGAAACGACAGTTGTGGAAGAGGTCCGGCTGGTTAACGAACGGCCTCGTTCCGGACAGCACGAACCTCACCGACGATCTCACCGCGCGAATTCTCGACGGGGACGTGCGCGAAGTCGCCGGCCCCGAAGCCGAGCTGCCCGAGGAACGCCGCGAGCGCGCTACGCAGCGGACGCTGGGCGCCGTCCTCGACCTTGAGTGCGATCCCGAGGCCATCTCGTGCGGCGCAGAGAAGGCCCTCCGCGCCGCCCTTCGCCACCCAGCCGTCGTCGAGCCGCATGAGCTCGGTGTCGGCCGCGTCGCGTCCCCGGATCAACTCGGGGTGGGCTCGCATCGCGTCCGCGGCGCGTACGCCGCCGTCGAGCGATTCGAGTCGCGAGAACGCATGTGCCATCCGCTCGAGGGTCAGCGCGTAGGTCACGATGCCGCAGCCGTCGACAGCCGTGGGCATCGACGCGGGCTCGACCCCGGCGGCGCCGGCGATCTCCGCGAGCATCGCCTGCTGGCAGGGATGCGAGGCGAGCCTGTACCCCTCGGTCGGCCAGTCGTTCGCGCGGCAGAGCAGCAGCATGGCCGCGTGCTTGCCCGAGCAGTTGTGTTCGATCCGGGTGGGCTCGGGGCCGCATTCGAGGTCGTCCTCGGTCACACCGGCCTTCGTGAGGAGGCGCTGCACCGGCTCCAGCTGATCCGCGCGATGGAGATGCGAGGCGCAGGCAATCGCGATCTCGGCGTCGTCGAGGTCGTCTCGTGCCCGGATGACCGGCAGCGCCTGGATCGGCTTGGCCGAGCTGCGGAAGTACGTTACGAGCTCCGGATCTCCGCAGGATGCGACAACGGCGCCCTCGGACACCGCGACCGCGTGGACGCGATGACGCGCCTCCACGACGTCGCCGCGACCCGCCTCGACGACGATCGGGTTCATCGGATCAGCCTACGGCACGCCCTCGATTCCGTAGCGACATTCAAGAATGACCGGGCCACGCGGCCCGGTCCTCCTTGCCAACGGACGAGATTTGCCGTATGTTCGGCCATTATCGCCCGTTCTCCTGACTACGAGCTCGACGACGTCCTCGTCGTCGAGGACCCCCGGCAGCTGCGAGCGCTCGCCGAAGTCTCTCGCGCGCGCATCGTGGGCCTCCTGCGCGAGCGTGCGGCCTCGACGACGGAGCTCGCCGCCGCGCTCGAGTCGCCGAAGGGAACTGTCGGGCACCACGTGAAGGTTCTGGAAGAGGCCGGGCTCATTCGGGTGGTCCGCTCCCGCAAGGTGCGCGCGCTCACCGAGCGCTACTACGGACGTGTCGCGCGTCTCTTCGTCCTGAAGAGCGACGAGTCGATGCCCGAGGAGCTCCGCGGTGGGGCGCTCTCGTCGCTGATGCTCCGCCACGCGGCCGACGAGCTCATCGCCTCGGGCGACGAAACCGAGGCTGCGGGCCTCGTGAACGTCAAGCTCACGGCTGCGGACCGCCGTCGGTTCGAGCGGCGGCTCAACCGCCTCGTTGCGGACTTGCACGGAGCCGACGATCCCGCAGGCGAGCGCCACGTCCTGGCCTACGCGCTCTTCCGCGCGCGGCCCGGCCTACCGCCGAGCGACGATGCGTAGCCTCTGGCCGACCGGCGGCCTCTGGCGCAATCGCGACTTCCTGAAGCTGTGGTCGGCGGAGACGATCAGCCAGTTCGGATCGCAGATCGACGACCTCGCCTTCGCGCTCGTCGCGATCCTCGTTCTCGATGCGAGCGCGTTCGAGGTGGCCCTGCTCGGCACGGTCCTCTTCCTTCCCTTCATCCTGTTCACGCTGCCTGCCGGCGTCTGGGTCGATCGCTGGCCGCGGCGCCCGGTTCTCATCGTCGGCGACTTCGGCCGCGCCGTCCTCTACGCCACGGTTCCGATCGCCTACGTGGCGGACGTGCTCACGCTCTGGCAGCTCTACGTCGTCGGCTTCCTCGTCGGCGTCTTCCAGGTCTTCTTCGACGTCGCGTACCAGTCGTACCTGCCCGCGCTCGTCGACCGCGACCAGATCATCGAGGGGAACTCGAAGTTCGAGATCAGCCGCTCGGCCGCGCAGATCTCGGGTCCCGGTCTTGGCGGGATTCTCGTCCAGATCCTGACCGCTCCCTATGCCGTCCTCGTCGACGCATTCAGCTTCCTCGTGTCAGGACTTCTCATCCTCCGCATCCGCAAGCCGGAGGAGCGCCCCGAGAGGTCGACGATCGACGGAAAGAAGACGAGCTTCTGGCACGAGATCAAGGAGGGCCTCCGCTTCGTGCTGGGCAACCCGAACCTGCGCGCGCAGGCGGGCTGCACCGCGACCTCGAACCTGTTCTTCAGCGTCGGCTTCTCCGTGTACCTCGTCTTCGCCGTGCGGGAGCTGGGGCTGTCGCCGGGTCTCATCGGTCTCGTGTTCTCGGTGGGCGCCGCCGGCTCGCTGGTCGCGGCGTTCACGGCCACGCGCATCTCGAGGCGTTTCGGCATCGGCCCGACTACGATCGCCGTGACCATCCTGCAGGCGCCGGCGTTCCTCGCCGTGGCGTTCGCGCCGGAAGGGAACGGCGCTCTGCCGATCCTCATCGTCTCGCAGCTCGTCCTCGGTTACACGCTCGTGACGTACAACATCGTGCAGGTGAGCTACCGCCAGGCGATCTGCCCGGCGCGCCTGCAGGGACGCATGAACTCCGCGATGCGCTTCATCGTCTGGGGAACGATCCCGCTGGGGACACTCTTGGGCGGCGCACTCGGCACCTGGCTCGGGCTGCGCGAGGCGATTGCGATCGGGGCGATAGGCAGCGGCCTCGCGTTCCTCTGGATCCTCCTCTCGCCACAGCGTCACCTGCGCGACATGCCCGAGCCCGTCGAGGACACGGCCTCCGCAGTGGATCCCGTGCCCGCCTAGGCGCTACCGTCAGCTCCATGCCGGAGCTGCCCGAGGTGGAGGCCTGGGTGCGGGAGCTCGCCCCGCTCGTGTCGCGCACGACGATCGACCAGGCCGGGCCGGCGCACATCGCGACGCTGAAGACGTTCTCGCCGCCTCTCTCCGCGCTGGACGGCCGCCGCTTCACGGGCGCGCAGCGGCGCGGGAAGAACCTCGTGTTCCCCCTGGAGGGCGGCGATCTCGTCCTTCGCGTCCATCTGATGAGCGCGGGACGCCTCCGCTTCCTCCCGGCGGGGGCGAAAGGGCCCAAGACGCCGATGTTCCGGATCCGCTTCGCCGGCGGCGACGAGCTCATCCTCACCGAGGCCGGGAAGAAGAAACGCGCAGGCGTATGGCTGGTGACGCCGCAACAACTGGAAGAGGATCTCGGTCATCTCGGCCCTGACGCGCTCGAGCTGGACGCTCCCGCACTCGCCGAGATCCTCGGACGGGAGCGCAGGCAGCTTCACCCGCTCCTGCGCGACCAGCGCGCTCTCACCGGTGTCGGACGCGCGCACGCAAACGAGATCCTGCTGCGCGCGCGGATGTCGCCCTTCAAGGCGTCGACCGAGCTCTCGCGAGGCGAGGCCGAGCGCCTCGCGGACGCGATGCACGAAGACCTCACCCGCGCGCTCGAGTTGCGCGAGCGCGGCAAGGGCGACGCGGAGGTCTACGTCGTGCACAACCGGCTCGGCGAGCCATGCCCACAGTGCGGCACGCCGATCGCGCGCGTCGACTTCGAGGAGCACACGATCTACTACTGCCCGGCCTGCCAGACCGGCGGCCGGCTCTTGAAGGACCGCAGGCTGTCGCGCTTGCTGCGGTAGGCGCGAGATATATCTCGCCCTACGACCTCCGGCGACGAGATATGTCTCGTCCCTACGACCTTCGGGGTGGCGCCTCATGCATTGCTACGGTGGCCGCGTGGCGGACGGCGTGAAGCTCGCGGACGACCTGCAGGCATCCCCGCCGGAGATCGCGCTCGCCCTCTCGCGTGCGGGCGTCTCGGGAGTGCAAAAGGCAGTCCGGATCCGACGTGGGAACGCTGCCACGGTCATGGCTGCGGTGATCGACTGCACGGTCGACCTGGCCGCGGACCAGAAGGGTGTCCACATGTCGCGCTTCCCCGAGCTCTTCGAGGAAGCGATCGAGCTCGTCGTCGAGCGCGAGGCGCTCCTGGTCGAGGTGCTCGCCGAGCACATCGCCCGTCGTGTCGTCGAGCGCCAGGGCGCACTCCGCGCGGAGGTGTGGATCCGGGCACAGTGGCCGATCCACCGGCGCACGCCCGTGACGAACCTCGCGACGCAGGAGATGGTGACGCTCTGCGGCATCGCCGCGGCGTCGGAGACCGGAACGCGCCGCGCCGTCGGCGTCGAGGCCACCGGAATCAATGCGTGCCCGTGCGCGCAGGGCCTCGTGCGCAACCGTGCGTCGGAACGCCTCCTCGAGGCCGGTTTCGAGGCAGACGACATCGAGAAGATCCTCGAGCTCGTGCCCATCGCGACCCACAACCAGCGGGGCCGTCAGACGCTGTTCGTCGGGACGGAGCAGGACCTCGACGCGGAAGTCCTCGTCGACGTCGCCGAACGCTCGATGAGCGCACCGATCTACGACCTCCTCAAGCGTCCGGACGAGCTCTTCGTCGTCGAGCACGCACACCTGCAGCCGCGCTTCGTCGAGGACTCCGTGCGCCACGCGCTGCGCGACGCGCTCGACACCCTTCCGCAGCTCGACGACTCGGACTTCCTGCTCTCGCGGCAGGTCAACTTCGAGACGATCCACGTGCACGACGTCGTGGCCGAGCGCCACGGAACCGTCGGCGAGCTCCGCGGCGAGCTCGCGACGGGCGAACCGAGCCCACGCCAGACGACGCTCTCCGCCTGGCTCGCCGCGAGCTAGCGGCCGAGCTCGAACCGGTGCTCGGTGCCGCCGAGCAGGCGGCGGATGTTCTGGCGGTGCAATACGATGACCGCAGCTGCTCCGGCGATCCCGAACGCGACGATCGGCCACGGGTAGTCGAACACGAACACGCAGACGACGAGCGCGACCGCGGTCACGAGCGACGCGAGCGACGCGTAGCGAGTGGCGACGAAGACCATCAGCCACACCGCGATGCAGAGAAACGCGGCAAGCGGCGCGAGCGCGACGGTCGCACCGCCGGCGGTCGCAACCATCTTCCCTCCCTTCTGAAAACGAAGGAAGACGGGATACGCGTGGCCAACCATCGCGGCGCCTGCTGCCAGCACGCCGATGAGCGCACCGCCGACCCAGAGCCCGAGCGCTGCGGCTGCAAAGCCCTTCGCGAGATCGAGCAGAGCGACCGGGATGCCGAGCGAGCGCCCATAGACCCGGAAGACGTTGGATGCGCCGACGTTCCCGCTCCCCTTCGTGCGGATGTCCTCGCCCCGGACGAGCTTTGGCACCCAGTACCCGAACGGCATCGAGCCGAGCAGATAACCGCCGAGAACTGCAAGCAGTTCTGTCATCCGCAAGATCGGAGTCCGCTAGCGCGGACTCCGATCGCGGGGAAACCCCTGAAGGCGTCCGCTTCGCGGCCGCGGTGTTTGCGTTTCACTCAGCCATCTCCTGAGCGAGCACCCCGTTACGGGCTAGGCGATGGGAATCGAGTAGCTGTCGACCCAGCCGTTGACGACGCCCCAGTCGAGGTTCCGCAGGAAGGCCTCGATGTAGGCGGCGCGATCGGTCTGGTAGTCGAGGTAGTACGCGTGCTCGTACACGTCGAGCGCGACGAGGGGAGTCGCGTTCCACACCGGGAACGAGTTCTGCGCGTCGCCGATGTAGTTGAAGAGCTTGCCCTCGTCCCAGTCGTAGGCGGTCCAGGCCCACCCTCGCCCGGCCATGCCCGTCGCGCGCAGGTCCGCGCGCCAGGCGTCCGCGGAGCCGAAGTCGCGCTCGATCAGCCCTGCGGTCGCGCCGTCGGGATCGCCGCCGGCGCCACCCAGATGCTCGAAGTAGATCTCGTGGTTCTTGATCCCCCCGACGGCGAAGGTCAGGTCGATCTTCAGCGCGCGGACTTCGGAGTAGATCTGGTTCGCCGCCCCGAGGTCGACCGAGGCGAGCGCGCCGAGGATCTCGTTTCGCTTCCCGACGTAGCCCTGGTAGAGCCGGTAGTGAGCCTCGACGGACGCGCGGGAGATGCCGTCCAGCTCGAGAAGCGCCGGCTTCAGCTCACGGGGCCTGATCTCGACGAAGTTCGACATGCAGTTTCCTCCAGGGGCAGGGCGGGAACGGGCGGAGCATATCCTTGCCCGGACGAAACTCGTATCGAGAGGAGAAGGCAGGCATGGCGTACAGCGTTCCTGATCTGGCCTACGCGTTCGACGCGCTCGAGCCACACATCGACGCCCGCACGATGGAGATCCACCACGACAAGCACCACGCGGCGTACGTGACCAAGCTGAACGAGGCTCTGGAGGGCAGCGACTGGATGGACAAGCCGATCGACGAGGTGCTCCAGAACCTCGACGCGATCCCCGAGGACAAGCGCATGGCCGTCCGCAACAACGGAGGCGGGCATGCGAACCACACGCTCTTCTGGGAAATCATGGGGCCGAACGGAGGCGGCGATCCGTCCGGTGCCCTCGGCGACGCGATCTCCGAGAAGTTCGGCGGCGTGGCCGACCTGAAGTCGGCGGTCAACGACGCAGGCGTCAAGCGCTTCGGCTCCGGCTGGACGTGGCTCGTCTGGGACGGATCCGGGCTCGCCGTCGAGTCGACCCCGAACCAGGACACACCGGTCATGGACGGCAAGACGCCGCTCCTCGGCATCGACGTGTGGGAGCACGCCTACTACCTCAACTACCAGAACCGGCGCCCCGATTACCTCGAGGCGTGGTGGAACGTCGTCGACTGGGACGCCGTCGCGGCGCGCTTCGACGCGGCGAACGGTTAGAGGGACGCAATCCGCACCGGTCGCGGGCGCGTAGCAATTCTCACATGGCTGCGCCGCTCGCGACCCGGGCCGGTTCACCGCAAGCCGGACCGGGAATCATCCAGCTCGTGGAGCTCTCGCAACCGACCGACGGCCAGCTGATCGCGCGTGTCGCGGGTGGCGACCGCGGAGCGTTCGAGGAGCTGCACGGTCGCTATGCGCGCGCGGTGCTCGGACTGGCACTGCGGCGTCTCGGAGACCGTGGTCGCGCGGAGGACGCAACACAGGACGCATTCGTGGCGATCTGGCGCTCGGCGCGCACCTACGATCCGGCGCGCGGACGCGGGGCGCCGTGGCTGTATGCAGTCGCGCGCAACGCGATCACCGACGGCCACCGGCGCACGCCCGAGCCCGTGGCCGAGCTCGAGGACGGGCCTGGTCGCGAGCCGGATCCCTCCGACGAGGCAGAGGCGTCGTGGGCGGCATGGCGCGTCCATCGCGCGCTCGAGGTGCTTCCCGATCACGAGCGGCCCGTGATCGAGCTCGCATACTGGAGCGGGTTGTCCCAGAGTGAGGTCGCCGCGCGGCTCGACATTCCCCTCGGAACGGTGAAGACGCGCACGCGAAGTGCCCTCGCCCGCCTTGCCGACGCCCTCGAAGAGGAGCTCCGATGACGCCGAACTTCGACGATCTCGTCGGCACCGACCTCACCGCGAGCGAGCGCGCCCGACTCGAGCGCGTCCACGAGCTGCTCATCGCGGCAGGCCCGCCACCGGAGACTGCATCGGCGGCACCAGCGGCGCTTGGGCCACGACGGAAGCGGGGAGTGCTCCTCGCCCTCGCCGCGGCGCTCGCCGTCACCGCGTTCGCACTCGGGGCCGCACTGGTCGACGGAGGTCGCGACCTCGACTTCACCGAGACGATGACCGGGACAGCGAGCGCGGCGAGCGCCACGGCCTCGCTCGCGGTCTTCAAGATCGACGCAGCCGGGAACTGGCCGATGGAGCTGACGGTCGCCGGGCTCCCGCCCTCACCGAGCGGCCAGCCGTTCGAGCTCTGGCTCACGCGCGACGGCCGGCTCGCCGCGCTGTGCGGTGGCTTCCTGACCGATGCCGACGGCTCCGCCGTCGTGCCGCTCAACGCGCCCTATCGCTTCGACGAGTTCGACGGCTGGGTCATCGTCGAGGAGGGCTCCCAGACGCCGCTCCTCACGACCTGAAGCCGCCTGACTACGTCGCGACGCTCTTCAGCGCCCGCGGGCGAGCGTGGTAATCGTCCCCGCCGCAAGTTCGACGCGCCGGATCGCCGGCACCGGGTCGATCTGCGCGACGAGCAGATTTCCGTCTCGCGCGAGCGCGACGGCACTCGGGAGCATCGGCGCCGCCAGGGCGCGCCCGTCACGGTGCGGGCCGAGCCGGCCCGTTCCGGCGACGGGAACGACCCGACCGCTCGGCGAGATGCGCACGACCCGCCCACCGGTCGGCCCACCCGTCGCTCCGTAGACGACACCGTTTCGGGCGACGACGACCTTGAAGGCGTCGACCTTCGCAAGCGGCGTCACGCTGCCCGTCGCACCGTCCACCCTGCTCACCGCGTGGCCGTTGTGAACGACGAAGTCGCCGGCAGTGGTCCGCGCCATCCCGTGCGGCTGTCTGACCGCCGCGAACGGTTCGACGCTGCCGGAGGCAACGTCGACCTTCACGAGCCCGACCCCGTCCGCGATCGACGCGACCCACAGTGTCGAGCCTGCCGGATCGACGACGAGGTCGACGGGCATCAGCACTGTCGCCACATCGACGGCCGCTCGGCCGCGAGGGATGCGCAGAATCCGTCCGCTCGGCAGGTCCGTCGCATACAGCGTCCCGTCCAGCCCCAGAGCAAGCCCGGTGAGCTCGCGCGCGCCGGCGACCTTCGTATGAATGCGAACACGCCCAGTCGAAGGCTGGAGGGTCAGAACGCGTGAGCGGTCGGGGAAGTAGATCGTCCCGTCTCGCGCGACGGCGACGTCGTACGGGAGCTCGAATCGAGGCTGAGGCGCAGCGAGTGCGCTCGCGGATGTGAGCGTCAGCAGCGCGAGCAGCGTGATGAATCGCGTCATCCGGACGTGGTACACCGGACGCCGCGGCACGGTTCCGAGCCGAGTCACCGCCGGGTTCGGCGCTATCTTCGTCTCGTGGCCCAGTACGAGGACTTCGTCCGCCACGTGCTCGCGCAGGGCGCGCCCAAGAGCGACCGCACGGGCACCGGAACCGTGAGCACGTTCGGCTACCAGATGCGCTTCGAGCTGTCCGAGGGTTTCCCGCTCGTGACGACGAAGAAGGTGCACTTCAAGTCGGTCGCCGTCGAACTGCTCTGGTTCCTCCGCGGGGACTCGAACGTCCGCTGGCTCCAGGAGCACGGCGTCACGATCTGGGACGAATGGGCGGATGCGGACGGCGAGCTCGGACCGGTCTACGGCGTGCAGTGGCGGAGCTGGCCGGCGCCGGACGGCGGACATGTCGACCAGATCGCGGAGGTCGTACGGCTCCTTCGGGAGAACCCGGACTCACGCCGAATCATCGTCAGCGCCTGGAACGTCGCGGAGATCCCGAGGATGGCGCTCGCGCCGTGCCACGCGTTCTTCCAGTTCCACGTCGCCGGCGGCGAGCGACTGAGCTGTCAGATCTACCAGCGCTCCGCCGACGCCTTCCTCGGCGTCCCGTTCAACATCGCGAGCTACGCGCTTCTGACGCACATGCTCGCCCAGCAGTGCGACCTCGAGGTGGGCGACCTCGTCTGGACGGGCGGCGACTGCCACATCTACGACAACCACCGCGAGCAGGTCGAGACCCTGCTCGCACGCGAGCCGTTCCCGTACCCGTCGCTCCGTCTCGCACGGCGGCCGCCATCGATCTTCGACTACGCAATCGAGGACTTCGAGGTCGTCGGCTACGAGCATCATCCGGCGATCCGCGCGCCGGTCGCCGTGTGACGTTCGTGCTCGTCGCGGCCGTCGCGCGCGGCGGCGTGATCGGGCGCGACGGTGGGATCCCGTGGCGCCTGCCCGAGGACGTCGAGCACTTCAAGTCCCTGACGACGGGCCATGCGGTCGTGATGGGCAGGCGCACCTGGGATTCGCTTCCGGATCGCTTTCGACCGTTGCCCGAACGACGGAACGTCGTCGTCACGCGGAACGACACGTGGCAGGAAGACGGCGCCGAGCGCGCACGCTCCCTGGAGGAGGCGCTCGCGCTCCTCGCCGAGGAGGAGCGCGTCTTCGTCATCGGCGGTGCGGAGATCTACGCGGCGGCGCTCACCCATGCGGACGAGCTCGTGCTCACCGAGATCGACGCCGAGCTCGCCGGCGACACGCTCTTCCCGGACTGGGATCGTGCGGCGTTCGTGGAGGTCGCACGTGAGGAGCACGTCTCGGAGGACGGCGTCTCGTTCGCATTCGTCACGTACCGCAGCGTCGCTGCGAGTCAGCTGGCGGCGCTCGGATCAGTCGACGCGCTCCTCGAGCGGGACGAAATCGAGTACTGGCTCTTCGGCGGCTGGGCAGTCGACTTCCATGCCGGCTCGGTCACGCGACCGCACTTCGACGTCGACATCGCCGTCTGGCTCGCCGACCTCCCGCGAATCGCCGCGCTTCTCGAGGAGGACGGCTGGCGACACGCGCCTGACGCGGACGAGAACGGAGGCACGGGCTACGACCGCAACGGCGTTCGCCTCGAGCTCACCTACCTCGTGCGCAGGGACGGCGGAGGCATCGTCACACCCCTTGGCGACTTCGACGCTCCCTGGCCTACGGGCGCGTTCGGGGACGACACGCGCGTGCTCCGAGGCATACGCGCGCGCATCGTCGACAGGGCGGCGCTCACGAGCGGCAAGTCCTCCCCACGCGAGGATTCCGACGACGCGGCGAAGGACAAGGCCGACTTCGAGATCTTGTCCGGCCTCTGAAGCGGTCGCTAGCATCTCGATCCGTGAGCACCGACCTTCACGTCACACGGGAGAGCCTCGACGAACGGCTTCCCGAGCTCCGCGAACTGGGCACCGAGCAAGGAACGCTCGAGCTCATCGTCGTGCGGCCGAGCGAGGGCGAGCGCGAGACACCCGACACCGCGGAGCTGACGGTCGAGGAAGGGCTCGTCCGTGACCGCTGGGAGCCTTACGTCGAGGCTGACGGATCCCTCGGCCGCGAGGCGCAACTCACGATCGCGTCCACGCGCGTTCTCGGGCTCATCGCGGAGCCCGAGCGCTGGCCGCTCGCGGGCGACAACCTGCTCGTCGACATGGGCCTCGACAAGGAGGGTCTTCCTGTGGGGGCCAGACTCGCTATCGGCGAAACGGTCGTCGTCCAGATCTCGGAGCTGCCGCACACCGGCTGCGCGAAGTTCTCGGCTCGCTTCGGCAGCGACGCGCTGAAGTTCATCAACTCGCCCGAGGGCCGTGAGCTGCGGCTCCGGGGTGTGAACGCGCACGTGATCGTCCCGGGGACGATCACGACGGGCGACATTGTTCGCGGCATCTGGCTCTAGCAAACGGCCGGGCACGCCGCTATCGGCCCGCCAGTTAGAGCGCGATCAACCCGGCATCGGTCGGGCTGAACCCGCAAGCGTCAACGTAGAACGCGCGAAGGCCATCGTCGAAGTCAGCGTGGAGCCACTCACAGCCCGCGGCACCTGCCTCCACGATCGCGACGGCGACAAGCTCCCTGCCGATGCCGAGTCTGCGACGGGTCAGTGGCACCATCGTGTCCAGAATGAAAGCGTGGACGCCGCCGTCCCACGGCACGTTGACGAAGCCCACTAGGTCGGCGCCCTCGCGGGCGCAAACCCAGCCCAAGCTGTGCGCCTCGACCTGGCCCTTCCAATCGGCCTCGAGCACCGGGTGCCCGAATGCCTCCGCGTGGAGCTTGTTCACCTCATCGTTCGTGAAGGATCCTCGCCACTCGCATCTCACGGCCACGCGGCCAGCGTAACGCCCAGTTTGGCTGTCGTCGCGCGACTGCGAGGGTCAACCGGCGAGCTCGAGCGCGGCTTCGCGGAAGACCTGCGTGTGCCGGTCGACGTCCGCCTCCGTCGTCGCGGGTGACATGAGCGCCATGTTGTGGAACGGCGTCAGCAGGATCCCGCGGTTCAGCGCGAAGAGGTGCATGTAGCGCTCGAGCGCGGCGTCTCCGGCGTCGTGTGCTTCCTGCCCGGTTCGGGGCCGGTCCGGGCCGAAGAGGTACTCGGCGCGACAGCCGAGCCGGGTGACGTGCCACGGCAGACCCGAATCGGCGATGCCTGCCTCCACGCCTTCCGTCCACCGCTCGGCGAGCGGAATCATCCGGGCAAACGCCTCTTCGGTGAGCACCTCCTCGAGAGTCGCGCGCATCGCCGCGAGTGACAGTGCGTTCCCGGCCAGCGTGCCTCCCACGCCACCGACATCGACGCCCTCGAGCTCGATGCTCCCAGTGAGGCGCGCGGCGACCTCGTCCGAGAACCCGTACGCGGCCGCCGGGATACCGCCTGCGATCGGCTTGCCGATCGTGACGACGTCCGGCTCGAGGCCGTGTTCCAGCGTGTACCCGCCTGGTCCGCAGCAGACCGTGTGCGTCTCGTCGATGGCGAGCAGCGTGCCGTGCCGCCGCGTCAGCTCCCGCAGCGCCTCGTGGAAGCCCGGCTCCGGATGGACGATGCCGATGTTCGTGAGCGCGGGCTCGGTCAGGACGAACGCCACGTCACCTCGAGCGAGTTCCCGCTCGAGCGCATCGACGTCGTTGAACTCGACGACGCGTGTCGTCACCGCCGGATCGACCGGCGGCCCGAGGTTGCCGTTGCGCGCGCGAACGACCCCGTCCGCCCCGAGGGTCGCAAACGTCTCGTCGACGGTGCCGTGGTAGCACCAGTTGAACACCAGGATGGTTGACCGTTCAGTCAAGTGCCGCGCGAGCCGGATCGTGAATCGGTTCGCATCCGTGGCCGTCAGCGCGAACTGCCAGGAAGAGACGCCGAATCGGCGCGTCAGCTCGTGGGCGACCCAGAGCGCGTCCTCGCTCGGAAGCATCAGCGTGATCCCCTTGGCCGACTGGTCAATCACCGCTTTCAGCGTCGGGGCAGGCGCGTGGCCGGTCATGGCACCCGTGTCCCCGAGGCAGAAGTCGACGTACTCGATCCCGTCGACGTCGACGAACCGCGCACCCTGTGCCTCCTGCACGAACACCGGAAAGCCGCCCGGCCACTTGCGCATCCAGTGCATCGGGACGCCCTCGAACAGCAGGCCGTGCGCCCGTTCGGCGAGCTCGCGCGAGCGCGGGTGAGTCTCGACGAAGCGCGCCTCCTCGCGCGCGTGCAGCTCCGCGAGGCTGCTCACACCTCGTCCAGCGCCGCCCGACCGCGCCCCGTGACGACAACGCTCGAAAGCGGCCCGTCTCGAGCGATCTCGATCAACCCCTCGTCGAGCGCGTCTTCCCACACGGAGTGGTGCGGGCAGTTCGTCCGCCAGACCTCGATCGCGTCGGGGTATGTGCGCGGCTCGCGCGCCACCCAGGAGAGCAGCTCGAGAGTCTCCGGCCTCATCCGCGCCGAATTGCGACCACGCGGGCCTTCCACGAGCCGCTCGGCGCCTCGACCTCGACGACGTCACCGACCGCAGCGCCCATGAGAGCCGAGCCGAGCGGTGAATCGGGCGACACGCCTCCGACCGCGGAGATCTCGACTTCCATCACGTCATCGTCCGCGTCGGCAATGTCGACGATCGATCCGACGCCGACGTGCTCGTCGGTGTCGTGCTCCACGGTCACGGCATGCGTGAGGCGCTCGCGAAGCGTGCGGATCCGCGCCTCGAGGAGCCCTTGCTCGTTCTTCGCGTCGTGGTACGCGAAGTTCTCCGACAGATCACCGAACTCCCGCGCCGTCTTGATCGCTTGGATCGCCTCTTTCCGCCGGGGGCCCTCGAGCTCGGCGAGCTCGGCCTCCAGCGCCTCGCGCTGCTCGGCGGTCAGCTGCTCGGTTCTCGGCTGGCTCACTGAAGCACAGGCTAACCCGGTCGGAGAGGCGCCGTCTCGTCAACTCAAGGCCAGCGCGACCGCGTCGTCGAGGGAACCAGATCGGCCCTCCTCGCAGCCACGCTCGAACTCGGATCCGACGAGCTCGCGAATCCGGCTTTCGCACTCCTGTCGATGGCGACGCCAACCGCCGAGTGGTGCGCCCGCCTCCTCGTTCTGGATTGCGCCCCACAGCCGACCGGCACGCTCGTCCTGACTGCGTTCGGCCGCGACGCGGGCAAGGATCCCGACGCCGAAGATGCGCCCGGATCGATAGCCCAATCGCTCCGCTATAACAAGCGATTCGCGGGCGTGCGCCTCGCCCTGGTCGATCTCGCCGATCGTCAGCAACGTGCATGCGGCCTCTGCGAGAGCTCCACACTCCCACCAAGGGACATTCGCCTCCCGCGCCAGCACGGCACTCTCCCGAACGAGATCGAGTGCGCGGTGCGCGTCTCCCTCGTCGCGAGCGATCGCCCCGAGCGCTCCCACCGTCTGAGCGCGACCCCACACGTCCCCCCTCCGCCCGTGGATCTCGTCACTGGCCACGACGAGCTCGCGCGCCGTCTCGAGGTCGCCTCGAACCATCGCGCTGAGCCCGAGGCGATGGAGAAGGACTGCCCGCCCGTGCTCGTCGTGAAGCTCCTCGAAGATGGCCAGACTCCGTTCCCACGCAGATTCGGCCGGCGGGTGACGGCCCGCGAGATACAGGTAGCTCCCGTACGCTCGCAGCGCGTGGGCGCGGAGGCTGGGCGGCGCCAGGTCGGCCTCGGGTCGATCGAGGAGTCGCGCGAACCAGCGAATGCCTTCTTCGGGGTGACCGAGCGTCCACAGCTGGTCGAGTGCCGTCGCGATCTCGAGCCCGAGCGCGACGGATGCGGACTCGACGGCCCACTCGAGGGAAGCGCGAAAGTTGTCGAGCTCGGGCAGCGCGAGCTCGAGTCGCTGTCCACCCGGTCGGAGCATGCCCGGGTTCAGGTTCGCCTCGCGCGCGATACCGAGGAAGAACTCCGCATGTCGGCGCCGAGTCGTCTCCGCGTCGCTCGAGTCGTTCAACAGCTCGAGCGCGAACTCCCGAATCGTGTCGAGCATCCCGAGGCGTCCGCTACCCCAACGGCGAACGAGGCTCTTGACGACGAGCGACTCGAGCGTGTCGAGGTCGGCGTCACATACGGCCTCGGCGGCTCCGAGCGAGAAGCTGCCGCGGAAGACGGCGAGCCTGCAGAAGAGCTCCTGCTCCGCCGGCGTGAGAAGGTCATAGCTCCACTCGATCGTCGCGCGGAGCGTTCGCTGCCTCGAAGGAGCGTCACGCGTCTGCGACGCAAGCAGCGGCAGGCGCTGCTCCAGCCGTGCGAGCAGCTCGGCCGGATCGAGGAGAGCGACGCGAGCCGACGCGAGCTCGATCGCGAGCGGGAGGCCGTCGAGCCTGCGGCAGATCTCCGTGACCGAGTCAGCAGGACGAAAATCTGGCGCTACGGCCCGAGCGCGCTCGACGAAGAGCCGCTCGGCGTCGTCGTCCGGCAGGGGCTCCACCGGATATCGATGCTCGGATCCGATGTGCAGCGGCTCGCGGCTCGTGACGAGCACCTTGGCGTTGGGCGTTGCGCCGAGGAGCGCCGAAACCGTCGACGCCGCGGCGACGACCTGTTCGAAGTTGTCGAGGAGGACGAGGAGCGTCTTGCTCGCGACGTGCTTGAGCAGATCACCGTCGGCCCCGAGCGCGGCCGCGATGGCACCCTCGACGAGGGCCGGCTCACGGAGCGCCTGGAGCGGGACCCAGTGCACGCCGTCCGGGAAGTCCTCGAGCCCTTCGGCGGCAAGCTGGAGGGCGAGCCGCGTCTTGCCGCTCCCACCCGGGCCCGTCAGCGTGACCAGTCGCTGGGAGCGCAGGAGCGCTCCTGCTTCGCCTAGCTCGCGCACACGTCCAACGAGCGGCGTCTGCTGGACGGGGAGATTCGTCCGATACAGCGTCTTGAGAGACGGGAAGGCAGCGTCACCGACCTGGTACAGCCGCTGAGGCGCACTCAGATCCTTGAGCCGATGCTCGCCGAGGTCGCGGAGCTCCGACGTGTGGTTGAGCAGCCGCTGGGTCACGTCCGAGAGGACGACCTGCCCGCCGTGGCCCGCGCTCATGATCCGCGCGGCACGATGGACGTCGGCGCCCACGTATCCCTCCTCGGTCACGATCGGCTCGCCCGTGTGGATTCCCATCCGCACTCGAACCGGTCCGCCGGCGAGCTCGCTCTGCGCTCGGCGAGCGGCCTCGACGGCCTCGCCCGCGCGGGGAAATGCGAAGAAGAAGGCGTCTCCCTGCGTATCCACCTCGACGCCACCGTGTCTGCCGAACACGCCACGGAGCAACCGCCGGTGCTCGGCAAGGACGTCGGCGTAGCCGTCGCCCAGCTCGTGCAGCAAGCGGGTCGAGCCCTCGATGTCCGTGAAGAGGAGCGTGACGGTTCCGCTGGGAAGCTCGCGCACGGGCTCATGATCTCCCTCTCTCCGACTCACGACAACCGGCGTGAGTCGCGGTTCGCTCCATTAGGCTCGCGCAGGACAACGCGGGAGACAAGGAGGAGTCAGGTGGCGACGGACCTGGAACGCTTCGTCGGAGCGGACGGACGCGCGGATCTCGTGAAGGACGTGCGCCGGCGCATCGACGCCGAGGGGATCACGTACATCTACTACCAGTTCCCCTCCGTCACCGGCCGCATCATGGGCAAGGGCGTTCCGGCGCAGCACTGGGAGACGATCGCGGAGAAGGGCTTCCAGCTCGTGTACGGCTCGACCGCCAACCTCTTCACCGACCGCCACGGCAACTACATCGGGTACGGCCCCGAGGCCGCCGAGCTCGTCGGGATCCCGGAGCCGGAGACGTTCCAGCCACTTCCCTGGGACCCGAAGGTCGCGCGCGTGTGGTGCACCTGCTTCCGCAACCGCGAGGAGCGCGAGAACCCCGCGGCGTTCCTCTCCTCGGACTGCCGCGGCAATCTCAAGCGCCACCAGGCCGCGTTCGAGGAGGCCACGGGCCTCCACCTCCGCGCGGGCACCGAGCCCGAGATGATGTGGCTCGAGCTGAACGAGGACGGCACGCCGGCAGTCACGGGAAAGACGAAGCCCTACTGCTACCACATCGACCAGTTCTCCGAGCTCCAGCCGATCATCCATCGCGTCGTCGAGTACGGACAGGCCATGGGGCTCGACATGATCCAGGGCGACCATGAGGACGCACCCGGCCAGATCGAGCTCAACTTCGGCTTCGACCGGGCCGAGAAGACGGCCGACAACCTCTCGACGTTCCGGCAGATCTGCAGAGCCGTCGGCCGGGAGCTCGGCGCCTTCCCTTGCTTCATGCCGAAGCCGTTCATGGGCGTCTCGGCGAACGGCTGCCACCACAACATCTCGCTGTGGGAAGGCGACACGAATGCGTTCATGCCCGAGACGGACGACCAGCAGAAGCCGAGCCAGGTCGGCCTCTACGCCATCGGCGGCATCCTCGAGCACCTCGGCGCGCTGACCGCGGTCACGGCCTCGACGGTCAACTCGTACCGCCGGCTCTGGGACACGGGCTTCTGGGCACCGGTCTTCGCCGACTGGGGCTTCCAGAACCGGACGACCGCGCTGCGCGTCTCCGCACCCGGCCGCTTCGAGTACCGCTCGGTCGACTCCGCCGTGAACCCGTACCTCTCCATGTCGGCGCTCATCGCCGCGATGCAGGACGGAATCGAGCGCAAGCTCGATCCGGGCGAGCCCGAGGAGCGCAACATCTACGAGGCGATGGAGGCCGGCAAGGAGGTCAATCGCATCCCCATGACATTCGGTGACGCGCTCGACGCGCTCGAGGCGGACGAGGTCGTGAAGAAGGCTCTCCCCGGCGAGATGTACACCGTCTTCATGCACTACAAGCGCGACGAGTGGGAGAGGTACTGTGCGACGGTGACCGACTGGGACGTCACGGAATACCTCGACGTCTTGCCGTAGGGGCGAGATGTATCTCGCCCCTACAACCTTCGGACAGGGGATCGGGCCATGTGCGGAATCGCGGGGATCATCTACAGAGACGGCTCGGAGCACGCCATCGGCAACGAGATGACGCGGATGCTCCAGGCGATGAAGCACCGCGGCCCGGACTCCACGGGCTACGCGCTGTACGGCACGCCGGAGAACGGGAACCTCGTGATGCGCTACAAGCTCGCCGACGCCAACACGCCGCGCGACTTCGACTTCACGGAGCGCCTGCGTCGCCATCGCGTCGAGGTCGAGGCGCGACTCGCGTCGCTCGGCGCGCGCATCAACGAGGTCGAGGAGGAGACGCCGTACGCGTTTCGCGTGTCGTTCGACTACGACGGCGACCTGAAGCACCTCGCCGACTTCGTCGAGGACATCCCGGAGGCGGAGGTGCTCTCACTCGGCCACTCGCTCGAGATCGTGAAGGACCTCGGCGACGCTGAGAGCGTCCACGAGACCTACGGGCTGGCCGACTTCACCGGCACCCACGCGATCGGGCACGTGCGCATGGCGACCGAGTCCGAGGTCGACATCGCCGGCGCGCACCCGTACTGGGCGTACCCGTACTCGGACGTCGCGGTCGTCCACAACGGGCAGCTGACGAACTACTTCATGTGGCGCCGCCGGCTCGAGCGCGCCGGGCGCCGCTTCATGTCCGAGTGCGACTCCGAGATCATCGCCGTCTACCTCGCCGAGGAGATGTCGAAGGGCTCGACGTTCGAGGAGGCGATGCACCAGTCCCTCGACGAGCTCGACGGCGTGTTCACGTACATCGCGGTGACGAAGGACGAGCTCGGCGTGGCGAAGGACGAGCTCGCCGCGAAGCCGCTCGTGCTCTACGAATCGGACGATCTCGTCGCGCTCGCCTCCGAGGAGATCGCGATCCGCCAGCTCGTCGACCACGAGATCGACACGTACGACCCATACGAGCGGGAGGTCCTCGTATGGCAGCGTTAACAACGGTGTCTGACACCGCACCTTCGCGCGTGCGCCGCAATCCCCGTATTCACGCCAATCACTGTTGCGTTCTTAACAATCGGTGTCAGACACCGGTTACGAAAGAGTCAAAGTGGCGGCGGTAGGCGAGCGGCAGATCTCGTACGACGCACGCGGGCTCGCGGAGCCGATCGCCGAGGCGCCGCGCACAGCCGTGGTCGAGGACGGCGTCGCGACATTCGACGCCAGCGAGCTGACGACGCGAACGATCAACCTCGAGCTCCGGCGCCTGCTCTACGAAGAAGGCGTCGACGAGGTCGTGATCCAGAACCCGCAGGGACGCCACTCGCTCGGCGTCGGGATCCTGCGCCGCTGCAAGATCACATTCGAGGGCTCGCTCGGCTACTTCGCCTGCGGGCTGATCGACGGGCCGGAGATCCACATCAAGGGCCGTGTCGGCTGGTCGTCGTGCGAGAACATGATGTCCGGCGTCGTCGTCGTCGACAAGAACGGAGGCTCGCTGACCGGCGCGGCTATGCGCGGCGGCGATCTCGTCGTCAAGGGCCGGGTCGGCGCGCGCACGGGAATCGACCAGAAGGGCGGGACGATCATCATCGGCGGCTCCGTCGGCTCGATGACCGGCTTCATGATGCAGCGCGGCCGCCAGATCATCTGCGGCGACGCGGGCCCCGGGCTCGGCGACTCGATGTACGACGGGACGATCTACGTAGCCGGCAAGGTGAAGTCGCTCGGCATCGACTGCGTTCCCGGCGAGTGGACGGACGCGGACACCGAGCTCATCGAGCGCAAGTTCCGGATCTACGAGCTCGGCTCGCCGCCCGAGTTCCAGAAGTTCGTCTGCGGCAAGGTGCTCTACAACTACGACTCCCTGGAACCGTCTGAGAAGAAGCTGGTGATCTGATGACGCGCGCGACGCTGCGCGGGCCGGATATATCCGGCCCCTACGACCACAACTGTGGGTGGAGGGGCGAGATACATCCCGCCCCGCCGAAGGAGACGTCATGACCGACCAGAACGGCCCGAGCCAGAAGGACGTCCTCGGGCGCAGCCGCATCTTCACGCCCGAGGTCGTCAACGACATCCACATCAAGGCCGAGCTCGGCCGCTACCGCATGCGTGGCTTCTCGATCTTCAAGCCCATACCGCACTGGGACGAGCTCGTGTTCCTTCCCGGGACGCTGACGCGCTTCGTCATCGAGGGCTACCGCGAGAAGTGCGACACGACGACGGTGCTCGGCGCGCGCTTCGCGAAGAACCCGCTCGAGCTCGACATCCCGATCTACATCACGGGCATGTCGTTCGGCGCGCTCTCGCTCGAGGCCAAGATGGCGCTCGCGAAGGGTGCGTCCATGGCCGGCACGGCGACCTGCTCGGGCGAGGGTGGGATGATCCCGCCCGAGCGCGACTACTCGACGAAGTGGTACTACCAGTGCATCCAGTCGCGGTACGGGTTCAACCCGCACCACCTGATGCTGGCCGACGCGTGCGAGTTCTTCATCGGGCAAGGCTGCAAGGTCGGCCTCGGCGGGCACCTCATGGGACAGAAGGTCACCGAGCAGGTCGCGGAGATGCGATCTCTGCCTGCGGGCATCGACCAGCGCTCCCCCGCGCGACACCCCGACTGGCTCGGCCCCGACGACCTCTCGCTGAAGGTGCAGGAGATCCGCGAGGCGACGGACTACCGCATCCCGATCCAGCTCAAGCTGGGCGCGTCGCGCGTGTACGACGACGTGCGCATGGCGGCCAAGTGCGGGCCGGACATCATCTACCTCGACGGAGCCGAGGGCGGCACCGGAGCTGGCCCCCACATCGCAACCGAGGAGACCGGGATACCTCTGATGGCCGCGATCCCGGAGGCGCGGCGCGCGCTCGAGGACGTGGGCCTCGCCGACGAGATCGACCTCGTCGTCGCGGGCGGCATCCGCAACGGCGCCGACGTCGCCAAGGCAATCGCGCTCGGCGCGAAGGCCGTTGCAATCGGTCACTCGGCGCTCATGGCGCTGAACTGCAACAAGGAGATCCCCGGCGTCACCGACTACGAGGGCACCGTCGGCGTTCCGGCCGGCCAGTGCTACCACTGCCACACGGGCCGCTGCCCGGTCGGCGTCGCGACCCAGGATCCGGAGTTGCGCAAGCGGCTCGTCGTCGAGGAGGCCTCCGAGCGGGTCTACAACTTCCTGACCGCGATGACCATGGAGCTGCAGATGCTCGCGCGCGCCTGTGGCAAGACGAACGTGCACTCGCTCGAGCCGGAGGATCTCGCCGCGCTCACGGTCGAGGCCTCTGCGATGGCAAAGGTGCCGCTCGCAGGGACGACCTACACCGTGGGACAGACCGAGCGCGAGATCCTCGCCGAGGTGCAGCGCCTGCTCGCGATCAAGGCCGAGGACGAGCTCATCGCGAACCCGACCGCGCAGGTCACAGACCTGCACTCGGTGGAATCATGAGCTCCCACGATCTCGCGTACACCGAGCCGGAGAAGATCAAGTCGATCGACGCGGAGTTCCTCGCGGGGCATCGGTTCCCGTACCAGGAGGACATCTCGCTTCTCGACGACGTCGACCTCATGGCGGCGACCCCTGGCGAGGATCTCAACTGGCTCGAGGACATCGCCCTCCTGGAGGAGGACGGGATGCCGGCGGTCTTCGACCGCTACAGCAATGCCTTCCTGAAGATCTATTTCCCGATTCCCGACGGCCGCGAGGACGAGATCGCACGCAAGGTGCTCGTGAAGCACCTGACGAGCGGCAACTCATACGGAATTCAGCTGAAAGCCGACCACACGAAGTTCCCCCAGCCCGAGCTCGGCCCCTGGGTCGAGGGCTCGAGAACACTCGGCACCGATTACACGGCGCCCGTCCTCGAGGGCTGGGAGAAGCCCGCCGGCCACTGAGCTCCCGTCGGGGCCCATGGCTAGTCGTCGCCCGAGCCCGACCCGCCGCGTCCTCGTCCGCGCCCCCTCCCCCGCCCCGACGAGTCGTCCGTGTCGTCGTCGACCGTCGTCGTCTCGTCCGTCGTCGTGCTCTCGGCGGACGTAGTGTCCTCCAGCGTCGTGGTCGGCGGGGTGCTCGGGCGGGCGATCTCGCCCGTGGGCACCTGAGCCGTCGCCGGGGGAGGAGCGAGCGTGCTCCCGGAGGCCGCGTAGACGGCCAGCCCCAACCCCGCAGGGAAGGCCAATCCGATCAGCGCGGCGGGTACGAGGAGCGAGCGGCGCATCGGTTCCACGCTAGCGCGCGCTGTGCGAGGCCTCGGTCAGAGAAGGGTCAAGAGTCGGTAGCTGCGGCAGCGAGACCACGAATCGGGTTCCCGGCCCGGCGGACAGCGTGACGTCGCCACCCCAGCGTCGCACGAGCTCGTCCGCGATCGCGAGCCCGAGGCCCGAGCCGGAGCCCGCACGCCGGCCGTTGACACCCCGGTAGAACCGTTCGAACACCCGCGGTCGGTCTTCCGCCGGGATGCCCGGACCCGAGTCGGCGACCTCGATGACGACGCGGCCGTCCCGGATCGCCGTCGTCACACGAACCTGCGTCCCGCGTGGCGTGTATCGCAGCGCGTTGTCCAGGAGGTTGTCGAGGACGTCACGCAGGTCATCGCGATCCGCCCAGGCGACGCAGTCACCGCTCGATTCGACCTCGATGCGCGCTCCCCCCTCGGCGGCACGTTCCGTCCAACGGACGCCGGCATCCCCTACCAACTCGGAGAGATCGACCGGACCACCGCTCGGTTGCGACTCACCGACGCGCGCCAGAGCGAGCAGGTCGTCGACGAGTGCGCTGAGCCTGTCGAGCTCCACCTCCGCCTTCTCGGCCTGCACGGCTGCTGGACCTCCCTCGTGCGCAATCGCCTCGAGCCGAAGGCGAATGCCGGTCAGGGGAGTTCGCAGCTGATGCGACGCGTTGGCGACGAACTCGTGCTGGGACTCGATGTTCGCCGTGACGCTCTCGGCCATGTCGTTGAACGAGCGAGCGAGCCCGGCGAGCTCGGCCGGGCCTTCCTCGGGGGCACGTGCGCCGCGCTCGCCGCGCCCGAGCCGCGCGGCAGCGTCGGAGAGACGGTCGATCTGACGCACGAGGGGCCGTGCGAGGAGCCACGCGAGGATCAGGCCAGCCACGACGACCGCGAGGCCGAGAAGCGCCAGCCGCAGCCAGCTCGCGCGTACGCCTGCCGCGACGTCGGCTGTGCCGGCCGAGACGCGGACGGCACCCACGACTCGCCCTTGGTCGACGACGGGAATCGTCACGAGGAGCAGCTCCTCGCCGAGGCTCTCGCTGAAGCGCCGACGCGTATCGATGCGGCCGCGAAACAGCGCCTCGCGAAGCTCGGGCCGGGCAGAGCTCGCGTAGGGCACTCCGATCCGCGCGAGGCCGGTGCTGTCGACCACCACTCGCCCGCCGGCGTCGGTTACCACAACACGCTTGTCACCCGAGCGAACGCCTTGGTCGACGAGGTCGCGTATCGCACGGAGCTCCGCAGCGTTCGCCTGCGACGCGTCCGCCGGAACGAGGTCGGCAACGCGTGCCGCAAGAATGGCCGCGTCTCCGAGCGTCGCCGTCTCGAAGTCCGAGCTTGCACGCCGCTCGACGGTCAGCGCAAGCGGAACCGCGAGCGCGATCACCACGGCGGACAGAACGTAGAAGGCGGCGAGGAGCAGCCGCGTCCGGAAGCTCATGCCCCGAGCTCGTCGGGCGACGCGAACCGAAAGCCGACGCCGCGCACGGTGTGGATGTACCGCGGTGCCGCCGGATCGTCACCGAGCTTTCTGCGCAGAGCACTGACGTGGACGTCGACCGTCTTCGTCGATCCGAACCATGCCGTGTCCCAGACCTGCTTGATCAGCTGCTCGCGTTGTACGACCTTGCCGGCGCTCTCGAGCAGCACGCGCAGGAGCTCGTACTCCTTCACCGTCAGGTCGAGCGGCTGCCCCCGCTGAAGTGCCTCGTGCCGCTCGAGATCCATCCGCACCTCCCCCACGGCGAGAACCGCCTGCTGCCCGCCCGGGCTCGAATCCGTCCGCCTGAGAACCGCGCGCGCCCGCGCTGCGAGCTCGGCCGCGCTGAACGGCTTCGTCACGTAGTCGTCGGCGCCGAGCTCGAGGCCGAGCACACGCTCGAGCTCCTCGCCCCGCGCGGTGACGACGATGACCGGAGTGCGCGACGACGCGCGGATCTCTCGCAGGACGTCGCGACCGTCACCGTCCGGCAGCATCATGTCCAGGAGCACCAGATCCGGCGAGTGCGTTCGGTGGAGCTCCTTTCCGGCCGCCGCGGAGGCGGCGACGCGAACCTCGAATCCCTCGCGCTCGAGGGCCGCTGCAAGCGGCTCGGAGATAGCCACCTCGTCCTCGATCAGGAGGATCCTCCGCCTCTGCACCGTCGCTCAGGATAGGCCTGGCGCGGCTCCGCCGAGCGTACCCCGGGGCCATTATCCCCCTCGGCTGCCGTTTCTTTGCCGAACCCCGACGGCTTCCTGGCCGCGAGCGGGTCGAGCCCTGGCCGGCGGGCGCCTACCGTCGGGGACGTCCACAAGCGAAGAAGGAAGGATCTCGATGACTACATCCACACCGCGAACGAGGATGCTCGGCGTCGGAGCCCTGAGTGCCCTCGTCGCCACTGCGGCTCTCGTGTTCACCGTCATGGCCGAGGGCGCGTCGACGAAGCTGGTGGGAACCGTCGGCCCCGGCGCCACCATCTCGCTGAAGACGCAGAGCGGCAAGCGCGTCTCGGCCCTCCCACGCGGCTCGTACCAGATCGTGGTCCGGGACCGATCCGACGAGCACAACTTCGCACTGCGCGGACCCGGCACGGGCAAGGCCCTCACCGGCGTCGACTTCGTCGGGACCAAGACGGTGACCGTGAGGTTGGGATCGGGCAGCTACACCTTCGTCTGCACGCCGCACGCGGACGAGATGCGCGGTCGCTTCGCCATCCGCTAGCAACGAGGTGCTTCGGGCGGGAGCGCGCGTGCTCCCGCCCTACGGCACGCGGACGAAGCCGCTCACACTGGTCGAGTCGCCGTCGCCGGACGTCTGGAAGAGAAGCGAGTCGACGGCCGCGACGCCGTCCCGAACGTCGGGAGGAATGCTCTCGCCGGCGAGGGTCTCGATCAGCGGCAGCATCCCGTCGACGTCCACATAGACGAAGCCCTTGGTGCGATCCGCGAGACCGACATCTTCAGCGGCTCGGGTGAAGCTCTCGGAGTCGACGAGCTTCGGACCGGTGCCGGCGAGCAGCGCAAGCCCGTCCTCACCGCTCGTCACGACGATCGTGTCGGCGTTCGGGCGGGCGTAGCGAATGGTGACGTCGTCGACCACGATCTTCGAGACCTCGACGCCGCTCTCCATCGTCGTCGTCACCGGCACCTGCATCTCTGCCGAAAGCTTGCGAGCCAGGCGGTCGACCGTACGCCACGTCTCGTCCGGATCGGGTGGTGCGAGGGCGAGCGTTACTTCCGGGTGGCCCTCCCCCGGGCGCACGTAGAGCACGCCCTCACCGGAGAGGGCGTCGACCATGCCGTCGAGCGATACGCCAGTGGCCTGCTCGATCATCTTCGCGATGCCGTCGACGTCGACCTGGCCCTGGAGCCGGTCGAGCGCACCTTGAGTCCCTCCGAAGGAGACCGCTGCGACCGCGTCGGCCGGCACGCTGCGAAAGAGCTCGGGCTCGTAGTGCGTGGTACCCGCGCCGGGCGTGCGGGCGCCCATCCCGACGAGCATCCCGTCGTCCTCCGCCGAGAGCGATGCGGAGAGCCAGTCGATGCCAAGGTCGATCTGCTCCTGCGTGGCCTGCTTGAGGGCGGGGCTCAACTCCTCCGTGAGAACCTCCATGTCGATCCAGACGAGGCCCAGGCTTTCGTCGGGAAGCGCTTCGAGCCCGGCGGCGAAGGACTCCTCGCCCTCGATCGTGCCGCGCTCGAGCGCAGCACGGTAGTCGGCCAGATCGGCGTCCTCCTCCGCGAGTGCAACCCACCCGTCCACCTCGCCGCGAACGGCCTCCTCGTCGCTCTTGGCGAGCAACGCGGCGAGCTTCTCCTCGCTCTCCGGCTGGAGCAGGACGATCGGGCGCAGCTTCGCCGTCGCGACGACCACGACCTCGTCACCTATCGCCGGTGCGACGTCCGTCTTCCAGTCGAGCCCTTCGTCGGTCAGCTCCTGCTCGATCGCAGTGACGACACTGTCGCGCACGCCGGGAATCCGCTCGAGGATGCGCTCGGCCTTCTGCCACTGCGAGGAGTCGCCGTCGGTCGTGATCCTCGCGAAGACGACGGCGTCGGCAGGCGCCAGGCTCGCCGATTCCGGGATCTGGGCCGGCGAACCGCCACAGCCGGAAACGACCACGGCCACCACGAGTACGGCGACGAAGACGAGGCTGCGAGCCATGCTGCTCACGCTATCGGCCGTCACGAAGGAGACTTGAGGTTGTAGCTTCACAGGGATGCGCGTTCTCGTCCTCCAGCACATCGCGTGCGAGCCACCTGGCGTGTTCGAGGACGTGCTGCGCGAGCGCGGCGCCGAGCTGTACCGGGTCGAGCTCGACGAGGGTGAGGCGCTTCCCGACTGGCACGAGTTCGATGCGATCGTGGCCATGGGTGGGCCGATGTCGGTCAACGACGACGCCATGCTGCCGTGGCTGACCGAGGAGAAGCGAGCGATCGGCGAGGCCGTGCGCGACGGGATGCCGTACTGGGGCGTCTGCCTCGGCGCGCAGCTCCTCGCCGCGTCGCTCGGCGCGAAGGTCTATCCCGGCCCGGAGCCCGAGGTCGGGTTGCTGCCGGTGAGCATGACCGGCGCTGCGCGCACGGACCCCGTCTTCGAGGAGGCACCGCACGATCTCGTGACGCTGCAATGGCACGGCGACACGTTCGACCTACCCGAGGGAGCGGTGTGCCTGGCCGGCTCGCCCGCTTACCCGAACCAGGCGTTCCGCTTCGAGCGGGCGTACGGCGTGCAGTTCCACCTGGAGGTCTCGGCCGAGATGGCGCAGGACTGGGCGCGGGTACCCGAGTACGTCGCCTCGCTCGAGCGCACGCTCGGCGCCGCCGCGGCCCCTGCCTTCCTCGCCGCGATCGCGGACAACGCGGAGGGGATGCGCGCTGACGGGCGCGCCATCTTCGAGCGCTGGCTAGACCGCGTCGTGCTCGAGCGAGCCTCAGCGTGAAGAAGCCCGCCGGATGGCGGGCTTCTTTGGCCTCGCTCAGCCGCCGGAGGTCGTAGGGGCGAGATATATCTCGCCCCTACCCGAGCAAGCGCGACAGCCCGCGATCCTTCGCAGCCTACGCGGCGAGCAAGCGATCGAAGAACGTGCGATAGCGCGTCAGCGCGACACGCAAGTCCTCCGTCGAGACGTCGTCGCCCTGCGCCCACTGACCCTCGAGGCGCTCGCGCTCCTTCGTCAGGTTCGCCGTAACTCGCTGCATCACGTCGGAGACGAGCGCATCGGCCTTCTCGACGGCCTCCTGCGGGCGGTCGACGAAGCTCGCCTGGATCTCCTCCCAGGCCGAGCGGAAGCGCTCGTTCTGGTCGTCCGGGAGCAGTGATCCGCCGTGGGCTTCCTCGGCCTCGGCCACGACTTCCGGTGCTGTGGTCGTGTCGTGCGAGTCGATGTCGACGGAGCTCTCTGGCGCCGTCCTGTCGACGTCTCCGACGGGCGCAGTCACCACCGGTTCATCCGGCTGCGAATCGCCGCGTTCGCGATCGTCGGTCGTTGTCATATCGCTCATGCCACTCACACCCCTCTCAGGTTCGCGCGGGGTCGGGCTCGACGAGCTGCTCGAAGAGCGCCCGGTAGTGCTGCATCGCCTCACGGAGGTTCTCCGTCACGGCATCGTCGTCGTCGCTCGTCTGGGCGAGCCGGTGGCCGTCGCGATAGTGCTGGACGACCTCAGGATGGTCGACCGAGACGTCCGCCGCGCGCTGGTCGGGATCGTTGTCGACCGGATACCCGCGTTCCCGCATCACCGCCTGGAGCAACGAGTCGGCCTGGGTGACCGCGCCACGCGGATCGTCGACGAACTGCGCCTGCACCGTCGTCCACGATTCGACGTACCGGTCTCGAGACGCTTCGGGCAGTGGCCTGATATCGAGCTCTTCCCGGCGCTCGGCTCTCTCTGCGAGCTCCGACTCCGCGTCGCGCTTGCTATCCGCGCTCGTGGCGACACGATCGTACTCGGGCCCGAAGCGATCCTGGAGCTGCGACGTGCGCTTTCGCGCTGCCATCTGCCGCATGACCACCACGACGACGAGCACGGCAACGACTGCGAGCAGTATCCAAACCCACACTGACATGACGGCTGTCTCCTTCCTCTACGGCTTTTGCTCCGGGTACCCGCGGGGCCGGCGTCACAAACGGAGCCGGAGTCGGCCGGTGGGCAGCAGCTACACGCCGCGCGGGGAGCGGTCGTCGAGCGCGACCTTCATGAGATCGCGGATCGAGACGATCCCGACGACCTTCCCGTCCTCGACGACCGGGAGATGGCGAAAGCCGCCGTGGATCATGAGCGTGGCCGCGTGATCGGTCGTGTCGCCGGGCTCGATCGTGTCAGGGTGTCGCGTCATCCAGTCGGACACGGGTGCGCTGCCGTCTTTCCCCGCCGCCACGGCCTTCATGACGTCGCGCTCCGTGAGAATGGCCGCGATCGACTCACCGTCGAGAACGACGACTGCGCCGACGCCCCGTTCCGCCATGCTCGCCGCCGCCTCCCCGATCGTGGCCTCTGCGGAAACGGTCAGCAGGCTCTGCGTCATGTGGTCGACGACAAGGGGCACGCGGCGATTCTACGATTCGAGCATGGACCCCGCTGAGCGGCGTGGTCGACGCCGGCCACGTAAAGCCGGGTGGCTGGAGATCGTAAGGGCGAGATACATCTCGCCCTTACGCAGGTTGTTGCAAAGTCGACACAGGCGCCGCCCGAGGCCGCTCCTATACTCGCGCGCCTGACCGATCTCCTCGCACCGCTGCGCGACCTCTTCGGCTTCGACGCCTTCCGGCCCGGGCAGGAGGACGTCGTGCGCGCTGCAATCGCCGGGCGGGACACGCTCGCGCTGATGCCGACGGGCTCCGGGAAGTCGCTCACGTACCAGCTCGCCGCGATGCTCCGCCCCGAGCCCACGCTCGTCCTCTCGCCGCTGATCGCGCTCATGAAGGATCAGGTCGACAAGCTGCCGCCGGAGATCGCCGCAACCGCGACGTTCGTCAACTCGTCGCTCTCCGCCGAGGAGACGGTGTCCCGCCTTGCGGGTGTGTCCGCGGGCGAGACGCGCCTCGTGTACGCCGCCCCCGAGCGCCTGCGACAGTCACGCTTCGTCGACCTCCTTGCCGACGTCGGGATAGGGCTCGTCGTCGTCGACGAGGTGCACTGCGTGAGCATGTGGGGACACGACTTTCGTCCCGACTACCTCTTCATCCGGCGCGGCCTAGAGGCACTGGGCAACCCGACGCTCCTCGGGATGACGGCGACCGCGACCCCGGAGACGGCCCGCGACATCGGGCAGGCGCTCGGCCGGTCGCTCGACGTCGTCCACACGAGCGTGATGCGTCCGAATCTCCGCTACGACGTGGAGGAGGTCGCCAACGCGGAGGACCGCATCGCGATCCTCGTCGAGCGGCTGCGTGCGCTGCGCGGCGGCTCGGCGATCGTGTACGCACGCTCGCGGCGTTCGACGGAGGAGCTCGCCCGCGTCCTCAGCGGCCACGGATTCCGGGCCGAGCACTACCACGCAGGGCTCGAGGCCCAGCAGCGCACGCGCGTCCAGGACGACTTCGTGTCCGGGCAGACGCAGGCGGTCGTCGCCACGACGGCGTTCGGCATGGGCATCGACAAGCCCGATGTGCGGCTCGTCTGCCTCGTCAACTATCCGGACTCCCTCGAGGGCTACGTGCAGATGATCGGGCGCGCCGGTCGCGACGGAGAGCCGAGCGAGACGCTCCTGCTCGCGAGCCCGAGCGACGCGACTGCGCTCAGGCGCTTCGCGGTCTCCGACGTGCCTACGGCTTCGGAGCTTCGGTCGATCTACCGCGCGCTGCGAGACGCGAGCGGGCTCGTCGATCCGGATGAGCTGTCCGCGCTCGTGCCAGAGCGCGACGCACGTGTCCTCGTCGGCATGCTCGAACAAGCGGGCCTCCTCGAGCGGAGCTTCGACGAAGGGAGGCTGATGCGGATCGACCTCACCGCCGCCCCCGCCGATGCACGGGAACGAGTCGAAGCGCTCCTCGACCGGGCGAGCCTCGTCGCCGAGTCGCGGGCGGACCGGATCGTCGCCTTCGCAGAGACACGCGCGTGCCGGCACGAGCAGGTGGCCGCGCACTTCGGCGAGGCCTTCGTCGGGCCGTGCGGCAACTGCGACGTGTGCGTCCCGTCGACGCGCGGATCGGCATCGATCTCGAGCCCGCCGCCTCCGCTGCCCGAGGACATCGGCGAGGCAATCGTCGACGCGGTTTCCGCGCTCACCTGGCCGCTCGGTCGCCGGAGCCTGGTCGCGACGCTGCGCGGGTCGCTGAAAGCGCCTCCCTCCGCACGCCGCTCCGCGGCTTACCGGATGCTCGCGGCCGCCACCGACGGAGACGTCCGTCGCTGGGTGCAGCTGGTCGAGCTCTCGGGCGCGCTCGTCGAGGTGACGACACCCGACGGCTTCCGTGTCCTGCACGTCGACAGTTCGGCCGAGCCGCCACGGATCAGGACGAGCGTCGAGGCAGAGGTCGACGAGGAGCTCGTGACGCGCCTCCGCAGCTGGCGCCTCGAGCGCTCGCAGGAGGACGCGGTGCCGGCGTACGTCGTCCTCCACGACGCGACGCTCCGCGAGCTCGCGGCCCTCCGCCCGCAGACGATGGGCGAGTTGGCGGGCGTGAAGGGCTTCGGCCCGGTGAAGCTCGAGCGCTACGGCGACGATCTGCTCGCAGTCCTCGCGTCGACGTAGCCGCGCGTACTCGCTTGCCGCGCCATGCGGGCGCAGCCTACGATGGCACGCGAGAAGCCAACGACGTGGAGGCCGGAATGTCCGAGAAGCTGTGGGGTGGCGAGCCGTTCTGGGGGCTCGGCTACGAGTGGGATCCCGACTGGGTCTTGACCGACCGTCAGAAGGAGCTCCGCGCGACGCTCATCGAGCTCTGCGAGAAGGAGATGCGCGCGAACGCGAAGCGCTCCGACGACGAGCTCCTGTACCCGCGCCGCAACCTCGAGCTCCTCGGCGAGCACGGCTTCCTCGCGCTCACCGTCCCCGAGGAGTACGGTGGCCTCGGCGAGAACCACGTCGCGTACGCGATGACGTGCGAGACGATCGCGCGTTACGGCTGCGCGTCCACGGCCATGTGTTACGTGATGCACATCGGCGCGGTGAACACGATCATGTTCCGCCCGACGCCCGAGCTGATCGACAAGTACATCCGCCCGCTCGGCACCGGCAAGATCGGAACGCTCTCCTACTCCGACCCTGAGACCGGATCGCACTTCTGGTACCCGATCTCGTCAGGGGCCGAGCGCTCGAACGGTGGGTACAAGGTCCGGAAGAAGGCGTCGTGGACGACCTCGGCGGGCTTTGCGGACTTCTACGTCGTGCAGACGACGAGCCCGGACTTCACGGGTTACGACGACCTCTCGGTGTTCGTCATCGACGGCGACGACGTCGAGTCGCAGCCCTCGCTGTGGGACGCACTCGGTCTGCGCGGAAACCAGTCGGGGCCGCTCGAGGTTCCGAACGTCGACGTCCCGGCGGAGCAGCTCGTCGGCCCCGAGGGCGATGGTGCAGCCTCGAACGACGAATCCGTCGACCCGTGGTTCCTCATCGGGTCGTCGTCGGTCTGGAACGGCATCGCACTCGGCACGATCGACATCGCCAAGCGCCATACGACGCGCAAGCGCCACGTCGACGTCGGCCTGCGTGTTGCCGACTACCCGACGATCCAGGACTACGTGGGCGAGGCGCTCATGGACACGAATGCGGCGCGCCTCTTCGTCTACTCCGTCGCGCAGGCGATGGACAGGGCCACGGACGACAACACGAAGACGCTCGCCGTCGGAGAGCTGGCTCGCGCGGACTACCTCCACTGGGCCTGGCAGATCAAGTTCGAGGCCGCGAAGAACGTCGCGCACGTCGTCGACAAGATGCTCCACGCCTGCGGAGGCTCCGGCTACAAGCGCGACATGGAGCTCGAGCGCTACGTCCGCGACGCGAAGGCCGGCTGGGTCATGGGCCCGACCAACGAGGTCCTGCGGCAGTTCGTCGGGAAGGCCGTTCTCCTCGGCTTCGAGGCGCTCGACTACTGGAACCAGTCGTACAACCGCCGCGCCGTCGAGAACGAGGTGAAGAAGCTCGACGCCGACGGCAAGCGCGAGCTCGCCGAGAAGCTCATTGCCGAGGCGGCCGAGATGGAGGCGAAGGCGCCGGCGAGCGCGTGACGTGAGCCTGCTCGGAACATCGGGTCTCGTCCGGGGCCTCCTCCCGGAGGACCCGTTCGTCGAGACGTACCTCGTCCGGCCAGGCGGCGCGACCGTGCTCGCCCTGGGCCCGGACGAGCGGCTGACGGTCGTCGACACGCGCGGAAGCCAGGCCGCCGAGGTCTCCGTGCTCGGGGCCGACGGCCGCGACGACGCCGCCGCGCTCGAGGCGGAGGCGGACGCGCCGGCGACGGTTATCCGGGCAGCGCTGGCGGACCGCAACGGGAGTCTGCTCGCGCACGAGCTCGGCTCGCGCGGGCTCGATCCCGCGGACGCGACGGCGATCAGCCTGTTCGGAGAGTGGTCGCCGGCCGGATCTGCGCAGACGTTCCGCGCCGAACGGGCCGTCACGGTCGTCGTCGCGGCACCGGCGGGGCGCATCGTCGACGGCGCGCCGCCTCCCTCGGAGCTTCTCGTCGAGGTACGCCGTGCGACACCGCGCACCTACGAGCAGCAGGAGCTCCCTCCGCCGCTCGCCGAGCCTCGGCTCGACTTCCGGGTGGATGCGGCGGCGGCGCTCGCCTACGAGGTGCGGGCCGGCGAGTTCATCCAGGTGATCGACGTCGAGGGCAAGCAGTGCTCGGACTTCCTTGCGTTCCATCGCGGGAAGCTCGAGTCGGGGCTCGAGCGCGGACTCGACGCGACGACCACGCGCTCGCTCATGGGCCAGGCGTACCCGATGCCGGGTCTCCAGGGAAAGTTCTACGACGTCGACCAGGATCCGCTGATCGAAGTCGTGCGCGACACGGTCGGCCGCCATGACACCTTCGGTCTCGCATGTACGGCGAAGTACTACGAGGATCGCGGATACCCCGGCCACGTCAACTGCTCGGAGAACTTCAACGGGCAGGTGGCGCCGTTCGGGATCGCGCCGCGGATGGGCTGGGAGGCGCTCAACTTCTTCTACAACACGGGCTTCGACGCGAACAACGTCTTCGTCATGGACGAGCCCTGGTCACGCCCTGGCGACTACGTCCTGCTCCGCGCGATGAGCGACCTCGTGTGCGCCTCGTCCGCGTGCCCGGACGACATCGACCCGGCGAACGGCTGGCAGATCACCCCGGTGCACGTGCGGGTGTACGCGCCCGACAACTCGTTCTCGGTCGCGATCGCGCGTCGCGTGACTGCCGACGCCGATCCGGTGCTCACGAAGGAGACGACCTTCCACCCGCGCACGAGCGCGCTCACGAAGAGCTTCGTCGAGTACCGCGGCTACTGGCTCCCGCACTGCTTCGACAACGAGGGCGCGATCGCCGAGTACTGGGCGTGCCGCGAGAAGGTCGCGGTCATGGACCTCTCTCCGCTACGCAAGTGGGAGGTGCTCGGCCCCGACGCCGAGGCGCTCATCCAGCACGCGATCACGCGCGACGCGCGGCGCCTCTCGATCGGCCAGGTCACCTACACGGCCCTCTGCAACGAGACGGGCGGGATGATCGACGACGCGACGGTCTACCGGCTGGGTCAGGACAACTTCCGCTTCGTCGGCGGCGACGAGTACGACGGGATCTGGCTGAACGAGCTGCGCGAGAAGCTCGACCTGAAGGCGTGGGTGAAGCCGTCGACCGATCAGCTCCACAACGCCGCCGTTCAGGGACCGGAAAGCCGCGAGCTCCTGAAGAAGATCGTGTGGACGCCACCGACGCAGACCTCGCTCGAGGATCTCAAGTGGTTCCGCTTCACGGTGGGACGGATCGGGACGTACGACGGGATTCCGATCCTCGTCTCGCGTACGGGTTACACGGGCGAGCTGGGCTACGAGGTCTGGTGCCATCCGTCGGACGGGCCGGCGGTGTGGGACGCGATCTGGGGCGCAGGGGAAGAGCACGGGCTGACGCCACTCGGCCTCGAGGCACTCGACATCCTGCGCATCGAGTCCGGACTCATCTTCGCCGGGTATGAGTTCGACGACCAGGTCGACCCGTTCGAGGCGGGGGTCGGGTTCGCCGTCGACCTGAAGACCGACGACGACTTCGTCGGTCGGGCTGCGCTCGAGGAGCGCCACGCGCACCCGCAGCGGGTGCTGGTCGGGCTCGAGCTCGAGGGAAACGAAACCGCCGGCCACGGCGATGAGGTGTACGTCGGCCGCCAGCGCGTCGGCGTGGTGACGAGCGGGACCCGCAGCCCGATCCTCAAGAAGAACATCGCACTCGCGCGGGTCGCAACGCAGTACGCGGAGCTGGGCACTGCGCTCGAGGTCGGCAAGCTCGACGGGCTCCAGAAGCGGATCTCTGCGACCGTGGTGCGCTTCCCCTTCTACGACCCCGACAAGATGCGGCCACGGTCCTAGGGCGACTTGGCTCCTCGACTTGCGAGACGACTGGACAAACGAAGTCCGAGCCAGGCTAGGACGAAGGCCCCGACCAGCCCGCCAATCGTGATCGAGATGAGGTCGGCAAGCTCAGAGCCGGACATAGCGACGCCTACGATGCCACCAAGAGTCGCACCGACAATGAGGCCGACGACGGCCCCGAGCGCAGCCAGTGCTGCCGGGAGGAAGTCGCCCACACTCGGATCTTATGAGCGAGCCTGCCGCATGTGTCGATGATCGGGTCGTTCAGCGATGAGCAAGTCGAGGCGTTCGAACGCGACGGTTTCCTGATCGTGGACGAGGGCCTGGTCTCGGAGCGCGGCCTGGAGCTGCTTCGCGAGCGGTACGTGCCATTGTTCGACGGCGAGTACGAGACTGGGATCCGTCCGGACGAGGTGAACTGGGTTCCTGGCCGCGATCCGGAGGACCGCACGCGGCAGCTCTGTAATGCGTGGAGGGCGGACAATGTCGTGGCGGCGCAGGTTCTCTCCGAGCGCACGGGACGATTGGCCGCCCAGCTCGCCGGCTACCGCGGCGTGCGCATCCTCCAGGACAACGTTCTCTGGAAGCCGCCGGGTACGAAGGCGATCGGCTTCCACCAGGATTCGTCGTACGCGGATTACCTCGTTCCGCCGGAGATGATCACGTGCTGGATCTCGCTCCACGAGACACAGGCCGACGCCGGGCCGATCGAGTTCGTCCGCGGGTCGCACACGTGGCCGAAGTCGCCACCGACGCGGGCCCAGTTCCATGCGCCCGACGACTGGCTCGCGGGACCGAAGGCGGCCGCAGCGGAAGGGACCGAGCTCGACACGGTTCCCGTCGTCGTCAAGCCCGGAGGCGGCTCGTTCCACCACGGCCTCACCTGGCATGGCTCGGCACCGAACCACTCGGGGACCGTCGCCCGCATGGCGCTCGTCTCCCACTTCCTTCCGGTCGAGGCGCGCTTCCACGAGACCAACGTCGACGTCAACTACTCGCGCTACCGCCGCCGTGGCGACCTCTCGATGGACGAATCGTTCTTCCCCGTGGTCTGGACCGAGTCGGGTTACCGCACGCCCTGGCTCTCGGAGCTCCCCGACCTCGAATGACGCATCCTCCGGATCGCGACTGCGACTCCGATGCCTAGAAGCCAGCCGACTGTCACACATCCGCCGAGGAGCGCTCCGATGAACAGGGTGAACTCAGGCGAGCACTCGTGCGCGTTCGCAGGACAGCCGCGCGCGAGCGCAACGACCATCAATACGCCGAGCACCGCAGGACACGCGAGCGCGAGCACGTACTGGCGACGTCGGGTCCTGCCGATGGCGAGCGAGATCGGCACGGCAACGACGAGGCCGAAGACGGCGTACCAAATGACCGTCACCGGTCGCCCAAACCGGCGTCGACCGCGATCTCGAGGATGCCTCCGCGCCAGCTCTCGAGATTGACGGCCAGACCTGCCTCGCCGCGCCGGAAGTTCAGGATCGGGCCTGCCGCGTACGGCGGCTCCGTGACCTTCTCCACGAGATCCCACCCATCCGCAAGTCCGCGCTCGTAGAACGCGGCGACCCGCTTCGGGTCCGTCTCGGGCGGAAGCCGGAAGAAAGCAAGCGTCGTGTACCCGACGACCGGGCTCCAGGCGGAGTCCCCGCTCTGGTCGGGAGCGTGCGCCTCGACTCGAGTCTCGCGCCCGGATACACCGGAAGCTCGGCGAGGATTACCTCGTTGGAGGCGAGGTACCGGTCGCGATCGACGCCGTAGCCCGCCTCTGTCGCGACCACCGCACACACGAGGACGAGACCGGCGACCGCGATCAGCGCACTCCTCACGACCGAGGCCGGAGCTCCACGGTCAACTCAGCGTCGAGCGCGGCCGCGATCCGCAGCAGGGTGTCGATCCGCGGCGGGCGCTGGCCCGACTCGAGACGCGCGATCGCCGACTGCGTCGTCCCGGTCAGCCGCGCGAGGTCGAGCTGTGAGAGGCCGAGCTCACGGCGCCTTGCGCCGACCTGATCAGCGATGGAGGCGAAGAGCCAGCCCTCGCTGCCGACGTGGGCGAGTCGTTCCCGGAGTCGCTCGACGGTCGACATATCTCAATTCCGCTATATAGCAGAACTGAGATACCAAAGACAAGTCTAACCCGGCAGGAAGCTGCCGAGGCGCTCGAGCGTCTCGAGGATGAGCCAGGGCGGCACCGACTCCGCTGCACGGCGTACGAGTGGAGCCACGAACGACGGGAGGTCGCCCTCCGCCACTGCCTGGTCGACCGCGCGCACGAGGCCGTCGCTGATCGCCTGCTCGAGCTCGTCTCGGTCGAGCCCTTGCTCGTCGGCGAAGTCGTCGAGCGCCTCCTCGCTGCGCAGAGCGAGGACGAGCTCCTCCCGCGAGACGTCGAGCTCGCACGCGACGCCGTCGACCGCCGCGAGCGCAATCCGCTCGATCGTCTCTCCAAGGCCGTCGGCGTCCGCTCGGTCACGCGCCTCGCACGGATCCGCGACGGGAGCCGGCTTGTAGCGCCCGCCGCCGAGGGCGAGGTACGGCACGACGACCGCGGCGACGAGCCCGAGCGCGACGAGGAGCGGCACGAAGCGTCTCACGCGGCTCGCCTCCGCAGGAGAGCGACGGGGAGAAGCGCACACAGCGTGAGCGCTGCCGCGAGCAGGAACGGCCCGGCGAATGCGCTCGTGACCGCCCGGTCGAGCTGCTCCTGCAGGCCGTCGACGAGCGCGCGCCACTCGTCGTCGTCGGGCCGGCCCTCGAACGCCCGCTCGACGTCGGGGAGCTCGCCGAGCTCCTCGGCCCGGTCGACCTCGTCGAGGACGTCCTGCGCCACCCCCAGCTTGTCGAGCGGCGGTATGTCGCTGTCGAGCACGACGGCCGCGCCCGCGCGAATCGCCTCGTCGCGATTTTCCTCGAGTGCCGTCGTGAGCACGGGAGCGAGCAGGACGAGCCCGAGGACGACGCCGGCGTGCCGCGCTGCGATCGTCCAGCCTCCGTGCACGACCTGGTCGGCGCGACCGCGAAGGGCGAGCTCCGTCAACCCTGCGACCGTGAGCCCGAGCCCGGCGCCGACGAGGAGCTGAGGCGGGACCGTCCACCCCCAGCCCGCGCGCGGCATGAGCGCCAACGCAGCCAAGCCCCCCGAGAGCAGGATGACGCCGCACGCGATGCCCTGCACCCCTGCGAGCGCCTGCGGCCGGAGGCGGCCGACGGCGATCGCGGTGAGCGGCATGACAGTCACGACGAGACCGGCCGCTGCCGGTGACATCCCCCACCCGTCCACGAGGAGGAGGACGACGAGAAAGAGCGCGGCGACCAGCCCGCCCGCGACAAGGAGCAGCGCGGCGTTCGCGGTGATCGAAGGCCGGCCCGCGCGACCCAGGACGGGGCGCACCTCCAGACCGCGCACCGCGAGCAGCAACACGAGCGCGAGCGGCACCTGCACGAGGAAGATCGACTCCCAGCCGAGCAGCTGCGTGAGGAGCCCTCCGGCGGCCGGCCCGAGCGCGGCGCCCAGCACGCCCGCGGCGACCCAGGTTCGCAGCGCCGCCTCGTCGCTTGCCTTCACGTCCGAGAGCAGGTGGAGAGCGGATGTGACGAGCAGCGCGGCGCCGAGCGCCTGGACGCACCGCGCGCCGACGAGCACCTCGAACGAGGGCGCGAGCCCGCAGGCCAGCGACGCCGCCGCGAACACGACAACTGCGACGACGAACGCCTCGCGCGGCCGCCGTCTCGAGGCGTACGCCGATGGAACGGCGACGACGGCAAGAACGAGATTGAACGACGTCAGCACCCACGCGACCGACGTGATCGCAACGTCGAACTCCCCGAGGATCTCCGGGAGCGCGAGCGTGACGACGGACGAATCCGCGAGAGCCAGCCCGACGCCGAGCGCGAGCAGCGCCGCGCGGGAGCTCACGCGGTCTCGCGGAAACGCGCTGCGAGCACCTCGACGAGCGCAAGCGCCACGCGCGGATCGGCCTCCAGCGCCCCCATCAGCTGCTGTCTGGTCACGGCGATCGCCTTCACGTGTTCGGCCGCGTGGATGTCCGCCAGCCGTCCGCGCCCCGGGTTCAGCACCTCGATCTCGCCGATGAGCTCTCCCGGCCCGTATGTCGCGGAGAATCCAGGTCGTTTGACGCGAACCGTGCCTTCCACAACGAGCAAAAGGTCGCAGCCCTCCTCCCCCATCTGCATGACGAGATCACCCGGCCCGTACGCGCGCTCCTCGCCGAGCGCGAGGATCGGGTCGAGCAGCTCGCGGGGAAGCAGTGAGAAGACGCGCGGATCCTCGATGAGCCGCTCGTAGCGGCCACCGTGGAACAACAGCGGCCGGCCGGCGCCGTAGCGCGCGAACTCCACCTGGCCGAGAAACAGGGAGTGATCGCCGCCCCAGTACGAGCGCACGACGCGAGCGACGAGATGCGCGAGCGCGCTCTCGACGAGCGGTGTCTCGTGCACGATCTCGAACTTCGCCTCCGGGAGATCGTCGGCGACGCGACCCGCGAAGCGATCGGAGAGCCCGGTCTGCTTCGCCTCGAGCACGCTGACGCCGAAGCGCGTGCCCTCGTGCAGCATCGCGCCCATCTTGGCGCGTCGGTCGATCGAGATCAGGACGAGTGGCGGCTGCAGCGACACGGACATGAACGCGTTCGCGGTCATCCCGTGCACCTGGTCGCCCACGCGGGTAGTGAGCACGGTCACGCCGGTCGCGAACATGCCCAGCGTACGGCGGAACGCGATGGCGGGGTCGCCTTCGAGTCCCTCGCCGAGCTCGAGCGCATCGGCCAACGGCGCTGCGTCGAACGACGCACCGAACGCTTCGAGAGCAGAAATCGCGCCGCCGATCTCGACCTCGAATTCGGCTGGCTTCGAGCCTTCCATTACTGGATTCTGACGGGAGAGGGGCGGCCACGCGCCGCCCCTCTCGTTCGAGCGAAAAGAACGCCTACGGAACCGGGCGCGCCGCCTCTTCGAGCAGCGCAGCGGTACGCGCGTCCGGAACGGCCGGAGCATCTTCGCGCCAGTGCGGACGCTCGCCGTCCTGGACGATCCGGCGGAAGAGGAACAGCACGATCGCGAGAACCAGGACGCCGAAGCCGATGATCTTCTCCGTCGTCCCGCCGTACCCGCCGGCTGCCGTCTGGAACCAGCCGACCCCGAAGAAGGTCAGCACTGCGGTGACCACCGCGAGCACCCACGCGATCGGGATCCACATCGGCGAGAGCTTGATCGGCCGTGGCCAGTCCGGACGATCTCGCCGGAGCAGGATGAAGCCCGTGATCGCGAAGAAGTGCGCGAGCACGTACCCGATGTTGCTCGCCGCGAGGATGCCGAAGATGTTGCCGATGAAGAGCACGAAGCAGATGTTCACGATCATGTCGAGCGTCATCGCCCGACCGGGAACGTTCCACTTGTTGAGGCTGTAGAGCTGCTTCACGGTCATGCCGTCCCGCGCGATGCCGTACAGCGCGCGCGAGCCGTCCGCGGTCGCGGTGTTCATCGAGATCACGAAGCTGGCAACGATGACGATCACGAAGAAGTTCGTCAGCGCGGTCGAGCCCGTGAGCGTCTCGAGCGCACCGACGTAGTCGAAGGCCGCGACCGTCTCCTCGCCGACGCCGCCGACGAGCCCGAGCGGGAGCAGGATGTAGACGGCGAGCGTGAACATGCACGCCGACCTGAGCGCGAGCTTCGTGTCGTTGACCGTGTCCTTGTACTCGGGCGCGAACGTCGCACACGTGTCCACGCCCCACGACGACCAGGCCATGATCCAGAGCCAGACGAACGAGAGCCGGATGATCTCCCACGTCGAGACCGACGTCGCCTCCTCGCCTGACCCGGCTGTCCCGTCGAGCGCACCCCACGTGAGGTTCGCACTGTCGAAGTCCCCGTTCAGGAACGGCAGGATCATGAAGACGAAGAGCGGGATCATGAGGAGTGCGCCGGCCAGGTAGCCGAATCCGACCGCGACCCGAACGCCGCTGAAGTTGAAGAGCCAGACGGCGAGGATGAGCCCGATGGCGATCAGGTGCGGGAGACCGATATCCGCGCCGCCGGTCGAGAAGTAGGACGACTCGGACGCCGAACTGCCGAAGAAGACGCTCCCGAACGGCTCGTCCGGGAACCACGCCGCCGTGATGATCTGCCCCGAAAAGACGCCGAGGAACGCGAGCACAACGGACCACGCGAGCCAGTAGCCGAACGTCGAGATCGGCCCGATGAGCGTGAAGTGCTTGCGCCAGCCCTCGTGCGCGTAGAGCGGGAAGCCGCCCGGCTTGTCCGGGAACATCGCCGCCATCTCGGAGTACAGCGTCATGATGAAGAACGCGAGGCCGGCGGAGATTCCCCAGAGGAGCACGGAGCCCCAGCCGCCGATGTCGCCGACGGAGTAGCCGAGCGACCCCAGCAGGAAGCCCGGCGTCGCAAGGGCGATGACGAACCCGTCGTACCAGCGGAGCTTCTTGAGGAGATGTCGTTCCTCGATTACGGCTTCGGCCACGGTCAACCTCCGGGAGCGTTGCGGTCGACGCTGACGTGCGCGCGAGGGGACCTATAACACTGTCTGCGGCCGGATTCAATGCGCCACCACCAGCCGTGTTGCGCGGACGGCAACACCAGGGCTGTCCGAAGGCCTCTAGAATTCGCCGCCATGGCCCCCTCGACGCCCCCGATCGCGATCCGGTGCGAGTGCGGCGAGGAGCACTCGGTTCCATACGGCGAGCGGCTCACGTGCGCGACGTGCGGACGGGTCTGGGACACGACGCAGATACCGCAGGACGAATATGCACGGCGAAATCGGCAGATGAACCGGTACCGGCTCGAGATCCTTGCCTTCGCGGTGATCCTGCTCGTCGTCTTCGTCCCGCTCGTGCTCTTCGTCTCGGGCAGCTACGTCTTCCTCGGGATCATCGCCGGCATGGCCTGGATGTTCCTCTACATGCCGTTCTGGCGGCGCCGCGTTCGCCGCGCTGCTGCGAACGCGCCCCGCTGGGAGCTCCACCCGGAGCGCTGAGGTGCTGACTGAACGCACACCTCGCTCGACCGGCCTCGAGCCCGGCCGGGCAGTGCCGGGCAGCTCGCGGCCGGTCGTCGTCGCAACCCTCGAGGCGCCGCTCCTCGACGAGGCGGCGCGACTCGCAGTCGACTCGGCGGTCGAGGCGGGCCAGCCACTCCTCGTCGTCAACGCGGTGGAGAGCATCCTCGCCCCGTGCGGGCTCGTGCTCGGCTACGACTACGTCGCCCCACCCGATGTCGAGGAGTCCCTTCGTGCGCCCGCTGCGCTTGCGCAATCCCTCGGCGTCCAGGTCGAGCGCTTCTGCCTGCGGTCGCCACGTCCCGTCGAGGCGCTCCTCGAGTTCGTGGTCGAGCGCAGCAGCGGCTTGCTCGTCGTCGGCCCCGAACGCACGCGGATCGGGCGCTGGCGCTACCGCCGCGCGAGCCGCAAGATCCGTGCTGGCGCGCCGTGCCTCGTGTGGTTCGCGGCCGACTGAGCTGCTACTTTCCCGTCGTCGTGTACGCAACAGAGTTGTCTAGGAGGCAATAGATGACCCTCCCGCAACGGGTCGCATACGTCGTCGTCGGGGCCGGCATCCACGGGCTCTCGACCGCGTACCACCTCGCGAAGGAGCTCCGGGCACGCGGCGCCGGCTCGGGTGCCGACGTCGTCGTCCTCGACAAGTCGAAGCCGGGCGCGGGCGCATCCGGGATCGCGTGCGGCGTCGTGCGCAACAACTACTTCCAGCCCGCGATGAGCGAGCTCATGCAGGCGTGCGTCGAGGTGTGGGAGTCGGATCCGGCGGCGTACCACTACAACTCGGTCGGATACATCGCGCTCGGCGCGCACGTGCAGGAGTCGGATCTCGCAGCCACGTTCGAGCGGCAGGAGCGGATCGGCTACCGCTCGGAGCTGATCAGCGGGGAGGCCGAGGTCGACGCGCACATGAAGGGGCTCTTCCCGGACTGGCGCGCGCAGGGTGTGACGATCTGCCTCCACGAGCACCAGGGCGGCTTCGCGTTCAACGTCGAGTCGGTGCTCGGCCTGCGCGACAAGTGCCTCGGCGAGGGCGTCTCCGTCCTCGAGGGCGTCGAGGTCACCGGGTTCGCGTCACGCGACGACGGCTCGGTGTCCGCGGTGGAGACGAGCGCCGGCGCGATCGAGGTCGGCGAGCAGGTCGTGATCGCGCCCGGGCCGTGGGCGGCGCGGTTCTGGTCGCTGCTCGGCATGCCCGACACGATCGACATCCGGACGCCGTCGGGCGACGTCGTGCGCGACCGTCCGATGTGGACGTACTGGAACCTCCAGGAGGGCGAGATCACCGTCGACCCACTCATGTTCGCGACGGCCGACGGGGGCGCGCCGCCGGTGATCCACCTCGACACCGACGCGCCGCTGTACACGGACGACGGAGACCTCGTGACCGACGAGCTGTGGGGGATCTACTTCAAGCGCGATCGCCACGGCGTGCAGGGCGGCGCCTCGCCGCTCGTGGTCGACGGCGACGTCGAGCTCGATCCGTATCCCTCGACCACGGACGTCGACTCGAGCTTCCCGGACATGTGGTGCGCCGCGCTGTCGCACTCGATGAGCCGCTTCGAGGGCTGCCGCGCGCGGTACAAGTTGGCCCGTTCGGGCGGCGTCGGCGCGTTCACGGCAGACAACTTCCCGGTGTTCGACTACGTGCGCCCGAACGTATACGGGGTCTTCGACTCGAACCACGGATACAAGATGATCGGCGTCGGTCGCGAGGTGGCTGCGGTCCTTCTCGGCGACCACTCGAAGCTGCTCTACCCGTTCCGCTACGAGCGGTTCGCAACCGGCGACCTGCACCCCGTTTCGAGCGTCGCCGTATCCCTGGTCGTAGTTGCGCGGCGCTCGCAACTCGTAGACGATCCCGGCGTGCTGCCCCGGATGCATCGACATGAGCCGCGCGTGTTGTCGCGCGCCACGCGGCCGGAGGCCGGCTTTGCCGGCCGGGAGGCCCGATCTGGCTCACGGAAAGCTTCCGTAAGGGAGGGGGGCACGTGGGGGGAACCGTAGGTCCCTCCCACGATTAGGCGTGCTCTGGTTTCTGCTGCTGCCCGAGATCCCGTGGATTCTCGTGCTCGCGCTCGCCGTCGTCCTGTGGCTGACGGTGGTCGAGCTGCTCGAGTGGCGGCCGCACTTCGTGTGGTGGTTCTGGTGGTTGCTCCTCGTCTTCATGACGAGCTTCGTCGGATACCTCTTCCTACGGGCCTACCGTGTCTACCAGCGCTGGAACGCCCCCCGAACCGGGTAACGGCCCGCCGCCGCTCGCGTCGACGCCGCGGAAGGATCTCCGCGACAGCCTCTGGGGCCGCGCGCTCATCCTCGGCGTTCTTCTCGTCTTCACGCTCCTCGTCTCGAAGACGTGCGCGTCGAATCGAGACGACATCACGCAGCAAGAGGCCGTCGACATCGCGATCGAGAACGCCTCGTTCGTCCCGTGCGAGCGGGAGATCTGCCGCCAGGTGCGGTACCTGAACCAGGGCATACCGCCCGTCGGCTACTGGGGCGTCGTGCTCTCGGAGCAGATCGACGCCCAAGGCCAGCCGAACCGCACGGAGAGCTTTCTCGTGAACGCGTCGACGGGCGCCGTGGAGAAGCAGTGACGCTGTGTGCGTCACTCCACATAGCGCGCCCCCAAAACGCAGGCTGGATCGGACATGGAAACGGTCTAGCCCGGTTCGTAGCGTCTTCCCATCGACGACCGGGTAACGCTGCCTGAGGAAGAGAGGGTGGAATGATCGTGTCGCTGGTCCCGGTCTGGCTCGCGCAAGCGGCGCCCACGACGGAAGAGCTGAAGACGCAGATCGACCTCAGCGCGAACATCCTGCTCGAGCAGTTCTACTTCTGGACCGTCGTCGTCATGTGGCTGATCCACGCGGGCTTCATGGCGTACGAGGCCGGCGCCGCACGGCGCAAGAACCTCATGTCGACGGCGATGAAGAACATCCTCACGATCGCCGTCGTCACGCCGACCTTCTACTACTTCGGCTGGTACATCTACGGCTGCTTCGAGCCCGGCCTCCCGACGATCGGCCCCGACTCGACCGACGGGCACGCCGGCCCGCCGCAGTTCCCGGGCTTCTGCGGGCAGACGGCCCCGTGGGCCGACGAGATGGGCCCGAACCTCCAGAACCACCTGAACGGGGTCTTCTTCCTCGCCTTCCTCCTCTTCTCCTGGACGACCGGGTCGATCATGTCCGGAGCACTCATCGAGCGCGTCCGCCTCTCCGCCTACCTCATCCTCACGGCCATCCTCGGCTCGTTCGTCTGGATCATGGACGCGGCCTGGGGCTGGAGCGCCGGCGGCTGGCTGACAATCCGCTTCGGCTTCCACGACGCGATCGCGTCCGGCGTCGTCCACGGCGTCGCGGGCCTGTTCACGCTCGGGGTTCTCCTCAACCTCGGGCCGCGCATCGGGAAGTACACGAAGGACGGTCTCGCGCGCAGCTTCCGAGGGCACAACACGCACCTGACGCTGATGGGGCTCATGCTGATCTTCACCGGCTTCTACGGCTTCTACGCCGCATGCCTCTTCATCACGCCGACGGTGTTCCCCGGCTGGCTCAACATCTACGGCTCGCCCACGACGCTCGGGGCGATCGCGTTCGTCATCACCGTCGGCTTCGCCGGCGGGTTCACGGGCGGCTGGTTCGCGAGCAAGGGCGATCCGTTCTGGACGCTGTCCGGAGGACTCGCAGGCGTGATCGCGGTCTCGGCGGGTGCCGACGTGTACCACCCGTCGCTCGCATACCTGCTCTCGATCTCCGGCGCGTGCGTCGCCGTCTGGGCCGGGAACTTCATCGAGAAGCGCCTGCGGATCGACGACGCCGTCGGCGCCGTCGCGGTGCACGGCGTGACCGGCTTCTACGGCGTGTTCCTCGTCGGGATCTTCGCCGGCGGCTACCCGACCGGGCTCGCGAACGTCGAGTCCTCGATGGGCGGCCAGCTGATGGGGATCATGGCGTTCGTCCCGCTCGCGTTCCTGCCCGGGTACTTCTTCAGCTGGATCCTGAAGAAGATGAACCTGCTGCGCGTGCCGCCCGAGGTGGAGCTCGAGGGCCTCGATCTCGCCGAGTTCGGGATGGACTTCTACCCCGAGTTCGAGCGCGTGCCCGAGGTCATCGTCGAGCCCGACGGGCGCGAGGTCGACAGCGCTCCGGTCCTCCTCGACGCGTACTGGCAAACGAACGGCAAGGAGCCGGCAGGAGCCGGCGTCGGCGCCGAGGAAAGGAGCTAGGCGATGTTCGACGCGTTCCCGTACGACGAGTGGGGCGAGGACATCGCGGGCTTCTGGACGTTCGGCCCGGGGAACTCGACCGGCACGTACATCCTGACCGCACTCGGAATCGCCGCGATGTTCATCGCCTTCGTCTGGTTCGTTCGCCTCGAGAACCAGAAGCTGGCACACCAGCAGGCCACGCTTCGCGCGTCCGGCGCGCTCGACAGGCCCAGCGGAGTCGTCGTCACTACAACGACGACGAGCATCATCACCGAGGAGGCGTGATGGCCGGCAAGCAGATCGACTTCCCGCCACTGCAGAAGGAGAACTCGCGCGTTGCGCCGTTCATGCTCCTCCTCTCCTTCGCATTCATCGTCATCGTGGCGATCATCTTGGCGACCGACGTCTTCGACGGCCCGTGGCTGGGACCGTGGTGATCGGGCGGGTAGCCTGACGTAGATGTCGAGGCTGTATCTCGTCTGCGCGATGTGCAGCAGGCGGCAGGCAGATGGGCTGATCTCGGGTGCCGCGTGGGGGCGAGTGGAGCTCCCGCAAGGCACCGACGTCGAGCACCCTGCGCTCAAGGGCTCGCACTTCCGCTGCTGTCCGTCCTGCGTCCAGCGTCATCCGGACTGGGAGGAGGAGCTGCTCTCCTCCCTCGGGCTGTCGTCGCACAACGGACCGCCGCAGGCAGCCGCTCAGTAGAAATCCGTCACCCGCGGCCGCGCATCCGCTGATTCCCGACTCCTCCAGGCGCACGAACATCGCCGACGACCCCATGACCAGGGAGGTTCGATGAACATCCTGCTCGCTTACAACGACACCGACGTCTCGAACCGGGCGCTCGAGCGCGCCGCCCAGCTCGCAAAGCTCTACGAGGCCAAGCTCGTGGTGACGAGTGTCACGCCCGTCGTCGTCGGCGAGGCACCGACCATGGAACCAGGCCCCGAGCTTCGGCGGGCAGAGGAGCGCCTACGCGAGCTCGGAATCGAGGCGACGCTCGTCGAGGCGATCGGGGACATCGCGTCGGCCGTGGTCGAGGTGGGCGAGCTGCACGACGCCGGACTGATCGTCATCGGGACGCGCGAGCCGAGCCAGGTCGAGCGCATGCTCGGGCACTCGGTGTCGGAGAGCGTGCAGCGCATGGCGCACTGCGACGTGCTGATCTGCCACTAAGGCAGCTAGAACAGCCCGACCGTCTCGCCGGACTCATCAATGTCGATCGCGAAGGCCGCGGGCGTCTTCCCGAGGCCGGGCATCGTCATCATGTCGCCGCAGAGCGCGACGATCCAGCCGGCGCCGGTGTACGGGCGCAGGTCGCGGACGGTGACGGTGAAGCCGGTCGGCGCGTTCCTGAGCGCCGGGTCGTGCGAGAGCGAGAGGTGCGTCTTCGCCATGCAGATGGGCAGGCGGGCGAGGTCGGAGCCGGCCCAGTCGGCGGCCTTCTTCTTCGCGGCCGGCAGCAGCTCGACGCCGTCCGCGCCGTAGACGCGCGTCGCGATGAGGCGGATCTTCTCCTCGATCGGGGCGTCGAGCGAGTAGGCGAAGTCGAACTCGTTCGGCTCCTCGGCGGCCGCGACGACGGCCTCGGCCAGCGCCGTGGCTCCCGCGCCCCCGTTCTCGAACGCCGTGTTGATCTCCGCTGCGTACGCGCCGGCCTCCGTGGCGAGGCGCCGCACGAGCTCGAGCTCCTCCTGCGTGTCCGTCGGAAACTTGTTTACGCCGACGACGGCCTGCAGCCCGTAGCTCGTTGACGATCCCGATGTGGCGCGCGAGGTTGGCGGCGCCCGCCTCGATCTCGGCCGGCCCACCCTCGAGGTCACCACCGTGGTGCTTGAGCGCCCTGACGGTGGCGACGAGCACGACTGCGCTCGGGCGGAGATCGCCGATCCGGCACGTGATGTCGAAGAACTTCTCCATCCCCATGTCGGACGCGAAGCCGGACTCGGTGATCACGTACTCGCCGAGCTTCAGTCCGACGCGGTCGGCGACGAGCGAGTTGTTCCCGTGGGCGATGTTCGCGAACGGACCGCAGTGGACGAAGGCCGGCTGGCCCTCGAGCGTCTGCACGAGGTTCGGCTTGATCGCGTCCTTGAGGACGACGGCGAGCGCGCCCGCCGCCTTGATGTCCTCGGCGGTCACGGGCTCGCCGTCGTACGTCTGACCGACGGTGATGCGGCCGAGTCGCTCGCGCAGGTCGGCGAGATCGCGTGCGACTGCGACGAGGCCCATGATCTCGCTCGCAGCCGTGATGTCGAAGCCGGTCTCGCGCGGGGCGCCGTGCGCCCGCCCTCCGAGGCCCGTGACGACGTTCCGCAGGTTCCGGTCGTTCATGTCCATGCAGCGTCGCCACGAGATCGCGAGCGGGTCGAGACCCGCGGCATTGCCGTGATGGAGGTGCGCATCGATCAGTGCCGCGAGCAGGTTGTTCGCCGCGGTGATGGCATGGAGGTCGCCGGTGAAATGCAGATTGAGGTCCTCCATCGGGACGACCTGCGCGTAGCCGCCACCCGCTGCGCCGCCCTTCACGCCGAAGACGGGGCCGAGCGAGGCCTCCCGCAGGCAGAGCACCGGCTTGCGGCCGAGCTTCCCGAGCCCCTGCGTGAGCGAGACCGACGTCGTCGTCTTCCCCTCGCCGGCCGGCGTCGGCGTGATGGCCGTGACGTTGATCAGCTTGGCGTCGGGGCGGTCCGAGAGCCGCTCGATGACGGAGAGATCGACCTTCGCCTTGTACCGGCCGTACGGCTCGACCTCCTCGTGCAGGAGTCCCAGCTCGTCGGCGATGTCGCCGATCGGACGAAGAGTCGCGGCCTGGGCGATCTCGAGGCTGGAAGGCATTGTGGTCGACATCAGCGTCCTCTCCTGTAGGGGCGAAGGCGGGATATATCTCGCCCCTACGGTTCGTTTCTGCTCAATGGCTTACCGCGGCCGCCGCGAGCTCGGAGACGAGGGTGTCGGTGTGGAAGCGCTCCATCGCGAACGGCGCGATCAGGTCCGGCGTCCTCCCGCTGGCGACGAGCTCGGCGAGCGTGACACCGACGATCGGCGCGGCCTTGAACCCGTACGTGCCCCATCCGGTCGACACGTGGAAGTTGTCGACCTCCGTCTTGCCGAGGATCGGGCTGTAGTCCGGCGAGAGATCGCAGAGACCGGTCCAGGTGCGCAGCACTCTCGTGCGCTCGAGCTGTGGAAGGAGCTCCATCGCGTGGGCCGCCGAGTACTCGAGGAACGAGAACGTGCCGACGCCCTTGTACGTCGTGTACGGCTCGATCTCGGCGCCGATCAGGAACTCGCCGCGGTCGGTCTGCGAGACGTAGACGTGAAGCTGTGACGAGACGAGGACGACGTCGAGGAACGGCTTCACGGGCTCGGTGACGAAGGCCTGGAGGATGTGCGTCGTGATCGGCAGGCGCAGGTCTACGAGCCGCCCGACGAGCGACGACCAGCCGGCAGTCGCGCTCACGACCTGGCCGCACTCGACGCGGCCGCGCGTGGTCTCAACGGCGGCGATGCGATCGCCGGCGCGCTCGAAGCCTGTGACCTCGGTCGACGGGTGGATCTCGACGCCGAGCCGATCGGCCGCGCGCGCGAAGCCCCATACGACCGCGTCGTGGCGGATGATCCCGCCCGGCGGGTGGTAGAGCGCGCCGACGATCGGATACGCAGGGCGCTGCGAGAGATCGAGCTCCGGACACAGCTCGGCGATGCGCGGCGGAGAGATCACGCTCGACTTGATCCCGAGCAGCTTGTTGACCTCCGCGCGCTCCTGCATCGTGATCATCGCGCGGTCCGAGTGCGCGAGGGTCAGGTGCCCGTGCTGGGAGAACATGAGGTTGAAGTCGAGCTCCTTCGAGAGGCGCTCGTAGAGCCGGACGCTCTCGCCGTAGAAGGCCGCTCCCTCGGGCGTCCGGTAGTTCGAGCGGATGATCGTCGTGTTCCGCCCCGACGCACCCGAGCCGATGTACGACTTCTCGAGGATCGCGACGTCCGTGATCCCGTGGCGCTTCGCGAGGTAGTACGCGGTCGCGAGCCCGTGCGAGCCGCCGCCGACGATGACGACCTCGTACCGGCGCTTCAGCTCGGGCCGCGGCCTCCACATCCGCTTGGGGAAGAAGATCTCCTTCATCGCTCGACTCCGGCGAGCGCGTCGAGAACCGCCTCGGCGACGTAGTGCCCGAGCTCCTGCTGGACGTACACGTGAAACCAGCCGTCGGCACCGCGCCGGACGAGGGCCGTGACACGCGCGAAAGGAGCGGCAGTCGGGATCTGCTCGAGGTCGAGATCGGTGAGCCGTCGCATGACCTGCTCGCTCGCGATCGCGATCCCCGCGAGCGCGCCGGTCGCGTCGTAGGCGCGTGCACCGCCGGCCCGCAGGCGCTCGGCGACGTCGGCAGGATCGTCGCCGGTGAAGAGGAAGGCGCGGCGTGGCGACAGGCGTACGAGCTCCTCGCCGGCACCCGGCGTCACATCGTCGACGCCGCCCCGAATCTCGACGATGCCCTCGAGCGAGAGGTCGCGAACGGCCGTCGGATCCGCACCCTCGAGCGCCCGCCGCAACGGCGACGTCGTGGTTCCTTCGGCGCAGCGTGAGGGAGACAGGAAGGCGCGACTCACGATCGCATCCTTTCCCCGGACGGGTCGAAGAAGGCGCCGTCGGTGATCCGCGCCCCGCGCCGCAGCCGCTCCACCTGGATCTCGACGCGCGTTCCGGGCTCGGAGCGATTCGTCGGCACCCACGCCAGGCCGATCACCTGGCCGACGGCCTCGCTGCGCCGCGCGCTCGTAACGCGTCCCGCCGGCAACCCCTCGATCACGATCTGGGCACCCTCGGCCGGCAGCACATCTTCCTCCATCGCGAAGCCGACGAGCTTCTCCTTCTCCTCGCGGTTCGCGAAGTGCTCGAGGGCGAACTTGCCGACGAAGTCGTCCTTGTCCATCTTCGGGAGCCACGACATGCCGGAGGAGTAGAGATTCGACTCCGAGTCCGTGTCCTGGCCGACGATCACGTGCCCCTTCTCGAGGCGGAGCACACGCTGCGGCTCGAGGCCGAACGGCTGCGCGCCTTCCGCGACGAGCGCGTCCCAGAGGTGCTCTCCGGCCGGGCTCGGGAAGTGGAGCTCGTAGCCGAGCTCGCCGACGAAGCCGATGCGCAGGGCCAGCGTCGCAACGCCGGCGACCTCGATCTCGTGCGCGTCCAGGTATCTGAAGGCCTCCGCGGAGAGGTCGGCCTCCGTCAGCCGCTGCAACGCGTCTCGCGAGCGCGGCCCTGCGAGGTTCACCGCGGCGAGGGCGCCGGTCACGTTGACGATCTCCGCGTCGTAGCCCCACACCGCGTTCCACCACTCGAACCACGCGGTCACCGAGTCGGCGCCCGTCGACGTCGTCGTCACGTAGAAGAGGTCTTCGGCGAGGCGCGCAATCGTGCCGTCGTCCATGATCCGGCCGGCGTCCGACGTGAGGACGCCGTAGCGGATGCGCCCGGGCTTCATGTCGCCGAAGCGGTTCGGGTAAAGGCGCTCGAGCAGTTTGACGGCCTCCGGCCCCTCGACGAGCAGCTTGCCGAGCGTGGAGACGTCGATGACACCGAGCGACTCGTGCACCGCGCGCACCTCGTCCTCGGGGTGCTCGCCGTACGCGTACGGGCGCTTCCACGGCCCCGCCCACTGGATCGTCGCGCCCGCTTCCTCGTGGCGCCAGTGGATCGAGCCGCGGCGCGTCGGCGTGAGCTCGCGTCCGGCGAGGAGACCGAGCTCGACGGGCGACCACGGCGGCCGCGCAGTTGTCGTCCCGATCGCGGACTCGTACATGCGGGTCTCGTGCGCGTAGATCCGGATGCTCGAGAGATGGCACAGCTTCCCCTGGCACGGGCCCATGGTCGTCGTCGTGTAGCGCTTCGCCAGCTCGATCGAGTCGAAGCCCTCGCCGATCGCCCGCTTCATGTCCTTCGTCGTGACGTCCTCGCAGACGCAGACGAAGCAACGCCCTTTGCCGGCATATGCCGGCAAAGGGCTAGCAGAGCAGCCATCGCCGGTGACACTTCCAACCGCTTCGACACCTGCGGGGAGCTCCGTGGGAACGAAGACGCCGAGCGCGTCGTCGTATTCGACGCGCGCTCCGGCCTGCGCGAGGAGCGAGTACGCCGGTTGCCGGCCGCCGGAAGCCACGAGAAGGTCGCAATCGAAGCTCTCCCCGTCGAGGACGAGCCGTCGCACGCGACCCTTGCCGCCCTGCGCGGCGAGCTCGCGCGGCCGCGTGTCGCGCAGGTCGATCGCCATCGCAACGTCGATGCCCACTTCCTCGAGCTCCTCGGCGATCGCCATGGTCTCGTCGTCGGAGCCCAGCACAACCGCCCGCTCGCCGGGCTTGATCGAGAAGTCACGGATCAGGCGGCGAACGCCGTCTGGCAGCATCACGCCGACGAGATCGTTCCCCGGGAAGACGAGCGGCTGCTCGGTCGCACCCGTCGCGACGACAATCTTCGCCGCGCGGAAGCGGTACATGATCGTGCCAGCGTCCACGGGAACGAGACCGCCCTCCCAGATCCCGAGGGCGCGTGCCGGCGCGAGCACCTCGACGCCGTCGAGTGACAGCGCGGCGTGCCTCGCATCCTCGTCGACGAGGACGACTCCGGGGCCTGACTTCGAGGCCTCGCTGGCCGCCGCACGACCGGCCTTGCCGCCGCCGACGACGAGAACGCGCGCACGACGGTGCTCCGTGTCGTAGCGGCGCGTGTGGCCCGCGTGCGGATCGAGCTTCCCGAGCCCGGCGGCGCTGCGCAGGAACTTCTCGTACAGCGGCCACGCGGCGCGCGGGCGGATGAACGTGCGGTAGTAGAACCCGACCGGCGTGAACGGCGCACCGACCTTGTCCGTGACGGACATGAGATCGAAGTCGAGCGACCAGCGGACGTTCTGCCCCTCGACAACGGCGCCCTCGCGGATCGGCTCGGTGCAGACGCGCACGTTCGGCACGCCGTCCACGGTCATCTGGCAGTTCGCGCAGTGGCCGGAGCAGCAGAGGAGCCCGCGCGGCCGGTGGTACTTGAAGGAGCGGGAGAACACGCGCTTCCCGGCAGCGAACGCGGCCGATGCGATCGTGTCGCCCTCGAACCCCGTGACCTTCCAGCCCGCGAAGGTGAACGAGACGGCCTTGGAGCGATCGATCCGCTCACCGTCGCGCTGTTCCAGCCTCATGGCGTGGTCGTGCTCTTCCTAGCCGTCTCCGGAACGGAAACGGCCTGCACGTCGTTCGTCCTCGTGTCCCGCTCGGCGAGGAACCACTCGCCGCAGCCGCTGCGGTGCTGCCACCACTCGCGCTGGACGCCTGCGACGTTGTCGCGGAAGTACACGTAGTCCGTGAGTTCACGCAGGGACGACGACCCGACCTGCGGCCGCGTCGTGACCTCGCCGAAGTACGCGTACTCGTCGACGGGCCGGGGGCCACAGTGAGGACACGAGAGAAGAAACGACATCAGGTCCTTAATTGCACTATCAGCAACGCTGTGCCAAACTCCGCAACGAACCTACACCGATGTCGCGCACTCGTCAACCTTCAACCCGTCGAATTGGCGCTGCCGCGCGAGCGATCACGATGCTCGACACCCTTGCAGAAGCCGGCGAGCTCGGCACGAACGAGATCGCGCGGCGGACGGGCATGACGCCGAGCACCGTGTCGCGCCAGCTCGGGACCCTCGCGGCCTCGGGTCTCGTCGAGCGCGTCGACGCGACTGGGCGGTATCGCCTCGGCATCCGCCTCGTCCACCTCGCGAACGCAGTGCTCGCACGACTCGACGTGCGCGAGGTCGCCCGCCCGCACCTCGTCGCGCTCGTCGACGCGACCGGCGAGACGGCGACGCTCTCGGTTCCCGGCGATGAGGACGCGATCACCGTCGACTTCGTTCCCGGATCGCATCAGGTTCAGCCCGTGTCGCGGTTGGGGCGTCCGTCGATCGCCCATGCGACGTCGGCCGGGAAGGTGATGCTCGCGTTCTCGGGCCGCGAGTTTCCGGACGGCCCGTTCCGCGCCTTCACGACCCGCACGATCACGGATCCACAAGCGCTGGCCACCGAGATCGAGGAGGTGCGAGAGCGCGGCTATGCACAAGCCGCCGGCGAGCGTGAGCCCGGGCTCACCGCGATCGCGGCACCGATCCTCTCGGCGCGCGGCGAGCTCGAGGCGATCGTCGCCCTTCAGGGGCCGAGCGCGCGCTTCGACGTGCCCGCCGTCGACGCGGCGCTCCCCTTGCTGATCGAGCGTGCGGCCGCCGTCTCGCGCGAGCTGGGTTGGGCTGCGGACTCGAGGAAATGAGCCGGTGCCTGTAGCGGCGACGCGGCCGCGAAGCGGACGCCTTCAGGGATCTTCGCGTCCCGGGATCCGCGCTAGCGGATCTCGGGGCTGCGGACTAGCGGAGAGCGCGAGCCGTTCCGCGAGCGCACGGATGCTGGCGCGTAGCTCGTCGGGCTTCCGCACCGTGAACGCGCAGCCCAGACCGGCGAGCACGCTCGCCGCCCAGTCCAGCGAGCCGACCCGGATCCGCAGGAGCGTTCCGGCGTCCTCCTCGATCAGCTCGGCGAGCGTCGCAGGAACGCGCCGCGCGGCCTCCTCGAGCGAGAGGTCGAGGAGCACCTCCACCTCCCAGCGCCACGGCGTGCGCGCGAGCGACGTCGAGATGTAGGCGACGGCATCGAAGCCGGCGGGTGGCGCGACCGCCGATTCCTCGGACATTGCCGGTCGGCGGATCCGATCCACCCTGAACGTGCGCAGATCGTCGCGGCCGTGGTCGTGAGCCGCGAGGTACCACCGCCCCGTGTGCACGACGAGACCCAGCGGGCTCAGCTCGCGCTCCGTCTCGTCTCCGGCATAGGAGCGGTAGGCCATCCGCAACCGGCGGCGCCGGCGAATGGCCTCCGCGAGCAGCAGCACGAGATCGCCGCCGACAGGAGCCGAGCCGCGCGCGGAAGCCGTGAAGTCGAGGGTCTCCTCGAGCGCCTCGACCCGGCGGCGCAGGCCGTCCGGGAGGACGCGGTGGATCTTCGCCAGCGCTCCGTCCACCGACTCGGCGGAGCCAGAGAGCCCTAGCCGTCCCGCGGCAAGCGTGCCCAGCGCGACGACCACGGCCTCGTCGTCCGTGAGCATGAGCGGCGGGAGCCGGTAGCCGGGCCGGATGCGATAGCCACCGCCGACGCCTCGCTGGCCCTCGATGGGGATGCCGAGGTCCTGGAGCGCCGCGACGTACCGTCGAGCGGTCCGGCGGTCGACCCCGAGACGGTCGGCGATCGCCCGGCCCGTGATGAGCGGCTGCGCCTGAAGCAGCTCGAGGAGCTCGAGGAGCCGTGCGGTCGGCGTGAGCACGCGCGAAGTGAAGCACACATAGAGGGCGCAGATCGCCCTATTTGGACGCTAGCGTGCGCGCCCTCGACAACGGGAGAAAGGAGCAACAGATGCGAGCGGATGTGCGTGAGCGGGCGACATCGCAGGACTTCGACTTCTGGATGGGTCGCTGGAGCGTGCGCAACCGGCGACTCGTCCGACGGCTCGCCGGATCCGACGAGTGGGACGAGTTCGACTCGAAGGTGGCGGCCCGGCCGCTCCCGGGCGGGCTGGGCAACGAGGACGTGTACTGCTCCGACTACGGTGGCGGCTTCGTCGGGATGTCGTTTCGGTTCTTCGATCCCGAGACCGGGCTGTGGTCGATCTACTGGGCCGACAGCCGGCGCCCGGGCTTGCTCGATCCACCGGTCGTCGGATCGTTCTCGGGCGACACCGGCATCTTCGAGGGCGAGGACACGCTCGACGGGCGGCCGATCCGCGTGCGCTTCACGTGGTCACGCGTGACGACGACCGCGCCGCGCTGGGAGCAGGCGTTCTCCGACGACGACGGTGAGACGTGGGAGACCAACTGGGTGATGGACTTCTCGCCGGCCGGAGAGCCGTCGTGAGCGCGCGGGTAGGGGCGAGATATATCTCGTCCCTACAACCCTTCGCACCGCCGCTCGAGCAGCAGGTCGCCGCGGACGGCGTCGCGCACGCCTACCGACACGCCGCGAAGGTGGCTGCGCCGCAACCGAGCCTCATGCTCGGCGACGCCCTGCTCAAGTGGTACGACATCGCGCCTCACGACGCGCCGGTGCCGCTCGCGATCCGTGCTCTTGCGCGGCGCTGCCTGCGGGACGCGAGCAAGTGCGGCACGCTCGGCATCGAGGAGGGTCTCGGGTTCGTCATCCTCCACCGCTGCGGCACCGACTTCTACTTCCTGCTCGTGTCCACGTGGCGCAACGAGAACGAGCTCTGGGAGACGGTCTGGGCGAAGTCCGGCGCGGCCGACGTCTTCTTCCATCCGTGGGAGAGCACAGGAACCCACCGGCCGACGTTCTGCGTCTGGGAGCTGGGTGCGGTCGCGCACGAGCGCGAGGCGTGGACGCGCTTCCTCACCTCCGGGCGCGACGAAGCCGCCCGGCGGGCCTACCTCCGCGATCTGTACGCCGGTGCGGTCTGAATCGAGCTCACGGATGTTGTCGTGCCGCCACGCCGGACGATGCGTGGCGGCGGTCCCGGATCGAGGGTGACGGCTCCGTGTGCACCGTACCGCGACGCCTCGGCGAAGGCGTCGGCGAGCAGATCTCGCGCGGCGTACGTGAGCGACCGTGCGCCGATGTCACTTGTGTCCGCGAGATCACGAACGACGTCGACAACGACGCCTGGGAGCATGTCCACGACGAGCCCGAACTCGCCGGCGAGGTCGCGGATGGCATTCTCCGCCACGTCCCGCTGCGACTCCTCGCTCAGCGGATCGAAGACGGCGAACGTCCCGATGCGTCCCACGAGCTCCGGCGGCCAACCCTCCGTCAAGAGCTGCTCGCGGCACAGGCTCTGCTCCTCCCGGCTCCCGGGTGGCACGTCGCGCAGCCGGTACGCGAGATCATCGGCGCCGGCGTTCGTCGTCAGCGCCACGACCGCTCCCGGCGCCTCGACGGTCTCGCCGTCCGGCGCCGTTAGCCGGCCGTCGTCCAGGAGGCCCAGGAAGACGTCGTGCACCGCCTCGTCCGCCTTCTCGATCTCGTCGAGGAGGAGGATGCAGCCAGGAGTGCGCAGCGCGGCGACGAGCGGCGGCTCGTCCACGTAGCCGATGTAGCTCGGCGGCGCTCCGAGCACCCGGCGGAGATCCGACGCGTGCACGAGCTCGCCGCAGTCGACACGAAAGACGTGCGCGCCGGCGCACCCGAGATCGTCGAGCGCGGCGGGCAGTAGCTCGACGGTCGAGGTCTTGCCCGTGCCGGTCGGCCCGGCGAGGAGCACGCTCTCGGGCCGCGCAGGTCGCTCCTTCGCCAGATGCGTCGCGACGGCACGTGCGACCTGAGCGACGGGAACGTCCTGTCCGTGGATGCGCTGCGCAAGGCGCGCCGCGAGCTCGGACGGGCTCGGCGCGCGACGTCGTGCTCGCGTGCGCGGACGACGCCGGGCTGGCGCGTCGTCGTCCGCCTGCTCGTTCGCCGGGTCGTCCGCCGGCTCCGGCGCGGACCGCGGCGAGACCGGGTCGCTCTCGATCCCGAACGCGTTGGCGATCGGGCCGCGGAAGAAGCCGGCGAGGTCCTCGCTCCCGCCGAAGATGCACGACCCCGTCTGGAATAGAACCGAGAGCACGAAGTCGTCGAGTGGGAGCCGCCGACGGGAGACCTCGAGCTTGATGCCGCCGCGATCGTGAGCACGGACCCGCAGCGGCCCGCGCGGAGGATTGCACCGCGGCGGGTAGGCGACGTCTTCGAGATCACATCCTTCTCCGGCGACGAGCAGGTCGAGATCGTCCAGCGACATGTGCACGAAGCGCTCCACGGGCTCCCTCCTTGACGTGCGACGGCGCGGGCACCAACGCTACAGAACATACGTTCGTAGTACAAGGCGACGCCTGCGACGTGTCGACCCGTGCGCACGGGTCGTAGACTCGTCCCGCGTGCAGACCGTCGGCATCGTCAGCCCGGGTGCGATGGGAAGCGCGGTCGCGGACGCTCTCGCGCGCGGCGGCGCACGGGTCGTCGCGACCGTCGCGGGACGCAGCGCGCGCACGGCGCGCCTCGCCGGACGCGCCAGGGTGGAGCTGCTTCCCGACCTCGACTCAGTCGTCACGACTGCCGACGTCGTTCTCTCCATCGTCCCGCCGGAGGCCGCCGAGCGGGTCGCCGAGGATCTCGCCGCGCGAGCCTCGGCGGAGTCGGTGCGGCCGCTCGTGGTCGACTTGAACGCGATCGCACCCGAGACGAGCCGCCGGCTGGCGACGGCGATCGGGAGGGCGGGATGTGACTTCGTGGACGGTTCGATCTCCGGGCCACCGCCCTGGAAGCCGGGAACGACGCGTATCTACCTCTCGGGTGAACGCGCCTCCGACGTCGCGGCGCTGCCGCTGACCGGAGTCGAGTGCGTCGTGGTCGGTGCGGAGATCGGCGCGGCATCCGCTGTGAAGATGTCGACGGCCTCGATCTACAAGGGCACTTCGGCACTCCTCGCCCACGCGTTGCTCGCGGCGCACGCCAACGGCGTCCTCGAGCACGTCCTCCACGACCTGCGCGCCGGCTCACCGGAGCTCGTCGCGAACGCGCCGCGCCGCCTCGCGAACGCCGCGGCGAAGTCCGAGCGCTACGTCGCGGAGATGCGCGAGATCGCGCTCGCGCAGGCGGCGACAGGCCTCACTCCATCGCTCTTCGAGGCGATGGCCGAGGTCTTCTCGGCGCTGGCGGCGAGCGAGCTGGCGCGCGCGGCGCCCGAGGACGTACCGTCGGAGGTCACGCTCGAAGAAGCGCTCGAAGCTCTCCGCCCGGAGCGGCCCGGCTTCAGCGCTGAAGCGTGACGCAGTCAGCGACGGGCAGGAGGAGCGCTACCCGCTCGTGCCGGGGATCCAGTCGGTGCCGGCGAGCGGAACCTTCGCCATCGCGGCAGCTTCGATCGTGAGCGCGACGAGGTCCTCCGGCTCGAGGTTGTGCACGTGCGACTTACCGCACGCGCGGGCGAGCGTCTGCGTCTCGAGCGTGAGGACACGAAGGTAGTTCGCAATGCGGCGCCCGCCGAGCACGGGGTCGAAGCGGGCGGCGAGCTCGTCGTCCTGGGTCGAGATGCCGGCGGGGTCACGCCCAGCCTGCCAGTCGTCGTAGAAGCCCGCGGCGCTGCCGATCTCGCTGTACTCCTCCTCGTGCTCGGGGCTGTTGTCACCCATCGCGACGAGCGCCGCCGTCCCGATCGAGACCGCGTCCGCGCCGAGAGCGAGCGCTTTCGCGACATCCGCCCCACTGCGGATCCCGCCCGAGACGATCAGCTGCACCTGCCGGTGCAGGCCGAGCTCCTGGAGCGTGTCGGCCGCGATCCGCGTCGCGGGCAGCGTCGGGATCCCGACGTGCTCGATGAACACGTCCTGCGTCGCTGCCGTGCCGCCTTGCATGCCGTCGACGACGATCACGTCCGCACCGGCCTTCACCGCGAGCTGGACGTCGTAGTACGTTCGCGTCGCGCCGACCTTGACGAAGATCGGCTTCTCCCAGTCGGTGATCTCGCGCAGCTCCTGGATCTTGATCTCGAGGTCGTCTGGGCCCGTCCAATCCGGATGGCGCGAGGCGGAGCGCTGGTCGATGCCCTTCGGCAGCGAGCGCATCTCGGCGACGCGGTCGGAGATCTTGTGACCGAGGAGCATCCCGCCACCGCCCGGCTTCGCACCCTGGCCGACCACGACCTCGATCGCGTCGGCCCTGCGCAGGTCGTCGGGATTCATCCCGTAGCGAGACGGAAGGAGCTGGTAGACGAGCAGCTTCGAGTGCTCGCGCTCCTCGGGAGTCATGCCACCGTCACCCGTCGTCGTGGACGTGCCCATCTCGCTCGCGCCGCGGCCGAGGGCCTCCTTCGCGGGCGCCGAGAGTGCCCCGAAGCTCATCCCGGCAATCGTCACGGGGATCTTCAGCTCGAGCGGCTTGGAGGCAAACCGCGTGCCGAGGACGACGTCGGTCGCGCAGCGTTCGCGATACCCCTCGAGCGGATAGCGCGAGACCGACGCGCCGAGCAGGAGCAGGTCGTCGAAGTGCGGGAGCCGCCGCTTCGCACCGAACCCGCGGATGTCGTAGATCCCCTCCGTCGCCGCGCGCTGGATCTCCGCGATAACCGTGCGGTCGAAGAGGAACGACTCGCGCAGGTTCCACGGTCGCTGCTCGTCCGTCACGGACACGTCCTGGTGTCTGACTCCGCGTCTGACACCTGCGCTGTCCGTTTCGGACATCAGTACGCGGCCGCGTTGTCGATCTTGAACGTGTACAGCTGGCGTGCGGAGCCGTAGCGGCGAAACTCCGCCGGGTCGGCGTCAATCTCGGCGGCGTCGAGCAGGCCGCGCAGCTGGGCGACGTGCTCGTCGCGCAGCTCCTTCTCGATGCAGTCCGCGCCGAGACTCGCGACCGAGCCGCGCACGAACAGCCGCGCCTCGTAGATCGAGTCGCCGAGCGCCTCGCCGGCGTCTCCGCACACGACGAGGCAGCCCGTCTGCGCCATGAAGGCGCTCATGTGCCCGACCGAGCCGCCGACGACGATGTCGATGCCCTTCATCGAGATCCCGCAGCGCGACGAGGCGTTGCCGCGAACCACGAGCAGGCCGCCGCGACCCGTCGCTCCCGCCGACTGGCTCACGTTGCCGTCGACCTCGACCCGCCCGGACATGATGTTCTCGGCGATTCCCGTGCTCGCGTTCCCGTGCACGCGCACGGTCGCGAGCTTGTTCATCCCGGCGCAGTAGTAGCCGACGTGGCCGTCGATCTCGACCTCGATCTCGGCATCGAGCCCGACCGCGACAGCGTGCGCGCCGCTCGGATTGACGATGCGCCAGCGCCGCGGCCCGGACCCGCCGTCGGCGAGGTCGTGCATGCGCTGGTTGAGCTCTCGCAGCGGAGTCGTCTCGAGATCGACGACTTCGACGGCTGCGTGCTCCCGCTCGGCCACGGCCATCAGGCGAGCGCCTTCTCCCAGGCGTAGACGACACCCGGCTCCGGCTCCCACGCTTCCGCGTCGGCCGCGCTGGGGAGCACCGCGATCGACCGCCATTCCGACGACATGGCGACCCACTCGTCGGTCTCGGCGAGAACGGCCGGCTTGCACGCGATGGGGTCGCGCAGAACCGCGAACCCGTCCGCCGTGCCGACCGCGAAGGTGTAGAAGCCGTCGAAGTCGTCGAGACAGCCCTCGAGCGCCTGCTCGAGCGTCGCGCCCTCGCGCAGGCGCCACGCGAGATAGCCCGCCGCGACCTCCGTGTCGTTCTCGGTCTGGAACTCGATGCCTTCGCGACGCAGGTTCTGCCGCAGCCGGTTGTGGTTCGAGAGCGAGCCGTTGTGGACGAGACAGAGGTCGAGGCCGGTCGAGAACGGATGCGAGCCCTCGGTCGTCACACGGCTCTCGGTCGCCATCCTCGTGTGCCCGAGTGCGTGCGTGCCCCTGAAGTCCTCGAGCATGAACGCCTTCACGAACTCCTCGGGCAGCCCGGTCTCCTTGTAGATCTCGATGACCTGCCCCGCGCTCATGACGCGCAGGTCGGAACGGGTGTCGCGCACCCACTGCTCCGCGTCCGCTGCGTCGGCGTCGACCACGAACACCGCATGGCTCGCACGCACGGACGGCTCGGCGCAGGTCCCGAACGCGTCACAGAGGCCGTCGCGCACCGAACCCCACCGCTCGTGCGGATCGGCGGAGTACAACGTCAGCTTGCTGGAGCCGTCCGGCACCGGATCGCGGTAGACGGCGACGCCGGCCGAGTCCGGGCCGCGGCTGGACATCTGGATCAGCATCGCGGCGAGGTGCACGCCGAGCCGCACCTCGATCTCGGGCGACTTCGCAAAGAGGCCGACGATTCCGCACATATGGTCAGTATCTCCACATATAGCTGCCCCGAATCACCGTATTTCGTCGATCGATATGGCGATAGTGCACATAACTAGAAGCGCGTCAAGTACTCCCGGATCTCCCATGGCGTGACCTGCTCGTGGTAGCGGAACCACTCATCTCGCTTGACACGCGCGAAGTAGTCGACGTAGTCCTCGTCGCGTCCGCGGCCGAGCGCCGCCCGCAGCACGTCGTCGCCCTCGAGCTCGCCGATCGCTTCGAGGAGGTTCGCCGGCAGCGACTCCAGCCCGCGCGACCGAAGCTCGGCCTCCGGAATCGTGTAGAGGTTCTCCGAGTTCGGCTCGCCTGCGTCGAGCCCCGACTCGATCCCGTCCATCCCCGCGGCTAGGACGGCGGCAGCCGCCAGGTAGGGGTTGCAGGAGCCGTCGATCGTGCGATCCTCGATCCGCCCGGGCCCAGGGATCCGGAGCATCTGCGTCCGGTTGTTGTAGCCGTAGGAGATCCACACGGGCGACCACGTCGCGCCACTCGCCGTGGAGCCCATCTTCAGCCGCTTGTACGAGTTCACGGTCGGCGCGGTGACGCCGCTGTACGCGCGCGCGTGTGCCCGCAGGCCCCCGATGAAGCGGTACGCGGTGTCGGAGAGCCCGAGCCCGCGCGGGTCGGACTCGTCGAGGAACAGGTTCGTGTCGCCGTCCCACAGCGACATGTGGAAGTGGCAGCCGTTCCCCGTCAGGTTCGCGAACGGCTTCGGCATGAACGTCGCGATCATCCCGGCCTGCTCCGCGAGCGTGTGCACCATGTACCGGAAGAAGATCGCCCGGTCGCACGAGACGAGCGCGTCGTCGTAGGTGAAGTTCTGCTCGAACTGGCCGTTCGCGTCCTCGTGGTCGTTCGCGTAGTTCCCCCAGCCGAGGTCGTTGCAGTAGCGCGAGACCGTCGTCAGGAAGTCGTACCGCCGCGTCAGGCCCGCCATGTCGTAGCAGGGCTTCTCGAGCGTGTCGAACTTGTCGGCGATCTCGATCGAGCCGTCGTCGCGCATGGTGACGAGGAAGTACTCGAGCTCGAGGCCCATGCGGAACTCGAAGCCCTTCTCCCTCGCCTGCGCGAGCACGCGCCGGAGAATCGTGCGCGGGCAGTACGCCCAGTCCTCGCCCTCGACCGTGACGTCGCACGCGAAGCGGGCGAGGTTCGGCTGCCAGGGAACGGGCGTGTAGCTGGCGAGGTCGGGGATCGCCGCGATGTCGGGGTCGCTCGGGACCTGGCCGATCTCGCCGGCGGCGAACCCGGCGAACCCGGCGCCGTCCTCGAGGAGCCCGTCGAACGCCTCGCGCGACCCGACCGGCACGAGCTTCGCGCTCGGCCGCGCGTACATGTCGACGAACTGCGCGAACACGAACTCGATGCCGCGTGCCTGCATGTCCTTCCAGATCGCGTCGGCAGATGCCATGGCGATGCCTCCTCTGACGTCGGTCGCATAGCCCTACCAGGCCGAGCCGGGCGAATGAAGGTGCGGGTTCCACACCTTCCACGCCTCTATGTGTGCGGTTTCGCCGCCCCCAGTGCCTGCTGCAGCTTCACCATCTTCACCGCGATCTCGATCGCGAGCCAGTCGTCGCTCCGGAGATCGAGGCCCGAGAGCTCGCCGATCCGCCGCAACCGCTGCCGCAGCGTGTTGGGATGGACGTACAGCGCCTCCGACGTCGCGCTGATCGAGCCGTGCCGGCGGAGGAACTCCTCGAGCGTCGCGAGGAGCTGCGCGCCGCGCTGCGCGTCGTACTCGGCGAGCTTCCCGACCGCGTCGACCGTCGCGTCGCGGATGCCTCCGTCGACGGCGACCCGCAGGAGGTACTTGTACGCCCCGAGGTCGTCGTACGCGAGGACGGTCGGCTTCCCGGACAGAGCCAACGTGCCGACGAGCGCCTGCTGGGCCTCCGCGAATCCGTCGGCGAACGTCGCCTCGCCCTGGCACACGCTCGACACGCCGACCGCGACGGGCTCCGCCAGCTCGGAGTGGAGACGGCGCAGCCGGTCGAGGAAGGTCGCGCTCGAGGCAGACGTCAGCTTGACGAGCGCCCGCAGCGAATCGTCGCGATGGTCGAAGAGCGATTCCGGCGCTGCGGAGCGGAGCACACGTGCGAGCGGTTCGCTCCACGGCTCGGCGACGAGCACGACGTGCGGCTGGTCGAGATTGCAGCCGAGCCGCGCCGCACGTCCTTCGAGATCGCCGCGAGGATGGCCGCCCGCGAGCTCCTCGAAGAAGTCCTTGATCAGGTTCTTCTCGGTGAGCTGCTCGATGACCTGCACCTTCTTGATCCCGACCGCGACCTGACTCGCGATCGTGCGGCCGAGCTCGACGCGCGTGCTCCCCTCGGCGACGAGGAGCCCGATCAGCTCGCCCGCCGCGACGAGCGGAATCGCGAGGCGCGTGCTGCGGCCTCCGCGCGCGAGCTCCGGGCCGAGCTCGGCGAGCCCGAGTGTCTGTCGCGCGCTTCCCTGCTCCGGATCGCTCGCGACCCGGTCGAGCTCCTCGCGCGCCGGATCGAGCAGGTACACGTGACAGGCCCGCGCGCCGAGAAGCGGCCATGCGCCCGCGGCGACGGTCTCCAGCAGCTCGTCGAGCGCCTCCGCCCGCGCGATCGCCTCGGCGAGCTCGGTGAGCTGCTCGAGCTCCAGGACCCGCAGCCGCGTCTCCTCGTAGAGCCGCGCGTTCTCGATCGCATTCGCGACGAGCGACGCCGACGTGACGATGAAGTCCACCTCGTCGTCCGTGAACTCCCGCGGCGCCTCGGTGTGCGCCGTGATCGCCCCGATCGGCTCACCCGTGCGTCCGACGAGCGGCACCGCGAGGAGCGACTGGAACCGCTCCTCCTCGAGCTCGGGGACGTACTTCACGCGCGGATCGGCGAGCGCGTTGTCGCGGATGAACGCGGGCTCGCCCTGCTCGACCGCCCACCACGCGAGGCTCTCGCCACGCTCGAACGCGACCTTGCCCGACTGCCGCTCGTACGGCGGCGAGGCGGCGCGCATCACGAGCCGCTCGTCCTCGAGGAGGTAGACGAAGCACCCGTGCACGCCGCTCGCGTCGGACATGAGCCGAACGACCGCCGGCAGCACCTCGGCGAGCTCGAGCGACGACGCGACGGTCGAGACGATCTCCTGGAGGAACTTCTCGCTCGTTTGCAGGGACATCGAGCGAGATCGTACGACGGTTGCGCCCGCGAAGTCCAGCACAGCCATGTCCAGGTGTCAGACACGGTGTCTGACACCTTGTTCGCCTTCAGGGATGTTCGCGCGACACGATTCGCGCTAGCGGATCCTGTCTTGCGCAGGAGATCAGTGCAGCGCCGCGACGCCGAGGTGGCGCTCGAAGGCTCCCGTCTCGACGATCTCCGCGATCTGCGCGACGGCGAAGCGGAGCTCGTCGTCCGTCGTGAAGAAGTGCGCGCCGAGGCGGATGCCCGCCCCGGGTCGGAAGTCGCCGAGGATGCCGCGCGACTCGAGCTCCGCGTAGACGGCGGCGCCCTCCGGGACGTCGATCGTCACCGTGCCACCGCGCCGCTCGGGCTCGCGCGGGCTGCGCACCTCGAAGCCGGCCGCGTCGGCGAGTTCGATGAGAAGCTCGGTCTGGCGCAGCGAGTTCTCGCGGATCCGCTCGACGCCGATCTCCTCGATCAGGTCGTAGCCCGCGGTCCCCGCCATGTGCGCGGCGGGATTCGGCGTCCCGGTCAGGAAGCGCGCCGAGCCCGACGCGTACTCCATCTCCTCCTCGAACGCGAACGGCCGCTCGTGCGCCTGCCACCCCGTGTAGGTCGGCTCGAGCCGCTCGGCGAGATCGGGCCGGACGTACAGCCAGCCGTTGGCGGGCCCACCGCAGAGCCACTTCACGGAGCCGCCGACCGCGAAGTCGACGCCGAGCGCCGTCAGGTCGACGGGCACGATCCCGGCCGACTGGTAGCAGTCGAGGATCACGTGCGCGCCGACCTCGTGCGCGCGCCGCACGATCGGCTCGACGTCCTGGATCTCGGACTCCTTGAAGAGGACATGGCTGATCGGGACGAGCAGCGTGCGCTCGTCGATCCGCTCCACGATCTCCTCGCCGTCCTCGCACACGACGACCTCGAGGTCGGGCTGCGCCTGGTACAGGTAGCGGACGGACGGGAAGTTCGCGCGCTCGTAGACGACGCGATTCCGCGCCGGGTCGACCGGCCGGAAGCACGAGAGCGCGATCGCCTCCGCGATCGCGACGTTCTGCTGCATCACGGTCGAGCCCGCCGGCGCGCCGACGATCCGCCCGATCTGGTCTCCGACGCGCATCGGCGACGCCCACCATCCCTCGGCCCATGAGCGGATCCCGCGCTCCGCCCACATCCGCGCGAACTCGGCGAGCAGCTCCGGCAGCACGTCGCGGCATCGGCCCGAGCGTGTGGCTCGCGAGGTACGTCGTATGCTCGAGGATCGGGAACTCGGAGCGGTAGTCGAGGAGGTCGCGCATGAGCCGGAGTCTGCCCGAGATGGGCGATTGGGACTGCGATCTTCGACGAGACGTACCTGCAGACGTACCTGCCGATGGCCGACCCCGAGCGCGCGAGGGCCGAGGCGCTCGGCGCCGCCGCCCTCGCCGGGGTCGAGCAGGGCGCCGAGATCCTGGACTGCCCGACCGGCTTCGGACGCCATGCGCTAGCGCTGGCGAAGGCGGGTTACCACGTGACCGGTCTCGATCGCTCCGAGGTGCTGCTCGCAGAGGCGGAGAGGCGCCGTGGAGACGCGGAGTGGCCGCAGCTCGTCCGCGGCGATTACCGCGACCTGCCGTTCGAAGACGCAAGCTTCGATGCCGTCTTCAACCTTTTCAGCTCACTGGGCTACCTCGAACGCGCCGAGGACATCGGCGTGCTTCGCGAGTTCAAGCGGGTGCTCAGACCCGGAAGCGCGCTCGTGATGGAGACCGCGCATCGCGACGGCTTCGCGAGATTCGCGCAGCCGTTCGCCCGTCGCACCTGGGATCGGCTACCCGACGGGTCGCTCTACCTCGAGGAGCGCACGCCAGACTGGACGGCCGGGACGATCGACACGTATCGCCTCATCGTCTCGCCGACGAACGAGCGCGTCGAGCGTCCGTACCTGCTCCGCGTCTACTCGGCGAGTGAGTGGATCGAGATGCTGCGCGAAGCAGGCTTTGCCGAGGCAGGGGCCTTCGGCGCGTGGGACGGCACGACGCCGATCACACCCGACACCTGGCGCATGATCATTCGCGCCCGCTGAGCGCCGACGAGGTGGCCTCACCGCCACGCGTGGCGATGTGGTCCCCACGTCGTCCAGGCCAGGCCATCGTGTCCGTACTGAGGAAGCGTGGCACGCCCGGGAGGTACGACGGCGTCGATCGCATCGAGCACGTCCGCCGGCAGGTGGGCTGCAGCGGCAGCGAGCGCAGCGTCGAAATGCGCGAGCGTCCGGGGTCCGACGATCATGCTCGTGACGCCCGGTTGGCAGAGCACCCAGGCGTACGCGAGCGCGTGCAGGTCGAGCCCGACGCCGGTCGCGACCTCGGCGAGCCGATCGAGAGCAACGAAGACCTCGTCCGTGAGGGCATCCTGGCGACCGAGCCAGAACGACTCGTGCCGCGAGCCGTGCGGCGCCGGAGATCCCCGCTCGTACCGCTGCGCGAGGACGCCGCCGGCGAGCGGCGACCAGGTGAGCAGTCCGAGGCCGTAGGTCTGCGCCATGGGGACGAGCTCGCGTTCGATGCGCCGGTCGAGGAGGTTGTAGACGGGCTGCTCCGTCGACACCGGCGTGAGGCGTCGGTCGGACGAGATCCACAGCGACTCGAGGATCTGCCAGGCAGCGAACGAGCTCGTGCCGACGTATCGGACCTTGCCGGCCGTGACGAGATCGTCGAGCGCGCGGAGCGTCTCGTCCAGCGGAACGTCGTTCGACGGATGGTGGAGCTGGTAGAGGTCGATGACGTCCGTGCCGAGGCGGCGAAGCGACGCCTCGCACTCACGGATCACGTTGCTCCGGCTCGGCCCGAGGCCGCCCGGGCCGTCGTGCATCGGAAAGTAGACCTTGGTCGCCACGAACACCTCGTGGCGCCTTCCGCGGAGCCAGGAGCCGACGATCTCCTCGCTGCGGCCGCGACCGACCCGGAACTCGGCCGGATCATGTCCGTAGACGTTGGCCGTGTCGACGAAGTCGACCCCGCAGTCGTGCGCCCTGTCGAGGATCCGCAACGCTTCGGAGCGCTCGGTCCTTCCGCCGAAGTTCATCGTGCCGAGGCAGACCCGGCTGACGCTCACGCCGGTCCGGCCGAGGCTCGTCTGCTCGATCACGTCCCCAGGCCCTTCGACGCGAGCTTTGCCTCTGCGATCTCGATGAAGTGGTCGAGCTCGATGCGCCGCGCACGCATGCGCTCGAGGTGCTCGTTCAGAAGGGCCATCTGCTCGTCCAGGCCGTCCGCGCGCTGCGCCGCGTTCACGTAGCGAGCGATCTCGGCCACGCCCATGCCCAGCGAGCGAAGACAGACCGCGTATCGAGCCCACGCGAGATCGTGCTCGGCGAACACACGTCGGCCCGCCTCGTCACGCGCGACCGGCGGGATGAGCCCGGCCTGCTCGTAGTAACGAAGCGCGGTCGGCTCGAGCCCGCACGCACGCGCAGCCTCGCCGATCGAGAGCCCCTGCATGCGACGCAGGCTACGACTTCGAGCGCGCTCGAAGTCAAGGCTCGCTCGTGTGCCGCGTCGATCGACTAGCGTGCGCGCTCGTGCGCGTCCAGTTCGACCGCTTCTACACCTACGCCGAGCTGACCGGGACGCTCGAGGCGTGGGCCTCCGAGCATCCGCAGCACTTCGCCTTCGAGTCGATCGGGAAGTCGTACGAGGGCCGCGACATCTGGCTCTGCACGGTCACGAACGCGGAGACCGGCGCAGCCGACGAAAAACCTGCGGTCTTCATCCACGCCCAGATCCACGCGATGGAGTTCACAGGAACGACCGCCGCACTCAACCTGCTCGATCACCTCCTCCACTCCGACGACACGCGCACGCGGCACGCCGTCGACACGCGCACCTTCTACGTCGTGCCGCGCGTCAACCCGGACGGCGCAGACGCAGGGCTCGCGGACGGACGCTTCCGCCGCTCGAGCGTCCGCCCGTATCCGCGCGACGAGCCCGAGGACGGGCTCCACCGCGAGGACGTCGACGGCGACGGGCGCGTCCTCTTCATGCGGATGCCCGATCCGAACGGCTCGTGGAAGTCACACCCCGACGATGCGCGTGCGCTCGTCGCCCGACTGCCCGACGACGTCGAGGGAGACTTCTACCGCGTGCTCCCGGAGGGAACGATCGTGAACTGGGACGGCGTCAACATCCCGATCGCCCCGCCGCTCGAGGGTCTCGACCTCAACCGCAACTGGCCCGCGGACTGGGCACCGGAGGCAGAGCAGCTGGGAGCCGGGCCGTTCCCGACCTCGGAGCCCGAAGTGCGTGCGCTCGTCGAGGCGATCGTCGCGCGCAAGAACATCACCTCGTACGTCGGCTACCACACGTTCTCGGGCGTGCACCTCCGCCCGTGGTCGGGCCGGTCGGACGACGACTTCCCGGTGCCGGACCTCCGCGCGTTCCAGCTCATGGGCGAGGAGGCGACACGCATCACCGGCTACCCCTCCATCTCGATCTTCCACGACTTCAAGTACCACCCGAAGATGGTGATCAAGGGCGGCGACGTCGACTGGATCTACGACCACCTCGGCGCCTACGCTTGGGTGACGGAGTTCTGGAGCCCCCAGCGCCGCGCCGGCCTGTCCGAGTACCACTTCATCGACTGGATGCGCGAGCACTCCCCCGAGGACGAGCTCGCGGTGATCAAAGTCGCGGACGAGCTCGGCGAGCGGCTACGTCGACTGGTATCCGTTCGAGCACCCCCAGCTCGGCGCGGTGGAGATCGGCGGCTGGGATCTCGTCCGCTTCTGGTTCAACCCGCCGCTGTCGCAGCTGGAAGCCGAGGTCAAGCCGCACGCCGACCTCGCCGTCTACTTCGCCCTGGTCTCACCCCGTCTCGAGGTCCGCTCCTTCGAGTCCGAGCCCGTCGCCGAGGGCGCCTTCCGGCTCAGGCTCGTCCTCGAAAACACGGGCTGGCTGCCGACGAACGTCACCGAGAAGGCGGTCGAGCGAAAGGCAGTGCGGCCGATCGAGGTCGAGCTCGAGATCCCCGGGGACGCCCGAATTGCAAGCGGCAAGGCGCGCGAGGAAGCGGGACAGCTCGGCGGCCGCGTGGAGCGGCGTCAGGTCACGTGGTGGGGAACCGATCACTCGACCGCGGAACGCACACTCGTCGAATGGGTCGTCGAGGCGAAGGCGGGCGAACGCGTCGGCGTCGTCGCACGCCACGAGCGCGCGGGCACGGTACGCGCCGAGCTCGTTCTCTAGAGCAGCTTCCGCATGTGGACGTCCTCGGGCTCCAGCTCGAAGAGCTCCGGCAGCGGCTCCGCCATCGGTTCGTAGCCCCGGCGCTGGTAGAAGCCCACCGTGTTGAGAGAAGGCGTCGCGGATACCACCATCGAGGTGTCTCCGGCTTCGCGCGCGATGCTCTCGAGCACATCCGCCAGACGACCGCCGACGCCGCGCGCCCGTTGGCCGCTCGTGACATACAGGTATGCGAGCTGCCCGATCCCGGGTCGCAGGTGAACCACCACGACACCGATCCCGACGAGTTGCCCCCGATCGAAGGCGCCCCGCGCGATCGCACCTCCACGGACGAACTGCTCGAGCGCTGCCTGTTGTCCGGCGACAGAATGCTCGCCCTCTCCGGCCGCGTCCCACGGCAGCGCGCTCCAGTCACCCTTCTGCAGCTCGAGTCGCGAGCCGTGCTGAACGTAACGGGCGCCGATTGGCTCGCTGCGATCGATGTAGCGGATCAGGCCGAGCTCATCGAGTGCAAGCGTCCTGATGGTGATCGCGTCAGTGCTCATGGGCGAGATCGAGATCGCCTGGCTCGGCGTCGCGCACGGTGCGCCACGAGTCCCACGTGATCTTCAGAATCACCACGGTGATCGCGAGCCCGATGAGCGGGTCGGCGCGATCGAAGCCGAGCCAGACTCCGAGGGCGCTCGCAACGACCCCGAGCGAGACGAAGCCGTCGACGCGCGCGTGATTCCCGTCCGCGATCAAGGCGGGGCTGGCCAGCCGCCGGCCGGCGCGTAGACGCACCTGGGCCGCAGCCTCGTTCCCGAGAAAGCCGATGCCACCGGCGGCGGCCAGGGCGCCGAGATGCGAGAGCTCCTGGGGATCGATAAAGCGCTGGATCGTCGCGTAGAGCGCGAAGCAGGCGGACACGAAGATCGCGCCGACGACGAAGAGGCCTGCGATCTTCTCGGCGCGAAACGAGCGCAGGAGGAACGCCATCCCGACCGGAATCGCGGTCGCCGCGTCCCCGAAGTTGTGGACGAGATCGGCGAGAAGAGCGACCGAATCGGTGGCGACGAAGATCGCCGTCTGCACGAGCGCCGTGAGCCCGAGCAGGCCGAGGCTGAGCGCAACGGCGCGAAGACCCGCACGCGAACGCATGATCGAGCGATCGACGAGACCGTGCGAGTGACCATGCTCGTGCGAATGCGAGTGGTCGTCGTCTTGGTGGTGGTGGCGCGTCACTGCCGCCCGCCCGGATCGCCGAACCTCCCCAGCTCGACGAGCCCGTTGTCGCTCGCATGGTCGACCTGCAGCGTCGTGTGCTCGATCCCGAACTCATCGTGGAGCAGGCGCTCGAGCTCGCGCCGGCGACCATGGCAGTCCTCGCCGGGGCGGACGAGAACGTGCGCCGACAGCGCGGGGAAGCCCGACGTGATGGTCCAGACGTGGAGGTCGTGCACCTCGACGACCCCCGGTGCCGAGGCAAGCCGCTGCCCGAGCTCGGCGGCGTCGATCCCGCGAGGGGTCGACTCGAGGAGGATCGCCGTCGAGTCGCGCAGGATCGTCCAGGTACTCGCGAGGACGAGCAGGCCGATGAGGATGCTCACGAGCGGGTCGGCTTCGACCCACCCGGTCGCGAGGATCACGACTGCTGCGACCGCAACGCCGAAGGAGCCGAGTAGGTCTGCGAAGACGTGACGAAAGGCGGCTTCGACGTTCAGGCTGTGGCTTCGCGCTCGCGCGAGGACGACTCCGGCTGCGACGTTCACGGCCATGCCGACGAGCGCGATCGCGAGCATCCAGCCGCCGAGCACGTCCCCGGGGTCGCGCAGCCGCATCGCCGCCTCCACGAAGATCCAGATCGCGAGCGCGACGAGCACCACGCCGTTCGCGAGCGCGGCGAGAACCTCCGCGCGCTTGTAGCCGTAGGTTCGCTCGGGCGTCGCCGGCTTGGCCGCGAGCCAGGCGGCGAAGAGCGCGATTCCGAGAGCCACGTTGTCGGAGAGCATGTGCACCGCGTCCGCGAGCAGCGCGAGGCTTTCCGCGTAGAGACCGCCGACGACCTCGACCGCCGTGTACGACGCGGTCAGGACGAGAGCGATCGCGAGCGCGCGGCGACTCGCGACGCGCGCGTGTTCGTGGTCGTGGCTCACGCGTAGGGTTCTACCGGGCGGAACGCGCGGTCGCATCCGGAGGCTCGCCCGCGGATCGAGACGACGCAAGGTTCTGTTCAGAAACCGGACGCGCCGATTGGGGCATCATCGGGTTGTGCGCCTTCGGATCCTTGCGATCGTCACCGCGCTGGCGACCGCCTCGGCTGTCGCGGTCGTCGCCGTTGCCGCCGGGAGCACATCGGCCAATGGCCTGCCGTCGTACACGAACGGCTACGCGAAGTGGCCTCGGATCAACAAGAGGCCGTTCACGAGCACCGGCCCTCTCTCGAGCGCACACGCCGGGGTGAAGAACGTCTACGCGAGCAAGAGGAAGGTCGGGAAGCGATATCCGAACGGCACCGTGATCGTGAAGTCGATCCGCCGCGCCGGCGACGCACCGTCGCGCCCTGCGCAGGTCGCGGTCATGCGCAAGACGAACGGCAGCTGGCGGTACGTCGAGTACGAGCTCTCGGGCTCGCGCTACCGCGACCTCGGCTTCTCCCAGCAGCTGTGCCAGGGTTGCCACATGCGCGCGCGCGCGAACGACTACGTGTTCACGAAGTAGATCGCGCGCTCGGGCGTGAGCTCGAAGCTACGGCTGGGTTGTCGCGTACTTCTTGCGCCGGTACGTCATCCAGAGCGCCATGATCCCGCCGATGACCAGGATCAGGCCGATGATGATGCCGACGAAGTTCAGGAAGTACGCGAACAGGATCCCGGCGACGATGAGGCCGAGTCCGACGATGTTCAGGGGCAGCTTGTCCATGGGCGCACATTCGTCGGCGTCACCCGGACTCCTCGTCCCCCTTTTGGTACGCAGATCGGGAATCCGCTCGCGCGGACTCCCGATCGCGAGAATCCCTGAAGGCGTCCGCTTCGCGGCCGCAAACCCTTCGCAGGTCGGACTTGCACTCGGGATCCCTGAGGGGCGGCCGCGGGGGGACAGTTACTCGCGCACGCGTTCGAACGCGGCGATCGCGCGTTCGAGGTGGTCGGGTTCGAGCGCGGCCGACATCTGCACGCGCACGCGCGCCGTGCCCTCCGGAACGACCGGGAAGCCGAATCCGGTGACGAAGACGCCCTCGTCGAGAAGCCGCGCGGACAGGGCCATGGCGGCGGCAGTCTCGCCGACGATGATCGGGACGATCGCCGCCTCGCCGTCGAGCGGCCGGTAGCCGGCTTCGGAGAGCAGTCCGCGGAAGGCACGTGTGTTCTCGCGGAGCCGGACCAGGAGCTCGGGCTGCTCGAGCATGAGCTCGATCGAACGCAACGCACTGCACGCGACCGTCGGTGGTAGCGCGTTGGAGAAGAGCTGCGGGCGCGAGCGCTGCGCGAGAACGTCGCAGACCTCCTCCGAGGCCGCGACGTAGCCGCCGGCCGCGCCGCCGAGTGACTTCCCGAGCGTGCCGGTGATCACGTCGACCTCGCCGAGAAGTCCGAAGTGCTCGACGGTTCCCCTCCCCGTGTCGCCGAGGACGCCGACACCGTGGGAGTCGTCCACGATGACGACAGCGTCGTAGGTGCGTGCGAGCTCGACGATCTCGGGGAGCTTCGCGAGGTCTCCTTCCATGGAGAAGACGCCGTCCGTAACGACGAGCTTGCGCGCCGCGCGCGGCGCCGCCGCGAGCCCGTCGCGCAGCGCGTCCATGTCCGAATGCGGGTAGATGACCTTGCCCGCGGGCCGTGAGAGCCGGATCGCGTCGATCAGGCTCGCGTGGTTCAACTCGTCCGTGAGGATGACCGTCGTCTCGTCCGTGAGGCTCGGGATGCACGCCTCGTTGGCGTTCCAGCACGAGACGTAGGTGAGCGCCGCCTCGGTTCCGGAGAGATCCGCGAGCGCGCGCTCGAGCGCGTGATGCGGCTCGAAGGTCCCGCAGATGAAGCGCACGGAGGCCGTGCCGGCGCCGTAGCGCTCGAGTCCCTCGATGCCCGCGCGCACGACATCGGGGTGCCCGGCGAGGCCGAGGTAGTTGTTCGAGGAGAGGACGATCACGTCGCCGCGTCCGGCCATCCGGACCACCGGCCCCTGCGCCGACTCGAGCGTGAGGAACTGCTTGTACGTCCGCGCATCGCGCAGCCCGTCGAGCTCGGCGCCGAGCTGTCGGTCCAGCGTGGTCATGGCCGAAAGCGCCAGCCCGGTGTCAGACGCGGCGTCTGACACCGGGGCATGTCCGGAAGGGTCACTCCGCTCGGACGCAGGACGATCCTGCAGGCCTCGCCCAACTCAAAGCGACAGCCCAGTGTCAGACGCGGCGACTGACACCAGGGCATGTCCGAAAGGGTCACGGCGTCGCTCCGTTCGGTCGTAGGACGATCTTGCAGGCCTCGCCCGACTCGAGCAGCGCGAACGCCTCCTCGTAGCGCTCCAGGGGCAGTTCCGCCGTGATGAGCGGGCGAAGGTCGACGACGCCGTGCTCGAGGAGCCAGCGCGTCGTGTACCACGTCTCCCAGATCTCGCGGCCGTTGACAGCGCTCACCGTCAGATTCTTGAAGATGAGCGACTCGGCGATGTCGATGGTCGCAGGGCGAGAAGGGATTCCGAAGAGGACGACGTTGCCACCGTGCCGGACGATCCCGAACGCGTCCTCGATGGCGCGCAGCGCGCCGGACATCTCGAAGACGACCCCCACGCCGATCCCCTCGTTCTGCTCGGCGAACCATGCCGGTACGTCCTCCGCCTCGTCCACGTTCACGACGGCATCGGCGCCGAGCGTCCTCGCCAGGTCGATCCGAAACTGCACGTGGTCGGAGGCGAAGAGCCGGCCGGCGCCGAAGGCCTTCGCGATCGCGATGGTGAAGAGACCGACGGGCCCGCACCCGAGGACGGCAACGGCGCGTCCGGCGAGATCCTGCGTCGACGTCGCGAACACTGCGTTGCCGAAGGGCTCCTGCAGGCAGGCGATCTCGGGCGGCAGCTTCGAGCGGTCGTTGCGCCAGACGACCGAGGCGGGAACAGCGACGTAGTCGGCGAAGCCGCCGTCGCGATCGACGCCCAGAATCTGCGTCTGCTCGCACATGTGCGCCTTTCCCGTCCGACAGTGGAAGCACACGCCGCAGGTGACGTGACTCTCCGCCGAGACGTAGTCGCCCTCGGCGATGTCGCGTACCGAGCTTCCGGTCGCGACGACCGTCCCGCACAGCTCGTGCCCGAGCGTCAGGGGCGGCTCCACACGCTCGGAGGACCATTGGTCCCAGCGCTGGATGTGCAGGTCGGTTCCGCAGATGGACGCCGCCTCGATCCGGACGAGCACCTCGTCCGGCCCGGGTGTCGGCACGGGCACCTCGTCGAGCGTGAGCCCGGGGCCGGACTCGCGCTTGCGGATAGCTCGCATCGTCTCCACTGCCGGCCCCATCCTGACACGGCAGAACCGACCCCCGAGGCCGATACGATCGCGCCGGTGCAGGACCCGTCCGTCCCGACGCAGGTGGACCTCGAGGAGCACTACGACAGCCCGCTCGAGCGCCTCCAGCTGCTCGGAGGCGACGACGCGGCGATTGCCGCGTTCCTCGACGAGATCGACGTCCGCGGCCCGCGCGACCGCGAGATGCTGCGCGAGCTCGCGCGTCCGGCGCCGCTGGCGCGGCCGGATCGCTTCGAGTCCGACCATCGCCGCGTGCTCGTCGCGCTCGAGAGCCTGCGCCGCCACGGGCATCACGGCGCCCAGGCAGGTGGGAAGCTCGGCCCGCTCCGCACGCCGATCCGCTACCTCGTCGAGCTCGTCGCACGCTACGTCGTCATTGCGCACGGCAAGAACGTCGCCATCCAGATGCGCAATCTCTACTGGATGCGCGAGATGCAGTCGGAGAGCGGCTCACGCGAGCTCGAGCTGGTGCGGCCGGCGCGGATGGACGCGCAGGCGCTCGTCGAGATCACGCGAGGACGGGAGATCGGCGTACCGACCTTCGTGATCGGCGGCCTCTTGATTCCCGCCGGCCTCTCGATCTGGCGCCTTGCGAGCGGCACCGTGCGCGAGTGGTGGATCGCGCTTCTCGTGGGAGCGATCGGGATCGTGGTGGGGCTCGTCATCTCGTGGTTCGTCCTGCGCGGCGCGGCACTCGCGAGCAGGCGCATCCGGCTCTCGGTTGCCCAGCCTCTCCGTGAGCTCTGGCTGAGCGTCGGCCACTGCGGTGCGCCTCCGAAGGATCAGTCGCGACGCTTCGCGGTCGTCGCGATCTCACTCACCCTCGGGGTCTGGATCGTGCTGCCGTTACTCGTGACACTCTCGGTCGCGCGCTGATCGCTCGGGGGGCCCCTAGCCCGACGTCGCGGTCGCCATCGGCCCGGAGAGCCGCCCGTCACTCGGCGTGACTGCGCAGCGCACGCTCTTTCCCGGCCGCGCGACCCCCTTTCGCAGCACGTCCGACAGCGCCGCGCTCTGGACAGCGCGAACGACCTTGCCGTCGACGAACCAGCGGTACCGGTAGCGGACGATGTCGTAGTCGGGGTCCTCCGCGACGAGCGACGTCGCGAGCCGGCACTCGACGACGTCCCTGGCCGTCGGGCTCGCCGGCCGCAGCCCGGCCGCGATCGCGTGCGGCGGGCGGTTCCTGATCTCGGCCGCCGTCGCCACGACGTCGAAGGTCGTGTCGGAGAGCATCTTGCCGTCGAGCTCCACGACGATCCGCCAGCGACCCGTCCGCGCAAGCGAGACGCGATTCGCGGTGCTCCAGGAACCGCGACCGTGCGCGGTCCGGACCGTCATCGTCGACTCGGCAGCGGCCGAGCCGTTCGGCCGCTGGAAGCGGATCCGCAGCAGCCCGGTTCCGGGCGGCGGCACGGCGCCGAGCTCGACACGCAAGTACACGACCTTCGTCCCACGCACGAACGTTCCCGCGCGCACGGCCCGGTCGTACGGAAGGTCGCGCTTGCCGGTCATCGGAATCGCACTTAGTGCGAGATCTCGCACGTACGCCTCGCTCGGCATCGGCACCTGGTCGGTCCATCCGCTCGGACCCTCGTTGCACGAGCCCGAGAAGGGCTCGTGGATCTCGCTCGCGACCTGTGACGTGAAGTGGAGGTGCGGCCAGGTCGAGTTTCCGCTCGACGCCGTCCAGCCGAGCTGCTGGCCCGCGACGACTCTGTCGTTCCGCTTCAGTCGAATCCCCTTGCGCAGGTGACCGTAGATCGTGAAGCGACCTGCAGCGTGCTGGAGGACGACGTGATTGTCGAACCGTGCAGCGGTCTGGCCGTGGTTGCGATCGAACTCGCCGTCCTGCACCGAGATGACGCGGCCGTCGAGAGCGGCGAAGACGGGCACGCCGATGTCCATCTCGCGGAAGCTCCGGATGTCCGAGTCGGTTCCGGTGTGACCGTCGTACGTCTGCGTGCCGCACGCGAAGTCGCGCACGCCGGGGCCGGGATCGAGGTCGACGAAGTTGTTGGGGTAGAGATCGCGCCAGAGAATCCCCGCCTGCGGATAGAAGGTGAGCTCACCCGCTCCGTTCGCGCCGCCTGCGCCCGCGGCGGATACGGCTACGACGAGCGCGAACAGGGAAACGACGAGGTAGCGGGCCATGGCGGCCCGTCACGGTAACGACCGTCAGCGAACCGCGACCGGGGTGCCGACGTCCACGAACCGGTAGACCCGCTCGGCCTCCCCTTCCGGCAGCCGCACACACCCGTGCGACGCGGGGTAGGACGGGACGTCGGACGACTGGTGCGTCGCGATCCCGCCGCGGAAGTACGCCGCGTACGGCATCCAAACCTGGAACGGCACCGACCAGGAGTAGAGAACCTTGGCGTAGACCTTGAAGTCGCCGACCGGCGTGATCCCACCGGACCCGGTCGAGGTGTGCACCGCGCGCACGACGTCGCCGTCCTCGACCATGAGCAGGACGCCGAGCTCGCGATAGATCTCGATGCGCCGACCGGGACGGCGCGCGACCGGACGCGGCCGGGTGGCACGGAAGAGCGCGAGCTGCGTCTGGCCGGTCACGGTGCCCGTGCGATCGAGATCCTCCCAGCCCTGGAACGCCATGAGCGCCTGCTCGGTGAGGTAGCCGTCCTCCGCACCGACCTCGCGGGCGTCGAGGTATCCGAGCTGCGCGAGCCGAAGCCGAACGCCGCGCGTGACGTAGAGGTAGTCGTTCTCGCCGGTCTCGCCGCGCCAGCGGCCGGGCCGCACGCCGAGGCGCGTCGCCGTCACGAAGCGCCCTTCCGCCGCGAGCACCGCGTGCTCCTTGTACCCGTGCGGTGCGAGCGTGGCGGCGATCTGCCAGAGCCGCATGCGCTTCGTCTCCGCCGATCCCGCCCCGAGTGTCGAGCGGGAGAAGCTCGCGAACCAAGTCTCGGCGCCGGCACGCAGCGACCTCAGCCGCGCGCGATCGGGGAGCGCGGTGCGGATTCCCGTGCGCCGCTCGGCCCTGGTCGGCCCCTGCGTCAGCTCACGTAGAGCGAACTCCACAGCTGAGGCGCCCTTCGGCACGAGCCGCTGCACCCTGACGACCCAGCCGTTCCGGACGAACGCGACCTCGACGGTCTCCGGCGCAGGCTTCGGAACGGTGGTGCGCGCAGGAACCGAGGCGGCGGCGCGCGACGTCGCCGAGGGCTCGATGTCGACCGCGAGGAAGCCCGCGAACGCGAACAGGAGGACGACGAGCAAGATCCGCATCGGGACGATCTCGATTCGCCGTCTCGCGCAAGATGCCTGCATGGCCACACGCACGCTCACCGTTCGGGAGCTGAATCGCGCGACGCTCGCGCGGCAACTTCTGCTTCGGCGCCACCGGCTGTCCGTGACGCAGGCCGTCGAGCGGGTAGCGGGGCTCCAGGCGCAGTGGCCACCCTCGCCGTACCTCGGTCTCTGGTCGCGCATCGAGGGCTTCCGTGCGGATGACCTCATGCGCGCGGTTCTGCGCCGACATGTCGTGAAGGCGACGCTGATGCGAACGACGCTCCACCTCGTCACGGCGCGCAGCTACCTCGCGTACGCGGGGATCTATCGCGCGAGCCGGATCCGGGCCTTCGAGCGCCAGCTCGAGGCTCTCGGCGAGGACGCCGACCTCGTCGCCGGCGGCGAACGCCTCGCCGCCCTGGCCGCCGAGCGGCCTCGTACGCGGCCGGAGTTGCTCGCGTTGCTCGCGCTGCCGAAGCTGCGCATCGAGGACCGAAGCCCCTGGCTTCTCTGGTACGGGCTCTCGGCCCACGCTGGACTCGTGAACGGCGCGGCGTCATCGGTCTGGCGCTCGCACACGGCGGGCGGCACCTTCGTGCCCGCGCGCTCGTGGCTCGGCGGCGACGGCGCCTCGGGCGACCCTGCAGCGGCGAGCCTCGTCGGAAGCTACCTCGCCGCCTTCGGTCCCGCGTCCCGGGCGGACGTCGCGCAGTGGACAGGCATGGCCCGAAGCGTCGTGGATCGAGGACTGGCGAGACTTCCGCTCAGGCGCTTCCGCGACGAGTTCGGACCGCGATCTATACGACCTGCCGCGAGCCCCGCTTCCGCCTGCCGACACGCCGGCGCCGCCGCGCTTCCTCCCGCGCTGGGACAACCTGCTCCTCGCGCACGACGTCCGCACGCGCGCCTTCCCGGACGAGTACCGCAGAACCATCATCGCGAGGAACGGGGACGTGGCCGAGACGTTTCTCGTCGACGGCTTCGTTGCCGGGCAGTGGCGCGTCGAGGGCGGCCGCATCCGCCTGGAGCCGTTCGCGCCGCTCCCGCGGGCCGCTCGGCGCGAGGTGGAGCGGGAAGCAGCCCTGCTCGAGGCGTTCCTCCGCGCATCCGGCAAGGCGTGATGGCGAGCTGGCTCGCGCCGGGAGAGCTTCGCATCGGACTCGGCTGCATGCGGCTCGCGGAGCGGGCAGAGGAGACGATCGCCGCTGCCGTCGACGCGGGAATCACCGTGTTCGACACCGCGCGCGCATACGACGGAAACGAGCGACTGCTCGCTCGCGCACTCCGCGACTCGCCGGGCGCGCGGATCGTGACCAAGGGCGGCATGGCGCGACCCGACGGCGCGTGGATTCCCGACGGTCGCGCGAAGGCGATCCGGGCCGACTGCGAGGCGAGCCTGCTCGCGCTCGACGGGCTGCCAATCGACCTCTACCTGCTCCACACGCCCGACCCACGTACTCCCTGGGCGACCTCGGTTCGCACACTCGCCCGGCTTGTCGACGAAGGGCTGGTCGTGCGAGTCGGCATCTGCAACGTCACCCGCGCGCAGCTGGACGAGGCTCTGGAGCTCGCGCCGATCGCGGCCGTTCAGGTCGGGATCAGCCCGCTCGACGACCGGGCTGTCCGCGGAGGCGTCGTCGATCGCTGTGCCGAGCTCGGGCTCACGGTGATCGCGCACTCACCTCTCGGCGGGCCGCCCAGGGCCGGCAGGCTCGGCCGGCAAGAGGCGCTGGCGAGCGTGGCGGCGGCACACGACGCGACGGCGGCCGAGGTGGCGCTCGCCTGGCTCCTCGGGCTCACGCCTCACCTCGTCGCCATTCCCGGATCTCGCACGCCTGCGGCCGCACGCTCGTCGGCGCGGGCGGCGACGCTCGGACTCGATCCTGCCGAGCGCGCGCGCATCCGCCCGTCATACGCGCGAGCAACACGACCGAAGGTCGACGGCGACATTCTGCTCGTGATGGGTGTCCCCGGCGCCGGAAAGTCACGCGTCGCCGCCGAGCACGCCGCACGCGGAAATCTCCGACTCAACCGGGACGAGCGCGGCGGCTCGCTCGCCGACCTTGCGGATGTGCTCGACGACGCACTCGCTTCCGGTTGTCGCGAGGTCGTCCTCGACAACACGTACCTGACTCGGGCGCAACGCAGCCACGTCGTCGAGACGGCGGCGCGTCACGGCACGGCGGCTCGCTGCATCTGGCTGGACACGCCGCTCGCGCAGGCACAGGTGAACCTCGTCGAACGCCTACTCGACCGGTTCGGATCGCTTCCGAGCCCGGAGCAGCTCGAGCAGGCCGCACGCTCCGAGGCCGGCCTCCTCTCTCCGACCCAGCAGATGCGCGCGTTCCGCCAGCTCGAGCCGCCCGCCGACGACGAGGGATTCGCGTCGGTCGAGCGCGTCGCGTTCGAACGCGAGCCGGGGGAGGGACGCTCGGCGGTATTCGTCGCCGCGGGAGCAGTGAACCTCCTCCCCGCCGGCGTCGCCCCAGGCACGCCGTGCCTGGTCTTCGACTGGAGCGCCGAGATCGATGCCGAGGCGGTCGCGACCGCGACGGCGCTCATGCGTGGCCCGATCGAAGCTGCCGTCTGCCCCCACCCGGGAGGCCCGCCGATCTGCTGGTGCCGCCCGCCCCTGCCAGGTCTGCCGCTGGCCTTCGCGCGCCGTCACGGAGTCGACCCGGCGCGCTCCATCCTCGTCGGAACGAGCCCGGCGCACCGGACGCTTGCGGCCGCACTCGGCGCGCGCGGCGTGACGGTCTGAGTGCGTCCCGCTAGAGGCCTGATGCGGGTTAGGGGTGCGTGTGGGGAGGGCATGCACCAAGCAGCGGCGCCGGCTCGGCCGTCGTGCAGGCTCGAAGCCTGTGCGGCGGCCGAGACGGCGGCGATGCGCCGTGTGCAGCCCCCATCCGCACGTGCCCCTAACCCGCATCAGGCCTCTAGTACCCGTCGGGCCAGCCGCCGCGATGGAGCACCATCGGGCTGCGGGGCAGACGCGTAGTCGGGTCCTCGACAACGGCCCGCGTGTGCGCGACGTACGGCTTGCTCGCGCGCCACCCGTCCGGGTACGGCTCGAGCCCTCGCGAGAGGAGGGCGCGCGCTCCGTCCCGCCTGTCGAGCAAGTCCTCGAGCGAGGAGCGCAAACGGCGCACGGTGCCGCCGCCGAACCGCGCCGCCCACCGCTTCTCGAGGTCGGCATGCAGCGCGGGCGACATCGCGCGGGCCGCTCGTCCGTCCGGCGTCAGTCGAGCCGACTTCGTCGCGACGGTCGTCCCGTCGACGGCGACGTACCCGGATCGCACGAGGTACGTCAGAGCCATGCTCGTCGCCTCCTTCGAGATACCGGAGACACGAGGGATGTCGCGCACGAGCACGCCGTCCTCGTCCAGCACACGGACGATGTTCGCGCTCAACGCGAGCGACAGCGGCGACTCGCGCTCGAAGTCGACCGCGTACGCGAGCAGCGTGCGAGAGAAGAGTGCGTAGAGGTGGGGGTCAGCGGCGACGTCCCGACGGCCGGTGGGAAGGTCGATGCACATCCCGTTCGCGCCGGCGAGGACGGGGAGAGCGTCGGGAAGTTCGCCGTCGAGCTCGGCGCCGATCGCACGCAGCGAGCTCGTCAGCTCCTCGATGGCGTCGCCGCCGAAGCGCTCGCTCCAGCGCGCGTCGATTTCGTCGAAGAGGGTCCTCCAGAGTGCCCCGGCTCTCCGTCCGGCCGAGGTGGGGCGAACGATCCAGGAGTCCTCCAGCCCGCGCGCACTTCCGAAGCCGTCCCGCCTCGCTCCGGCGCTCGCGCGACCGCGCCGGCCCGTCTCGACGGCGATGTAGCGCCAGCGCTCCATGCCCCCGAGCGTGGAGAGCACGCGAGACTTCCGAGCTCGCACGGCGGCCGGAAGCTCGCCGACGCTGATCCCGTCACCGACGAACCGCAAGAGGTTCGACCACATCGCGACCGACACGACCCGCGCGCCGCCACCTCCGCGGGCGAAGCGCTCCTCGAACTCGTTGTCGAGCTCGATCACGTACGCCAGCAAGACGTGCGAGAGCCCGGTCGCCAACAGAGTGTCCGGCTTCGACGGCATGCGCCGGGTTCGAGTCAGGGTCGTGCGAGCAGGAGTTCCGTTGGCGTCAGACGCAGCCGAGGTCGGTATCGGTGAAGCTCCGCCAGTGCCAGAGGTCGAAGAGCGGGGACTCGTTTCCGAAGACGTTGTGGTGTCGCACCGGCGCGTGACCCGTGTAGCCGTCGAACACCCGCCAGACCTCGACGAACCACCCCGTGCGACGGGTGACGCGCGTCCCGCTCGGGCACGACGCGTCGGGAGTGGCCCGGTCCTCCGTCATGAACGACTCGACGCTGAACGTGCTCTCGCAGTACAGGGAGTTCGTGTCCTTCGAGTACGTGCACTCGCTCTTGTCGTAGCGCGAGCCGGCCCAGCCGCCGCCGATTGCCGCCATCGGAAGCGCGAGCGCGACCGCGGCGACGACCAATCCCAGAATGATCCTCCTCACCAACGCCTCCTCCCCTTCGGCACGCCAGACAATACTCCTCTTGCTGGCGACCTCAAGCGCAACCTGGTTGTAGACGAGACGGGCACCGTTCACCAAGCGCCTTGAGCCGATCTTGAGGGTGAGGGGGAATGCTCGACGCGAAAGAAGGATCGGCGTCATGTCCGCTCGTTCCTTGAGGAGGAACAGTCATGGGTGCGAGACGTAGAACGACCGTCATCCGCTGCGCTACGGCGATCGCCGGTGCCGCGCTAATGCTCGGGCTGCCGTCCACGTCGGCCGTTGCAGCCGATCGCCAAGACGCGAGCTTCGAGATAGTCGCGTTCGGTATCCAGGCCGAGATCGAGGATCAGGGTCCGAATCACGCGGTCATCGAGTGGAGGTTCTACCGCTGAGTTCGGTAGTGGCAGCGGAAATCTGGGCTTTGGACATCCGGGCTTTCGAATGACGTGGAACTGGAACAAGGAGGCGAACCGAGGACGGATTACCGGGACGCTCTCGACGACTCACTTCTTCGACCCCATCCATTGGGAAGGCAAGTTCTGGGGACGAATGACCGAAGCTGGCGGCGAAGGGACGCTGCACATGACCGAGGTCAACACGGGCAGGAAACTCCGAGCAACGTGGACTCTGCCGGCGCTCGATCCACTCGGTGAGGTCTTCGGATTCGTGTTCGAAGCGACCGGCACCGTGACTGGATGAGTCGTTGGTCGTCGGCATGGAAGCCGAGTCCGTCCGTGTGTGCACGGCGCGACCTGAGCGTCGCCGCGAGCGAGGATCTCGCTCGCGAACCCACCGAGTTCGCGAGCGCGAAATGCCGCCGTCTCGCGCACGATCCCTACATACAGCCGTCTTGCAGCCTTTGAAGGAGCCGACGCCCGGACTCGAACCGGGGACCCCTTCATTACGAGTGAAGTGCTCTACCAGCTGAGCTACGTCGGCGGGGCGGGGGGAGTTTAGCCGGGGCTTCGGGCCCAGCTAGACGCGCACCGCGGGACGCAACGTGCGTGCCACTCGGACGAACATCGCCTCCAGCGCGAGCGCGGGATTCAGGTTGAACTCCTCGAGCGTGCGCCACGCGTCGCGCACGACCTCGGAGGCTTCGACCGCTCCGTCCGACGCCCCCGCAGCGACATCCTCGCGGAGGTCGTCGAGGCGATCCGCGTGGACCGCAGCGTTCTCGGCACCCGCGGCCACGACGACGAGATCGCGATACCACGCCTCGAGGCCTTCGAGCCCGGCGAGGAGCTCGTCGCGCTCCGCCCCGCGTTGCGCTCGGCGGACGCGCTGCTCCGCGTCGCGGGCAGGGAGATCGAGCGTGTCGACGAGCGCCTGCTCGCGCTCCCGTGCTTCCTCGCCGCGCTCGCCGGCCGCGCCGAGCAGCACGCCGACGGCGGCGCCCGGGTCGAACGCGGCGTCGAGGTACACGGAGCGCGCCGCCGCGACGAGCGCATCGCGGCGGGCGGCCGCGTGCGGGTCGAGGAGACGCCGCGCCCGGTCGAGCCGTCCGGCCGCCGCGCGCGCAAGCACGCGCACGTCCTCCTCGCTGCGGTCGGGCGCCTGCGCGCCGACCCACTCGCGCACCGCACGCTCCGAGAGGCGGCGAAACGGGACGAGCTGGCAGCGCGAGAGGATCGTCGGCGGGAGAGGTCCGAGCTCGCCGGCGACGAGGACGATCACCGCGTACGAGGGCGGCTCCTCCAGGTCCTTCAGGAGCGCGTCCGCGGCCTCGTCGTTCATGCGGTCTGCGTCGAGCACGAGATACACGCGGCGATCGCCCTCGAACGGCCGCATGTGCAGGTCGTGGCGCAACGCTCGCACATCGTCGATGCGGATCATCTCGCCGAGCGGCTCGAGCAGGTACAGGTCCGGGTGCGACCGCGTGACGACGCGGCGCTCGTCTCCGAGCAGAGCGCCCGCGAACGCGAAGGCAGCGGTGCGCTTTCCGACCCCCGCCGGGCCATGGAGGAGATACGCGTGCGCGCTGCCCTCGGTGAGCGCAGCCGTGAGGAGCCGCTTTGCCTCGGCCTGCTCAGGCACTGACGCGAAGGGATCCATACACCTCCTCCGCGAGCTCGTCGGGCGGGCGGGCGGCGTCGAGGACGACGATGCGCTCGGGGAAGCGCCTCGCCAGCTCGCGATAGCCGGCCGCCGCCCGCGCGTGGAACGCCGCCGACTCGCGCTCGAGCCGGTCGTGCTCGCCGCTGGAGGCGGCGTCGATCTCCGCGGGATCGAGCACAGCAGGAAGGTGCGATCCGGGAGCAGGCCGCCGACCGCGGCGAGATTCAGCTCGAGCACGCGTTCGAGACCGAGACCACGCCCCACCCCCTGGTACGCGACGGACGAGTCGACGTAGCGGTCGCAGATCACGGCGGCTCCGCGTTCGAGTGCGGGGCGGATCACCTCGTCGACGTGCTGGGCTCGTGCCGCGGCGTACAGCAGCGCCTCGGCCCACGGCGCCACGTGCCCGCCATGCAGGACGAGGTCGCGCACTTTCTCCCCGAGCTCGGTGCCGCCGGGCTCGCGCGTGGAGACGACGTCGACGCCGTCGGCCTCGAGTCGCGCGCGCAGGAGCGCTGCCTGCGTCGACTTCCCCGAGCCGTCGAGGCCCTCGAAGGTCACGAACATCGACGGCATCCTAAGGCCGTCCGTAGGATGCGATCCGTGCGGGCAATCGTGACCGGGGGAGCCGGCTTCATCGGCTCGCACGTGGTGGATGCGCTCGTGGCGCGGGGCGACGAGGTGGCCGTCGTCGACTCGCTCGCCCGCGGCTCGGCCGAGAACGTCGAGCACCGGCGCAGTCCTGCACGTCCGCGACATCCGCGACCCGCTCGACGATCTCTTCGACGACGTGCGGCCCCAGGCCGTATTCCACCTTGCGGCCCAGGCAGACGTGCGTGTCTCCGTCCAGCACCCCGTCGACGACGCCGCGGTCAACGTTCTCGGGACGGTCCGCATACTCGAGGCCGCGCGGCGTCACGGCGCGCAGGTCGTCTTCGCCTCGACCGGCGGCGCGATCTACGGCGAATGCCAGGAACCGGCGCCCGAGAGCAGCCCGACCGAGCCCCTCTCGCCCTACGGGACCGCGAAGCTCGCAGCCGAGGAGTACCTGCGCTCGTACAACCGCCTCCACGGCACGCGGCACATCGCACTGCGCTACGGAAACGTCTACGGCCCGCGCCAGGATCCGCACGGCGAGGCGGGCGTGGTGGCGATCTTCCTCGGCGCGCTCGCGCGGGGCGAGCAGGCGACGATCTTCGGAGAGGGCACGCAGACGCGCGACTACGTGTACGTCGGCGACGTCGCGCGCGCGACGACGTCCACGGTCGGTCAGGATCACGGCGTCTTCAACGTCGGAACCGGACGCGAGACCTCCGTCGTGGAGCTGTGGGACCTGTGCGCGCGCGTCGCCGGGTCGGACGCGAGGGCCGAGCACGCACCCGCACGAATGGGTGAGCTCCAGCGCAGCTTCCTCGACCCGGAGCGCGCCGCGCGCGAGCTCGGCTTCACCGCGATGGTCGAGCTGGAGGACGGGCTGCGCTCGACGTGGGACTGGATCCAGCAGAAGTGAGCGCCGCAGGCCGGGAGGAATAGGCCGCCCACGGACGAAACGAGCGTCCGTGGATCATCCGCTCCAGGCCCCCGACGCACTCGTCCGCCCGTGGCGCACCGCGGCGTACGTCGCAGTCGCGGTCGCCGCCGCCGAGCTGCTTCTGCTTCTCGTCATCGGCGGCGGCAAGCTCACAGGCTTCGTCGCGGATCGAATCGAGCTCGCCGCCCATGAGCAGGTGACCCCTCCGCAGCGGCAGCAGCGAACGAAGCCGGTGACGCGCGCTCCCGCATCGGCGGCGGTGGCGAAGCGCGCACGCTCGAAGACGGTCGTGCTCGTCCTCAACGGCAACGGACGCACGGGCGCAGCGGCGACCGCGGCCTCCCGTGTCGAGGCACGCGGATACAGGATCGGCGCCGTGACGAACGCGCCCCGCCAGGTTCCGCGGAGCATCGTCATGTACAAGCCCGGCTTCGCCGGCGAGGGTCGTCGTCTCGGCAAGGACCTCGGCGTGCGACTCGTGACCCCGCTCGACGGGATGCGCGGCGGACAGCTCGGCCGCGCGCACGTCGTCTTCATCCTCGGCCCGTAACGCAGGCCCGCGTCGTGGCCGCAGTCCGGTTCTGCTCGGCGTGCAGCGCACCGCTTCCGTCAGCGCCGCCGGTCCCGTGCGACGCCTGCGGAACGAGCCACTGGCGGAACCCGAAGCCTTGCGCCAACGGGATCGTCGTCGCCGACGGAGCGGTGCTCCTCGTTCGCCGAGCCTACGCCGAGTCGCCCTGGCACGGGTCGTGGTGCGCGCCCGGCGGCTTCTGCGAAACCGGTGAGCATCCGATCCAGACCGTCGAGCGCGAGGTTCACGAAGAGACCGGCCTACGGGTGAAGACGACCGGCTACATCGGTGTGTGGGTCGACGCATACGCCGACGCTCCGGCGGCGGAGGACGCCGAGGTCATCAACGTCGCCTACTACCACGCCACGCTCGTCGGCTCGGGAGGAAGACCGGATCCCGCAGAGGTGAGCGCGGTCGAGTGGTTCCCGTGGGACGACCTACCCGGAGCGCTCGCCCCTCCGGCGACGCTCGAAAAGGTGCTCGCCGCCGCACGCATCGCTCATGCCCGCGGCGCTGTAGAAACGCCGCTCCCCGACCTGCCCGTCTGACGCTGCCTATGAGCCGAGTGCGCACCCACCCGCGTCGACCGCGTCGCGCGCAACGTCGAGCGGGCCGCCGTCGATCCACTGGTTCCCGGCCGGGTCGAGCGTGTACGCCTCGTTGAGGTAGCGGTACGCGGCGCACAGGTTGTCGCGCACGTCGTACTGGAAGAGCCCCAGCGTGTACCAGTGCTCCGGGTTCTGAGGCTGCAGCTCGACCGCATGGATGTACTCCCGCTCGGCACGCAGCACGCGGCCCTCGCGCTCCGCCGCCCGCGCGAGCGCGAGGAACGGCTCGGCCGCGAGCGGATTGAAGAAACGCGCCCACAGTGCCTGGTCACGCGCCCGGTCCGGATCTCCGGCTGCGAGGTCGCGCGTGGACTGCCTCTCGGCCCGGTCGGCGAGTCGCGGAAACGAGAAGGAGACGAGTACGACTGCCGCGACGAGGATCACGCCGACAGCAAAGAGCGGCCGGCGCCGACTGCGCTCCGAGCTCCGCCCAACGCCCGCGAGGACCCCTAGCGCGAGCATCGTCGGCGCGGTCACCGCGAGGAAATCCCAGTTGTAGTCGACCAGCGCATGCACGAGATACACGGCCGGCAGCGCGACGAGTGCCGCCGCGGCGGCCCGTTCCGGCCCGTCGAGCCGCCGGAGCGCGCACACGCACGCTGCGGCCGCCGCGAGCACGAGCGCCACGAACAGCCCGAGCCCGACGACGCCTCCGTCCGCGAGATGCTGCAAGGGGACGCTGTGCGGCTGGACGACATTGCGCGCATCCAGGCGGAAGCGCTTCCGCGCCACCTCGAAGGTTCCGGCCCCCGCACCTTCGGGCCCGTGGTGCGCGTAGACGTCGAGCGCCTCCTCCCACCAGCACAGGCGCAGATTCAGATCCAGCGACCCGAACCGGCTCGGGTCGTTGACGACCTCGGAGCAGTCACGGCTGGACGAGAGGGCGTCGGCGGCCGAGACCGAGGCGGCGGCGGCACCACCGATGACGAGGACGGCCGCGAGCGCGATCAGGCCCCGACCCACGCGACGACGCTTGCCGGAGTCGAGCGAGCGCGTGAGGGCGAAGGCAACGACGATCGCCACCGCGCCAGCGCCCACGAGCGTGAGTACGCCGAGCACGGTGCCGTCTGCGACCCGATCGGAACGCGTCGCGTCGTCTTCGGTGAGCGCCGGTCGGGTGAACGCCCAGGCGCCGACGAAGATCGCTGGCCCGCACGACGCCGCGAGCACGAGTCCCGTCTGCACCCGTTCCTGGCCGATCAGGAGCCAGAGCGCGATCGCGCCTATCGCGACGACGACGCCGGCGCGCGAAAGCGTCAGTAACAGGGCGAGGGTCGCCGCGTACACGAGGAGCGCGCCGAGTACGCGGACGACGCCTCGATGCGCGCGCTCGGTCGCGAGCCAGAGCCCGAGCACGATCGCGACGTCTGCAAGGAGCGCCAGGGCATTCCAGTACCCGACCGGCTCGCGAAGCCGCGCGACGCGGTCGCCCTCGGGATCGAGCGCGGGAACGGCCTTCGCGACGAGCGCGTAGACCAGCGTCGCGCCGACGACGAGCGCGAGCATCGCAGCGGCCAGCCGAGCTCCGAAGCGGCGCCCGATGGCTGCAAGCACGACGCCGAGCACGAGGAACGCGCAGTACGCGACGGCCTTGTTGAACGCGTCCCAGCTGCGGTCCCCGACGATCGACCAGGCCATCGTCACGCCGATCCACGCCGTGAGCGCCACTGTCGCACCGATCAGAAGCATCCCCGAGCGGCCGACCCGCGGAACGGGAATCCACCCCACCGCGGCGGCGATCAGGGCAGCCGCGAGTGCGATGACGGCCGCGCCACCGACGGGAAGCGTCCCGCCGACGTCGGACCCGTCACCTGCGAACAGCGCGCCGACCAGGGTCGCTCCGACGAGCCCGGCGAAGGCGATGGCTGCGAAGCCGGACGCCCGGACGGAGGGCTCCGACCCCGATTCCATGGCGAGCCACGCTAGCAGCGGCCTCGGTTTGTCCGGCCGACCCGCAGGGTACTTTCAGGATGCGTCTAACAGATCGTTTACTCTCCACACACCACTCGCACACCCCGCGTCGGAAGACTCCTGGCCCGGGCTTCCGTCCCGCCTCTCATGAGATCTCGTTCGTGACATCCCCGCGCCTCCTTCGCACGTTCGTTGCGGTCCTCGCGCTTGCCGTGAGCGGTTTCGCGGCGCTCTCGACCGCAAGCCCGGCCGGCGCCGCGACGCCGTGCGGCAAGAAGGTGCTCGCCGACTGGTTCGACAACGGCCGCATCGACCGCCTCTATCCGCTCAACTGCTACGAGGAGGCGATCGACGCGATCCCGGACGACCTCCGCGATTACGCCGACGCCGAGGACGTCATCACGCGCGCGCTGCAGGCGGCGCTCAACGGCAACCTCGCACCTGGTGGCGCCGATCCGAGCCCGAACGACGACGACCCGGACGGCCCAGGCTCGGACGGTGGCAGCAACGGCGAGAACGGTGGAGCAGGTGGAGACGGAGACTCCGGCAGCAACCCGCAGGCAGCGCCGGACGTCGACACGTCGGGCCCGTCCTCGGTGCCGATTCCCCTGCTCGTGCTGGGCGGAATGTCGATCGCGCTCCTCGCCGCCGGCGGCCTCGGATACCTCGCTCGCCGCCGAAACGGCGCTGACGCAGGCGCTCCGGACGACCTCGACCCCCTCGCCTAGCGCATCTCGCCGGCAACGGCGGCAAGCCCGCGGCGGGTACAATGAGAGTCTCGTGCGTTTACGCCTATTTGCAGGTATTTTTGCGTCGATACCTACCGTCCGGCTCGCTCCCTACCATCCCCTGCCCGCTCGCATGACGACCATTGCTCACCCGGGCGGGGAGACGTACTGTCGAACTCGGTCCGGGAGGAAATGATGGCAGCGGTGGAGCAGGCGCAGGTCACAGAGAAGGCGGCCGACGAGGTCGTGAACACGGTCGTCGACGCCGAGACGAGCGTCGCTCCGAAGCGCTATCTCACCGTCCCGGGCATCGATCCGTTCGACGCGGTCGAGTGGGAGCTGCGCCACGCGCACATCCCCGGCCGCGATGGCCCGACCTTCGAGCAGAAGGACGTCGAGTTCCCGAAGTTCTGGTCGCAGACCGCGACGAACATCGTCGCCCAGAAGTACTTCCGTGGCCGCATGGCCTCTCCCGAGCGCGAGCGCTCCGTCAAGCAGATGATCGGCCGCGTCGTCGACACGATCGGCGGCTGGGGCCGCGAGGGCGGCTACTTCGCGACCGACGAGGAGGCCGACACCTTCGAGGCCGAGCTCAAGGCGATCCTCGTCAACCAGTACGCCTCGTTCAACTCCCCGGTCTGGTTCAACGTCGGATTCGAGGCGAGCCCTCAGTGCTCGGCATGCCAGCCTTGGAGCGCTCTTGTCTCAACGCCCGAGGGAATGATCCCGATCGGCCAACTGGTCGAGGAGGAACACGTTGGACGCGAGGTTTTCGACGCCGCTGGAGTAACGCGCATCGTCGCGGTCAAGGCAAACGGGCTCAAGGAGGTCATCCGCGTCACTCTGCGCAACGGCAGCTTCGTCGAAGCGACCGGCGACCATGTGGTCAAGGCCGTTCACGAACGTCGGACGCAACCAGCTTGGCTTCGTGTCGACGAGTTGCACATCGGCATGCGCATGCACCTCTTCCCACATCGCGCGAAGGTTGCGGATCGCGCGCTCGCAGTGGCCGGTGGCGGCTCGGCCTTCCCCGACGAGGAGCCCGATCAGATCGCCGTTGCCGAAGCGGCTCTGGCGGGCTGGCTCCAAGCCGATGGATTCGTCGGCCAGTACGACTATGGGACCAACCGCTCGCTGACGCTTGAGTTCCAAGTCGCCAACGACGACGAGTATCAATGGGTCATCGACAACCTCGACGTCGTCTTCCCGGACGCCCACCGAAACGTCCGCGATGTCGCGACCCAGGACACGTCCCTCCTGTGCCGACGGATCCGGCTCTACGGCGAGGATTTGAGAGCGTTCGTCGATCGGTGGCAGCTCCTCCTACGCGGCACTGCGATTCGCGTTCCGGAGTTGCTCTGGACTGCCACCCGAGCCGAGATCAGCGCGTATCTCCAGAGCATCTTCCAGGCGGACGGCTATGTCACCGTTAGCCGCGAGAACGGCAACGAGAGCGGCCGTGTTGCGTTCGCCGTCATCGGCGAGCGCTGGTCCGAGGACGTCCAGCTTCTCCTCAACACGCTCGGCATCTACTCGCGTCGCGTTCGCAAGCACGAGAAGCGCGACAACCGTCACGACCTGCACGAGGTCGCGATCAGCATCGGGTCGGAGCGAGCCCGCTTCGCCGAGCTGGTGGGATTCGTCGGCGCCGACAAGCAGCGAAAGCTGCTCGAGTCGCTCTCGCTGCGCGGCCTCAAGAGCTGCCCCGATCTCCGTGAAGAGGAGATCGTCTCGATCGAGTCAGTCGGAGTCCAAGACGTCTACGACATCCAGACGGAGTCGGGCGAATACCTGACCAACAACGTCGCAGTGCACAACTGCTTCATCCTCTCGATCGACGACTCGATGGAGTCGATCCTCGACTGGATCCGCCGCGAGGGCATCATCTTCCGTGGCGGCTCGGGCTCCGGCCTGAACCTGTCGAGGCTGCGCTCCTCCAAGGAGCAGCTCTCGAAGGGCGGCTACGCCTCCGGCCCGGTCTCCTTCATGCGCGGAGCCGACGCATCCGCCGGCACGATCAAGTCGGGCGGCAAGACGCGGCGCGCGGCCAAGATGGTCGTGCTCGACATCGAGCACCCGGACGTCGAGGAGTTCATCTGGTGCAAGGCCAAGGAGGAGCGCAAGGCGCGCGTCCTCGAGCGGGCCGGCTACGACATGTCGCTGAACTCGCCCGACTGGGCGTCGATCCAGTACCAGAACGCGAACAACTCGGTGCGCGTGACCGATCAGTTCATGGAGTCCGTGATCGAGGGCAAGGAGTGGAACCTCACCGCCCGCACCGACGGCTCGGTCGTCGAGACGACGGACGCCCGCGGCCTCCTCCGCCAGATGGCGGAAGCGGCGTGGGAGTGCGCCGATCCAGGCGTGCAGTACGACACCACGATCAACTCCTGGCACACGCTCCCGAACACGGGCCGCATCAACGCGTCGAACCCGTGCTCCGAGTACATGTCCATCGACGACTCGGCATGCAACCTCGCATCGTTGAACCTCATGAAGTTCCGCCGGGAGGACGGCGAGTTCGACGTCGAGGCGTTCGAGCACGCGGTCGACGTCGTCTTCCTCGCCCAGGAGATCGCCGTAGGCTACTCGTCCTATCCGACTCCCGAGATCGGGCGCAACGCGAAGGCGTTCCGCCAGCTCGGGCTCGGCTACGCGAACCTCGGTGCGCTCCTCATGGCGCGCGGGCTGCCGTACGACTCGGACGAGGGTCGCGCCTACGCAGCGGCGATCACGGCGCTCATGACCGGCCGCGGCTACCGCAAGTCGGCCGAGGTCGCGCGCAGGATGGGCCCGTTCGCCGGCTACCAGCCGAACGCTGCCGCGATGACGGGCGTCATCGCGAAGCACCGCGCGGCGGTCGGCAACATCGACAACTCGCACTCGGTGCCCGGCGACCTGCTGTCAGCGGCACGGCGTGCCTGGGACGACGCGCTCGAGCTCGGCGAGGCCTCCGGCTTCCGCAACGCGCAGGCCACCGTCCTCGCACCGACGGGGACGATCAGCTTCATGATGGATTGCGACACGACCGGGGTCGAGCCCGACTTCTCGCTCGTGAAGTCCAAGCGCCTCGTCGGCGGCGGCGAGATCACGATCGTGAACAAGACCGTGCCGATGGCGCTCGCCAAGCTCGGCTACGCGCCGACCGAGGCCGACGAGGTCGTCGCGTTCATCGACGAGCGCAACACCATCGTCGGCGCGCCGTCCGTCAAGACCGAGCACTACCCGGTCTTCGACTGCGCGATCGGCGACCGCGCGATCCACTACATGGGCCACGTGAAGATGATGGGCGCGGTCCAACCGTTCATCTCGGGCGCGATCTCGAAGACGGTGAACCTGCCCGAGGAGATCACGGTCGACGAGGTCTCGCAACTCTTCATCGAGTCGTGGCAGCTCGGCGTCAAGGCGATCGCGATCTACCGCGACAACTGCAAGGTCGCGCAGCCGCTCTCGGGGAAGACGAACGCCGGCGCGACGACGCTCGCTCCCGTCTCCGGCGTCGTCGGCGCGCTCCCGCAGCGCCGCCGCGTGCCCGAAGACCGCATGGAGGTCGGCCGCAAGTTCAAGGTCGGCGAGTACGAGGGCTACATCCACGTCGGCCTCTTCGACGACGGAACGCCCGGCGACATCTTCGTTGACATCGCGAAGGAGGGCACAACGCTCGCCGGCCTGATGAACTCGTTCATGATCTCCGTCTCGCTCGGTCTCCAGTACGGCGTGCCGCTCGAGGTGTACGTCTCGAAGTTCAGCCACATGCGCTTCGAGCCGTCGGGGATGACGAACGATGCCGACATCCGCGTCGCGAAGTCGATCGTCGACTACATCTTCCGCTGGATGGGCAAGAAGTTCCTCTCCACCGACCAGCAGGAAGAGGCCGGCATCCTCACCGCCGAGGTGAAGCAGCGGTTGGCGGCCGCCTACACGGAGGCAGGCGACCACGCGTCGGCAGCCGAGACGATGGGCGTCGCCGTTGCAGCCCCCGGCCAGACGGCCCTCTTCAACCAGTGGGAAGACGCGCAGGAGTGCGCCCGCTGCGGAGGCCGGATGGTGCGGACGGGGAGTTGCTACACGTGCCGCGACTGCGGCACGAACACCGGCTGCTCGTAAGGCACCGAACTGGGCAGGACCGAGAGCCGCGGTCTCCGCGGCTCTCTCATTTGGACTGACGCCACGAACTCGTAGCCGAGCACGGCCATCCATGCGTGACCAGAATGTTCAGAGTGTCTCTTGAGCAGGCGCCGATCATGGGCAAGGATTGACCCCATGCCCGAGATCAGCCTGCGCGAGATAACGGCGACGTCGGTCCGAGCTGTGTGTGCGCTCGACGTCAGTCCCGAGCAACGCTCATACGTTGCGGCAAACGCAGTCTCGATCGCGCAGGCTCACTTCGAGCCTTGCAGCTGGTTTCGCGCAATCTACGCCGACGAGACGCCGATCGGCTTCGTGATGCTTCACGAGGATCCCGGGAAGGAGGAGTACTTCCTGTGGCGGTTCATGGTCGATGCGGAGTACCAACGCCACGGCTACGGTCGGCGTGCGCTCGATCTCGTCGCCGAACATGTGCGCGCGCAGCCAGGCGCACGCGAGCTCGTGTCGAGCTATGTCCCCGGACCCGACGGTCCCGCAGACTTCTATCACCGGTACGGATTCACGGAAACCGGTGCCGTCGAGGACGGGGAGGTCGCAATCCGACTCGATCTCTGACGAGAACAGCGCCATGAGCGAGTGTGCTCTGATTCGAGCGACGCCTTGCCAGCCGTGCAAGCGCACGAGAGCACCGTCCATCTGTCCCCCGACGAGCTCACGCTTCTCGTCGAAGCGCTCGACTCGCACGAGTATTGGCAGCTCTCCGAATCGCACGAACGGAACAGCGGATACTCGACGATCGAGGACGGAAAGAATGAGGAGATCGACGCTGTCCGCGCCCTCATCGCGAAGCTCGAACGCTCCAGGCAGTAGCGTCGTCCACATGGCCGACCTCGCCGAGCTCTTCGAGCGCAACCGCACCTGGGCCGCCGACATGGTGGCGAGCGATCCCGACTTCTTCACCGAGCTCGCCGAGCGCCATGCGCCCGAGTACCTCTGGATCGGCTGCTCCGACAGCCGCGTGCCGGCGAACCAGATCGTCGGCCTTGCCCCGGGCGAGGTGTTCGTCCACCGCAACGTCGCGAACGTCGTCGTGCACACCGACCTCAACTGCCTCTCGGTGCTGCAGTACGCGGTCGACGTCCTCGGCGTGAAGCACGCCATCGTCTGCGGCCACTACGGGTGCGGCGGCGTGCGTGCGGCGCTCGACGGCTCGCGGCACGGGCTCATCGACAACTGGCTGCGGCACGTGACGGACGTCGCCGAGAAGCACGCCGACGAGCTCGTAGCGCTCGACGAGGAGTCTCGGTTCGACCGGCTGTGCGAGCTGAACGTCGTCGAGCAGGTCGTCCATGTCTGCCAGACGACGATCGTCGAGGACGCGTGGGCGCGCGGCCAGGATCTCACCGTGCACGGCGTCGTCTACGGGCTCGAGGACGGACTGCTGCGCGACCTCGGCATGAACGTCGCCTCGAGCGACGCCGCGCGCCTTCACCAGTAGCGCGAGCGATTCCACAGGAGCGCGTGTCACGTTCGACATCGACCTCGTGCCCGAGTGGACGGAGGACAACCTCGCTCGCCTCGCTTCTGCCCTCGTCGCTGCGGATGCGCAGCTTCAGGCGCCGGTCTCCTCTGCTCCGGTCGCGTTCCCGATCGACGCGCACTCGCTACGTCAGTTCGAAGTCTCGACGTGGCGAACGCGGCTCGGCGACCTCGACGTGATCATCGGCACGCCGACTGCGACGCGCGGTCAACTCGCGAGGTACGACGCGCTCGCACCGAGGGCCGAGCGGCGAGAGGCGTTCGGCGTCGTGATTCTCATCGCCGACCTGGATGACATCATCGAGTCGAAGGAGGCTCTCGGACGCGAGTCGGACCTCGTCGCCCTGCCCGAGCTCCACCGGCTGAGCGCGCGTCGCCGCTGACGAGTCGGGCGACGCTAGGTGGACGGACGCACGACCGCGTAGCGCGCCGCTACGAAGTCACCGTTCCGCCCCGTCTCCTCGAGCCGCAGCTCCACTCGCCGCGAGAGGAGCGGCGCACCCGCGCCCAGGGTCACTGGAGCGATGTAGACGTTGACCTCGTCGAGCAAGCCTGCATCCGCGAACTGGCCGACGAGGTCGCCCCCGCCGACGATCCACACGTTCCGCCCCTCGGCAGCCGCCACCATCTCGGCGTGCACCGGCGCGACGTCGCCGCTCACGAACGCGATCGGCGCGCCCGGAACGACGGGCAGCTCATGGTTCGTGAACACCCAGCCCGGGATCTCATACGGCCACTTCCACTCCGACGGATCCTTGCCCGCGAACTCGTGATCGAGGATCCATTCGTACGTCGTCCTCCCCATCGCCAGTGCGCCGACGCCGGCGATGAACTCCGCGTAGTTGAGAAGCCCGGCTCGATCCTGATCGCGCGTGAACAGCCACCCGAGCGAGTTGTCGGGATCGGCGATGAAGCCGTCGAGCGTCGTCGCCGTGTAGTACTGCGTGAGGCTCACGGCGCCTCGCGGTTCGCGTCGTTGTCGAGCCATGAGCCGACGACGACGGACCAGAACTCCGGCTGGGGTGCGAAGCCGAGCGAGCTGTAGAGCTCCTGTGCGCTGTCGGTCTGGAGGCCGACGTGCTGGCCAGGTACCTGATCGAGCAGGCGCCGCATCATTGCCGACGCGATGCCCTGCCTGCGGTACGGCGTCCCGATCCAGACGTCGACGAGGTACGCGTTGCAGACCCCGTCCGAGAGAAGCCGCGCCATCCCGACGACGCGGTCGCCGTCGCGGGCAATCGCGACGTGCTGCGACTGCTCGAACGATCGCCGCAGCGCTTCCGCGCTCCGCCCGTTGTCGAAGTCGTCCGCAGCCAGATCCGCCTTGGCCTGCGCCCAGTCGACTCTTTCGAGCGAGCCGTCGATCGTCACGCTCACGAGCTCGGCGGGATGCCCTTCTTCGCGAGCGCCGCCTGCACGCGTGCGTCGATGTCGGCACCGAGCGACTCCATGCGCGCCGCGATGTCGTCGACCGCCGATCCGCTCGCGGCTTCGCCGGTCTTGCCCTCGAGCGAGCGAAGCACACGCTCCTGGATCCCGGCTGCGAGGCGCGCGCCGAGATCGTCGAAGCGTCGTGCGATGTCCTGCTCGAGCTTCCGCTCGGCCGGCAGCGGTGGTGCCGGCGGCGCGGGAGGCGGCGGCACCGAAACCTCCGTCGTCTCGACGCCCTCCCGCTCGAGACCGTCGATCGCGATCTCGAAGACGCGCTCCGGCTCGTCGATTCCCCGGAGGTGCCGCTGTCCTAGCGGGAACACGGAGACGCCCTCGGGCAGGCCGGACCCGAGCAGCGCACGGGTCGTCTCCGACAGCAGGATCTGCCCTCCGCGCCCGACGGTGCAGATGCGCGCAGCTCGTACGACGTCGAGCCCGACGTAGCCCTCCTCGTGCACCGTCGGCTCGCCCGTGTGCAAACCGATCCGCACGCGAACGTCGACCTCGCCGGGCCACGACTCCGACGTATGCGCGCGCTGCGCCTCCACCGCCGCAGCGACAGCATCTCGCGCTCGCGGGAAGACGAAGAAGAACGCGTCGCCCTGCGTGTCGATCTCGATCCCGTCGCAGGCCGTGAACGTGTCGCGGACGATCCGCCGGTGCGCCGTCAGCACCTCGCGGTAGTCGTCGCCGAGGCGCTTGAGGATCTCCGTCGAGTCCTCGATGTCGGTGAAGACGAAGGTGACCGTTCCGCCGGGTAGCTCGGGCACGCGCCGATCGTACGCAACGCGTAGCGTCCCCGGAATGGTCGCGCTTCGACCGCTCGACGACTCGAACCGCGACGCGGTGCTCGCACTGCGCGTCTCGCCGCAGCAGCTGAACTTCGTCTCGAGCGTCGCGGACTCGCTCGCCGAAGCCGCCGCCGAGCCCGCCGGCCGCGCGATTCAGTGGGCGCTCTACGACGACGAGACGCCGGTCGGGTTCGTGATGATCTCGGACGAGGTCGGCGCGCCCGGCTACATCGCGCAGTACCTCTGGAAGCTCCTCGTCGACGAGCGCCATCAGCGCAAGGGCTACGGGAGGGCAGCGCTCGACCTCGTCGTCCAGTACTTCCGTGGCCGGCCCGGAGTCGAGGTCATGTGGACGAGCGCGGGCCAGGGCGACGGGAGCCCGCTGCCGTTCTACGAGCGCTACGGCTTCGAGCAAACCGGAGACGTCGTCTTCGACGATGAGGTCCTGCTGCGGCTACCCCTGAGCCCGGCCGGAGCCAAGGCCGCGAATCCACTGAGAGGAGAGGCGTGACGCCGCCCACCGCACCGCGCGTGCTCGGGCCCGGCGACGGCACTACCGGAATGCTCGGCTCGATAGGCGTCCGATTCATGATCGACGGCGACGACTCGGGCGGCGGGTTCTCGCTCGTCGAGCATCCGATGCCGCCGCGCGCGCTCGCCGCGCCGCTCCATCGTCACAGCCGCGAGGACGAGTACAGCTTCGTGCTCGACGGACGCCTCGGTGCGTTGCTCGGCGACGACGTCGTCTACGGCGATCCAGGCGACCTGGTGTTCAAGCCTCGCGGGCAGTGGCACACCTTCTGGAACGCGGGCGACGAGCCGGCGCGCATTCTCGAGATCATCTCGCCCGCGGGCTTCGAGCGGTACTTCGCAGAGGTGGTCAAGCTCCTCGAGGCCGGTCCGCCGGAGCCGAGCGCGCTCGGCGACATCGCGGCCCGGTACGGCCTCGAGGTGGATCGCGAGAGCATCCCACGCTTGACGGCCGAGTACGGCTTGCACTTCGGCCCGCCCCCGGCGGAGTAGCTCAACGCGGCGGCAAGGCGCCGCGCCGTTTCAGCTCCACCACACGCGCGGCCGACTCGCGCACGCGTGCTCGAAACGCCGGTGAGCGCCGCGCAACCGCGAGCAGGTGGTCGTACACCGGCCGGTAAGAGCCGCGACCGGTCAGCAGCAGCAGATCCGCGCCCGCGCGAATCGCTCGCTCAGACACTCTCGTGATGCTTCCCGTCGCGAGCGAGGCGCGTGCTTCCATCGAGTCGGTGACGACAACGCCGCGGAAGCCGAGCTCGGCGCGGAGCACACCTTCGATGATCGGTCGCGACTGCGAAGCGATCCGGCTGCGGTCGAGCGCCGGATAGCGCGCGTGGCCGACCATCACGAGCGGGACGCCCGCCTCGATGGCAGCCGCGAACGGCGGAAGGTCGACGGCAGCGAGCGCGGCGCGCGAGCGACGAACCGTAACGATCGCGTCGTCGGTGTTCGCCGGCGCGGCGCCGATGCCGGGGAAGTGCTTCGCAGTCGCCGCGACGCCGCCGGATCGCCAGCCGCGCACCGAGGCGCGCATGGCGTCACTTGTCACGTTCGGGTCGCGCGAAAACGCGCGGCTCGCGAGCGCGGCGCCCGCGACGCTCGGCACGTCGGCGACCGGCGCGAGCGTGACGCTGATCCCGGCCGCGCGGAGCTGACGCGCGGCCGCAGTGGCGTCGGCGCGCACGGTTCCGAGGCGGAGCTGCTCCGGCTGCGCCGCGACCGGCCCGGCCCACCGGAGTCGCCGCACCGATCCGCCCTCCTGGTCGACGGCGACGATCGGGCGTCCGCCCTCGCGCCGCAGGACCGTCGTGAGGGCTCGCAGCTGACCGAGGCTCGCGATGTTGCCGCCGAAGAGGATCACGCCGGCGACGCGGCGATCTCGGAGCGCCTCGCGCACGTACTCCGGCGGCGTCGTCCCCGAGAAACTCAGCACGAGCAGCTGTCCGACCTGCTGCTCGAGGGTCAGCTCGTCGACCGCGCCGCGAGCCTCCTCGCCCTGTTGGAGTCCCAGCAGGCTGAGTGCGAGAAGGAGCCCGACGACGCGGACGATCACCGCACGTACGTCGTCAACTCGACGACGTTGCCGTCCGGATCCGTCAGATAGACCGAGAGTGCGTTGCCGTGATCCTCGGAGCGGAACTCGACCCCATGCGCGCGCAGATGCTCCTGCGCTCGCTCGAGGTCGTCCCTGCCGACCATGAACGCGACATGGCGCAGCCCGGTCGACTCCTTGGCACGCTCGGACGACTCGACCGCAGCCTGGAACAGCGCGACACATCTGCCGAACTCGCCCATGAAGACCGGCCAGTCGTCCTGGCGGGGCTCGTTGCGCTGCTCGAGCCCCAGGACGTCCCGGTACCACCCGATCGACGCCGGCCGATCGCCGACGTTCAGCGAGACATGGTCGAGCCTGTCGAGGCGGAAGGGCGTCAACCGGCGAGAGTCTTTTCGAGCAAGGGCACAAGCGGCCAGGCGCCGTTGCTCCAGTTCGAGATGACCGTCGCGGTCACGCTCGCCACCGGATCGTGGAGCGAGCGGAACGACACGCCCGCGTCGTAGCCCTCGAGCATCACGGTGTCCGTCGTTCCGTGGAGCCAGAAGCCGAGGCCGTACCGACGATCGTCCCCATCCTCATCCGAGTCGCTGCGCGGGCGCGTCATCTCCGCGACCCACTCGCGGGCGACGATCCTGCCCGCGAAGAGCGCCTCCCAGAACGCGCGCACGTCCGCAGTCGTCGTGTAGATGCCACCGTCGCCGGAACCGCGCACCGGCAGATGGAGCACGTTCGTGCGAAGACCGTCCGCGGCGAGGTAGCCGAGCGCGGTGCCACCCGGTAGCTCGTCCGAGCGCAGGAACGCCGTCTCCGACATCCCAGCCGGCTCGCACACGCGCTTCGCCACGAGCTCGTGGAACGGCACGCCACTCGCGCGCTGCGCGAGCAGCGCGAGCACGACGAAGCCGCCATTGCAGTACGAGAAGCGCTCGTCGGCGGGGAACTTCGTCGGATACCCACCGAGCACCGAGACGTAGTCCTCGGTGTCGACGAGCCGGTGGACGGGCACCGGCAGCAGGTAGTCGGTTATCTCGGTCTCGACATCCTCGTCGAAGTAATCCCCGATGCCCGAGCGGTGCGCGAGCAGGTGCTCGACGGTCACATCGTCCGCGATGAGGGGAAGATCCTCGCCGAGAAGCGAGCGTGCGGTCGTCGCGAGCTCGAGCGTGTCGTCCTCGACGAGACTGACGACGACGAGGCCGGTAAAGCCCTTCACGCCGCTCGCGATCGCGAACCGCGTGTCGGTCTCGTTCGCGATCTCGAAGCCGCGGTGCGCGAAGCCGTACGCCTTGTCGAATACGACTTGGTCGCCGCGGTCGATGCGGACGACGCCGGAGAATGCGCTCTCGACGGCGAGCGCGTCGATCTCAGTGGCCAGCGACATGCCCAGACGCTACCGCGTGCATGTGTGGCAGGCTCCCCACAATGGTCCCTGAGGCACCCCTCGAGCAGACCGAGCACGGGCTCGTCCCCGGCGGCGAAGGCTGGTACGTCCTCAACGCTCGTGCATCGCGCTGGTACCACGCCTCGGGGCGCGGCGCCTTCTGCGATCTCGAAGGCGAGCAGAACTTCCCCCAGCTCGGGATCAACGTCCAGGTGCTCGAGCCCGGAGAGGCGATGGCGATGTACCACTGGGAGGCCGACCAGGAGGACTTCCTCCTCGTCGCCGGCGATGCGCTCCTGATCGTGGAGGGCGAGGAGCGTCCTCTCCGCGCGTGGGACTTCCTGCACTGCCCTCCTAACACGAAGCACACGATCGTCGGTGCCGGAGACGGTCCGTGCGTCGTCGTCGCGGTCGGCGCACGCATCGACTCGGTCGACAACCCGAACTGGGGCGGCTACACCGTCGACGAGGTCGCCCTTCGCCATGGCGCCGGCGTCGAGCAGGAGACGACCGTCCCGGACGAGGCATACGCCGCCGTCCGGGCGAAGCACGGCGCGCGTGAGCCGACGCCGTACCGCGACGGCTGGCTGCCCTAGCCGCGCCGCAGCGCCACCCAGGCGAACGGCTGCGACGCGCCGCGTGGGGTGACGTGCTGCTCGCGACGCGTCTCGACGAGCTCGAAGTCGGTACCGAGCGCGATCACCAACTCCTCTGCGGAATAGCGCCGCACCGCCAGGCCCGAACACATCTGAGGGCCATCGTCGGCGAACGTCGCGACGATCACGTGCCCACGGGGGGCGAGTGCGTCGGTCAACGTCGCGCGGTAACGATCGCGGTCGTCCTCGTCGACGAGGAAGTGGAAGACGGCGCGGTCGTGCCACAGGTCGTAGCGTCGATCCGGCTCCCAGTCGAGAATGTCCGCTCGGACGCACCGCACGGGCGCGTCGGCGGGAAGCCGCCCTCAGGTCGCCTCGAGTGCCGCTGCCGAGATGTCGAGCACCGTGACGTCGGTGTAACCGCGGGCAACGAGCTCGTCCGCGAGGAACGATGTCCCACCGCCGGCGTCGATCACTGCGGACTCGGGCGAGACCCCGAGCGCCTCGACCAGCTCGAGCGACACCGCCGGAGCGGCCTGGTACCAGCTCACGCCTTCGATCCCGCGCGCGGCGTAGGCCTCATCCCAGTGTTCGGCGCGAGCCACGCCCCAATCTAACTTGTCGCGCCGCTTCGACAGTGCGAACATGTGTTCGCTTGTCCAGCTCGACGATCCTCCATGCCGATCTCGATGCGTTCTTCGCCTCGGTCGAGCAGCGCGACGATCCGCGTCTGCGCGGGCGGCCCGTGATCGTCGGCGGTGGCGTCGTGCTGGCCGCGAGCTACGAGGCGAAGGCGTACGGCATCAAGACGGCCATGGGCGGCCGGCAGGCGCGTCGGCTCTGCCCTCACGCGATCGTGGTGCCGGCACGGATGGCGGCCTACTCGGCGGCGAGCAAGGCCGTCTTCGCGGTCTTCGAGGACATGACGCCGCTCGTCGAGGGCCTGTCGATCGACGAGGCGTTCCTCGACGTTCGTGGGCTCGAGCGCCTTGCCGGGCAGCCTCCGCAGATTGCGGCCCGTTTGCGTGAGCGAATTCTCGACGAGGTCGGTCTCCCGATCACTGTCGGCATCGCGCGTACGAAGTTCCTCGCGAAGGTCGCGAGCGCGGTGGCGAAGCCGGACGGATTGCTGGAAGTGCCGCCGGACGACGAGCTCGGCTTCCTCCATCCGCTTCCCGTCGAGCGACTCTGGGGCGTGGGGCGCGTGACGGCCGCGAAGCTCCACGACCGCGGGCTGCGCACCGTGGGGCAGGTCGCCGCGCTCGACGAGGCGCTTCTGGTCGCGCTACTCGGGCGGGCGTCCGGCCGGCACCTCCATGCGCTCGCCCACAACCGCGACCCGCGGCCCGTCCAGACCGGACGGCGTCGTCGGTCGATCGGCTCGCAGCGGGCGCTGGGGCGCAGCGCCAAGTCCTTTCGGGAGATCGACTCGTCGGTCATCGCAATCGTGGATCGCATCGCTCGGAGGCTGCGCGCGGGGCGGAGACGGTGTCGTACCGTCGTTCTCCGGCTCAGGTTCGACGACTTCACTCGCGCCACGAGGTCGCTGACGATGCCGCGACTGACTGATCAATCACAGGAGATTCTCGCCGTGGCACGGCGCTTGCTCACCGACGCCGCGCCACTCATCGAGGCGCGGGGGATCACGCTGGTCGGCATCTCCCTGACGAACCTCGAGGACGCCGACCGGATCCAGCTCACGCTCACCGAGGACTGGCGCCCCGATGCGCTCGACGCCGCGCTCGACGAGGCGCGCGACCGCTACGGCGCGCAGGCGATCACCCGAGCCGTGCTCGTCGGCCGCGATCCGGGAGTCGTGATGCCCGTGCTTCCGGATTGACGAGAAACACGAGCCGAGGGAAGATCGAGTGTCAATCGACGAGATCAGGAGGAGATATGCACGTACGCGTCGCACGGTTCGAAGGAATCGACACGACCAACATCGACCGGGACATGGAGGAGTTCCGGAAGATGGTTCGCATGGCGGAGCGCCCCGACGGAATGCCGGAGGAGACGTACTCGACGCTCAAGAACGGCGTGAAGCGCATGATGTCGCTCGTCGATCGCGAGGCGGGAGTCAGCTTCGACCTCGCCTTCACCGACAACGCCGACGACGCCCGTCGCGTGCACGAGGCCCTGGACAGCCTGTCGCCGCCCGAGGGCGCCGGCCGCCGAACGAGCGTGCAGACCTTCGAGCTGCTGCTGGACGAGCAGCTCGGCTGAGGAATTACGCCTCGGGTTCGACCCGCCGGACCTCCTGCAGGACCCAGGTGTTTCCATCGGGATCCGAGAAGTCGGCGAACGACGCGTACTCGGCGTGCTCCGGATCCGATCCGGGCCGCCACTCGCCCTGCTCGCGGTCGAAGTGCCGCACGGCACTGACGTCCACGCCACGCGCGACGAGCTCCTCGCGTGCGGCGTCGATGTCGGAGACAACGAGGTGGGTACCGCGATACGCGCCGGGCTCGGCCTCGGTCAACCCGGTCCCGATCGTGATCGAGCAGGAGGAGCCCGGAGGCGTCATCTGCACCACGCGGAAGCCTTCGTTCGGTGCCGTATCCACGTCGAGCACGAAGCCGAGCTTCTCCGTGTAGAAGGCCTTCGCCCGGTCGACGTCCGTGACGGGAATGAGCACGAGCTCGAGCTTCAGATCCACCATTGCCTCCCTACTCTCTCGACTCTCTCGGCGGCAGCTGCTGGACCGCCCAGCCGTTGCCGTCCGGATCGGCGAAGAAGACGAAGGAGCCCCACGGGAACTCCTGCACGTCACTGACCTGAACGCCGCGCGCGGCAAGCGCAGCCTGTGCGGCGTGGATGTCCGAGACGACCATCTGCATCCCCTGGACGGAGCCGGGTGCTGCATCGGACACGCCCCTCCCGAACGCAATCGAGCAGGCCGAGCCTGGCGGTGTCAGCTGGACGAAGCGGATCTCGTCGCTCACCTCGTGGTCGTGATCGGCGACGAATCCGACCTGGTCGACGTAGAACTCCTTTGCGCGATCGACGTCCGAGACGGGGATCGCAACCAGCTCGAGCTTCCAGTCCATGGGCCTACTCCTTTCTGCTCCGACACTACGCGGCCTCGGGGGCGGCGTGCGGATCGCCACCGCCCTCGTGCGCGGTTGCGTACGCACCCTGCCGTAGGAGGAGACCGCCCAGCGCCGCTGCGGTGAGCGCGAACAGCGCGCCGACGAAGAATGCGACGTGGTATCCGCCCGTAAGCGCAACGGCCTCGCTCGCGCCGTCGGCCAGCAGCGTGTCGGTCCTCGACGCCGCGAGGCTCGCGAGGACGGCCAGCCCCAGCGCGCCGCCCATCATGAAGGAGGTGTTGACGACGCCCGAAGCGAGTCCCGCCTCACTCGGCTCGACGTCGCTCATCGCGGCGAGCAGCACCGGGTTGAAGGCCATGCCGGCGCCGAGGCCGAGCAGGATCATCGCCGGGAGCACGTCGACGACGAAGCTCCCGTCCACGGGCGCGCGCGCGAAGAGAAGGAGGCCGGCCGCGGCGAGTCCGAGGCCGACGGCCAGTGGAACCCGGATTCCGAACCGTATGACGAGCCTCGCCGACAGGCCGATCGAGAGGATCCCCATGATGATGTTCCCGGGCAGGAACGCGAGGCCGACCTCGAGCGGCGTGTACCCGAGCACGAGTTGCAGGTAGAGCGCGGAGAGGAAGAACCACGCGAACATCGCACCGGCCCAGAGCACGCCGACGACGTTCGACACCGCGACGTTTCGCAACCGGAACAGGCGGAGCGGGACGAGCGGCGACTCCACCCTCGACTCGATGACGAGGAACGCGACGAGGAGCACACCGGAGACCGCGAGCAGACCGAGCGTTCTCGCGGTGATCCAGCCGGTCTCGTTGCCGTTCACGATCGCGTAGACGGCGAGCATGAGCGAGGCCGTGACGGTGACTGCGCCTGCGATGTCGAGCTTCTGCGCCGCCGTCGCCACTCGCGCGGCCGGAATGAGGACGAACGAGAGCCCGACGACGAGGATTCCGACGGGCACGTTGACGAGAAAGATCCAGTGCCAGTCCAGCACGTCCGTAAGAACGCCACCGAGCAGCACGCCGAGCGACCCGCCGCCCGAGGCGACGAAGCCGAAAACACCCATCGCCTTCGCCCGCTCGGCAGGCTCGGTGAAGAGCGTCATCATCAGCGACAGGGCGACGGCGGAGACGACCGCGCCACCGATCCCCTGCACGGCTCGCGCGCCGACGAGCATCTCCTGCGAGGTCGCGAGCCCGCATGCCGCCGAGGCGAGGGTGAAGAGTGCGATTCCGAGAAGAAACAGCCGCCGATGCCCGAAGAGGTCGCCGAGGCGGCCGCCGAGGAGCAGGAACCCGCCGAAGGTGATCAGGTAGGCGTTGACGATCCACGCGAGCGACTCCTCGGAGAAACCGAGATCCTCCTGGATCGACGGCAACGCAACACCGACGATCGTCACGTCGAGGACGATCATCAGGTCGCCGAGGCAGAGAACGAGCAGGGCGAGCCAGCGCGCGCGCGAGGTCATCGTCGTCATCGGTGCAGTCCTTTCGTCTCGGTCACGAGGCTAGGACGCACGGCGGGGCCGAAACTCATCGCTCGGAGGCAGACTCCGCGGTGATGCTCGACGTCGACACCCCGCACGGCACCGCGCGAGTCCATCTCAGCCGTTCCGGCGAGGAGCGTGCGTGGCTCGTGCTCGGCCACGGAGCTGGAGGTGGCGTGACGTCGCGCGATCTGGTGGCGGCCAGCGAGGCCGCGCTGGCACAGGAGGTGAGCGTTGCGCTCGTGGAGCAGCCGTACCGCGTCGCAGGCCGTCGCAGCCCGTCCCCCACGCACATGCTCGATACGGCCTGGATCGCGGTGGTCGAGCGGATCCGTTCCGACCTCACAGCCGGCATGCCGCTCGTGGTGGGCGGACGCTCGTCGGGCGCGCGTGTCGCCTGCCGCACGTCCGAGGCGACGGGCGCGGCGGGCGTCCTGTGCCTCGCCTTCCCGCTCGTTCCACCGAGACGTGCCGGCGGCACGCCTCCGGCGACGCGGCTCCCGGAGCTCGATGCCGTCAGCGTGCCGACGCTCGTCGTCCAGGGCGAGCGCGACCCGTTCGGCATGCCCCCGGACTCGACGCTGCGACAGGTGGTCACGGTATCCGGCGATCACAGCCTGCGTTCCGACCTCCCTGCGGTCGCAGCGGCGGTCTCTGCCTGGCTGCACCGCGTGGTGAACTAGGCGGGCGGGGCCGGAAGCCCCGCCCGCCGTGACGTCATGCTTCGCGCGGCTCCGGATGCACGACGGGAACCAGAGCAGCCGTCTCTCCGTCGTGCGGCGGCTCGATCGTGATGTTCGGCAGGAGCCTGTCCAGCCAGCGCGGCATGTACCACGACTTCTCGCCGAGCATCGTGAGGAACGACGGCACGAGCGTCATCCGCACGAGCAGCGCGTCGGTCAGGATCGCGACCGCGAGCAGCAGGCCGAACTCCTTCGAGATGCGATCGGCCGTCAGGATGAAGGCCGCGAACACCGTGCCCATGATCAGCGCGGCGGCGACGACGACACGCCCGATCGCCGCGATGCCGTGCTCGACCGCCTCCTTCGTGTTCAGGCCGTTCACATGCTCCTCTCGGATGCGGCTCATGAGGAAGACCATGTAGTCCATCGAGAGCCCGAAGAGGATCGCGAAGGCGATCGGTGGAACGAAGGTTTCGATCGGCCCCGTTCGGTCGAGTCCGGTCAGGGACAGCAGGTGCCCTTCCTGGATGACCAGCGTGAGCACGCCGAATCCGACGAAGGCCGAGATAAGCGTCGTCACCGCTGCGGCGAGCGCGATGACGACCGATCGGAACGCCATCGCGAGCACGAGGAACGTGACGCCGATTATGTACAGGAGGAACAGCGGCAGCCGCTCGTAGATCCGGTCCGCGATGTCCTTGAACGCCGCGTTGAGTCCGGAGACGTAAACGACCGCTTCGCTGCCCTCGGTGGCGGCGGGCGCGACGTCGCCTCTAAGCCGGTCGACGAGCTGGCCGGTCTCCTCGTCCTGCGGCGCCGAGTTCGGGGTGACGAAGACGAGCGCAACCGTCTTCGCGTCGTTGAACTGCGGCTCGCCCACCGACGCCACACCCTCGAGGCCCTGTACGCCCTCGTACACCCGCTGCGGCGCCTCCGCATCGCCGTTCACGTCGACGACGATCGGGATCGGGCCGTTGAAGCCGGCGCCGAAGCCCTCGGCGAGCAGGTCGTACGCCCGCCGTGCGGTCTGCTCCGACGGCTGCGTGCCCTGGTCGGAGGCGCCGAGGCGAACGAGCGAAGACGTCCCGGCCGCCACGAGCAGGACCAGCAGCACGACGACGAAGACGGCGCGCGCATGCGCCGTCACGAAGCGACCCCAGCGAGCGATGAGCGTCCGCTCGCGAGCCTCCTCGGAGTCGTCGATCCTGCGCAGGAACGGCACCTTGAGCCGGTCGACCTTATGACCCAGCTTCGCGAGGACGGCGATCAGCAGCGAGTTGGCGATCAGCACCGTGGTGAGAACGCCGAGCGCCGATCCGATCCCGAGCTTCGTGATGAAGTCCATCCCGAAGAACGCGAGGCCCGTCACCGAGATGGCGACGGTCAGGCCGGCGAAGATCGTCGCTCGGCCCGCCGATGCGCCCGCCTCGGCGGCGGCGTCGCGAGGGGACAGCCCGTCGTGCAGGAGCTGCCGGAAGCGCGTGACGATGAACAACGAGTAGTCGATTCCGACCCCGAGTCCGATCATCGACACGAGCAACGGCGTGATCGTGTTGATGTCGGTGAGCCCGGCGAGGATGAAGAGTAGGAGGAACGCCGTCATCAGCGCGACGATCGCAAGCGCGAGCGGGATCGCCGTCGCGACGAGCGTCCGGAAGACGACGAGCAGCACGATGAGCGCGGCGAGCAGGCCCAGGAGCTCCTGCGTGCCCTGCTCGATCGGCGGGAACTCGGCGTCGCCGTTGAACTCGACGACCACGCCTTCTGCGGCGACACCCTCGCGAACCGCCTCCTGGACGGCGAGCACCTCCTCGCGATCCGCGTCGTAGATGACGCGGTCGAACTGCGCTTCGGCGTACGCGATCCGTCCGTCGTCGGAGAAGGTGTTCTCACCGAAGGGGTTTCCGACACTCTCGACGCCTGCTCGCTCGTCCGGTCCGATCGTCTTGAACTCGGACGTTCTCAGCTTGGCGATTGCCGCCAGGATCGCAGCCTTGCGCGCCGCCGGCTCGTCGAGGCGCTCACCCTCCGGCGCAGCGAAGACGAGGTTCAGCACCCCGCCCTGCTCGGCTGCGAACTCCTCTTCGATCAGGTCGGTCGCCTTCTGCGTCTCGGAGCCCGGAATCGTGAACTCGTCCTTCAGATCTCCGCCCACGGTGGCCACGAGGAGGATGAGGCCGGCGACGATGCCGACCCAGGTGATCATCACGCGCCATGGATGGTTCGCGCAGGCTCGCATCCAGCTCGCGAGTGCACCCGTCGAAAGTCGTTCGTGGGCGGACAGCCGCCCCTTGTCAGTTCCCAGGTCGTGCTCGGTCATCGCTCTACCCCCACGTGATCGTTTTCAGAGAGACCGGTAAGCCTTCTACAACTCATCGCTTGCTCTGTGCATTCCGACGACGTCCTATCACTTGCTCTCGACCCGTGCGGCTGCGAGCTCGTCGAACCGTCAGGGCGCGATGACAATTCTCGCTCGCTTCGGTCTCTTCAGCGATGCCGACACGCGGGCCGCATGAGGTCGCCTTCGCCATCCGCGGCCCGATCACTCGCGCCGACCTTCCCGGTCTGTGCGATCGCGTGTGTGCACTCCTCGGCGAGAGCCCGTCGGCTGTCGTCCGCTGCGACGTGGCCGGTGTGGAGCCGGACGCGGTCACCGTCGACGCGCTCGCGCGCCTCCAGCTCGCGGCGCTGCGCCGGGGTTGCCGCGTTCGCCTATGCGAAGCCTCCCCCGCACTCGGCGACCTCGTCGAGCTGATGGGGCTGACGCACGTCTTCGCGGATCGAGGTTTCGTCCGGTCGATCTCGTGAAACTCTTCGTCCATGACTGACTTCACTCACAAGAACCTCGGCGACGTCGAGGACATGGCGGTAGAGGGCGGCTTCTCGGAGTTCCAGGAAGCGCGATTTGCGGGCGGCGATCTCGGTCTCGACCTACTCGGGATCTCGTACCAGGTCGTCAAGCCGGGTAAGCACCACGCCTTCGGCCACCGGCATCAGCAGGCGGTAGAGGTCTACGTCGTGCTTTCGGGTGCCGGAACGTTCCACCTGGACGACGACGAGATCGACGTCAAGCGGCTCGACGCGATCCGGGTCGGCCCGACGGTGACGCGTGGCTTCGAGGCGGGAGCGGACGGGCTCGAGCTCCTCGTCTTCGGTGAGCGGATGCCCGGCGACGCGGAGATCGTCGAAGACTTCTTCGACGAGCCGGCTCGGGCTAGCTGACCGGATACTCGAGCGGAAGTCCGAAGCGCGGGAACACGGTCTCGACGTCGAGGAAGAACGTGAGCTCGACGATCTTGTCGTCCTCGATCTCGACCACCTGCAGCGCCCACGGCTCGTAGCCCTCGCCGCCGGGCTTCGGGCGGTACTGCCCGAACGCGGGTGCACCGTTCGCCGCCTCGACGCTGACGACGCGAGAGTTGCGGCACGTGTTTCCGGGGCCGAACCACCACGTGAGGATGTCGTCGCGGCCCGTGAGCCACAGGTCGAACGGCGGCATCGACTGCGTCGCATCCTCGTGGATCAACGACGTCAGAGCGTCCATGTCGTACTGCTCGAACGCGGTGACGTACCGCTGCAGGAGCTCCTCGCTCGCGGCATCGACCGACGGTGACGTCGTCGACGGCGTCACGTCGCTCGCCTCGAGCGTCGCGCGTGCCCGCTGCAGCGCGCTGTTCACCGAGGCGACACTCGTCTCGAGGAGCTCGGCGACCTCCGCGGCCTTCCAGCGGAGCACCTCGCAGAGGATGAGCACGGCCCGTTGGCGCGCCGGGAGCTGCTGGAGCGCGGCGACGAACGCGAGCTTCACCGATTCGCGCGCACCGACGATCTCGGCAGGGTCGCCGTCGGCCACGACGCGGCCGTCCGGCATCGGCTCGATCCAGAGCTGGTCGGGTGTGCGCAAGTTCTCGACGATCGGCTCGCCGGCCGGCCCGAGGTCCATCGGGCGCGCCCGGCGCTTCCGGCTGTCGAGCATGTCGAAGCAGACGTTCGTCGCGATGCGGTAGAGCCAGGAGCGCAGCGCCGATCGGCCTTCGAAGCGGTCGTAGGCGCGCCAGGCGCGGATGAACGTCTCCTGCACGGCATCCTCGGCGTCGAGCGAGCCGAGCATGCGGTAGCAGTACGCGGTGAGCTCGACGCGGTAGGTCTCGAGCTGCTCCCCGAGGGCGACGGTCGTGGACGACGTGCTGGCCACGTGGCCACGCTAGCCGTTCCAGCTACCGCTGCGCCGACGAACGGCAAGAGGAGCCCGATCCGGCGGACCGTGCGCTCCGACGAGGAGCGCCGAACAACTACGACCCCGTCACGTCAGCGTGCTACAGCCAGCGGCAGGACGGTGAGAACGGTTCGCGACCTCATCCGCGCGAGACGCGGTCACAGCGCCGTTGGCGATCGAACCGATCCGCGGTCAGCCGGTCGCGGCCTTGCCCGCAGTCGACGCGATCGTTGAACCCGTCCCGCGCCAGCACGATGTCGGTGCCTTGCCCTCCACGTAGCGTGTCTTCGCCCGCGCCCCCGTCCACGAGGTCGGAGCCGAAGCCGCCGTCCAGTACATCTGAATCGCTTGTGAGGGATGGGGGACCGGAGCCATCGAACCGATCGAGGCGGTCGAAGCCGTGGAGCGCGTCGTCACCTTGCCCTCCGAAGACCCTGTCCTTCCCGAAGCCGCCCCAGACGACGTCGCGACCGTCGCCGCCTTCGAGGTCATCGTCTCCGCTGCTCCCGAGGATGCGGTCGTCGCCCGGGCCACCGTCGACGACGTCGTCGCGGCCACCCGACCAGATCTCGTCGTCCCCTCCCAGGCCGCGTATGACGTCGTGGCCGTCGAGCCCGCAGATGACATCGCGCCGTCGTGTTCCGGTGAGCACGTCGGCCCCCGTCGTCCCGGTGATCGTGCAGTCGCCGACCACAACGCGGGCGTCGTCGCGATCGTTCGCACCGTTCGTATCGCGAGGATCGTTGAACTCGTCCATCTCCGTGTACACCCGCTGCGGGCCGGGACCCTGCATGCGAACACTCACCGTCGCGACAACGGGTCTCCCCGGATAGACGACGCCAGGCGAGCAGTGCGTAAACGCACCCTCGACCGGCCCGCAGGGGCCTGAGATGGCTGAGAACTCGCTCTCGCCCGGCCAGTAGATGCTGAAGCCGGTGTCCGTCGCAGGATCGGGACCGTCGTTGCTCAGCACGATCCGGAACTGCACGTAGCTCCCGATCGCAGCGCGGGGCCGAGTGGTCGTGATCGACAATCGGAGATCCCAGCGCGGAGAGAAGCAGGAATAGCGGGAGTCACCGCCGGAGGCGACGCTCCTCGGCTGCCAGTCGAGCCCGTTGTCGTTCCCGTCGTAGGTAACGCGTCGTGCCGCAGCAGCACCGCTCGTGCTGATCGTGCAGACGCCCTGGGCGCCCTCGTAGAAGGCGAGTTGCGAGCCGTCCGGCGACCACGCCGGAGCGCTGACCTCGGATCCTTCCGGACTCACGCGCCGCGACGCGCCGGTCCCGTCCGCGTCGACGACGTACATGGCGCTGCCGTCCTCGAACGCGAGCATGCGCCCATCGGGGGAGAACCGCGGGCGGGACCCGTCGATGCCCAGCGAGCGCTGATTGCCACCCTCTGCGTCCATGAGCCAGAGGACGCCTCCGCGCTCGAACGCCACGGTCAGCCCGTCCGGCGACGACGACGGCGTCCTGTCCGACGGGACACCGGCCGTGAGTTGCCTGAGCCCGGAGCCGTCGACCTCGATCGCGTAGATGTCCCCGAGCCTGGCGAACGTGATCGAGGTGCCGTCGGCCGACCAGTCAGGTTCGACTCCGGCGCCAGCTGCGGTCAACCGACGCTGGTCGTCACCGTTGGCGTCGACGACGAAGATCGCACTGCCGTCCGTCCGATCCGGACCGACGTAGGCGAGCCGCGAGCCGTCTGGTGACCACGACGGCTCCCTCCCCTCGATGAGCCTTCTCGTTCCGCTCCCGTCGGGGTTCACCACCCAGATCAAAGAGCTGCCCGGAGCGCCCGGTGTGACGTAGGCGATCTTTCCGTTCGCCCCCGGCGCAGCATCGGCCGAGCCTCCGCTCGTGAGTACGAGTGCCAGGAGCCCGAGGAGGGAGAGCCTCGTCAACACGAGCAAGCGCACCACCCCACCTCTCGCAGGATCTCGTAGCGACGCACCCGGCGTTGAGCCAATCGCGGTTGCCATTCGGCTCACATGGTGGGGCTTCGGCGCGCCGTTGTCACCCAATTCGTTCACGGCCGGCGAAGGAGCGGGAGCACCCGCTCGCAGATCAGGTCGACCCCCGCGAGCGGCGTGCGCCCTTGCGGCGTTCCGAGCTCGACGCGGTCGGCACCGGCGTCCCAGAGCTCGACGACACGGGTTGCAACCTCCTCCGGCGTGCCCGCGATGCAGAAGCGCTCGAGGCGCGGCGTGTCCCCTACTGCGAGCGTCGGGTCGTGACGTGCGACGACGTCGAGGTACGGCTGGACGACCTCGGCAGCGCGTGCACGCGCCCACGCGCCGTCCTCGTCCACGACCGTGACGCAGCCGACGACGAGCCGCACGTCCGCGTTTTCGATCCAACCCCGCACGATCGGGAGAAGGTCCGGGTTCGCCGACCCACCGATCTTCAGCTCGTCGGCGACCGTACCCGCCCAACGTGCCGTTTCACGACCCCACGTCCCGATGAGGAGCGGCACCTGCTCTCGCACCCTCGGATACGCGAGCGCTGTTGCGGGAGCAAGCGTGAACCGCTCACCGTCGACCCCGGCCGTATCGCCGGCGAGCAGCGCGCGGACGATCGCGACCGCCTCGCGCAGTGCCGAGAGCGGACGCGGCTCCTCGATCCCGAGCCGGTCGAGCCATGAGCCCTTCGCGAGGCCGAGGTACGCGCGACCATCCGAGACGGAGTCGAGCATCGCGATCTGACCCGCGATCTCGTAGGGATGGAGCGTAAAGGGATTGAGCGCGGCCGGGCCGAGGCGGATCCGCTCCGTTACGCGCGCCATGAGGAGCAGCGGGCCGATGGCCGGCTGATAGAGCAGATCGTGGAAGACCGAGAGCACGTCTACACCCGCTGCCTCCGCTCGCCGCGCGATCGCCTCGTAGGTCGCAGGCTCCTGATCCGTGCGAAGACCGATGCCGAGCTCGCGCGCTACGTCAGCTCCTCGGTCACGAGCGCGCGCTCGCCGATCCGCTCGATCCGCATGACGAGCCGCTCGTCGGGATCGGGGCACGCGACGAGCGAGTCCCGCTCGAGCCAGTCCTCGTCCGGAAGCCGGCGCATCTTGGCCGGGAGGAGCGCGAGCACCGACTGCATCGCGAACAGGCAGAAGTGCTTGCCGTCGGGAATGCGCACCCGGCTCGACTCCGTCACCTCGAAGAAGTCGCCGACCTCGAGCCCGCAGACGGAGCGCCCTTCGATGCGATCGACGGTCACGCGCAGGTCGTAGAGACGCATCTCGGTCACGTCCGTGACCATAACGTCACGTTCCCCGGCCACGAGTAGGCTCGTGCCCGATGGCAGGCCCCGGAGCCGACGCTGCTCGTGGCAGGTGCGAGCTACCAGCCGGAGGTGCCGCGCTCTCCTTTGAACGGGCCGACGACGTCGGACGTGATCCAGCCGCCATAGAAGTCGCCCGGCTGCGCGACGACCCGCTCGTCGTCGACGAAGCACGCGTCCATCCGGCCGGGGTAGAAAGCGATTGCGTCGCGGATCTCCTCGAAGCCCGGTCGCGGGTCGTGGTACGTCCAGGCAGCGCGCTCGACTCGCTGACCGCCCGCTGAGACGTCGAGGTAGGACGCGCTGCCCTTCCACTCGCAGAACGTCGTGCGCCCGCCCGACGGGGTGAGCACGCCGGGCTTCACGTCGTCGACCGGGACGTAAAAAACAGGAGGGTGGCTGGTCTCGAGCGCGCGGTGCGCGCGGGTCGTGTCCGCGATCGTCTCGTCGCCGAGCTGCACGCGGATCCGTCTCGGCGACAGCTCGACGCGTGGCGGCCGCGGATAGTCCCAGACGGATTCGGCCACAGCCGAATGGTGCCTACGCGGGCTCGGCTGCCGCTCTCGCAGCGGCGACCTGCTCGCGCCGCGCCTTCGTGAGCTCCTGGACGAAGATCTGGATCGTCGCGGCGAGCGGCACCGCGGTCAGCGCGCCGAGCACGCCGAGCAGCGCCCCGAACAGGGTGACCGAGACGATGATGAAGAACGCCGAGAGCTGGACGGCCTTGCCCTGGATCTTCGGCGTGAGCACGTTGTTCTCGAGCTGCTGGTACGCGAGAACGACGACGAGCATGATGATCGCCGCCGTGAGGCCTTCCTCGGCCCACAGCGTCGGGACGAGGATGAACCCGGCGATCGTCGCGCCGATGTTCGGGATCATGTCGAGCAGGCCTGCGATCAGGCCGAGCGCGACCGCGTAGCTCGAGCCGAGAATCCACGCTGTCGTTCCCTGGATCGTGCCTGCGATCGTCGCGATGACGATGACGCCGATCGCCCAGCGCGAGATCGTCTCCGTCACGCGCTCCCAGACCCTGAGCCAGCGGTCGTCGTCGCCCGGCATGAGCACGCTCGTCAGCGAGCGCTTGAGATTGCCGACGTCCGTGAGCAGGAACAGGCAGGTGAAGAGGATCGTGAAGCCGGCGATGAACACCGTGAAGAAGCCGCCCGCGATGCCGAGCACGGACGAGATCGCGTCGGGGATCGAGACGGAGACCTGCTCGGCGCCGTCCTGCACGTTCCCGGCCGCGCCCGAGTCGCCGAGCCACGAGGAAAGCTCGTCGGAGGCGCGCAACTCCGCGACGAGCTCCGGGAGGTCCTGCAGGAAGTCGCGGACGCTCCCGACGAGCGGCACGAGCAGGAGGAGGAGCAGCCCTCCGACGACGAGCGCGGCGCCGAGCACCGTCACGGTCGCGGCCAGGCCGCGCGACATGCGTGTTCTCTCCATCACGAAGCGGACGGGGTACTCGAAGACGAACGCGAGGAAGATCCCGACGAACACGATGAGGAAGGTGTCGCCGATCGCCGCGAACGCAGCCATGAGCCCGATCGCCGCCGCGACGACCAGAACGGTGCGCATCGGCAGGACGAGCTCGACGCGACGTGACCCGGCCGGTTCCATCGCGGGAACTCTAGGAATCGTGCCGGTCGAACCTGCTTCCGGAAGACTGTCGGAACATGGCCGACTGGGACACCGTCCGCGAGATCGCGTCGTCGCTCCCAGGCGCCGAGGAGTCGACGACCTACGGCCAGCCGGCGTTCAAGGTCGGCGGCAAGCTCTTCGCGTGGCTGAGCCCTGACCGAGCCGCCGCAGGAGCACTCGCGCTACGTGTCGACGCGGGCGAGAAGCCACTCCTCCTCGAGGCGCTTCCCGACCGCTACTTCCAGACGCCTCACTACGACGGACACCCGATCGTGCTCGTGCACATGGAGCACATCGACGCGGAGGAGTTGCGCGAGCGCATTGAGGACTCGTGGCTTCTCCGGGCACCGAAGCGGCTCGTCGACGAGTTCGTCGGCAAGTCCGGCTAGCGAGCTGGTCGGCTTGGAGAAGCCAATCGAGCGCCAATCGCTCCACAGCCTGTTGACCAGTGCCTGGCACTGAGTTGTCAAGAGACAGCACCAATCGGCCCGCAGGGGCACGTCCTGTTTGGCGCCCCCTGGCGCGGGGATCAAGCGGTTGCGTCAGCGACGAACGCGGCGATCGCGGCAGTGAAGGCGTGCCGGCTCGCCTCCCACGCGTAGAACATGTGCCCGCCGCCGTAGTGTTGAACCGTCAGCCGGTCGGCCATCTGCGGGTCGAGCCGCATGAGGTTCCGCAGCCGATCGCTCGCGTAGTACGGCGTCACGAGGTCGTACTGCCCGTGGGTGATGAACGCCTTCATGTGCGGGTTCAGCGCCATGCCGTAGCGAAAGTCGTCGGTCGCGCCGGGAGGTGGCGCGAACGCGTGATGCTCGACGTCGTTCTTCCACGCCGTGTTCACCTCGTACGAGAGAAGCGTGTACTCGCGATCGGTCTCGACGCCGATCTCCGAGCGCAGCATCCGGTTCACGGCCATCGTGTACGCGGGGCTGATCCCCGAGAGCGTCGGGTCCGGCCACGCGAACTCGTCGCGGTCGGGGAACGGATCGGTCGTCGTGATGGTCGCGTCGTAGAGACCGAGCACCTTGCGCTCGTCGCGCAGGAGCTCGCGGACGATAGGTGAGGATCCCGACACGCCCTTCGCCACGCAGCACGATGTCGAGCGGCAAGCCGAGGATGTCAGCGAGGCGCGTGAGGATCCGCGTGCGCTCCTTCGCCGGTATGGACGCGCCGCGCGTGAGGAACGACGCGTAGTCGCCGGTCGCGAAGTCCTCGGCGTCGCGGAAGACCTTCTCGAGCGACGTGCTCCTGCGGAACGCGCGCGAGCGACCGTGGTGAAACGCAGCCGCGGCCATCGTCGGTACGCGGTCGACCCAGCCGAGCACGTCGTAGTCGGTCGGGGCGAGGCCGGTGATCTCGAGAGCGGGTGAGATGAGGATCGCGCCGTTCAGCCCGATGCCCGCCGTCTCCTGGAGCATCCGCACGAGGCGACCGACGCGGTAGCCGCCGTAGCTCTCGCCGGCGATGAAGACGGGTGAGCCCCAGCGACCGTTCTCGGAGAGCCAGCGGCCCATGAACTCGCAGAGGGACTCGAGGTCGCGCTTGTACCCGAAGTACTCCTTCGGGTCGGGGGCGTCGTCCGGCTTGCGCCCCTTCCTTGCCGTCGTCCTTCTTCTCGGGCTCGATGACGCGGCTGAAGCCGGTTCCGACGGGATCGACGAACACGAGATCGGAGAAGGCGAGCCACGAGGACTCGTTCTCGACGAGCTTGGCCGGCACCGTCGGCAGCGTGCCGTCGGACGGGAAATCGACGCGCTGAGGACCGACTGCGCCCATGTGCAGAAACGCCGAGGACGCGCCCGGGCCGCCGTTGAAGACGAACGTCACGGGACGCGCGCCGTCTCCGTCCCCCGCGACGTAGGCGACCGAGAAGATCTCCGCTGCAGGCTTCTCCTTCTTGCGCAGCACCGTCCACTTGCCGCTCGCCGTGTACTCGATCGGCCTTGCGGCCGCGCCCCCACGTCGCCGTGGTCTCGGCGCCGGCAGGCGGCTCGTGGTCGGGCTTCTTCTCGTCCTTACTCGTTGTTCGTGTCGTCGCTCATGGGCGGGCACGCTACCGACTTCACGTACGACCGCGTTCGTGTCAGAGTGCAGGTCGTGGACGACGCGCCCGGCGAGCCACGTGCGGATCGAGGGCGACCTCGACGACAGCGTCAGCCGCTGGCTCTGGCTCGTGAAGTGGCTGCTCGCGATCCCGCACTACTTCGTTCTCGCGTTCCTCTGGCTCACCCTGCTCGTGCTGACGGTCGTCGCGTTCTTCGCGATCCTCGTCACGGGCCGCTACCCGCGCGGGATCTTCGACTTCAACCTCGGCGTGCTCCGCTGGACGTGGCGGGTCGCCTTCTACTCGTACGGCGCCCTCGGCACGGACCGCTATCCGCCGTTCACGCTCGACGACGTTGCCGACTACCCGGCGCGGCTCGATGTCGCCTATCCGGAGCAGCTCTCGCGCGGGCTCGTGCTCGTGAAGTGGTGGCTGCTCGCGATCCCGCACTACATCGTCGTCGGGCTCTTGCTCGGCGGAGGCAGCTACGCCACCTCGCAGGTCGACGACTGGGTTTGGAGCCTCGGCTTCGAGACGGGGCTGATCGGCGTTCTCGTGCTGTTCGCAGGCGTCGCGCTCCTGTTCACGACGCGGTATCCGCGCGGGCTCTTCGACTTCGTGCTCGGGCTCGACCGCTGGGTCGCGCGAGTCGCTGCGTACGTCCTTTTGATGCGCGACGAGTACCCGCCGTTCCGCCTCGACCAGGGCGGTTCGGACGAGGAGGGCGGAGCCGTAGCCGACACGGAAACGGCGACAGCAGAGTCGCCCGCCGAGCCGCGCACCGGCGGGACCGCCGGCCGGGTCGTCCTCATCGTGATCGGAACGATCGCAGGCGTGATCGCGCTGGGGCTCCTCGCAGGCGGCTGCGCGCTCGTCGGGATCGACCGCACGCAGCGCGACGACGACGGCTTCGTCATGTCGCCGAGCCAGGAGCTCGCGTCGTCGACGTACGCGATCGTCTCCGAGAGCGCCGAGCTCGACACGGAAGGTGCCGAGTGGGCGCTCGACACGTTCCTCGGAACGGTGCGGATCCGAAGCGAGAGCGATCGCGCCGTGTTCGTCGGCATCGGGCCCGCCGCAGAGGTCGACCGCTACCTCGAAGGGGTCGAGCACGACGTCATCGACGATCTCGACTCGAGCGGAGATCCGGAGTACGCGCTGCGCTCGGGCGGCGCTCCGTCCGGTCCTCCCAGCACCGAGACTTTCTGGACCGCGTCCACGTCGGGGCCGGGCGAGCAGACGCTCGAGTGGGAGCCGGAGGACGGCGACTGGCGCGCGGTCGTCATGAACGAGGACGCGTCCCGCGGCGTGTCCACGGAGGCGAGCATCGGCGCGGAGCTGGACTCGGTGCTGTGGATCGGGCTCGCGCTGTTCGGAGTCGGGATCCTGTTCGCCGCGGGATCCGCGCTCGCGATCACCGGTGCGGTGCGCCGCTGACCGACCGGTCACGCTCGGCTCGGTAGAACCCAGGCGTGGAGATCGGCGTCTTCACGTTCGCGGACGTGCGCCAGGGCGAAGGGCCCGAGCAGCGCCTGCGCGATCTCCTGGAGGAGGTCGAGCTCGCCGACGAGGTCGGGCTCGACGTCTTCGGAGTCGGAGAGCACCATCGCGCCGAGTTCGCGGTGTCGGCTCCCGCTGTCGTGCTCGCCGCCGCGGCAGCGCGAACGAAGCGGATCCGCCTGACGAGCGCGGTCACGGTGCTCAGCTCGGCCGTCCCGATCCGCCTCTACCAGCAGTTCGCGACGCTCGATCTGCTCTCAGGCGGCCGCGCGGAGATGATGGTCGGGCGCGGCTCGTTCATCGAGTCGTTCCCCCTCTTCGGCTTCGATCTCCGCGACTACGACCGGCTCTTCGAGGAGCGGCTGGGGGAGCTCCTCCACATTCGCGAGACGGGACGCTCGCCGGCCGGCCACACCCTCTATCCGCAGCCCCAGGATCCGCTCCCGGTGTGGGTGGCCGTCGGAGGCACGCCCGAGTCCGCCGTCCGCGCGGGGATGCTCGGCCTGCCCATGGCGCTCGCGATCATCGGCGGGCTCCCGGAGCGCTTCAGGCCGTTCGCCGAGCTCCATCGCCGCGCCGCCGCCGAGGCCGGGCGCGAACCGCCGCGCCTCAGCATCAACTCGCACGGGTACGTCGCGGACTCGGCGCAGCAGGCGCTCGACGAGTCGTTCCCATACGTCTCGGCCGCGATGAACAGGATCGGCCAGGAGCGCGGCTGGCCTCCCATGTCGCGCTCCGACTACGACGCAGCCGCCACGCTTCGTGGCGCGAACTTCGTCGGCACGGCGGGGCAGGTCGTCGAGAAGATCCTCTTCCAGCACGAGATCTTCGGACACGACCGGTTCATGGTGCAGTTCACCGTCGGAGGCATCCCGCACGAGGGCATCCTCCGCTCGATCGAGCTCCTCGGGCGCGAGGTGGCGCCCGCCGTACGCGACGCACTCGGCACTTCGTAGGATCGCGCGGTGGGCCTCGAGCGCTTCGACCGCACCCCGCTCCTCTTCGGGCAGTCGCCCGTCCATCGACTCGAGCGGCTGAGCGAGCACCTCGGCGGCGAGGTCGAGATCTGGGCGAAGCGCGAGGACTGCAACTCGGGCCTTGCGTACGGCGGCAACAAGGTGCGCAAGCTCGAGTACCTGGTCGCGGAGGCGCTCGCGCAGCGCTGCGACACGCTCGTCTCGATCGGCGGCGTGCAGTCGAACCACACACGTCAGGTCGCCGCCGTCGCAGCGCGACTCGGTCTGCGCTGCGTCCTCGTCCAGGAGCGCTGGGTCGAATGGCCCGACGCGGTCTACGACAAGGTCGGCAACATCCTCCTCTCGCGCATCATGGGCGCGGACGTGCGCCTCGACCCGGCCGGCTTCGACATCGGCATCCGCAAGAGCTGGGAGGACGCGCTCGCGTCGGTGGAGCAGAGCGGCGGCACGCCGTACGCGATCCCGGCCGGCGCCTCAGATCATCCGCTCGGGGGGCTCGGCTTCGCGCGCTGGGCTGACGAGGTGGCCGAGCAGGAGCGCGAGCTGGGCGTCTTCTTCGACACGGTCGTCGTGTGCTCGGTCACCGGCTCGACGCAGGCCGGGATGATCGCCGGCTTCGCGGCACACGAGCAAGATCGCGCGGTTCTAGGGATCGACGGCTCGGCGACCGTTCAGCAGACGTGGGAGCAGATCGCGCGAATCGCGCGCTTCACGGCCGAGGCGCTCGACCTCGGACGCGAGCTCGACGACGCCGAGATCGTCCTCCTCGACGAGTGGCACGCGGGCACCTACGGGATCCCCGACGAGAAGACGCTCGACGCCATCCGGCTGTGCGCGCGCCTCGAGGGCATGCTCACCGACCCCGTCTACGAGGGGAAGTCCATGGCGGCGCTGATCGACCTCGTGCAGTCGGGTCGCATCGCTCCCGGCTCGCGCGTTCTGTACGCGCACCTCGGCGGGCAGCCGGCGCTGAACGCCTACGCCGACGCGTTCTGACCCTGGCGTCGGCAGGACCCGAGGGTCACAATGGGGTCGTCGTGTCCCAGATCCTCGACTCCCTCGACGATGCCCGCGCTGCCGCTGCGCGGCAGGCGTGGCGGGCGGCGTACTCGGCGTACCTCGAGGCCGGCGCCGCAGCTCTGACGGCGTCCGACCTCGAGAGCTTCGGCGAGGCGGCGTGGTGGAGCGGGAAGATCGACGAGGCGATCCGTCACCGCGAGAAGTCCTTCGCGGCCTACTCGTCGGACGGAGACGCACGCAGCGCCGCACGCCTGGCGCTGACACTCGCCTGGGACTACGAGGGCAAAGGCTCGTTCGCAGTCTCGCACGGCTGGTTCGCCAACGCCGAGCGACTCCTCGACGGCGTCGACGAAGCGCCCGAGCACGCACACCTGCTCCTGACGAAGGCTCTCGGCGCGATGATGCAGGGCGAGCTCGACGCCGCAGCCGCGATGTTCGACGAGGCCTACGACCTCGCGAAGCGCGTCGGCAGCCGAGACGGCCAGATGCTCTCGCTGTCGGGCAAGGGGCGCACGCTCATCAGCGCGGGTCAGATCGACAAGGGCCTCGCGCTCCTCGACGAAGCGAGCGCGTCCGCTCTCTGCGGCGACATCAGCGCCCACTCGGCCGGCCTCGTCTACTGCATCACGATCAGCTCCTGCCAGGACGTCGGCGACTACCGCCGCGCTGCGGAGTGGACGGAGGCGGCGAATCGTTGGTGCGACACGCTCGACGTCACGGGCTTCCCCGGCGCCTGCAGGGTTCACCGCGCCGAGGCGATGCGGCTGCGAGGCGACTGGTCGGCGGCGGAGGCGCAAGCGCTCACGGCCTGCGAAGAGCTCAAGGACTTCGACCAGATGATCCCCGCCGCCGGCTGGTACGAGATCGGCGAGATCCGCCGGCGGCGCGGCGACCTCGCGGGTGCCGAGGAGGCGTACCGAATCTCGAGCGAGCTCGGACGCGAGCCGCAGCCAGGGCTCTCGCTCGTCCGGCTCGCCGAGGGCAAGGTCGACGCCGCGTTCGCCGGGGTCAAGCGGTCGCTCGAGGAAGCGCAGAGCCCCCTGTTCCGGCTGCGCCGGCTCCCGGCGCAGGTCGAGATCGCAATCGCCGCGAGCGATCTCAGGACCGCGCGCGCAGCGGCGGAAGAGATGGAGCAGACGATCGACGCCTACAAGATCGGCGAGCGCCGGGCCGCAGCGTTCGACGCGATGCTGCACTTCTCACGCGGGCAGATCCTTCTTGCGGACAAGGACTGGGACGGTGCGATCACCGCGCTGAAGCACGCCCGTGACGAGTGGCAGGGCATCGGTGCGCCCTACGAGGCCGCGCGCGTGCGAGCCGCCCTTGGGACTGCGTACCGCCGCGCCGGCGACGAGCACGGGAGCACGGTCGAGCTCGAGGGCGCGCTCGCGACCTTCGAACGGCTCGGCGCCGAGCCCGAGGCCGCGCGAATCCAGGAGCAGCTCGGACGCGTCGAGGCGCGGCGCACGTTCCTGTTCACGGACATCGTCGACTCGACGAGGCTGCTCGACACGCTCGGCGACGACAAGTGGAAGCGCCTACTTGCACGCCACAACGATCTCGTTCGCGAGGTGATCGCCGAGCACGGCGGTGAGGTCGTCAAGCAGACCGGCGACGGGTTCTTCGCCTCGTTCGAGAGCCCGAAGGCCGCGATCGAGGCTGCGGTGGCCATTCAGCGCTCGCTCGCCGCCGAGATCGTCGCACCGGACGTGAGAATCGGCGTGCACGCGGGAGGCGCGTTCCGCACCGAGAACTCGACCGACTACGGAGGGCAGGGCGTCCACGTCGCGGCACGCATCGGTGCGGCCGCGGCGGCGCGCGAGATCCTCGTCAGCTCCGAGACGCTCGACGGCGTGGGAGCGTCGTTCCGCGCGTCCGACGCGCGTGTCGAGACCTTGAAAGGTGTAACGCAGCCCGTCGAGATCGTCACGATCGACTGGCGCTAATGCAGGTCTGTAGCCCAGGAGAGCTCATGAGCGAGCTCCCATCCGTGAGACCTTGCGCCTCAAGACGGATCGGGAAGTACCGGACGACGGGTCGGCCGGTCAGACATCGCGCCTGCCCGAGCGTGCGGGAATGTCCCTCGAGACGCAGGCTAGTGTTCGCCGAGTGAAGACCTTCAACCTGAAGAGCGACGAGTGGGACGCGACGAGGGATCGCGAAGGCTGGCGCTGCAGCGGCACGCTGGTGGGCGAGCGGATCGGCGGTGAGCTGCTGGGCGCGACCATGTCGCAGATCGAGCCTGGCAGCAGGCTCTGGCCCTACCACACGCATTACCTCAACGAGGAGTGGGTGATCGTGCTCCGCGGCGAGCCGACGCTGCGCACGCCCGAAGGTGAGCATGTTCTGGAGGAGGGTGACATCGTCTGCTTTCCGCGCGGCAAGATCGGTGCGCACCAGATCAGCAACCGAACGGACTCGGCTGTCCGTGTGCTCATGCTCTCCTCGATGATCCGGGGCGAGATCATCGAGTACCTCGACACCGGCAAGGTTCTCGGAAAGGGCGTCGACGACGAAGACGTCATGTTCGCGAAGCCCGGACCCGCGGTCGAGTACTGGGAAGGCGAGGACTAGGCCGGCGCGACGCTCTCGTGTGCCGACGAGCAGAACCTCGCTCACGGTGAGGTCGTTCGAGGTCCGAGCGTGCAGAAATGTCTCTTGACGGGGGTCACGACGCCGCGAGCGATCGCGCGAGCGACAGCGTCTCGTCGAAACTCAGCGTTCGACCCTCTTCGTGCGCACCTCGGTATTCGCCTTCGCCGAGCGCGTCGATGAGAGGCTGCTCGAAGCGCACCTCGATTTCCCGCTCCTGTGGCCACATCCACGTCTTTAGGCCGCCAGCTTCGTCTTCGCGCAGTTGTGCGACCGCTCCCGCCAGCCGGGCGCCGTCGCGGAGGTCCATCTGTTCGACCGATCGCGCGAGTCCGCCCAGTGAAACGGCGTGTTCAGGTCTGACCGTTTTGCCGGCGTCTGCGGAGATCTCGAGGAGCTCACCGAAGGTCGCTCTGGCGGATCCGCGGTCGCCCAGACCGAGGTATGCATAGCCGAGCCACTGCAACGCCCATGTTTCCCATGGGTTGCCGACGCTTCGAGTTTGACCAACGGCGTACGCGAGAACACGGCGTGCGGACTCGTAGTCGGCCTCGAGCACATCGATGAAGCCGAGGCGGCCGACCATGTGCCGCTCATCGAAAAAACGGTTCGTTCGTGCCTCGGCGATGACGTCCATCATCAGCGCGCGCGACTCCTCGCGGCGACCCGCAGAGAGGAGCAGCATTGCCACGTCGCCCTGCGTGGCGTTCGCAATCTCCGGACCCTCCAGCTCACGCGCCTCGGTGGCCGCTTGCTCCGCGAGCCGGATGCCCTCGTCCACGTTGCCGCGGAGTACCTCGCGCGAGGCGACGATCAGAAGCGAGAGCCCGCGAGCGGGGGTCCCGGGCATCGCCAGCTGCAACGCCTCGTTCGCTGCCGCCCAGGCAGCGTCGAGATTCCCGAAATAATCTCGAACTTCGGCGAGGCATGCCAGCGTCTCGGCGCGCAAGTCGTCCGCCAGCTTCAACGCGAGCAGTGTCTCGAGGCGCTCGACCGCTTCGGAATGCACGGGTAGGGATCTCCAGAACTTGAAGAGCTGGTGTGTCGCGCGAGCAGCCTCGGCTGGCGCTTCGGCCACGAGGCTGTCGAGCATGGCCCGCAGGTTGTCGACCTCGGCGCCATACCACTCGAAGACCTCTGGTCGACGAGGCCCGAGGCGCTCTCCGTACGCCTGCGCCAGGCGATCCAAGAAGTAGCGCGCATGGCCGTGTCGGTATACGTCCGCCTCTCCGACCTCGGTGACACGCTCCCGTGAGAACTCGCGGATCGTCTCGAGCATCCAGTAGCGCTCGCGGGTGAAGCGCAGGAGGCTCTTCTCGACGAGCGACTGGAGCGTGTCGAGATCGGCATCGCAGACCGTTTCGGCTGCTTCGAGCGTGCAGCCACTGCGGAAGACGGAGAGCGCGCGGAAGACGCGCTGCTCCTCCACGGACAGCAAGCCGTAGCTCCACTGGATCGTCGTGCGCAACGTCTGCTGGCGCGGGTCGGCGTCGCGGCCGCCGCGCAGGAGGTCGAGGCTCTCCGTCAGGCGCTCGAGGATCTGCTCGGGCGAGAGCGCCTTGCAGCGCGCGGCCGCCAGCTCGATCGCGAGGGGCAGGCGGTCGAGCCGGTCGCAGATCTCGACCGCCGTCGCGTATTCGACCTCGAGCTCGGGCGCGGCCGCGCTCGCCCGTTGCCGGAAGAGCTCTACCGACGGCGACTCGGGAAGCGGCGAGAGCGGATACTCGCGCTCGATCGCGATCCGCATCGCCTCTCGACTGGTGACGAGGAGACGAAGGCGCCGACACTCGCCCGCGAGCTCGCCGAGACCCGGCGCTGCATCCACGACCTGCTCGAGGTTGTCCAGGAAGAGGAGGCAGGCGCCGTCGCCGATGTAGCGCGCGACGTCGCCGTCGGTGCCGATCGCCTCGGCGACGGTGGGAAGAACGAGAGCCGGGTCGCGGAGCGCCGCCAATGGAACGAACCACACGCCGTCCGGAAACGCCTCCGCCGCTTCGCTCGCGACCGCAAGCGCGAAGCGCGTCTTGCCGACGCCTCCCGGTCCGGTGATCGTCACCGCACGGGAGCCGTCGAGGAGCGCTTGCAGAACGTCGGCAAGCTCCTTCTTCCGGCCGACGAGCGGATTGGCCGCGACCGGGAGGTTCGAGCGGTAGAGGCTCTTCAGCTTGGGGAATGCCTGCCCGCCCAGCTGGTAGACGCGCTCGGGCGCAACGAGGTCCTTGAAGCGATGCTCGCCGAGGTCGTCGAGACCGTCGAGACCGACAAGCGCGGCCGTCGTCGCTCCGACGAGCACCTGCCCCCCGTGGCCGACTGCCGCGATGCGGGCGGCGCGGTGCACGTCATCTCCGACATATCCCTCCTCGGTGACGAGCGGCGTCCCGGTGTGCAGGCCGACACGCACATGGATCGGGCCGGGCTCCAGCGCCTCTGTTAGCGCGGCCGCCGCCGCGAGTGCTCCGGGCGCTGTCGGAAACGCGAAGAAGAAAGCATCTCCCTGCGTATCGACCTCCACGCCCCCCTCGGCGGCACATGCCTCCCTCGTGAGCTGGCGGTGCTCGGCGAGCGCCTTCGCGTATGCCTCGGCACCGAGCGAGTGCAGGAGCTTCGTCGAGCCCTCGACGTCGGTGAAGAGGAAAGTGACGGTGCCGGTCGGGAGGTCGTCGCGCACGCCGCGTGATCATCCGCCCGCCAGCATCGGACGTCCAGTGGCGCGTCGCTCCGGCGAGGTAACCCCGTGTGCGCGAGCGTGCGGGAATGTCCCCCGAGTACCGGGTCCGACCCGCTCCGCCACGGCTCGTAGTCAAGCTGGTTCGCCAGCGTGCGCGACGCTCAGTTACCCGTGTCGTCGTGCCGTTTCGACCTGTCGTGCGAAGCGGGGCTCGAGCGAGCGACGCCCACGTTCGATGAGGCGCCTGCTCGTGTCGACCAGCGATACGACGAGCACCATCGTCACGACTGCACCGATGAAGAGGCTCAGCTCGGATCGTGTGCCCGCAGCGTTTGCGACGAGCCCCACGACGACCCCGGCGAGAGCTGCGTTGATCACGGCGACGAGCGTCGAAGTCTCGCCGATCAGGCGGTAGAACCGGCTCCCCGTGCCTGGGCCATACGTCTCGTACAGACCCTGCTCGTCGTCGTGGTGGCCCGTAACGAAATACGGCTCGAGCCCCGGCGAGATCTCGAGATAAGCGTGACGGATGCGATTCATGCCCGACAGGAGCCAGAAGTCGTCGATCCTGGCTTCGATGAGGCGGATGTATGACGCCACCCCGACGAAGAGAGCGACCGGCAGAACGAGGAGTGCAAACGCGGTGAAACCGTCGCCGAACTCGGTCGCACGAGCGACCAGGGCCAACGCAACGACGGCCGCGGACACGACAGTCAGAAAGATGGCGGCCCGACTGAAGACCGCGCGGTACGTGACGTCCCTCGCCGCGAGCAGGCTCCAATGCTCGGTCGCGAGGATCTGGGCACGCACGCTCTGGGGCACGTCGGCGCGCGGAGAGGACGGTGGCTCCTGCTGTTCGTGCATGCGTCCGACTTCCGCCGATCGTGCGAAGCGGGGTTCGAGCCTGCGACGCCCGCGCGCAATGATGCGCCTGTCGGCGTGGACAAGCAGCGCGACGACCACTGAAGTCACCACTGCGCCGATGAGCAGGCTCAGCTCGGATCCTGCGCCCACGACCTTTGCGACGAGGCCCCCGACGACCCCGGCGAGAACGGCGTCGATCACCCCGACGACCGTGGACGTGCTGGCAATCAGGCGGAGGACCCGGTTCTCCGTGCCTGGGCCGTACGTCTCGGACAGGCCTCGTTCGTCGTCGTGATGGCCCGTCACGAAATACGGCTCGAGCCCGGGCGCGATCTCGAGATAGGCGTGCCGGAGACGATTCAGGCCGGACAGGAGCCAGAAGTCCTCGATCCGGGCGTCGACGAGGCGGATGTATGTCCCCGCCCCGATGAAGAACGCAACCGGCAGAACGAGGAGTGCGAACACGTAGAAACGGTCGCCGAACTCGGTCGCCTCGGCAGCAAGGGCCAACGCAACGACGGCCGCCGACACGACAGTCAGGAAGATGGTGGCGCGGCTGTAGATCGCGCCGTATGTGATGTTCCTCGCCGCGAGCAGGCTCCAATGCTCGGTCGCGAGGATCTGCACGCGCACGGCCTCAGACACGTCGAGGTGCGGGTCGGTGGGCATCGCGCCTCCTCCAGGTCGAGGGCCGAGCCGTCACCGGACCCGGTCCGCGAGATCGTACGCCCCGAACGCCCGCCTCGATGATGTCCGTCCCTGGGTCGAACGCGAAGGGCGAGAGAGAGAGAGAGAGAGAGAGAGAGAGAGAGAGAGAGAGAGAACTGCGCCATGCCCCAGTGTGCGGGGAATGTCGCTTGACCGGATTGGCGGCGAGGGTCGTGCGGCGGCGGATAATGCACGGCGTGTCGACCCGATCGGTGGCCAGCGCAGCGGCGCGGAACAACGCGGAGTGGTGTCATGCGTTCTCCCGCACGCACGGCATCGCTGGCCGCTTTCAAGCTGCCTTATCACTGTGTGGCTCAAAGCCGCCCGATCGCCCCGATGAACCCAGCCAGGCGGTGCATCACCCGCCTGCCCGAGTGTGCGGGAATGTACCTCGACTGATGAGCCGTCGGCTAGGCGACGTCTTCGATGATCGCGATGAGTTCGTCGGTGCGGTAGCCCTGTCGACGTGCGAACTCGACAAGCTCCCGCGCTCGCTGAACGACCGCGCCTCGCTCGGGCGTCCCCGCAACCGAGATACCTCGCCCACGGCGGAACTCGAGCAGCCCCTCGTCACGGAGTAGTCGTAAGGAACGAAGCACGGTGTTCGTGTTGACGCCGAGGACGGCAGCGAGGTCCTTGGCCGGCGGGAGTCGTTCGCCCGGTTTTGCCTCGCCGTCGGCGATTGCCCGGCGGATCTCGGCGGCCACCTGCTCGTAGAGCTGCGACGGAGCGGTTCGGTCGACCTTGACCATTCGCATGGTGCTAGGAATCATAGCTTCATGCAGCTGATGCCATCGCACGTAGCTCCATCGAGGAGGCGATCGTGACGGTCACCATCCCTCCTCACGCGCCCGAGATCGAGGACGAGCGCACTATCGAGGAACGGATCGCCGAGCTCGAGGCGCTGATCAAGGAGGCGCGTCAACGTGCACGACGTCGCCGGGCGGCCTACGCAGCTGTCGTGCTCGTGGCCCTCGCAGGCGTTGTTACCGGCGCCATTGGCATCGGCGGCGGCGGCGTGGACATCGACGCGTCGGTCGCCGAGGGTTCGCCTGCCAGCGCCACGAACACGTCCCGCACGGGAGAGGCAGCTATTGCCGCGAGTCCGCTCTACATCTCCGCCATCCAGGTCGATCCGAAGCGCCCGAACGTCGTCTACGCGAGCACCCTTCTTACCGATCTCGATAAGCGCAGCGTGCTGAGGAGCACGGATGGTGGGCAGACGTGGAGCGCTGCGGACACGGGATTGACGGAGCCAGCGACGCCCACGGACTCGGAAGACCTGCGCGGCGACGCGCTTGCGCTCGACCCGCGATCACCCAATGTCCTCTACGCAGGTACCGGGCGCGGCGTCTTCAAGACGAGCGACGGAGCAAGAACATGGAAGCTCGCGAGCACCGGTATCGATTTTGGCCGCGACCCCCTCGGACACCGCCTTGCCGAAGGCTTTTATGCCGCCACCTTCGCAGGAGTGTGGAAGACGAGCAACGGCGGCGTCACATGGAGGAACTTGCTGCCGGGACGGTACTTCAGCCTGGCAATCGACCCGCGTCGGCCCAAGACCGTGTACGCGAGCGCGGTGAAGGGCCAGAACAAGGCGAGCCGCAACTCGATCTACAAGACAGTCGACGGTGGAGGTAGTTGGCGTGCGACTGGGCCGCCCGGCCTCCACGACAACTACTTCGGCCACCCGATCGTGATCGATGGTCGATCGCCGGGGATGATCTACGCGGGATCGAGAGGGCTATTCGCGAGCGCGAACCAGGGTCGCACGTGGAAGAAGGTGCTGTCAGCCGGAGTTGGAGCAATCGCACTCGATCCGTCGCGCGCGAACGTGCTCTACGTGGGGACAAGGCGCGGCATCGTGACGAGCGAGGACGGCGGGAAGACGTGGTCGGCTCCGCGTCTCGCCGGGCGTAGCGTCACCTCCATCGCGATCGCACCCACGCGACCGCAAACGATCTACGCCGGCGTCCAGTCGAAGTCGGGACCGCAGAAGTGGACGGGGGGCATGTTCGCGAGCACCGACGGCGGCGCCACCTGGCAGCGCCTGTTCTGAGCGCCGCCGCTACTTCTCCACTGGCTGTGAGGATCGCCCCGCAGGTGCCCGGGAAGCCCAGTCCTGCTCGAGCCCCACGGGCCGCCAGCGACAGCTCCCTCTCGTGCCCGAGTGTGCGGAAATGTCTCTCGAGCGCTGGCCGGAAACACGCAGCTTTGGCTGCACAACACATGACGTTACGATCGCTCGGTGTCCCCGGCCATTCGGTACGCGAAAACGATCGACGGACTGCACATCGCCTACCAGGTCGTCGGCGAAGGACCCGTCGACCTGGTGTATGCACCAGGCTGGTTCTCGAATCTCGAGGCAGTCTGGGATGTGCCAGACCTCGCCGACTTTCTCGGCGAGCTGGCGAGTGCGTTCCGACTGATCCTGCTCGACCGGCGGGGCTTCGGCCTTTCGGATTGGCCGATCACAAGCGGTTCCCTGTCACTGGAGCTCGGGATGGACGACATCCGAGCTGTCATGGACGCGGCCAGGAGCGAGCGCGCGGTGCTGTTCGGCTTCGACGAAGGCGGCGCTCTCTGCACCCTGTTCGCCGCGTCCTACCCGGAGCGCGTCTCGGCTCTCGTTCTGTTCGCGGTGTGGGCCAAGTACTACGCGTCGTCTGATTACCCGTGGGGCTGGACGACGGACGAGGCCGAAGAGTGGTGGCAGCTCTTCGATCGTCATTGGGGAACCGAGCGCTTCTGGGAGGCGAACAGCACCGTCGTCGACCCGGCGATTCGACGCGACCCCGAGCGCGTCAAAGCGTGGACTCGCTACGCCCGTTTGTCGGCCTCTCCAGGTTCTGCTCTAGCCATTGAGCGGAAATCGCGCGAGACGGACATTCGAGCGCTGCTCAAGGCCGTGTCGGTCCCGACTCTGGTGATGCACCGGACGAATGATTCGAACGAGCGAGTTGAGCAGGCCCGATACATCGGAGACCAGCTGCAAAACTCGCGCGTTGTCGAGCTGCCCGGCGAAGAGCATGCCCCGTTCGCCGGGGATCGGGAACGCGTGCTGCGAGAACTTCAAGACTTCCTCGCATCGCTCGAGGAAGAACCCGAGCTGGAACGAGTTCTCGCAACCGTTCTCTTCACGGATCTGGTTGGCTCGACCGAGCGGGTAGCCGCTCTAGGCGATCGCGCATGGCGTGAACTCGTCGAGCCGCATCATGCTGTCGTGCGCGGACTATTGGCGCGCTACAGGGGTACGGAGGTGGACACCGCCGGAGACGGATTCTTTGCGACATTCGACGGTCCCGCGCGTGCCGTGCGATGCGGGCGAGCGATCATCGGCGCTGTGCAGCCTCTTGGCCTCGGCGTGCGGGCAGGAGTGCACACCGGTGAAGTCGAGGTGATCAACGGGAAGGTCGGCGGGCTTGCCGTGAACATCGGTGCTCGAGTCGCTGGTCTCGCTGAATCGCGCGAGCTCCTCGTCTCGTCGACTGTCAAGGACCTGACGGCAGGTTCGGGACCTTGTGTTCGAAGACGCTGGTGTTCACGAGCTCAAGGGCATCCCGGAGCTGTGGCACCTGTATCGCGTGCTTGACGCCGCGTCGTAGCGGCCAAGCGAGACGTCCCCGGCGTGTGCGAGGGTGCGGGAATGTCGCTTGAGATCACCCGCTGCCCCACGCCGTTCGCTCTCAAACGTCAGCTCGGCCGGGCCACGTTGCGGAGCTTGTGACCTAGTCCACCGCCGGCTCAGCCAGTCCGCCGATTCTGCCATCCGCGAGGCGCAGTAGCCGCCACGCGAGAAGACCGAGCCAGAGGAACCAGGTGATGCTCCCGGCGCGTCCCGCCGCGCCGTCGCCGATCAAGCTGAACGGGATGCTTATTGCCACCACGACGGGCACGGCGAGGAGCGTCGGCAGCCACAGGTCGCGCCACTCCGGAAGCCGCCGGAACGCGAACGCGAGCACGGGCGGGACGAGAAAGAAGAGCGCCGAGGCGATACCGGATTCGACTCCGTGCGCTTCGGACTGCCAGGAGGTGTTCTCACATACGTCGTCCATGCCGCCACAGTCGAGCCGGAAAAAGCCCTCAAGGAACCTGGTCACTCCCAGGATCGCCAGTCCGAGGACGCCAAGACGAGCAAGCCAGCCGGGTCCGAGCGCTCGCCAGAGGCCAAGCGCGAAGGCGACGATCAGGAGTCCGTTTAGGTTCGCTGCGATCTGGTTGTAGAGCCAGGCTTGGTCGGCCGTCTGCGCGCCGATGTCGCTGATGTTGTCGTTGGCCGGACTGAACTCGTCGGCCTGTGCGAGGTCGCCGAGCACGAGGCCGACGATGAACGTCACCGAGGCTAGAAGCCCGCAGATTGCGGCGGCGCGAAGAGGCACTCAGCGAGTCTCTCAGACCCGCGAGGCACGGTCGCCGCGTTCACGGCTGCTCAGAGCCCGAGGAACTACGCGGTCGACCGCATTGCTGCCAACAATGCCGTGCCCGCGTAGTCATCCGCCAGCACGTCCGCGCGGGCGAGTGATCAGGAATGTCTCTTGACGTTGCTCGTACGAGACCTCGCTATTTCAGCCAGCTCACAGCGCTGGTGTGGCCATGGTTTGGATGGCTAGAGTCGCATGGGTGCCGATCACCGACAGCGCCAGGCCAACCGCCGTGCGGCTGGCACTGGTCGGCATGGTTGCTCTGTCGCTCGGCGTCCTGACCGCCTACGCCCAAGAGTGGCTCCCATCAGAAGTGAACTCCCTCGCCAACTCGAGCGGGTCCTGGGCGCTCGTCGCGTTCGGCCTCGCCCTGCTGAGTACCAACGTACGCAACGCGGCACTGATCGGGTGTCTGTCGCTCCTGGGCTTGCTGGCCGGTTACAAGCTAGGGGCGGAGGTGCGGGGCTTCGCCACAGGGACGAGCCTGGTTGCGTTCTGGGGAGCCGCCGCCTTCGTTGTAGGGCCGGTGCTCGGAGTTTGCGCGCATTGGGTCAAGAGGGGACGAGGACGTCTACCCGCTGTCGGGATCGGGGTAATGAGCGGCGTCCTTGTTGGCGAGGGTATCTACGGCCTGCGCTTCATCGACGACACCACCTCCCCGGTGTACTGGTGCTGCGAGATCCTCGTTGGAGTCATCCTCGCCACATGGGTGGTGCTTCGCGACCGCAGTCGTCCGCAGTCCGCTGCGCTCGCCGCTGCGGTCGGTGTTCTGACGGCAGCAGCCTTCGTCGCCATCTACAGCCAAGACATCATCACGGCGTTTCCCTAGACAGCACGGCGGCGTGGGCCAGCGTTCCGGAATGTCCCCTGACGGTTCCGGCCCTCCGACGTGAGTGGCGTCGAACTTGCCGCACCGCAGCGCAAGACATGGATGCGTACTAGGGCGCGTGGAGGACACTCGACTGCTACGTCGCCCGGATCTTGACGCTCGCGCTGCTGGGGAACGCGCGTGTCGGCCAGCGCCTCTCCAAGAGCACCAGCGCCTCTCCAAGAGCATCAGTGGAATGCAACGCGTACAATGGCTTTACTCGCTCTCTCCTTCCGCCGCTGCGCTCACATTGGGTCGCGCCAGGCTTGGGCTTTACGGAAGGAGCGGCTATGGCCGACTCAACCTTGGACGTCAAGAGCGCATCGACCGCGATCTCGAACGGCATCGGATCGCTTCATCGAGAGCACTACGGGCGCGGTGCCGATCGCATCCGTACGCTCATCCACCAGGATGTCGTGCTGACAACCCTGGAGGACTGTTTCACGCCCGTCGAGCACAGGATGGTGGCGGAGGGCGCTTTTGTGCAGCTGCGCGAGACGCGAACGATGTTCCAGGACTGGATGCGCCCAAGCTTTACCGAGATCGTCGAGCAGGCCACGGGCCGGAAAGTTCGAGCCTTCTTCTCGCAGGTCACCCACGACCCCGACATCGCCGCCGAGCTGTTCCTGCTGCATCCGAACGACGTCTCCTCCAACGGATCCGCAGGCTGAAAAAAGGGTAGACAGCTCTGTAACGCTTCAGTACGATTTCGCGTCAACGGCGTGCCGATTCAGCGATGGGTCGGCACGTCGAACATAGATCGTTCGCCTGGCACCGGGGCTCTGTTCGGGTCTCGTGCCGTGATCGGGAATCCAGACCATCACTGGCTTCATAGGAGGGGAACGCACGATGGACAACCGATTGCAGGATGTACAGGTGGAGAGGCCGCGTGCCGGTGCCGCTGTCGTCGTCTTCACCGGCGAGCACGACCTCTCGACGAGCGAGCCGGTCGAAGCCTTGCTCGGCTCGCTGATCGAGGAGAACGAACTCGTCGTCGCCGATTTCTCCGAGGCGGAGTTCGTCGATTCGTCGACCATCTTCGCGCTTGTGAAGTCACACCGGGCCGCTGGCGAGCAAGGACGAACGTTCCGTCTTCAGCTCGGCACCGCCCCCATTGTCGAGAAAGCTTTCGAGCTCTCGGGGATGTTGCAGGTGCTGGATTGCTCTCCCACCCGAGAGGAGGCGCTGCGCAACGGAGGCTCCAGGTGATGAGCACCGTAGGAGACGAGACGCTGAAATGGGAGCGGGATTGCAGGGCCTGGAACCTTCCCCGCCCTCGAGGCCACATGTCGCTTGCGGAAGATCTCTTTCGCTCTCTCGAGGAGAGCGCGGTATCGCGAACGGACGAGGAGGCATCCTCGGAGAGGTCAAAGCAGGGCATCGACGAGGTTTGACTGTCCGCCAAAGCGTGCATTCACACCGCATCGAGCCATTCGAGACGTCACTCTCGCTTGACCTCTTCCTGCTGCGCGGACTGCGACGGGAACTCGCCGCCTGGCTTGCAGCGATTCAGGTGGCTGGCGAGGTGAGAGACGAGATCATCCTCGCAACCCACGAGGCAGCGGCCAATGCGATCGAGCATGCGCAAAGAGGTAGCGAGGTCACCGTGCGGGGAGTGCGTGACGCTGACAAGGTGATCATCGTTGTCGCCAACAGTGGGGAGTGGAAAGAACCACGTTCCTTGGATGAGATGCGGGGACGCGGCCTGATTCTTATGAAGCAGCTGATGTCCGACCTCGAGGTTCAGGTCAAGTCGCAACGGACGGTTGTGAGAATGCGAAAGGATCTCGCCGCGTCAGCGGCAGACGCGTAGCGCGATGTGGTCGGCGGACTGACGAGCGAGCGTTTGCCAGACGAACTGGAGTAGGTGGTAGGGCCAGAACGTTCGGCTGCGTCAGAGTTCGCGAATGTCGCCAGAACGGGGCGGCGTGGGCTCGGTTTGCTACTACTGATCCGCCCCCGACCTGGCGTCCCTTTCTCCTGTTGGGCCGCCGTGCCAGTCCACGCACAGCACCGTTGCGTCATCGTGGAGCTCCCCACCGCTGGCTTTGACCACGGCCTGTGTCAGCGCCTGTACCGCTTCACGTGGATGAAGGTGCCGCGTCTCCGTGAGGATCTTCGTCACATTCACATCGGCGGCGTTGCGCTCCAGCATTCCGTCGGTCAGGAATACGAGCCGGTCACCGGCTTGCAACACCAATTCCTGGACGTTGTATTCGGCATCGACCGCTACCCCGAACGGCAAGCCAGGGGCTAGGCTTACATTCTCTGCACGCCCGTCACGGATCAGTATCGGCAAGGGATGCCCGGCGTTCACGATCCGTGCAGTACCGGAAATGTTGTCGATCCGCACGACCTGTCCGGTCACGAAGCCGCCGTCATCTTCGAATCCGCAGAGCGCCTCGTTCGCCAGCCGGCTCTGCTCCGCAAGATCGACGCCGCGGCGGCGAGCGTTTCGTAGTGCCCCGACCAGCACTGTTGCCAGCACCGCCGCGTTCAGCGTATGGCCCATCGCGTCGGTCATCGAGAGGTGGAGGGTGTCTCGCTCGACGCTGAAGTCGAACGTGTCTCCACCGACGTCGCCCGATGACTCCAGCCATCCGGCCAGCGTGAACTGGCCCCCCTCGCATGTGTACGAGGCGGGAAGGAGCCGGTGCTGGATCTCCGCCTCCAGCGAGAGAGGCACCGAACGCTGGCCCCAGTCGAACAAGTCCGTGAAGCGGCGGTTGGCGATCACGATGTAGGCAAGGGCGTGCGCCCCCGCCGAGACTGTTGCCAGCGTGTGCCGGTCAGGCTCGTCGTCGATTCCCAGCTCCAGGACGCCGACCGCCTCGCCGCGGCTCGTGACGGGAGCGAAGACCCGGAAGCCATCGAAGTCCGGAACGATCTGCACCTCCTGCTCGGCGAGCGCACGACCGTGCGGTGTACCCGCGAGCGGGACCGAGTGACTGCGTTCACGGTTCACGTCCTCGTCGTCGGGGTTGGCGCGGCGAACGTGACTCAACCGGACCAATGCCCGGCCGCTGTAGTCCGCAATTAGGAAGCTGACATCGCGCGCCCTGAGAACATCCGTCAAAGCGGAGGCGACGACTTCTGCCGCATCGATCGGCGGAGCGGCTTCTACGGACGCGAGCAGCGTCTTCACATCCAGTCGGCTGACGACGCTCGATGGATTGCGCTTTCGCGTCGCCACCAATCGACCATAGCTGTCTAGCTACGGCTGTAAGTAGCGCGGGTCGAGCGGCGGTCAGCTGAGATGCCCCGCCTCCAGTGGGGTATCTCGTGCACGTTCTCCACCCGCCCAGGTCAACCGCGGGCTTGGGGTAGACGCCGGACTGCGCGAGCGTCCGGGAATGTCGCTTGAGCGCGCTATACGGTTTGCGCTCGTGGCGGACGAGTGGAGCCAGGTCCTCCGGTCGCTGATCGAGTCGCCGTCCCCGGCTGTCTTGACGACCTACCGGAAGGACGGTAGTGCGAATGTCTCGCCGGTCTGGTTTCGGTGGCAGGACGACGCCTTCGAGATCGTGATCGCGCGAGGCGACGTGAAGCTCAAGCACCTGGCCCGCGATCCTCGCTGCGTCTTCCTCGTATTCGAGGCGGTCCCCCCGTTTCGTGGCATCGAGGTTCGCGGAGTGCCGGAGCTCGTCGAACGGGATGTCACCGCCGACCGTGAGGACATTGCTGGCCGTTACCTCGGCGCTGACGGCGTTCGGCGCTTCGCTGCCGCCCGCACGTCGAAGCCAGGAGTCCTGCTTCGGCTTCCGGCAACACACGCGCGCGTCTGGGATCTCGCGGCGATCCTGCCCCCTTCTGTCTAGGCGTCGCCACGGTGTGCGAGCGTGCGGCAATGTCTCTTGAGCTTGCGCTTCCTCGTTCGTGTCTGCCTTACAGCACGCGCGAGTGACCGCTAGACATACCGCTCCGACGGCGGCCCGACGATCTCCATCCCATGCGCCTCTGCGATGCCCGCGAGTTCCCCCTCGGAAACACTCTCACGCTGGAGCGCCTGGGCGAGTTCGTCGAAGTACCCGACCATCGAGGCAGGAAAGTAGAGGTTCAGCTTGCGGCTTGCTACGTCTCCGACTCGGAAACCGTGTCGCACACCCTGCGGAATGAAGATGAACGATCCGGCCGGACAAACGAACTCGCGATCCTCCAGGCTCATGAAGTACTCACCTTCGAGCACGTAGAACGCCTCCGCGCAGTCGTGGTGGACGTGGATCGGCGGTCCGAACCCCCGGCGGCTCCTCGTTCTCGATCACGGATACGACACCACCGGTGCCTTCTCCGGTCGCCTTCACCGTCACGCCGAAGTCGCCCAGATCAATGACTCTTCCTTCACCCGGGCCCAACACATATGGCTCCGAATTCATGACGACCAAGCCTGACGGTCCGCGCAGCCGCGGTCAACCGCGAGATCTCCGGGATGTGCGCACGTGCGGGAATGTCCCTTGAGCCCACCGTTCACTGGAGCGCGGTTACCAACTGTGTCATCGTCGGCGTCCGAGTCACGAGGATCCTTCACTGGCAGGAGGCACGCCATGACAGAAACCGATGTGTTCAAGCACGCGACTCCTTCGCTTTATGACAAGTACATGGGTCCGCTTCTGTTCGAGCCGTTTGGGAAGCACGTGGCGGAGAGCGTGCGGCTCGTTCAACCTGAGCTGATCCTCGAGACCGCAGCCGGCACCGGCATCGTCACGCGTGCTGTCAGCAGGGCCGTGCCGAGCGCGACCATCGTCGCAACAGACATCAAACGCGGCCGTCGTTGCTTTCGCAGCCGAACAGGCGGACACAGAGCGGGTCGCCTTTCAGCAGGCCGACGCGCAGGATCTGCCTTTCGGCGATGAAACCTTCGATCTCGTCCTCTGTGTCTTCGGGGCGATGTTCTTTCCAGACAAAGTTCGCGCGAACGCAGAAGCGAGCAGAGTTCTACGGCGAGGAGGCCAATACATCCTGGCTTCGTTCAACCGCCTCGATCTGAATCCGGTTCCGAAGGCGGCCGGCGAGGCTGTCGGGAGTCTCTTTCCGGAGGATCCGCGCTACATGGAGCGTGGGCCGTTTAGCTACACAGACCCGGCAAGAATCGAGAACGACCTACGAGCGGCAGGTTTCGAGGTGATCGAACTCGAGACGATCGAACTGGCGAGCCGGGTCAGCGCCCCCGACGCGGCGTACGGGATCGTCCTCGGCTCGCCCTTTCGCGGTGACATCGAACGCCTCGATCCATCGGCTCTCGAGCGCGCGACCGCAGCCGTCGAGCAGTCGCTCCGAGACTGGGACGGCAGGGACGCACCGATCTCGGCGCACATCGCGACCGCGACGCGATAACCGCCATCGATCCTCGGAGTCTTCACACGTGGCCACCGCGGGGACATAGCGCTCTGGTGTGCGAGCGTCCCCTACCTCGATGTCATGGACACGACCTAGCCGAACGGCCGAGGAAACGAAGCGTCCCGCGGCAGAGGCCGAGCGCAGCGCGGCGCTGGTACGCGGCGGTCGCAAGCAGGCGATCCTCGGTCGGGTTCGTCATGAAGCCCATCTCGACGAGAATCACCGGCACGTCGGCCCAGTTGAAGCCGGTGAAGTCGGAGCGCTCCTGCAGGCCGCGATCCGGGAAGCCGAGGGCGGGGCGAATGCTCGCCTGCACGACGCGGGCTGCGCGCTTGCTCTCCGCGTAGACGTCGTCAGTCCAGCCTTGGCGAAGTGCCGGGTAGAGCGTGTGCGTCCCGCGCGCCTTCGGGTCCGTCGATCCGTCGGCGTGAATGCGGAGGAAGAGTGCCGCGCCGGCGCGATTCGCGGTTCGTGCGCGAGCGATATTTCCCATGCTCGTCCCGGCAGTGCGCGTCCGCGTCATCACGACCTCCACCCCGGAGCGCTCCAGCAGCGACCGTAGGCGTAAGCCCACCTTGAGGTTGAGCTCGGCCTCCCGCAGTCCGCTCACAACTCCGCTCGTGCCGCCACCGTCCTTGATCTTGCGCATCGGCGAGCCGGGCCCGATCGGCTCGGTCTCGGTGTTGGCGCGGAGGTCGTGGCCGGGATCGATGACGACGACGAGGCGCTGCTGAGCTCCCGCGGCAGGCACGAGTAGGAGAGCCACGGCGACGAGACCGAGGGCGAGACGCACCATGCGGTCAGCTCGCTGTGCGCACCAGCCGCCCGAGCGCAGCGGGCGGGCCGAGCCTCAGCGCCGGGCGGGTGTCCGACTCGCGGAGCTCGAGCGCGAAGCGATACGTCCGGCCCGGCACATAGAGCCGGCACGGATCCTCGCGGCACGGCGTCATCGAGAGCTTCCGCACACGCTTCCCGGCGGAGTCGAAGAAGACGATCGTGAGTGGCACGAGCGTGTTCTTCATCCAGAAGCCGCCGCGTGTCGCCTCGGGAAAGACGAAGAGCATCCCGTCCTTCGGCGCCTGCCTCCGGTTCATGAGCCCGAGCGAGCGCTGGGCCGATGTCTTCGCAACCTCGGGCCGGAATGACGTGCCGTCGAGGCAGAGCACCGCGGTCGCGCGCTCGGATGCGCCGGCGGCGCTCGTCGCGACGAGGACGCACGCCAGGACGAGACCGGCGACGAGCAAACGCGCGTGTGTCACGACGAGAGGGTAGGTCACGGATGTGTGCCGAATGTCTGCCAAGTGTCCGCTCGCCCCCCGGGAGTCCAGCTCGCACTACCTTCGACAGCGGCGTCGGAGGGCGAAATCCCAGGCGGGATGCCAGAGTGACAACCTGAGCGGCCGACGCGAGTCGGTTCCGGTTCGCGTCGGGCGCCCTCCGCGCCTTCGTCGTACAATCAGCCCTGGTTGTCACTCAGGCGCGGGCGCAAGCCCGTTTCACCCAAGGAGCCCGCCCGCAAGGCGCGCTTCGTCGTTCGGAGCTACCCCACGGTGACCGGCACGCGCTGCACTGCGTTGTTGAGATAGCCACCCAGGTTCCACGACGGCGCTAGCGGTTGTTCGTCCCCCGTCGCATCGCGCGCGCGGCAGCAGAGCTCGTGCTCGCCCGACTCCGCCTCCCACGAGAAGCGCCACGCGCGCCACGCCCAGCGGCCGAGATCCGCCTCGCCGAGCTCCGCCGCCGACCAGGTCCGACCGCCGTCCGCCGAGAAGTCGACACCGGAGACCTCGGCGCCACCCGACCACGCACGTCCCATGATCTCGCACGGCCCGGGCTCCACGAGGCGCACGCGACTCCGAAACTCCGGGATCCCGGGCGGAACCATGAGAGATCGAGGGGCGATCGCGGTGATCGGCTCGCCCGGCTCGTCCTCCTCGTAGCGCACGCGATACGCGTGCCGCATCTGGTAGCCGTCGAACGGCTCCTCCCGCACGGTGATCCGCGAGAGCCACTTCACGCTGGTCATCCCGTACCAGCCCGGGACGATCAGCCGCAGCGGGTAGCCGTGCTGCGGCGGCAACGGTGAGCCGTTGATCTCGTAGGCGAGGAGCGCGTCGCTCGCGCGGAGCTGGTCGAGAGTCAGGCTCCGCTCGTAGACCTGCTCCTCTCCACCGTCGATGCCGCGATCGAGACCCGTGAAAAGCACCTCGGTTGCGCGCGCATCGGCACCTGCATCGTCGAGCACCGAGGCGACGCTGACGCCTCGCCAGCGCGCCGTTCCCACGGCCTCGAGGAGCCACGGCTGGCTGAACACGTGCGGCTCGATGTGCGCGCGTCCGTTCCCGGCGCACTCCATCGTCACCGCGACCTCCACGGCCGGCCGGGCGCGAAGCTCGTCCAGCGAGACGGAGAGCGGCCTCGCCACGAGACCGCCGACCTCGAGACGCCACGAATCGACGTCGACCTCGGGGATGTCGAAGTGCGTGAGCAGGTAGTGCAGCCCGATCGGCGTGACGTCCCACCGCAGCGCCTCGAGCGGCATCCCGTGATTGCGTGCGGCGAGCTGAAACTCCTGGAGGGTGGTCGACTCGCTCACGGCTGCGAGCCTAGCCGCATCTGCTTGTATCGAGCGATGCAGCCCGATCGCGTCCTGACCAGGCCGTTCGTCCTCACCGTGCTCGCCGAGTTCGCGCTCTGCATGTCGATCGGGATGCTGCTCGTCATCCTCCCCGTCTACGCGAACGACGAGCTCGGAGCGGGAAGCTTCGGCGTCGCGCTCACCGTGGCGGCGGTCAGCCCGATGCTCCTCCTCTTCCAGCCGGTGGCCGGACGGATCGGCGATCGGAAGGGTCGGCGCGTCCTGATCGTCGCGGGCGCCCTGATCGCCGCCGCGAGCGTGGCTGGCTACGCCCTGTCCGACTCGCTCGGGGTCCTCATCGCGTTCCGGCTGTTCACCGGAGTCGGCGAGGCGATGCTTCTCGTCGGCGCGGCGACGATGGTCATGGACATCGCGCCCGAGAAGCGGCGCGGAGAAGCGCTGAGCCTGTACAGCCTCGGCCTCTGGGGCGGGCTCGCGCTCGGGCCGATCCTCGGTGAGCTCGTCCTCGACGGCGATCGCTTCGACACCGTCTGGCTCCTCGCCGCCGGGTTCTGCCTCCTCTCGGCGGCGATCGGGCTGTTGCTGCCGGAGACCGCGCCGAGACTGGCGGTTGGCGAGGCATTCGCGCCCTCGCGGCTCGTCCATCCGGCGGCCGTAGGGCCTGGCCTCGTCCTCGCTCTCACCGTGCTCGGCTTCGCGGGCCTCGGCACGTTCGCCGCGCTCTACGCGCGCGAACTCGGCATGGACGGCGCCGGCGCGGTCTTCCTCGTCTTCTCGGCGGTCGTCGTGGGGACGCGAATCGTCGGGCGCCAGATCCCCGACCGGCTCGGACCGAAGCGGACCTCGGGCGTCGCACTCGTGCTCATCTCGGCCGGCTTGCTGACGATCGGCGTCTGGAGCGTGCCCGCCGGCTTGTATGCGGGGACGGTCGTCCTCGCCTTCGGGCAGGCGCTCGCCTTCCCGGCGCTGATGACCCTCGCCGTGAACGGCGCGCCCGCGAGCGAGCGGAGCTCGGTCGTCGGCACGTTCACGGCGTTCACGGAGCTCGGCTTCGCGATCGGCGCGCTCAGCCTCGGCGCCATCGCGTCGGCGGTGGGCTACGAGGGCGTGTTCGTCGTCTGCGCGATCGGGCCGCTGCTCGGCGCACTGCTCCTCATGCGCATCGCCGGACCGCGCGCGGTCTGCGCGGCCGAGCCTGCGTAGGCGCTCGGTCGGCTACGTGTGCGCTGCGCGCGTCGCGGCGATGAGGTCGCGGTACCAGGCAAAGCTGTCCTTCGGCACACGCTCGAGCGTGTCGAAGTCGACAAAGACGATCCCGAATCGTCGGGAGAAGCCGAATGCCCACTCGAAGTTGTCGAGCAGTGACCAGAGGAAGTAGCCGCGCACCGGGACGCCATCCGAGACGGCATCCCGGAGGGCGACGACGTGTCGCTCGATGTACGAGATTCGCTGCGGGTCGGAGACGCTCCCGTTGGTGCGGGCATCGGGGTACGCGGCGCCGTTCTCGGTGATGTAGACGTCCGGCAGCTCGTAGTCGCGATGCAGGCGCACGAGGAGGTCCGTCAGCCCGTGCGGGTAGACCTCCCACCCCATTTCAGTGCGCTCGGCGCTGTCCAGGTCAACCGCGACCGGATCCGCGGGATCCTGCCCGGCACACACGACGTTTCGACTGTAGTAGTTCACTCCGAGGAAGTCGAGGCGCGCCCCTATCGTCTCGACGTCACCGTCTTCGATCGCCGGAAGGATGCTCGCGTAGTGCTCGAGCATGTCGCTCGGGTAGCCGAGGCCGAGAACCGGCTCGAGGAACCAGCGGTTGCGCGAGCCGTCGAGACGCCGCGCGGCTTCGATGTCCGCGGGGGAGTCCGTCAACGGATACATGGGATAGAGGTCGACCGTCACCCCGACGCGGGCATCGGGCGCGTCGCGTCGAAGCACCTCGGCTGCTCGCCCGTGCGAGAGGAGGACGTGATGGGCTGCGGCGAGGGCGTCCACCTGCGACCTCCGGCCTGGAGCATGCTCGCCGAGCCCGTACCCGAGCCAGGCGACCACCCAGGGCTCGTTCTGCGTGATCCAGTTCGAGACCCGATCTCCGAGGCGGGCAACGACCACCTCGACGTACTGCTCGAACGCCTCGACGGTGTCGCGGGACGGCCACCCGCCGCGGTCCTCGAGTGCCTGCGGGAGATCCCAGTGATAGAGCGTGACGAAGGGCTCGATGCCGCTCGCAAGGAGCTCGTCGACCATCCGGTCGTAGAAGTCGAGGCCAGCCGGGTTGACGCGGCCACGCCCGTCCGGCACGACCCGGGGCCAGGAGATCGAGAATCGGTACGCGCCGATTCCGAGGTCGCGCATCAACCGGACGTCGTCGCCGAAGCGGTGGTACGAGTCGCACGCGACGACGCCCGTGTCGCCGTTGACGATCGCGTCCGGCAACGTGGCGAAGCGATCCCAGATGCTCTCGCCGCGCCCGTCCTCGGTGACCGCCCCCTCGACCTGGTAGGCGGAGCCCGCCGCTCCCCAAACGAACTCTGGAGGGAGAAGCCGACCGTCGGTCTGCGAAAATGTCTGCATCACTTAACCGGTAAAGAGCATACTACGACGTATAGCGTTCCGTGCGGAGGAGGCGGGTAGTGGCAGAGCAACGAGGCGGCAGGATCACGATCAAGGACATCGCCGAGCGCGCCGGCGTGTCCAAGGGCGCCGTCTCATACGCACTCAACGGACGGCCAGGCGTGTCGGACGACACGCGCGACCGCATCGTCACGATCGCGAACGAGCTCGGCTGGTACCCGAACCGAGCCGCGCGCGCGCTCTCCGCAGCGCGGGCCGACGCATGTGGCCTCGTGCTGGCGCGACCGGCGCGCACGATCGCGCTCGAGCCGTTCTTCATGGAGTTCATCGCAGGCGTCGAGTCCGAGCTCGCCACGCGCTCGATCGCCCTGACGCTCCAGCTCGTCCGCGACGTCCACGAGGAGATCGCCGTGTATCGCCGATGGTTCGGCGAGCACCGGGTTGACGGTGTGCTTGTCGTCGACCTGCGGCTGGACGATCCTCGTATCGACGAGCTCGTGCGCATCGGGCTCCCCGCCGTCGTCGTCGGCGGTCCTCTCGAGGGAGACGTTTTGCCTGCAATTTGGCACAATGAGGCCGCAGTCGTCACTGAAGCGACCAGGTATCTGGCCGCTCTGGGCCACACCCGCATCGCCCACGTCTGCGGCGTCGCCGACTTCGTGCACACGCAGCAGCGGGTGAAGGCGTTCCTCGACTCGGTCCGCGAGCTCGGGCTCGAGGGCGAAACGGTCGAGACGGACTACAGTGCCGAGAGCGGCGCCCGCGCGACGCGAAAGCTCCTCTCGTCGCCGGCACCGCCGAGCGCGATCCTCTTCGACAGCGACCTCCTCGCCGTGACGGGTCTCGGGGTCGCGCAGCAGATGGGCTTCTCCGTCCCGGACGACCTATCCATCGTCGGTTGGGACGACTCGCTGATCAGCCAGGTAGTCCATCCGCCGCTGACGGCGATCACGCGTGACATCACTGCCTACGGTGTCGAAGCCGCTCGGCACCTCCTGGCGGCGATCGACGGCGCGCCGAACGAGGGCGTCGAGACGACGCGTGGTGAGCTGACGACCCGGGGCAGCACTGCTCCGAGGGTCGCCTTGGCGACGCGCTGAACGAGCGCCACTTCGCAACAGCCGCGCGTTAAGCGGGTTGACACTTAACCGGATAAGTGATGGACTACACGTGTTCGATGCCAAGGAGAGACGGATCCGAGGACGGATCGCGGGCTTTCGCCGGCGCCGTCGCCGTTCCGTCACGCGGATCGGACATCCCGACCGAGACCTGCGCAGGACCGATCTCGATCGGCGCGTGGGAAGGGAGGGATGCTCAGACCTAAGGCCAGGCGTTCCAACAACGCGACTCCGTCGACGTCGAACGCACGGGCGAGAGAAATCTCGGGCCGGGGGGAGTCGCAGTCGTGAGACACGGACTCAAGGAGGGAGCAAGATGGCAACGAGAAGGAAAAGGAGGGCATCGAGCATCGTCGCGCTCGTGGTTGCTCTCGCCGCCGCCACGTCGCTTCTCGTCGTGGGTGGCGTTGGGGCAGGCTCGCAATCCGCGTTCGCACTCCCGCGCGCGCAGACCTTCTACATGAGCGGGAGCCAGTGGGCTCCGTACGGCGACGTGAACCCGGCCAAGACGTGGGACTACTCGACGGGCACCGTCGGACTCGCGTACGAGACCGCCTTCCGGTTCAACCCGCTGACGGGCAACTTCATCCCGTGGCTCGCCACGAACGGAACGTGGCGCACGAAGAACCAGTACGTCATGACGATCCGCAAGGGCGTCAAGTTCAGCGACGGAACGACGCTGACGCCGAGGGACGTGAAGTACAGCTGGGACCTTCCAAAGATGGCAACCCACCCCCAGAACGCGCTGTGGGCGTCCACCGGGCTCCAGAGCGTTCGTACTGCCGGCAACACGGTCGTCTTCACGTTCGCGGGCAAGCCCGGATACCAGCAGTTCGACTTCTATCGCTACAACATCGCGATCGTTCCGCGGCACGTCTTCAGCAAGTACTCGAAGACGGACCTCACGACCGGCAACCTGGACGCGAACAAGGTCGTCGGGAGCGGGCCGTACAAGTACCAGTCCGGCGCCAGCTCGACATCGCAGACGTTCGTCTGGCAGCGTCGGAACGACTGGTGGGCGACGAGGCAGCTCGGGCTCAAGCCCGCGCCGCGGTACGTCGTGGACATCCACAACTCGTCGAACACGGCCGCACTCGCCAACTTCCAGGCGGGGAACATCGACCTCTTCAACAACTTCGCCCCGAAGTCGGCGATCAAGGGAAGCTTCAAGACCTTCTATCCCAAGGCGCCGTACCACCTCGGAGCGAACACGACGTGGCTCTTCCCGAACACGACGAAGAAGCCGCTGAACGATCCGCAGTTCCGCCGGGCTCTCGCGTTCTCGATCAACATGAACCAGATCCTCGACAAGGCCTACCAGGGTCTCGTCGACAAGGCGAGCCCGACCGGGCTTCTCCCCATCTGGAACAAGTGGGTCGACAAGAAGGCCGTCGCGAAGCTCGGCTTCTCGTACAACCTGACGCGGGCGAAGGCGATCCTCGCCGCCGCCGGCTACAAGGACTCGGACGGCGACGGGTACGTCGAGAACAAGGACGGATCGGACATCTCCCTCACGATCGAGTGTCCGAACGGATGGTCGGACTGGATGACGGCGATCCAGGTCATCGCGGAGAGCGCGAAGGCCGCCGGGATCAAGGTCACGCCTGGCTACCCGGACTACGGAACGCTGGTCGACGACCGCGGTCATGCACGGTACGACCTCGTCCTCGCCAACGACAGGCAGTACTCGAACACGCCGTGGACGTACTACCAGTACATCTTCCAGCTGCCGATCCTGGAGAACCAGACGACGGTGAACTACGAGCGGTTCCGGAACCAGAAGGCGTGGAACCTCACGCAGTTGCTGGACAAGACACCGTCGAGCGACCCCAAGGCCTACAAGGCCGTGATGTCGCAGCTCCAGACCGTGTTCTTGCAGAACCTGCCCGCGATTCCGCTCTGGTACAACGGGATGTGGGCCATGTTCAACACGAAGTACTGGACGAACTACCCGTCGGCAACAGGCGGGAAGTACACGCCTACGGCCTGGAACAACTACTGGCAGATGACGAGCATCGACATGCTCACGCATCTGAAGCCGGCCAAGTAGAGAACCGCGCCGATGGACAACCGACACCCCTCCCGGCGACCCGCCGGGAGGGGTGTCGCGTTCACAGCTGACGTCGTCGAGGTGGAGGCACGGTGGGGCGGTACCTTGCACGGAAAATCCTGATCTACGCCCTCACGTTCTTCGTGGCGGTGACGATCGACTGGGCCATCCCGCGCTTCATGCCCGGGGACCCGATCGAAGGACTGCTCTCGCGCATGCAGGCGCAGCCGAGCGCGTCCGAGGAGCTGACGGGCTACTACACCGAGGCCTTCGGGTTCGACGTCCCGCTCTGGCAGCAGTACCTGAACTTCTGGGCCGCGCTCTTCCACGGCGACCTCGGCCTCAGCATCGCGAACTTCCCGACACCGGTCACCGAGCTGATCATGGGCGCGCTCCCGTACACGCTCGCCCTGCTCGTGCCGGCGGTCCTGCTGAGCTTCTGGGCGGGGAACAAGGTCGGCGCCCTCGCGGCACGGCGAAAGCTGCTCGACAACACCGTGCTCCCCGTCGGCTACGTCCTGACCGCGACGCCACAGATGTGGCTCGGGATCATCCTCGCGTGGCTGTTCGCGTCGACCCTCGCCATCTTCCCGGTCTCGGGTGCCTACGGGTTCGCGCTGCAGCCCGAGTGGTCACTCGAGTTCGCGCGAAGCTTCCTGCACCACTGGATCCTGCCGTTCTCGGCCCTGTTCCTCGTCGCGTTCGGTGGCTGGGCGATCGGGATGAGGAACCTGATCATCTACGAGCTCGAGGCGGACTACTCGAACTACCTGGCTGCGCTCGGCGCGCCGACGAAGCTCGTGCGCAAGTACGCGTATCGAAACGCGCTGCTGCCCCAGATCACCGGGCTGGCTCTCGCGCTCGGCGCTGTCGTCGCGGGCGCGATCGTCGTCGAGATCGTCTTCTCCTACCCGGGGCTCGGCACCCTGACCCTCGACGCGATCGAGAACCGCGACTACTTCCTGATCCAGGGCATCTTCCTCTTCCTCATCACCGGAGTCCTGATCGCGAATCTCGTCATCGACATTGCGTACGTCTTCATCGATCCGCGAACCCGGATCGGGATGCAGGGCGGCGCCTGATGGCGGCTTCTGACCGAGGGGACGCGGTCATCGTCACGACGGGCGCTCCGGCACCGACTCTCGAGAGCACGGCGACGACCGCGCCGGGAGGAGGCGCTCCGATGCAGGCATCGGGGTGGCGCGGGAGGTCCGAGCTCCTCTACTTCGCGTTCCGCAACTGGAAGTTCGTCGTCGGGATCGGCGTCGTCCTCTCCATGTTGGCGCTGGCGCTCGTCGGCCCAATGCTCACGGAGTACGAGCCGCTCGCGTTCAGCGGACCGACCGACGAGCCACCGTCGTCGGAGCACTGGTTCGGCACGACCTCGTTCGGACAGGACGTCTTCTCCCAGTTCGTGTACGGCCTGCGCGCCGCGTTCGTGGTCGGAGTCGTGGGCGGCGGGATCGCCTGGCTCGTCGGAGCTGCTGTCGGCTTCACGGCCGGCTATCGCGGCGGCTGGATCGACGACGTGCTGAACATGCTCACGAACGTCGTCCTCGTGATCCCGACGCTGGCAATCCTCATCATCGTCGCGGCCTACATCAACGTGAAGGGCTACACGACCGAAGCGATCCTGATCGGGTTGACGTCCTGGCCCTGGGCGGCCCGGGCCGTGCGCGCCCAGACGTTCACGCTGAAGACACGCGACTTCGTGGACGTCGCACGCCTGAGCGGACGGTCGACGCGGAAGATCATCGCCACCGAGATCGCTCCGAACATGAGCTCCTACCTGCTCATGATGTTCATCCTCCTGTTCGGCGGCGCGATCCTCATCGGTGCGTCCCTCGACTTCCTCGGGCTCGGTCCATCGAACTTGATCTCGCTCGGGCTGATGATGAACAACGCGTTCCTCTCGAGCGCCTTGCTCCTCGGCCTCTGGTGGTGGTTCATCCCACCCGGGATCGGGATCATCGCCATCGTCGGCGGCCTGTACGTCATGAATGTCGGGCTCGACGAGATCTTCAACCCGCGGCTCCGGGAGACGTAGATGAGCCTCCGGGTCGACGGATTGAGGGTCTACTACCGGTCGCTGAACGGCGATGTGAAGGCCGTGGACGGGGCGACGTTCGAGATCGCCGACGGCGAGATCATGGGGCTCGCTGGCGAGTCGGGATGCGGAAAGTCGACTCTCGGCAAGAGCCTGATCCGAATGGACGCGCGCATGCGGTTCGTGGAGGGGCGGGTCGAGCTCGACGGACGGGAGCTTCCGATCTGGGACGACCGGAAGATGAACGCCTACCGCTTCACGGACGTCTCGATCATCCCCCAGTACGCACTCAGCGCGCTCAACCCGACGCGGAAGATCGGCGCCCTCGCGACCGAGCTCCTCGCCGCACGAGGCATCGCGCTCGACGAGGTCATGCAGGAGTTCAAGCGACGCCTGAAGCTCGTCGGGCTGCCCGAAAGCGTGCTCGAGCGGTTCCCGATCGAGCTGTCGGGCGGAATGCGGCAGCGCGTCGTGATGGTGCTCTCGTCGCTCCTCGATCCCTCGCTCCTCATCGCCGACGAGGTGACGTCCGCGCTCGACGTCTCGACCCAACGAGCGGTCTCCGAGCTCCTTGTCGAGTTCCGCGACCGCGGCTTCGTCAAGAGCATGATCGTGATCACGCACGACCTGTCCGTCCTGTATCAGATCGCGGACACGATCCTCGTCATGTACGCGGGCAAGCTGGCCGAGAAGGCGCCGGCCGAGACGATCATCGAGGCGCCGGTGCATCCGTACACCCAGCTCCTGCTCTCGTCACTCCCGGAGGTCGGGATCCGCTACGCGGAGAAGCGCCTGAGCGGCATTCCGGGCCGTCCACCGTCCCTCCTCGACCCCCCGAGTGGCTGTCGCTTTCGGACGCGATGCCCGTTCGCGTGGGAGCAGTGTGGCGACGAGCCGGCGTTCAAGGACCTCGCACCGGATCACGCGGCTGCGTGCTGGAAGGCGGCGTGATGCTGACGCTCGACACGTGCTGCAAGACGTATCGCGTCGGCTCGTTCGGCGGCGGGGAACTCCAGGCCGTTCGGAACGTCAGTCTCGACGTGGGCGCAGGCGAGGTCGTCTCGCTCATCGGGGAGAGCGGCAGTGGGAAGTCGACGATCGGGAAGATGATCCTTCGTCTGCTCCGGGTGACGCGCGGAACCATTCGCTTCGAAGGTACGGACATAGCGACGCTGGGCGGCAAGGACTTGCGGACGTACTACGGCGACGTGCAGGGTGTCTTCCAGGATCCGTTCAGCTCGTACAACCCGATCTTCAAGGCAGACCGCGTGTTCACCCTGCTGCGCGGCGAGCACTTCTCCGGCCTGAGCGGCTCCGAGTGGAGCACGAGGCTCCAGAGCGCGCTCGAGGACGTGAGCCTGAACCCGGGGGACGTCCTCGGCAAGTATCCGCACCAGCTCAGCGGCGGTCAGCTGCAGCGCATGCTCATCGCACGGGCCCTCCTGCTGGACATCCGCCTCCTCGTCGCAGACGAGATCATCAGCATGCTCGACGCCTCCACGCGCATCGACGTGCTCAACCTGCTCGGGGACCTGAAGTCGCGCGGTCTCGGCGTGCTCTTCATCACGCACGACCTCTCGCTCGGCAACTACATCAGCGACAGGACCGTGATCCTGCGGCGAGGCAGTGTCGTCGAGGTCGGCACCACCGAGCAGGTCTTCGGAAACCCCCTCCATCCGTACACGCGATCGCTCCTGGCGTCCGTTCCTCAGCTGCACACGAAGTGGAAGGACATCGAGATCGAGCTCGAGGCGGGTACGAAGGATGCAGACGTGGACGCGTGGTCAGCCGACGACGACGGGGTACTCGTCGAGGTCGAGCCCGGTCATCTCGTCAGGTCGTCGAACGAAGACGGCACGTCATGACAGACCTGCGAGCGAGCACGCAGGGCGCCGCGGTCGAGGAGTCGCAGGCCCCCGTGCCCTGGGAGGAGCCGCCGCCCGGCAAACGCGCCGTGGTGTGGCGCTCGAGCCGAAATCCCGTCGTCGCACGCAACCATATCCCCCGCGCGAACAGCATCTTCAACTCGGCGGTCGTGCGCTTTGGCGGCGGGTTCGCCGGGGTGTTCCGCGTCGACGACACCGCGCGGACGATGAACCTCCACGCGGGCCGGAGCGCCGACGGCATCGCGTGGGGGATCGACCACGAGCCGATCGCCTTCGTCCCGTCCGACGACCGCGTCCACGAGATCCAAGGCCGGTTCCTCTTCGCCTACGACCCGCGCGTCACCTGGCTCGAGGATCGCTACTACGTGACCTGGTGCAGCGGCTACCACGGCCCGACGATCGGCGTCGCATACACGCACGACTTCGAGTCCTTCCACCAGCTCGACAACGCATTCCTGCCCTTCAACCGGAACGGCGTGCTCTTTCCGCGAAGGATCGGCGACCGGTACGCGATGCTCAGTCGCCCGAGCGACAACGGCCACACACCCTTCGGCGACATCTTCTACTCCGAGAGCCCCGACCTCGTCCACTGGGGACGTCATCGCAACGTCATGGCGCCGGTCCCGCTGACCTGGGAGTCGACAAAGATCGGAGCCGGGCCGACCCCGATCGAGACGGACGATGGCTGGCTCGTGCTCTATCACGGCGTCCTCACATCGTGTAACGGCTTCGTCTACTCGATGGGTGCGGCGCTCCTCGACCTCGATGAGCCGTGGAAGGTGCTTGCTCGCGGACGCGACTATCTCCTCTCGCCCCAGGTGCTCTACGAGCAGGTTGGTGACGTCCCGAACGTCGTCTTCCCCTGCGCTGCGCTTGTCGATCACGACGCCGATCGCATCTCGATCTACTACGGCGCGGCCGACACCGTCGTCTGTCTCGCTCACGCGTACCTCTCCGAGATCGTCGACTTTCTGAAGGGGTGAGACAACGGTGAGCGCGACCTCTCCATTCGCTCTCTCGTTCATGAGCGCCAACTACGTCGCCAGGGAGCTCGGCTACGGCGCCGCGACCGAGTGGGGCCCGTTCGACGACGCGACGAACGCGGCGTTCGAGCCGATCGAGACCTTCGCGACGCGCTTCGACGATCTTCTCGCGGCGATCACCGGCATCGGGTTCGACGCCGTCGATCTGTGGTTCGGCCATCTCAACTGGCGCTGGGCGACGCCGGAGCACGTCGTGCTCGCGCGCGAGACACTCGCTCGTCGCGGCGTTCGCGTCGCCAGCCTCGCAGGGAGCATCGGCGCCACGACGGACGATCTGGCTGCCGCCTGCCGCCTGGCGAACGACCTCGACGTCGACCTGATCGGCGGCCTCGGCGACGTCGTGCGCCGCGATCGCGAAGGCGCGGTTACGGTGCTTCGCGCGCACGGCGTCCGCTTCGGGCTCGAGAACCATCCCGAGAGAACGCCGAGCGAGGTGCTCCAGGCGATCGGCGACGACGCCGACGTGCTCGGCGCGGCGATCGACACCGGCTGGTGGGCGACCCAGGGATACGACCCCGTCGTCGCGATCGGCGAGCTCTCCGATCGGCTCTTCCACGTCCATCTGAAGGACGTCGAGGCACCCGGCACGCACATCGCGTGCATGCACGGCGACGGCTGCGCGAGCATTGCGGCTTGCGTGGAGAAGCTGCTCGCGATCGGCTACTCCGGCCCGGTGAGCATCGAGCACCACACCTTCGACCGCGACCCCACCGAGGAGTGCGCGCGCATGCTCGTTCGCGTCCGGGAGCAGCTTGCCGCGGCGGAAGCAGGTCATCGTGTCTGAGCAACTTCGCGTCGCGGTGATCGGGTGCGGGAACATCTCCGGCGCCTACGGCGAGACGATCGGCGCGTACCCGTCCGTGCGGATCGCCGGCGCGACGGACGTCGATCCCGCTCTCAGCGCAGCGTTCGTCGATCGGTTCGGCGGAGTCGACTACCCGTCGCTGGACGACGTTCTCGACGACCCGGCTGTGGACGCGATCGTCAACCTCACGTACCCCGGTGTCCACGCCGAGGTGACGACGGCGGCTCTCGAGGCGGGGAAGCACGTGCACAGCGAGAAGCCACTCGCACCCGACTACGCGAGCGCCCGCTCGCTCGTCGACCTGGCCGCAGAGAGGAACCTGAGGCTGTCGTGCTCGCCGATCACCTTCATGGGCGAGGCGCAGGAGACGATGCGACGTCTCGTCGACGAGGGGGCAATCGGCACGGTGCGCGTGGCCTACGCGGAGGTCAACTGGGGCCGCATCGAGAGCTGGCACCCTCGGCCCGAGCCCTTCTACCTCATCGGTCCGTTCGCGGACGTCGGCGTCTATCCGCTGACCATCCTCACCGCCATGTTCGGTCCCGCGCGCCGGGTCACGGCCTTCGGGACGGTCGTGTATGCCGATCGCACGACAACATCTGGAGAGCCTTTCTCCCCTGGCGCGCCGGACTTCGGCGTCGCCGTCGTCGAGCTCGAGAGCGGAACGGTCGTGCGGCTCACCGCGAACTTCTATGTCGGCCACCACTCGAAGCAAAGCGGCATCGAGCTCCACGGCGACACCGGCTCCGTCTTCCTCTCGAGCTGGCAGGAGTTCGACGCCACGGTCGAGCTTGCGCCGTTCGGCGGCTCGTACGAGGCGGTCCCCGTCGCGAACGCGTTCCGCGGTACCGACTGGGGGCGGGCTCTCGATGACCTGAGCGACGCGATCGTAACCGGCCGGCCACACCGCGCCACCGGCGCCCACGCAGCGCACACCGTCGAGATCCTCGACGCGATCGCCACCTCGGCGGCAGAGGGTCGGGCCGTCGCGGTGAGCTCGTCGTTCCCTCTGCCTGAACTGCGCCCCAGGCCGCTGCCCCCGCCCTAGGATCGCGGCGTGGAAACGCGCGAGCTCGGCCGGAGCGGGATCTCCGTTACGCGGATCATCCTCGGCTGCGGCAACTTCGGCGGTGTCGGATCGGCGCCCGCGCTCTTCGGCCAGGGCATCCCACGAGCAGAGGCGCCGCGGATCATGGACGCCGCCTGGGAGCTCGGGATCACGACCTTCGACACGGCCGACGCATACGGCGGCGGTCGCAGCGAGACGTGGATCGGCGAGTGGCTGGCCGAGAAGGGCTCGGAGGTTCGCGACGCGATCACGATCGAGACGAAGACGTTCAACCCGATGGCGGCGGGCGAGGATCGCGGGCTCTCCGGCCGGCGCATCCGCCGGCAGGTCGAGACGAGCCTGAAGCGCCTCGGCATCGAGCGCATTCCCCTCTACATGGCGCACGCGCCGGACGCGGACACGCCTCTCGAGGAGACGATGTCGACATTCGACGAGCTCGTTCGCGAGGGCAAGGTCGGCGCCGTCGGCGCGTCCAACTTCGCCGCCGACGAGCTCGCGGCCGCCGTCGAGACCTCCGAGCACGAGAGCATCGCACGCTACGAGTGGGTGCAGAACTCGTTCTCGCTCCTCGACCGGAGCGATGCGGACACGGTCTTTCCGGTGTGTCGCGAGCACGGGCTCGGCTATGAGGTGCACTCCGGGATCGCAGGGGGCTGGCTCGCCGGGCGCTATCGACGCGGCGAGGGCTTCCCGGAAGGGTCTCGGATGACCCAGCGCCCGGAGGGCTATACGCAGTTCGAGACGGACGCCGTGTTCGACTCGCTCGAGGCGTTCGAGCGCGAGGCCCTGGGGCGCGGCGTCTCGATGGCAGGGCTCGCGATCGCCTGGCTGCTCGCGACGCCGGAGGTGAGCGCTGTCGTCGTCGGGCCCACGCGGGCAGAGCAGCTCGAGCCGGTTCGAGAGGCGCTCGCCCTCGAGCTCACGGCGGAGGATCACGCCCATCTGGAAGGCTTGTTCGCGTGATCGTCCTCTCCGAGCACGACGTGCGGGAGCTCCTCGACATGGAGTCCTGCGTGAATGCGATGACCGAGGTGCTCGCGTCGCTCGCGCGCGGGGAGCTCTACAACCCGCTTCGCTCCATCGCGCGTCCGGACGGGGTCGACACGCTGCTGGGTCTCATGCCGGCGTACCGCTCGGCTCCCTCGCCTGCGTACGCGCTGAAGGAGATCGTGATCGTCCCGACCAATCCGTCGCGTGGCCTCGACACGCACATGGGCGGTGTCCTCCTCCACGACGGAGAGACGGGCGAGCTGCTCGCGATCATGAACGCCTCGCCGATCACCGAGATCCGAACGGCGGCCGTGTCCGGCGTCGCCACGCGCGCGCTCGCGCGACCCGACGCACAGCGCGTCGCGATCCTCGGCGCCGGCGCCCAGGCACGCGGCCATGTCCACGCGATGCGTGCCGTTCTCGACGATCCGGAGATCCGGATCTGGGCACGAAGGCTGGAGGCAGCGGAGGAGCTGGCCAGCGAGGTCGGGGCAACGGTCGCTCCGTCAGTGGACGCGGCGCTCTTCGGCGCCGAGGTCGTCTGCACCACCACGGCGGCGGCTCAGCCGATCGTCGAGCGGCGCTGGCTCGCGAGAGGCGCGCACGTGAACGCCGTCGGCTCGTGCTTCCCGACGACACGCGAGCTCGACACGGAGACGGTCGCGCACGCGTCCCTCTTCACCGACCGCCGCGAGTCGTGCCTCAGCGAGGCGGGCGACTACATCCTCGCCGCCGAGGAGGGGGCGATAGGGCCTGAGCACATCAAGGCGGAGCTCGGAGAGGTGCTCGCCGGCATGCACCCGGGACGCGAGCACGAGGACGAGCTCACGGTGTTCGAGTCGCTCGGAATCGCGGTCGAGGACCTCGCCTCGGCCGAGCTCGTCGTCCGGCACGCGCGTGAGCGAGGCATGGGCGTCGAGGTTCCTTTCTGATCCCGCTCGCCGACATCGAGGCGGCCCGCGACCGTATCGCCGGCACGACTGTCCGCACACCCCTCGTCCGGCTCCACCTCGACGAAGCGCCCGCGGAGATCTGGCTCAAGCTCGAGAACCTGCAACCGATCGGATCGTTCAAGATCCGGGGCGCGGGCAACGCGGTCCTCAGCGCCGCGCGTGCGGAGGTCCAGCAGGGACTTGTCACGACGAGCACGGGGAACATGGCGCAGGGCGTCGCGTGGATGGCGCGCGAGCTCGGCGTCCCCGCGACGGTCATCGCCCCCCACAACTCGTCGCCCTCGAAGCTCGCTGCAGTCGAGCGGCTCGGTGGCCGCGTCGTGCACGTGACATGGGACGAGTGGTGGGCTGCGATGGAGTCCGGCGGCATGGGCGGGGTCGACGGCTACTTCATCCATCCGGTGCGCGACGAGCGCGTCATGGCCGGCAACGGGACGATCGGACTGGAGCTCGCCGAGGACCTCGCCGAGTTCGACGCCGTCGTCATCCCCTGGGGCGGGGGCGGGCTGACGACCGGGATCGCGAGCGCACTCGCCGCTCTGCGACCCGACACGCGCATCGTCGTCGTGGAGCCGGAGACCGGCGCGCCCGTCGCCGCAGCGGTCGCGAACGGCCGCGTGCCTTTGCCGGTCGAGTACACCCCGTCGTTCATCGACGGCGCGGGGTCCGGCGGCCTGCTCCCGGACATGTGGGAACGCGCCGAGCCACTCGTCTCCGACGCGTACGCGATCACGCTCGCGGATGCGGCCGCCGCCGTGCGCGTGCTAGCCGAGCGCGCGCGGATCGTCGCCGAGGGTGCTGCGGGATTGGCTGTCGCGGCTGCGCTCGCGGGAAACGCAGGAACCGGCCGCGTCGTCTGCGTCGTCTGCGGCGGGAACATCGACCCTGCCCGCCTCGCCGCGATCCTCGACGGACGCGTTCCCGACTAATCCACGAGCGTCCGCTCGAGAGCCGCAACCGTCTCGAGCTCCAACCTCGAGTTCCTCACTTCATGCGCATAGAGCGCGAGCATCGAGTCAAGTCCGATCGCGAGCACCCGAGCACGAAGGAACTGTTCGTCGGTGACTGGTTCGTACTCGACGAGGAACCGCTCGCGACCGGCACGCGTGAGAAGCGACCAGTAGAGCACGAGGTCGATGCACGGATCCGAGCGGCAGAGGTCGACCCAGTCGATAAACGCCGAGATCACGCCGTCGACGACGAGCAGGTTGCGCTGATGTAGGTCGCCGTGCACCAGCACGAGCTCGTTCGCGGTCATGGGGAGATCCTCCGCCGACGCGAGGATGATCTCGGCGCTTGCCGGCGCTTTCCAGAGCCCAAGGTCGTCGAGGGCGTCGAGATTCTCGCGCGCACGCAGCAGGCGGAAGGTCATGTCCGCCCGTCGGTTGAGGTCAACTGGGAGCGCCCGCCCCGGGTCGACCTCGAGGAGCGTCTCGGGTGAATGCAACGCTCGCAGGATGCGTCCGAGCTGCGCGCCGAGCTCCACGCGATCTGCGTCGTTGAGCGCAGCCTCGGCCGGCTCGACGCCAGCAAGAAGCGTCGCGCCGAAGAACGGCCAGGGAAAACGCTCGCTCGGCGCTCCGACGAACCGCGGCACAGGGATCGGAACCGGGAGCAGCGGCGCGAGCCGAGGCAGCACCTCGAGCTCGCGCCCGACCCCTGGGATCGCGACCTTGCGCCGCGGGAACCGGAACGCCCACCGCTCCTCGACGACCCAGACTGAGTAGTCCCAGCCCTCCGCGAGCTGGCGCACCGAGCTTGCATCTAGCTCGGGGAACTGCTCGATAAGGAGCGCGCGCACCAGCGCCTGGTCAATCGCGACCTCCGCATCCCACGCGGGCATCGGGCGAACCTACACCCGGTCGTGACGACCGACCTCTGCGAAGCTCCGCGCATGCACTGGCAACTCGCAACGCTCGCGGCCATCCTCCTCGGCTTCGCGGCCATCTCAGGTCGCATCGAGGGCACGTGGTTCACCGCCCCGATGGTCTTCACCGCCGCCGGCCTCGTCGTCGGAGTCGAGGCGCTCGGGCTCATCGATCCGTCTGCGACCGGCGTCGAGGTCAAGACGCTCGCCGAGGCGACGCTCGCGGTCGTCCTCTTCTCAGATGCCTCGCGTATCGACCTGAAGGCGCTTCGGCGGACGCTCGGAATCCCTGCACGGTTACTCGGGATCGGGTTGCCGCTCACGATCCTCGCGGGATTCGTCGTCGGTGTCGTGCTCCTCGGGGATCTTGGGTGGCCCGAGGCTCTTGTCCTCGCGATCATCCTCGCGCCGACCGACGCCGCGCTCGGCCAGGCGGTGGTCACGTCGAGGCGCCTGCCCATTCGCATCCGTCAGAGCCTCAATGTCGAGGCCGGGCTCAACGACGGGATCTGCGTCCCGCTCTTCTTCATCGCGCTTGCAGTTGCGCTGGCGGAGGACGGCGCAATCGGAGACGGCGCCGCCGCCGAGCTCGTGCTGGAGAAGATCGGCTACGGCGTCCTCGGCGGTGTGGTCGCGGGAGTCCTCGCGGCCGTCGTCGTCTACACGGGGGGTCGCCGCTTTATCGATCCCACATGGCTCCAGGTCGTGCCGCTCGCCGGAGCGCTTCTCGGCTACGGCCTCGCCGAGGCGATCGGCGGCTCGGGCTTCATCGCCGCCTTCGTCGGCGGGATGGTGTTCGGCGGGCTCCGGCGGCATCGCGGCGGCAACGTCTCGTATCTCATGGAGCAGACCGGCGCGGTGCTCGCCGCCGTCACCTTCGTCGTCTTTGGCGCGATTCTCTTCGGCCCGGCCCTCGGCGACCTGACCTGGCAGATCGCGCTCTACGCCGTCCTCAGCCTGACGCTCGTGCGGATGGTGCCTGTCGCGATCTCCATGCTCGGCACGAGCGCGCGGCGACCGACGGTCGCCTTCCTCGGCTGGTTCGGCCCGCGCGGCGCCGCATCGATCGTGTTCGCCCTCCTGCTGCTCGAGGAGGAGAACGCATTGCCGAACCAAGACGTGATCCTGACGACGGCGTTCGTCACCGTCGGGCTGTCGGTCCTGGCGCACGGCGCGACCGCTGCACCGCTCTCGACACGCTACGCCGACTGGCTCGACGCGCGTTCCGCCCGCAGCAACGCGGCCCCCGAGTCGGACGAGTCGGCTGACGTCCGGTGGCGCCTCGAGCACGAACCGGAGGCATCGTGAGGCTCGTATCCCCGGACGAAGCCCGCCGGGTCGCGGTGCGCGCACAGCTGCTCGACGGCTCGGCGACGACGATTCTCGACACCGTGCGCACGCTCGGCTTCCTCCAGATCGACCCGATCTCGACCGTCGCGCCACCGCAGCAGCTCGTGCTCTGGAGTCGACTCGGGCCGTACGAAGTCGCAGAGCTCGACCGGCTGCTGTGGGTCGAGAAGGAGCTCTTCGAGTGGAACGCGTACATCTGGCCGATCGAGTCGCTTCCGCTCGTACGGGCTCGAATGCGCCGCCGCAGACGCAGTCGGCGCTACGCGCACGAACGTTGGAGCGCCGAGTTCCTCGTCAAGAACGCGCGCTTCAAGCGCTACGTCCTGCGCGAGCTCGAGCGGAAGGGGCCGATGCCGTCGCGAGAGCTCGAGCACGAGTCCGCTCCGCGGCCCGACGAGCCGCACCGCTGGTGGGGCAGTCGCGAGGTCACGCTCATGCTCGAGATCCTCCATGCCTACGGCGTCGTCGCGGTCGCCGGCCGGCAGGGGAAGCAGCGCCTGTGGGATCTCGCCGAGCGCTGGTACCCGCCGAGCGAGACGATGTCTGCGCGCGAGGCCGACCGTCTGCTCGCGGAGCAGCGCTTTCGTGCGCTCGGCGTGCGGCTGACGAAGACGGGCTGGGAGGCGCATCCGGAGGTCTCGAGCGAGCCCGTGCCCGAGCGCGTGACCTTCCTTTCCCCCTTCGACCGGCTCATCCACGATCGTGTCCGCACCGAGGCGTTGTTCGACTTCCACTACCGCCTCGAGATGTACGTGCCCAAGGCGAAGCGCGAGTACGGCTACTACGTGCTGCCGATCCTCGTCGGCGACCGGCTCGTCGGGCGCATCGAGCCCCGGTTCGATCGCAGGACGAAGACGCTCGAGGTTCTCGGCGCGTGGGGCGACACGTCCCGCGCTGACGAGGCCGTTTCGAACCTGAAGTCCTGGCTAAGCGCAAACGGACGTCACAGCTGATCGAACTCCTCGGCGCTGACGCACGCGCTGCGCAGCGCTGTGGATCAGTGCCTGGCACTGGAACGTCACAAGTGCGCGCCGATCGCTGCACAGCGCCATGGGCCGATTCGGACCTCGCCAGTAGCATCCTGGCGATGCACTTCGAGACGCGTGCGATCCACGAAGGCCAGGAGCCTGACGCCGCGACCGGCGCGATCACGACGCCGATCTACCAGACCTCGACGTACGTGCAGGAAGCCGTCGGCGTCCACAAGGGCTACGACTACGCGCGGGTCGGCAATCCGACGAGAACCGCGCTGCAGGAGTGCATCGCGTCGCTCGAAGGTGCGGCGCACGGCCACGCGTTCTCCTCGGGACTCGGCGCGGCGACGACGCTCATGCACCTGCTCTCGCCCGGCGATCACGTCGTTGCGGTGAACGACGTGTACGGCGGGATCTACCGCATGTTCACACAGGTGTACGAGCCCAAGGGCTACCGCTTCACGTTCCTCACGCCCGACGAAATCTCGACGGGGCTCGCCGAGCACGTCGACGAGACGACGAAGCTCGTGTGGCTCGAGACGCCGACGAATCCCGCGCTGAACCTCGTCGACATCGCAGCCGCATCCGAGGCGGCCCACGCGGTCGGCGCTCTCGTGGTCGTAGACAACACGTTCGCGACGCCGTACCTGCAGCAGCCGCTCGCGCTCGGCGCCGACGCCGTGCTCCACTCGACGACGAAGTATCTCGGCGGCCACTCCGACGTGATCGGCGGCTTCGTCGCGACGAACGACGACGCCCTCGGGGAGCGGCTCGCATTCCTGCAGAAGTCGCTCGGCGCGGTACCCGGGCCGTTCGACGCCTGGCTTGTGCTGCGCGGCGTGAAGACGCTCGCCGTACGGATGGATCGCCACTGCGCGAACGCCGCCACGATCGCCGCCCACCTCGAGCGGCATCCACGTGTCACCCACGTGCTCTACCCGGGCTTGCCCGCGCATCCTGGGCATGCCCTCGCCGCGCGGCAGATGCGCAACTTCGGCGGGATGGTCTCCTTCCTCGTCGAGAACGAGACCGAAGCCGTCGAGCTCGTGGCGCGCACGAAGATCTGGAAGCTCGCCGAGAGCCTCGGAGGCGTCGAGAGCCTCATCGAGCATCCGGCCCGAATGACGCACGCGTCGACGGCGGACGCACCGTTCGCCGTCACGCCGACGCTGATCCGGCTCTCCGTGGGCATCGAGTCGGCCGAGGATCTCATCGAGGACCTCGACGCCGCGCTCGCGGTATGAGCGTCGAGCCGATCGACCTCCACCACTCCGCGCCGGGAATCGTCGGCTGCTACCTCGTCCAGACGGACGACGGCCCCGCGCTCTTCGACTGCGGCCCGACGACCTGCGTCGAGCACCTGAAGTCCGGCCTCGTCGAGCGCGGTCTCGAGCTGACCGACATCAAGCACCTTCTTCTCTCGCACATCCATCTCGATCACGCAGGCGCGGCGGGAACGCTCGTCCGCGAGCACCCTGCACTCCAGGTTCACGTGTCGGAGGCCGGAGCCCCTCACGTGATCGACCCGACGAGGCTCGAAGCGAGCGCCCGCAGGCTGTACGGCGACGCGTTCGACGGACTCTGGGGCGAGCTCGTAGCCGTGCCCGCGGAGAACGTCCACATCGTCGGCGACGACGTCGTCGGCCTCGAATGCCTTCCCACACCGGGCCACGCCTGGCATCACGTGTCGTATCTCGACGCCAGCGGGACGCTCTACGCAGGCGACGCGGCCGGCGTGCGAGTCGGAGGCGGCGCGTTCGTAATGCCACCGTGCCCCCCGCCGGAGTTCGACCTCGAGGCGTGGGAACGGACGATCCTCGAGATCGAACGGCGTGGACCGGACCGGCTCGCCCTCATCCACTTCGGGGTCTACGCGGATGTCCAGGCGCACCTCACCGAGCTGCGCGACACCCTCGCACGCTGGACCGATTGGGTCGAGAACGGCATGGACGAGGAGACGTTCGTCGCGGCCGCTCGACACGACGTGTCTCAGACGGACGCGGAGCTGGCCGACACCTACGACCGCGCCGCGCCGTACTGGCACCACTTCCGTGGCATCGAGCGCTACTGGCGCAAGCGCAGCGAAGCGGCGGCGGCGGACTCGTCCGCGTGAGGTGGCTCCTCGAGTTCGAGCATGCCGGTCACTGCAGCTCGCCCTCCCGCGTTGTACCGCAACGCTGCTTCACCGTGACGTGGTTTCCGTAGTTCCGAGGACGAGGCTGTCCAGGAAAACTGCCGCGACCCAAGCAGCGACCCATGGCTCAGCGCTCCACTCCTGATTCTGGAGCCACTCCTGCACGACTGCCTCCGATCCTTTGCTCACACTGCAAGCGTCACCTGGCGGCGCTGGGCAGGCATCGGCTGGCAGCCACATGCGTTTTGCACGCAATTACGGATCCGGTCGGCGGTCTGCGTCAGGCACTGTGACCTGACCGCAGGTGCGATGGCGACACCACCAAACGACGAGCGGCAGCTCGAGCTTTTCAGAGCAGTGCGATCACGAAGATCAGCATCGCGAGTGCCGACCCTCCGACCGTGCAGGCGACCTTCCATGCCCGCGTCGTCTCCAAGGCCTCTGGGAGGAGGTCGGTAGTGACGAGCCACAGCATCGCTCCGGCGGCAAAGCCCAACCCGATGGGAAGGAATCCTGCGAAGGTCTCGACGAACAAGAACGCAGGAACCGCCATGACCGGCTGCGGCAGGCTGGAAAAGACGCTCCAGGCGGCTGCGGTTCGAGGGGACGCACCCCGTGGGACGAGCACGAGGCTAATGGCCAGTCCCTCCGGGATGTTGTGCACCGCGATTGCGAGCCCGATGAGGAGACCGAACGACTCCTCGACGCCGAAGGCCACGCCAACGCCTACACCCTCTGCGAACGAATGCAGGGTCATGATCCCGACGATGAGCAGCGCCTTCCGAGCGTCCGCCCCCTCGAGCGCGCCGAGGTGAAGTTCGCGGTTGCGGCCGATCACGCGGCCGGAGACGAGAAGAAAGGCGCAGCCAGCCAGTACGCCGAGTGCGGTGGGCTCGATGCCGTAGCTCGCCCCCTCGTAACACAGACCTAGGCTGGCGCCGAGCATGAGGCCGGCTGCGAGGCAATTGGCCGTTCCCAGCCAGGTTTGGTCGGGGCGTCTCGAAAGCGCAAACGGCAGCGCTCCCAGTCCGGTCGCAAGCGCCGTGACCAGCGCAACCGCGAAGACAACGAGAACGTCCATCGTCACGCAATCCGATCACTCACGGACAACGACCCTCCGCGGGCGCGGAATCGTCCATCGCGAGGCGCCTGCGGGCGTCCTCCTCGACAGGGCGTGCAGCGCTTTGTGGCCGCACGCGCGGATCACTCGTGGTGCGGCTTCCCAGCGAGCGGAGCGTGCCGTCTGCTCAGGTCGAGAGCAATCGCGAGAAGGAGGGTTCCGGCCCACCAAGTGACCGGGTCAAACGTCAGCACCGTCGGCACCCACGAGATCACAGGCGAACCAGATCACGAACCAAATGAGTGTCACCGTGATCCTCCGTCCTCACGTCGCCTCGACGACCACCGCCGCTTCATGAATTGCGAGATCCACGCGGACCGGGACGTCGAGAGCGTTCCCGACCAAGCATCCTTCTTGTGCGATCTGGGCGAGGTGCTCGATGTCAGCTCGCCGCCCGGGATCCGTCTCGGCGTGGACGTCCAGCTCGAGCAGGATGAGCTTGTAAAGGTGGCTCTTCCGTTCGACATGTCCCGTCGCGTCAACGCGAACGTCATGCAGTGGAACCCCCTTGTACTCGGCAACCGCGATCATTGTGAGCTCGAAGCACGTCGCCAAGGAGGCGATCAGGAGCTCCTCGGGACTCCACACGCCGGACAGTCCGTTCTTGAAATCCGACGGCAGCGCAACGTCCAGGCTCGGCTTTCCGGGTGCCGACAGGGTAACGCGGCTGCCGTCGTGCCATTCCGTCCGAACGCCGTACCGGTGGCTCTTGAAGATGCTCATGACTTCTCCTCTCTCACCGACCGATAGCCATTTTCTCCGACCGGAATGTGACCGCCGAGCTCACGCTCACGACGCCGGGGACCTTCGCGACGAGCTTCTCGAGGACGTCGATTTCCGCCTCCGTCTCGAGCTCGCCGGCCAGGTTGACCTCGCCTTGGCGAACATCGACGTCGATGACTCCGGGCGTCAACCACAGCACCCTGCGTAGGACGTCATCTCGAATCTCGGTCGCGATCACGTGGTCGGGACGCACAAAGGCGCGGATCAGGTCGGTACGCGTGAGGATTCCAACCAGGCGACCGTCCATCGTGACGACCGGAAGCCGGTTGATCCCCTCCTCTGTCATACGTCGCGCGGCTGCGGCAGACGATTCGAACGGCGCCGCAGTGATTGGCGGCGAACTCATCGCCTCGCCCGCCGTGCGCGCCTGAGCCTTCTCGAGCTGCCGTTCGGAACGGGAGCCGAGGAGCCATCCGACAAAGCCGCCTCGTGGATCGAGTCGACCGCTTTCCTTGAAGAGGATGTCCCCCTCGCTCACCACACCGAGGACTGCCCCGGAGTCATCGCAGACCGGCATGCCTGAGATCTCGTGCTCGAGGAGCATTTCTGCGATGTCGCGTAGTGGTGTGCCGGCGGTCGTCGTTACGACATCGGTCGTCATGAGATCGCTGATCTGCATCGGATCCTCCTTCACTCGGTTCCGACTGAGCATGGTCGTGAGGGGCGTTGGGCCCATCGGTGCAGCCCCTGACTGTGGGCGCGGGGAACCCGCAACCCGCGGCGCTACCAGGTCTTCGCGCGCACGGTTCGCTCGGGATGCCGCACGCGAACACGCACGTCGACGACGACGCAGGCGTCCGGCTGCGCGATGACCGGGTTCAGGTCGAGCTCGACCACTGCGGGCAGCATCTCTCCAAGGCGGCCGAGGCGGTGAACGAGGTCGATGACCGCTCGCGCGTCCGCTGCAGGCGCGCCACGAAATCCGCGGACGAGCCGCCCTGTCTTGCCGCTCAGGACGAGCTCCTCGGCGTCTTGGTCCGTCAGCGGTGCGATGCGGAACGCAGCTTCACCGATGAGCTCGGCTAGCACGCCGCCAGGCCCAACCGCCACGAGCGGCCCGAACACAGGGTCCTGGACGACTCCGACGAGGAGTTCAACACCGCCGCGCACCATCGGTTGAACGAGAACCGGCGCGCCGATCGACTCGACCGCGTGGCGAACAGCATCGTCGTCAGCGAGGTCGAGCGCGACACCGCCCACCTCGGTCTTATGGGCACCCGGTTCCGCCGACTTCACGACGACCGGATAACCGAGCTTGCCGGCCACGACGACAGCGGAGGCGGCGTCGCAAGCAATGTGCTCGTCAACGAGCGGGATGCTGACCGCCTGCAGGAGAGCACGCGTCTCTGCGGGCTCGAGCCAGACGTCGTCGCCACGCCCGAGTGCACCCTCGACGATTCGTGTGGCTGCCTGACTGTCGATGCCGTCGAGCGTGGGGATCACTCCGTGCGGTCGGCGGAGCCAGTCCGCCCGCTGGGCAGCTCGGCCCAACGCACGGGCCGCCGACTCCGGATAAGCGAACGCGGCGACGTGGCTGTCGCTACTGCGAAGCGACCGTGGCACTCCCTCCGCCGTCATCAGGACCGCGAGGACCGGCTTTCCCGCGGCTTCGGCCGCTGCGACCTCGTCAATCGCTTGCGCGACGTCATCCGAGACAGCGGTCACGGTGGGAACGAAGAGCGTAATCACGGCATCGACGTGTGGATCGCGGAGCAGCGGGCGGAGGGCGTCCGCATACGTTTTGGGCGTTGCTCCTCCGAGCATGTCCACTGGGTTGGCGACGCTGGCCTCCGTGGAGAGAAGGGCCGCAAGGCTTTCCCGCGTCTCTTTCGACAGCTCGGGTAACTCCAGTCCAGCCGCATCGCAGGCATCAGCACAGAGGATCCCGAGCCCACCCGCGTTCGTGAGCACGGCCACCCTCCGCCCTTCGGGCTCCGGCTGGCTCGAAAGCAGCGTGGCGACGTCGACCAATTCCTCCAAAGACGTCGCCCGAATGACCCCTGCTTGGTGGAAGAGAGCCTCCACCGCGGCGTCCGACCCGGCCAGGGCGGCCGTGTGGGAGCTCGCCGCCCGCTGGCCGATACTGGTTGTCCCGCTCTTCAGCGCGAGGATCGGCTTGCGTCGTGCGACCCTCCGAGCGAGCTGGCCGAACCGCCGTGGATTACCGAACGACTCGAGGTAGAGAAGAATCACATGCGTCGCGGGGTCGTCCTCCCACCATTCGAGGAGATCGTTCGACGAGACGTCAGCCTTGTTCCCGATCGAGACGAAAGAGGACAGCCCGAGCCCGCGCGCGTCCGCCGCCTGGAGGACGGCGATAGCCAGGGCGCCGCTCTGTGAGGAGAAACCGATGTTTCCGCTCGGCGCGAAGCTCGCGGCGAACGTCGCGTTCAACCCCGTGCTGGCAACGGCGATCCCGAGGCAGTTCGGGCCGATCAGCCGGCCACCGCTAGCCCGTACGAGCGCAAGAAGTCGCTCCTGACGCTCGCGGCCTTCCGCCCCGACCTCGGCAAAGCCGGCAGATATCACGACGAGTGCGCGCACCCCGGCGCGGAGCACCTGCTCGGCGGCCTCGAGCACGTGCTCTGCCGGCAGCGCCACGACTGCCAGGTCGACCGTATCGGTGATCTCGTCAAGGGACCGGTACGCGCGAACGCCGGCAACGGCTTCTCCGGTCCGGTTGACGGGGTAGGCGACACCCGTGAAGTCTCCGGCGAGGATATTCCGGAACAGTTCGCCTCCTATCGACCCGCGGCGGCGGGACGCGCCGACGACGGCGACGCTCCTTGCCTCGAAGAAGGGCCGTAGGGACGCGGTGACAGCCGTGTGATCGCGTTCAGCGACGCGCTCCCGATACCGGTCGGTGGAGACGATCGGGAACTTCACCTCCACCTCGCCTCCGCCGAGCTCCCGGGCCAGCTCGAACCCGGCGGCCGCAAACACGCCGTGCATCTCACGATTGTCCGCGAGCACGCTTGCCACGAAGCGCTCGATCCCGACATCTGCCGCTCGGGCAGCGAGTTGCTCGAGAAGCCGCGTGCCGATGCCGCGCCGCTGGTGTTCGTCGGCGACTGTGAACGCAGCTTCGGCCGTCGTCGGGTCGCGAAGCCGCACGTAGTTGGCGACGGCTACGACCTGCTCGTTCTCGCCGTGATCAAGCGTTCCTAGCAACGCACCTCGTTCCTGCCAGTTGGGCTCGAGGAGTGGCGTGACGATCTGGTCGTCCACCTTGCGGAAGCCGTGGAACCGCATGTAGAAGCTTCGCTCGGACAGCGAGCGAAAGAACTCGAGCAATGCCTCTGCGTCCTTGTTCCGTGGCGGTCGCAACCGCAGGGTGCGGCCGTCGCGGAGGATGACGTCGGCGGCGTCGGTGACTTCGGTAGCCATGGGTCTGCCGCCCATCATCCACAACTCACGATCAAGGTTGGCGGATCGTGAGGCCGGACCGGATCCGACGTACGCTGGAGCGGAGCCCGTCATGCGGGAGCGCCGGATTGAGGAGCGGACTCTGGGTTGGCTCGCCCAGCAGTCGCGAGCACGCGACGGCGCTTTCCGGGCTCAGCTCGAGCGCCTCGTCCTCGAGCTCGTCCGCGAGCGCGGCGAGCTCCTCGGCAGCATCGCCAGCTCGATTTGGGCTGTTCGCGCTCCCGACTTCGAGATGGTGGCGGATGAGCGCGGCGGACCTTCGCCGCTTCCGCATCGTCGTCTCCCGCGCCGCGTAAGCCAGCACTTCGGCAATTGCGTACGCGTCGGGCTCTCCGGCCAGGCGGTCGACGAGATCCCAGTGGCGCCAAAGCGCTCGCACGCCGAGCATTCCAAGAGCCGTTCCGCCGATAAGGAGCGGGAGAGCAAGCGACGGCGCGCGCGCCGCCGCAGCGATGGCGAGTCCGAGCGTCACACCAGCGAGCGCGAGGTCCTCCCTCTCCTCACGACGCAGTGACCTAAGGCGGGTCTCAGCCTCGTCGACCGCTCGCGCGTACATGGCGAAAGGCTGGCCCGCTCTCATTCACGCGACATCCGTAGAGAACGGTTCTCCGCCGCGGCTTTCCCGCATTTCGGATCCCTCACCGGACGAGAGCTCGGGCACCCGCCCCGTAGAAAGCCGTTCAGTCTGCGGCGTTCTACCGGTGCCGCGGCAGGCGCAGCGCTGCAGTCTTGCCTGAACAAGGAGGTGTTCCATGAAGACCATCGTTCTGGGTTACGACGACACCGAGCCGTCGATGCGCGCGCTCCAGCGCGTAATCGAGCTCGCGAAGGCATTCGGCGCGGACGTCGTCGCGGTCAGTGCTGCGCGCCAACTTGCGCCCGCCGGTCGCGGGATTGGCCCGATCGATCCGACGGATCCTCCCGAGCTGCATCGCGAAGAGCTCCGTCGCGCAAAGGCAATTCTGGACGAGCAGGATGTCGCTGCTAGCTTCGAGGTGGGTCTCGGAGATCCCGTCGACTTGATCCTGGAAGCTGCAGACAAGCGAGGCGCCGACATGATCGTTGTCGGAACACGTGAGCCCGGACTCGTCTCGCGGCTCCTTGGTTTGAGCGTCAGCGAGACAGTCCAGCGACGGGCGCATTGCGACGTGTTGATCGTCCATTGACCCGACGCTAGCCGGTCGCTAGGCAGAGGCAATGACGGCCGTGAAGGTGGACAACAGCCTAGGATCGGGCGCCATGAGCGGTCCCTCAGCACAGACGCTCGACGCGATCGACCGCTATTGGCGTGCAGCGAACTATCTGTCGGTAGGTCAGATCTACCTCCTCGACAACCCTCTGCTTCGGGAACCCCTGCAGCCCGAGCATGTCAAGCCGCGCCTGCTTGGCCACTTCGGCACGACACCCGGGCTCAATCTCATCTACGCGCACCTCAACCGTGCGATTCGCGACCGCACGCTCAATGCGATCTTCGTCACGGGGCCTGGACACGGTGGCCCTGCGAACGTGGCCAACGCCTACCTCGAGGGCACGTACAGCGAGCTCTATCCGAACATCGGCCAGGACGCCGCCGGCATGCGGAAGCTCTTCCGGCAGTTCTCGTTTCCGGGCGGCATCCCGAGTCACGCGGCTCCGGAGACTCCCGGGTCGATCCACGAGGGCGGCGAGCTGGGCTATGCACTGTCACACGCGTTCGGTGCTGCGTTCGACAATCCGGATCTCCTCGTAGCCTGCGTCGTCGGCGACGGCGAGGCGGAAACCGGGCCCCTCGCCGCCAGCTGGCACTCGAACAAGTTCCTAAACCCTCGCGTCGACGGCGCCGTGCTTCCGATCCTGCACCTGAACGGCTACAAGATCGCAAATCCGACGGTGCTCGCGCGCATCCCGGAAGACGAGCTCCTCGACCTCTTTCGTGGTTATGGGTGGGAGCCGTTCCTGGTCTCGGGCGGACTTGACGGAGAGGAGCCACGTTTGGTGCATCCTCGCCTCGCCGCCACGCTAGACGAGGCACTCGATCGCATCGACGCGATTCAGCGCGCAGCACGCGACACCGCCGCGGGCACTCACAGCCGCTGGCCGATGCTGATCCTCCGGACTCCGAAGGGCTGGACCGGCCCGCGCGAGGTAGACGGAAAGCCGGTCGAGGGAACTTGGCGGTCACATCAAGTGCCACTCGCCGGCGTGCGCGAGAACACCGAGCATCTCCGTCAGCTCGAGGAGTGGATGCATAGCTATCTGCCCGAGGAGCTGTTCGACGAACACGGACGACTCGTGCCCGAGCTCGCAGCTCTCAGTCCCGAGGGGGACGCGAGGATGAGCGCGAACCCGCACGCGAACGGAGGCCAGCTGCTGCGGGACCTCGTGCTGCCTGACTTTCGCGACTACGCCGTCGTCGTTCCAGGGCCTGGGACGACCTCGAGCGAAGCGATGCGCGTGCTCGGAACGTTCCTCCGTGACATCGTTGCGCGCAACGCGGACATCTTCCGTATCTTCGGTCCCGACGAAACCGCCTCGAACCGTCTCGGCGCCGTGTTCGAGGTCACCTCCCGGGCTTGGTCTGGCGAGATGCTGCCGACCGATGAGGGCCTTGCTCCAGACGGGCGGGTCATGGAGATCCTCTCCGAGCACCTCTGCCAGGGCTGGCTCGAGGGCTATTTGCTCACCGGCCGCCACGGCGTCTTCAACTGTTACGAGGCGTTCATCCACATCGTGGACTCGATGTTCAATCAGCACGCGAAATGGTTGAAGGTGACACGCGATATTCCCTGGCGTCGCCCGATTGCTTCACTGAACTATCTCCTCAGCTCACACGTGTGGCGTCAGGACCACAACGGGTTCTCTCATCAGGATCCGGGCTTCATCGACCACGTGGTGAACAAGAAGGCCGAGATCATCCGGGTGTATCTGCCCCCCGACGCCAATACGCTCCTGTCCGTCGCCGATCACTGTCTTCGGAGCCGCCACTACGTCAACGTGATCGTCGCCGGCAAGCAACCCGCGCTGAACTACCTGCCCATGGACGACGCAATCGTCCACTGCACGCGCGGCCTCGGGATGTGGGAATGGGCTTCGAACGACGATGACGGAGAGCCCGACGTTGTTCTCGCCTGCTGCGGCGACATCCCGACGCTTGAGACGCTCGCCGCTGCGGCCATCCTGCGTGAGCGGCTGCCCGAACTCAAGGTGCGCGTAGTCAACGTCGTCGACCTCATGCGGCTCCAACCGGAGAGCGAGCATCCGCACGGACTTCCCGACACGGAGTTCGACTCTCTGTTCACGCAGGACCGACCGGTTGTCTTCGCGTACCACGGGTACCCATGGCTCATTCACCGCCTTACCTATCGGCGCACCAACCACCGGAACCTGCATGTGCGCGGATACAAGGAGGAGGGCACGACGACAACGCCGTTCGACATCGTCATGCTCAACGACCTCGACCGATTCCATCTCGTCATGGACGTTGTCGACCGCGTTCCCGGCCTCGCGGTCAGCGCTGCGCACCTTCGGCAGGAGATGTCGGATCGGCGCCTTCAGGCGCGGGCTTATACGCGGCAGCACGGAGACGACGATCCCGAGATTCGCGACTGGACCTGGCCGTTCTGATCGCGTGGGAGTAACCCTCGTCGTCAACGCCGGCTCCACGAGCCTCAAACTTCGTCTCGTCTCCGAGAACGAGCAGGTCCAGGACATCGAGTCGCTCGAGGCGGTTCGCTCCTCCGACATCGCCGCCGTTGGTCATCGGGTAGTCCACGGCGGCCCAGGTCTCGTCGAGCCGACGCTGATCGACTCGGCGGTGCGAACCTCGATCGGAGAACTCGAGTCCATCGCGCCGCTCCACAACGCACCAGCCCTCGCAGGCATCGACAACGCGACGCGCGCGTTTCCGAACGTGCCGCATGTGGCGGTATTCGACACGGCCTTCCACGCGACCATCCCCGCCGAGGCCAGTACGTATGCGATCCCGCGGATCTGGCGTGAGGAGTGGGGAATCAGGCGGTACGGCTTTCATGGCCTCTCGGTGCAGTGGTGCGCGGAAAGAACCTCCGCGATCCTCGGACCCTCGGAAAAGCAACGACGTCTGGTCGTCTGCCACCTCGGTGGTGGCTGCTCGATCACGGCTGTCTGTGACGGCCGCTCCATCGATACGACGATGGGCTTCTCGCCTCTCGAGGGCCTTCCCATGAGCACCCGCTCAGGCTCGGTGGATCCGGGTGCCCTGCTCTACATACAACGGCAGCACGATGTGACGGTCGAAGAGCTCGATCGAGCTTTGAACGAGGAATCGGGCCTCTTGGGCCTGTCCGGTCTGAGCGGCGACGTTCGCGAGTTGGAAGCGGCGGCAGGCGACGACGAAGGTGCGCGTCTTGCGCTTGCGATCTACGCCTACCGGATCGCGGGTGCAGTTGCCGCAATGGCCGCCTCTTTGGGAGGGCTCGACGCGCTGGTCTTCACTGCCGGCGTCGGCGAGCACTCCGCGGGAGTCCGTGCGGCCGTCTGCGCGCGCCTGGCCTTCCTCCACGTCAAGCTCGATGCGCATCGGAACGAGCGATCGACCCCTGACACGGATATTGCGAGCCCAGAGTCGACGGTTCGCGTGCTGGTTATCGCGGCGCGAGAGGAGCTCGTCATCGCACGTGGGGTCCGGGCGCTTCTTCAGCTGTCGTAACTCGCGGAGAAGTACGCAGCGCGATCGGAGTCTGTGCGGATGCGCGAACGCATGCGAAGACGGAGTCTTGGGCTACCAACCGAACCGGAGGAGGCCCATCATGAAGCGAGTTCTAATCGCAACCGATGGCTCGACAGCCGCAGACGAAGCAGTCGAACTCGGCATCGAGCTTGCGCGTGACGAGGGCGCAGAGGTCATCTTCGTACACGTCGTGCCGTATTCGGCCGTCGTGTCCATGAACGGGTTTGGCCTGATGGGGCACGTGCCATACGAGCCGACGGAGTGGGACAAGGAACTGCTCGAAGAGGCGCTGGCAGCGGCCAGGCGCGAGAAAGTGCGCGCTGGAACCGCGCTGCTGCGTGGCGAACCCGTCGCAGAAATCGTCCGCCATGCCGACACGATCGACGCCGATCTCATCGTGCTTGGCTCTCGTGGCCACGGAGCCATCGCATCGGCGCTCCTGGGAAGCGTCTCGCGTGGAATCCTCGGCGCGACGAGGCGGCCCGTGTTGATCATGCGCTCGTCCAGAGTTCGCGAGCTCGCGGCCGCCTGATGCCGAGAGATCTGATGACCGAGCGTCGATGAGTACCGACGGCTTCGGCCTTGCGAGGCTGCCGTGCTGAGGTTCATCCGTCTTACGACGTTCGTCGTGCTACTCGGTGCTGTGTACTCGCGATTCCTCCGCACGCCAATCCTCAACTGGGGAGCGACGAAGGAGGAGGCAGCCGCAGCGCTCCCCGGGGATGAGTTGCTCGAGGACGCCGATGGAATAGCGACGCGGGCGATCGAGATAGATGCACCTCCCACTGCGATCTGGCCATGGCTCGCGCAGATGGGCCCCGCGCCGCGCGGAGGCGCGTACACGTACGACTGGATCGAGAACTTGCTGGGCCTGAACATGCACAGCGTGAACCGCGTCCTGCCCGAGTATCAGCATCCCCAGATCGGCGACACGCTCGGCTATGGCTCGAACCGAATGCGGGTCGAGCGTGTGGAGTCCGAGCACGTTCTCGCGTGGCGCTCCGAAGACGGCAACTGGGTCTGGACGTTCATCATCGAGTCCAACAACGGGTCGGCCCGCTTGATCAGCCGCAATCGCTTTCGCCTGCCCACCGTGGCAGCCCGCGTTGGAATGGCCCTCATGGAGCCCGCTTCGCTCGTAATGGAACGGAAGATGCTGCAAGGCATCAAGCTGCGTGCCGAAGAGCTGCACCATCAGCTAGGTAGTTCTCCGTACCCGCACCGCGGCTAGAGCGCACGAACGCGGCGTTGTTGTCCCGATGCCGGCCGACTCTCATCGCCCGAGACTGCACGTATCAGTCAAAGCAGTGCTCACCGGGAGGTGGAACGATGATCGGTAGAAGGTTTTGGGAGATCGGCGGATTCGTCGCCGGCGCGGTGTTGATTCTCTTCGGCGCCGCTGCGATCTACATGGGCGTCGACGGCCGGAACACGGTGCGCGACGCGCTCAAGGACGAGCAGGTCTTCTTCAGCACCGCGGAGGATCAGGATCCTGCCACGGACAAGTACGCGTCTCAGTGGTATGGAGAGCAGGTCACGAACGGTGACCAGGCGCAGGCGTTCGCGAGCATCATGCGCGAGCACCAGCTGGAGCGGACGGAAGGCCTGACGTACGCGCAGATGGGCCGCTTCATCTCGGCAGACGACCCCGAGAGTGCGAAGGGGACGAGCGACGAAGAGGCAGCGCTCATGGATGAGGAAGGCAATCCGATCTCGAATCCCGCTCGCCAGAGCTGGGTAACGGCAGTTGCGATCACGACGGCGCTCAACACGAGCTACATGGCCGAGCAGCTCTCGATCTTCGGCATGGTCGTCGGCGTCGCACTGCTCCTGACGGGCGTCGGGCTCGTGATCCTCGCCTTCGCGGTCTTCGGACGGGAGCCGGAGACAGCGACTCGCAACGCTCCGATCACCTCACAGGCGGTGACGGGCTGATCCGGTAGCACCCGGGAGGCTTCCGGAACACGAGAGCTCCACTCCCGGAGCACCGACGAAGAGGGCGGCTCACCGCCCTCTTCGTCTGCGTGCAGGTCGGCCGTCTCGGACGACGCCTCGAGCCGCTCAGTCGGACTCGAGCAGGCCTTCGGCGAGCGCGTAGCGGACGAGCTCCGCACGACTCGAAAGGCCGAGCTTCTGCATGATGTGCGCGCGGTGGGTTTCCGCGGTGCGGACGGAGATGTAGAGCTGCTTCGCGATCTCCTGGTTCGTATGTCCGAGCGCGAGGAGCCGAAGAACCTCGCGCTCTCGGTCGGACAGCGGATCCTGCTCGGCACGTCGACGCTCCTCGGACTCCGCCGCGACGAGCTTTGCGCCGAGCGCCGGATGGACGTACCGCTCACCCGCTGCGACAGCACGGATCGCCGCCACGACCTCGGTGTCGGCGGCCTCCTTGAGGACGTACCCGCTCGCCCCTGCCTCGAACGCAGCGCGCACGTAGCGCGGGTCGTCCTGCATGGATAGAACGAGAACCTTCGTCCCGGGTACAGCCTGGAGGACCGCGGGCATGCCCTCGATACCGCCCTTCTCGGGCATCACGAGGTCCATCAGGACGACGTCGGGCTTCCCGTCGAGCGCCTCGAACACGGCGCGATCGGCGTTGGGTGCCTCGCCCACCGTCTCGATGTCCGTCTCGGCATCGAGGAGACGCCGGAGCCCGGCACGGACGACTGCGTGGTCGTCGACGATGAGAACGCGGATCATCCGATAGGAACCTCTGCAGTCAGCATCGTGCCCGCGCCCTCGGTCGACTCGATTGTGAAGCTCCCGCCCAGGAGTGCGATGCGCTCCCGCATGCCGATGAGACCGACGCTCCCCTCGCGCACGCCGTCGGGATCGAAGCCCTGTCCGTCGTCCTGGACGACGAGCGTCACGTCGTTCCCGACCCGACTCAGGTGCACCCTCACGAGCCGCGCGTCCGCGTGTTTCACGATGTTCGTCATGGCCTCCTGCGTGATGCGGTAGAGCACCGTCTCCACCTCGGCGGGGAGACGCTGGTTGCCGAGCTCCGAGCGAAGGTCGACCGAGACGGCGCCCTGTTCACCGATCAGGTCGCGAAGACGCTCGATCGCCGGCACGAGGCCGAAGTCGTCCAGCGCCGCTGGGCGGAGTTCGACCGCAAGACGGCGAACGTCCTGCAAGGTGGAGACGACCAGCTCGCGGAGCTCCGCCACCGCAGCACGGCTCTCGTCCGTTTCGACACTGTCGTCGAGCGACTTCAGCCCGAGCAAGATGGACGTCAGCGCCTGGCCGGTCTCGTCGTGCAACTCACGTGCAAGCCGAGCCCGCTCGTTCTCCTGCGCCTCCACGACGCGCCTCACGGCGTCCCGGCTCACTCGCTCGGACAGCTCGACCGCGATCGCAGCACGGGCGGCCAGCGATTCTGCGAGCCGTACGTCTTCGTCGGTGAAGCTCGACGTCGTTCCGAGCTTGTCGTGCGCCACGACGACGCCGATCGCTCGAGCCCCGACGAAGAGGGGGACATAGAGGGCGGAGCGAATACCCATCCGCCGAGCGGCCTGCTGATCGATCTCGGGATCGTCGAGCACCGAGTCGACGCGCTCGCTCCGGCCCCGACTGAGAACGCGACCCGTCTTGGATCCGAGCTCCAGATCCATTTCGACGAGACCGTAGGCATCGGAGCCCTCACCGTCCGCCGCCGCGATCCCCAGTCGATCGGCGCCGGGCTTCGGCAACGCGATGAGCACGATTCGTGCCTGCACGAGGCTTCGCAGCCGCCGCGCGACGAGGCCGAGGAGGGGCTCGAGCTCGAGCTCGCCGGCGAGCGCCTCGCCGATCTCGTTCAGCGACTCGAGATGGCGAAGCCAGCGGTTCGAGGTCTCGTACAGCCGCGTGTTCTCGATGGCGACTGCTGCCTGCGCGGCGAGCAACTGGATGACATCACTGTCCTCTTCGGTGAACTCGTCGCCCCCGTGCTTCTCGGCGAGGTAGAGATTCCCGTACGCAACCCCGCGCAGCAAGATCGGAACCCCGAGAAACGTCCGCATCGGCGGGTGATTTGCGGGAAAGCCGACCGAGCGCGGATCGCTGCCGAGGTCGGCGAGCCTGAGTGGCGCGGCCTCCCGGATGAGCACCCCGAGGATCCCACGCCCTTTGGGAAGATCGCCGATGGCCGCGTGTGTCTCGGAGTCGATGCCCGTCGTGAGAAATCGCTCAAGCGCGGTTCCGGTCTGATCGATGACGCCGAGCGCCGCGTAGCGGGCGCCCGTGAGAAGAGCCGCGTGCTCGACGAGCTGCTGCAGCAAGGCGTCAAGCGAGAGCTCGGAGCTCAGGGCGATCCCGGTGTCCACGAGGACACGCAGGCGATCGATTGCGGTCTGTTGAGTCATGTCCTCCGGGGGCTGCTGCGCAGGAGCGTAGACGCTCTGACCGCGTCTGCAGGCACGCAACCCCGTAGTTTTCCGCAGGTGCTCCGCGGTCGACAGCCGAGGCCCGAGTCGACGTTCGGGCCGAACATCCGGGAATGACCGCTCCCGTCTCGTCGGCCTTCCGTGCGATCGCTCCGCTGCGCGTGGCCGAGGTCATGCACTGGGGCCTCGTCAGCTGCCCGGCCGACACGTCGCTCGACACCGTGGCGGCGTTGATGAGCGCCGAGCGCGTTCACTGCGTCGTCGTCGTGCACGACATCGATGCGTGGACGCTCTGGGGAGTCGTATCCGACCTCGATCTCGTCGCCGCCGCAAGCGTGCGTCCGCTCGCAGAGCAGCGTGCGGGGGGCACCGCGATGCGGCCCGCAGTCACCATCGCACCTTCCGCGTCGCTCGACGTCGCCGCCCGGCTGATGACGCGAACGGGCGTTTCGCACCTTGTGGTCGTCGACGCAGTCGAGCGCCGCCCCGTCGGCATCCTCTCGACGCTCGATCTCGCCGGCGCGCTCGCGGCCGCCTAGCTCTCGCACACCGTGCGTACTCTCCCGAGATCGCTCCGCGGTGCGCTGCCGATGTCCGCGGGCTTCCGGAAGGCGACGCTGGGGCAGAACGACCGGAGGTGAAGCAACGAGCACGCCAATCGTCGATACGTCACGGCCGCGAGCGTGACCTTCAACAAGCTAATCCAGGGCTTTCTGAGGCTCGGACTCCTGGTCGGCGTCGCAGCGCTCGGTGTCATCAGCGCCCGGGCGATGGTCGAGCGGCGTCAGCAGGCGTGATGCTCGCCATCGGTTTCAGGGAGCGGTCGGTGCAGCTCGCGTTCCTGCTCGAATCGTCGTTCATCGCGTTGACCGCGATCGTCGTCGGCACAGTGCTCGGCCTGTTCCTGGCCTGGAACATCATCCGCGACCAGCGGGCGCAGCCGAGCTGGGAGGGCCTCGAGCTCGTCGTGCCCTGGCTCAACCCCTCGTGATCCTCGCGGTGGTGTACGCCGTCGCGATCGCCGCGACGCTTGTGCCCGCGATCCGTGCGTCCCGGATCCACCCGGCAGAAGCGCTGCGTTACCAGTAGAGATCGATGGACGCCGAGACGAGCGTCGATCTCTACTGGCTTCCGCTCGGAGCAGGTGGACACTCGGTGCGGTTGAACGGGCGCATCTTCGAATTCGTGACGGCGCGACTCGCGAGGCGGCCGACGTGCGATCTCTACCACTCCGCGCTCGAGGTCCGGCTGCCCGAAGGTCGCTTCGTTGTCGAGCAGGCGCCCGCCCTGCAGCGGGGCGGCCGTGGAGAGCGAGGGGTCGTCGCCGAAGGCCCGGTCGCGAGCCGCCGGGCCGGTCGCTGGCGGATCTTTCGCTACGAGGTCCGGCGCTGGCGCGGCGGTTCGATACCGGACCGCCGACGAGGCGGTCGGCAGCCCGCAGCGACTCACCACAGACCCTCTCGCCACGCGCCGGCTGCTCGAGCTCGTTCCCGAGGTGCCGACGCTGACATGGGGACGCGACGAGTCCCGCGCGGGGGAGATGCGGAACTCGAACTCGATCGTCGGCTGGCTGATCGTCTGCAGCGGTGTTGAGACCGCCTCGATTCGCCCACCTGCGGGCGGGCGCGCTCCGGGCTGGAACGCCGGAATCGTGGTCGCGAACCGTCGGGTGCCGGCCGCGGCGGCGATCGTCGGCGAGGTGTCCGGTACGTAGTAAGCCGCGTTGCGAATCCCGGCTTTCGCGGTTGGGCGCCCGCAGCTCGTGCGCAATCGTCGAGTGGACTCGAAACGGAGGTCTCCGATGGATCGCCAGTTGCAGAAGCGAGTGCTCATCGCGGGAGGCGGAGTCGCTGCGCTCGAGGCAGCGCTGGCGCTTCGTGACATCGCACAAGACACGGTGCGGGTCGAGCTCCTCGCTCCGGAGCCGCACTTCTGGTATCGGCCCTTGGCCGTCGCTGCGCCCTTCGAGCAGGGCGACGTTCTGCACTTCGAGCTCGACGGCCTGGCTCGGGAGATCGGGGTCGCGTATACGCGGGGAGGCCTCGTCGGCATCGATGCGTGGAGGCATGTCGCGCACACGTCCAGGAACACGCAGCTCGAGTACGACCTGCTGCTCGTCGCGTGTGGCGCTCTCTCGCTGCCGGCGATCCCCGGTGCCCTCACGTTTCGAGGGCCTGCGGACATCGAGGTCGTCGGCGGTCTGCTTCGCGACCTTGCGAGTGGAGCTGCCCGCTCCGTCGCGTTCGTGATCCCGTGGGGCGCCGTCTACTCCCTGCCGGCGTACGAGCTCGCCTTGCTCACCTCGACGCATCTCGAGCGGCTGGGCGTAAGAGGTGTGGAGGTATGTGTCGTGACGCCCGAGGAAGAGCCGCTACAGGTATTCGGCCCGCAGGCGAGCGAGGCGATCCGCGAGCTCTTCTCCGACCGCGGCATCGCCCTGCGGACCGGCGCCTACCCGGGCGCCGTCGTGGACGGGGCCCTTCGGCTGATCCCGGACGGCGTGGTCGAAGCCGATCGCGTGATCGCGCTCGCGCGCCTGAAGGGCGCACCGCTCGACGGGATTCCCCAGACTGTCGACGGGTTCATTCCGGTCGACCCCCACGGCCGCGTGGACGGTGTCGCCGACGTCTACGCAGCCGGCGACATCACGAGCTTCACGGTCAAGCAAGGTGGGATCGCGACGCAGCAGGCGGATGCGGCGGCCGAGACGATCGCTGCGGCGGCGGGCGCCGACATCGAGCCGGCGCGGTTCCGACCAGTGCTTCGTGGCGTGCTCCTCACCGGAGCGCGTCCGCGCTACCTGCGCCGGGAGCTGGCGTTCGAGCCTGCCGTCGATCCCATGGCGAGCCTCGATCCCATCTGGTGGCCACCCGCGAAGATCGTCGGCCGCTACCTCGCACCGTTTCTCGCGTCCCTCACCGGAACCGAGGCGCCGAGCGCCGTTCCCGGCGACGAACCGGGCGCGGTCGAGATCGAGCATCTTCTCGATTCGCAGACGATCTCCGAGCTCGACTCGAGGCGTCTCCTGCTGACGCAGCCGAGCGACGACGAGCTTCGCGTCGACGCAGTAATGACTGCGTCCTCCATCACGGTCGCGCCCGAGGACACTCTTGGCGAAGCGGCCGGCCGCATGCTCGGCGAAGACGTGCGAGCAGCGGCCGTCAGCGAATACGGCCGGATCGTGGGAACCCTCACAGTGTCCGATCTGCTGCGAGCAGCGTCCGCGAGAGCGCATCCCGCCGAGGCCCGCGTACGCCAGTGGATGACGGCGGAGCCTTTGACGGTCGCCCGAGACACGCCGGTGAGCGCGGTGAAGGTGCTCATGGAGCAGTACGGCATCGACTACCTCCCCGTCCTCGAGGACGGAGGCATGGTCGGGATGGTCGACCGTACGCAGCTCGACCGCGAGCCCGTTCTCAGTCTCGGCCTCGGCTTCTGAGCCAGCTCCGAGTTTGCGGAAAAGCCGCAGCTCGGCTCCGTGGACACGACGATGGCGACGCGCGACTCGGTGCCTACCGTGAGCGACGAACCCGAGATCAGGAGGACCGGCCCCGTGACGAGCTACCAGGCATCGCAGCAGTACCCGCGGCAGACGAAGGATCGAGGATCGGGCTCGGGTGTCGGCTGGATGGTTCTCGCCGTCTTTCTCGGAATCGCCGTCGGTGTGCTCGCAATCGTGTCGGTCGTCCTCGTGCGGGTGGCCGATGACGCGCGCGACGAGGCGGCAATCGCTGCTGGCACGACCGATCACGCCTCGCACGCCGCGGACAGCAACCTGAGCCTGCCTCTCCAGAGCTTCGCCGGCAAGACCGGGGAAAACGCCGAGGAGCTCGCCATGGCGCACGATGCGACGAGCGCCGTCCTGCCCGCCGTGCCCGCCGGCGACCTCGTAAAGGTGCAGATGACGCTCAAGGACATGGTCGTCGAGGTCGCGCCGGGCGTGAAGTACAACACGTGGGCGTTCGATGGTCACGGCGCGCCGGGTCCGATCGTCCACGTGCGCGAGGGCCAGATGGTGGAGATGACCCTTACGAACGGTGGAGCCATCCCGCACTCGATCGACTTCCACGCGGCACGGATCGCCCCGAACGTCGCGTTCAAGGACGTCGCGCCCGGCGAGTCGTTTACCTTCCGCTTCAAGGCAGGCGACCCGGGCGTCTACATGTACCACTGCGGGACGAAGCCGGTTCTCGCGCACATTGCGAACGGCATGTACGGGGCAATCGTGGTGGATCCGGCGACGCCGCTCCCCAAGGCCGATCACGAATACGTCCTCGTGGCGAGCGAGTGGTACCTCTCCACGGACGGCGTCGACAAGCCTGCTTCGCTCGACATGGGCAAGGCACGCGCGATGCAGCCCGACTGGACGACCTTCAACGGCTACGCGAACCAGTACGTGACGCACCCGCTCACGTCGGATCCCGGCGACACCGTGCGCTTCTACGTCGTCGCCGCCGGCCCGACGCTCGACACCGACTTCCACGTCGTCGGAACGATCTTCGATCGAGCGTGGGTGAACGGCGACATGACGCAGTTCCAGCAGGGCGTCCAGACGGTCGGCGTGCCGGCGGGTGGAGGTGCCGTGTTCGACGTGAAGATCGACCAGCCCGGCCTCTACCCGTTCGTGAGCCACGCCTTCGCACACGTCGACCTGGGACAGGTCGGGCTGCTCAAGGTCGGGCAGCCGAATGGCACGTCGAGCCACTGAGCTGCGCTCCGTAATTTCCCCCTGCGGATCGTCGCCGTCTTCGGCGTCGGTGGTCTCGGCCATCTCGCTATCCAGTACGCGGCGATCGCCGGCGGCCGGGTCATTGCGGTTGATGTTGTCGATGACAAGCTCGAGCTCGCGAGAGATCTCGGAGCCAAGTTCACGGTGAATGCAGCCGAGCAGGATCCCGTCGAGTTCATTCACGCGCTCGGCGGGGCCGACCAGGCGATCGCGCTAGCGGTGAGTCCTGCGTCGTTCGAGCAGGCCTATCGTTCGCTACGTCGCAAGGGGACACTCGTCTTCGTCGCGCTGCCGGCCGAGAACCACATCCAACTGCCGATCTTCGAGACCGTCCTCAACGGCATCACCGTGGTCGGCTCGATCGTCGGCACTCGAGTCGATCTGCGCGAAGTGTTCGATTTGCATGCAGCCGGCAAGACGCGCGTGATCCGCGAGACACGTTCGCTGGGTGAGGTCAACGAGGCAATGGCAGACGTCGAAGCAGGGCGAATTCCCGCCCGCATCGTCTTCACGCCTGAGCCGACTTCGGCGTAGAAGCGGCGCTAGAGCGGGTGCGCGGCAACGCGCACCCGCTCGTTGGAACAATGCGGTGGAGCAGCGCATCGAGGGACAGCTCCGAGCTGAGCGCGATACTCGCCACGACGACGACCGCGCTCCCAGACGCACCGTCCCCGACACTAGCCCTGCACCGCGTGCGCCTCGAGATCCGCCATAGAGACGAATTCGAGCGCCGACGCGTGCGTCGCCTCGAGCACGACGGGCGGAGCGACACCGGCCTCGAGCGCCTCCTGCCAGCGCGCAGCGACCACACACCAGCGATCCCCCGCCCGCAGCCCGGGGAACATCCACTGCGGCTGCGGCGTCACGAGATCGTTCCCCGCACGAACCGAGAACTCGAGGAACGCCTCCGTCATCACCGCGCAGACCACGTGGAAGCCGAGATCCGAGCCGGCCGTGTGGCAGTAGCCGTCGCGGAAGTAGCCGGTCACGGGGTCGAGCGAGCAGGGTTCCAGCTCGCCACCGAGGACGTTCACGAAGCCCAGCCCGTCACGAGCCAGCGGCCGCGCCGGAAGCGCGTCGTCATGAGCCCGAGCCGCACGACGATCAGCACGAGCAGCGCAGCCCACACGCCCCGGATCCCCCAGTCGGCTTCCAGAGTCACGATGAGCATCACCGCGCACACGACGAACGCCACCACCATCGAAAGCGCAAGGAACGGCCCATCGCTGGCACCGATGAGGATCCCATCGAGAGCGAACACCGCCCCGTTGAGCGGCTGCATGAGCGCGAAGATCGGCCACAGGAGCGCCGCCTCGTCGAGCACCGAGGCGTCGCCGGTGAACGCGCGCGGCAGCACGCCGGCGAGCACGAGCATCAGCGCGGTGAACACGCCGCCGAGCGCGACGGAGAGCCAGATCATTCGCTCGCTCGCGCCGTACGCCTCCTCGCGCCGCGCCGCGCCGAGCTCGCGTCCGACGATGATCTGACCCGCGATCGCGACCGCGTCGAGTACGAGCGCAAGGAAGATCCAGAGCTGGAACGCGATCTGGTGCGCCGCGATCGACGCATCGCCGAAGCGCGTCGCGACCGCACCGGCAAGGACGAACGAGAGCATCAACGCAGTGGTGCGGATGAAGATCCACTTGCCCAGCGACAGCACGCGTCGCGCGAGCGCGAGCCGCACGCGAGCCTCGCCGCGCTCGAGCCGCCGCAGGACGACAACGACGAACGCCGCGCCCATCCCGAGCTGGGCGATCGCGGTGCCCCACGCCGAGCCCGCGACTCCCCAGTCGAAGCCGTAGACGAAGAGCACCTCGAGGATGACGTTCGCGACATTCCCGGCGATGAGAATGACGAGCGGCGTGCGCAGGTCGGCGACGCCGCGGAGGTACCCCTGCGCACCGAGCGCGAGGAACGCCGCCGGAAAGCCGATCGCCGCGATGCGAAGGTACGTCACGGCGAAGTCGGCCGCATCTCCCTCCCCGCCCATGAGCGACACGAGCGGCTCCGCGAGCAGAGCGAGCAGCGCCGAGACGGCGATGCCGAACGCGAGCGAGAGCCACACCGCCTGCGCACCGAGCCTGCGCGCGGCCTCGTTCTCCCCCGCTCCGCCCGCCCGCGCGACCTGCGCGGTCGTCCCGTACTGCAGGAAGTTGAAGATCGCAAAGGTGCCGCCGAGGACGGTGAAGGCGATCCCGAGCGCGGCCAGCTGCGGCCGCCCTAGATGCCCGACGATCGCCGTATCCACGAGGAGGTAGAGCGGCTCTGCGGCGAGCGCGCCCAGCGCCGGCAGCGCGAGCCCGAGGATCTCGCGGTCGTACCGGGACCGCAATCTCACTGCCACGCCTCCCGCTCACGCCGTAGGGGCGACATATATGTCGCCCTACGCAGACGCCGCGATCGTTGCCTCGTACGCGGCGACGTAGTTCGCCACCATGTTCTCGGGCGAGAAGCGCTCCTCGACTTCCTTCCTAATCACGACGGGATCGAGCGAGTCGGCGAGCTCGAGCACTGCGGGATCCTCCATGTCGCGATAGCGATCCACGATCACGCCGGTTCGCCCGTGGTCGACGATCTCGGGAACGGCGCCACGTCGCGTGGTGATGACGGGCGTCCCACACGCCATCGCCTCGATCATCATCAGCCCGAACGGCTCTTCCCAGTCGATCGGAGAGATGAGCGCCCGCGCCTCCATGAGGAGCTCGACCTTGTCGGCGTGTCCGACCTCTCCGACGTACTCGATGGTGCCGCCGAGGTGGGGACGGATGAACTCGTCGAAGTAGCGAATCTCCAGGGGCTCGCGGCACTTCGCCGCGATCTTCAGCGGGATCCCGGTCTCGAGCGCGACGGCGAGCGCGCGATGCGCTCCCTTGTCCGGGCTCATGCGCCCGAGGAAGACGAGATAGTCGCCACCGGGCTTCCGGCGGAACGGGTACATGGAGAGGTCGAGTGCATTCGGGCAGTTCCCGATCCAGGGGAGGTGGGGCTTCGGCTTGCGCTGGTTCATCGAGATGGAGATGAGCTTGGCGCGCGGCGAGAGCTCGAGCACCTGCTCGTACATCCGGCCGGGCTGCCCGTCGAGCGGCCCGTGCACGGTGTGACAGAACGGCGTGTCGATGAGCCCGCCGAACGCGAGCCCGAGCATCCCCGTATGGTCGTGCACTATCTCGAACTCGTCGGCCTTCAGGAACGCGTGCATGGCGTGCTGCAGCTCCCAGTACGTGTGACCGATCCACTCGCTCGGCGCCGTGTGGAAGACGGACTCGAGGCGTGCGCGCGTCTGCGAGTCGCCCGAGGCGAAGAGCGTCACCTCGTGTCCCGCGTCGACGAGGCCGTCGGCGAGGAGCGCGACGACGCGCTCCGTGCCCCCGTATGCCTCGGGAGGCACCGGAAACCACACGGGACAAACCAAGCCGATTCTCATACGCCTTCGGCAATCGTGACATGGCCGCGCTCGACTGCAACCGTCCACGTCCGGCCGTACGCGCGAACGCCCTCGATGCGGAGCCCGTCGAGCCAGCTCGGAAGCTCGTCCGTCACGGTCGAGACGAGCCGCTGCCGCACGCGGTCGGGCTCGATTCCGAGGAGGACACGGACGAGCAGAATCGGGGTTCCCGCCGCCCAGGCCTGCGGGCGCGCAGCGGTCGGATACGCGATCGGGAACGGAGTCTCGGAGCGCGCATAGCCGGCGAACACTTCCGGCAGCGACCAGTCGAAGTGCGCCGCAGCCTCGATCAGCGCGCGCGCGATGCGTCGTGCCTCGGCCGTGTAGCCATGCCGCGCGAGACCCCACGCGGCGAGGGACGTGTCGTGCGGCCACACCGTTCCGTTGTGGTAGCTGATCGGGTTGAACGCCGCCGCGTCCGACGCCATCGTGCGGATCCCCCAACCCGACCAGAGCTCCTCGGACAGGAGCTGGTCGACGACCTTGCTCACCCGCTCCGGTGGGACGATCCCGCTCCACAGCAGGTGGCCCATGTTCGACGAGCGGGCATCGACGGGGCGCTTCTGTCCGTCGAGCGCGAGTGCGTAGAAGCCGCCTCGCTCCTCGACCCAGAACGCCTCGTCGAAGCGCGCGCGCAGCTCGTCAGCCTCGCGCTCGAGCCGATCGGCCAGCTCCTGCTCACGCCACACCTCGCGCGCGATCTCGGCCAGACCCCGCTTCGCGTCGTAGACATAGCCCTGCACCTCCACCGACGCGATCGGCGCCTCGGCGAACGAGCCGTCCTGGAAGCGCTGCGAGTCGCCCGAGTCCTTCCACGACTGGTTCGCGAGCCCCGAGTCGACCATGCGGCTGTACTCGACGAAGCCGTCGCCGTCGCGATCGCCGTAGCGGTCGATCCAGTCGAGGGCGAGCATGGCCGGCTCGCGCATGCGCTGCGCGAACGACGCGTCGTCCGTCCAGCGCCACGTCTCGGCGAGCAGCACCAGGTACAGAGGCGTGGAGTCGATCGAGCCGTAGTAGCGCGGGAACCAGAACTCGGCGCACCGACCCTCGCGCACCTCGTGGACGATCTTGCCCGGCTCGGCGTCGATCGCCGGGTCCTCCACCTGCGCCTGCAGCTCGGTGAGGGCGTCGAGCGCGCCGATCGCGATCTCCGGTCCGAGGAGCAGGGTCTGGAGCGACGTGATCGCGGTGTCACGTCCGAACACGGTCATGAACCACGGCATGCCGGCGGCGAAAAGCGGCCGCCGCGTCTCGCCTGTCCGCATACGGAGCGCCGCGAGATCGCCGATCGAGCGATCGAAGGCCCGACGCAGGCTGTCCCAGCCGCCGCGGACGCGCGGGACACGGAGCGTCCAGGCGGCCACGACGTCGCCGGCCTTCTCGCGCTCCTCGTCGAGCTCGAAGATCTCGAGCTCCGCCTTCAGCCACGGCAGGACGTCGACGCTCAGATCCCAGCGCTCGTGCGGGTCCAGCGTGAAGTGGAACGTCATCGTGTTCCCCTCGAGCTGGCCCGGCCGGGACAGCACGAGGTGCGTCCCGATGTCTCCACGCGGATCGACGATCGAGACCTGACGCGTCGCCTCGTCGTACGACGTCGGCGCTGGCGGCGGGAGGGGCTGCGCGAGCGCGGGATCGCCGAGCGAGAAGTCGTGGAGCTTCACGGAGATGATGTCCGCGAAGTCTGCCTCCGCTTCGAGCGCGACCGTCAAATCGAGCGGGTCGGGGCTCTCGTTGCGGAGCGAGACGCGCTCTTGCATCCCGCTGCCGACGAATCGCTCGCGTGCGATCGAGACCGCGTCGCGCGGAAGGCCGTCCGCCGCGCCGTTCCGGAGGTAGAACGCGGCGCTGAAGTGCTCGACCCGTCCGGAGGAGAGCAGGAGCGGACTGGAGCCGCCGACCTGCAAGACGAGACGCGAGAGGAAGCGCGTGTCGTGCGCGAAGAAGCCACTCGTCTCGGCGGCGATGTCGCCGCGGTCGTCGCAGATGCAGAACGTCGATCCCTCGAGGATCGTCAGCATTAGAGACCTGCTGTGGGTTGGGAGTGCGTCCGGGGAGGGTATGCGCCAAGCAGCGCGGGCGGGGCCAAGGCTCGTAGCCTCGGTGCCGACCGATCGGGGCGCGCTGCGTAGTGCGCAGACCCCCATCCGGATGTGCTCCCAACCCGCATCAGGCCTCTAGACGGCGCCGCTGCGCACGATCCGGCCGCCGCTCGACTGGGCGAGAGCCTTGATCACGATCTCGTCGATGTTCACGTGCAGCGGCCGCGTGATTGCGAACAGGACGCAGTCGGCGACGTCGTCCGCGCTCAGCGGCTCGACTCCCTCGTACGGCGCCTCCGCCGCTGCCTCGTCACCTTTGAAGCGAACGAGTGAAAACTCCGTCTTGGCGAGCCCGGGATCGACCGTCGTGATCCGGATCGGGCGGCCGAGGAGATCTTCGCGCAGGCCGTAGACGAACCCGCGAATGGCGAACTTCGCGGCCACGTAGACGGCGGCATTCTGGTACGCCTGCCGGCCCGCGATCGATCCCGTGAACAGGATGTGGCCCTCGTCGCGGACGTGCGGGAGCGCGAGGCGCGTGATGCGGATCGCACCATCCACGTTCGTGTGCAGGACGGTCGCCTCGTCCTCCGGAATCGACTCCGTGAACGGGTACCGGCCGAGCGCGAGGCCCGCGTTGTTGTAGAGGATGTCGATCCCGCCGAGCTCGGAAGCAGCGCGCGTCACGAACGCCGCGCAGCTCTCCTCGTCCGTGACGTCGAGGGGGAGCGCGACGTCGGCCTCGATCCTCTCGACGCGCCGCGCACCACCGACGACCCGCACGCCCGCCTCCCGCAGCTTCCGCACCGTCGCCGCGCCGAAGCCGCTCGACGCGCCCGTGACGACAGCCGTCTTGCCCGCGAGCTCCACGCGCCGGAGCCTAGTCCGAAGCGGACAACCAGGTGTCAGACTTGGCGTCAGACACCCTCGCGCAAACCCCGCGCGGCTGCGTGGGCGAGGGCCCGGCGGGACACGTCCGTTCGGCCGGCGCGAGGACGTGGCGGAGTCAGGCGATGGTGAGCGACTCGATGACGACCGGCTCGAGTGGCCGGTCGCGGCCGTCGCGGTCGACGTTCGAGATCGCATCTGCGACGTCCTGCCCGGACGTCACACGCCCGAAGACGGTGTGCTTCCCGTTCAGCCACGACGCGTCCTCGGTCGTGACGATGAAGAACTGCGAGCCGTTCGTGTTCGGGCCGGCGTTCGCCATCGCGAGGTAGCCGCGCGCGACCGGGTGCTCGTTGAACTCGTCCTCGAAGGAGTATCCGGGGCCGCCCGTCCCGTCTCCGCGAGGGCAGCCGCCCTGGATCATGAAGTCGGGAATCACGCGGTGGAACACGAGCCCGTCGTAGTAGCCCTCACCGGCGAGCTTCGTGAAGTTCTCTACCGTCTTCGGGGCGTCGGTGACGAAGAGCTCGAGCTCGATGGGACCCTCGCTCGTATTCATGACCGCCGTGGACACGGCCGCGAACCTAGCAGCCCGTGGTCTCTCCGGGAGGTATATGGGCGACCTCGCCTGCGAAAACCAAGCAGGCTGGCCACATACCAGTGTCCCCACTCGACACGCCCAGGTGTCAGACACCGTGTCTGACACCTGGGCGTGTCCGCAGCGGACGGGTGTCCCTCGTTCGAGGGACACGACACACTCTCCCGGGTGCCGACGTTCATCGCATGCTGCGGCGCTCGGCTGCTCTCGTCCTTCTCTGCCTGAGCGCGGTCGCCGCGCTCGCGTCGAGCGGCGCGAACGCCACGCGCACGCCGCTCGTACCGGACATCGTCTCCGTCGAGACGTATCCCTTCTCCGCCGTCGTGAAGTGGCGCGTCCCGGATGCCGGTCGCGTCGTTCTCGAAGTCGGCCTCGACGACCGCTTCGGGATCTGGTCGCCCACCACGGTCGCGCACTCTGCGCGGACATCCCGCACCACGCTCGCGGGCCTCGAGCCCGCGACCGCGTATCGCTTTCGCGTCCTCACGCGCTGGCGCAACGGAATGATGGCGGAGGCGCGCGGCTCGTTCCGCACGGACGCCTGGCCGGGTTCGACGGCCGCGAGCGCTGTCCCCGCGGCGGCGAGCGCGACGGAGGCGACGGGTGGTGGCTCTCCGTTCGTGCTCCCGCCGTCACTCCCCCCGGGCGCCACGCCGTCCCAGCCTCCCGCCCCGAGTCCGCTCCCGCCCGGAACGCCACTCGTCGAGAGCTCGTCGCCGCTCCGGGTCAACGGCAACGCGGTGTTCCCGCGGATGGTCTGGCGGCAGTGCCCGACGTACTACCCGACGTCGATCGGCGCCGGGATCAACCTCTTTCTCGGCGTCAGCTGTGCCGATCCCGCCGAGCAGTTCGACCGGCTCGCCGGTCGCGCCATGTCAACCGTCGACGCCGGAACTCCCGGGATCTCCGGCCCCGGCCAGGTGGGCTGGCACTTGCAGGACGAAGCCGACGTGTCGGTCGGGCACGCGAACAAGCTTCCTCAACCCAAAGGCGCCGGGCGCGTGACGTTCCTCACTCTCACCGACAAGTTCTCCGTCAACGCCGCGCCCGGGCCGTACGGCAAGGAGATCTATCCGGCGTTCTTCGACAGCGCGGACGTGATCGGGTTCGACACCTACCCGGTCGAGGTGCGCTGCACGGTGGCCCAGATCGACAACGTCTACTGGATGCAGCGCGAGCTCGTCGCACTCACGCGCGGCAAGCCAACCTTCCAGTGGATCGAGGCCGGGCCGATGGAGCACTGCCGGCACAACGAGGATCCGACGCCGACGATCGTCCGCGCGGAGACGTGGCTCGCCATCGCCGGTGGCGCGCGGGGAATCGGGTACTTCCCCGACTGGTGGGAGGAGTCGATCCGCAACGAGGTGCGTCTCGTGAACCGCGAGATCCTCGCCCTCGCCCCCGCACTTCTGGCGCCTGTCACGAAGGCGAACTGGTCGACGGAGAACCCGGTACGAATCGGCGCGCGCCGCTACAACGGCGCGACCTACGTGATTGCGGTGAACACAGCCACGACCCCGGCGACCGCGTCGTTCACGCTGCCGGGCCTCAGCGGCCGTTCGCTCCGGGTCTTCCGCGATGGCCGCGTCGTGAAGCCGCTGGGCGATCTCGTCACGGACAAGCTCGCGCCCCTCGGCGTCGCGGTCTACGTCGTTTCGCCGCCCGGCTGGTGACCGCTACGCAGCGCTGGACGCGGACTCGATCGGCACGACCTCGCCGCTCGCCGCTCGCATGAGCTCGGACGCGACGTCCACGAAGACATCGCGCGCGGGCAGGTACTCCTCCGTGAACTCGACGGCACCGTTCAGCTCGATCACCGTCCACGTGCCGTCGAGTTCCGGCACGAGATCCACGCCGACGAGCGCGGTTCCCGCGGCACGCGCAGCGATCAGCGCGAGCTCGCATGCCTGCCGAGGAGGATCGGCAACCGGTCGCCGGGCACCGCCGAGCGCGATGTTGTTGCGCCACTCACCGTCCGCGGCGACCCGGAAGATCGCGCCGACCACGCGGTCGACAGCGATAAGGATGCGCAGGTCGTATCCCTGCGGCGTGATCGCCTCCTGAACGAGAACGCCTTGCTGCTCGAACCACGGCAGCTCGGAGAGCCAGTCGAGCGTCTCGATCAGAGAGGGCTCGTCCGCGCACCAGGTCACGCCTTCTCCGCCGCTTCCGAAGCGAGGCTTCACCACGACCGGAGGTCGGATGGCCGCGAACGGCCGGTCGGGCCGCACGTGCGCCGTTCGCTGGTGCGGCACACCGGCCCGTCGCAGCAGGCGAGCGGTCAGAAGCTTGTCGTGCGTCGCATAGAGCGCCGAGGCGTGATTGAGGACGACGACCCCGGAAGCCTCGAGCGCGCCGAGCGCCCACACGCCGTCGTCGATCCCGTCGAGCGTCGGTAGCACGTCGAGGCGACCGAGCGCGACATCTCCGGGCCGGAGCGCGCTGAGTGCCTGCTCGGGCGACAGCAGATCCCAGCGAGCACCGCCCACGACGGCACGGGTCAGCGACTCGTTCGTCGGGGTACTTCGAAGGGCGACCAGCGCGTGGCGCATGAGCCACTCATTCGCACAGTTCGTGCCGGAGCGCAAGACCGTTCACCGGCTCGACACCTGCCGGAGACGGCCTGGCCACCGCGGTGACGAAAGTCGCCCCGGCGCTAGGCCCTCTCTGCGACGCGGCCATGACTACTCCGACGTCGCGAGGACGTTGCATTGGAACGCTCACGCTGTGACCGGAGCTGTCGGGCGCGGCCAGGACGGCCGCGAGGGCCCGGCAGCGCCGGGCCCTCCGTCGAGTCGGTCGCGGTCGAGCTAGGCGACCGTGACGCCGTTGCTGTGAGCGATGACCTTGCCGCTCGTGATCTTCGGCGTGTTCGGGATCAACGTCTCGAGCTTCTCGTCGCGAATCCAGGTCGCGACGACGTTCGACGACTCCTTGCCTTGCTCGGGTGTCTCGAAGAGACCGAGCGAGCTGAAGATGCCGTCGCCGGCCTCGATCAGGTAGTAGCCGGCGAAGCCGGGGAGCTTGCTGAGCTTGGGGACGAGGGTCTCGTTGACCTTGCTCGTGAGCTCGATCGTGCGATTCTGGTCCACACCGTCGTAGCGGCGAATGGTCGCATGCATGTGGTGCTCCTTCGTTCCTATCGGGACAGGAGAGTCCGAACGAACTCCCTGCTGCGGTCGGGTCGGTGCGATAGTCGAAACAGGCACGTGCCTCGACGACTTCAAAGACACCCAACGCGCTCGAACCACCCTAGCTGCGAATCATGCGTCCCGTGTTGCGCCTCGACCGCGCTACACTGAGCGGACTTCAATAGCTCCTCCTCCCGTCGTGACCCAGTCCTGAGCCATTGCGCCAGGTCGAGCGGAAAGAGAGCGAGGCATGGCTTCACCTTTCGTGACCGTTCGCTACCCGGATGACGCGTGGGAGCTCGAGCTCAGCGAGAACGTCCCGAAGATCGGAGACACGCTGCAACGGAGCGGTGGCAAGTGGGTCGTCACGACGGCGGTCGAAGACAGTAGTGGACACGTCATCGTCAAGTGGCGGCGAGCCGCTAGACCCGTCAACCGGAGTGCGTCGCCCTCGTGAGCAAGCGATCCGAGAAGCCGAAGAAGCAGGGAAAGCAGAAAGCGACGAAGACGCTCAAGGAGAAACGCAGCGAGAAGCGCGCGGCCAAGAAGCTCGGCCCGAGCTCGCTTCTCCGGACCGACAGCTGAAGCGCGAGCGCTTCCGAGAGAGTGGGCCGGGCAGGGATCGAACCTGCGACCTTGGGATTAAAAGTCTTGCCGGAACGTCTGCGGCGAGTGGCGGCCAACTGAAACAGCCTGCAACCATTAGGAGTCGTGGCTGCAGCAAACTGCAGGATGCTGACGATGACGGAGACACGCCGGTACTCCCAGCCGTACTCCTCGCGGGGCGCCGCCGCTCTCTGCTTCACGCGTCGCTTCTCGTCTCAATGTCGCGACAAGGGTCGCGCTTTTTGGACGGAGGGAGAGGACTCTTTAGGCGCGAGGGGGCATCAGTCCGAGTGAAGCGTGTGCTGATCGAGGCCGATTGCCTCGGCTCCGCGAGAGGTGAGCACGTAGAACGTCGGGTCGGGCGCTGGTGCAGCGCGACGCAACTGCGACTTGACCGGGTTGGTTCGACGCGGCCGTATTAGTTCGGCTCGAACGAGGTGCTCTAGGTCGAACGCTGGAAAGCGTTCGACCACCTCTCCTGCCGTCTTCCCTTGATCGCCGACGAATTCGAGCACATCACGATCAGCGTCTTCCATGAGAAGACGGTACTCGATAACCGGCTTCAAACTCTGGATCCGTCGTGGTTGGGAGCGCCGGATTATTCGGAGAGACGTTCGAGCGCACGTTGCCCCATCGAGGGCGGCACCGCATCGGAGTGCGGCGCTCGCGACCATGCCCAGATGCTCGCGAGGATCCAGGGCGCTCCCAGCAGGAGCGAGATACCGACGCTACTCAGCACCGACTTAGCTTGCCTGTTGCAGACCGTCGGGCGTCGCGTCTCCGCCGCCTACTCACGGAATCTTCACCACTCTGCTGCGTTGCAGGTGTGTCCCGGACGACTGCGACGAGAGCGGGCGCGCAAGTTTCGCGCGGCGCGCGCATCTATCTCGTGGGGGAGGGAGCAGCAACCCGAGACGAGTGGCGCTCCGCGCTCTGCGGCAGCAGCGGGTGCCGCTCGTACTCGGGCAAGACATGGGCGGCTTCAGCGAACTCCGCCCCGCTCATGAGCGTGCCGACTTGTGGCGGCCAGGCCAGCAACCCAATCCTCGCCCTCGGGGGAGAGGGGAAGAACGAGGACGCCAAGAGCCGACCTGGCCGCGACTGTTCCCTTCCGCATCTAACGAATGCCTCCTGTGTCCGGATTCCTAGCCCCCTGTCTCCTCCCGGAACGGCGTGAGGAGTGTGCTTTGACTCCTACCCGGTGCGTGCCAGCGTCCGCCGTACGAGCCGGTCCGCGGCGAAAAGGGGGACGGACGCGGCTGCCTCCTGTTGACCTCCCAGAAAGACGAAGTTCTCCCCCGTGTTCCCCCGTCGTAGGCCAACTCTCCAGCGCCACGTCCGTCACATCACATCTAACGGCCACTCCGGTCAACAGTCAACGCGTGCGATGCGGATCGAGGAGCGCGAGATTAGGGCGGACGGGCTGAACTAGCTCGTCGAATGGACGTTCTGCGTATGCGACCGGTCAGCCACGAGCCGATCCAGACCAGCGAAGCGACGATGGCGGCCACGATGACGAGGAAGCCGAGGTTCGGGCCTCCACCTTCCTCGACCGGGCGCTCCTGCCAGGATGAGTACGATGGCTCATACGCCCGAGTCCACGGCGACCTCCGAGATTACGCCCGCAGGCACCGGTATCGCGCACCTCACCGGGATCGCGGTCGCGCGCGTTGCCCTCGGCGTGATCGCACTCCACGTCGCCGACGACAACTTCCTCCAACCGCAACCGGGTACCTCGGCCAGCGATCACCTGGTCAGCGGGCTCGTCCCGCTCGCGGTGATCGGGCTCGCAGCGTGGGGCTATCCGCGGCTGCGAGCTGGGCTGCAGGCGGTCGTTGCCCTCTTCTTCGGGATCTTCGGGATCGTGACCGGCATCGAGGCCGGCTACTACACGACGAAGGGCGGCCCGACCGGCGACGACTTCACCGGGCTGCTCGCGATTCCGGCGGGCATCGTCCTTATCGGTTTCGGCTTCGTGACGCTCTGGAGTTCGAGAAAGAGCGGTGGCAGCCGGACGTGGCGCTACATCCGCCGGATACTCCTCGCCGGCGGGGGGATCGCCGTCCTCTACTTCTTGATCGCTCCACTGTCGGTCTCGTACGTCTTCACGCACGTCGCGCGTGGCTTCGTCCCGACTCCCGAGCTCGGGACGGCGTACGAGGAGGTCTCGTTCACAACAAGCGACGGGCTCGAGCTCGAGGGCTGGTACATCCCGTCGAAGAACCGCGCTGCCGTGATCGCGTTCCCGGGCCGGAGCGGGCCGCAGCGGCCCGCCCGGATGCTCGCCCGCCACGGCTACGGGGTGCTGCTGTTCGACCGACGCGGTGAGGGGGAGAGCGAAGGCGACCCGAACGTCTTCGGTTGGAAGGGCGAGCGAGACATCAGAGCCGCCATTGCCTTCCTCCGGAGCCGCACCGACGTCGACCCGGACCGGATCGGAGCCATCGGGCTCTCGGTCGGAGGCGAGATGCTGATCGAGGCCGGCGCGGAGTCGGATCGCCCCGCCGCGATCGTCTCCGACGGCGCGGGCATCCGCTCCATCCGCGAGGCGCTCGTGGTTCCGGGGACGCGGAAGATGCTCGAGGCGACGATCGTTCACACGATCGTGACCCCGGCAGTCGCACTCTTCTCGAACGATCTGCCGCCGGTGAGCCTTGAGGATCTGGCGGGCAGGATCGCCCCGACGCCCGTGTTCTTCATCTACGCCGTGCCGGGCCAGGGCGGCGAGGCGGAGCTCACCGAGACGTTCTACGAGGCAGCGCGGGAGCCCAAGCAGATCTGGCTCGTGCCCGGTGCTGGGCACACCGGGGGCATTGAGGCCCAGCCCAAGGAGTACGAGCGGCGGGTCGTCGGCTTCTTCGACGACGCGCTCCTCGGCGACGAAGGCGGTTCGCCGTGATCCGTGCCCTACGAATGCTGCTTCTGATCGGCGCCCACTGACGCTGGCCGCGTGGAGTGTGCCACGGTTCCCGTTCGTTCGTGGCGACGCAAGTTCGACGTGACCCCTGCGAAAGCGGTCGGACGGCGTCTAGGGCGAAGTCCGGCGTGCGTGTCGACGTGCATGCCGCTCTCGAGAAGGGGCCAGCTTGTGGCGAAGGAGAGTCGAGTTCTGACGCTCCGCACGTACTTCGTTTGGTTCTCGACGCTAGCGGGCACATCCCGGCAGTCCATGAGCCTGCGACTGCTTCGCATTTATCTGCAGGACCACCACGCTGCGTCCGCCGGCGGCCTGGCGTTAGCGAGGAGGGCTCTTGGCCCGAGACATCCGCTCGCACAACAGATTGCTCGTGACAGAAACGCTCTCGAGAGCGTGATGCGGCAACTCTCCACATCGCCAAGCAGGATGAAGGTGGGGATGGTGCGCATGGCGGAGCGCGCAGGTCGGCTGAAGCTCAACGGCAAGCTCTTCGCGCGCTCCCCTCTTAGCAGCGTGGTCGAGCTCGAGACACTCGTCGTCGGTGTACGCGGCAAGGAAGCACTATGGACGGCGCTCAAACGAGCGGACGTGAGCCTCGAGGACATCGACCTCGAGGCACTTGTGGAATCCGCGAGAGCGCAAGGGGTCGAACTCGAGACGCTACGCCTGAACGCTGCGGCAGAGGCGTTCGCCCGCGGCGCGGCGCGAGTCAGGGGACGACCAGGCAGTCGCGTGAACCGACGGTCGATAGCGTCATAACTGTCCATCGCCGCCAATCTCTCCGACGACCAGAATGATGACCTCAAGGTGTCGACCTCTATTGGGCCGACGTAGCGTGCGCCAATCGGTCGAATGCCTGATTGAGGTCCTGTTCGGGGGGTAGTTGCCCGTCCGGGCTGACGCGATCGACGACCTGTGGCAGAACCTCCGCGATCGCCTGCGCGGCCTCGTCGTGCGAGACGCCAAGCCTCTCGGCGATCTGCCCGATCTGGTCGTCACCGATCACCTGGCTTACCTGTCCGGCCGTGACGGGTTCGTTAGGCCCCGTCCCCACCCACGAGTCGGCCTGGGAACTCAGGCCCTGCGCCTGGAAGCCCGAGAGGAGCTTGCTGAGACCGCCGCCGGCGAGCATTCCGCCGATCATCGGCAACAGTGCGGCCATCAATCCGCCACCGCTGCCGCCGCTTTTGCCACCCGCGAGCCCACCGAGGATGCCGCCGACCCCGCCGCCCCTGCCGCCAAGAAGTCCACCCAGCAGATCATCAAGCTGACTCATCGCCGTTCCCTCCTCCACGAATCTGTCGGAGCAACAGCTTCGAGCATGCGCATTGGCCGAAGAAGAAGCTCCGCGCGGTGGTGACGGTGAAAGATCGCCGCGCGGCCAGATCGAACGGACGACGTCGCGGTAGTCGCTTGTCGACTTCGCAACCAGCCTCTCATACGACCCCGCGGACCCCGCCAGACCCCCGGGCGCATGCGCTGTATTCTGCGGTTCCTGCAATGAAGCGAGTACCGGATGGTTCTTGGCCCTCCGTTGCGCGTTCACGAGCACTCAAAGGAGTGACGACATGCCGACCGGAACGGTCAAGTGGTTCAACGACGACAAGGGCTACGGCTTCATAGCGCCGGAAGACGGAAGCAAAGACGTGTTCGTTCACCACAGCGCGATCAGCGGGGAAGGGTTCAAGAGTCTCGCTGAGGGGGCGAAGGTTGAGTATGAGGTCGAAGACGGGCCGAAGGGGCCACAGGCGAAGAGCGTCAGCACGGCCGCCTCGGCCTGAGTGCAGTTAGGTTCGGCCGCGAGTCGCTCTTTCTTCAGCTTCTCTCCGTACCCGAAGCACCGAAGAGCACCGGCCACGAGCCGCGGTCGGCGCTAGTCGGCGTTCTCCGCGCCGTTGCGCTGCATCGCCGCGTCGAAGGCGAGACCCGATGCCGGGAAGTCGGTGCGTCGAACGAAGGCGAGAGCGTCCTGGGCGCCGAACTCGCGGTCCATCCCCGAGTCCTCCCACTCGATGGAAAGCGGGCCTGTGTAGCCGATCCGATTGAGTGCCCGAAACAACGCTTCGAAGTCGACGTCGCCGTGGCCCGGCGACACGAAGTCCCAGCCGCGTGCCTCTTCGCCGAAGTTTAGGTGCGACGCGAGGATGGACCGGCGACCGTCGAGCCGCTTCTTCGAGTCCTTGACGTGCACGTGGTAGATGCGGTCTGCGAACTGGAGCGCGAACTCGGCGGTGTCGAGGTGCTGGTGCGCGAAGTGGGACGGATCGAGGTTGATGCCGAACGCCGCGCGGCGGCCAACCGCCGCGAGCGTCTTCTCGGTCGTCACGAAGTCGTACGCGATCTCCGTCGGATGCACCTCCAGGCCAAAGTGGACGCCCTCGGCGTCGAAGACATCAAGGATCGGCGACCACGCTTCGGCGAATTCCTCATAGCCGCGCTCAATCTCGGCGAAGTCGTTCGGCGGGAACGAGTACAGGAAGTGCCAGATCGGCGAGCCCGTGAAGCCGTTCACCTGCGTCACGCCGAACAGCGCAGCCGCCCGGGCTGTGTCCTTCATCCGCTCGGCGGCGCGACGCCTCACGCCTTCCTCCTCGCCGTCGCCCCACACGTCCGGCGGCAGGATCGCCTGATGGCGCACGTCTATGCGATCGCTGACGGCCTGGCCGACGAGGTGCGCGCCGAGCGCCCAGCATCCGAGGCCGTGGCGCTCGAGGAGCTGCCTTCGCTTGCGGCAGTAGGCGTCGTCCGCTAGCGCGCGGTCGACCTCGAAATGGTCGCCCCAGCACGCCAGCTCGAGCCCGTCGAATCCCCAGCCGGCGCAGGCGGCCGCGAGTTCGGCGACTGGCAGGTCCGCCCACTGACCCGTGAATAGCGTCACCGGTCGACTCATCGTCTTGTCTCGCTCATCGGTGGGTGCAGGCTACGCGGCGATCCGGGCCTGTCAACCACTCGGGCGCCGGGCTAACGGCGCTCATCATCGAGGGCGAGACCCTAAGTCGGTATCGCCTCACCGAGCGACGAGAGCACACTCGTGCATCTCGGGATCAGCAAGGGCTCCTGGGCTCGTAGGGGCGAGGTGCAGCACAGGTTTCTTCGCAGCGTGATCCAGATGGAGCAGTTGCCCCGGTCGCCCGCTCGACGAGCGACGCACGGTCAGCGTCTAGCTGCGCGAAGCGACGGTTGCGGCAGCCTCGATCGGGTTTCCGTCCAGGTGGATGGCGCCGATCTCCGACACGAGCGTCGCGTTGGCGCCCGCGCCCGCGAGAGCGAGCTGGAATCGCGTGGCCAGGCCGTGCAGCGCGTCCCCCTGCCCGCTCAGAAGCGCAGAGTCGACGGCTGCGAGGACAACGAGGTCGGGCTGAAGCGTGGTCGCGGTTTCGTCGATCGTGACAAGCGGCGTGTCCGCACCGAGGTAGGTGACACGCCAGCCGTGCTCGCGCAGGGCGAGCCCGAACGCGATCAAGGAGAGGTCATGCTGTTCGCCCGCGGGGCAGGCGAGGAGCGCGCGCGGACCTGAGCCTCTATTCCAGCCGCGCGCCAGGCCGAGCATCCGCCCCCGCAGCAGGTTGCTGGCGAAGTGCTCCTGCGCGATCGTGATCTCACCACGCTGCCAGCGCTCGCCCAGCTCGCGGAGCGCCGGCAGGACCGAGTCGCGCAGGACGCTCTCGAGCGTGAGCGACGACAGCAGCCGGTCGAGTGCCGCGTGCGCGCCGACGTCGTCGAAGCCGACGAGCGACTCGACCAGCGTCTCGGCAGAGGGTAGTTCGACCGCGTCGCCGAGGGCGAGCTTCGCTGCCTGCGCGGCCGAGATGCCCCGCCCGAGAGCGCCGGTCATCGCGCCGACGCGTCGTTCGTCATCGGCCGAGTAAAGCCGGTAGCCACCCGCAGAGCGTTTGGGCCGGAGCAAGCCGTAGCGCTGTTCCCAAGCGCGAAGGAGCTCGGGGCTGACGCCGGTGCGCCGCGCGAGCTCGCCGATGCGGACTACTGCGGTCACGTCCCATCAGTGTACATACCATCTACAAAGACTTGACGAAGTGCCCACCCAATCAATACAGTCACTCGACAAAGACCAGACAGCATCTACCGCTAACGGGACGTGGGTCGATCCTCGTCCACCACCACTGGAAAGGAATATTCATGAAGCTTTTCGCAATGACAGATCAGCCTTCGCGGAGCCTGGGCGATGGCGCACGATCACGGGAATTGACGGCGCGGCTGCTGCTCTTCCTCGCGGCCGCCGCCTCGTTTGTCCTGTCGGTGTCGCTCTGGTTCGCAGGGAACGAGCTGCAGGGGATCTTCGTAGGGCTATGGGTGCCCTCGATACTGGCACTGGGAGCCATCGTGCTCCCGCAGAGCGTTCGGTCATGAGCAACCTCGGCCTCTTCGCTGTCGGAGTCGTCGTCACGCTGCTCGTCGTGGCTGCGCTCGCGCTCCTCGTGTGGGGGGCGATTATGGACGGCCGCTACGACAACGAGCAGCGGGCAGCGGCAGAAGACGCATCGTCGCGAGCGCGGCACGATCCGGCACTCCATGCAATCGACGCAGCCGTGAGCTTGTAGTGGCTCTCAGCGAAGCCCGGCGTCTGGAACATCCATGGCCGGCGGAGACGGTCGCCTACCGTGCACCGGCGACTGAGTCAAACGCCAACGGTCTAGACAAGCTGGCGGATTCCGATCTACTCGTCCTGATTTCGCGGCGTGACGTCCGCGCCTTCGAAGTGATCTACGACCGCCACATCGAAGCCGCTTGGAGGGTCGCTCTCACGTACTCGGATGACGCGCCCGGCGCCGAGCGCGCCGTAGAAGCCGCATTTCTCCGCTTGTGGCGGCAACCCGAGCCCGGAGTTCGCGCCAGTTTCGCCGCGCGGCTCTTGTCCAGCGTGAGGCGCGAAGCTTTCCCGGGCAGCCTGGACCTTGACGGCCGAGGAACCGTGGAGGCCGGCGCTACGGCCGCAGCCGGGAATACGCGCGAGCCGCGAACGTTGTATAGTCTATGTCGATAGTTTGTCTAACTAGGAGGAGAGCAGCATGAGCACTGCAGAAATGCAGCCGGAGACGACCACCACGTGGCCCGAGTTCGCCGAGGGGCTGTACGGCTTCCTCACGGGTCGCGGCGCAACGATCGAGTACAACCTCGACCAGCTCGAGATCCTCGTTCCACGGAATGCGAACGACAACACGCCCCAGGCCAAGTGGAAACTGAACGGGACCGTCCGGATCCGCACGTCGGAGAAAGGAACGTAGCTCCGTCGTGCTCGATGTCTTCGCCAACGTCGAAATCGAGTTCGGCGCTGGTCGTGGTCGCCTCGTCGCGCAGGGACAACACTTCGTCCTCGACGTCGACGAACCCTCGACGCTGATCAGCGTCGTCGAGCGTCGCTCACTCCGGGCCCTGGCCGACAGACTTACTCGGGCCGGGTTCACACTCCGCGTGCGCAGCGGCGAGCGGCTGCTCCTCGTGGCTGGTCGCGACGCCAAGACCGGCATCCTGACCCGCGTGCTCCGCCTGCCAGGCGTCCAGCTCAGTCCGCGGTTTGCCCTTCGCTCCGCTCTCGGCCGGGGTCACCCTCGGCCCTGACCGGGTCGAGCGATTCGGAGTTTCCGCGGTGCTCCTCGGGGCGGCCAAGGGCCAGCTCCGAGACGGCGGCCTCACACTGTTCGGCCCGCTCGAGGAGGAGCTCCAGCGCTCCTCTCTCGAACGGGCGCGGCTCGCGCTCGGCGACAATGGGTTCCGAGCGACCTTGGCGCGGGGGGCAAGCATGAGCGTGGACGCGGCGGTCGGGCTGGCTTGCGCAATGCGTAGCACCTTCCGTAAGGCATCCGGCCGCGACGCTGTCTCCGTATGGTGCGGCGCTCCGATGTTGCATCTGTCAGCGTCCGGGGACGTTTCGTCGTTACAGACGACCACTGAGGTTGAGCACGCGGACGAGCTTGGAGCGCGCCGACTCGGCACCGGCCTCGAGCGCGGCTGCGATTCAGCCTCGCCGAGGTCGACGAGCCACTTCCGTCCGCATTGGCCACTTGCAGGTGGGAGCGACTTGGGGACGTCGCCTGCAAATGGCGATGGTCTCGCGCTCGCGAGCGACCTGCCGAGCGAGGAGCCGCAAGCTCGAGGCGAACGCGCTGGATTAGCTGCTGCGCTTGAGCACCACTCGAGCGTGCGTGTGGAATACAGCCAAGCCCGACCGAATGGCCGGGCTTGGCTGTCTCCGCGACATGCGTCTACCGGAGGCGCACGACGAGATCGCGCGGACGCTGGCTCGCTTGCTGTTGCTGCGCTAGCGCCGCCGGGTTCGGGGCGCCCGGGAACAGGTCGTCCCCAATCGTCGGGATGAACGTCGGCGGGACACGGACCTTGGTTGCCTGCTCGTAGTCGTAGGCGAGGCCGATCAACTCCGCCTCGGACCACGGCCCACCGATAAAGGTGATGCCGATTGGCAGGCCCTCGATATAGCCGGCAGGCACCGTGATGTCGGCGTAGCCAGAGACGGCAGCCGCACCCGAAGAGCCGACGAAGTACTCGAAGTGGCCGTCGAGGTCACCCTCGTCCGGGTCGTCGTTGGTCGGCCAGGCCGGCCCGTTCGTGAGAGCGACGATCCCGTCGAGGTCGTTCGCGGCCATGAGGTCGTCGATCGCGTCTTGGACCGGCGGAGTCACGCCGGCGCGAATGTCGGCGCAGTCTTGATCGCGGCCGTTCGTCGCCTCGGCGAGCTCGAAGACGAGATCGTTCCAGGGGCCCTCGAGCTCCGGATGGGCCCGGTTGAACGCGATCAACTCGCCGAGGGTTTGCGGGTAGGCCGTGCCGGTCACAGGGTTCGTCCCGTCGACGTACGTCTCGAGGTACGTCGCGATGTCGGTCTTGAACTCACACAGCAGGGCGGCGAACTCGCCGGCCGTCGCCGACAGGTCGACGTCCATGCCCTCGACGACCGTCGCGCCCTCCGCCTTCAGCGCGGCGACGGCATCGTCGAGGATTGGCTCGATCACAGGGCCGGTGAGTCCGGGGTCGAACGTTCCGGCGCGCCACACACCGATGCGGGCGCCCTCGAGCGATTCGTCGTCGAGGAACTGGGTGTAATCGGTGAAGGCGTTGCCGGCCTGATCGGCGGTTGCGGCGTCGTCCGGATCGATGCCGGTGGCTGCGCCGAGGAGAACGGCCGCGTCCGTCACGTTCCGGGCCATCGGGCCGGCCGTGTCCTGGTCGGCGCTGATCGGGACGACGCCTGCGCGGCTCCACAACCCAATTGTCGGCTTAACCCCGACGACGCCGTTGGCGCCAGACGGGCACACGATCGAGCCGTCCGTCTCTGTGCCGACGGCGGCGACCGCGAGATCAGCAGCCGCGACGACGCCGGAGCCGGAGCTCGATCCGCACGGGTTGCGGTCGAGGACGTACGGCATGTTCGTCTGGCCACCGATGCCGCTCCAGCCGCTCGACGATGGGCCGGACCGGAAGTTGGCCCACTCGGACAGGTTGGCCTTGCCGATGATGATCGCGCCGGCGGCCTTCAGCTGCTCCAGGATGAACGCATCGCCGGGGGCGCTCCCGGCGAGTGCCCAGGAGCCGGCTGTCGTCGGCATGCCGGTGGTGTTGACGTTGTCCTTGACGATGATCGGAATCCCGAGGAGCGGACGGTCGTCGCCGTTGCGTCGCCGCGCCCGGTCGGCCGCTCGTGCGTCGGCGAGGGCAGCCGGGCTGACCGTGATGACGGCGTTGAGGGTCGGGTTGAGCTTGCGGATCCGATGCAGGTAGAACTGGGTCAGCTGCACGGACTTCAGCCGGTTCGCGTTCATGAGCTCTTGAAGCTCCGGAATCGTCGTCGCGTCGACGTCGATACCGGCAACATTTGTGTCCGGCGGTTTGGCCGCGGCGCCGGATACCGCACCCGGCTTGCCGGCAGCCGCGATCGATCCGCTCACGGCCAACATGAGCACGACCGAACCGAGAAGGACAAGAATCCGTCTCATACAGCCTCCCCTCTTCCCCTGCCCAGCAGGGTTGCCGCCATTGGCAGCGGCATTGCAGTGGCCATCATGTCACGTCACGGTGTTGGCCGACAGCGTCCGAGACGACTGATCGGGTCAGTACCGAAAGTGCCGTAAGTGCGACTGGATGATCAGACCCGCGGCTGAGTCGTAACCCAGTGTTTGGCCCAGCCTGGTCGCAGTCAGCACACGTTGAGTCGCCCCTAAGAGCGTTACCAATGACGGCGAAGGGAGGGAGAGGAAGCCCTAATATCGCTCTGCCCACCAAGGAGGTATGGCAATGGCTCTTGAAGTCAAGCTTCTCGACCTCATCGACATCGAGCTCGAATCGAGCTTCCTCGTTCTCGCCCGCAACATGGGTCAGAAGGCGCTCGCGAAGACGTGGGGCTCCCTCATCCTGGGCGGCGACGACCCGATCCTTGTCGACACCGGCGCTTCTCACCCGGAGATCATGCAGCGCCTGGGCATGACCGGCTGGATCAGCGAGGAGCAGACAATGGAGAACCAGCTCGCGCGCTACGGCGTGAAGGCGAAGGACGTGCGCTACATCCTGCACACGCACAACCACATCGACCACGCGGGCCAAGACGACAAGTTCCCGATGACGACGACGGTGTGCATGCAGCGCAAGGAGCTCGAGCACTCCGTCTCCGGCCTGATGACTGAGCAGTATCCCGCCGAGTACGTGAAGCACCATGTCGACCGGCTCCACGTCCCCGGCGCGCTGCGACTCCTCGATCTCGAACTCTCCGGGCCGATCGAGCTGGTGCCCGGCGTCCGCCTCGAGCACGCCGGCGGCCACACCGAGGGGTCGATGAACATCCTCGTCGAGACGGCGGCAGGCGTCGTCTGCATTTGCGGCGACGTCATCTACGACGTGCAGGATCAGATCGTGGCGCCGCTCTACCAGATGGGCGACTACGACCCGCAGGTGACGGGCAACCACTCGATGCGCAAGCGCGAGGAGAAGGCTGCGGTCGTCAAGGCCCTCAACTCGGGGTCGTTCGTGGTGCCGTCGCACGACTGGCCGGCGCGCGTCGTTGGCGGGAGGATCGTGGCGCGGCTAGGCGACTCGATACCTGGGCCGGAGGCGCTGGTGGAGATGAAGCTGCCGAGCGAGAGCGGAGAGGTGACGATGACCGTAGACCCTGGCCCCGACCGCACGAAGTCGCCCGTCTGACCGCGAACGGTCGCGAGACGCGCTGACGAACGGCGGCGACTGAGTGCGTGGCTCGCGATGGGTGCTCCAGGGCTACGGGTGCGTTCGAAGGGTTCGACCCGACTGCGCACGAGCGGCTTGCGCGAAGGCTCCCGCAGACCCTCGCGCCCGACTACCAAATCGAGTCGCAAAGCGACAGCCACGCACTGCGGACGGAAGTTGCGGTAGGCAGCCATCAAGACGGCCAAGCGGAACCGCTTTGCAACCGGGGCGCGCGCTCGCACGCGGCGCGCGTAGCTCGGAACGTTTCGTGCAACTTCTCTCTGTAGCCGAGACTGCGCCACGAATAGCACGGCTCAGATCGGATGGAAGCTCACTGCGTATCGATGAACTCCACCCCGTAGGAGACGAGCTCGTCGACGGACATCCGCCTGCCCCGCCCCCAGGCATCGGTCAGCGTGGCACCGTCCAGCTCGCGACGAATGGTCGAAAGTGTTTCCTCGTAGACGAGGCTCCCTACCGGCTCGAATCCAGACCCTGTTGCTTCGTAGAGTGCCTCGGCGCCACCAAGCATCACAGCAGCGTCCTCCGCACGCCTGACGCCCACGGCCACGATCGCTAGGTCCTGAAGTTGGTCTGCGACACTCTTCACTTCCAAGCGTGCTTGCCCGAGAAGCAGACTCTCGCGGAGTGGCTCGAGAGCTTCGTCGAAACAACCCTGGCGTGCCAGAACGTGTCCAAGGTTTGACACGTTGAGATGAATCCCCCGCTGGTCGGCCGCAATGCGCGAACGGGTAAGGGCATCCTCGATTGCCGACCGCGCTGAAACAAGATCGCCTCGCGCAAGTGCAAGGTAGGCGAGCATTCCCAAACTCTCCCTCACTTCCAGCTCGTTACCGATCTGGGCAAACACTGCGAGACCCTCGCGCTGGAGATCTTCTGATCGTTCGAAGTCCTCACAGCTACCGACCACTAATCCGAGGCCGCGAAGCGATCTGCCGAGCGCCTGCGGATCATTCATCGTGCGTGCGAGCGCGAGCGCCTCCTCGCCGTATGCCGTAGCCACCTCGAAGTCGGCTTGCCGATGGGCCATAGCCACGACCGCGCTCAATGCCCTCCATCTGGCCATTGGCGGCGCAGCTGCACCCTCATCCAGCGCAGCAACGAGCCACGCCCGCGCCTCGCCGAAGGGCCCATGAAAGATGCACAGGCTGGCGTACGAGTTGGCGAGTACGAGACTGGACTCTGCTCGATGCCCGTCGAGTGCCCATCGAAGCGCCGCGCGCAGGTTGTCGCGGTCGGCTTCGACCGCTGGAACCCAAGCTGTCGGGTCCGATCGATCCAACTCTGCATACCGATCTTCCATGAACGCCACATGCCGAGATCGGGTCTCCTCCTCGTTATCGCTCTGGCGAAGCAACTCCACGGCAAACTCGCGGATTGTCTCGAGCATCCAATAGCGCTCGTTCGTAGATCGCAGGAGGCTCTTTTCGACGAGCGACTGCAAGATGTCGACGTCGGCGCAGCAGATTTCCTCAGCGGCCACGAGCGTGCAGCCGCCAGCGAAGACCGAGAGGCAGGCGAAGAGCTGCTGCTCCTCGGGTGCGAGCAGGTCGTAGCTCCACTCGATGGTCGCTCGCAGCGTCTGCTGGCGTGGATCGGCGTCGCGACCGCCCTGGAGCAGGTCGAGTCGCTGTGACAGCCGCTCGAGGATCTGCGCGGGCGAGAGCGCCTTCACGCGGGCGGCGGCAAGCTCAACCGCGAGGGGCAGGTTGTCCAGGCGTGCGCAAAGTTCAGCGACCTCCTCGCCTGGCTCGACGTGCGCCCGCGCGCAGAAGAGAGATACGGCTTCGAGCTCCGCGAGTGGTGGAACCGGGTACTCAACCTCGCCTGAGATGCGCAGTAGCTCGCGGCTCGTGATGAGCAGCGCGAGGTTGGTGCAGCTCTGGAGGAGGGCGGAGAGCGCCGGCGCCGCCTCGATCACCTGCTCCAGGTTGTCGAGCAGTAGGAGCAGTTCGCGCTCGCCAATGTGTTCACTGAGACCGTCCTTTGCGCCGAGCGCCTGCGAGATCGTCTCGGTGACGAGGGCAGGATCGCGGAGGGAAGCGAGTCCGACCCAGAAGACGCCCGCCTTGTACGCGGGCACGAGAGACATGGCGGCCTCGAGCGCCAGCCGCGTCTTGCCGGTACCCCCAGGACCGGTCAGGGTAACGAGACGTGCGCCGGCCCCGATTCTCGCGAGCACTTCGGCGAGCTCCACCTCCCTGCCGACGAAGGAGCTTGCGGGGCGAGGGAGGTTCGTGTTCGAGATGGTCTTGAGCGGTGGGAAGGAGCGGTCGCCGAGCTGAAAGATCGACACCGCTCCCTCGATGTCCTTCAGGCGGTGTTCACCGAGGTCGATCAGTTCGAACGTCCCCGGGTCCAGCAGCGAGACCGTCGAGGGCGACAGCACGACCTGCCCGCCGTGCGCGGCACTCATGACCCTTGCAGCGCGGTGCACGTCCATGCCCACATACTTGGGCGGGTCGAGAGCAGGCTCGCCAGTGTGGATTCCGACTCGGATGCGGATTGGACCCGCCTCCAAGCCGACCATCGCCTCGCTTACCGCCGAGAGCGCAGCCTGCGCAGAGGCGAACGCATAGAAGAAGGCATCGCCCTCGTAGTCCACCTCGTACCCTCGGTGAGCGTCGAACGCCTCTCGAACCACCCGCCGGTGCTCGCCGAGCGCCTCGCGGTAGGCGTCAGTGCCCAGTGCTTCGAGTAGCTTGGTCGACCCCTCGACGTCCGTGAACACGAGGGTGACTGTCCCGGACGGTTGCGTCCCACCCATCGGGCGCAATTGTCCCCCGATGGACCCGGCGACTGCAATGCGGCCCTGGACGATCAGAGACCTTGAGCTAGACACGCCCGAGCCAGCTAGGGCGGATGGTGTTGGAATCGAACCAACGACCTTGGGATTAGAGATCCCCCAACCCTGATCGACTTAAGAGTCTTGAGGCAACGCGTGCACGTGGATGCAAGACACTGAAAGTGCCTGCAGCGCTCCGGAACCCGTAGAGCACCCGCACATCGCGCCTTCCGATCGAGGAAGTACCGTCGTGACCATGAGCTGGGGTCGGCTCTCCACTCGGCCCCTCGCGCCGGAGGACGACTGGTTCGTCGAGCCGGGTGTTGGGCCGCCTGCGGGCCACGAGGAGCTACGTGAGCGACGCACGAGTGATCCGGAGCCGCGCGAGGGGGCGACGGGTCCCCCAAAACCTCGGGGGGCGAAAGGGCTCGGAGGTGAACGGAGCGGGAAGCTCGTGGCGGCCGCCGTCATCGGGGCGATCCTCTTCATCGGCGGTGCGCTGGTCGGCACCCTGGCCGCGCGTGCGCTCAGCGGTGGTGACGAGACGACCACGTCAACGCTAACGCGAACGACTACCGTGACCACGACCAGCCCGACGACCACACCCACGACCACGACGCCGACCACGTCCAGCCCGGCGGCGCTGCCGCAAGGCGTTGTCCTCCGCAGAGGAGACGAGGGCGGAGACGTGAGCGAGGTGCAGGCCGCGCTGGTCGAGCTCGGTTACTCAGCAAGCAGCGTGGACGGAAAGTTCGGCCCGGCGACGGCGCAGGCCGTCCGCGAGTTCCAACAGTCCTCCGGCCTCAAGCAGGACGGCGTCGTCGGCCCGGCGACGCTCGCTGCGCTCTCAGCCGCACTGAACGGGCAGTAGCCCACGCCGCTCCCGGCGCCGTTAGGACCGTCGATTCGGCGCCCGCCGGTCACGGTTCCGGACGAAGTCGTGACTCACCGACAAGCCCCGCCCAAAATGCCGTCGAGTTCACATCCTGCGATCGACCCTGAAGAGACTCGCGATCCATCGAACATCACGTCCTTCGCCTCGCAGCGGAGACACTTCACAGCCAGAACCTAGGGCAAATCGCTTCCAACGCACCTTTCCTATGGTGCACCTTGACTCTTGTAGGAAATGCGTCGCAAACCGCTTAACTAAGCCAAACTATCCTAGGCGCGGGGGGTGCTCACAATGTGCGCCAGAAGGACCGCGTGCCTAAGACGCCGTACGGCAGGGCGCTCGTTGTTGCCCGCGCGTGGCCCCACGGGCTGCATATGACTGCGATAGTCGCGGGGACTGCCCCGATTTCCAGGACTTTCTGCGATGGGCCGGGCAGGGATCGAACCTGCGACCTTGGGATTAAAAGTCCCCTGCTCTACCGACTGAGCTACCGGCCCGCGCCGGTGAGTGTAGAAGCCGCGCGTAGGAGCGTCTCTAGACTCCACGCGGGCCCCCATCGACTAGCGGCCTAGGTCACCACCCTTTCAAGGTGGCAGCACGGGTTCGAATCCCGTTGGGGGCATCTCACCCGTCGCTCGACGCAGCCCACAGATTGATCGAGCCGTCGGTCGCATGCCGGTCGATCTCCGCGAGCTCGTCGTCCGTGAAGCCCAGTCGGTCATGCGCCGCGACGTTCGCCTCCAGCTGCCCGACGCTCGACGCTCCGACCAGCGCGGACGTCACGCGCTCGTCGCGCAGCGCCCAGGCGAGCGCCATCTGCGCGAGGCTCTGATCGCGCCCGCTCGCGATCGCGTTCAGTGCCCGGATCCGCTCGAGCGCCGCATCCGTCAGCAGCTCCGGGGACAGCGAGCTCGGCCAGCTCGCGCGCGAGCCGTCGGGAATCCCGTCGAGGTACTTGTCCGTGAGCATCCCCTGCGCGAGCGGCGAGAAGACGATGCAACCGACGCCCAGCTCACCCACGGCGTCGAGGAGATCCGGCTCGATCCAGCGGTTGAGCATGGAGTACGACGGCTGGTGGATGAGGAGCGGCGTTCCGAGCTCGCGCAGGATCGCTGCCGCCTCGTGCGTCTTCTCTGCCGAGTACGACGAGATCCCGGCGTACAGCGCCTTCCCCGCGCGAATGGCCGAGTCGAGTGCTCCCATCGTCTCCTCGAGCGGTGTGTCCGGATCGAAGCGGTGCGAGTAGAAGATGTCGACGTACTCGAGACCCATGCGCGCGAGGCTCTGATCGAGGCTCGCGAGCAGGTACTTCCGCGACCCCCACTCCCCGTACGGCCCGGGCCACATGTCGTAGCCCGCCTTCGTCGAGATGACGAGCTCGTCGCGGAACGGGCGCAGGTCGCTGCTCATGAGCGATCCGAAGGTCTCCTCTGCGGACCCGTACGGCGGTCCGTAGTTGTTCGCGAGATCGAAGTGCGTGATCCCGAGATCGAACGCGCGTCGCACGATCGCGCGGCTCGTCTCCAGCGGGCGGTCGTGGCCGAAGTTCCACCACAGCCCGAGCGAGATCGCCGGCAGCCGCAACCCGCTCCTGCCCGCCCGCCGATAGACCATCGCGTCGTACCGCTCGTCGGCAGGCGAGTACGGCATCCGCGCGAGGATACTCTGGGTCGCCGAGCGGCACGGGCGGTTAGCTCAGCTGGTAGAGCGCCTGCTTTACACGCAGGTGGCCGGGGGTTCGAGTCCCTCACCGCCCACATGAGAAAAGCCCCGGTAATCGGTGCTTTTCCGTTTTGGGCTCGACTCGCCCCGGCTCGGCGGAGCCGCGCTAGTCAGCGTCTAGTCAGCGCTGCGGCGGCCTCGAGTCGCCTCTTACGGCTCTGGTGGCGGCCCAACTCGGGCGTACGCATTACCGTCCAGATCCTCCATGCGACCAGGGCAAGGTTCATACCGCGCGGTCATGACCAGCCTGCCCCGCTCGTCCAGTGCCCAGGCATACGTGCCTTGCTCGACGTGTGGACGCTGCACCGCGCAGTCGGAGTCGGCCTCGAACGTGATCGTGTCCTCGGTCGTCGAGTACAGACCCGAGCTGGTTTGCGTCCACCCAATGTCTTCAAATCTGTAGAAGGTCTCCCAAGTGCCGTCCGCTCGGTATATGGCGCGGGCTCGCAAGACTCGTGGCTTGCCTGTGGACGGTAAGCCCGCTGTCGTCTGTACATCGGCTATCCAGGTGCCGGTTGGGAACTCGTTACCCCCGCCACCTCCACAACCGGCGACCAGGGCACAGAGGACGGCGGTCGCAGCCCGATATCTCACCTAGTCGCGTTTCTACCACCATGGAGCGGGATCGCCAAATGGATTGATGACGCGCGGCCCTCACGAGGATTCCCGCATCTTGCGATGGCGCGACGTCGCTCGGTTCCGACCTCCGTGTGCTGCGAAGCGGAATGGCGGTGCCAGTCGGCTCCAGTCGGTCGCGCCGTCTGCTCTGCCCGCGCGTGTGACCGCACTTTCGAGTCTGGCACCGCCCATGAAGAAGCCCGGGCTAGGTGGTGCTCGGGGCCAGGATCTTCACCGCTGCAAACCTGTGCGTTCGGGCGCCGCCGTACTCGGTGAACGCGTCGTAGACCTCGTACCGCCACGTACCCGCACTCGGGAACACGACACGCGCGCGGTAGACGCCAGTGCGACCTGTCGGCCTGGCCTTGAAGGTCAGAGGCTTCTTGCCGATCGTGCTCGCCACGCGCACCGACCCGACCCTGCGAATGGTCACGGTCGGCTTCAGGCAGCAGAGCGGCTGGCTGGCCAGGCCATGCTGGAGAACGGTGACGTCGACGACCCACGGCTGGTCCGCGACAAGGCCCTTCGGTGACGAGCTGAGCTTCACGGTCGCCCAGCCCCCCGCGAGCGCTGTACTCGCACACGTGAGCGCAACGACGGCGGCGACGATGAGTGACTTTCGCACGAGCGACCTCCTCTAGTTGAGATGCCGCAGATACACCGCCTCGCCGCCGCAGGTTCCCGGGCGTCGAAGCGATACCGGAGGGGCTAGCCTTCCGCCCGATGGTTGCGGCGATGTCCACGCTGAGAGGTCCCGTCTCGGCGCTCGCGGACATCTCGCGCATGGCCGCGGAGAACGTGGGCCCGTGGCTGCGCGAGTACGAGGGCTACCGCGGCACGTTCGTCTTCGTCGATGCCGATGCGGGGACGTCGCGCCTCATCACGCTCTGGAACGAGGCAGAAGACGAGGAGCGGGCGCGAGCGTCGCGCGGCGCGATGCGCGATCAGCTCGCGGCGACGGCAGGCATGGAGGTGGTCGCCTTCGAGGTCTTCGAGGTGGTGGCGCACGAGCTCATTCCGGACGCCGAGAGCGATCACTCTCCGTGACTCTGATGGAGCCCGAGGAGTACCGGCGCACGGCGCTCGAGAGCTGGCAGGTGATGGCGGCCGGCTGGGAGCGTCGACGGGAGGAGATCGAGAGAGTCACGCGTCCCGTCAGCGACTGGATGTTGCATGCGCTCGATCCGCAGCCGGGCGACACCGTGCTCGAGGTGGCGGCCGGGCCGGGAGGCACCGGCTTCGCGGGAGCCGCAATCCTCGGCGAGCAGGGCCGTCTGATCTCGAGCGACTTCTCGTCGGAGATGGTCGAGGTCGCTCGTCGGCGCGCAGCGGAGCTCGGCCTGACGAACGTCGAGCATCGCGTGCTGGATGCAGAGGAGATGCCGCTCGAGGACGACTGCGTCGACGGCGTCCTCTGCCGCTTCGGCTTCATGCTCATGCCGGATCCCGGAGCGGCACTCGCGGAGACGCGACGGGTCCTTCGACCGGGTGGACGTCTGGCGCTCGCTGTCTGGAGCACCGCTGCCGTCAACCCGTGGGTCGCGATCGCCGGCCGGGTCCTCGCCGAGCGCGGCCTTTCGCCGCCGCCGGAGCCCGGCGCGCCGGGGATGTTCGTGCTCGCGGACGAGGCGCGCCTGCGAGAGATCCTGCAAGGCGCCGGTTTCGACGTCGAGCGCATCGAACACGTGCCGGTGCTGTTCGAGTACGAGGGCGTAGACGACTACATCGTGCGAACGAAGGATCTGGGCGGGATGTTCTCGAGGATCTGGAACGACGCTTCGGAGGAGGAGCGCGACGCGATCACGGCACGTCTCGCCGAGGACTTCGCGCCGTTCGCGGCCGGTGGAGGCTACGAGCTCCCCGGTGTCGCGGTCGTCGCAGCCGCGAGCTGACTGAGGTCGTCGCAGGAAGAACCGGCGCTATGCTGGGCGACGATGCTGCGGGCACTTGCCTGCTTCGCGATCGCTTCGGTCGTCGTAACTACATCCGCGCTCACGGCGTCGGAGACTCTCGCCGCTCGCTGTCGGCCGACTGTGAGTGACGCGGCCGGCCCCTTCCAGCAGGGCGGCGTGAACGCACCGCGCCGGGCGAAGATCGGTACCGGGCACGTCCTGCAAGGACGGGTAGTGGCGCCGAACTGTGCGCCCATAGCTCGCGCGCTCGTCGTCTTCTGGCAGGCCGGGCCGAATGGCTACCGCCCGAACGGGCGGGGCAGCGTTCGCACCGACCGCGCCGGGCGTTTTCGGATCGAAGGGCCTGTCCCGACCTCCTACGGCGGGCTGCCGCACGTCCACATTGCCGTCTTCCACGGCGAGTACGAGGAGCTCCTCAGCCGGTACGTCGTGCGTCGAGGCACGAAGACAGGACGCATCCAGCTCGTCTTGACGCCGCTGCTCTAGCGGGTCCGCTACTCCCCGTCTCGCCGGAGCCACTCGGCGAGGAACGGCTCTGAAATTCGGTATTCACCGCTCGCGTCGCGCGCAACGAGCTCGTCCTTGCCCAGTGCGTCGAGCGCCCGCTGAACGCTCGACGGGCCGGGGAGACCATGGCGCCGGCGGTACTCGCCCATGAGCGGCCGGCCAGGCTCGTGCGCGATCGCGCGCAGCACGAGCCGCTGGGCGCGCGCCGCCTTCTCCCAGACGAGGCCGAAGTGGGCATGCTCGGAGCGCAGCAGCTTCTCGAGCGCAGCGTCGTACTGTGCATCACCGGCGGTCTCGCCCACACCGGTCTCGCCCCACACGAAGTAGCAGAGCTCCTGCGTGGCGTAGGGGTGGCCGAGCGTCGCGTCCAGCACCCGGTCGACGACGTCCGCGCCGACCCGCTTCCCGGTGCGCTCGAACTGCGACTCGATGTAGCCGCGGAAGAGCGCCGGCGCGATCACGCCGAGCTCCATCCGCTTCGCGCTGCGCCAGAACGGCTCGTTCTCGTCGTTGAAGATCCGCTCGAGCATGTGCCGCTTGCTGCCCAGATAGACGTGCGCGACGTCAGGCTGGAGCTCGAAGACGGAGCGCATCAGCTTCGGAAGCTCCGGGTCGATGTCGACGATCTCCTGGAACTCGTCGAGGACGAGAGCGACCTTCCGTCCGCGCTCCGCGGCGAGCTGGCCGGGAAGCTCGAGCAGCCGCTCGAGCGTGGCGTCGAGATCCTGCGGCTGGCGGCCCGCGTCGAAGCTGAACCCGAGCTTGCCCGAGGTCGGGTCGACCGTCACGATCGGCGTGATCCGCAGGCCGGCGAAGACGCGCAGCCGCTCGCGCGCTCGAAACAGCGTCGAGGCGAGGTCGTCGTGGATCGTCTCCGCGAGCTTCTCCGCGAGCCGCTCGGCGGTCGGCGTCGTCATGAGGTTGACGTGGGCGACGAGCATGTCCCGGGCGATCGCCTGCTGCGAGACCCGCCACACGAGCGAGGACTTGCCGTACCGTCGCGGCGCGAAGACGACGACGTCCTGGCCGTTCAGGACGTCGGTCAGGAGCTCCTCCACCTCGGCCTCGCGATCGGTGAACGCCTCGTCGAGGGCGAGGGCGCCGTAGCGGAACGGATTCGTCGTCATCGGACGGAGCGTAGCATCCGTTACGCTCTTCTGCGTTATGCATATCTGCGTAACGCAGTGGGTGGAAATCAGAGCTTCTGATTCAGAGCGGCTTGCGGCAAGTCGTCCAGGTCGAGGTGACCGCGTAACCGAGGCCGGCATAGAGGTCGTAAGCGCCATTCGGGTTCTCCGTGTGCACGCCGAGCGCGACGTCGGTCATCCCCCTCGCGGCGAGCTCGCGGATCGACTCGACGATGAGCGCCTTCGCAACTCCGCGCCGGCGCCAGCGGCGCGACGTCGAGATGTTCTCGGTCCAGCCGCGCCTGAGGCCGTGCTCCTCGTTCTGCGCGGTGTCGATGAACGACTTGACCTGGCCCGCGACGCCTTCGTCGTCCCAGGCGATCTTCCATAGCGTCGTGTCCGTGTAGGGAAAAGCGATGAACCGCTGGAAGTCGGCGTCGGTCTGCTCCACGTATCCCCAGTGGTCGCGGAACGCCTCGACGTCAGCCTCCCAGATCGTGCGGATGTCCTCGTCACGTACGGGCCTGATCTCGAGACCGTCGGGGAGCGGATGGTCGGGGAGGCCGTCAACGCTGGGGCGCACCATCTCGGCGGAGTACGTGATCGGTTCGTAGCCGGCGGCCTTGCACAGCGCCGTCGCAGCGACGTTTCGATCGTTGCTCCAGGCCTCGAGCAGCTGCTCGTCGACGTCGTGCTCGCTCGCGATCTCGCGTAGCCGGCTCTCGTTCCACGCAAAGAGCGCCGAGCCGATTCCCCGGCCGCCCACCTCCGGATCGACGAGGCAGACGTGCTTGTACACATGTGGTCCGTCGGCTTCCTGGTCCCACCAGACGCGGCTATATGCCGCGGGGCGGCCGTCCACCTCCGCGACGACGAGGTCGCGGTAGGGATCGCACCGCTCGAAGTGCTCGTATCCCGAGGCGATGCCCTCGACGGTCTCGACACGATCGTCGCCGAAGCCCTTCGCCCAAGCGGTGATGATGCGCGCGAAGTGCGCATAATCGGCAGGCCCTCCGAACCGGCGGAAGACCACACCGTCGACCTGTGGCAATGCTGGTACCGACGTTTCCGACACTGAGGCCTCTCCTCTCGCATGGTCTGCGACGGGCACAGCGCCCGTCCTCGAAGCAGTTGAACGCGAAGAGGCTCTACGCGAAGGCGAGAGGCCACTTCACGTCGATCGAATGCGTGATCTGCATAGGTGACCTCCCTTCGCGTCGGCGCCGGTGTCCCGGCGAGGAGCCGCCACCATGCCAGCCGGCCGCGGGAGTGTCAACTCGAGAGAACTAGATGACGATGCGCAGCGCGAGGTGCAGCGGGCAGCCCGCGCCGACGAGCGAGCGAGTCAGCTGGAGATCGGCGCCCGAGTCGACGAGGAGCCAGGAGTCCTCCGCGCCGAAACCGAGCTGCCGGAACTGGTCGAAACGCCAGCCGACCACGCGCTGATCCTCCTGGGACAGCTCGTGGGTGGGGTATGGGTGCTCGGTTGCGGACACGTATCTGCTCTAACGACGAGATGCCCGGCGAGTTTGTGTGCGGAACGTAAGTCGTGGTTGCGAGGGCGTTGCGTCGAGCGCGTTAGAGTCGCGCCACTGCGAGCGAGAAGGGAGTTCGTGTGGCGGACTACACGATCAAGCGGCTCGAGGAGGTGCGCGACGTCCTCGGCGACTATCCCGGCGAGATGCGGATGATGACCGGGGATCTCGAGGCCGAGCAGGTCGCGTTCACGTACCGGCGCATGCCGCAGCACACGGGCGGGAAGGGCTCGTACGGACACCGGCACCGAGAGCAGGAAGAGGTCTACTTCGTCGCGTCCGGGAAGCTCCAGTTCAAGCTGGGCGACGACATCGTGGAGCTCGAGCGCGGAGCCGCGGTCCGGGTGCCACCGGAGACCTGGCGCTCGGTCTGGAACGACGAGCCCGAGGATGCCGAGCTGATCATCGTGTCGAAGGTGGTGCCAGGCGGGTCGAAGGACGACGCCGAATACCTCGAGAACTTCTGGCCGAGCTCGTAGCGCAAGACCGGAATCGCTCGCGCGAATTCGGTCGCGCACGATCTCTGAAGGCGGCCGCTTCGCCGCCGCATGCTCGCTCACCACGAGCCTGACTGGCTACCCGCGCGGCCAGCCGAGCTCTTCCCTCACGGGCGCACGCCAGATGCTGTGAAACGCGGGGGCGCGCGGGCTTCCCGCATAGGCGACCGGGTCGTTGTTCGGGAAGTGGACGTAGCCGCTTTCTCCCCACGTCCCCGCGAAACGCATCCACGAGGGACGGCTCGCAGCGACGCGGGACGAGCCTGGGACGCACCGTCCGGCCGGAGCCGGTGCGATCGACGAGCTCGAGCGCGCGCACGACGTCGCGCAGCTCGCGCGGCCAGCAGATCGGACTGTGGCGGAACGTTCCGCGGCCGAAGTAGTTGGCATGCGAGCCGAGTGCGACATAGACGACGGGACGCGCTCCCTGCCGACGAACTCGAGACCAGCTGCGGCGCGTGCCCTCGCAGTGCTTCGAGAGCCCGACGACGAGCGGCCGTCCGGTCAGGTCGAGAATCACGGACACCGACTCCCAGTCACCCTCGTGCACCTGCCAGATATCGCCCGGCGGGAACGTGGAGCTGTAGTCGTTGAACGGGTACCAGATCCAGTACTGGAGGTCGATCCGGGTCTTCGTCCGAAAGGCCTTGCCGTAGACGACCGGTCCCGATGGGTGCGCTTCCTCGGCAGTCGCGTAGCAGGGCGCGGCAGCGATGCCCTCGATCGCGCGGCACGAGCGGTGATCGAGACGGAGGTCTGCGCCGCCTGCTGGGAGCGCCCCGGCGATCGTCTCCCACGCCGTCGCTGTCTTGCGCTGAAGGTCGGAGTCAGCAATGAAGCCGTCGACGCGTACGGGGGCGAATCGCTCGGCCGGATGGAGGACGAGGATCGGCACGTGGCGCGCAAGGAGCACTCCGAGCGGCGGAGTCGCAGAGTGCGCTCCGCCTGCGGGAAGGAGCGCGAGGCCAGCGAGGAACGCAAGGGCGACGATCCACCGCATGCCTCGAGTATCGGTGCTACGCGACGCGGGCGCTCACGAGCTGCGAGTCGAGCTCGTCGGCGGGCACGGGGCGCGAGTAGAGGAAGCCCTGCCCGTAGCGTCGGCTGGACGTTCCTCCGTCTGGTTGAAGCGCGGCGCGCGCGAGTCGATCACATCGATGTCGCGATACGGATCCGCGAGCCGTGGAGCGTCACGCCTCACTTTGGGAAGTATTACACCGTCGACGGGCCTGCCCAGGCGGCGAGCGCGTCGAGGAGACCCTCCAGTCGCCGGCCCTCGGCGGTCAGGAGGTATTCGACGTGCGGTGGGCGCGTGTCTCGCACCTCGCGCCGCAGGACGCCTGCCCGCTCGAGCTCGACGAGGCGCTGCACGAGTGTCGCCGGAGGGATCGTCCCGAGCGCATGGCGGAACTCGGTAAAGCGCGTGCATCCGTGGTGCGAGGCGTAGAGGATCGAGACTGCGTAGCGCCGTTCGAGGACGTCCGCCGCGCGACGGACGTCCTCGGGAACGACCTCGAGTCGCTTACACCGAGACACTGGGCTGCACCGACATCTCCTCGAGGGCGAGGCCCAGCACCTCGTCGATGGACATCACCGGGTGGAAGGCGATCTCCTCGCGCACGTTCTCCGGGATGTCCGCGAGATCGGCGCGATTGCGCTCCGGGATGATGATGTCGGTGATGCCCGCCGCGTGTGCGGCGAGGACCTTCTGCTTGAGGCCTCCGATCGGCAGCACCCGGCCCTGGAGCGTGATCTCGCCGGTCATCCCGACGGTGTGCTTGACGGGGCGGTCGGTGAGTAGCGAGGCGAGCGCCGTCGCCATTGTGATGCCCGCGCTCGGCCCGTCCTTCGGGATTGCGCCCGCAGGCACGTGTAGGTGGAACGCCCGCTTCTCGAACAGGTCCTCGTCTATGCCGAGCCTCGGTGCGAGCGCTCGCACCGACGAGAGAGCGATCTGCGCGGACTCCTTCATCACGTCGCCGAGCTGCCCCGTCAGAACGAGCGAGTCGCCGTCCTTGTGCGACGTCGCCTCGATGAACAGGACGTCGCCGCCCGTGGCCGTCGCGGCGAGGCCGGTCGCGACACCGGGCACCGCCGTTCGCTCGGCGACCTCACGGTAGTACTTGCGCCGGCCGAGCGCCTCGCGTACGGCCTCGTCGTCGAGCGCGATGGGCGCCTCCACCGACTCGGAGGCGATCTTCGTCGCGCTCTTGCGCAGCAGCGTGCCGAGCTCCCGCTCGAGCTGGCGCACTCCTGCCTCGCGCGTGTACTCGGTCACGACGAGCTCGACGCCCTCGTCGGAGATCGAGACCTCGTCTTCGCGCAGGCCGTTGCGCTCGACCTGCCGCGGCCACAGGTAGCCCTTCGCAATCGCGACCTTCTCGTCGGTCGTGTAGCCGTCGAAGCGAATGACCTCCATGCGGTCGAGGAGCGGGCCGGGGATCGTCTCGGCCATGTTCCCGGTCGCGATGAAGAACACCTGCGAGAGGTCGAGCTCGACGTCCAGGTAGTGGTCGCGGAACGAGTGGTTCTGCGCCGGATCGAGCACCTCGAGAAGCGCCGACGACGGGTCGCCGCGCCAGTCGGCGCCGACCTTGTCGACCTCGTCGAGCATGATCACCGGGTTCATCGTCCCCGCGTCGCGGAGCGCGCGGACGAGCCGGCCGGGTAGCGCGCCGATGTACGTGCGGCGATGGCCGCGGATCTCGGCCTCGTCGCGGATTCCACCGAGCGACATGCGGACGAACTCGCGGCCGGTGGCGCGGGCGATCGACTCGCCGATCGAGGTCTTCCCGGTGCCGGGAGGGCCGATGAGCGTGAGGATCGCGCCGGAGCGCTTGTCGTCCGCGACGCCGCGTTCCTTGCGGAGCTTCTCGACGGCGATGTACTCGACGATGCGGTCCTTCACGTCCTCCAGGCCCGCGTGGTCCATGTCGAGCACCTCGCGCGTGTGCTTCGGGTCGAGCCGCTCCTCGGAGCGCTTGCTCCACGGGACCGCGAGCAGCCAGTCGAGGTAGTTGCGGATCATGCTCGCCTCGGGCGACTGATCGCCCATGCGCTCGAGACGCGACAGCTCGCGCTCGGCCTGCTCGAGGATGTTCTCGGGCATCTCGGCCTCGGCGATCTTCGTGCGGTACTCCTCGACGACGGAGCCTTCGTCCTCTCCGAGCTCCTTCCGGATCGACTCCATCTGGCGGCGCAGGATGTACTCGCGCTGCTGCTTGTCGACGCCGGTCTCGACGTCCTCCTGGATGCGGCGACGGATCTGCATGAGCGCGAGGCGCTCGCGCTGCAGCTCGAGCGCCAGCTCGAGACGTTCGCGCACGTCGACGGTCTCGAGCAGGTGCATCTTCTGCTCGAAGGTGATGTCGGGCGAGTAGCCGGACGTGTCGGCAAGCGCACCCGGCTCGGTGATCGAGCGGACGAACGCCGCGATACGGCCGTCGTCTCCGCGCAGCTCGAGGATCTCCTCGACGACCGCGCGATACTCGCGCTCGAGCTCCCGGACACGCCCGTCGGCGGACTCCTCGTCGGGTCGCTCCTCGACCTCGACGAAGAGACGGCCCTGCGAGTCCGAGGCCGCCGCGCCGGCGACGCCGCGGTGCAGTCCGTTCAGCGCGACGGCTCGCCCGCCACCGGGGAGGCGGATGCGATCGGTGACCTCGGCGACGGTGCCGACCTTCGCGTACTCGTCCTCGTGCTTGGGCACGAGCAGCACGCGCTCCTCGTCGCCGACGTCGACGGTGAGGGTGACGTTCATGTTGGGGAAGACGACGATGTCGTCCAGGGGGACAAGCAGCAGGCTGATCGTTTTCTCGCTCACAATTCTCGCTTTCGTCGTACGGATGCCGTAGTTGGTTCAGAAACTGTACCGACCACGGCAAGGGCTGCGTCGAGCCCGCCTCGTCAGCCCTCGATACGCCGCAAGCGCTGGAGCGTGACCGCGGCGACGCGACCCGCGAGGCGATCCGAAGAGCGCGAGACGCCGTACGAGCGGTACGTCATGACGCCCGCGACGAAGACGCCACCCTCCCAGAACACGAGCCCGGTGTCGTGGCGGGCGGCCGAGATCCAGCCCGCCTTGTGGAGGACGTCGACCTCGCGATCGCGGCGGAGAACGGTGTCGAGCTTCGGCTGATCGCGGACATGGGCGGTGAGCCAGAGGAGGTAGCGGGCGTCGGCGGGGGTCAGGCCGGGCTGCGACGTTCGCAGCAGCCCGCGTCCACCCGACGCGAGCCACAGCGCGCGCCAGAGAGAGGTCATGTCCCACGCCGTCGTGTACTTGCCGATCCCGAACGCGGGCGCCTCGTCCACGCGAACTGGAATGCGCGACGAGAGCGCGCGCGTCTCATAGCCGCCGTACATGAGCGTGTCGTTGAGACCGATGCGGCGCATCAGGTCGTTGACGCGGTACGCACCAGCGCTCGTCGAGCCGGCGAGCCAGACGAGCAGCGAGTTCGCCGCCTCGTCGTCGGACGGGAACGATCATCTCCCGGAGGAGCCCGTCGATGCGCGACCCGGGAGGCGGGATGCCTCGATGCTCGGCGAGGACAGTCGCGGCGATCGCGAGCTTGACGGTGGACGCGGCCGGGAAGCGCGCTTTCGCGTTCCACGCCGCGCCGCCTCCTCCGGTGAGGCTCTGAACGTAGTAGCCGGCCGTCCCCTCATAGCCGCGCACGAGCGGGGTGAGCTTGCGCTCGAGACCGCGGTCGCGGCGGCTCGAGACGATGCGTGGTCGCGAGCCGGGCGGGAGACCGAAGACGTCGTGCACGTGTGCCGACGATCTCCGCCCGTTGCGTGCGATCGTGGTGACGCGGACGGTGACGTCGCCGCGAGGAAGCGTCACCCTGAGCGTGAAGCGGCGGCTCACGAGCTCTCGTGACGCGAGGCGCTTCCCGTTCGGCGTGGACGAGCACCCGTGCCGTCCCGCGCGCGGCACGCCCCGTCACGAGCCCGTACGACACCTGCCGCGGGGCCGGCTGCTCGATCCGCGGCGGCGGAAGGGGTGGAGCGTCGACCACGAGAGAACGATAGAACCGTTCGGGCCATGTCCGTTCGACCGGAGGCGCGTGTGGCCGAAACGGACGGTCAGGGGTCAGGTCCCGGGCTTAGCCTTCCGGCGTGAGGATCCTCGCGCACCTCGACCTCGACGCGTTCTTCGCCGCCGTCGAGGAGCTCGAGAACCCGGAGTTGCGCGACAAGCCGCTCGTCGTCGGTGGCGACCCGCACAGCCGCGGCGTCGTGTCAACCGCGAACTACGCCGCGCGGAAGTTCGGGATCCACTCGGCGATGAGCGCCGCCGAGGCGCTGCGGCGCTGCCCGACCGCCGTGTTCTTGCGACCGCGCCACGCGCTCTACCGGCAGTACTCGCGCGTGGTGTGGGACACGATCGGCGAGATCGTCCCGCGCGTGGAACGAACCGGGATCGACGAGGGCTACCTCGATCTCGGCACCGTCGCATCGGACTTCACTCGCGCGCGAGCCGTCGCCTCCGCGATCCAGACGGCGGTGCGCGCGAAGACGAGCCTGACGTGCTCGCTCGGAGTCGGCACGTCGAAGGTCGTCTGCAAGATCGCCTCCGATCGCCGCAAGCCCGGCGGGATCACCGTCGTCCCGCCCGGAACCGAGGCGCGCTTCCTCGCTCCGCTCGCGGTTCGCCTCCTCCCGGGCGTCGGCCCGCGAGCCGAGGCGCGGCTGCGCGTCGCGAGCATCGACACGCTCGGAGCGCTTGCGGCGCTCGGCGATGCAGATCTGCGCGCGCTCCTGCCCGGAGCGGTCGGCGCAATGCTGCGCGACCGCGCACGCGGGATCGATCCGCGCGATCTCGATCTCGAGCTCGAGCCCGTCTCCGTCTCTGCCGAGGACACGTTCGCGCGCGACCTCACCGACCGTGAGCGGCTTCACGACGAGGTTCGGCGGCTTGCCGAGCTCGTGTCCGAGCGCCTGCGCAACTCCGGGCTTTCCGGCCGGACCGTGACCGCGAAGCTGCGCTACGCGGACTTCTCGATCCGCACACGGTCAACGACACTGCTCGCCACCATCGACGAAGCCCAGCTCATCGGCGACCTCGCATGCGGACTCCTCGACCGCGGCCTTCGCGACCGGCCGGGAGCGCTCCGTCTGGTCGGTGTGGGCGTCTCCGGGCTCTCGCCCTACCGGCAGCTGACGCTCGAGGAGTCGTAGGCTCAGCCGATGCTCGGGGCCGCGTTCTGGGGGCTCGTGACTGCCGGCTCGCTCTGGGTCGGCGCGGCGCTCGCACTCATGCGTCCGCCGGCGCGCGTGATCGGGCTCGCGATGGCGTTCGGCTCCGGGGCGCTGATCGCGGCCGTCGCATACGAGCTCGTGCTCGACGCCGTCGCAACCGACGTCGAGCTGGCGGCACTCGGCTTCACCGCCGGCGCGCTCGTCTTCTACGGCGGCGACTGGGCGATCAGTCGACGCGGTGGAGAAGGACGAAAGAGCATGGCGGGCGACCAGCAGCTCGCCGGAAGCGCGAACGCGATCCTCCTCGGAACGGTTCTCGACGGCATCCCCGAGTCGTTCGTCCTCGGTGCGTCGCTGGCGCAGGAGGGAATCGTGCCGGCGGCCGTGGTCGTCGGCGTGTTCGTCTCGAACGTTCCCGAGGCCCTGTCCGGGACCACCGGTCTCTTGCAGGCGGGATGGACGCGAGCGCGCGTCTTCGCCATGTGGTCGGGCGTTGTGGCCGTGTCGGTGGTCGCCTCCGCGCTCGGCTGGAAGCTCCTCGAAACGATGGGAGCGGACGGCGGCGCCTTCGCGACCGCATTCGCAGCCGGAGCCGTGCTCGTGATGCTCGCCGACACGCTCATGCCGGAGGCGTTCGAGCTCGGCGGCCGGGAGGCGGGGCTCCTCACGGCGCTCGGGTTCGCCGTCGGGTTCGGGCTCTCCTAGGTGCGCAGGAGCGGACGGGTGAGGCAGGTCGGCCCGCCGTCGCCCTTCCTCGAGATCTCCTCGCCGCGGTAGACGACGACGTCGACGCCCGCGCGCTCCATGCGCCGCCGCGTCTCGGGGTTGCCGTCGAGCGCGAGAGCGTGACGCGCGCCAAGCGCGAGCACGTTCGGGCCCTGCGTCTCGAACTCCTCGTCCGGGACCTCCACGATCGCGATGGCGCGCTCGGCGAGAAGCTCGAGCAACCGAACCGGCGCGAGTCGCGGATACACCAGCGCGAGATCCCGATCGAGCGGCGAGAGGAACGACATGAGGTGCAGCACCTCGCCGCGTCCGTTCCAGTGTGGGAGGTCGAAGGCAATCAGGTCGACTCCCGGAAAGGCATCGGAGAGAGCAGGTAGGGCGGCAGGACTCGTTCGGTAGCCGATGCCGAGGAGGAGCGTGCGCTCGTCGAGCCAGACCGTGTCCCCACCCTCGGCGAGCACCGGCTCCTCGAGTCGTGACGCGACGGGAACGCCCGCTGCGGTGAGAGAGCCCGCGATCGCCTCGGGCTCGCCCCGCCGTCCTTCCTTCCCCGGCCGCAGCAGCACAGCGCCCTCCGCACCCACGAGCACCGGGTCGTAGACGTAGATCGCGTCTGGGTTGCCGGGATCGTGCCGCGAGACGACGACTTCGGCGCCTGCCTCCTCGAGGATCCCACACAGCTGCTCGTGCTCGGCGGCCGCTGCGGCATGATCGGGCGCGGCACGCCAGCCGTACGCACGCCAGTGCTCGGCATCCTCGGCGAGCGGCGGCCGCACGAGCACGCGCTCGAGCCGGCCGGTCATCGATTGCGCGCCGAAGCGAGACATCGCCGGACGCTACACCGCGTTCGGCGGCGTACGCCCCTCGAGGAGAACCGCTCGCAACGCGGAGACGACGAGCATTCCCATCGCGAGTCGGGTCTCCCGCGTCGCGCTCGCGACGTGCGGCGTGAGGACGACGTTCTCCATCGCCAGCAGCTCTTCGCTCACGGCCGGCTCGTGCTCGAAGACATCGAGCGCGGCGCCGGCGATCGAGCCCGCCTGGAGCGCGGCCACGAGCGCAGACTCGTCGACGACCGCGCCGCGCGCAGTGTTCACGAGCACGCTCGTCGGCTTCATCGCGTCGAGGACGACAGCCTTCACCAGATGCCGTGTCTGCGGCGTCAGCGGGCAGTGGAGGGTCACGACGTCTGCGTGGGAGACGAGCTCGAGCAGATCGTCGTCGCGTCCTGCAAAGGTCGGACGGGCTGCGTGCGCCGCGGCGAGCTCGGCGACGCGTCGGCCGATCCGGCCCGGCCCGACGACGAGCACCTCCTTGCCCTCGAGGCTCTCGCCGACCATGAAGTCAGGCCCCCACTCCCACCGATCCCGACGGCGCAGCGACCGGTCGCCCTCACCGATGCGTCTCAGCAGCGAGAGCACGAGCGCAATTGCATGTTCTGCGGTGGCGTTCGTGAGAACGCCGGGCGTGTTGCTGACGACGACTCCGCGCTCGCGCGTTGCGTCGAGGTCGACGTTGTCGAGCCCGACGGCGTAGTTCGCGACGATGCGCAGCTGCGGGCCGGCTGCGTCGAGGAATGCGTCGTCGACGGCGACCGCGGGGGTGACCACGACGCCATCCACGCCACCGAGCTGCTCGACCAGCTCGAACGACTCCGCGAGCTCCCGCGCGATCTCGGCCGGCACGCCGGCCGCCTCCTGCACCCGTGGCCGCGCCACGCCTATGCGTCGCGCACGCGCGGGGCGTGCGAGGACGAATAGACGTCCTTGCGCACGATCAGCCCGTGCTCGAAGGGGAACACGTCGATGCCGTCCCACTCCACACGCTGTCCGTCACGGTTCGTTGCCGTGGCCGTCCACTCGCTGACGACGAGGCCGTCGCGCGCGTACAGCCGTCGCCCGGTGAACTGGAGGTCCGGGTTCCGCTCGAAGATCCCGGCGATGTGAGGGCCGACGGCGTCGCCCTCGACGCGATCTCCGGCCGTGTGGTTCTCGAACACCATCTCCGGAGCGTGGAACGACAGGATGGTCTCCACGTCCTGCGCGTTCCAGGCGTCGTTGTAGAGAGCGATGATCGTCTCCAGCTCGGCAGCGCTGTCGCGGGCACTCACCCACCGAGTATCGCAGCGGATGACATTGACATCCATCGATGAATGGTGCTACGTTCGTATCGACAACCATCGATGAAAGGACTCGTGCGATGACGACCGACGTGCGTGAGCAGGTTCGAGAGCGGTACGCCGAGGCGGCGGTGAGCCTCTCGTCCGGCTGTGGGTGTGGATGCGACTGCGAGAGCATCGGCTGCTGCGGCGAGGAGGCGACGACGCTCTTCGGGCAAGGCCTCTACCGTGCGGACGAGCGCGCGGGGCTCCCCGAGAAGGCGGTGAGCGCGAGCCTTGGCTGCGGGAATCCGCTCACGCTGGTCGAGCTCCACGAGGGCGAGACCGTGCTCGACCTCGGCTCGGGTGGTGGGATCGACGTCCTCCTCTCGGGGAAGCGCGTCGGGCCCACGGGCACCGCTTACGGGCTCGACATGACGACGGAGATGCTGACGCTCGCGCGGGAGAACGCCGCGAAGGCGGGAGCGACCAACGTCCACTTCCTGAAGGGACTGATCGAGGAGATCCCACTCGCCGCCGCGAGCGTCGACGTCGTGATCTCGAACTGCGTGGTCAACCTCTCGCCCGAGAAGGACAGGGTTCTCGCCGAGATCGCACGAGTACTGCGGGCCGGCGGCAGGATCGGGATCTCGGACGTCGTGGCAGAGGATCGCCTCTCGCCAGCCGATCGCGCGGAGCGCGGGAGCCACGTCGGGTGCATCGCGGGCGCGCTGTCCGAGTCGGAGTACCGCGACGGGCTTCAAGCCGTCGGCCTCGTTGATGTCGAGGTCGAGTTCACGCACGCAGTCGCCGACGGGATGCACGGTGCCATGGTGCGCGCCCGTAAGCCTCTTTGATATTCGTCGCCGGACCGCGGCGGGATCGCCTGCGAAGGATTGTCTCGCCGTCGTGGTCTGTCGGTCGCTTGCGAGTCGGAGGTGTCGGACGGAGCGACGTCCGCGCGCGATCGAACGGCCGCGCAAGCGGCCTTTCGTCGTTTGTCCGGCGCCCAGGTAGGGTAGATCGCCTGCGATGGAGTTCGTCGACGTGTTCGTCAATCGCCGCACCGTGGGACACGCGTACATGCGGGACGATCACCTCGAAGGCGTGCTGACTCCGCGCGGCCGTCGACGCACTCGGCTGACGGACTGCGAAGGCTGCACGCACGAGAGAGTCATGGGCGCGTTCGCGCATCGCCGCTCGCGCGACGAGCACTGGCCGATCGCGTACTGCCTGGACTGCTATGCGATCGTGGCGGGGCTCGATCCGCTCGTTCGGTCGCGGCGCCCGCGCTGGAAGTTCGACGAGCAGAACCTCGTCGTCGCGCGCTGGACGCGCGAGTGGCCGAAACGAGGCCGGCCGCGAGCCGACGCGCCACCCGCTTCGACGTCGTGGCCTGACGCCGCCTAGGCGAGGAGCACGCAATTTGCCGCAAGCGCGGCGAGGATCCGGTCGACGTCCCCCTCGACGTTGTAGAGGTGGAGCGAGATGCGCAGGTTCGAGTCGCGGGTCGACGTGACGATGCGCTCGGACGCAAGCGCCGCGACGAGCGCGTTCGGATCGCTCGAGACGACACAGATCAGCGGGCCGCGCTCGTCGACGCCGCGGGGTGTGGCGACCTTGGCGCCGAGCTCGTCGAGCCCGGCGAGGAGCCGGTCGACGAGACCTCGGATGTGCGCCTCGATCTCTGGGACTCCCACCGCGGCGATCAGCTCCATTCCCGCCACGCCCGGATAGAGCGACGGCACGGGCGGCGTGCCGCTGTCGAAGCGGCGAGCCGTTGCGTGCGGCGAGTAGTCCGCAATCGACATCGCGAAGATGTCCTCGTCGGCGAACCAGCCGGTCTGGGTGGGCAGGAGCTCGGAGCGCAGGCGGCCGCGCAGCCACATGAAGCCGAGCCCGGCCGAGCCGAGGAGGTACTTCACCGTTCCGCCGGTGACGACGTCAGCGCCGAGCGTCCGCACGTCGAGCTCGAGCGCGCCGATCGCCTGATAGCTGTCGGCGAGCACGAGCGCGCCCTTCGCGTGTGCCAGCTCCGCAATCTCGCTCACGTCGTTTCGGTGCCCCGATCGAAACGACAACGCGGTGCAGCAGACGAGCGCCGTCCGCTCGTCGATCGCGTCGGCGAAGCGCTCGACCGGGATGCGCCCATCGGCCTCGGGGCGTACATGGACGACCTCGGCGCCGCGGAGCTCCTGCGCGTGTGCAATCTGGCCGACCGTCGGGAACTCGTACTCGCTGATCACGATCCGGTTCCGCTCGCCCGCGAGATCGAGCGCGGAAACGAGCGCGCTGACACCCTGCGAGACGGAGGTCGTGACGGCGACGTCGTCAGGCTTCGCGTGCAGAAGTCCCGCGAACGCCGTACGAGCTGCCTCGTTGCGCTCGACCCAGAACTCCCACTCCGCTCCGTTCTCGTCCCAGCCCGCGAGCCACTCCTCCGCGGCCGCACGCACGCCGTTCGCGAGCGCGCCCTGCGAGCACGAGTTCGCGTACGTCGTGTGCTCGAAGATCGGGAACTCGGCCCGAACGGACAGGCCAGGGGTCAGGCCACTAACGACCAAGATATGCTTTCCGCAGCTCCTCGTTCTGGATCAGATCGGACGCCTTGCCGTCGAGGACGACGCGACCGGTGGAAAGGACATAGCCGCGGTCGGCGATCGAGAGCGACACGTTCGCGTTCTGCTCGACGACGAGCACGGCGACTCCGGACTCGTGCACCTCCCTGATGATCGCGAAGCTCCGCTCGACGAGGATCGGCGCCAGGCCCATCGAGGGCTCGTCCATGAGCAAGAGGCGCGGGCGCGACATGAGCGCTCGCCCCATCGCGAGCATCTGCTGCTCGCCCCCGGACATCGTCCCCGCGAGCTGACTCCGCCGCTCGTGCAGCAGCGGGAAGAGACCGTAGACGCGATCGAGGTCCTCCCTGAGGTCCCCCTTTGACCGTAGGTAGGCGCCCATCTCGAGGTTCTCGAGCACAGTCATCGGCGCGAAAACACGCCGGTTCTCGGGCACGATCGCCATGCCTCGCCGTATCCGTTCGCTCGTGGACGTGCGGGTGACGTCGTCGCCGTCGAAAAGCACGCTGCCACGGCGTGGCTTCACGATCCCGAGAATCGTCTTCAGCGTCGTGGACTTGCCCGAGGCATTCCCTCCGAGGAGGCACACGAGCTCCCCCTCCCCGACCCGCAGGTCGAGGTCTTGGAGGATGTGGATCTCACCGTAGAACGTGTCGATCCCAGTCATCCGCAGGAGCGGCCCAGGGGCCTCGGTCACGATGGCAGTGCTCACGTCGATGCCTCGTGACGGAGTCCTAGGTACGCCTCCACCACGCGCGGATTCGTCGCGACCTCCTCGAACGTCCCCTCCGCGATCTTCTCGCCATGGTCGAGGGCAATGACCCGGTCGGAGATTCCCTCCACGACGTGCATGTCGTGCTCGATGACGAGGATCGTGTAGCCGCCCTCGTCCCGCAACCGACCGATCAGCTCGGTCATCTCCCGGGTCTCGACCGGATTCATCCCGGCCGCCGGCTCGTCGAGCAGAAGCAGTCTCGGCTTGGTTCCCATCGCGCGTGCAATCTCGAGGCGACGCCGGTTCGCGTACGAGAGCGAGTACGCGGGCTGGTCCCACCGATAGCCGACGAGGCGCTGGCCGAAGAAGGCGAGCTTCTCCTCCGCGAGCTGCGCGATCTCACGCTCCTCACGACGCGCTCGCGGGAGTCGAAGCATGGACTCGAGGACCGTCGATCGCGTGTGTCCGTAGGCGGCCGCCATCACGTTCTCCTTGACACTCATGTTCAGGAACAGCCTGAGCGTCTGGAAGGTCCGCGCAATCCCGAGGCTCGTGATCTTGTGTGGCGGCAGGCCGGCGATGTCATGGCCCTGGAAAACGATCTCGCCCCCGTCCGGTGTGTAGATCCCGGTCACGAGATTGAATACCGTCGTCTTGCCCGCACCGTTCGGCCCGATCAGGCTCAGAATCTCGCCGTCCCGCACCTCGAGGTCCAGGTAGTCGATCACGCGCAGTCCGCCGAAGGACTTCGCGACCCGTCGCAACTGGAGGAGCGGGACTGGCTCGCCGCTCATGCGATCTCCACTCGCGGAGTGCCGCGCAGCCCCTGCGGGCGCACGATCATGAGGACGACGAGGAGTGCGCCGAACAGGATCCAGCGTGCGACCGCCGGCTGCAGGACGAAGCTGGTCTCCCAAACGATGGCGGCGAGGTACGCAACGGACGGCATGGCAAAGAGCCGGAGCGACGGCCGCATCTGGCTGAGTGCCAGGACGGATACGACGAGTGCGACGTAGGCGACGTTGCCAAAGTCTGGATGCCCCTGAGGCACGATCACCCAGGCGCCGATGAGGTCGCCCAGACGCCCCGCCTCGACGATCTCGCCTCCCGTCCAGGAGGGCGCGACGGCCGCGACGATCGCATGCACTGCCACGCCCAGCACGACGGTCCCGGCGAGCACGAGCAGGAGGCGCCACCAGGATCGGACGGCGAGGACAATACTGAGGAGGATGATCGTGTAGAAGAGGACGCGGGCATTGTTCTGAGGGTTCTCGGGCGCGAGGAACTGGAACGACACGGTGATCACAACGGCCCCGAGGATCACGCCGCTCAGGCTCCCGAAGCCGCCCAGGATGACGACGGCGTAGATCGTGATGAGGATCGGGATGTCGAAGTTCCCGGGCGTGACGGCCGTGAGCAGCGTCGCGAACATGCAGCCCGTGAAGCCGGCGATCCCGGCACCGATACCGAACGCGAGGAGCTTGAGCCGGTTGACGGGAATGCTCATCGCCTCCGCCGCGAGCGGGTCCTCACGGAGCGCGCGCAAGGCGCGCCCCGTCCGTGACTCGCTCAGGAAGTGGAGACCGACGAGTATCACGACGCCTGCTGCGAGCAGCAGCGCGTACTGCTGCGTGCGCGTCGTGAACTCGTACCCGAAGAAGCTCACGGGATCGATGTCGGCGATCCCGTTCGGCCCGCCCGTGAGTCCCTTGCCGGCAACCTGCGGGTTCGACGCGTTCACGAATACCACGAACGCCTGGCCGAAGAAGAGCGTCACGATCGCCAGGTAGTCACCGAGTAGCCGGCGGGACGGGACGCCGAGAAAGAGTCCCAGTAGCGACGTCGCGACGACGACGATGGGGATCGCGACGATCGCCGGCCAGTGAATTCCGTAGTGGTCCGACGAGAGGAGCGCGTAGAAGTACGCGCCGAAACCGAAGAACGCGACGTAGCCCAGGTCGAGGAGCCCGGCGAAGCCCACCACGACGTTCAGTCCGAGGCCAAGGAGCACGTAGAGAAGCACGAAGATCCCGTAGTTGAAGAGGTCGCCGTCGCTCAGCCAAAGCGGCACCAGCGCAGCGGCGACGACTGCGAGGGCAAGCTGAACTCCAGGCGTCAGGACCTTCCCGACCTGTTGAGCCAGGCCGCTGAGGCCCGTGGGACGCTCCGTGCGCTGCTCGACCTGCGCAACCCATTCGTCGACGCCGACGCGGGGGCGATCGGGCGGGGCGCCCTCCGGCGGCTGGTCGGTCGAGTCGTGGTCCATCAGACCTTCTGGATCGCGCGAGCGCCGAGGAGCCCGGTCGGTCGGACGAGGAGCACGACGATAAGGATTGCGAAGACCGTCACATCGGACCACTGGCCCCCGAGGTAGCCCTGGGCGAACGCCTCGACGAGGCCGACGAGGAGCCCGCCGAGCATCGCCCCTGGGATGCTGCCGATGCCGCCCACGACCGCGGCCGTGAATCCCTTGAGTCCCGCGAGGAAGCCCATGAAGTGGAAGATCTGGCTGAACATGAGCCCGAACATGACGCCCGCGGCGCCCGCGAGCACCGAGCCGATGAAGAACGTCGAGGCGATGACACGGTCGACGTCGATTCCCATCATCGCGGCCGCCTCGCGGTCGAACGCGGTCGCCCGCATCGCCTTTCCGAGTCTCGTGCGGGAGACGACCAGCGTGAGCGCGACCATCAACACGATCGTGGTCGCGAACACGACCAGCTGGATCAGCTGGAAGTTCACACCCAAGATCGTGAACACCGGCTCCACGAGTGGCCCGGGCGCGAACACCTCAGGGTTGTCCGATCCGAGTTGGAAGGACTCGTAGCTCCGGAACTGTGCGCCGAAGAGGAGCAGCATGCTGTTCTGGAGGAAGAACGAGACGCCGAGAGCACTGATGAGTACGGCGATCCGAGGCGCGTTCCGCAGCGGGCGGTACGCGAAACGCTCGATGGCGACCCCGACGACGCCCGCGCCGAGCATCCCCGCGAGGAACATGAGCACGATGAGCGGCAAGAGGGCGATCGACGGGGAGGACGCGCCACCGAACACGCTGAGCACCCCGAACCCGATGAACGCTCCCACCATGTACACGTCGCCGTGCGCGAAGTTCAAGAGCTTCAGGATCCCGTAGACCATCGAGTAGCCGATCGCGATCAGTGCGTAGAGGCTTCCGAGCGCGAGCCCGTTGCGAAAGAGCTCGACGAAGCCGGACCAGCCGAGCTCCCGCACCGTGTCGAGCACCGAGAAAAGTAGGAGGCCCACGGCGAGAAAGGTTCTCAGAAAGCCGTGCGGCCCACCGGGACGATGGGCCGCACGCAGTCACTCAGCCTTCTAGCCGACCTTGATGTACTGGCCGCTGTCGTTGATCCGATAGACGATGTAGGCGGCCGGAGTCTGCATGTCCCCTGGGCCTTTGTCTGCCGCACGTGTCTGCTGGAACTTGATTCGGAACCCGAGCAGAGACTGCTTCGGTGGCACATTCGTCTGGTTGATGAAACGCCGGACCTCGGCGCGTGTGGCCTGCCGGTTCGCACATGCCTTCTCGATTGCGCGGGCGGCGACGTCGACCGCGACGTAGCTCGGAAGGCCGAACAGGTCGGTTCGGCCGTTGCCCGGCCCGGCCGCATACGCTCTGACGGTGGGATGATTCGCTGCGACGGGGAAGGCCGTCACGATCGAACCCGGGATCTTGAAGTCGTCCGGGACGTAGAGGCCGTCCCCTCCGAACAGCGTGGCATTCCTGCCCGAGGCACGGAGTTGCTGGCCGAGGAGCTGCGCTTTCGGCGCCAGCTGCCACGGGATGTAGACGACCTGCGTGTTGTTCGGGATGCGCGCGACCAGCGACGAGAAGTCGGTGACCGTGGCCTCGTTCACCGACTCACGCTGCGCCGTGACCCCGGCTGCCCCGAGAATGCGCTGAACCGCGTCCGCGAGGCCCACGCTGTAGCTGTTCTGCGCGTCGATGACGACGACCCTGGTCGCCTGCAGCTGTGCGCGCATGTAGGCGACGGCCCTCGCCGCCTGCTGCTCGTCGTTCGGGACCGTGCGGAAGAAGAAGCCACGGCGCGTTCCCGACGTCGTCAGGTCCGTCGCCGTGGCGGTGCCGGAGATGTTCCCGACGCCACCGCGGCGGAACGGCGCGGTCGAGACCGCCACTTCCTGGCTTCCGGCCGGCCCGACGATCGCAAGAATCCGCTGGTTCGACGCAAGGCCTTCGGCGACCCGAACAGCCTGTGCCGTGTCGGGCAGCTGCGTGTCACCCTGCACGAGCCGAATCTTCATCCGGTGCGCACGATTCCAGCGCGTCTGTGCGAACTGGCCCCACTTCAGCATCTGCGCCCCGGCCGAGGCGGCGGGACCTGTGATCGGAGCCGCGAATCCGATCGACATCGTGGTGCCACATGCAATCGCAACGGCGTCTGAACCAGCTGCAGCCGTCGGCGCCGCGGTAGACGGTGTCGCCGTCGCACTGAGAACGACGGCCAGCGCCAAGAGCGCGATCAGCATCGCTCCCAGGGCCGCGAACCCTCGCGTCCGATTTGCCCTCACCTGCATCTCATCCTCCTTCTTCGTAGAGTCGTCCAGGTTACGACGTTCGAGCCATGCGGTTGTTGCGGACGTCGACCCTGCTGTGGCCGGATGTCGACCCGCGCAATCACACCGGTTCGCCGACCTGGTGTCAATTCGGTGCTGCGAGGCGCAGCCTCAGAAGTAGAACTTCGCCCACGCCCGCCACCACGTGTCGGCTCGGACACGATGGTCCGAGACTCGACGATCTCGACGCCCGTGCGGTAGCGGAGCTTGTGGGCGGCGCCGGTGTGCTTGAACTCGACCTTGATCTCGCACAGGCTGCCGGGGTCGTACGGCTTGCCCGCCGACAAGTCCGACAGCGCCTGCTGTGCGCCCGTCTCGATGAGCTCCCAGGCACGGGAGGGAGCGAGGTTCCGCGCGCTGAAGGAGCTGAAGCCGCGCTTCACGGAGACCGTCGTCAGGCCGGCCCGGAGCAGCTCCTTCCCCTCGCGGCACGACGCGTCGTCACCGGTGACGAGAAGAACCGGGCAGCCCCACGTTCCGCACAGCGCGGGGTTGATGCCCGTCTCGCCGACAAGCGTGCCGTTGAACCAGAGGTTCTGGAAGTCACGGCCCGAGATCGTGTGGTTCATGACGCCGTCCGCGGTGCCGGCCCGCGAGTGCATGCCGACGAACAGCGCCGCGTCGCATCCGTCCTCGAGGAATTCCGTGTACTCCGTCCACTCGTCCTGCACGACGAACTCGCACGCGGGGTCGAGGTCCTCGGGAACCAGCGAGTTGAACGTCCAGCCCTTGCCGGCGCCGTGGCAGTCCATGACGACGATCTCGGTCGGGCCCGCCGCTTCGCGCCACGTACGGCGGCGTTGATCTCCTCCGTGTAGAGCTTGCGCCCCTCCTCGTAGAGCGACTCGCCTCCCGTCGTCTGTTCCCACTTGACGATCCCGGCGACGCCCTCCATGTCCGAGATGACGTGGACGCGCACGGCGGCAAGCGTAGTGGACGGCACACAGCCGCGGCCGCGAAAGCGGGCGCCTTCAGGAATTTCGCCGCGACCGAGATTCGCGTGAGCGAGTCTCGGTCTTGCGCAGAGCACTAGCCTACGCCGATCGAGACGGGGCTTCAGGGCAAGGGCGTGGTGATCACCGGCGCGTCGGGCGGCATCGGCTCGGCCTGCGCTCGCGCGTTCGCCGCGGAAGGGGCGCGCGTTCTCGTCCACTTCCACCGTGGTGAGGAGCGCGCTCGCGCGCTCGCGGCGGAGCTCGGTGACGCGGCCGTCGCGCAGGCGGATCTCACCGTCGAGGATGACGTCGACCGGCTGTTCGACGAAGCGCGCGCCGCGCTCGGGCAGATCGAGGTCTGCGCCGCGGTACACGGCGTCTGGCCACGTGACGACGAGCCCGTGTGGGAACTGCCGCTCGCGCGGTGGGACGAGACCCTGCGGCAGAACCTCACGACCACGTTCCTCGTCGCTCGTGCGTTCCTCCGGGAAGTCGAGCGCACCGGGCGTGGCTCGCTCGTCCTCGTCGGATCGACCGCAGGTGTCTTCGGAGAGGCGGGGCATGCCGACTACGCAGCGGCAAAGTCCGCGATCACGGGCGGCCTGCTCCTCTCGCTGAAGAACGAGATCGTGCGGATCGCGCCGCTCGGTCGAGTCAATGCGGTCGCGCCCGGCTGGACCGAGTCACCGATGACCCGGGGTCTCGTCGACGCCGACCGGATTCATGCCGTCTCACGCACGATGGCGTTACGCAAAGTCGCGCAACCCGAGGACGTCGCGGCACAGGTCGTCGTCCTCGCATCCGACACGCTCTCCGGCCACGTGACGGGGCAGCTCGTGGTCGTTGCCGGCGGCATGGAAGGCAGAACTGTCCATCTCACCTAGCAGGAGCGAGGTATGAGCGAGCCAGCGGGCCGCACGACCGTCAATGCCCACACGACGCCGTTTCTCCCGTACGACATGGAGGGACCGGTGCAGCCGGAGATGAGCTGGCTCCCGCTCAGCTACGACGAGGACTCCGGCCAGGGGACGTACCTGATGCGGATGGAACCCGGCGCCGTCACGATCGCGCACGACCACGTGGGCATGGAGGAGTTCCTCGTCCTCGAGGGCGATCTCGTCGACTCGGACGGAGCGGTGTTCGGCCCGGGCGACTTCGTCAGCTACGCGGCGGGAACCCACCACAACTCGTGGACGGAGAACGGCTGCCTCATCGCCGTCTTCGAGTGGCACCGGCCGTAATCGGGCTGCAGGCCTGCGGCAAGGTCGGCCTGAGCTGCGACGCGGCCGCGAAGCGGACGCCTTCAGGGATCCTCGCGTTCGAGATTCGCGAGAGCGAATCTCGAACTGCGGGCAAGAGAAGGGCGGCGTCGTCCGCCGCCCCTTCTCGAAGCTCCAGGCGTGGCTGATTGCCGTCAGTCCCCAACCGGGAGTCGCTGTCGCTATCGGCACCGAGGCGAAGGGTCTTGAGCGCGCAGCTAGCACCGATCGTTCACTGCGTCGCTTGACTACACGTAGCCGCCGCGTCGCGCGAGCTCGAGTGCGGCCGCGAAGGTTCCGTCACCGCCGTCGAGGGTCTGCTGTAGCGCCGCGGCGATCTCGTCTGGCAGGGGCTGCTGGGTCTGCTCGAGCATCCCGCGAGCGTGCGCCGTGGCGCCGTCGAGATCATCGCGCGCGACCGCAACGCCGAGGAGTGGAAAGCGCGCCGTCCACTCGAAGACGCCGTAGCCCGTTCGACCTTCTGCACGCCAGGCTGCGAGCGCCTCGTCACCATGGCGGGTCGCGCGATCGAGGTCGCCGTCCCTGAAAGCGAGCCACGCTGTGTTCGCGTTCAGGAGCCCGTCGTATCCGTGAAGCTCGGGGATCGCCTCGAGCTCGGCGCGCCGCGCTCGGGCGCCTGCGACATCGCCCGCCCTCCGTCTCGCCACCAGGCTGTACACGAGGCAGCGTGTCTCGATGAGCGCAACGCCCTCCGCGCGGGCGATCTGCAGACCTCGCTCGAAGCACCTCTCCGCCTCGTCGAGCTTCCCCCGCCAGAGAAGGCAGAAACCGAGGCTGAAGTCGGCTCCGACGATGTCGGGCTCCAGCGCATGGATCTCGCGCGCCAGCTCCTCCGTCCTCTCGGAGAGTGCGTACCGCTCCCTGCGATACCGATGCCTCTGACGCACGTGAAGAAGGTCCATCCGCTGTATGTGTGTGCCATGGAGCGCGACGGCCGGCTCGAGCTCCTCCAGAACCCGCTCGAGCTTCGGAGGGTCGTTCTCCATGTAGAAGAAGTGCGCCTGGTTGGTCTTCAAGCCGATCCAGCGTGCCCACCAGTGCTCGTCGCGCACCGTCATGCACTCGAGGATCGTCTCCGACGTGAGGTACGACTCGAGCGCCTCGCGTGGCCGTCCGAGCACGCGCAGGACGACACCGAGCATGTCGTGGAAGAGCGAGGCCAGGAGCGGCGCGAGGTCGAAACGGAGCGTCCTTCGCACGACGTCGTCCGCCTCCGTGTACCGACCCCGCTTGAGGTGTTGGACGAGTAGCGCGGCGGAGACAGCGGCAGCATCGGAGTCTTGACCCGACTGGACGGTGCAGCGGGAGAATGCGGCCCTGAGGTTCTCGAGGTCCGGCTCGAGCTCGGTGGCGGAGGTGCCGGCGGCCAGTGCCTCCTCGGCGCCGTCCGCACGAGCGAGTGCCGCGTACCAGCCGAGATGTCGGTCGCACACGGCGTCGTAGCCGTCGGATGACTCGAGCTCCTCGACCGCGAACTCGCGAATCGTCTCGAGCATCCAGTAGCGAGGCTCGCCCTCCGCGGCCGCGTGCTGGCGCACGAGACTCTTCGAGACCAGCGAGAGAAGATCCTCGAGGTACGCATCGCACACACCTTCGATCGCCGGGAGCGTCGCACCGCCGACGAACACCCCGAATCGGCGGAAGAGCTCTTGCTCGCGTTCCTCGAGCAGGTCGTGGCTCCAGGCAATCGTGGCTCGCAGCGTGCGCTGTCGCTCCTCCGCGTCGCGCGGACCGCGCAGGGCATCGAGCCGGGTCGCAAGTCGCTCGAGCAGCGCGGTCGGCGGAAGAACCGCAGCGCGTGCCGCAGCCAGCTCGACCGCGAGGGGCAGGTTGTCGAGTCGTGCACAGAGGTCTCGCACCACATCCTGTGTCGCGGCGCCGTCGAGACGTGCGCCCGCCGCGCGGGCACGCGCCTGGAAGAGTTCCACGGCATCCTCTGCCACGAGCGGCTCGACGGGGATCACGTGCTCGCCTGCAACCGCCAACGGCTCACGGCTCGTCGCAACCACCAGCACGCCGGGACATGAGGCGACGATCCCCGAGACGAGCTGCGCAACGGCGTCGACGAGGTGCTCGCAGTTGTCGATCAGCAGGAGCACCCGCTTTCGCGCGAGGGAGCTCGCGATCGACGCGGTGAGTGGGCGGCCGGCCTCTTCCTCGACGTTGAGGATGCCGGCCACTGCCGACGCGACGCTCGCGGCCTCCCGAAGCGGCGCAAGCGGAACCCACCAGATCCCGTCGGGATGCGACCCGGCGAGCTCGGCTGCGAGCTGCAGCGAGAGCCGCGTTTTTCCGGTTCCGCCCGGACCCGTCAGCGTGAGACTGCGCACGCCCGGCTCGGACGCGCGTGTCACGAGATCGGAGAGCTCCTCCTCGCGGCCGAGGAACGGCGTGGCAGGCACCGGCAGGTTCGTCCGGTACAGCGTCTTGAGCGGCGGGAACTCCCGGTCACCGAGCTGATGGAGGACGACGGGGGCGGCGAGATCCTTGAGCCTGTGTGAGCCGAGGTCGCGAAGCTCCGACTCACCGGGTTCGAGCACTGCGACGGTCGAGGGCGAGATCACGACCTGACCGCCGTATCCACACGCACCTATGCGCGCGGCGCGGTGCACATCGATCCCGACGTAATGACGATCGGCGACGAGCGCCTCTCCGGTGTGGATGCCGATGCGAACGTGGATCGGCCCAGCCTCGAGCGCATCCTGGATCGACGCCGCGCACGCGACGGCCGCCCGCGCCGACGCAAACGCGCAGAAGAACGCGTCGCCCTGCGTGTCGACCTCCACGCCGGCGTGCTCGCGGAGCGCGCCGCGAACGATCGTGCGGTGGCGTCCGAGCTCCTCGGCGTACCCCTCCGCGCCGAGCTCCTCCAGGAGTCGGGTCGATCCCTCGACGTCGGTGAACAGGAACGTCACCGTGCCGGTGGGCAGCGCGTCGGACACCGGTCGGAGCGTACGACGTGCGACCCCGCCGCGCGCCATGGTGGAATGCATCGATGAGCCGCTTTCTCGAGAGACTCGCGAACGGGCCGCCGCTCGTCGGGGACGGCGGCATGGGAACACTCGTCTCGAGCGCCGTCACGCGGCTGCGCTGCCCCGAGGAGGCCAACATCCGGTCACCCGAGAGCGTCCTTTCGCTCCACCTCGGCTTCATCCGCGCCGGCGCGGACATCATCGAGACCAACACGTTCGGCGCGAACAGGCGCAAGCTCGCCGAGCACTACCTCGAAGACGACGTCGCCGCGATCAACGAGTCGGCGGTGAAGATCGCGCGCGAAGCGCGTGAGGTCTCAGGCGGAGATGTCTTCATCGCCGGGTCGATCGGGCCGCTCGGCGGCCCGGCGAAGGATCGCGACTCGATCTTCGCCGAGCAGGCGCAGCTTCTCGAGGGCCGCGGGGTCGACCTCTTCATGATCGAGACGTTCTACGAGCTCGACGAGCTTGTCACCGCGATTCGCGCAGTACGCGCGACCTCGGCATTGCCGATCGTCAGCCTGCTCACGTTCGACGAGGACTCGCAGACCCTCGGCGGCGTCTCCGCTGAGGACGCAGCGTCCGCGCTCGCGGAGCTCGACATCGCCGCGATCGGAGCGAACCACGGCGTCGGGCTCCAGGCAGCGCTGCGCGCGATCGAGCGGATGGGCGAGAGCGGTAAGCCGCTCGCCGCACTCCCGAACGTCGGGCTCGCGAGCCTCGCCGGCGAGCGCGTCATCTTCCCGCACGCGACGCCCGAGTACTTCGCCGAGTTCGCCGCACACGCGCGCGAGCTCGGCGCGCGCATCATCGGCGGCTGCTGCGGGACGACGCCCACCGAGATCGCCGCGATCCGCAACGCCGTCGACGAGGATCGCAGCCCGCGCACTCAGCTCGTCGTGCGCGAGCGTGAGATCGTCGTCTCCCCCGCGGACCCCGAGCGCAAGACGCTCCTCCAGCGGAAGCTCGCCGCAGGAGAGTTCGTCGTCTCCGTCGAGATCGACCCGCCGCGCGGAGGAAACGCCCACGCGATGCTCGAGCTGGCGCGCGCCCTGCATGCCTCCGGGCACGTCGACGTCGTCGATGTCAACGACAACCCTCGGGCGCGGGCGCGCATGAGCGGGCTCATGGCGTCGGCGACGATCGAGCGTGTGGTCGGGCTCGAGACGATCCCGCACCTCACGCCGCGCGACTCGTCGATCGCGGGTCTCGAGTCGATGCTGCTCGGCGCGCACGCCGAAGGCATTCGCAACGTCCTCGCCGTCACGGGCGACCCACCCGAAGCCGGCGACTACCCGGGAGCGAGCGGCGTGTACGAGGTCGACTCGATCGGGCTCTCGCAGATGATCACGCGCATGAACGCAGGTGAGGACTACAACGGACGCGAGATCGACGCGCCGACGTCGTTCTTCCTCGGGGTGGCAGTCAACCCGGCAGCCGACGACCTCGACTACGAGCTCGAGCGCTTCCAGCAGAAGCTCGAGGCCGGCGCGCAGTTCGCGATGACGCAGGTCCTCTTCGACCTCGAGTACCTCGAGTCGTTCCTCGCGCGGCTCGGTGGCTCGTGCCCGATCCCGCTCCTCGTGGGGATCTTCTACGTGCGCAGCTACTCGCTCGCGCTGCGCCTCCACAACGAGGTGCCGGGAATCGTTGTCCCCGAGCCTGTGCAGCAGCGCCTGCTCGACGCGGGGGCGGATGCGGGCGACACGGGCCTCGCGATCGCGCGCGAGCTCGTGGAGGCATCCCGTGAGCTGGCCGCGGGGGTGTACGTGATACCGCCGTTCCGCCAGCCGCACGCCGCGCTGGATCTCTTCGCGTAAGGCGAGATATTTCGGCCTACCTACGACGTGCGGCAGCGTTGGATCTCTTCGCGTAGGGCGAGATAATATCTCGCCCTACGACGTGCAGTCCGTCGCAGCAACGGCCCTCCGCCGAGCCTGCGATACCACGTTCTGCACGAGCTCGACCGGAATGCCGTATCCGCCCGTCTCGCGCGGACGACGCGCGAAGACGGTGGTGCGCACCCGTCCCTGCGCGTCGATGCCTGGCCCCCCTGAGCTTCCGGGCTCGACGACGCCGCGAATCGCCGTGACCTGGCGGCGAACCGGCCCGCGGCCGTACGCGTCACGGCTGAGGACGTCGGCTGTTCCGCCCAGGCGGGCAGGCGTGCGCGTGAGCGGCCCGTTGCCCGGGTAGCCGACGAGTGCAACCGGCACGCCTCGCTCCGCAGAGGCGACCCGAAGCGGGCGAGCCCCAAGGCCCGCGACACGCAGCACTGCGACGTCGTTCGTGACGTCGAATGCGACGACGGTCGCCGCGAAGCCCCTCCCGCCGGCCGTATCGACCCGCGGCCGCTCGATGCCGGCGACAACGTGCGCATTCGTCACGACGAGCCCGCGGCTCACGACCCAGCCGGAGCCCTCGATCCCGAGACCGCACGCGATCCCCGTCACGCGCAGGACGCTCTTCGAGGCGCGAACCACATCAGGATCCTTCGCGAGCCCCTTCTCGGGCGGCGCGACGATCGCCGGAGGGCCGAGGAACACTCCGATCGGGTCGACGCGCTCGAGCTCCTCGAGCAGCCGCTCCGGCGGGAACACGTCGTTGATCTCGGAGAGGATCGTCGAGCGCTGAACGGACCGGCGAAGCTCGGTCTCGCCGGGGACGTACAGGAGAACCGCGCCGATCGCCCAGCAGAGAAAGACGCCCGCGACGAGCCCGAGCACGAGCCCGGCAAGGCGGTCGAGGAACCGCATGCCGGGAATCACGCCGATGCTCGTGCGGAGCACTCCCGCGAGCATGGCCGCGAGGCCGCGCATGACCGTCCCGAGCAGCACCGCACACGCGAGGGAGACGACCGGCACGTACGGCGAGCCGTCGCTCAGGATCACCGGCGCGAGCCGAGCTCCGACATACGCGCCGAACGCGAAGCCCAAGAGCGAGAACGCCCCGCGCAGAAACCCCGTCGAGATCCCGTACAGCCCCGCGATCGCGACGACGCCGACGACGACCCAGTCCGCGGTAGACACGTGAAGTGAGGCTACGTGCCGCAGCCTCCGATCCCTGCAGCCCGGCTACACTTCCGCGACTACGGGGGCGTAGTTCAGTTGGTTAGAACGCCGGCCTGTCACGCCGGAGGTCGCGGGTTCGAGTCCCGTCGCTCCCGTCAGTGTTTGCGCGGCACGGAGGGGGGGCCGTGGTGACCCGGAACCCCCTTCGTGGTGACCCTATGGCGTGGCGTGGTGATCTGCCCACCACTCCTCGACGTAGAGACGCCCGATGTGCAACCCCGCGAGCAGGGTGAGCGCAACCGCCCCGGCCAGCGGGCCTTCGGCGGAGCCTCCGACCGCTCCAGCCATGAAGCCGGCGACCGCGAACGCGGCGACGATCACGAACGTCTGACAGAAGAACCCACCGCGAGGGATGGGGATGTAGCGGCGGAAGATGTGGAAGGCCACGACGAAGATCGTGGTCAGGGCGGCGACCGCCGCGCCCACTGTGCCCAGCCCTGCGGACTCGGGAAGCCTTCCTCGTCCTTCGACAATCCGTTCCAGAGGAACAAGATCGACAGCCCAACTGAGACGGCCACGGGGACGAGGAACCCCGGAACGAAATACATGGCGGCTCCCTTCTCTACGAAAGCCTCGACCACGACTCCGGGGTTCAGCATCCCTCAGAGGCATGATTCCCGTATGCCCTGCCCCGACTGCGAGCTAGCAAGGGATCTTGAGCGGCACGCCCGCCTCGTTGCCCTGGGAATCGAGGAGGCACGGGAGGCCGAGCGCCTCGCCCTCACGCCCTCCGAGCGCGAAGCGGTGAGGAGCGAGGAGTCTCGACCTGATCCACAGGAACCGACGCGAGCTCGGGCCAGTCGTCGGAGGTCGCGGGTTCCTCGCGGGCTTCGGGAACCGCCTCCCGCTTGGCCCGGTTTCGACTAAGGCGACCTCAAGCGCCAGGGTCGGGAGGCATGTCGAGGAATAGACCCAATCGTGTCCTATCGGGCGAGGCGAGGAAAGGACACGCTTCCTAGCGGTAGAGGGGAGCAACCCGTTGTCACTTCCTCCATCGCTTGTCTCGATCATTCCAACGAAGGAGAACGTCACCATGAAGGTGATCCTCGCGGCCCTCGCGGTCGCAGCACTAGCCGTCCTCGCTCTTGCCTCGGCGGCCTCATCCGCGACAGCGCTCAACGTCATTGGCGGTGTGGGCAACGACGCACTGCGAGGGACAGCCACTCCAGATCGGATGGATGCCAGGGTGGTGACGACCGGATTCTCGGACTTGCTGGCAACGACGTGCTGACCGGCGGTGCTGGCGTCGACTACCTCGACGGCGGGCCAGGCGCGGATCGGATCCTCGTTCGGGACGGTGAGCGCGACACGGTGACTTGTCGATCCGGCCGCGACACTGTGATCGCTGACCGGCGAGATGTCGCCAAAGCGGACTTCGAAGTGGTTCTCAGACCAGCTGGGCAAACGCCCGCGCCTCCCCGTCCGGCCCCGCCTGCCCCTTCGCCTCCTCCGGCACCTGCTCCGCCTGCGATCACTCCTGTGACGCCGGGGTCGTTCAAGGGTCAGACTCAAACAGGCAACTTCGTCTTTTTCGATGTCCTAGACAGTCGAGCCGTCAAGGGTTGGCGGGTAAACGACATCCGCCGGCCCTGCGTTCCGGGCGACTTCCTCATCCACACTGGAATTGATCTGGGCAGCTACGCGCAGACCATCGACGCTCAAGGACGGTTCGTTATTGAGTCCGACTACACGTCCACAATCACCTGGGATGCAAACGGAGACACCACTCCTGCAACGGCCCACTATCGCATCGTCGGAAGTATCGAGAACTCGATCGCTTCAGGAGCGGTTCTCTCGACTTTCGAGTTCGACCGTAACGGTCGCCACTACGGATGTACGAACGGCAACGAGACCTGGACTGCCTCAAGGCTTCCATGATGGCGGCCATGGAGAAGCTCGTCACCGTCGAACTGCGCCCTGCGGCGTCTGTGCGCAAACGCGTCACTTCCAACCCGGCACCCGCCCCGCTTGCTCGATCCACTTGCGCATCTCCGGCCCCTGCGCCTCCTCTAGGGTCGTCAGCTTGACGTAGCGACTTCGGTCGGTGGTTCCAAGCGGCGGCGGAGGGTCGAACTCCGCGCCGCCGAGGAAGACAACATTCACGGAGACGTCGTAGGCGACCATCTCGATGATCCACCCGAATTCTGGCAACCCGTAGTACGCCTTCTTCCACTTGACGGCGTAGTGAAGTCCGGGGATTGTCTCGCAGATCAATTCGTCCAGCCGCTTGACGATGGGGTGGAGATCCGGCATCACGCGCCGGATCCAATCCTCGATGTCGGCGTGGCTATCTGATGGCACGGGCGGCTTCCGGGCCGTACTGGGTTTGCGTGCTTTCTCCATCGCGCGTCTCCTCGCTGTGGCCTCCTAGTTACCCGGTGTACTAGCTGACGCATCGACGCGATGAAGCGTTGATGCGTTGAAGCACCGCTAGCGGCGCTACCAGCGCAGTCACTGAAGTCGTTGCAGGCGGGAGGCTCTGGCGATGCCGGCTGAGGCTCAGGCGGAACCCAATCGACGTCCAAACGCCTCAGCTCGACGTGACGTAGCGGAGCCACACAGTGGATACCACTGTCTTCGGACTGGCATGGTTGTGACGTTCGTCGCCGATCGTCGTCGCTGTCGTGGCTATCTCATCGGCCTGTCACGCCGGAGGTCGCGGGTTCGAGTCCCGTCGCTCCCGTTCCCAGAAGCCCCTGCTAACGCGGGGGTTTCGTCGTTCTAGGGGCGTATTCTGAAGCCCATCGTGGTGACCCAAACGCCCCATCGTGGTGACCCTCCGTGCCCCGACTGCGCGATGGCTCGCGATCTTGAGCGCCATTTCCCGCCTGATCGCCCTCGGGCTGCCGACCCAGGTCTTTCGTTCTGCCGCGTTTGCTCGGCGCGTGTAGGCACGCCGCGCGTCGTGGATCGGGGGGAGCCTGCGCTTCGACTCGCGAGGGGCGACCACAAGCGGCAGCTCCCCCCGTTCGCCTCGAGACCGATCTGCGCGGCGTCGAGCGACAGGTTGTACCTCCGAGGCTTGACGGTCAAACCAACCCAGGGGCTGGCGCACGAGTCGTCCTGACGGCACTGGGTTTGCGTCTGCGAGAAGCGGGGATCTCCAGGGAAGAAGGAGGTGTCCTCTGCCTACGAAGACGATTGTGATCCAGCTCCCGAACGGTGAGCTCCAGTACGACTTCACTCGGGAGAGCCTGCCTTTGGTGGGCGACACGCTGCGTCGCAACGGCGAGCTCTGGGTGGTGACTCGGATCAAGGACGAGGTCGTCCACGTTGAGCGTGTCGATGAGAAATCTAGGTAACCCTCGTCGGCCGGTCCGGGTACGGTCTCGGCGTGCCCGACACGCCGATCCTGATTCTTCGGTTCCCGGACGGCGACATCGAGTACCGATCCACGCGAGGCGAGCTTCCCATCGGGGCACAGATACGGGCCCGCGGCTGCATGTGGCGTATCTGCCAGTACACAGAGAGCGGCGCCGCGATTCTCGAGTCTGCCGAGGTGCCGGGCCAGGGCACACCTGGGAGCCGGACCGTGAACCCCAGCCCGATCGGGAACGAGCCGATGACGGTCGAGGTTCTCGCCGCGGCCTGACGCGCGTGGCGCGTGTGCGAGGGGCTCGTCTGAGCCGCCTGCGTCGTAGGATCCGTTCTCCGTTCCGCAACCGAGGAGGATGGCATGGCCGTCGTTTACATCTCCGAGTTTCCCATCGGTGACCGATCGACCGAGAACTACGAGTTCATGAAGGAGAAGCTCGCCGGCGAGGAGATCGATGGGCTGATCGTCCACACCGCAGGCTTCGACGACGACAACGGGGTTTGGCGGCTGGTCGACGTATGGGAGACCCGCGAGCAGGCCGAGAAGTTCATGGAGCGGATGATGGGGATGGTGAGACCTGAGGAGCTCCCTCGCCCGGACACGGCGTCCCAGCGTCCGACTCGCGAGAGTTACTACGAGTTGCACGACCTCGTGACGAACTAGCCGGCACGAGTGACTGCCGATCGGAGTCAGTTCAGCGACGTCGTGTGCTCGTTCTGCGGTCGACACAACCGCGAAGTACGAGTGGTCACGACGGCCGACGGGCTCATCATCTGCCAGGTCTGTGTCGCGAAGTGCGCGACGATCTTCGATGAGGAGGTCAGGCTCGAGCCGCCGGCGATACCGTGGGCGGACCGCTGGCCGTTGAAGGCTTAGCTCGCTGACGCTGAGTTGAAGCTGTCCTAGAGTGTGGCAATCCGTGCCATCGCACTATCCGTGCATGACGCAGAAGGACGGAATCCGGCGCGTACATGATCCGCACGGCGATCCGCGCTCCGGTGAGTCACGCCCGCCGAGAACGAGTTTCGACGGGTCCATCTATGACCTGCCCGTGCCGAGGCTCGACGACTACAAGGCTACGAACCTCGACATCAGGTTCTCGGGCAGCGGCTCCCCTCGACCGCACGTCGATTGCCGACCTGGCTCTACTCGAGGCCGCACGGCTCGGAGAACCGGTGCGACTGATCGTCGTCGGCGAGGTCTCTACCAAGAGCTTTCGCCTCAATCGAGAGCCGGACAGCTCCAACGAGCTCTCGTTCTCTTGCACGGTGAAGGTGATCTCGGTCGAACTCGGCGTTTGAAATACTCGCGATCCCGTGTCCGCTACCCGAACAGGAACGGTTCCCGCACCGGGCACAGAGCTCGCGTATCTCCGGATTGGCGAAGGCCCACCGTTGGTGGTACTGCCTGGGGGACCGCGCTTCGGATTCGCGCATCTGCGACCCGCACTCGACGTCCTCGCGAATGGCCGCGAGGTCATCTACTACGACGAGCGCGGAAGCGGCTCAAGCGCTGTGGGCGATCCCGCCAGCATTTCGACCGCAGGCACGCTGTCGGATCTCGATGCATTCCTGGACGGGCTCGAGCTGGAACAGGTGGCGCTCGCTGGACACTCGCTCGCCGCTCACATGGCCGCACTCTATGCGGCGACGCGCCCCGATCGCGTCCGAGCACTCGTGCTCTTCAACCCAGCGCCGCCCTTCGCCCCCGAACACCGAGAGCAGTTCGGGAAAGAAATGACCGCGCGGCGAGCGCCTGAAGACGCCGACGAGATGGAGCGCATCAAGGCGTCCTCCGAGTACGAGGCGGGTGATATCGCCGCCGTCGAGCGCTACTACCAGGTGCTCTACGTCCCGTTCTTCAATGATCGCGAGGTCGCTCTGAGCACGCAGTACCGGCTCACTGAAAATAGATCGAAGAACCGCGATGCCGCACAGCGACTCTTCGCAGACTTCGGCGAGCACGCATTGCCCATGAAGCTCGGCAGCATCACCTGCCCGACCCTGGTCGTCCACGGCGAGCACGACCCTGTGCCCGTTGCGTCATCCGCCGCCATCGCGGATGCGATCCCAGAGGGCCAGCTCGTCGCGATTCCCGGTTCCAATCACTATGGATTCCTCGAGAGTCCGGAGACGGTCGCGGCGGTCGTCGAGCCGTTTCTCGCGTCTCACGCCTCCTGACTCGCACCGCCTGGGCGAGGAGAGATGGCCGTTCGCGAGAGGTGTCCCGTGCCCCACTCATGCCCCAAACCTCTCGAAGCAACGCAACGTAGCCATGCGGGTCGACGGACTGGCGAGTGCCGCAAACCCGCATAGCTGTCGGGAATCGTAGTCGTAAGTCGTCGAGCGACCTGATCTCCGGCGCGGCCTGTCACGCCGGAGGTCGCGGGTTCGAGTCCCGTCGCTCCCGTCTCACTTCTGTCCGGGAACGTGAACCGCCTCCGCGCTCAGCGACGCAGGAGCTGTTGCGTCACCGCGCTCGAGGCATCGAACGCTAGGAGGAGGAGTGCCGCCTCTAGGTTCCGCGCGTAACTCTGCGGTTGGCTTTGATCCAGCGCGCCTTGGCTCGCTTGACGAGCGGCGCGAGCCGACGAGCCTCGCGCTCGTCGCCTTCGAGCCTGGCGGCGTCGATCTGCCCCTCGAGGGTCAGGTACTTCTGATGGAGGGCGATCTCCTCTGCCCGTGGCTCGTGCCCGTGGTGAAACTCGCTCACATCGTGCTCCAGTCTGACCATCAACTCCGTGATGCATGAGGGCGCCGGGAAGCTACGAGGGGCCGCTGCCCGCGCGGCCCCTCGTAGGTCGCGGCTACCTGACGGGCTGGAAGTAGTGCTTCCGCGTGTAGTGGGCCACCTGATTACCGATCACCGCGCCCTGCACATCGGCGGTGCGGAAGTGGATGCCACCCCAGATGCGCGCCTCGATGACCTCCTCGAGCGCGTCCGAGAAGCGTTCGAACTGTCGAGGCGCAATCGGTACGCCGTTGAGGGTACGGCCGGAGACGACCGTGATCCCGACCTTGTCCTTGCCGAAGAAGTCGGCCATCGTGCCGAGGACGGCGCCGGTCAAGCAGCCGTGACCCGACGGGTGGTCGGGGAACGGCGGGGTGGCGAGACCACCCGGTGTCGTCACCGTCGCCGGCGCGAACAGCGACTCCCAGTTCGGGTCGCCGATGGTCTTCGGGTTCCCGTCGGTGTCGCCTTCGCGGATCGCGGCTCTCGGTCGCCAGAAGTTCCAGTAGTACTTGTCGTTCCAGCAGGAGATGGCACCGTCGGCTCCTGCAAGGTTGAACATCGCGTAGAAGCGAGCCTGGTCGGCTGTGTCGAGGTCGTACCGGTCAGCGAGCTCCCGGGCGAGCGGGTTCCAGAGGTTGCTCGGAGCGAACTGCCAGAAGACGGCAGCAGCCGTCTGGTCGGCGGTGCGCGTCGAGCTGTTCAGCGCGCCGATCTCCTTCACCTCGTTGTACTCCTTCGCGTAGATCCCGCTCGTGAGCTCGTTTGGCCCTTTTGAACGGAACTGTGACGGGCTCTCGATCAGGAACGGCTTCAGGTTGCCGACCCACCCGTCCGGATCGAGCACGGGAGCAGCCGGCCAGCCGATCGGCCGCCAGTCGCCCGGATCGGTGCCGACCAGCGGAGTGAACGTCGCCATGAACCCGTCACCCTGCCGCGCGGCGATCATCGCAGCGGCCGCTGCCTCCCCTGCGTCGACACCCTCCTGCTTGATGGGGGCGGAGTCGAGAATCCCCGCCATCGTGGCCGCGTAGGCGGTGTCGAGGCCTGCGTGTCGGGTAGATGGCGTAATCGCCAGAAGCACGCGGTACGCGGCCGTCGCAACGGCCGCATCCTGCGAGTCCCACGGCTGAGCGCCGACCTCGTCGAGATCGACGAGGTACGGCTGGTGGCCGCGGTCGATTGCGTTGACCGCGTCGTACACGGCGCCCTCGACCATCGCCATGCCGCGCGTTTGGCCGTGAGCCGTCGGACGGAGGAGGACGGTCTCGGCCTGCGCGATCTGGTTCCACTCGCCGATGACGTCGGCCTGTGCGACCGCCGGCGCCGCAAGCGACGCGGCGATCGCGGCGCACGCACACAGCGCGCGCCGGGTATGCCTGATCATGGAAACCCCCTTCGGTGTGGACGCTCTTCGAACGTCGTTCTGCGCGTCGTTCGACCGATGATTCACGAGGTCCGTTTCAGGTCTGTTTCAGATGCGCATCAACGAGGCAGCGCGCTCATCGTCCCCCGGACCCCTTCGTGTCGGCTCATCCTTGCCCCCAACTGAGACGAAGACGATCACGCTCGTCGCCCCCGGAGGTATCTCTCGCAACACACGCCCGACGGGAGGAGGCGCGCGCTCGGCTCCTCGCCTTCGGCCGGTGCAGGCGCGCCCCCGGCGGGCGCGCCTAGCGCGGCCATCGCGACGATGCCGACCGCGATGAGGCGGTGGACTCGGCCGGGCATCACGACGCGCGCTGCTTCTACCGTCCGGGAGCCCAGGCAAACCGGCCTTCGTTCGCCGGGCTGCGCGTCAGATTCCGCTGTCCGCTCCCGTCGGCGTTCATGATGTAGATGTCCGTGTTGCCGTCGCGCGTGCTCCGGAAGGCGATGGAGCGCCCGTCCGGCGACCAGGCGGGATCGGCGTCGAACGCAGGATTGCGGGTCAGGTTCCGTTGCCCGCTGCCGTTGGCGTTCATGACGTAGACCTCGGAGTTGTCGTCGCGGTCGCTGACGAACGCGATCTTGCGCCCGTCGGGCGACCACGCTGGAGAGGCGTAGGTCCCCGCCGGCTTCGGCGTCAGGTTCCGCATCCCACTGCCGTCGACGTTGACGACATAGACCCCGAGCCGCTTGCTGAGTCGCACGAATGCGATCTTCCGTCCGTCGGGAGACCAGACAGGGTCGGAGGCGAGACCAGCACCGGGACCATGACCGCCGGCGGCCAGCTTCGACGTCAGGTTCCGCAGTCCGCCCCCGTCGCTGTTCATCACATAGAGGTTGAAGCAGTATTGGCCGCAAGACGAGTGAAGGAAGGCGAGCTTCCGCCCGTCGGGCGACCACGCAAGATTGGGCATCCGCCCCGGCTGCAGGTTCGTCAGGGGCCGGTGCTTGCTCCCGTCGGCGTTCATGAGGTAGATCCTGGAGCCGCTGAAGACGGCGATCGTCCGCCCGTCGGGCGACCAGGCGGGAGTGCGCCCGTTGCGCGCCAGCCTCAGCCGAAAGCTTCCGTCGGCGTTCACAACAGAGATGCCGGGGCCTTCGAAGGCAATCCTCCGCCCGTCTGGCGACCACTCAGGAGTACGGGCCAACACATTGCCCGCTAGCCTCCGCTGCCCGCTCCCGTCGGCGCTCACGACGTAGAGCCCGGGTCTTCGTTGCGGACCGCGGCTGATGAAGGCGATCTTCGACTTGCCTTGCGCAGCGTCCGCGGCGAGCCGAGACCCCGTCGCCGGCGCGGACGCGGCCGCGGAGGTAGCTGCTAGGCCGACGGTCACGACAAGGCCGGCACCGAGGAGTTGGATTGGATTCGCGGGCATCTTGCCCATCCCCTTTCGCTCTCGTTCTACTCGACTGTCGAAGAGACGATCGACCCTTCCTGTTTCAGGTCTGTTTCAGCCGCGCAACAGCCGTTAGCGTCCCGGCGGAGGCAGATGGAGTTCCGGATCCTGGGACCGCTCGAGGTGTGGGACGAAGGCGGCGAGGTCTCCCTCGGCGGCCTCAAGCCGCGTGCGCTTCTCGCCGTGCTCCTCCTCCACCCGAACGAGGTCGTTCCCGCCGACCGGCTGATCGACGAGCTCTGGGGCGAGGACTCGCCCGAGGACGCCGCCGCTGCGCTGCGCGTCAACGTCTCGCGACTGCGCAAGGCGCTTCCGCAGGACGTGCTGACGACCAGATCGCCCGGCTACGTCATCCGGGTCGAGCCCGACGAGCTCGATCTCCACCGCTTCGAGCGCCTCGTGGACGAGGGAAGGAGCTTGCTCGCCCGCGGCCTGGCGGCCGACGCGTCGGAGCGGCTCCGCGACGCGCTGTCGCTCTGGAGAGGCCCGGCGCTCGCGGACTTCGCCTACGAGAGCTTCGCCCAGGCGGCGATCGCCCGGCTCGAGGAGATCAGGCTGGCTGCAGTCGAGCTCCGGATCGACGCCGACCTCGCGCTCGGGCGTCACGACGAGCTGGTCGGGGAGCTCGAGGCACTGGTCGACCGAGCACCCGCTCCGCGAGCGCCTGCGGAGGTATCTGATGACGGCGCTGTACCGGTCGGGTCGGCAGGCGGAGGCCCTGGACGCCTACCAGGATGCGCGCCGGGCCCTCGTCGACGAGCTCGGGATCGACCCGAGCCCGGCGCTCCAGGAGCTGGAGCGGGCGATCCTTCGGCAGGAGCCGTCGCTGGACGTCGAAGCGCCGGCACCCGCCGGTGTCCGGGAGGTCGCGGAGCGGTCGATTCTCGTCGCGATCACGCACGAGACGCGCGTCGACGCGCTGCTCGCGGTGGCCGAGCCGCTCGTGCGACACCCGCCTCGCGTCCTGATCCTGGCCAGGCTCGTGTCGGACGCAGCCGACCTTCAGTCCGCGTCGGCCTGGCTCGAAGAGCGCAGGGCGGCACTCGAAGCGCGCGGTGTCGTGGCCCGTGCAGCCTCGTTCACGTCGACGGCGCCGGGCGAGGAGCTGGCCCGGCTCGCGACCGAGCTCGACGTCGAGCTCCTGCTCGCCGACGCGCCCGACGAGCTCCTGGCCGAGGGAGCTCCCGACGAGCAGCTCACCGCCCTCCTTGCGGGGACGCCCTGCGACGTGGCGCTGCTCGTTCCTCGAGAAGCGCCGCCCGAAGGCCCCGTGCTCGTCCCGTTCGGAGGGGCCGAGCACGACTGGGCGGCGGTCGAGCTCGGCGCGTGGCTTGCGCGCGCCGACGGCGTGCCGCTCCGGCTCGCCGGGGCCGCCGCAGTGCCGGAGCAAGGCAGGCGCGACGCGAGCCGCCTGCTCTCGCACGGCGCGCTCGCTGTCCAGCGCGTCCTCGGCATCTCGGCCGAGCCGCTGCTGACTCCGCCCGGCGAGGAGGGCATGCTGGAGGCGAGCCGCGACGCCGGCCTGCTCGTCGTCGGGCTGTCGACGCGCTGGCACCGCGAGGGCCTCGGCCCGGCCCGCCTCAGACTCGCCCGAGAGGCCGCCCCGCCCACGCTGCTCGTCCGGCGGGGACTCCGCCCCGGCGGCCTCGCTCCGCCGGCGGCGCTGACGCGGTTCACCTGGTCGATCCGGCCCTGAGCTTTCTCATGCGCCGCAGGCAGGCTCGTAGGGCCGCCCCGGCAGGAACTTCTTCCACTCCTCCTGGGTGAGCGTGCGGTTGGCGAGCGCGCACGCGCGCCTCGCCCAGGACTCCGGATCGATGTCCCAGACAGCTCCCTCCCCGTTGCCGTGCGTCTGCAACAGGGAGCGCCCGTCAGGGGACACATCGACCATCGCGGCGTCTCTGCCGGCCGTGAGCCTCGGGCCGAGCTGCGCCCCCGTCGCGACGTCGAGGAGCGCCGCATACGGCTCTCCGTACCCCCCGACCGCCAAGGTACGACCGTCCAGGCTGAACTCGAGCGAGTGCGCGCCGCCCACGTTCTGCTCGAGCTCGCGGAGCAGCCTTCCCTTCTCGACGTCCCAGAGGTGAACGAACCGGTCGCCGAGCCCGCCGCTGGCAAGCACCCGGCCGTCCGGGGTGAAGGCGAGCGCGTAACCGATGACGTCCGGGGCAAGATCGGGTCGCAGCCTCATGACCAGCGAGCGCCGGGTCACGTTCCAGACCTCGACGACTCCTGCATCCTCGTCCGTGCTCGGTCGGTCTCCGTGATACCCGGCGACCACGATCGCGACGAGCGGGGCCGCCGGGCTGAAGGCGACGGCGCCGACGGAGCTGCCGTCCCCGACCCGGCCGCGCGCCGCCCCTGTCGCAACGTCCCAGAGCCTCACGCCGCTCCGGCCGGCTGTTGCGAGCATCGTCTCATCCGCGCTGAGGCTCAGGCTCTCCACCGACGTCTTCGAGACGCTGAACGGCCCCAGCCGGAGCGACCGTGAAGCGACGTCCCAGAGCGTCACCTTGCCGGCTCGGGTGCCGGCCGCGAGCATCCGCCCGTCTGGATCGGACGCAAGCGCATTCACCTCACCGCCCGTCTTCAGCAGGGGCGCGCCGGCTCGGACCAGCGTCTCGCCGTCTCGGAGCCCAATTCCTCGTCCCTTGAGGCCGACAGCGATCAGCCGTCCGTCGAGGACGTAGGCACCGGGGTGCCGGAAGTCCCGGGCCGCCCGGCCGGGCGTGAACTCGAACGGCCGCCCGAGCCCGCGGTCGCCCGCGATGCGCCAGGCGATCGCCGTTCCGTCGTGGCTCGCCGTGTAGAGCGTCTTCCCGTCGGGGCTGAATTCCGGCTGTGCGGCGGAGGCCGAGTGGCCGCGCAGGGTCTCGCGGACCGTCGCCGACCGGACGTCCCACAGGGTCACGGCTCCGTCGAGGCCCGTCGACACGACGGTCCTCCCGTCAGAGCTGAATGCCAACCAGTTCGGTGCGTCGGTGAGAACGCCGGCGGATGACCGCACGGCTCCGCTTCGCGTGTCGACCAGCTGGATGCCTCGGTCGACGCCGACGGCGGCAGTGTCGCCGTCGGAGCTCAGCGCGAGCGCATGGTGACCCGTACCGATCCTCACGCGTCTGGTCGCGGAGCGGCTCCGGACGATCCCACCAGACGAGCTCGTCCTCGTTCGAGGCGGTGAGGACCGAGCTGCCGTCGGGCGTCAACGCGAGACCGGGAGCCCCCCAGAGCTGGGCTCGATAGGCGCCGGCATAGCCCTCAGGCTCGATCGGTGCGCCGATCGGCGCCAGGGTGGCAGGGTCGCGGATGCTGATCGAATCGGGAACGGTCTCGCCGGTCGCGACAACGAGTCTCGATCCGTCTCGGCTGAAGATCAACCTCGTGACGAGGCCGTCCACGAGTGTCTCCGCGAGCTGCTCATACGTGCGCGCGTCCAGCAGGCGGATGGAGCCGTCACCGCCGACCGCAAGCGTGTCTCCGTCCGGGCTGTACGCGAGGCTCTCGACGTAGCCGGTCACCGGCGACGTTCCGCCGATCCGCGCGTACGTCCGGGTGTCGAAGAAGAGAAGTCCGTCGCGGAAGCTGCCAACCGCGAGCGTCCTGCCGTCGCGGCTGACCGCGATCGCGCGGAGGAACTCGGTCCGGCCGTGCATGATCCCGTCCGCTTTCGGCGAGCGCAGGAGGGCTTCGAGCAGATAGCTCCGGGTCTGCGGCGAACCGTCGATCGCGACCGCCTGGCGGGCGAGCAGGAGCGAGCGGTCGAGGTCATCCTCGACGAGCGCCTGGGCGCCGAGGCGCTGGGCGAGCTGCGCGGTCTCCGCGTCGCGCGCCTCGCCGCGCTGGACGGCGGCGAAGATCCCACCGGCGACGGCCGCCACCAGCAGGACCGCGACCCCGGCGAGCAGCGACGCGCAGGCGCCGGTTCGTGCGCCGAGCGCGCTTCGTCTCCTGCTCGGAGGCCTCGCGGCTCTCGGTGACGAACGCGCGCTCGAGCTCGTTGACGTCGAGCGCGTGATCGGCGGTCCAGTCGAGGGCGGCGGCGAGGCGAGCGCCGCGGTAGAGCTCGCCCTGATCGCGTCCTGCCGCGTCCCATTCGGTCGCCGCCTGGGTGATGTGACGGCGAAGCCGGCGCCCTTCGGTGTCCTCTTCGATCCACTCGCGCAGGCGCGGCCATTCGCGCAGCAGCGCCTCGTGGGCGACCTCGACGTTCCCTTCCGACACGGTGACGAGGCGGCTGTCGGCCAGCGTCGCGAGCACGTCGGCCACGTCATCCGTTGCGCTCCAGGTCGAGCTCGGCGAGTGGAGCGCGGCGGCGCACCAGCGCGTCGCCCTCGCCCTCGCCGACCAGGCGCAGCATGAGGGCGCGCACGAGCGGCTTGCGCTCGTCGGGGATCCGGGCATACGTGCCCTCGGCCAGCCGCGCGACGGCGCCGTGAACGCCGCCGGACTCGCGGTAGGCGGCCAGGGTGAGCGCGTTGTCCTCGCCGCTTCTGCCAGAGCTCGAGCAGGGCGGTGGACAGCAACGGCAGCGCGCCGGGCTCGCCCTCCACGTCGTCGACGAGCGCGTCGGCCAGCTCCGGCTCCACCCGCAGCCCCACCCGGCCGGCGGGCAGCTCGACGGCGCGCCGCAGCTCCGACGCCTGCATCGGCCCGACCAGCACCTGGTTTCCGCCCAAGCAGCTCGGCAAGCCCCGGGTAGGCGGCGAAGCGCCCGTAGAAGTCGGCGCGCAGCGCAACCACGACGACCGCTCGACCCTCGGGATCGGCGGCCGCGCGGGCGAGCGTGTCGGCGAAGGCGGCGCGCTCGGCCTCGGAGCGGCAGGCCGTGAAGAGCTCCTCGAACTGGTCGACGGCGAGGAGGAGTCGTGCGCCCGAGCGGGCAGCGCGTCGAGTGCCTCGGCGAGAGGATCCTTCGCTCCCGACACGAGCACGCGGCGAAGCTCGTCCAGCGGCCGCTCGCCGGGACGCAGCAGCAGACGCCGCCAGCCCTCGCTGCCCGGCAGGACTCCTCCGGCGAGGGCCGGGAGGAGACCGGCGCGGAGGACCGACGACTTGCCGCTGCCCGACGGGCCGACGATGCCGAGGAAGCCGGCGCCGACGAGGCGGGCGACGAGCTCGGCGACGAGCCGCTCGCGGCCGAAGAAGTAGTCGGCATCGACCGGCTCGAAGCTTGCCAAGACCCTTGAACGGGCAGATTCCCTCGGCCGCCACGCGGGCCGGGGTGTGCGGGCTCGAGAGAGCCCGCGCCTGCTCGCGCGCGAGCTGGAGGTCGATCACCTTGCCCGTCAGCTCGGCCTCGACCTCGCTCAGGTCGCTCCTGCCGGCGGCGGCACGGGAGGCGACGTCGACGAGCCGGCGGCTCGCCTCGTCGACCGCGACCGCGAGCGCCGCTCGGGCGAACTCTCGGCAGCTCGGGTAGCGCTGCTCCGGCTCCTTCGCCAGCGCTCTGGCGATCACGGCGTCGAGCGCGGCCGGCAACTCCGGCCGCTGCGTGCTCGGCGCCGGCGGCTCCGTCTCGAGGTGCGCGAACACCACCGCGAGCTCCGAGTCACGCCGGAACGGCGGCTGCCCGACAAGACACTCGTAGAGCACGCAGCCGAGCGAGTAGACGTCCGCCCGCCCGTCGATCTCCTCCCCGGCGATCTGCTCGGGGGCGACGTAGTCGATGGTGCCCAGGAGGTGGCCGTCGTCGCCGATTCCGGCCTCCTCGGAGACCCGCTTCGTGAGGCCGAAGTCCGCCAGGTAGACGTGGTCGGAGCCGTCCGGGCGGGCGCCCGAGTCGAGAAGCACGTTGGAGGGCTTCACGTCGCGATGCACGAGGCCGCGCGCGTGGGCCGCGTCCAGGGCGCTCGCGAGCTGCGCGAGGATGCCGATCGCGTCCGCCGGGTCGAGACGGCCGTGTTGCAGGCGCTCGTTCAGGTCACGCCCCTCGACGTAGCGCATGGCGATGAAGAGGATGTCCGCTGTCGTCCCGGCCTCGTAGATCGGGACGATGTTCGGATGGTCGATCGACGCGGCCAGCTCCGACTCGCGCAGGAAGCGGTCGCGGAACGACTCGTCCTCGGCGAGGCTTGCAGCGAGCAGCTTGAGCGCGACCTTCCGCTTGAGCCGCAGATCCTCGGCCAGGTAGACGACGCTCATCCCGCCCCAGCCCAGCAGCGACTCGATCCGGTAGCCGGCGAGCTCGGTGCCGACCCGCGGGTCGTCGCTCACTTGCACGTGCGCATCCTCTCTTTCGGAGGCTGCCGGAAACGATAGGTCGACTCAGGAGTCCTTGTAAGGGACCGCTGTTACAACACCGTTTCAGTCGCGTGACGCTTGTGGCTGCTCGCGGTAGCGCAACGACCGTCTCGACAATTCGGTTCCTCAGGTGCCTGCGGCCGGTCTCCTGAGTGCCCCAATCCGTTCGAGGCTCGCGGGCGGCCAGAGCTTCTTTGGGTCGTAGTACGTCGAGAACGCAGGCACGGAGTCCGGAAGCGTGACCCAGGGAAGCTTCGACCGCGTGTAGATGTGGACGTCCGGAGAAATGCTCGACGGGTCGTCGAGCGTACCGCCACGGACGAATCGCGTGCTAGCTCGCGTATAGCAACTGAAGACCGCAACCTGACAGCTCGGGCAGCGGAAGATCCGCTGCGTCGTCCTGGCGCCGCGGGGGACGTCCACCGGCAACGGGTCACCCGCGAGCAGCTCCACGCGATCGGTCTCGATCAGCAGGTTGATCACGAAGGCGCTGCCGGTCTGCCGCTGGCAGTTGAGGCAGTGGCAGCAGTGGACGAAGAGCGGATCGGACGCGAGGCGGTACCGAACCGCGCCGCACGAGCAGCCGCCCTCGCGAGTCACCTTCAGGCGGCCGCCTCGGCCGAGAGTCCGTGGCGTGCCACAACCCTGTCGTAGTTGAGACGCATCAGCGCGATCACGTCCTCGACGTCCGCGTCGCTCGCGATCGCGCGGGCTCCGAAGCCTGGTTTACCGGGGAACACCGGGTGATAGTCGATGCGCCCCGCGTCGAAAAGCTCGCCCCAGACGTCCTTGGGGAAACCGAAATGGGCGACCCGATCGCCGTGCAGGTGACCGATCTCGCGGCCCCCGACCTTGAACGAGAACTCTCCGCGGCTGCCCGGCCCGGCCGCCACACCCGGCCAGGACGTGACCTGCTCGGTGATCCGCTCGCTCGCTCGCTGTTCGATCGTCATGACGTCCTCCTCGAATCCTCGACGACTCGCCGAGGGTACAAGTTCGAGTGCCGATGACTTCCGCGTACCGGAGCCGTCGGAACGGTACGCAAGCGAGGAGCGCACAGATGACCTATACCGCCGATCCGCGCGTCGACGCGTATATCCACTCCCTCCCCGACTGGCAGCAAGCGATCTGCCGCGACGTCCGCCATCTCGTCCACGCCGTGGACGACGAGATGGTCGAGACGATCAAGTTCACGAACCGTCCGTACTTCGTCCTCGAGGGCAACGTGTGCGCGTTGCTGGCGGCGAAGGAGCACGTCAACGTCTTCCTCTACGACGGCGCCATCGTCCCGGATCCCGAGGGGATCATCACGGGCGGCCACGACAACTCGACCGCGCGAACCGTGGCGATTTGCGAGGGCGAGTCGATCAACGCCTCGGCTCTGACCGCGATGCTCCAGCAGATCGTCGCGAACAACAGGGCCGGCGGCTGGCGGAAGCTGAAGCGCGAGAGCTGAGACCCGCGCTGCGCTGTTACAGTCGACAAGACTCTAACTGTCTGCTACGGTAATGGTCATGTCGACCAGAACACCGAATCCAGGAGTGCCGCAGAACTACGACCCGGGCGAGTTTCCCGCCTTCGCGGTCACCGTCGACGTCGTGATCCTGACGATGTCCGGGGGACGGCTTTGCGTCCTGCTCGTGCGTCGTGGCATCGCGCCGTTCGAGGGGATGTGGGCGATCCCGGGCGGCTTCAAGCGGCCGACCGAGACGCTCGACGAGGCGGCAAGGCGAGAGCTCGCCGAGGAGACGGGCGTCGATGCCGCGAGCTTGCTCACGCAGTTCGGCGCCTACGGCGATCCCGAGCGCGACCCGCGGATGAACGTCGTGACGGTCGCGTACCTCGCGGTTCTTCGCGATGTCGGTTCGATCGTGGCCGGCACCGATGCAGCCGAGGCAGCGCTCGTTCCTGTCACGACGGCTCTGGACGGCACGTTCGAGCTGGCCTTCGATCACGCGCGGATCGTCCGCGACGCAGCCGACCGGGTTCGCGTCGACCTCGAGCTGCGAGGGATCGCAACGGCATTCCTCGGACCGACCTTCACGCTCGCCGAGCTCAGAACGGTGTACGAGGCCGTCTGGGGTGTGCATCTCGACGGCGCCAACTTCCGGCGGAGCCTCCTCGCGGAGGACGGCTGGGTGATCCCGACCGGACGCAGGGCTCAGCCCGGTGCAACCGGCGGAAAGCCGGCGGAGCTCTATCGCGCCGGACGGATGTGGAAGCAAGGCGGGCCGATTCGGTACCCGAACCACGCAGACAAACGAAAGGGAACGAGATGAAAGCAGTTGTGTTCGATCGCTACGGGCCTCCGGAAGTCCTGCGAGTCGAGGAGGTCGAGCGGCCCGCTCCGAAGGGAGACGAGGTTCTCGTCAAGGTCCACGCGACGACGGTCAACCGGTCGGATTGCGGCTTTCGCGGTGCCGAGCCGTTCTTCACGAGGTTCTTCACCGGCCTGCTCCGTCCGAAGCATCGGACGCCCGGCATGGAGTTCGCCGGCGAGGTGGCAGCAGTGGGCGGGGCGGTCAAAGAGTTCTCTGTCGGGGATGAGGTCTTCGGCCTGAAGGGGACGGGTGCGAACGCCGAGTACGTCTGCGTCCGGGAGCGTGGCGCGCTTGCACTCAAGCCCTCGGGCATGACGTTCGAGGAGGCAGCCTCCGTGAGCGACGGCGCCTGCATCGCTCTCGCGTGCCTCCGGCACGGGAACCTCCATGAAGGCTCGCGCATCCTGATCTACGGCGCGTCGGGTTCGATCGGCACGGCAGCCGTCCAGCTCGCGAAGTCCTTCGGCGCGCATGTCACCGCGGTCTGCGACACGGCCCGGGTGGAGCTCGTGCGGTCGCTCGGCGCCGACGAGGTCGTCGACTATACGAAGGAGGACTTCACGAGGAACGGTGAGACGTACGACGTGGTCTTCGATGCGGTCGGGAAGCACTCGTTCAGGCGGAGTCGCGGCTCGATCAAGGACGGCGGCATCTTCCTCGAGACCGACCTCGGCTTCATGTGGCACGTGCCCCCGCTGGCGCTTGCGACGAGATGGATCGGCGACAAGAAGGTCACGCTCCCGATCCCGAAGTACACGAAGGACGACGTCCTCTACGTGAAGGGGCTCATCGAGGCGGAGAAGTATCGGGCCGTCATCGACCGGACCTACCCGCTCGAGGACGTCGTCGAGGCAACCAGGTACGTCGAGACCGGGCAGAAAACCGGAAACGTCGTGCTGACACTGAACGGAGTCGCCCGATGAACGACCACACCATTCGACAGCTGACTGACGAGCGCCTCCATCACCGCATGGTCGAGGCCCAGCACGAGCGACTTGCGGCGCAGGTCCGCAACCGCCGCTCGCGACGTATCCGCGGCGGCACCGCTGCGGCGACGCTCGGCCACCTCCTTGCGGCTCGCCGCCATGCGACGTCCTGAGATGAGAGCCGTCGTTCACGACAGGTACGGGCCACCCGAGGTGCTACGCGTCGACGAGGTGGAGCGGCCCGTACCGGCAGATGACGAGGTGCTCGTGCGCGTTCACGCGACCACCGTCACCCAGACGGACTGCCACATGCGTCGCGCGCGACCGCTCTTCTGGCGCTTCATGCTCGGACTGCGGCGACCCAGGCGGAAGATCCTCGGAACCGAGTTCGCGGGAGTGGTCGAGGAGATTGGCGCGTCGGTGACGCAGTTCGAGGTCGAGGATCGCGTGTTCGGGCTGCGTAGCGGCGCGCACGCCGAGTACGTCTGCGTCCGCGAATCGCGGCTCGTTGCGCGCATGCCGGACGGAATGACCTTCGAGCAGGGCGCGGGAACGTGCGACGGTATGTACCAGGCTCGCAACGCACTGCGCGCCGGACGCGTGGACAAGGACACGCGACTGGTGATCTACGGCGCTTCCGGCTCGCTCGGCACCGCGGCCGTGCAGCTTGCATCGAACCTCGGCGCCAACGTGACGGCCGTCTGCAACGGCCGCAACGTCGAGCTCGTCCGCTCGCTCGGCGCCGACGAGGTGGTCGACTACGAGCGGGAGGACTTCACGAGGAACGGGCGGACGTACGACGTCATCCTCGATGCGGTGGGAAAGCACTCGTTCCTGCACTGCCGCCGCTCGCTCGTGCCCGGCGGCATCTACGTGGCGACCGACCGCCTCTACAACCTCCCGCTCGCGCTCCTCACGCGGTGGAGCTCGAGGAGGGTCGTGTTCGACTTCTCCGGCCACGACCGTGAGGGCGTCCTCCTCGTGAAGGAACTGTTCGAGTCCGGCCGGTACCGACCGATCATCGACCGCACCTACCCGCTCGAGGGCGTCGTCGAGGCGACGAGGTACGTCGAGAGCTGGCAGAAGACCGGCAACGTCGTCCTCACCCTGAACGGCGCGGCACGATGAAAGCGGCGGTTCACGAGCGGTACGGCTCACCCGACGCCGTGGTCGAGATCCGCGAGGTCGACAGGTCCGAGCCGGCCGACGACGAAGTGCTCGTCCGCGTGCGGGCGAGCTCGGTGAACATCGCCGAGTGGTACGGCGTCACGGGCAGGCCGTGGATCGCCCGCCCGACGACGGGGCTGCGTGGGCCGAAGGACATCCGACTCGGGGTCGACTTCGCCGGGGTCGTCGAAGCGGTCGGCAAGGACGTCACCGACTTCCAAGTCGGCGACGAGGTCTTCGGCGGCCGGAGCGGCGCCTGGGCCGAGTACGTCTGCGTCAGAGCCGAGCGTGCGGTCGTGAAGAAGCCCGAGAACGTGACGTTCGAGCACGCCGGCGCGGTCGGGACCGCCGCGCTCACCGCGCTGCAGGCGCTGCGCGACAAGGGCTCTGTCGAACCCGGACAGAGGGTGCTGATCCATGGCGCCTCGGGCGGCGTCGGTACGTACGCCGTGCAGATCGCGAAGGCGCTCGGCGGCGAGGTGACGGCCGTGTGCAGCACGCCCAACGTCGAGATCGCACACTCGCTCGGCGCCGATCTCGTCGTCGACTACCGGGCCGAGGACGTCACACAGCGCAGCGAACGCTACGACCTCGTGCTCGATATCGCCGGGACGCAATCGTTCTCCGAGCTCCGGAAGATTCTCGAGCCCAGTGCGACCGTCGTCGTCGTCGGCGGGCCGAGGGCGAACCGATTCCTGGGGCCGATCGGCCACGTCGCCGGGTCGCGCGTCAGAGCGCTTCGCGGAAGCCAGAGCGCGACGTTCTTCCTGGCGCAGTTCAACAAGGCGGACATGGAGACGCTGAGAGACCTCCTGGCGGACGGGAAGCTCACATCGGTGATCGACAGCACGTATCCGCTCGAGAGGATCGCCGACGCGCTCCGGCACATGGGCGAGGACCACCCGCGTGGCAAGATCGTGATCACCGTGTAGCGCGACGGACGAGCTCGTCCTCGACGACGCTCGGGTCGAGGCCGCGCGCGGCGAGCAGAACGTAGGTGTGGAACCAGAGATCGGCGATCTCCTCCACGAGCCGCTCGTCGCTCTCGGCGGCGCCAGCGAGCGCGGCCTCGACGCCTTCCTCGCCGACCTTGCGCGCGGCCGCGGCCGGGCCTGCGGCGACGAGGCCCGCGACGTACGAACCGTCGGGACGCTCTTTGGCGCGCTCGGCGATGCGCCGCCAAAGCCACGGCGCGAAGCACGAGACCGCGCCCGTGTGACACGCGGGGCCGGCCGGTCGCACGCGAAGCAGGATCGCGTCACCGTCGCAGTCCTCGCGGAGCTCTTCCACCGCGAGTGTGTTGCCGGACGTCTCGCCCTTCCGCCAGAGCTGCCGACGCGAGCGGCTGAAGAAGTGCGCCTCGCCCGTCTCGCGGGTGAGCCGGAGTGCCTCGTCGTCGATCCACGCGAGCATGAGGACGCGGTTCGTCTCCGCGTCCTGGACGATCGCTGCTCGGAGCTCAGGCGGCATCGCGCAGCGGGACTCCCAGATCCCGCAGTTCATCGCGAAGCGTGACCAGACGCGCCGGGTTCTCGTGGAGAATCGACGCGAGGAGCGCCGCCTGCGCGACACCGAGCGCCTCGGCGACATGCTCGGCGGTTCCCGCGCCGCCCGACGCGATCACGGGAACCTTCACGGCCTCGCTGACGGACGCGGTGAGCGCGAGGTCGTAGCCCGACCTCGTGCCGTCGGTGTCGATCGACGTGAGCAGGATCTCGCCCGCGCCGCGCTCGACGGCCTCGCGTGCCCAGGCCACCGCGGAGCGACCCGCGTCCTGCGTCGCGGCGCGCGTCCGTACCGCTCCCGCCGTGGCGTCGATCGCCACGACGACGGCCTGCGAGCCGAGCCGTTGGGCGAGCTCGCTCAGCAGCTCGGGTCGCTCGAGCGCCGCGCTGTTCACCGCGATCTTGTCCGCACCCGCCTCGAGCAGAGCCGACGCATCGGCAACGGAGCGCACGCCGCCTCCGACGGTGAACGGGATCGAGAGCCGATCCGCGATCCGCGCGACGAGCTCGACGAGCGCATCGACGGCCGTCGAGCGTCGCCTTGACGTCGAGGTACACGAGCTCGTCCGCGCCCGAGTCGGAGTAGAGCGCTCCGAGCTCGACCGGGTCGCCGACCTCGGTCAGGCCCTCGAAGCGGACGCCCTTCACGACGCGCCCGCCCGCCACGTCGAGGCACGGGATCAGGCGCGGGAGAGGCACTGCTCCAGGAAGCGCGAGCCCGCCGCGCCGCTCTTCTCGGGATGGAACTGCACACCAAGGAAGCTTCCGGCCTCGGCGATCGCCACGACGCCTTCCGAGCGAGCGGTCGCGGCCGGCGTCTCGGCCGCGTACGAGTGCGCGAAGTAGTACGCCTCGCCGTCCGGCTCCACCGGCGCCCAGCCGATGCGCGGGACGCGGCGATCGCGAAGGCGGACGGCCCGGCCCGGAAGGATTCCGAGCCCGGCGACGCCGCCGTCCTCCTCCGACTCCTCGAGCGCGAGCTGCAGGCCAAGGCAGATGCCGAGCGTGGAGCCACCGCCGGCGACGCGTTCGCGTAGCGCGTCGTCGAGGCCGCGAGCGCGAAGGCCGTCCATTCCGCTTGCTGCCGAGCCCACGCCCGGCAGGACGGCGAGGTCTGCGGCCACGATGTCGGTGCGGCTGCTCGTCACGCTCACGTCGGCGCCGAGACGCCGGAACGCAGCGACGACCGAGCGCACATTGCCGGCCCCATAATCGCTAACCGCGACGTTCACACGCGGCCTTTCGTCGACGGGAGCACGTCGCTCTCGAGCCGGACGGCTGCGCGCAGCGAACGGCCGACTGCCTTGAACGCCGCCTCGGCGACGTGGTGCTCGTCGCGGCCCGTCGCCTCGACGTTGATCGCGAGCCGTCCCGCCTGGGCGAGGCTGCGTAGCACGTGCTCGGCGAGCCCCGGATCGTGCTCGAGCCGGATCTCGGACGCGGGCCGACCGCCGAGATCGACGGCGCCGCGGGCGAGAGCGTCGTCCATCGGCACCACGGCGTCGCCGAAGCGGGCGATCCCGCGGCGATCGCCGAGCGCGCGGTCGAGCGCCTCTCCGAGAGCGAGCGCGGCGTCCTCGGCGGTGTGGTGTGGCCCGGTCTCGAGGTCCCCGACACCGTCGAGCGCGAGGTCGAAGCCCGCGTGGAACGCGAGCTGCTCGAGTAGGTGGTCGTAGATCCCGGCGCCGGTCTGCACGCGCACGAGGCCCGATCCGTCGAGGGCGAGCCGGACGCGGAAGCGCGTCTCCGCCGACGCGCGGACGTGTCGCGCGCGGCGCGTCGGGGCGGGCGCGACCGCCGACGGCCTGTCGAGCGCGCGCGCGAGCGCAGCGAGGAGCAGGTCGTCGTCTTCGCGGTCGCGAATCGACCAGCGGATCCCGTCCGCGAACACGCGCACGACCAGGCCTTCTCGCAGCAGCGCCGCACCGAGCTCGGCCGGCTCGTCGACGGGGACAAAGAGGAAGTTCGTCCACGACGGGAGCGGCTCTATCCCGAGCCCGGCGAGCACCTGCGCGCAGCGCTCGCGCTCGTCCACCTGCTCGGTCACGTCGGGCGGCTCCCGGAGCGCCGCGAGGGCGAGCGCCGCCGAGATGCCCGAGATCGGCTGCGGCGCCTGGCGCCGGTTCAGCTCCGCAGCCGTCTCCGTGTCGGCGAGCGCGTAGCCGACCCGCGCGCCGGCTAGGCCGAACGCCTTCGAGAAGGTGCGCAGGACGACGACGCCGTCTTGAATGAGGTCGGCGGCCGTGTCGCCCGCGTACTCGAAGTACGCCTCGTCGACGACGAGCGGCCGCGCGTCGGGGAGCGCTCCGAGCGCACCGGTCGGGTTGTTGGGACGGCAGCAGAACGTCATGACGGGCGCGGCGCTGCCGACCTCCGCACCTGCGAGAAGCGCTGCGATCCGGAAGAGCGGGTACGTCGGTGACTCGGCGATGGCGACCGTGTCGCCCGGGCCGGTGAACGTCCGCGCGCACAGCAGGATCAGGTCGTCGGCGCCCGCACCGAGGACGACGTTCTCCGGCTCGACGCCCGCGTAGCGCGCGATGCCGTCCACGAGCTGCGGAAACCCGCCGTGCGCGTACTCGTTGGTTCCGGCGAGGGCGGCGGCGATCGCACCCGGGCGCGCGGTCGGGGACGGGGTCGCCGGGACGTTCCCGTCGAAGCGAACGATCTCCACAGGATCGAGGCCCACCTCGGCGGCGATCGCGGACGTCGACGGCGCCCACGTGTACGAGGCGAACTCCGGCGCTAGAGGTCTCACCGGCGAACCGCCTCGGCGTGCGCGAACATGCCCTCCGCCGCAGCCAGTGCCTCGACGGTGGGCCGCAGCGCCGCGAGCCCTTCGGCCGTCACGCGCTGGGTCGTGATCGGCTTCAAGAACGTCTCGAGCCCGATGCCACCCACAGCGCGCGCCCAGCCCCCCGTCGGGAGCACGTGATTTCCTCCGGTCGCGTAGTCGCCCGCGGCCACGGCCGACCACGGCCCGACGAAGACCGCCCCGGCATTCCGGATGCGCGGAGCCGCTGCTTCGGTGTCGGCTCCGAGAAGGACGAGATGCTCGGGCGCCAGCTCCTCGACGAGGTCGAGCGCCGTGTCGAGATCCCCGTTCACGTCGACCACCCGGCACACCGAGTCCGCTCCGTGCTCGGCCTGCGCCGCCAGCTCGAGCTCGACGACGCGCGTCTCGGCATCTGCACCGGCGAGCACGACGACCTCGGACGGTCCGGCCGGAAGGTCGATGGCAACATCCCGTGCGACCAGGAGCTTCGCCTCGTTCACGTACGCCCCACCCGGCCCACAGATCTTGTCGACGCGCGGGATCGACGCGGTTCCATAGGCAAGCGCAGCGATCGCGGGCGGGCCGCCGACGGCCCACACCTCGCCGAAGCCCAGCGCTCGCGCCGCCGCTGCGACCAGTCCAGAGCCCTCGGGAGGCGTGACGATCACGATCCGCTCGACGCCCGCTGTACGCGCCGGTACAGCACACATGACGAGCGTGGAGATGAGCCCGCGTGGCACATAGATGCCGACCGAGCGGAGTGGGATCCAACGCCGCTCGAGCTCGACTCCCGGGCGCACCTCGAGCCTTATGTCGCGTGGACGCTGCAGCTCGTGCCAGCGCTCCACCGCGTCGGCGAGCGCGCGGAGAGCGTCCTCGGGGATCTCCTCGGTGGGCTGAGCCGGCGCCGGCTCCACCCCGTCGAGGCGCAGCGACCACTCGCGCAGCGCCTCGTCGCCGCGCGCGCGAACGTCCTCGACGATCTCCGCGACGCTGCTCACCGAAGCATCCGCTCGACGGGAACGAGCAGGATCGAGGATCCTCCCGCAGCCTCGAGCTGCGGGAGGAGTCTCCAGACATCAGCCGCGGGAACGAGCGCCTGCAGCGCCACCATGCCCTCTTCGGCGAGCGGGACGATGCTCGGAGAGCGCGAGCCGGGCACGATCCGACAGATCTCGTCCAGCGCGCTCTCGGGCGCGTTCAGCATGAGGTACCGCGTCTCGCGCGCCTCGACGACGCTGCGCAGGACGGTCGCCATCTCACGGGCGCGCTCGTCGCTGCCGCGCCGGGCGATGAGAACCGCCTCCGACGCAAGGAGCGCGCCGAGCGAGCGCAGGCCGTTCGTACGCAGCGTGCTCCCGCTCGAGACGAGATCGACGATCGCGTCGGCGAGCCCTAGGCGCGGTGCGACCTCGACCGAGCCCGTTACGCGGACGAGCTCCACCTCGAGCCCGCGCTCGCCAAGGAGGCGCTCCGCGAGCTTGGGGTAGACGGTCGCGACGCGTGCGCCGGCGAGATCGTGCAGCGTCGCCGCCGACGACTCGGCGGGAACCGCTGCCTCGAGCGTGCACGCGCCGAAGCCGAGCCCGAGGAGCACGTCGACGCTCACGCCGCTCTCCTCGACGAGGTCGGCGCCGGTCACGCCGCAGTCGACGACCCCGTCCTGGACGTACTCGGGGATGTCGGCGGCGCGAACGAGCATGACGTCGAGGGGTGCGTTGCGACAGGGAAACGCCAGCGCCCGCTCGCCGGGTTGCTCGGGACCGAGTCCAGCGGCATCGAGAAGCGCGACGGCGGGCTCGCGGAGGCGTCCCTTCGAGGGGATGGCGATCGTCAGCCGGCGCGACGCGACGTCTTGCGGGCTCGCCGATCGAGCACCAGCCGGTACCCGTCCGCCCCACGCCGGAGCCACTGTGCGACCCGCGTCACCGTTGTCGTCGACGCGCCCGTCTGCGCTGCGACTTCCAGGTATGGGAGCCCCTGATCCAGCAACCGCGCGGCCTGCCAGCGGTGCGTCAGCGCCTCTATCTCCTGCAGCGTGCACAGATCCCTGAAGAACCGCTGCGCCTCGTCCGGCGTACGGAGGCTGAGGATCGCCTCGAAGAGATCGTCGGTCTCGGTCGTTCGCCATGGATGCGGAGGGTCGTCGGCCATTGCTCGTAGCATGTTAGCATGCTAACACGATGACAGCCAGGGAGTTCCAAGTCATCCCAGCCGTCGACGTTCTCGGGACAGAGGCGGTCCGTCTGCTTCGCGGTGACTACGAGAACGTCACGCTGCGCGAGGCGGATCCGTTCGCTCTGATCGAGCGCGTTACCGCGGCCGGAGCGGAGATCGTCCACCTCGTCGATCTGGATGCAGCGCGCGGCGGCGGAGTACGGCGCGAGTTCGTCGCGCGCGCGGTGGCCGCCGCGGCGCCGACGCGTGTCCAGGCAGCAGGAGGCGTCCGCTCGATCGCCGATGCCACGGCGCTCGTCGAAACCGGCGCGCACCGAGTCGTCGTCGGTACAGCAGCGTTCGCCGGCGACGGGCTTCTCGAAGAGCTCGTCACGGAGCTGGGTGAGCGACTCGTCGTCGCCGTCGACGTTCGCGACGGAGTCGTCGCGGTCGCCGGCTGGACGCAGGCGACGTCGCTGTCCGTCACCGATGCGGTCGAGCGCGCCGTTCAGGCCGGCGCAACCCGGCTCCTGTGCACCGCGATCGAGCGCGACGGGACCCTCGACGGCCCGTCGCTGGAGCTGCTGGAGAAGGTGTGCGACCTCTCCGGACTCCCCGTCCTCGCCGCCGGCGGAATCCGCTCGTCGGAGGACCTCGCCGCTGTCGCCGCAGTGGGGTGTGAGGGAGCAGTCGTCGGCCGCGCGCTCCTCGAGGGGCTCGTCCCACTCACCGCGCTCGAGTCGGGAAGTGACGAGTAGAGTCGCCGCGTGATCGACGCGCTGCGCGTTGTGCCCGGATCGTCGCCGCAGATCGCCATGCGCGACGCGCGCGACGGTCTTGGGCTCGAGAGCAAAGACGTCGCCAGACAAAGCCTCGGCGTCCTGCGGGATCGGCTGTCGGAGCTCCAGGAGCGGCTCTACGCCGAGGGCACGCGGGCCGTGCTCGTCGTGCTCCAGGGGCTCGACGCGTCCGGAAAGGACGGCGTCATCCGCGCGGTCTTCACCGGTGTCAACCCGCTCGGCATCCGCACCGCGTCGTTCGGAGTGCCGACGGAGACGGAGCTCGCGCACGACTACCTGTGGCGCATCCACGCGGAGCTTCCGCCGCGCGGCACGATCGGCGTCTTCAACCGCTCGCACTACGAGGACGTCGTGGCGGTGAGGATGCATGCACTGGCTCCCGAAGAGGTCTGGCGCCGGCGCCCGGCTCACATCCGAGCCTGGGAGGAGATGCTGAGCGACGAGGGGACGGCGATCGTCAAGGTGTTCCTCAACGTGTCGAGGGAGGAGCAGCGCGTGCGCTTCCAGGAGCGCCTCGACGATCCCACGAAGCGCTGGAAGTTCCGCATGGGCGACCTCGACGTTCGCGAGCGGTTCGACGACTACGTCGCCGCGTGGGAGGAGGTCATCTCCGAGACTTCGACGGATCGGGCACCCTGGTACGTGGCGCCGGCCGACCGGAACTGGGTGAAGAGCACTGCGGTGGCGACGCTCGTCGTTGATCTGCTCGAGCGGCTGGATCCACAGTTGCCGCAAGCCGAACCGGAGCTCGAAGGGCTCGTGATTGCATGAGCACCGCCTGCTCGCATCTCGACACGGTTGCCACGACCGACCTGCCGGAGGCGCCCCTCGTGTGTGAGGAGTGCGCGAAGATCGACGGCGAGTGGATGCACCTGCGCATGTGCCTGCAGTGCGGGAAGGTGGGCTGCTGCGACAACTCGCCGAACCGGCACGCGACCGGGCACTTCGAGGAGACGGGACATCCGCTGATCCGCTCGGCGGAGCCGTACGAGGAGTGGAGATGGTGCTACGTCGACCGGATACCGATTCTCTGATGGACGTACCGGGGGTGGGTGACTCCGCATTGGCGTTGCGCGCGTTGTCTCTGGCGTCCGGGATGACGGCGACGATCGCCGACGACGAGCTCGACTCACTCGTGTTCGTGTCTGTTGGCTCGGGCGTGCTGATCGTCGGCGACGACCGCTGGCCCCTCCGGGCCTCGTGCGCAGCGCTCGTGCTTGCCGGCGAAGGCGCAGAGCTCGAAGCGACCGATGCACTCGAGGCCGTGGTGCTGACGGCCGGGGCGGAGACGGACCTGCACGCTCCGATGGGGGCTCGCGAGACCGTGGTCTCTCTGGACGACACCGAGGAGCAGCAGGCGACGGGGGCGCGCTCCTTCCAGATCCTGTTCGGCCCCCACAACGGGTCGACGCGGGCGACGCTCTTCGCCGGCTACGTCCCGCCGGGCAAGGCTCCGTGGCACTACCACCTCTACGACGAGATCGTCTTCGTTCCCGAAGGGCCAGGTCATCTTCACCTTGGAGAGTCGACCGAAGAGCTCGGCGCGGGCTCGGCCTTTCGCCTGCGGCCACGGCAGGTGCACATCGTCGAGAACCTGGGCGGCGTCGCGATGACGATCATCGGCCTGTTCACACCCGCCGGCAGCCCATCCGCTGCGTACCTCGAGCCGGGGGTCGCCGCCGAGTACCGCGTCGTCGGCTAGCGCATGGCTCTCTCCATACCGGTCACGTGGAGCGAGGCACACCGGCTCCACGCGCCGGGGAAGGCCTTGTGGGTCGGAGTACCGATCGACGCCGACGAGCTGCCCGCGCGCGCCGACCGCATCAGGGCTGCGCTCGAGAGCGCGGGAGCCCGCATCGTCGACGCCGAGCCACACGACGACGCGGCCCTGCTCGCCGTGCACGACGCCGGGCTCGTCGACTTCCTGCGAGGCGCCTGGTCGGACTGGAACGAGGAGGGCCTCACCGACGACCCCGGACAGCCAGACGTGGTCGGCTACATCTTCCCCACTCCGGGGCTTCTCGGCGGATCCGTGCCCCGCGTCCCGACCGCTCTCTCGGCGCGGACGGGCGCGTGGTGCTTCGACACGATGACGGTCGTCGCGCAGGGCACCTGGGAGGCGGCACGCGGGGCCGTCGACGCCGCGCTGACCGCAGCCGATCTCGCCCTCGCCGGCGCGCACGCCGCGTACGCATGCTGCCGACCTCCCGGCCATCACGTCACCGGATCGGCCTTCGGCGGCTCCTGCTACCTCAACAACGCGGCGCTCGCCGCGCAGTACCTCCGCGATCGAGGCGTCGCGCGGGTCGCGCTGCTCGACGTGGACGCCCACCACGGCAACGGCGCGCAGACGATCTTCGCTGGGCGCGACGACGTCCTCACCGCGTCGGTGCACGTCGATCCAGCGGAGGGCTGGTTTCCGCACTTCCTCGGCTTCGCGGACGAGAGCACGCCGACGAATCTCAACGTCACGCTCGCGCCGGGATCGGGCGACGGCGCCTGGCTCGCGGGGGTCGACAGGCTCGTCGCGGCGGCGCGCGAGCATCACAGCGAGGCGCTCGTCGTCGCGCTCGGCGTCGACGCCGCCGCAGACGACCCGAACGCGCCGCTCGCGGTCACGGAGTCGGCGTTCCGCGAAGCCGGACGTCGCCTGGGAGAGCTCGACCTCCCCACGGTCGTCGTGCAGGAAGGCGGCTACGTCCTCGAGACTGTCGGGGCGCTCGTTCGGGCAGCGCTCGAGGGACTGGACGAACGAACGAGCCCCCGATGACCTTGCGCACCGAGCTCTTCCTTGCGCTCGTCTGCGCGAACGTGCCCGAGCCTCCGGCGCGCGTGCTCGAGGTCGGCTGCGGTCGCGGCGAGCTCGCTCTGGCTCTGGCCGAGCGCGGCTACGAGATCACGGCGATCGACCCGCACGCGCCGGACGGGCCGATCTTCCGGCGCGTCACGCTCGAGGAGTTCTCCGACAAGCGGAGATTCGACGCCGTCGTCGCGAGCCTCTCGCTGCACCACGTACACGACCTGGGAGGCGCACTCGACAAGCTCGCGTCTCTGCTCCCGCAGGGTGGCCCGCTCGTTCTCGACGAGTGGGCGACTGAGCGATTCACGGGGCCGACGGTGCGCTGGTGGTACGAGCAACGCCGCGCGCTCGCGAGCGTCGGGCGCACGGAGTCCGAGGTGCCGGACGACTTCGCCGCCTGGGTGCAGAAGGGGCAGGACGATCGCGCAGATCTCCATCTCGCCTCCAGCATGCTCGCGAAGCTCGAGAAGCGCTTCGCGGAGCGCTTCCTCGAGTGGCACCCCTACCTCTACAGCTGGCTCCTCGACGACACGCTGCTGGAGCTCGAGCGCGCGCTGATCGAGGAAGGCGCGATCGAGGCAGTCGGGCTCTGGTACGTCGGGGCACGGCGATGAGCCCGGAGCTTCGCCGGCCGGTGCTCCTGTACGACGCCACCTGACGCTTCTGCCGCTTCGCGGCGCGTGTCGCCGCCCGCCTCGACGTCGGCCGGCGCCTGGCGCTCCTCCCGCTGCAGGATCCCGCCGCGGGTCCACTTCTCGAGCCGCTCCCTGAGGACGAGCGCATCGCGAGCTGGCGGCTGGCACGTCGAGACGGATCGCTCGTCGGGTACGGGGTGGTACGCGGCCGGATTCCCGACGCCTTGTACCGAGCGGTAGCGCAGCGACGAGACGTCCTCGGACACCTCGTGCCGGATGGTCCTGCGCCGCGGCGCTACCCCTGAGCGAACCAGTCTCGCAGCGGAATGCGGACATCGAGCGACGAGAAGTCGCCATCCCGCATTGCCTGCGCCGCCTCCGCGAACGCAGAGGCCGCCACCCAGGTGAGCCCGCCTCCGACGCTGACTCGCTGCGCCCCCGCGTCCGCGATCTCGGCGAACGACAGTTCACCCAGCGCCAGCACGTTCACCGGCCGCGAGACCGAGTCGCAGACCGTCGCGTATCTCGTCGACCGTGCGCAATCCTGGCGCGTAGAGACAGTCGGCGCCGGCAGCCTCGTACGCCTGCAGCCGCGCGATCGTGTCGTCGAGGTCGGGGTTGCCGCGGATGTGGTTCTCGGCGCGCGCGGTGAGCGTGAACGGGAAGCCGACCCCTCGTGCCGCCTCGGCCGCGGCCGCGACGCGCTCGGCGGCATGGCTGAGCTCGTACAGGCGTCCCGCCGGGTCGTAGTCCTCGATCGAGCCGCCGACCGCCCCCGCCTCGGCGACCCGGACGATCGCCTCCACCGCGCTCTCGGGAGACTCGCCGTAGCCGTTCTCGAGGTCGACCGACACGGGCAGCTCCGTTGCTCGAGTGAGCTCCGCGACGTGTGCGACGACCTCGTCGAGCGTGGCCTCCCCGTCCAGTCGGCCCAGCGTGTACGCGAACCCCGAGCTCGTGGTCGCGAGCGCCTCGAATCCCAGCGCGGCGAGAACGCGGGCGGAACCGGCATCCCACGGGTTGGGGATCACGAACGCGGACACCCTCGTGCAGCTCCCGGAAGGCAGCCGCCTTGCTCGCCTGCGTCGTCATTGCACCTGAAGTACTACCTTGCCGCGCTTTCCCGATGTCTGCACACGCGCGAATGCGTCGCGCGCGCCCGCGAGCGGGAACACCGAGTCCACGGCCGGCTGCACCGCGCGTGCCCTCGACGATCTGCTTCGCAGGCTTCTAGGCGATCTCGAGCCACACCGCGCTAGGAGGAGAGAGCCCCCGCCGCACCGCGGTTACTTCAGGAGCAGGTCTCGGGTTGTAGGGGCGAGATATATCTCGCCCCTGCAACGTCACGGCCGCCGCAATCGGCGGCCGCCTCGCCGATCGCGTGACCATGGTCGCCGCCCGCTATCCGGCGCGGATCTCGGCGCGGAGCTCCCGGAGCCTGAACGTCTCGACTGCGACCGAGAGGATGAGCACGACGATGACGACACCGAGCGTGACGATCGCGTCGGTGCCGGCCAGCGCGACGGCAACAACGAGCGCGACCGCGGCTGCCGCCAGCCGTTCCCACGCGATCCGCCGAATGACGCGAAAGCGCATGAGTGCGAACGCCGAGAGGTAGATCGCAACTCCGAGCCCGAGCGCCCAGCGCCCGGCTTCGGACAGGGGGTCGAGCGGATGCTCGAGCGTCTTCTTGGCCGCGACCGCGTAGAGGATGATCCCGAGCACGACCGGGTAGTGAAAGTAGGTGAAGACGTCGCGCGCGAGCTGTCCTCGCGCTGCCGGCGACGCGCGGCGGAGCGAGCGTTCCGCAGCCACCGCGGTGAAGTCGAAGTAGGCCCACCACAGTGCCGCCACGCCGGCGAACGCCACGATCACCGAGAGCGCGTACGTCGTGTCGCGCTCGAGCTCGGACGTTCCGATCCCGATCGCGACGATCGACTCCCCGAGCGCGATGATCACGATGAGCGCAAAGCGCTCGGCGAAGTGCGACGGCGAGACACGCCACTCGACGCGCGCAACCGTGAGCGTGCCGACGACGTCGATGACGAGCGACGCGAGCCAGATCCACGCGCGATAGTCGGGATCTGCGAACCCGCCGGCGAGGGCGACGAAGGCGGCGATGAGGAACCAGGGGGCAAGTCGGAGAGTGGCGCGAAGGAGCAGCGGGTCGTTCCGTGCTCCCCAGGTGAACAGCGCCGTGTTGAGGAGGCGCACGACGAAGTACGCAACCGCGAACCACGCAGCCTCGTCCTGGAAGGCATCGGGGACGGCGAGCGCCATGAAGAACCCGGCCGCCATCGCCGAGAAGATGATCAGGCGCGTGACCGTGTTCTCGATATCGATCGCGTTCGTCATCCACGCGTACGCAGACCACGCCCACCACACCATCGCAAGCACGAGCGCCGCGCGCAGGAACCCCTCGGCGCTCGTGTCCTCGAGGATGAGCGCGGTCACCTGCGTGAACGCGAACACGAACACGAGGTCGAAGAAGAGCTCGATGTAGCTCGTCTTCCGCTCCTCCTCGCCCTCCGTGGCCTCGGTGACGAGCGGCGCGACGTCGCTCATGTCACGCCTTCGCGACCGCGCGCTCGAGCGACGCGACGGAGAGCGGAGAACCCGACGCCTGCTCGACGAGGCGGTCCCAGCGGACCGACTGGCCGGGCACGTAGAGCTTCTCGCGAAGGATCGCGCCCGCTTCGGGCCGATCGACGATGCCTCCGGCCGCATCCTCGAGAGCGGCCGCGAGCTGGAGCCCGACGATGGCTCCGTAGAGATAGGTGTGGTAGTAGACCGGCGAGACCGCGATGTGGATCTTCGCCGCCCAGTCCGGTGCCCGGCGATCCTCCGGCGGCGTCATGCCTTGATAGCGAGAGACGAGCTCCCACCAGACGGTGTCGAGATCGGCGTCGGGATCCGCATAGAGCCCCCGCTCGAACGCGTTCATGACGAGCACCCAGCGCGTGAAGACCAGGAGCTCGGCCGCGCGAGAAGCCTCGAGCCGACCGCCGAGCTCGGCCACGTCGTCGCGACTCGCTCCGAGGACGAGCTCGAGCCACTCGCGGCGCCAGGCGAGCGAGCCACACAGGAGAGCAGATGCCTCGGTCGCGACGAGATGCGTCGACCGGAGCAGCCACGGCAGGTCGTCGCGGAAACCGAGGTCGTAGACGCCGTGGCCGAGCTCGTGATTCATCGTGTCCGCCGCGTCGTGCGTCCCGACCGTGTTGGCGAGGATGCGGACGTCGCCGCTGCGATCGATGTCGATGCAGAACGCATGCTGGTTCTTCCCGTCTCGCGGATAGAGGTCCGAGCGCATGAGAATCCCGTCGACGTCGAAGCCGAGCCCTGCGAACGTGCGGCGCGACAGCGCCACGATGTCCTCGCTCTCGAAGAGCGGGTCGAGGTCGACCGAGCCGGCAGGAGGCGTCTCCTGGAAGAACGGATCGGCGTAGTGCCACGGACGCAGCTCCGACACCGCGCAGCCGAAGCGCGAGGCGAGCTTGTCGTCGAGCGCGCCCTTCCAGCGTGCGAACGGCTCGGCAGTCACGCGGTCGGCGTCTGCGAGCGTGTCGATGAGCTTCTGCTCGTCGAGCTCGTCGACGGACAGCGATAGCGCGAACCAGTCGCGATGACCGAGCGAGCGCGCAGCCTCGTTCCGGAGGCGGGCGAGCGCACGGACGTCGTCGGCGACCACAGCGCCTACCGTCTTGGAGGCCTCCCAGGCCTCGCGACGCTTAGCGGGATCGTCGCTCTGACGCAGGATCCGCTTGATCTCGGTGTCGTCGACCTCCTCGCCGCCCACGACCCCGCGATGCCGCGAGAAGCGCAGGTCCACTGACGATTCGAGCTCGACGATCCTCGCCCGAAGATCGTCCGGCAGCTGATGCGTGAGCATCAGGTCATGAAGGAGATCGAGCTGCCGGCCGGTCTCGCCCTCCGCGGCGGCGCGCGCCGCGACGACCGTTGCGAACAGCTCACCGTCAGCGAGCGCACCCGACCAGGCGAGCTCGGCCTGGGTGCGTCGCTCTGCGTTCTCCTCTGTCGCAGCGACCTGCGACTCCCACCAGGCGAGATTCGTCGTGACCGAGAGCGGGGCCAGGCGCATCTCGGCCTCGTCGAGGATCGCGAGAGCGTCGCTCATCCGGGAGGCGATGCTACCCGCGCCTGCCGTGGCTGCGCTTCGCGGCGGTAGCCTCTCGCCCGTGAGCGCCGTCGAGCTCAAGACGCTGCCCTGGAGCTGGTACACGGACCCGGCCGTGCTCCAGCTCGAGCGCGAGCGCATCTTCCAGCGCTCGTGGCAGTACGTCGGGCATGAGGGCGACGTGCCCGAGCCCAGCTCGTTCGCTACCGCGTACGTCGGGGACGTTCCGGTCGTCCTCGTGCGCGACAGGGAGGACACGCTACGTGCCTTCCTCAACGTCTGCCGGCACCGGGGCTCGCTCGTGTGCGAGGGCTCGGGAAGGCGCGAGACGCTGCAGTGCCCGTACCACGCGTGGACGTACGGACTCGACGGCCGCCTCATCACCGCGCCGCGCGGGAACAAGGAAGGCGGGATCGACAAGGACGAGCTAGGACTCGTCCCTCTCCGCCTCGAGACCTGGGGGCCGCTGCTTTTCGTCAACCCGGACGCGGACTCGGAGCCCCTCGAGGAGCACCTCGACGGCATCCCCGACCGGATCGCGGAGGCGGGCGTCGACCTGGACGCGCTGCGCTTCCTCCAGCGGTCGGAGTCGGAGCTCGACTGCAACTGGAAGATCTCCGCGGAGAACTTTCTCGAGTGCTACCACTGCCCGACCGCACACCCGGGGTTCTCCGCCGTCATGGACGTGAGCCCCGACGCGTACCTCCTCGAGACGAACGCCGCGCGCATGACCCAGCACGGCCCGCCCAGGCACGAGCCGCGCGGCGCCTACGACCCAACGGGTGAGGTCGAGCGTGGCCAGTTCCACCTCCTCTTCCCCGGCACCGTGATCAACGTCATGCCCGGACGGCCGAACTTCTCGATCGGCCCGATCGTCCCGCGCGACGTGGAGCGGACCCACCGCTTCATCGACTACTTCGTGGCCGAGGACGCCGACGACGCGTGGATCGAGGAGTCGCTCGCGTTCGACGCCGAGGTGGGCGCCGAGGATCGGGTTCTCATCGAGCGCGTGCAGGCGGGGATGCGCGCCGGGCTGATCGACGACGGCCGGCTCCTTCCGGAGTCCGAGAAGCTGATCGCGCACTTCCAGGCGCTCGTGGTCGACGCGCTCGCGTAACGCTCGATCGTCCGAAATGTCGCCAATTGGTTAACGTCCCGCGCGCATGCGGTTCAGCCTGACTCCGCGGACCTCCGAGTTCTTCACGCTCTTCGGGAAGGCCGGCGAGAACGCACTCCAGGTCTCGCGACTCGTCGAGAGGCGCTTCCGCGAGCACCCGAACTCCGGCATCACGCAGGAACAGGTGAAGGCCGAGGAGACCGAGGGCGACGCGATCACGCGCGAGCTCATCATGCTCCTGAACACGCAGTACGTCACGCCGTTCGACCGGGAGGACATCTACCAACTCGCGACGGAGGTCGACGACATCGTCGACTACCTCGAGGAGGCGTCCGCGCTCCTCGGCCTCTACGGCGTCGAGATGCCGACACGCCATGCGGTCGAGCAGTGCGGGATCATCGTCAAGGCCTGCGAGCAGCTCGCGATTGCCTGCGACAACCTGAAAGGAATGCGCGGCGTCCAGGAGGCGCTCGTCCAGGTGAAGGCGTTCGAGGACGAGGGCGATCGCGTCCTGCGCGACGCGCTCGGTGGCCTCTTCCGCGACCCGGCGATCGACCCGCTCATCGTCATCCGCTGGAAGGACATCTACGAAGGGCTCGAGAAGGCGCTCGACGCCTGCGAGACCGCGGCGAACGTCATCGCGAACATCCTCGTCAAGAGCTGAGGTCGGGGAGGCGTGGAGGACCTCACCCTCGTCGCAGTAGTCATCGTCGCGCTCTTCTTCGATTTCACGAACGGCTTTCACGACACGGCGAACGCAATCGCGACGAGCGTCTCCACGCGCGCGCTGACGCCACGTACCGCAGTCACCATCGCAGCGATTCTCAACTTTGCCGGTGCCTTCGTGTCGTTCGCCGTCGCAGCGACGATCGCCAAGGGAATCGTGAACCCGGACGCGATCACCCTGAGCGTGATCCTCGCGGGCCTGGTCGGGGCGATCACATGGAACCTCGTCACCTGGTTTCTCGGCCTACCGTCGAGCTCGAGCCATGCGCTGATCGGTGGAGTGGCCGGCTCCGCGATCGCGGCCTCCGGCCTCGACGTCATCTACTGGAATGGCATCTGGGAGAAGGTCGTGAAGCCGGGCATCCTGTCGCCGGTCACCGGGTTCGCGGTGGCACTCGTGATGATGCTCGCCATCACCTGGGTGATCCGGCGGCGCTCGCCGACCCGCGTGAACCGCGTGTTCCGTCGCGCCCAGATCGTGTCCGGCAGCTTCGTTGCGTTCACGCACGGTACGAACGACGCGCAGAAGACGATGGGCATCATCGCGCTCGCGCTCATCGTCACCGGCAACCTCGACGAGGACTTCAGCCGGCCGCCCACCTGGGTCATCGTGTCATCCGCGCTCGCGATGGCGCTCGGGACGTACGCGGGCGGCTGGCGGATCATCAAGACGATGGGGACACGCATCGCCAAGATCGACCCGCCGCAAGGCTTCGCGGCGCAGACCACATGCGCCGGGATCCTCTGGGCGACCGCGCACTACGGCTTCCCGGTGTCCACGACGCAGACGATCACCGGCTCCGTGATGGGCGCCGGCGCGAGCCGAAGATTCTCCGCAGTGCGCTGGGGTATCGCCGGAAACATCGCGGTGGCCTGGATACTCACGCTGCCCGCGGCCGGTCTCGTCGGTGCGCTCATGGAATCGGTAACGCGGCTCCCTGCCGGGAACCTGATCGTCTTCCTGCTCGCGGGGGCGATCGCGCTCACCGCCTTCGTCGGCCGCCGCTACGAGACGCGCCGGCTCGTGCCCGCGCACGCGTAGGACTTCACCCCCTCGCGACAAGAGCGTCACCTGCCCGGCACCCACCGCTCCTCGGACTCGTGCGATGACTGGTCGTCATCGAACCGAGGGGAGGACACCTCACATGAAACGAACGACCATGGTCTCTCTTGCCGTGCTCGCAGCCGCAGTCGTCACAGCCGTGGCGTCGGCGACCACGTCCGTCAAGCCATACGTGGTAGCCGTGGGCACCGAGTACGAGGTCGACGCGCTGTTCAGCGTGGGCGACACAGTGCCGGTGCTGGGTGGGACAGGCACGTACCGCATGGTGGGCATTCCGGACGGTCTCGGCGCACACGGAAACGGGAACGGCACGTCGACGCTGTACATGAACCACGAGCTGGGATTCACGGCGCAGTCGGAGCCGTACGTGGGCGGGGTCAAGCAACGAGGCGCCTTCGTCTCCAGGTGGATCCTCGACACCGACGGCGATCCGACCGCCGGCAAGCGTGCGTACGACAAGGTCTACGTAGGAGACGCGTTCGTCGGGGACGCGGCAACGACGGCGAACTCGACACCGGCCTTCGCCCGGTTCTGCTCCGGCTTCCTCGCGGGAGCCGAGCATGGCTTCGATCGCCCTATCTACTTCGCGAACGAAGAGAGCTCGTCACAGCCGACCTTCGACGGCAAGGGCGGGCTCGCAGTCGCGATCTTCGACAACAACGGTGTCGGCGAGGCCCACGGCCTTCCGGCGCTCGGGCGCTTTGCGTGGGAGAACACGCTCGTCCAGCCCAACACCGGCGATCTCACCGTGATCATGGGTATGGAGGACGGACCGTCGACGCAGATCCGGACGAGCGTCAACAGTCAGCTGTACCTGTACGTCGGAGTGAAGGACCGAAGCCCCAACGCGTCCGTGCTACGTCGAAACGGCCTCATCGGCGGAACGCTCTACGTCTTTCGCTCGAAGAACGAGAACCGCAACAGCGAGTACGAGTTCCGCCAGGGCACGCTCGCGGGCGAGTGGGTCGCAATCCCCGGCGCAGGTGGCATGACCGACCCCGAGCTGGAGGCTGCGAGTGACGCCGCCGGCGCGATGGTCTTCGCACGGCCCGAGGACGGTGCCTTCAATCCGAACAAGACGGACGAGTACTTCTTCGTCACGACGGGTGACGTCCCGAGTTCGGGAGAGGACACCGGCAACGCTCTGGGCCGTCTCTACTCGCTGAGGCTGAACCCAAGCGACCCGACGAGGAACGCGACACTCTCCGTCGTCTACAACGCGGACGAGATCATCGCCGCAGGCGGCGACGTGGCCATCAGTCCGGACAACATCGACGCGTCGAGCCAGTACCTCATGATCAACGAGGACGGGACCGGCGCAAGCCGCCCAGTGATGGCCGCGAAGAGTCGCGACGGCTCGATCTGGCGCTTCGACCTCAAGCCGGGCGGCGGCATCGACGCATCGTCGGCGCTTCGCGTCGCAGAGCTCGATCCTCCCGGACGGAACGGCTCTCCGCCGGACGGAGCCGTCGGGCCTGGAGTGTGGGAGACGAGCGGGATCATCGACACCTCGTCCATCTTCGGATCCGACACCTGGCTCTCGGACGTCCAGGCGCACAGCCCGACGCCTGCACCAGGCGGGAGCACGGTTACCGTCGAGGACGGACAGCTCGTCCTGCTTCGGCCAACGAGCTGAGCCGCTGCCTCAGGGCAACGCACCGAGCGGGGGAACGGAGCGCCCCGCTCGGTGCAGGACTCGCCTGCAGATGCACGAATTTGCCCCATTGCGCGTGCTGCCGATACACAATGTCACGATGGCGACGAAAGCCCGCACCGAGCACACCGAGAATCTGCTCAACCGGGAGCTCTCACACCTCGAGTTTCACGCTCGCGTTCTCGAGCTGGCGACGGACGAGACGCTGCCGTTGCTCGAGCGTGTGAAGTTCTGCGGGATCTTCTCCTCGAACCTCGACGAGTTCTTCCAGGTGCGGGTTGCCGGACTCCTCGGACAGGCCGAGGCGGGCGTCCTGGTTCGCTCGGCCGACGGGCTCACCCCACAGCAGGCGCTCGCGCGCATCAGGGAGCGCGTCCTCGAGCTTTCGGCGCTCCAGTCGAAGCTCTGGAAGCGCGAGCTTCGTCCCGCCCTCGCTTCCGAGGGAATCACCGTCGGCGGCATCGAAGACCTGAGCTCGAAGGAGCTCGAGAAGCTCGAGCGCCGCTTCTACCGTGAGATCTACCCGGTGCTCACACCGCTCGCGGTCGGCCCCGGACAGCCGTTCCCGTACATCTCCGGCCTCTCGCTCTCGCTCGCGATCTTCGCGGAAGATCCGGAGACGGGCGACGAGCGTTTCGCGCGCGTGAAGATCCCTGAGGGACTCAGGCGCTTCTTCGCCCTTGGCCGCAACGGTCTCCACGTTCCGCTCGAGCAGATCATCGCCCACTTCCTCCCTGCGCTCTTCCCAGGCGTCGACATCGTCGAGCGCGCGGTGTTCCGGGTGACGCGCGATGCCGACTTCGAGGTGTCCGACGACGCCGCCGACCTCCTCGAGGCCGTCGAGACCCAGCTCCGCCGCAGGCGCTTCGGCGACGTCGTGCGGGTCGAGGTGAGCTCGTCGGCGTCGTCCGAGATGGTCGCTCGACTTCAGGGCGGCCTCGAGGCGGACGAGACGCAGATCTATCGGGTCGAGAGCCCTCTCGATCTCTCCGAGCTGCTCGAGCTGACCGAGATCGACCGACCGGAGCTGAAGCACGAGCCCTGGATCCCGGTGATTCCCCCGAGACTCGCGAGCGCACAGACGGACCTCCCACAGATCTTCGACGAGATCCGGCGCGGCGACGTCCTCGTGCACCAGCCGTACGGGTCGTACCGCGCAAGCTTCGAGGTGTTCGCACAGGCCGCCGTGCGCGACCCGAACGTCATCGCGATGAAGACGGCTGTGTATCGGACGAGCGACGACAGCGTGCTCGTCGGGTCGCTGATCCAGTGCGCCGAGCAGGGGAAGCAGTCGGTCTGTCTCGTCGAGCTGAAGGCGCGCTTCGACGAGCTGCGCAACATCGAATGGTCGAGAGAGCTCGAACAAGCCGGCGTCCACGTCGCATATGGCTTCCCCGATCTCAAGATCCACGCGAAGATGACGCTCATCGTCCGCCGCGAGGGCGACGCGCTACGTCGCTACGCCCACATCGGCACCGGCAACTACCACGCCGCGACTGCGCGGCTCTACGAGGACGTCGGGATCTTCACGGCCGACGAGGAGATCACCGCGGACGTCGCCGACCTCTTCAACTACATCACCGGCTTCGGGCGTCCGCAGAAGTTCCGGAAGCTGCTCGTCGCCCCGTTCACGCTGCGCAGCGGCCTGGTCGACGAGATTCGGGCAGTCGCAGCCGCGGCCGGCCGCGGCAAGCACGCGCGCATCCGCCTCAAGCTCAATCATCTCGTCGATCCGAAGATCGTCGACGAGCTGTACGAGGCGTCTCGGGCCGGTGCCCGAGTGGACATCATCGCTCGCTCGACGTGCGCGCTCCGGCCCGGTGTCGAGGGCGTCTCGGAGAACATCCACGTGCGCTCCCTCGTCGGCCGCTTCCTCGAGCACAGCCGCGTCTATTCGTTCGAGGCCGACGAGCGCGTCGCGACCTACATCGGGAGCCCCGATCTCATGCAGCGCAACCTCGACCACCGCATCGAGGTGCTCATGCCGGTCGAGAACGCGCGCGTGCGTCAGGAGATCCACGCCGTCCTCGACAGCGCCCTCGCCGACGACACGAACGCGTGGATCCTCGCACCGTCGGGCGACTGGACACGGGCTGTCCCCGAGAAGGCGGACAAGGCGCATACCCATCACGAGGAGCTGATGCGACGCTCGCTGAAGCGCGCCCGCCGAAGTGCCCGTGACCGGCGAGGCGGGTAGCACGGCCGAGCCGGAAGTGCTGTTCGTCTGCGTCCACAACGCGGGACGCAGCCAGATGGCCGCGGGGCTCGTGCGACTGCGTTCGGGCGGGCGGATTCACGTGCGCTCCGCGGGCAGCGATCCTGCCGACACGATCAATCCAGCCGTGGTCGAGGCTATGGCCGAGATCGGCGTCGATATGAGCGAGGAGTTCCCGAAGCTGCTGACCGATGAGGCCGTGCGCGCCGCCGACGTCGTAATCACGATGGGCTGTGGCGACGCGTGCCCGATCTACCCCGGCAAGCGCTACGAGGACTGGGTGCTCGAGGATCCCGCGGGACAGGATCTGGACACCGTGCGCCAGATCAGAGACGACCTCGACAGCCGCATCCGCACGCTCGTCGGCGAGCTCGTGCCGTCTGGCGGTAGCTAGGCCGTTCGGGCCGTGTGTCGGTCCGCGGCGTTGACAGCGGCAGGCGGGGCGAGGTATAGCGCGGGTACGAGCTCGGGGCCGTTTCGCTCCAGCACCCATGCGCCACCCTTCTCGCACGTCACGTCCCAGCCGAGCAGCTTCTCGAAGACCTCGCGATGCGTGCACACCAGCGACGTGTCGGGCAGGTCGGCGAGCAGCGTGAGGAGATCGTCGAGCGGCACGTCGGGCTCGAGCTCCCACCGGCTCTCGACGACGAGGTGTCGGCTCTCGGCGAGCGGGACGACCGACTCGAGGCACCGCGCGAGCGGGCTCGAGACGATTCGAGTTATCTCGCGACCGGCGAACGCCCAGACGAGCTGACGCGCGACCGCACGTCCGGACTCGTCCAGCCGGCGAAACCGGTCGATGCCCGGCGACGACAGTCGCTCGCCGGCGCTGACGTGTCTCAGGAGCAGCACGAAACCCCTCTCGTTGTAGGCCTCTCCCCGGCCTATGCAGGAATTCTGTGCGCTCGAGAGGCGCCGGTCAAGCGGTCACGCTGAGACCGCGACCGCCGGCTGGGCCAGAAGGCCGCCGATCCGCTCGAGCGCGCCGGACTTCAGCCGGTAGTACGCATACGTCCCGCGCTTCTCGCGCTCGAGCAGCCCCGCATCCACGAGCTGCTTGAGGTGGTGGCTGACCGTCGGCTGCTTCACGCCGAGCAGCGGTTGGAATTCGCAGACGCACACCGGCTCGCTACCGGACTGGAGGAGGCAGTTGAGGATCTGGAGCCGGTGTCGGTCGGCCAGTGCTTTGAACAGACGCTCGAGCTCGGCCGCCTCGTTCGGCGAGAGCGCCGGACCCGAGATCGGCGTGCAGCACTCGACCAGCGGGAGCTCCTTCATGCGAAGGCCATGGTATCGACAAGCATCGATGTGCTCGTACCGGAACCACGAAGCGGCCCTTAGGCCGCTTCGTGGGGACAGGTGTCGGTCGGAGGGAGAAGCTAGCTTCTGTTGGCCGCCTTCACCGCGAGGATGAAGTTCGTCTTCGCCCGCTTCAGCTGCTTCGGCGTCAGCGAGATGAAGTCGGACCGGTTCGCGATCGCGACCTCGTTGTCGAAGATGTAGTCGAGGAACGCCTGGACTTCCAGGCGCTTGAACGACGAGCCCTTCGCGTAGATGAAGAGCGGCCGTGCGAGCGGCCGGTAGGTGTTGTTGAAGACAGTCGCCTTGGACGGCGCGACGCAGTTGTTCGTCTTCGGGTTGGTGATCTGGATCGCGTTCAGCCGGCTCTGGTTCTCGGTGTAGTACGAGAAGCCGAAGTAGGCCATCCCGCCACGCTCGCCAGAGACGCCTGTGACCAACTGGTTGTCGTCCTCGGACGCCTGGAAGTCGGTGCGGCTCGCGCGAGCACGGCCGTTGATCGCTTCGGTGAAGTAGTCGAACGTGCCCGAGTCCGTCCCTGGCCCGAAGAGCTTCAGTGGCACGTCGGGGAAGCCCGCTCGAACGTCTTTCCAGTTGTTGACCTTGGAGCCGGGCTCCCAGATCTTCTTCAGCTCGGCAGTCGTGAGGCAGCGCGCCCAGGTGTTCTGCTGGTTCACGACGACGGTGAGCGCATCATTGGCCACAGTGAACGCCCGCCAGGCGCCGATGTTGGCGTCCTTGCATAGTTGCGCCTCGCTGAGACGCATCGGTCGCGATGCGTCTTGGAGGTCGGTCTCACCCTTACAGAAGCGCGAGAAGCCCCCGCCGGTGCCAGAGATGCCGACGGTGACCTTGACACCCGTCGCGCCCGCGCGCCTGAACAGCTCTGCGGCGGCGGTCGTATACGGGCCGACCGTCGACGATCCGTCTGCTGTGATCGAGCCCTTGAGCTTCTTCAGGTTGTACGTGGGGCCCGCGCTCGATCCCGCGATCGCCGTCGACGCGACAACCGTCGCAACGACTGCCCCTGCGGTCACCGCTACTCCGCGGCGTCCCAGTCTGAATCTCATCGTAGTCCCATCTCCTCGTCTCGAATTGCTCCTGCCGCTGCGATGGTCGCGAGGGCCGGCGCTCGCGTGGGGCGAGGACGAGTGAACGTCAGGTGGCGAAGTGGTGTACCACCGCGCGGTTCACGGCAACGCCAGCACCGGCCGCGCCAGCGGCCGCTTCAGGGATCCTCGCGTGCGGGCGTCCGCGCGAGCGGATGCTCGCACTGCGGGCACACTCAGTGAGACGCGTCCGTGAACTCGGCGCGGTTCATGGCAACGCCAGGACCGGCCGCGCCAGCGGCCGCTTCAGGGATTCTCGCGTGCGGGCGTCCGCGCGAGCGGATGCTCGCACTGCGGGCAAACTCAGTGCGACGCGTCCGTGAACTCGGCGAACTCGCCGGTCACGAGAAAGGCCGTCTGCTCGCCGATGTCGACGGCGTTGTCGCCGATGCGCTCGAAGCAGCGCGCGACGGTGATCTGCCGCATCCCCCACTCGAGCGCCTCGGGGTCGTTCACGTACCCGAGCACCTCGCCGAACACCTGCCGATTCGCGCGATCCACGAGATCGTCGAGTCCGTGCAGGCCACGGGCCGTCGTCAAATCGCGTGCGGCGAATGCGTCGAGGGAGACCTTCACCATCTCGTCGCAGCGCTCACCCATGTCGACGAGGCTCTCGATCACGGTCTGCCTCGTGTCGAGATGGCTCGAGAGCTTCGTGAGCTTCGCGATCGTGACGCACTGGTCGCCCATGCGCTCGACGTGGAGGCCGGAGTGCAGGAGCGCGAGCACGAGCCGTAGGTCGGTGGCGACCGGAGTCTGACGCGCGAGCACGAGCTCGATCTGCTTCTCGAGTGCGTGGTAGCGGTCGTCGATCTCGTCGTCGAAAGCGATGACCTCGTCACACAGCTCGACGTCCTGCGTGCGGAGCGCGTCCACGACGCCGCGAATCGAGCGCAGCACGATCTCTCCGGTCTCCTGGAATCCTGCTTCGAGGGCGTCGAGCTCGCCCTGGAACTCGACTCTCATCCGAACCTCCCCGTGACGTAGTCCTCCGTACGCTTGTCGGAGGGCGTGGTGAATATCTTCGTCGTCGAGTCGTACTCGACGAGGATCCCGCGCCTGCGTCCGCCTTCCTCGTCGACGAGCACGCTGAAGAAGGCGGTCATGTCCGCGACGCGGGCCGCCTGCTGCATGTTGTGCGTGACGATGATGATCGTGTAGTCGCGCTTGAGCTCGTGCATGAGATCCTCGATGCGCGTCGTGGAGATCGGGTCCAGCGCCGAGGCAGGCTCGTCCATGAGGATCACGTCGGGCTCGACCGCGAGTGCCCGCGCGATGCACAGGCGCTGCTGCTGGCCTCCCGAAAGGCCGAGGGCGCCGTCCTTCAGCCGATCCTTCACCTCGTCCCACAACGCCGCCCGCTGCAACGCCCGTTCGACACGCTCGTCCAGCGAGCCCTTCATCGCGAGCACGCGCGGCCCGAACGCGATGTTGTCGTAGATCGACTTCGGGAACGGATTCGGCTTCTGGAAGACCATGCCGATGCGCCGCCGGATCTCGACCGAGTCCACGTCACGGGAGTACAGATCCTGTCCGTGGTAGAGCACCGTCCCGGAGACCTTCGCGCCGGGGATAAGGTCGTTCATGCGGTTGAAGCAGCGGATGAACGTGCTCTTTCCACATCCCGACGGGCCGATGAACGCAGTGACCGTGTTCTTGTGGACGTCGAGATTCACGTCCGCAAGTGCCACGTTCCCGCTGTATGCGACGCTCAGGTCGGTGACCGAGAAGACCTTCTCGCGCCGCTCGACCTCGGAGCGTTCGAGGCCATGGGAGACCTCCGCAATCTTGCCGCTGTCGATCCGTGGAGCTTCCATCTGCGTCATATCCTCACTCACCATTGCTTGCGGTAGCGGTTACGTAGGAAGATCGCCACCGCGTTCATGCTGAGAACGATGACGAGAAGCACGATTGCGCCGGCAGCCGCGAGCGTCTGGAAGTCCGCGTCGGGCTGCTTCGTCCAGTTGTAGATCTGCACCGGAAGCGCCGTGTAGGCGCCGAACAACGTCGGGTTGAAGGCGACGTACGTGATCGCGCCGACCATGATCAGCGGCGCCGTCTCTCCCACTGCCCGCGACAGCGCGAGGATCGAGCCGGTGGCGATTCCCGGAATCGACGCGGGTAGCACCTGGCGCCACACCACCTGCCACTTTGTCGCACCGAGCGCGAACGCGCCCTGCCGGATCGTGTCCGGGACGGAGCGGATCGCCTCGCGGGACGCGACGACGACGGTCGGCAGGACGACGAGCGTGAGGATGAGACCGCCGGCGAGAACGACCCGGCCGACGCCGATGCCCCGCACGATGAACGCGAGCCCCAGGATCCCGTAGACGATCGCCGGAACCGCGGCGAGGTTCTGGATGTTCACCTCGATCAGGCGATTCCACCAGCGCTCACGGTCCGCGTACTCCTCGAGGTAGATCGCGGTGAGCACGCCGATGGGCACCGAGAAGAGCAGCACGAGGGCTCCGAGGTACAGCGTCGCCAGGATCGCAGGACGCGCCCCGGCCTCGTCCGGAACCGTCGACGGAAGTCCCGTGAGGAGCTGGCTGGACAACGCCGGCCAGCCGGTGACGATCGTGTCGACGAGCAGCACGACGAGAGTCCCGAAGGCGACGAACATGCAAAAGAGCATCGCGATCTTGAAGAGCCTGTTTCGCCACAGGCGGCGAGGGCGCTCTCTCTCGATCGACGCCGGTAGCGCTGCCGAGCTCATTCGTAGACCTCGCGGTACTTGCGGACGAGCCGGATCGAGATGAGGTTCATGACGAGCGTCATGACGAAGAGCGTGAGACCGACCGCGAAGATCGTCTTGTACTCGATCGACCCCGTCGGCACGTCACCGTTTCCGGTCGCGCCGATGAACGCCGTAATCGTCTCGATCGTCTCGCGGGGGTCGAACGTGATCTGCGCGAGCTGCCCGGCGGCGATGAGGACGATCATCGTCTCCCCGACCGCGCGCGAGAAGCCGAGCACGAACGCAGCGATGATCCCGGAGACGGCGGCGGGCACGACGATCTTCGTCGACACCTGCAGCTTGTCCGCGCCGAGCGCGTAGCCCCCGTCGCGCAGATCGCGCGGAACGGCGGCCATCGCGTCCTCCGACAGCGTCGCGACGGTCGGGATCAACATGATCCCGAGCACGAGGCTCGCCGCGAGCGCGTTGAAGATCTCCACCTGCACGTTCAGCTGGTCGCGCAGGAACGGCGTCACGAACGTCAGTGCGAAGTAGCCGAGGACGACGGTCGGGATCGCGGCGAGGATCTCGAGGATCGGCTTCAGGAACGCGGTCGCGCGTGGCTTCGCATACTCGCTGAGATAGATCGCGACACCGACTCCCAGCGGAAACGCGACGAGCGCCGACCAGAACGAGATCATCAGCGTGCCGACGACGAGCGGGAGCACGCCGAACTTCGCGTCCAGGAAGAGCGGCGCCCACGTCGTGCCGGTGAAGAAGTCCACCGGACTCACCTCGCGGAAGAAGTCGAGCGCGGGGAGGACGAGCGAGAGGACGATGCCGACCGTCGTCAGCACCGAGATCGCGGCCGCGATGAACAACACGAGATGGACGACCTGCTCTCCCCAGCGGATCCTCTTGCGGGGGAGAGCGGTCGCCGCCGGCCGAGCGGCGGTGACGTCGGCCGTGGTCATCTACGCGGTTGCGTCCTCGAGCTTCTGCTTCTGCGCGTCGATCTGCTCCTGGCTCAGGGGAACGTTCTGCGCCTCTGTGGCGATCGTGTCCGCGTTGTCGAGCGTGAACGTCACGAACTCGGAGACGGACGCGTTGTCGGTGAGCGAGCTGAGCTTGACGTACATGAACAGGGGGCGCGAGAGCGGGGCGTACGAACCGTCCTGTGCCGCCTCGACGCTCGGCGCGACGCAGCCGCTGCCACCGTCGACCTCGAGTGCCTTCAGCGTGTCCTGGTTCTCCTCGAAGTACGAGAAGCCGAGGTAGCCGAGGCCTCCCTCCGTTCCCTTCACGCCCTGGACGATGACGTTGTCGTCCTCGCTGGCCGAGAAGTCGGTCCGGCTCGCGCCCTCGTCGCCGTTGATGACGTCCGTGAAGTAGTCGAACGTCCCCGAGTCGGTGCCGGGGCCGTAGAGCTTGAGCGGAGTGTCGGGATACGACGGGTCGACCTCTTTCCAGCTCGACACCTTGGAGTCCGGACCCCAGATGGCGGCGAGCTGCTCGACCGTCAGGCACGTGGCCCAGTCGTTCTCGATGTTCACGATGTTCGTGAGCGCGTCGGTCGCGACCTGGAGCTCGACGTACTCGACGCCGCTCTCCTCACAGAGAGCGACCTCCTCCTCGTCGATCTGCCGCGACGCGTTCGAGATGTCGGTCTCGCCGGCGCAGAACCGCTCGAAGCCACCTCCCGTGCCGGAGATGCCGACGGTGACGTCTCCGCCGCCTGCCGTCTTCCAGTCCTCTGCGGCCCTGGTCGTGAACGGCCCGACGGTGCTCGATCCGTCAGCCGTGATCAGCCCTCCGCCGTTCGACGACGAGTCGTCGTCACCGCCGCCGCAGCCGACCGCAACGAGGGAGAGCACAGCAGTGCAACCGAGCAGTGTGAGAAGTGCGCGCGTTGTCATGCCGCAAGTCTCCCGTCGGCCGCCTCACGCCCGGGGAGCCGAATGGTGAACTTGTGGTGACGATCAGGTGAACCGGGCTACGGCGCGGGAAACTCGGCTCGCACCTCGAGCCCCTGACCGCGGGCACCGCGCGCCTCCACTGTTCCGCCTGCCTGCGTGACGATGTGCTTCACGATCGCGAGCCCGAGGCCCGTTCCACGCGAAGCGCGTGCGCGATCGGCGCGGTAGAAGCGCTCGAAGATGCGTGGGAGCTCGGACTCCTCGATGCCGATGCCGTCGTCCGTGCCAGTGACTGCGATCACGTCACCCTGCCGCTGCACCGCGAGAGTGAAGGTCGCGCCGGGACCGGCGTAGCGGATCGAGTTCTCGGCGAGGTTCCTCGCGACGACCCGGAGCATCCGCGGCCTGATCGCCAGCTCTACGTCATCGTCACACTCGAGTCTCAGCTCGACCCCGGCACGCGCCGCGCGCTCGGCGAGCTCGTCGAGCGCCGCCTCGAGCACGGGCTTCACGGGGGTGGCGCCGAGCGCGACCACGCGCGCGCCAGACTCGAGCTCGCTGAGGAACAGCACCTCGTCGATGAGCTCGGTGATCTGGTCGATCTCGCCACGTGCCTGCTCGACGAGCGCAGCGACGTCCTCTCCGGGAAGCGCCGTCGTCTCGAGGAGCGTGAGGAGCCGGGCGAGAGGTGTGCGGAGCTCGTGCGACACCGCCGCAGTGAACCCCGCACGGAGCTCCTCGTACGCGGCGAGATCGCCTTCGCGCGAGAGGTAGACGAGGCGCTCGCGCTCGCCGCCGACCTCATACGGAACCACGAGCGGAACGACTCCGCGCTCGCCCGTGAGCAGGTCTCCGGGGATGCGCTCGCCTTCGCGCAGACCGTCGATCGTCTGGCGCGCACGCCTGCTCGCATGAAGCACGCGATCCGCTTCGTCGAGCACGACGATCGCCTCTCGGCTCTCCTCGACGAGGACTCTCCCCCGGGTCGCGTCGACGTCCGTCACGTCTCGGCGTTCTAACAGAATGCTTGCGATCCGCTTGCGAGGCGCTCACGTCGCCCGAACTCACATGTCGGTGAATGCGCGTGTCCTCACGAAAGGAGACACGCATGAAGCGCAAGGCATTCGTGCCGCTCGTGGCGGCCGGAGCGCTGCTCACCGCAACGGTTGCCGCAGCCGCCGTGGTTACCGGCACGCCGGGCGACGACGTGCTGCGCGGCACCGAGCAGGCCGACCGGATCTCGGCGTTCGCCGGCAACGATCTCGTGTATGCACGCGACGGTGGCGACGACGTCCGGGCCGGCGCCGGGAACGACGGCGTTCGCGCCGCCGACGGCGGCGATCTCGCGTACGGCGGACGCGGCGACGATGTCGTCGCCGGGGGCGACGGGAACGACCGCCTCTACGGTGGCTCGGACTCCGATCGGGTCATGGGTGGAGACGGAAACGACCGGGGAGCGGGCAACAAGGGCTCCGATGTCGTGCAGGGCGGGGAGGGCAACGACTCGCTCTACGGCGGCTGGGGATCGGACCGAGTCCTCGGCGGCAGCGGAAACGACGAGCTCCACGCGCTCGCCCCCGACGGCGACCCCGACCTCCTCAACTGCGGGCCAGGCAACGACAAGGCCTGGGTGCTGCGGTCGGAGCGCCCGCGCACGCAGCTCGTCGGCTGCGAGACGGTCTTCGTCGTCGACGGCCCGAACGCGGATCAGGACGAGGGCGAGAACGCGGACGCAGACACCGAGGCAGACGGGTAAGGTCGGCTGGGCCTGCATCCCACGCGCCGCAGCGTCGGGATGCAGGCCACTCTTGCTTAGCCTCGCAGTCGCAGCGCTGCTATTGCACCCAGATAGGCGACACCTGCGACTGCGCCGAGCGCGGCGTACGGACTGCCGTCCTGCCCGCGAGCGACCTCGACGAGGAACGCGCCGATGATCACCGCGATGAGGACGATTCCGGCGAGCGCGGTGGCCGCGAGGTCGATCTGCTTGAACCGTTCGTCCCGACCGTCTCCGCGCAGCCCGCGGACCGTCTCGCTGCGGCCGCCGAGCAGGATCAGCGCCCCCAATCCGACCATGACCGCGAGGGAAAAGACACCAGTGCGGATGTCGCCCCCGATCCACATCGCCGCGAGGAAGAGCACTCCGAGACCCACGGCAACGAGCGGCTGGAACCACTTCGATCTACTCATCTGCATCGAACATCTCCTCGATCGGCATGTTGAAGAAACGGCCAAGTGCGAGCGCGAGCGGCAGGGACGGCGTGTACTTCTCCGTCTCGATCGAGTTGATCGTCTGCCGGGACACGCCCATCGACGTCGCCAGCTCGGCCTGTGACAGACCGAGCTCGAGACGTCGTTCCTTGACCCTGTTGCGCATGCCATGTAAAGCTAGCTTGACACCCTCTCTATGTCAAGCCAGCTTGACATGGAGTCCGGCGTCGGCTGCTCGTTTACCGCTCGGTTACGAGACGTTCACCAGCTGACGGCCCCTTGAGCGCCGAGAGGCGGACACTATGGTGTTGCCGGATGGCGAAAGTCCTGATCATCGAAGACGACGAGGTCATCGCTCGCGGGATGGCGCGCCACCTCGAGACGGCCGGGTTCGACGCCGTCGGGGTGGCGAATGGTGAAACCGGCCTTGCACGCCTCCGCTACGAGCGGCCCGACGTCTGCGTCCTCGACCTCATGCTCCCGGGCATCGACGGCTGGCGCGTGATCGAGCAGGCGCGGGACGAGGGGATCGGTACGCCGATCATCGTGGTGTCTGCCCGGGGAACGGAGCACGACCGCGTGCACGCGCTCGAGATCGGCGCCGACGACTACCTCGTGAAGCCGTTCTCGATGAAGGAGCTCGCGGCGCGCGTTCGCGCGGCAGCGCGCCGCGGCGTGAGCGAAGCCGAGCCGCGTCGCGGCGACGAGATCGAGATCGAAGAGCTGCGCCTCGACCCGGACAACGTCCAGGCGTACGTCGACGGCAAGAGCGCGGAGCTCACGCCGACCGAGTTCCGACTGATCTACACGCTCGCGCGCGAGAAGGGCCGGGTACTCACTCGCGACGAGCTCCTCCAGCGCGTCTGGGGTCGCCGGGCGACGCACCGCGACCGAACCGTCGACGTGTTCGTCCGCAAGCTCCGCGAGAAGGTCGACCGGCGTGCGCCGCGCCACACCTTCATCCACACGCGCTACGGCGTCGGCTACAAGCTCGAGGCCGAGCCGAAGTAAGTCACGCCGGCGCCGCGCCGTCGACGAGCTTCTCGGGCAGACGGTCCTCGGGATTCGGGAGCACGGTCGCGACGAGCCAGGCCACTGCAGCGGCGAGAACGGCGATCGGCGCGACGTCGAATGCCGACGCGCCCATCAGGAGCGAGACGAGCAGCACGGCGGTGAACGGAACCCTGAGCACGGCCGTCGTGCCGGCAGCAATCCCGGCGGCGACCGCCGGAGTCGTGTCCAGCCCGGGGAGGACGTCGGCGGCGAGCATTCCGGTGGCGACGCCAATCGCGATCGCCGGAAACACGGGCCCGCCCCGAAAACCGGCGCCGAGCGACAGCGCGTAGGCGAGACCCTTGGCCACAACGAGAAGGGCGAGCACGCCCGCCGATCCTTCCGCGACGATGTCCGGCAGTTCGGCCTGACCGGAGAAGAGGACAAGGTCGACGGGCCGGTCGGCGAACCCCCGAAACGCAACCGCAAGCGCGCCGACCAGGAGCCCGGCCACCACCAGCAATCCAGCGGGGCCCAAGCGCGACTGCACGGAGACGCGATGTGCCAAGTGGCGGATCGCGACGATGAGCACGGCGACGACGGCGGCCATAACCAGACACCAGCCGAGGTCAGTGAGGCGCAGGGTCTCGTACGGTGGTAGCGAGGGGAGCGCGAGGTTCGTCTGGTGCAGCCCGTCCCAACCCGCGACCCCGGTGAAGACGACCGCTCCGGTCCCTGCCGCAACGAAACCCGGCAGGAGCGCGCGGCCGATCTGCTGCGCGGGGATCTTCCCGCTCGCGGCGGTCACCTCGAACAGGAGAAACGCAGCGATCAATGGGCCCCCGAAGAGCGCGGCGACCGCCGCGAACGCACCGGCGAACGAGAGGAGCTGGGCTGCGGTGCCCTCCAGTCGAATCAGTCTCACCGCAAGCGCGCCGAGACCGAGACCGAGGGCGATCAGAGGCGCCTCCGGGCCGAGGACGAGTCCGAGACCCAGTGTCGCCAATGCCGCGGGAAGAATGCTTGCGAGTGCGATCGGAGGGATCGGGTCCGCTCCGAGCCCTTCCAACGGGGAGTGACCGCCGTGGCCGGGGAGCCGAACGGCCGCGGCGACCAGCAGCCCAGCGAGCCCAGGGACGAGGATGACGTACCACCAAGAGGGCTCGCTCCAGCCGAGCTCCTCCGGAATCACGTCCCAGACGAGGTGGATGACGTCGTGGATCGCGGTCTGGAACAACACCGCCGCGAACGCGACGGGCACGCCGAGCAGCGCGGCGAACACGAGCGTTCGGACATAGGCCATGGCTTCCGCGTCACGCATGGGAGCACCCTAGTGCGACGGGTAGACCGAGGCTACGTCGTGACGGTCACGGAACCCGACGGCCCGCTGACGTTCCCGGCGGCGTCTCTCGCGCGCACCTGGTACGTGAAGGTGCCACGCCCCGGCCGATCGCTGTACGACGTCCCCGACGGGCCGGCCACGCGCGTCCCGTTGCGATAGACGTCGTAGCCGACAACGCCGACGTTGTCCGTCGACGCGTTCCACGAGAGAACCACCTTGCGCCCCTTCTGTACCGTCGCCTCGAGGCCGGTCGGCACGCTGGGTGAGGCAGTGTCGCCACTCGACGGCGTGATCGCGCTCGCCGTCGCGGGCAGGCCGACATTGCCGGCGGCGTCGTAGGCCCGCACCTCGTAGGCGTACGTCGTCGAGGGCGATCGTCCCGTGTCGAGATACGAGAGCGCGGTGGTCTCGACCATCTGCTGCCCGTTCCGCAGCACCCGGTACCCGGCGACGCCGACGTTGTCGGTCGCAGCCGGCCAGCTGAGCTGTATGGACGTCGAGCTTGTCGGCGTGGCCGAAAGCGAGGCGGGACCGGTGGGCGCCTGGGTGTCGCCGCCGCCCGGCATCTGGATCGAAACCGAGGCGCCTACGGGTCCGACCGAGAGCGTCGTCAGCGAGACGCCGGTCAGCGGATCGACGACCGTAGCGCCGACCCCGAGCGCCGCATCGGAGAAGGTCGTGGTACTCGGATTCGCGTCGACGAGCTTCGACTGGACGATGCTCGTCGTCGCCGGTGCGATGCGGATCGAAACGCCGTTGACCACCGGGTCGCTCGGCGAGAAGTTGTCGAAGATCCCCCAGGGCTGCCGGAACTCGAGGTTCAGGTACGTGCCGTCGCCCCGCGCGACGCGAACCAGGCGCGGCGTGCCGGAGAGCTCCGCCGGCGTGAGCAGGTAGGTGCCGCTCGTCGTCACGGTCTGCACATCAGGGAGCCAGCCGAGCTGGGCCCGGTGCCAGTTCACATGTTGGCGCGTCTGGGCGCTCCCCATCACCGTGAACGGGTCTCCGTACTCACTCTGGGTGCAGCTGTCGCCGAAGGTCGTCCGAGCACCGCTGGTCGTGCACGCGAGCGTGCTCGCGTGATGCACGCCGAGGTCGTGGCTCACCTCGTGGCTCACGACGCGCAGCGTCATCGCGCCGTTGATCCAGCTCGACGTGCCCGGAAGGTAGGCGAGGCCGGCCCAGCCACAGCTCGTCGCCTGTGGGAATGCGTAGACGACGTACTGGTACGCGGAGAGATTCACGCCGGCCGCTGCCGCCTTCGAGCGAGCCTGGCTTGCCCACGTCGTGTACGCGCAGCCTGCGTTCGACGCGTCGATCGTGTACCAGCCGTGTACGTCTCCCGTGAGCGCGAGCTGTCCGTACGACGTGGCCTGAAGGTACGCGTCCACCGAGTCCGCGTTGTCGAAGACGACGCCCTGAACACTCGCCGGTGTCCAGGGTTGGGCGGTGTCGTTCGAGAAGTTGAAGAGCAGCACCGCCACCGACTTCGTCCCGGTGACAGCTGCGGCAGTGGCCTCCGTCGTCGCCTGCACGCCACCGGTCGCAGCGAAGACGCCGTTGCGGCGCTCTCCATGCGCGCGAACCTTGCGTCCCGCGAGTGCCTGTACGGCCTGTCCCGGCGCCTCCAGCGCGACGAGCCCCGCAACTGTCGTGTCAACGCCTGCTCCGACACCGACCGGAGTCGAGAACGTGTCGCCGTGCCACGTGCGGAGCGTTCCGTCGAGCGTCTCCTGTGGCTTCCGGCCGCGAGACCGAACGGCACGCTCACGAGCGGAAGCGCCAGCAGGGCGAGCACGACGAGGCGACGGCGGACGCTCATGGGTCGCAACCTAGGTACGCGGCTGCTCAGGTCAATGAACCCTTCCGGAAGTTCACTCGCGTGAGGGAGAGCCGACAGTCGGGTCGCTGCTATAGTTCACCAAGTTAATGATTAGCGACGTTACGCTTACACCGGAGGCAGTTGCAGCAGAGCTCCGACCCGTGCTTCTCCGCGTTGCGCGCGAGCTGCGCAAGGAGACGGAGCAACTCGGCGTCACCGCGCGACAGGCCACGCTTCTCTGGCTCGTGAAACGCAGCCCGGGCCTCTCGCTCGCCGAGCTCGCCGCCGAGGAGGGCATCTCGCCGCCCGCGATGTCCGGCCACGTCGACCGGCTCGAGCGCGCCGGGTTCCTCGAGCGCGTGCGCTCCAGCGACGACCGGCGCCGAGTCGGGCTCCGGCTCACCGAAGAGGGCGAGCGGCTGATGCGTCGAGTGCGCGCCCGCCGCACGACCTGGCTCGCCGATCGCCTTCGCACGCTCGAGCCGGAGGCCCTCGCCGCGATCGAGGCGGCGACTCCGGCGCTCATGCAGCTCGTGGAGCTCGACGCATGACGACGCTGGCCTTCGCGCTCCGCGCTCGCACCTTCCGCAGCCTGCGCCGACACCGCAACTACCGCATCTTCTTCACCGGCCAGATGGTGTCGCTCGCCGGCACGTGGATGCAGAACGTCGCGCTTGCATGGCTGGTCATCGAGCTCTCGGGGTCGGCGATCGCGATCGGCGCGCTCGCCTTCTGGCGCTTCATCCCCTTCACCGTCTTCGGGCTCGTGGCCGGAGTCGTCGCCGACCGCTTCGAGTCGCGGAAGCTCGTCATGGCGACGCAGGGCGGCGCGATGGGCGTGTCGATCGCGCTCGCGATCGTGACGCTGACCGGCACTGCGACACTTCCGATCGTCTACGTGCTCGCGGCACTCGGCGGCATCGCACTCGCGTTCGACGCTCCCGGCCGCCAGTCGCTCACATTCCAGATGGTCGGCCCGCGCGAGCTGCCGAACGCAGTCGCGCTCAACTCGGGGCTGTTCAACGGCTCGCGGATCATCGGCCCCGCCATCGCCGGTGTCGTCATCGCCGCCGTCGGCACCGGCCTCTGCTTCGTGGTCAATGCGGTGAGCTTTCTCGCTGTCCTGGCCGCGCTCGCGATCGTCCGCGAGGACGAGCTGCGCACCGTCGAGAAGGACCCTTCGGCACGCATCGTCGACGGTCTGCGTCGCGCATTCGCGTACGCGTGGGACGATCGGCAGCTGCGGCTCATCTTGCTCGTCGTCACGCTCGTCTCGACCGTGGGCTTCAACTTCCACGTGCTCGTGCCGCTGCTCGCGGCCGACACGCTGCACGTCGGCCCGGAGGGCTTCGGCCTGCTCTCAGCGGCCTTCGGGCTCGGCGCGCTCGCCGGTGCGCTGGCGGCGGCGACGTTCCGCGGGGCGAGCTGGCGGCTGTTCGCCATCGGCGCGGCGTCCTTCGGCGTCCTCGTACTCCTCCTCGCGCCGGTGCAGAACGCCTACTTCGCGGGACTCATTCTTGTCGGCATCGGGGTCTCGTTCACGCTCTTCACCGCGAATGCGAACGCTCTGATCCAGCTCGCCGCGCCCGACCACCTCCGCGGTCGGCTGATCGGGATCTACCTCTTCGCCTTTCTCGGCCTCGCCCCGGTGGGTGGGCTCTTCGCCGGCTGGCTCGCCGAGGTCGGGGGAACAAGGCTCGCATTCGCGGTCGCTGGTGTCGTCTCGCTCGCCTCGATCGTCGTCGCCAACGCCTGGCGGCCACGCGCCGAGCCGGTTCTCTCACACGCCCGGTAGCCCTCCGCGCTCGCGGCCCTGCTCCGAGCGCCGCAGGACGAGGTACGCGACGACAACACCGACGAGCGTGAAGGCGAGCATCATCGCCGCGGTCGCGTTGATCGCCGGGGTGACACCGAAGCGCAGCTGCCCCCAGATGTAGATCGGCAGCGTCTCGGAGGTCGGTCCCGTCACGAAGAACGACGTGATGAAGTCGTCGAACGAGAAGGTGAAGGCGAGCAGGCCTCCCGCGAGAATCGCCGGCGCGAGACGCGGCAGCGTCACCTGGCGGAACGTCGAGAACGGTCCGGCGCCGAGATCGAACGATGCCTCCTCGAGGCTCTGCCCCATCGACACGAAGCGCGCGCGCACGACGAGCGCGACGACCGATGCGTTGAACACGACGTGCGCGATGAGGATCGTCTGCCAGCCGAGCGGGTTCTCGAGCCCGAGCCTGTCTCCGGCCTGCACGAAGAAGACAAGCGCGGCGATCGCGAACACGATCTCCGGCGTGACGAGCGTCATGTACGCGAGCGCGTCGATCGGCGTACGCAGCGACGCCCGCATGCGCGGCAGCGCGAGCGCGAGCATCGTCCCGAGGATGCACGCCACGACGGCGTTCCCGAGCGCGATGAGCACGCTGCGCCGCAGCGCCTCCGTGATCTCCGGCGTGTTCAGCGCGACCTCGAACCACTTCGTCGAGAACCCCTCCCAGAAGAGGACGTCGCGCCCGCCGTTGAACGCGAATCCGACGACGACGAGGATCGGCGCGTAGAGGAAGACGTACACGAGCAGTGCGTACCCGCCGAGGAGGCGTCGACCGGTCATCCGAACTGCTCCTGCTTGCCGAGCGCGCGCGCGTAGATCAGCAGCGCGATCGTGAGCGCGCCGATGACGACCATCGCGATCGCCGAGCCGAGCGGCCAGTCACCGGACTCGAGGAACTGCTGGGCGATGAGACTCCCGGCGTAGAACGTCTTGTTGCCGCCGAGGATGACCGGGATGATGTACTCGCCCGTCAGCGGGATGAAGACGAGCAAGGACCCCGCGAGGATCCCCGGAAGCGCGAGCGGCAGCGTGACTCGCCGGAATGCCCGGAACGGGGAGTCACCGAGATCCTGCGCCGCGTCGACGAGCGACCAGTCCATCCGCTCGAGCGCCGCGTACAGCGGCAACACCATGAGCGGGAGATAGTTGTAGGCGACGCCGATGTAGATGGCCTTCTCCGAGAAGAGGATCCCCTGGCGCTCGACGAAGTCCGAGAGCCCGAGCGCGCGGAAGAGCGGGAACTCCGGGTCGAGGACGATCAGCCAGGCATACGCGCGGATGAGGAAGCTCGTCCAGAACGGGACAATGACGAGCAGGAGCAGGAGCGTCTTGTGCTTCGCGTAGCGCGCGATGTAGTAGGCGAGCGGGAAGCCGATGACGAGCGTCGAGAGCGTCCCGATGATGGAGAGCTTGAAGGTCGCGAAGAAGATGTCGCGGTAGATGTGGAGCTCGCCGACGACGTCGTCCCACAGGTAGCGGTAGTTGTCGAGCGACCACGTGTACGAGATGTCGGAGAAGCCGACGACCGTGCCGAAGCTCGTCGCGACGATGAACCCGAGCGGGACGAGGAAGAAGAGGACGTACCACGCGACGGCCGGAAGAACGAGCCAACCCGGATAGCGAGGTCCGCCCGCACCGGCGCGGGTCTCCCCGCGCCGGTGCTGACGCTTCGGACGATTCCAACCTACGAGGCCTTGAACTCCGTCCAGATGCGCTCGCGGAGTCGCTTCCCGTTCGCGCTGACCTGGTTCGTCTCGAGCTTCTTCACCGTCGCCGGCGGCGGGAAGACCACCTTGTCGGACAGCAGCTTGCCGGCCGATGTGCCCTTGAGCAGCGACCGCTTGAGCGGAGACCCGTAGTAGGAGTACGACGTCTCCAGGCCGGCGATCCTCGGCTGGTAGACGAAGTTGATCCACGCGTGTGCGGCATCAGGGTTCGCTGCCCCCGCCGGGATGTTGTAGTAGTCGATCCAGATCTCGCCGCCCTCCTTCGCGACGACGTACCGCGCCGGGACCTTCCCTGCGAGCGCGATGCCGTCGCCGTTCCAGCCGAGGCCCATCCACGCCTGCCCCTTGGCGATGAGGGCGTCGTAATTGGAGGAGTGGAGCGCGACGATGGACGGCTTCAGGTCGAGCAGGACCTTCTTGACCTGGTCGAGCTCCTTCTGGTTCTCGGTGTTGTACGAGTACCCGAGCATCGTCGCGATCGAGCCGACGACCTCCGGCGACGAGTCGACCATCGTCGTCTTCCCGTACTTCTTGGTGAGCGCGACGAACTCTTTCCAGGTCGTCGGTCGCTCCTTGATCTTGTCGGTCCGGTACATGAAGCCAGTCGTCCCCCAGTCCTTCACGACCGAGTACGTGCCCTTGGGATCGTCCCCTGTCTTCAGGAACTTCGGGTCGGCGTTCTTCGTGACGTTCTTCAGCTGCGACCAGTCGAGCGGAAGGAGCCGCTTCTCGGCGATGAGCTCCTTCGTCATGTAGCCGGTCGGGCACACGAGGTCGTAGCCGCGCGCCCCGCCCCGCAGCTTCGCCGCGAGCGTCTCGTTCGAGTCGTAGAACGCCTTCTTGACCTTGATGCCGGTCGCCTTCGTGAACGCCGCGTACGTCTTCGGGTTCACGTACTGCGCCCAGTTGTAGTAGAAGAGCGTCCCCTCGGCGTCGGCCGCCGCGAGCGCGTCGGCAGCGCCGAAGCGACCGAGGCCTGCCGCCGCGAGCGCCGCCGCAGTGGCGCCGGCGACGAAGCCTCGTCGGCTGGTGGGTTGCTCCCAAACAGTGAGCTCGTCGCTCATTCGTTCCCTCCTTCGTCGAAGTCGAGGGCCTCGTCGTCGGTCCATGAGACCGCTACACGCTCGCCTTCTGCGAGCGCCTCGATGCCCCCTCTGAGTCCAGACCGCTGCTGCCGCGCCAACACCTCCTGACCGTCGTCGAGCCGCACGATGCACTGCACCGCCGGGCCGATCACCATCGTCGTGACCACGGTGCCGGGCAACCCCGTGCCGCCCTCGACCACCCGCAGCCGCTCGGGCCGCACCCCGATCTCGTGGCCGTTCGAGCGAATGAAGTTCGTGTCTCCGATGAAGCTCGCGATCCACTCCGTCGCGGGCGTGTCGTAGATCTCGCGTGGGACGCCGATCTGCTCGATGCGCCCGGCGTTCATCACGACGACGCGATCCGACATCGCGAGCGCCTCCTCCTGGTCGTGCGTCACGTAGACGAACGTGATGCCGATCTCCTCCTGGATCCGCTTCAGCTCGATCTGGAGCTCCTTGCGCACCTTGAGGTCGAGCGCGCCGAGCGGCTCGTCGAGCAGGAGGACGCGCGGGCTCATCACGAGCGCACGCGCCAGCGCGACGCGCTGCTGCTGGCCGCCCGAGAGCTGGCGCGGCTTGCGCCGCTCGAGCCCCTCGAGCCGTACGAGCGCGAGCATCTCGGTCGCGCGCGCCCGCCTCTCCGTGCGCCCGAGCCCGCGCTGCTTGAGCCCGTACGCGACGTTGTCGAGCACGCTGAGGTGCGGGAACAGCGCGTACGACTGGAACACCGTGTTGACGTCGCGACGATACGGCGGCACCCGCGAGACGTCCTGTCCGCCGATCCGCACCTCGCCCTCGTCGGGCCGCTCGAATCCCGCGATGAGTCGCAACGTCGTCGTCTTCCCGCAGCCGGACGGGCCGAGGAGCGAGAGGAACTCTCCCGGATGCACCTCGAGGTCGATCGCATCGACCGCGGCCACCGCGCCGTAGCGCTTCGTGACGCGGCGAAGCTCGACGTCGGGCGCACCGGTCGACGCCGCCGGAGGCGTCAGTAGCTGGGTGGACTGATGATCCACATCACCTCCGCGGGATCGCCGCCGATGTTCACGAGCCGGTGCGGAGTCGAGGAGCGGTAGTCGATCGAGTCGCCGGTCGACAGCTCGAAGATCTCCGAGCCGAGCTGCAGCGAGACGACTCCCTCGAGGACGACGAGGAGCTCCTCGGAGTCGCCATGCGTGTACGGCTCGTCGCCCGTCGAGCCACCGGCGTCGAGCTCGCCGACGATGACCTGCAGGTGCTCGAGCGGGCGAGGCGTGAGCATGAACTTGCGGCCGAGCGAGCCGAACGCGAGGTTCGGCCGGGCTTCGCGCCGCAGAACTCGCGGCCGTGCCGGTCGACCCGTTCGGCTCGAAGAGGTCGGCGACGTTGACACCGAGCGCCGCCGCGATCCGCTTCAGCGAGCCGACGCTGGCATTCGCGCGTCCCCGCTCGACCTGGCTCAGGAAGCTCTCCGAGAGCTCGGCGCGGTCCGCGACGGTCTTCAACGTCGCGCGGCGCAGGCGCCGGATTGCCCGGAGCCGCTCGCCGACGTCCACGCGCTCGGCTTCAGCGATCTGCGAGTTCATCGAAGAAAACTGAAGCGACACTACTCCTCGCTTTGACGCGAAGCAACCGGGCATGAGATGGTTCGCGACCGTGAGCACCGTCGTCTTCTTCCCGGAAGGGGCCTACGGCCCGACGAACAACTGCGTCGGGATCGGCCAGGTGCTCGTCGAGCGCGGGCATCGCGTCGTCTTCGTGATCGAGGAGTCCTTCGCCGGCTCGCTCGAGGCGCAGGGATTCGAGGAGCGGCTCATGCGGCTCGGCCCGGCTCCCGAGGTCGAGGAGGAGCCCGGCCAGTTCTGGAAGGACTTCATCCGCGACACCGCGCCGGTGTTCCGCAAGCCGACGATCGAGCAGCTCTCGGAGTTCATCGAGCCGACCTGGCGGGCGCTGTGCGACGGCGCACGCTACGTCGACGATCGGCTGCGCGAGATCTTCGACGAGGTCGAGCCAGACGTGATCGTGGAGGACAACGTCCTCTGCTTCCCGGCGATCCACCACTTCGGGCGGCCCTGGGCGCGCATCGTCTCCTGCAACCCGCTCGAGGTGAAGGACCCGGGAATCCCGCCCGTCTTCTCGGGCTATCCGGCCGGCGACCACACCGGCTGGGACGAGTTCCGCGCCGAGTACGCGCGCGCGATCGCCGACCTGCACGGCGAGTTCTCGGCGTTCTGCGAGGAGCGCGGCGCCGGGCAGCTTCGCGACGCGGAGTTCATCCACGAGTCCGACTGGCTCAACCTCTACCTCTACCCCGCCGAGGTCGACTACGCGCGCGGCACACCCCTCGCCCCGACGTGGCATCGGCTCGACACGTGCGTGCGCCGGTCGAACGCCGAAGCAGCGCTCCCCGACAGCATCGCGCGCGGCAAGGGCGGTCTCGTCTACCTCTCGCTCGGCAGCCTCGGCTCCGCGGACGTCGATCTCATGAAGCGGCTCGTCGACGTGCTGTCGCGCGCGCCGCACCGGTTCATCGTCTCGAAGGGGCCGCAGGCGTCCGAGTTCGAGCTCGCCGAGAACATGTGGGGCGAGGAGCTCATCCCGCAACCTGCGCTCCTGCCGCTCGCCGACGCCGTCGTCACGCACGGCGGGAACAACACGACGACCGAGTGCTTCCACTTCGGGCGCCCGATGGTCGCGCTGCCGCTCTTCTGGGACCAGTACGACAACGCGCAGCGCGTCGCCGAGACCGGGTACGGGATCCGCCTCTCGACGTACGACTTCGAGGACGGCGAGTTGCTCGGAGCGGTCGATCGGCTGCTCGCGGACGAGGCGCTGCGTGGCCGCATGGCCGCGATCGCGTCGCGGGTGCAGGCCGCTCCGGGAACGGTGAAGGCAGCGGATCTCATCGAGCGACTCGCGCACGACGGCGCTCCCGTCGTAGGCTGACCTCGTGGACGTCTACCGCACGCCCGACGAGCGGTTCGACGGGCTCCCGGACTATGCGTTCGAGCCGCACTACGTCGAGCAGGACGGTCTGCGGATGCACTACGTGGACGAGGGCGAGGGTGCGCCCGTGCTGATGCTGCACGGCGAGCCGACCTGGGCGTTCCTCTACCGGAAGATGATCCCGCCGCTCGCGGTCCGTCGCGCGTGCCGTGGCGCCCGACTACTTCGGCTTCGGCCGCTCGGACAAGCCGACTCGGATCGAGGACTACTCGTACGACTTCCACTACGGTCGATCGAGCGTCTCGTCGACGAGCTCGACCTTGCGCGAGACGACCGTCGTCGTCCAGGACTGGGGCGGGCCGATCGGGCTGCGGCTCGCAGTCGAGCGGCCGGATCGCGTCGCGCGGCTCGTGATCCTGAACACCGGGATCGGCGCGGATCGCGCGCCGTCGGACGAGTGGCTGCGCTTCCGCGAGTTCGTCCGTCGCGTCGGCACCGATCTCGTGCCCGGTCAGCTCATCCGGATCTCGTGCGCGTGACGGAGCTCGCGGACGAGGTGGTGCGACGCGTACAACGCGCCCTTCCCGATGCCGGAGTCGAAAGCGGGGTGCTCGCATTCCCCGAGCTCGTCGCCGACGCGAGCTCGACCACCCGAGCGCCGCGAAGATGGTGCGAGGTGCGCGCCGCGCTCGAGAGCTGGGAGAAGCCGACGCTCGTCCTCTTCTCCGACTCCGATCCGATCTTCGTCGCCCACGGTTCCGGAGCGCATGGCCTCACGCATCCCCGGCGCCGGCCCGGCCGAGACGATCGCGGGCGCCGGCCACTTCCTGCAGGAGGAGAAGGGCGAGGAGATCGCCGCCCGGATCGTCCGCTTCCTGGCAGACGCTTCGTAGGGGCGCGATATATCTCGCCCCTACGACGTCAGGCGACGGTCCAGGTGTCGCCGGAGTGGAGCAGCGCCTCGAGCTCGCCCGCGCCATGCTGCTCACGCGCCTCCTCGAGCTGTTCGCTCATCAGGTCGTCGTAGACCGGGCGCTCGACCGAGCGGAAGACGCCGAGCGGCACGGCGCCGTGGGTCTCGAACGTGATCCGCGAGAGCGCGAACGCGAGGCTCGCCTGCGCATGGCTCGCGTCGTGGACGAGGAGCGAGTTCTCACCCGCCTCGGCAACGTCGACCACCCGAAGAGAGCCGTCGGGGTACTGCTGAACCCCCTTCTCGCTCTCCGCGCCGAAGCGGATACGCGCGCCGTCCTCGAGGTAGATGCGGTTCCCCTTCTCCTCGCGGACGAAGTCGAAGGCGCCGTCGTTGTAGATGTTGCAGTTCTGCAGGATCTCCACGAACGCCGAGCCGCGATGCCGGGCCGCGGCGCCGAGCACCTCGGTCAGCCCCTTCTTGTCGGTGTCGATCGCGCGCGCGACGAACGACGCCTCGGCGCCGATCGCGACCGAGAGCGGGTTGAACGGGTAGTCGAGCGAGCCCATCGGCGTCGACTTCGTCACCTTCCCCACCCTCGAGGTCGGCGAGTACTGGCCCTTCGTGAGCCCGTAGATCTCGTTGTTGAAGAGCAGGATCTTGAGGTTGACATTCCGGCGCAGCGCATGGATGAGGTGGTTGCCGCCGATCGACAGCGCGTCGCCGTCTCCGGTCACGACCCAGACCGAGAGATCCGGACGTGTAACCGCGAGGCCGGTCGCGATCGCCGGCGCGCGCCCGTGGATCGAGTGCATCCCGTAGGTCTGCATGTAGTACGGGAAGCGCGCAGCGCAGCCGATCCCCGAAACGAAGACGATGCGCTCGCGCGAGAGGCCGAGCTCGGGCATGAAGCCCTGGATGACGTTCAGGATCGCGTAGTCCCCGCAGCCCGGGCACCAGCGAACCTCCTGGTCGGACTTGAAGTCCTTTCCGGTGAGCTGCACGAGGTGCCCGTTGCCCTCGGCCATCATGAGTCCACCAGCGCCGTGATCGCGTCCGCAAGCTCCTCGGCATGGAACGGGCGCCCGCGCACCTTGTTGTACCCGGCCGCGTCGACGAGGAACTGGGCGCGGATCAGCATCCGGAGCTGCCCGAGGTTCATCTCCGGGATGAGCACCTTGTCGTAGGCGCGCACGACCTCGCCCGTGTTGCGTGGGAACGGGTTGAGGTGGTGGAGATGCGCGGTCGCGACCTTGCGTCCGGACGCGCGCACGCGCCGCGCGGCCGCGCCGATCGCGCCGTACGTCGAGCCCCAGCCGAGGACGAGCGTGTCGGCGCCGTCGGGATCGTCGACCTCGAGCTCGGGGATGTCAGCCGCGATCCCCGCGACCTTCGCCGCGCGCAGCCGCACCATCCGATCGTGGTTCTCGGGGTCGTACGAGACGTTGCCCGTCTCGTCCTCCTTCTCGAGACCGCCGATCCGGTGCTCGAGCCCGGGCGTCCCGGGAATGGCCCACGGCCGGGCAAGCGTCGCGGGATCGCGCCGGTACGGGAGGAAGCCCGCCTCGTCGTTCGGCTCGGTCGCGAACGTCGTCGAGATGTCGGGAAGCGTCGCAACGTCGGGGATCAGCCACGGCTCGGAGCCGTTCGCGAGGTAGGCATCCGAGAGCAGGAAGACGGGCGTGCGGTACTTCACCGCGATCCGCGCGGCCTCGATCGCCGCGTCGAAGCAGCCCGAGGGCGTCGAGGCGGCGACGACCGGCACCGGCGACTCCGAGTTCCGACCGAACAGCACCATCAGAAGGTCGGCCTGCTCGGGCTTCGTCGGCATCCCCGTCGAGGGCCCGGCGCGCTGGACGTCGATGATGAGGAGCGGCAGCTCCAACGTCACCGCCAGTCCGACTGTCTCCGACTTCAGCACGATGCCAGGCCCAGCCGAGGTCGTCACGCCGAGCGCGCCACCGAACGCCGCACCGAGCGCCGCGCCCGACGCGGCGATCTCGTCCTCGGCCTGGAACGTGCGCACGCCGAAGTGCTTCAGCTGCGCGAGCTGCTCGAGGACGTCGGACGCCGGCGTGATCGGGTATGCGCCGAGAAAGAGCGGCAGACCCGGAGAGCTTCGACGCGGCGACGAGGCCGTACGTGAGCGCCGTGTTCCCCGAGACCTGGCGGTACGTCCCCGGCTCGACCTTCGCCGGCGCGATCTCGTACGAGCTCGCGAAGTCCTCCGACGTCTCGCCGTAATTCCAACCGGCCTTGAACGCCTTCGTGTTCGCCTCGACGATCTCGGGGCGCTTCGCAAACTTCTGCTCGATGAACCCGAGCGTCCCTTCGACGGGCCGGTGGTAGAGCCACGACATGAGCCCGAGCGCGAAGAAGTTCTTCGAGCGCTCGGCCTCGCGAGAGGTGACACCTTCGATTCCCTTCAGCGCCTCGACCGTCATCGACGAGAGCCCCACCGGATGCACGTGGAAGTCCGCGAGCGTGCCGTCCTCGATCGGGTTCGACTCGTATCCGGCCTTCTGGAGATTGCGCTCGTTGAAGGCGTCGGTATTCGCGATCAGCGTTCCGCCCTTCGCGAGATCGCCGATGTTGACCTTGAGCGCCGCCGGGTTCATCGCGACGAGGACGCTCGGCTGGTCGCCAGGCGTGAGGATGTCGTGGTCGGCGAAGTGCACCTGGAAGCCGGACACGCCGGGGAGTGAGCCGGCCGGCGCGCGGATCTCGGCGGGGAAGTCGGGAAGCGTCGCGAGGTCGTTCCCGAAGACGGCGGTCTCGCTGGTGAAGCGATCGCCCGTGAGCTGCATCCCGTCGCCGGAGTCGCCGGCGAACCGGATGACGACCCGTTCGAGCTGCTCGACAGGCTTGGACGTGGCTATGGTCGAGGTATAGCTGACGCGGCGGAGGCGCCGCGCGTCCTCAACTCAGGCGATAGACGATGCGGCCGCGGGTCAGGTCGTACGACGAGAGCTCGATGCGAACGCGATCGCCAGGGAACACCCTGATGCGATAGCGCTTCATCCTGCCCCCCATGTATCCGAGCGCCTCGTGGCCGTTGTCGAGCCGAACGCGAAACATTCGACTGCGGAGGGCCTCGATGACCTCACCCTCGACTTCGAGCTTCTCTTCCTTCTCTTTCATGCAGAGCTCCTTGTCTTGGGGAGAAGGCCGTGGCCGCGAGTGCGGCCACGGCTCTCTCAATTCGCTACGACGCGACGGGGATGACGTTCGTCGCCTCGGGGCCCTTCTGACCCTCGCGGGGCTCGAACTCGACGCGCGAGCCCTCGGAAAGGCTCTTGAACCCATCACCGGCGATGTTGCTGAAGTGCACGAAGAGATCCTTCGAGCCCTCATCCGGGGTGATGAACCCGTACCCCTTGCTGTCGTTGAACCACTTAACGGTTCCAGTTGCCATAGAAAACACCTCCCTTACCAAGATCACGAACGGGCAAGGAAAGCGCACGCGCAAACCGGACTCGCTCTTGATTTAACGCCCGGATCGTAGCAGCCACACGCCTTAGTCGGCCTCACGCAGCAATGCCTGGACGTCGAGCGGACGCGTGAACATCCCGAGGCTGCCATCGTCGTTCCGCGGCCACTCCTCGTTCGGCCGGTCACGGTAGAGCTCGAGGCCGTTTCCATCGGGGTCGCGGAGGTACAACGCCTCGCTGACTCCGTGATCCGACGCGCCGTCGAGCGGCACTGCGGCGTCGACGAGACGGCGAAGTGCATTCGCCAGGGCCGTGCGGTCCGGATAGCGGATCGCCGCATGGAACAGTCCGGTGTGGCCGGCCGGAGGCGGCGTTCCGCCCTGGGACTCCCACGTGTTGAGGCCGATGTGGTGGTGGTAGCCGCCGGCCGACAGGAAGACGGCCTGAGTCCCCGTACCGCGCCTGCTCCTCGAAGCCGAGGACACCCACATAGAAATCGAGCGCACGCTCGATGTCGGAGACCTTCAGGTGGACGTGGCCGATGTCGACACGCGGATCGATGCTGCTCATGCGTCGCTCAGCCTATCGCCGAGATCAGTCGGGGAATCCGTCGGGATCGGAGAGCGCGCGCTCCAGGAGAGCGTCGTCGATGTTGCGCCCGGTGACCACGAGCACGACGGTGCCCGACACATCTTCGAGCTGCCCGAGTGCGGCCAACCCCGCGGCCGCGGCGCCTTCGACACGGAGACCGATCTCCCAGAACGAAGCCGACCGCGTGCGCGAGTTCCCGCTCCGAGACGAGCAGCATGCGATCGGCGGCCGTCTCGAGCGACGCGACCGCGAACGGGATCGCGACGCGCACCGCGAGGCCATCAGCGAACGTGGCTGAGCTGTCACTTGTAACCGGGCGCTCGGCGCGCCAGCTCTCGACCATCACCGGGGCCTCGCGCGCCGCGACGCCGACGCGCAGCGTCGAGGGCGCGAGCTCGCCGAGCGCGCGCCCGATCCCGCCGAGGAGTGCGCCATTGCCGACCGGAACGACGACGGCAGCAGGCGGTTCGGGAAGCTGCTCGAGCACCTCCGTGGCGATCGCTGCATAGCCGTCCAGCTGCGCGGGCTCGGCACCGTCCTCGAAGAACGGCGCGTCGTGTTCCACCGCCCAGTCCCGAGCTTCGTCCTTCGCGTCGTCGACGTCGGCGCCCGAGAGCCTGACCTCGGCTCCGAGCGTCACGCATCAGATCGAGCTTCGTGCGGCTGACGTCCTCGGGCGCGTAGACGACGGCGCGCAGACCCAGTCGCTGCGCCGCCCACGCCGTCGCGGAGCCGTGATTGCCGGTCGACGCGGTGACCACGAGCCCCGCCCCGTCGCGGCGGTACTGCTCCAGGGTGGGCAGCGCGCCGCGCCACTTGAACGCGCCGAGCTCGTGAACGTCCTCGCGCTTGAGATAGACAGCGCTGCGCGGCGCAAGTCCTGCGGGCGCGGGCTCGAGAGGAGTCGGGAGCTTCACGACGCAGGACCGGCGAGTTCAGCCGAGACGGACGCCGCGCGCGGCAACCCGAGCGCGAGACCGGCTGCAGCCCACACCGTGAAGGCGAGCCAGTGGATGCCGATCACGTCTGTCTGCAGCCCGAGCACGAGCACGGTCGCGAACGCGGCAAAGAGCCAGGCCTCCCGCCGCCACAGGCCGACGAGGATCGCGATGCTCCACAGGACGAACGCGAGCACGCCGGCGACTCCCGCATCGACGCCGAGCTCCGTATACGTCGACTCTCCCGCCTTGATCTCGACGCCGGTGCGCTTCGCGACGACGCCGGCGTTTCCGAGCCCGTGCCCCTGCGGATGCTCGATCACGACTCGCACGCCATCTCGCAGGTTCCGCCAATGGCTGTCCGTGGACGCATCCTCGGAGGGAAGCCGGCCCCTGATCGGAGGGCCTTCCTCCCGCGCGTTCTGGCGAAGGAACTCGAGCTCGTCGGGCGTGTAGCTCGTGGACGGCCCGATCGACGGGTACGCGACGAGGAAGAGCGCGCTCACGACGACCGAGCCGGCCGCGAGCACGGCCGGCGCGACGCGGCGCTGCGCGAGCGCGAGCAGGACGAGCCCGAACGCGAGCGCAGCGAAGGCCGCACGCGTGTGCGTGAAGAGCAGCGCGACGTACAGGAGCCCGGCGAGAAGGCCCCACCACCAGCGAACCGGCCGGCTCAGGACGTAGATCAACGCAACGACGAGGGCATACGCGCTGGCGAGCGGCGACAGGAACGTGGATACGAGCCGCCGGATCGGGTTCTCCTCGTCACCGGTGTTGTAGACCCAGTTCTCGGGAAGTCCCGGAGAGGCCCTCGTAGTCGAGCCCGAGCTGCTCGCTGTACCAGCCCGGCACGCCCGAGTCACGCCACGCCTGGAGCGAGACGAGCCCGAGGCTCGAGCAGGCCGACGACCGCAACGACGACCGACACGAGCACGCACGAAGCCACCGATGCGACCTCGCTCCTCCCACGCGATCGCGACGAGCCGTCCGAGCGCGTACGCCGCGACCGGAAAGAGGTGATGACGCAGCGCGAAGAGCTCTCCGCGCGCGGTCGCCTCGCCGCCGAGCACGTCCTGCGGGATGAGCCAGTAGATCGCGATGACGATCGCGTAGCTCGCCGCGAGGACGTCGGCGGCCCGGACGGCAGGCCTGCGACGCACGTGCCAGGCGACGACGACCAGCGCGACGAGAAGCACGACCTCCTTCCACGCAGCGACGACGTCGAGCCTGCGTTTCACGCACGCCCAGCTCCCACAGCTGCGCCATCGCGACGTTGTGCAGCGCCAGGCCCACGACGAGGACCCCGATCGCAACGCCGATGAGGCGGCGCGCGCTAATCGACGATCGCCACCAGCGTCATGCCGAGGCTCGACGATCCGCACCCGGCCAGGGAAGAGCGACGCGAGGCTGCGCTTCGTGAGGAGGTCGACATCGGTCGCGAACGCCTTCCCGGCCGCACGATAGACCCGGTGCGACACGGCATCGGGTAGCCAGTGGACGAGCGGTAGCCGCGTGTGCACCTCGACCGGGAAGCGCCGGTTCGGCGTCGTGATGAACACGCGGCGACCGACCCGGAGGGCCTCCGAGACGAACTGCCGCTGGCGCGCTCTCCCGCCGAGGTGCTCGATCACCGCGTTCGAGAAGACGATGTCGAACGCGCCGTCCGGGAAGGGAAGCGCGCACGCGTCGCCCTGGACGTAGGGGATGTGCGGGTAGCGCGCACGAAATCCTTCGCCGTCGTGCAGGCCGAGCGCCGTGATGCGCTCCGGCCACGGGTAGCGCTCCTCGAAGAAGTTCAGCGTCGCGCAGCCGCCTCCGTCTCCGAAGCCGAGCTCGTCGGCTCCGACGTCGAGCACCGACGTGTCCGCGGTCGGGCTGCAGCTCGTCGAGAAGGAGCCTGCAGCTTTCGCTGTCGCGAGCGCAGCGAGATGGAGTCGGCGAGCCGCATCGGGTGGAAGTATCGGCTCCGCACGGGCTAGCAGGCGGTTGGCTCAGTAGGCTGGCTCGATGGTCGACGCCGTGCTCCGGGCCGCAGGCCCGTACTCGCTCCGACTGACTGCGCGGGGAGCAACGTGGACGGCGCGCTTGCCTGCGGGGCGCTGGGCGTCGGCGCACCAGCTGCACGGATGGCAAGGTCGTCGTCCGCGCCTCGTGCGAGCTCGCCGTCGACGAGGCGCGCTTCATGCTCGCGCTCGACGACGACACCGCGGAGTTCCACCGGCGGCACGCGCGCGATCCGCTCATCGGGCCGGCCGTGCAGCGGCTCCGGGGCCTGCGACCGCGACGCAAGGCCACCGTGACGCACGCAGTGATTCGCGCGATCTCGGGGCAGCTCATCCAGGCCTCGAGGGCGCTGCAGATCGAGCGGGCGATCATCCGCGCAGGCGGAGAGGACCCGCCGACGCGCGAGTCGATCGCGCAGCTCTCGCCCGCCCGCGTGACCGCCTGCGGGCTCGCCGCAAGCCGCGCGTCGACGCTGATCAGACTCGCTCGCACGCTCGATCTCGAGGGCCTGCGCATGCGCTCCGATGCGCTCGAGCGCCTCGGTCGCGAACGCGGCGTCGGTCCCTGGACAGTGGGTGTCGTCGCGCTGCAGGGACTAGGGCGCTACGACGCCGGGCTCGTCGACGACCTCGCACTCGTGAAGCTGCTCGCGTCGTTGCGCAGACGCTGGCCCGAACCGGGCGAGACCGCCGAGCTGCTGGAGCCGTACGGCGAGTGGCAGGGACTCGCGAGCGTCTTTCTCCTTCAGGGCTTCAGGCGTGGTCTCGTCCGCGGCGCGAGCGCGGATCGGGCTCGTCTCGTCCGCGCATCGGCACGAAACGCCGCCTAAGAGCCCGCCGTACACTCCTGCGCATGGTCGACCCGCGCAAGATCGCGATCCTCGGCGCCGGCCGGATCGGCGAGTCGCTGATCTCCGGCTTGCTGTCGTCGGGTTGGAGGGAGCCCGGAGAGGTCTCGGCGACCGCACGTCGCGCCGAGCGCGTCGCAGAGCTCCGCGAGCGCTTCGGCGTCGAGGCGACGCTCTCGAATCACGACGCCGCCGCGGGTGCGGCACTCATCGTCATCGCCGTGAAGCCGCAGGACATCGAGGGGCTCCTCGGCGAGATCGGGACGCTCGTCCTCTCCGAGCAGACGGTCCTGTCCGTCGCCGCGGCGATCCCGACGTCACGAATCGAGAGTCGACTGGCTGCGGGCGTGCCGGTCGTGCGCGCCATGCCGAACACGCCGTCGACCGTGCATGAAGGGATCGCGGGGCTCTGCGCGGGCGCGCACGCCGGCGACGAGCACCTCGACCTCGCCGAGGAGGCGCTCTCGCACCTCGGAGCCGTCGTGCGCGTGCCGGAGGCGTCGATGGACGCGATCACCGCCGTCTCGGGTTCGGGTCCGGCCTACTTCGCGCTTCTCGCCGAGGCGATGATCGAAGCCGGGATCCTCCTCGGGCTCTCACGCGAGATCTCGACGCAGCTCGTCGTGCAGACGATGCTCGGCACGGCGAAGCAGCTCCGCGACGAGAAGATGCACCCCGTCGAGCTGCGCGAGATGGTCACGTCGCCGGGCGGAACGACGATCGCAGCGATCCGCGAGCTCGAGATCGCGGGCGTTCGCGCAGCGTTCCTCAACGCGATCCAGGCTGCGATGGTGCGCTCACGCGAGCTCGCCGCCGGCGACCCCTGAGAGGGCAGGCCAGATACATCTCGCCCCTACGACAGGGCGTACGCGTGCACCACGATGCCCGAGGCGAAGCGCGTCGTCTCGACGAGCTCGAGGTGGGTGACGTCGACACCGTCGATGAGCGACTGGCCCGCGCCCGCGAGGACGGGGAAGACCCAGAAGTGGAACTCGTCGACGAGCCCGTTGGCGATGAGTGTCCGGTCGAGCTCTCCCGTTCCGAACTTCAGGATGTTCTCGCCCGGCTGCGCCTTGAGCTCGGCCACCGCCTCGGCGACATCGCCGTCCAGAACCGTCGTGTTCCACGTCGCATCCGTAAGCGCGCGCGAGGCCACGTACTTGGGCATTGCGTTGATCCGATCCGTGTAGGGATCACCCGATCGCGACGGCCACGCCTGGACGAAGCCCTCGTAGGTCACACGGCCGAGAAGCAGCGCGTCGGCCGCGAAGAGCAGCTTGCTCGCGTAGGCGTTGTGCTCGTCGTCCCAGTAGGGCGGGCTCCAATCCTGCGGGTTGCTGACCCGGCCGTCCAAAGTCACGAAGGTCGATTCGACGAGCTTTCTCATGTCTTCCTCCTCGTTTCGTCGCGGGTTCTTCGCTTGGACGCACCGGACACGCTGAACTCATCGTTCCGGCACGCACCTCCGCGAGCTCGCCGCCGGCGATCCGTAGGGCGAGACACATCTCGCGCCTGACGCTGGCGGGACAAGCGGGGAGTCGAGCGTCACGCAGATCTCGCGCTCCTCGGCGAGCGCCCGTAGCGCGAGCACCGTGTCTGCGACGGGGATGTCCTCGAGGAACTCGTCTCTCGCCTCGAAGTCGGCGACGAGCGCCTCGATCGCGGAGACGTACGCGCGCTCGTCGTGCGCTGCGAGCGCGGTGATCGCGTCGGTGACCGCCGGGGGGATCGGCTCCGCGCCGCCTAGCGTCGCGCCCAGCCTCGCCGCAGCTTCGTCGTCGCCGAGCACGAGAGCTGCCAGCGCGCCCGCATAGCGTCCGATCGGGCTCTCGCGACTCGGCGGCGTCCGCATCGAGCGCCCACTGCGCATCGTCTCGCGCGCCCGCCACATCGCCGGCGATGAGCCGTGACTTCATCGCCCCGATCGGCCTGCCCCAGCTTCCGGGCGGCGCGCTCGGCCAACTCTCTCGATACGTGTCAGCAGCGCGGACGAGCCACGCATAGGCCTGCTCGCGCTGTCCGAGCATGAGGAACGAAAGACCGGCGGCCCAGGCCGCGTTGCCCATCCGGGTGAGCTGGCGCTGACGCTCGTCCGCATCGTCCGGCAGCCGTGCTGCACCGTCCTCGAAGCGCTCGCCGGCCCCCGCGGCGCGTTCCTCCCAGTCCACCGTCACGCCCGAAGTATCGTCTCGCCGTGCCCGAGCTTCGCGAGGTGGTGTACGTCGACGGTGTCCGTACCGCGTTCGGCCGTGCTACGCCGGACGGCTTCTTCGCCAAGACGCGCGCCGACGACATGGCGGTGAAGGCCGTTCGCGAGGTGCTCCGCCGCAACCCGACAGCTCCCGCCCGAACGTATGGACGACGTCGTCTTCGCCGCGACGGCGCAGGTCGGCGACCAGGGTCTCACCCTCGGGCGCGACGTCGCCCTGCTCGCCGGCCTCCCCGCGACCGTGCCCGGTTTCGCCGTCGATCGCATGTGCGCCGGCGCACTCACCGCGACGACCGCGGGAGCCGGCGAGATCGCGATGGGCGCCGCCGACGTCGTCCTCGTGGGTGGCGTCGAGCACATGGGCAACCACCCGATGGGCGCGGACGTCGACTTCAACCCCCGGTTCGTCGCCGAGCGGCTGATCGACGAGTCGGCCGCCGTGATGGGGCAGACCGCCGAGAACCTGCACGACGCCTTCCCAGAGCTGACCCGAGAAGCCGCGGACGCATACGCCGTCGAGTCCCAGCGACGCGCTGGCAGGGCCTGGGACGACGGCGTGATGGACGAGATCGTCGTGCCGATGTCCGTGTTCACGGACGACGGCTGGACGGTCGCCGACCGCGACCAGTTCCTTCGGCCGGACACGACGATCGATCGGCTCGCGACGCTGCGGACACCGTTCCGCGCGGGTGGGCGGGTCACTGCCGGGAACTCGGCAGGGCTCACCGACGGTGCGACCGCCGCGCTCATCTCGTCCGCGGACGCCGCGGCCGAGCTCGGCCTCGAGCCGAAGATGCGACTCGCCGGGTTCGCCTACGCGGGCGTCGAGCCGCACCTGATGGGGCTCGGGCCGGTTCCCGCGACACAGCGCGTGCTCGAGCGCGCAGGGCTGACGATCGACGACATCGACCTCTTCGAGCTGAACGAGCCCTTCGCCGTCCAGGTGCTCACGTGGTGCGACGGCATCGGGGTGGCCCCCGACGATCCGCGCCTGAACCCGTACGGCGGCGCGATCGCATGCGGCCATCCGCTGGCCGCCACGGGAGTCCGGCTCATGGCCCAGCTCGCACGCGGCTTCCGTGACCGCCCCGGCTCGCGCTACGGCCTGACCGCGCTCTGCGTCGGGCTCGGAATGGGCGCCGCGCTCCTCTGGGAGAACGTTGCCGGCGTAGGCTCGACGGAGCCGGCCCAGATAGCGGAGGCGGCGGCTTCGCCGGCGCCGTAGCGGGAGGAACGGTGGCTAGCACCCCGACCGAGTTCAAGCTCCGGAAGATCTCGACGCGTGTCGGCCCGATCGCGCTCGTGACGATGGACAACGGCGAGGACTGGCAGAAGCCGAACACGTTCGGCGAGGAAGCGCTGCGCTCGCTCGAGGGAGTGCTCGATCAGCTTCGCTCGAGCGACTGGCGCGGGTTGCTCCTGACGGGTAAACCCTACGTCTTCGCCGTCGGCGCGGACATCGGCGAGTTCGGGCGAGATCACGCCCGAGCGCGCGCGCCTCGGCGGCCAGGCCGGACACGAGCTCTTCGGACGGCTCCGCGACCTCCAGTTCGTCACGGTCGCGGCGGTGAACGGCGCCGCCCTCGGCGGCGGCGTCGAGATCGCGCTCCACTGCGACTACCGGACGATCGCGTCGTCGGTACGCCACTTCGCGTGCCCCGAGGTGTTCCTCGGCCTCATTCCCGGCTGGGGCGGCACGCAGCTGGTCCCGCAGCTCGTCGGTGCCGAGGAGGCCGTGAAGTTCGTCGTCGAGAACCCGCTGCGACAGAACCGCATGCTCGATGCTCGGAAGGCATTCGAGGCCGGCTATGCAGACGCGCTGCTCGAGCCGGTCGAGTTCCTCGACGAGTCGCTCGCATTCCTGCTCGACAAGGTCGACGAGGGAGCAGGCAAGCGCCGTCCGAGCGCCGATCTCTCGGACGTCGCCGAGGTGTGCCGCAAGGCGCGCTCGCGTCTCGACGGACAGGTGCACGGAGCAACTCCGGCGCCGTACCGCGCGCTCGATCTGATCGAAGGCTCGGCAACGTGGTCGCTCGAGGAGGGCTACCGAGCCGAGGAAGATGCGCTGGCAGAGCTTCTCCCCGGCCGCGAGGCGCAGGCCTCCGTCTACGCGTTCGACCTCGTGGAACGACGTGCGAAGCGCGGCGTCGGGATGCCCGACGCGGAGCCGCGCCGCGTTCAACGAGTCGGCATCGTCGGCGCAGGGCTCATGGCCAGGCAGCTCGCGCTGCTCTTCCTGCGGCGCCTGGAGGTTCCGGTCGTGCTACGCGACCTCACCCGGGAGCAGGTCGACGAAGCAATCGCATGGATCGCCGACGAGCTCGCCGACCTCGTGCGCCGCGGACGTCTCGCCGAAGGGAAGGCACGCTTCCTCGGCTCGCTCGTCACCGGAGGCACCGAGTGGGACGTCTTCGCCGGCTGCGATCTCGTCCTCGAGGCCGTCTTCGAGGAGATGGCGATCAAGAAGGACGTCTTCTCTGCTCTCGAGCGTGTGGTTTCACCCGAGTGCGTGCTGGCCACGAACACGTCATCACTCTCCGTCACCGCGATGGGAGCCGAGCTCCAGCACCCGGAGCGCGTCGTCGGCATGCACTTCTTCAACCCGGTCGCCGTTCTCCCGCTCGTCGAGCTCGCCCGCACGCCCGCGACGGACGATGCGTCCCTCGCCACCGCCTGGGCGGTCACGAAGAAGCTGCGCAAGACCGGCGTGCCGGTTCGTGACGCGCCCGCCTTCGTCGTGAATCGCCTCCTCGGACGACAGGGCTCGGTGATCACGCAGGCGCTCGACCACGGCAACACCGTCGAGGAGACGGACGAGGCAGTGCTGCGGATGGGATTGCCGATGGCGCCGTCGGTCCTCCTCCAGCTCGTCGGCCCGAAGGTCGCGAACCACGTGCGCCACACGCTGCACGACGCCTGGCCCGACCGCTTCCCGCTCTCGGCGACCCTGGAGAGCCTGGCGGAAGGGGGCGAGCCGGTGGTCGTCGAACACGCGCCGCGAAGCGTGGAGGAGCTTCACGCGGCTGTGCTGGAGGCACTCGCCGACGAGTCGCGGCACATCCTCGAGGAGGGCGTCGTCGCGGAGGCGGCGGACATCGACACGTGCCTGCTCCTCGGCGCCGGTTTCCCGTTCTGGCTCGGCGGGATCACGAAGCACCTCGACCAGACTGGGGTCTCCGAGCGCGTCGTCGGCCGCCCGCTCGCCGAGCTCTCGAGCACGCCTTCCTGACACCTATTCGGGTCGAAGACCGATCTCTGAGGTATGCTCCGACAGGTACCGCTCGCCGGTCATTGGACGCGAGCGACAACACTTCGGAAGGGAGCGGCACGAAAACACGTGCTGCCTGAATGCACGAGGCTACGACCATCCCGACGCTGACGTCGGACACATCCGAGAACCTGACTGCTGCGGCCCGTCGAGCCGAGTCCTGGTTCGGTGAGCCGTTCCTGGCGCCGGACGAGGACGCGCTACAGGCGCTCGCGCCCGGGACGGCACGGCGTGCCGCGCTGGCCGACGCGCTCGTCGAGATCGACGCCGGGCTGACGGCGCCCTCGTCGCGCTGGAAGGTGCGCTACGGGCTCATGCTGGGGCTCGAGCGGGTGCTCACAGAAGATCCGGCGCGTACAGCCGCCGGAACGGAGCTACGCCGGCACCAGATCGACGCGCTCACGGGAATGCTCGCCGAGCTCATCGCGGCGACGCAACGTCCGGCTGACGAGAACGGCGAACGGCTCCACGAATGGCGCCGTCGCGGAGGTCGAGGTGGACGAGGAGGCCGACGACGACTTCGACGCCGGGTTCATCGAAGACGACGAGCTGCCCGAGGCCGAGTTCACGGGCGCCGACCCCGGAGCCGTCCGACGCTTCCGCTTCCGTCACCCGACAGCGTCCGGAAAGACGATCGCAGCTGCCGGCTTCGTCGAGGCGGCGCGAAACCTTGGCGTCCTGATCCTCACCCACCGCCGACTCCTCGTCGCGCAGTTCAAGGGCGACCTCACGACGGAGGGCTACGGCGACCGCTTCACCGACGCGATCATGGCCGGAGCTGCGGCGCCGACGAACACGCCGATCACGATCCAGACGTACGCCTGGTTCGCGCGTCACGGCTCCGAGCTCGACCGAAACGCCTACCACCTCGTCATCTGCGACGAGGCGCACACGGCTCTCGGCGAGAAGACGAGCGCGGCCATCCGCGCGTTCCCCGAGCCGCTCTTCATCGGGATGACGGCGACCGAGCAACTGATCGCGAAGCAGGTCTCCGACGTCTTCCCCGCCTCCGTCGACGACCTTCCGCTGAGCGACGCCGCGCGGCGCGGTCTCATCGCTCCGCTTCGCTGCCTGCGTGTCCCGCCCGCAGCAGCGATCAACTCGGTTCCGATCGTCGGTGGCGACTTCGAGGAGCGCGCGCTGGCCGCGGCACTCGACCACGAGGCGCTGAACCAGGCGGCCGCAAGCCTCTATCGGGAACGCTTCGGCTCCACGCCCGGGATCGTCTACGCCGCGGGCGTCGAGCATGCGTACAACCTCGCGCAGGAGTTCCGCGCAGCGGGGATCAAGGCGGAGGCCGTCTCGGGTCGCACGCCGCCGGCCCGGCTTGCCGAGACACTGGCAGCGTACGAGCGCGGCGAGATCAACGTCCTCGTCAACGCCATGCTCCTCGCCGAGGGTTGGAACTCCCCGCGGGCGACGATCTGCATGCACCTCGCGCCGACCGCGTCGCGGCGGGTCTACCAGCAGCGCATTGGCCGCATCATGCGCACACACGCGCGGAAGGAGGCCGGGGTCGTGGTCGATTTCGTCCCGAAGGGAGCGACGCACTCGGAGCGCGTCGTTTCACTCCACGCGCTGCTCGACTCCGACTTCTACCGTGAAGGTGCCCGCGTCACGCCGGCACCGAGACGACGCCAGCAGCGACGAGCGCGCCGCAAGCTCTCCCCGGTCCCGTGGCTCGTTCCGGTGACGCCCGACGTCGCGCGACGCCTGGCCGTCATCCAGCGCGAGTGGCAGCGCATCGACCCGAAGTACCTGGACGACGACGAACAGCGCTTCTGGGCGACGATCGCCGGCCGCCAGATCCGATTCGATCAGCGCGCCGAGTTCGCCAAGAAGTTCGCGGAGGGTCGCGCGACCAAGGGCGCGCTCGAGCAGTTCCTGTCGACGTGCGCCGCGGAGAACCCGAACCGCCGCCTGCGCATGACGGCGCTCATGGATCGCGTCGCCACACCGATCGATCGTGCGGACTTCGACGACCTCGTCACGCTCGTCACCCAGGCTCCGCCGTGGGACAAGGATCGCGCAGCCGGTGCGCGCATCCTGCTTCGCGCGATCGGGGAGGGAAAGCCCCTCGCGCCCGACCAGATCCTCGCGCGCTGGACCTGGCGCCTCGCCCGCGCGACGCGCAAAGTGCAGGATCGCCGCGTCTCGACCGAGTTCCCCGAGGCGAAGCGCTTGCTCGGAGCTGCCGCGAACTCCCGCGGCTACCGCCACGAGGAGAATGTCAACCGCCTCGTACAGGTGGCCGCGGAGATGCCGCTGCCGGTCGGCGCGGCGCTCCTCGCGTCGGCCGACGGCTACACCCCGCGCGCGAACGGCGCGCTCGATCAGGCTCGCGAAGAGCTCGGGACGACCGCGGAGATCGCGAACGCGCTTGCGGACAACCTCCCCGTGCCCAAGCTCACCGCGCGGAAGTCTCGGCGTCGCCGCCGCAAGCGCAAGGGCCCGTCGGGCGACGCGGTGAGCTCACAGGTCGACGAGACGACGGGCGCGAACGACGTCGTCCCGCTCTCGGTGCACGAAGTACCGGTCGACGAGTCGTCCGAAGACGCTGCGTAGCCTCTAACCCGGACCGCCGGACTCCGGTGCGTCGTCGTCGGCCTCGCGATCCCGGAGAAAGCGCGTGATCTCGGCAGCGAGTGCGTCGCCGGACGGGAGATCGTCCGACTCCTCGAGGAGCTCGAGCGAGTCGGCTCGACGCTCGAGCTCTTCGACGTAGCCAGCCGTGTCCGCGTCCGTCGCGACGGCCTGCGAGACCTGCTCGACGTACTCGTCCGACGCCTCGGCCAGCTCGCTCACATCGATCTCCGTGGCGAGCACGCCACCGAGTCGCTCGCACAGCGCCATGGCAGCGGGTGGATTCGGCGCCAGCTGCACGTAGTGCGGCACCGCGGCCCACAGGCTCACGGACGGGATGCCCGCATGCCGGCACGAGTCGAGCAGCACCCCGACGATGCCGGTCGGGCCCTCGTAGCGCGAGAGCTGAAGACCGAGCTCGTCCACCAGCTGCGGATCTGTCGCCGCACCGGTCACCGGCGCCGGCCGCGTATGCGGCACGTCGGCTACGAGAGCACCAAGCGTCACCGCGAGCTCGACGCCGAGGTCGCTCGCGAGCTCCGTGATCAGCTCGCTGAACGTCCGCCAGCGGTAGTTCGGCTCGACCCCGACGAGAAGGATCGCGTCGCGGTTCGCCTCCGGGATGCGCGCTCGGTAGAAGGTGTTCTCAGGCCACTCGATCTTCCGCGTGCGACCGTCCTCCAGCGAGACCATGGGCCGTGTCGCCTGGAAGTCGACGAAGAGCTCCGGGTCGATCTCCGCGAACTTCCGGGCCCCCCACAGGCGCGCGAGGTAGCCGGCGGCAAGCGTCGCCGCCTGTCCGCCGTCGTTCCACCCGCGGAACGCTCCGATCAGAACGGGCCGCTCGAGCGCCGCCGGGCGCTCGTGCATCCTGAGCTCGCGAGCCACGCGAGTAGTGTAGGGCGACTCCCTGGGTCGCCCCCGGGCGAGGCAAGCCTCGCCCCTACGAGCGCCTCAACGGCTCGGGCGGGCGCCAGAGAGTGAACGCGAGCGCGAGACTGAAGGCCCAGATCGCCGCCGCTAGGACGACGTGCACGAGGACGAGGCCCCACGGCAGCGCGTTTCGGTACTGCACCTCGCCGAGGATCGCCTGCGCCACGAGCACCGCCAGCAGCGCGATCCAGATCCGGAAGAGACCGGGGTACTCGACGCGCACGCGGCGGAGGAACCAGCCGACGACGAGGACGCCGATGCCGAAGACCGCCGCCGCCCGCACGTGTACGTAGACGGTGTCGACGATCCCGACTCCGAGCCGCTCGACGTCTTCGCTCGACCCTGGATGCGGTCCAGACGCCGTCGCCACCGCCCCGGTCACCACGAGTGTGATGCACACCGGGAGGCCTATCCAGGTCACCGTCCATCGCAGCCACCCCGGCCCTGCGGGACGCGCCAGCCCGTCCCGCAGGCTCCACGCCTCGAGCACCGCGACGAGCGCGAGCCCGAACGCGGCGAGCCCCAACAGAAAGTGCGTCATCACGGCGAGCGGGTGCAGGTCGAGGGCAATCGTCACGGCGCCCATGGGGATCTGCGCGATCGCGACGACAAGTGCGCCGAGAGCGGCCCAGCGCCCCCAGCGGGAGAGGCCCGTCGTCCACCGCGACGCCAGCCACGTTGCCACTGTGAGAACGATCCCGACGAGCGCGACCATGCGGTTGCCGAACTCGACGAACGCGTGGAAGCCCTGCTCCGGATAGGGCTTGTCGCCGCAGCTCGGCCAGTTCTCGCAGCCGAGGCCCGAGCCGGTGAGGCGGACGAACGCGCCCGAGGCGATGACGAGGAACAGCGCGAGACACGACGCGAGAGCGATCCGGAGAAACGTTCGCGCCGAGATCGATCGAGCCCGAGCGACAGCCACGGCGCCCACTAGCGGCTTGGTGCGGGTTGGGAGTGCGTGCGGGGAGGGTCTGCGCAGTGCGCAGATCCCCATCCGGATGTGCTCCGAACCCGCATCAAGCCGCTAACGAAAGAGGACTCCGGAGCCTTCCTCGACTCGCCCGATGCGAGCCGCCACCAGTCCCAGCGACGCGAGGGTCGCTTCGAGGACGGGGGCCCGCTCGCCGGGCATCGACACGAGCAGGCCCCCGGCGGTCTGCGGATCGTAGGCGAGAGCCTCCCACGCGCTGGCCGCATGACTGTCGACGTGCGGCCCTGCGTACTCGCGGTTGCGGCCGTCGCCGCCCGTCTTCACGCCGTCGGCCGCGAGCGCGAGGGCCGCGGGCAGCGCCGGAAGGTGCTCCGCGTCGATGACGACTCGGACGTCGCTCCGCGAGGCGAGCTCGTACGTGTGCCCGAGCAGTCCGAACCCCGTGACGTCGGTGACTGCGCTGGGCTCGAACGGCCGGATCGCGTCCGCCGCCTCACGATTGAGCTCGATCATCGACTCGACAGCCGCCTCGAGGGCTCCGGGGGGTGCGATCCCGTCCCGCACGGCCTGCAGCACGAGCCCCGTCCCGAGCGGCTTGGTGAGGAAGAGAACGTCGCCAGCACGTGCGCCGGACTTCGGCCAGATCCGCTTCGGGTGCACCATTCCAACCACCGCGAGCCCGTACTTCGGCTCGGCGTCGCGAATGGTGTGGCCTCCGGCAAGAATCGCACCGGCGGCACGCACTCGCTCGTCGGCGCCGGCGAGCACCTCCCCGAGCACCTCGACCGGAAGCTCCTCGGGAAACGCCGTGACCGAGAGCGCGAGCAGCGGCGCCCCGCCCATCGCAAAAACGTCGTTCAGCGCGTTCGTCGCGGCTATGGCGCCGAAGGTGCGCGGATCGTCCACGAGCGGCGGGAAGAAGTCGACCGTGAACACGATCGCGCGCTCGTCGTCGAGCCGGTACACCGCGGCGTCGTCGGCGGGATCGAGCCCGACGAGCAGATCCTCCGCATCGGCCGGAACGAGCCCCGCGAGCAGCGTCTCGAGTCGCGCCGCCGGGTACTTCGCGGCGCACCCTCCGGCACGCGCGAGCGTCGTGAGCCCGACCGTCTCCACGAAGACACTGTACGGAAGGAGATAGCCGGGGATATCCGAACAACGCCCACGGAGAGTTCCGTCCCCTTCCCCTCTCCCCCTGACACGCGGCCGCCGCCCCCTCGGCGGCCGCACTTGTTGGCGGGGGGAAACGATGTTTCCCCCCGCCAGCCCCTTCCTCTGCGCTGCTACTGATCAGCGCGCATTTGGCCTACGGGCGAATCAATCGCCCTTCGGCCCTGGGACCTCGGTCACTGATCGTTGTTCAATCCATAGACTCGACCGAATGAGGTCTGCGCTCGTAACGGGTGGGTCGTCCGGGATCGGGCTGGCGATTGCTCGCGCATTGAGCGCGGACGGGTACGCGCTCACACTCGCGGCTCGGCGACCCGAGCCGCTCGAGGCGGCTGCTGCGGAACTCGGCGCGCTGGCGGTTCCCGCGAACCTCGGCGACGCCGACGAGTGCGTCCGCGTCGTCGCAGCGCACGCAGAGCGTCACGGCGGAATGGATGTCCTCGTGAACTGCGCCGGCATCGGAATCGGCGGGTCGTTCGCGGAGCAGGAGACGAAGAAGATCGACATCCAGCTCGACGTCAACCTTCGCGCCACACTCGTAGTCACGCGCGAGTCGCTGCCGCTGCTGCGCGCCGCGCGTGGCCAGATCATCACGCTCGCCTCGATCGCCGGAACCATCCCGACGCCGGGACTCGCCGTCTACGGAACGACGAAGGCGGCGCTCATCGCGTGGACGACCTCGCTGAATCGTGAGGAGGCCGAGCACGGGATCCGTGCAACCGCGATCTCACCTGGATTCGTCGCTACCCGGATGACGGAGTGGACGGGCCTGCCGGAGGAGGAGCAGATCTCGACCGACGACATCGTCGCGCTCGTGCGGGCAGTGCTGTCGCTGAGCCCGATGGCGCGCGTGCCGAACATCGTGGTCGAGCGTCTCGGCGACGCGAACTAGCCGGTAGGGACAAGCTTCTCGCGAACGGCCTGCTCGAGCTCGTTCACCGACACCGTTCCCTCGAACCGCGCCGCGATCGTTCCGTCGGCGGCAACGAGGAACGTCCACGGCTCGGTCGAGAGCTTCCACTCCTGCAGCCAGCGGTTGAAGCCCTTCGCCGGGTCGTTGTCCTCGAACACCTCGACGTGAATGAAGCGGACCTCGTCGCTGTCGACGCGGCGTGACACCTCCTCGACGACGTCGACGACCGGGCCGCAGGTTCGACTGGAGCAGTACTTCGGGGTCGCGAACGTCACGACGAACGGAACATTCGCCTCGAGCGAGTCGGCGACCGAGTGACGCAACAGCTCCACGTCCGGCGGCGTTCGCGTGGTAAGAGCCGTCGTGTTGCCGCCGGTAGAGGCAAGCGTCGGCGTCTCGGACGCGACTGCGGGATCTCCGACGTCCGGGGGCGCGTCGTTCTTCACGACGACGACGTTGCCGAGCGCCTGCACCTTCTCCGCACCGCCCGCCGGCTCCGCCAGGAACCAGAACGTTCCCGCGCGCGGTAGCCGGAGGCTCGCGACGTAGATGTGTGTCGCGTCCGCCTCGTCACCGCCGGGAAGGCCGACCGCTCGAGCTTCGCCTCGGTTTCGAGAAACGGCGCCGCGTCGAGGGCGTCGGCGACCCAGACCTTCGCGGTCGGCAGTGCCACGACCGCGCCCTCGGAATCGACGACGAGGAACGACACGCGCACGTCGCCGGGCTCGTGGTTCTCCGTTCCCGGAATCACCGCCACGTCGTCTCCCGGCGCACGCCACAGCTCCTCGAGAGTCGCGCCCGCCGCGGGCTCGGTCGACGTCTCGGAGTCGGATCCGCCACAGCCGGCGAGGAGCACACACGACAGCGCAGTCAAGGCAGCGACGGCGCGCATACGCGTTCGAGTGTAGCCAGGAGCGCGGACACTTCTCGGACGTCGCGCGCGCCGTGGCGTCAGCGCGCCGAAGACCGGTGCGCGTTGCTGTTAGTTCCCGTCAGGCCAGGAGTCGGTAGGGCCCCAGCTGCCCGAGCCACGCAGCAAGCAACGCGAGGTTGACCAGCAGGAGCAGGAGTCTCGGATTCATGGCGACCTCCTTTCGTCTAGAAGCGGATTTCCTGGAGCGCCTCGGCGGCGTTCCGGTAGAGACGTGCTGCCTCGCGGTCCGAACCACGTCGTGCCGCGAGGTCTCCCAGTGCAACCCACGCCTCCGTCCGATGGCTGATCGACGCGAGCTGCTCTGCAGCCGCGTCAGCCGCCCGGAAGCACTCTTCCGCCTCATCCAGCCGTCCGCGCTCCAGCAACGCTCGCCCCAGTACGAGCTGCGACGGACAGACCTCGTGGAGGTAGTCCTCCCGACCCTGCAGAAGCTCGAGCGCGTTCCGCGCGCGGCTCTCCGCCTGGTCGTACTCGCCCCGGTTCAGGTGAACCCGGGCGATCCCCTCGAGCGCCTGTGCGGCGTCCGCAGGAGAATCGGTGTCGAGCGCCCTCGAGTAGGACGCCTTGAGATGCTCGACCGCGCTCTCCTCGTCACCGAGGAGGAGCGTCAGCCCGCCGAGCATGAGGAGAAGCCGGCCGACGTTTCGGTCGTCGTCCAGCTGCTGATACAGCTCCTTCGCCCGCTGTGCGTAGTTGCGCGAGAGCACGTAATGACCCTGCCGCTGCGACACGAGCGAGGCCTGGAAGTACGCGTTCGCGATGGCCGCGCGGTCACCGAGCTCCTGCGCGAGCTCGAGCGCGCGCTCCACGTCGTCGTGGGCGGCGACGTAGTCACGGAGGCTGCGATGACAGCGCGAGCGGCGCTGCAGGATGTCCGAGCGGAGCAGATCGCACGGCAAGCCCGACCGCTCCGCGAGCGCGAGCGATTCGTCGAACAGCGCGATCGCGGTCGAAACGCTCGACAGCTTGTACCGGCAGACCGCGAGGCGGAAGAGAACGTCGGCAAGATCGAGATCCGAGAAGCCGCCGCGCTCGACAGCTCCCGGGCTCGAACCAGCAGATCGATCGCTTCCTTGACCTGACCGACCTCCTGCAGCGCCCAGGCCTGGCCGGTGAGGGCGCGGACCTCGAGGGATCGGCTCGCCGTCCCCTCCACGCCGGAGCGAACCTCGCGATAGGCCTCCACCGCGTCGTCGTACCGATGAGCGGCGGACAGCGCCTCGGCGCGAACGAGAGCCGCTTCGAGCCTCGCACGGTCCTCCGTCGAGACCCCGGACGACAGCAGAGCCGGATCGACGCCCAGCCGTTCGGCCAGCCAGGCAACGGTCGACTCGGTCGGCCGCGTCTTGCCACGCTCGATCTGGCTGACGTACTCCTTCGAGAAGCGCTCGCCGGCGAGTTGGGTCTGCGTCAGGCCGGCGGAGACGCGAAGCGTGCGGACGCGCTCGCCGAGGCGAGCGCCCGTAATCGTCGGCGCGAGCGGCGTGGCGGTTTCGTGCATGCCCACTTCAGTCAATCCGGATCGCGCTCCTCCCGCGCTCCCCCGACCGGGGGATGTGCGACTACCACTTTCGAGTCAAGTAAGGCTAGCCCAAATCACTTGACCTGGCTACTTGACTTTCGCGGACGAGGCTCCTATAGTCAGGCCCACACCGCAGACGATCGGACGCCAGATCGGATGCGCGGGCACCACCGCCGGATCAGGCGGGCGCAGGATGAGCGTGGCTGGGCCGCAGAGCCACGATTCGCCGGCTCGCCTTCCCCGGGAAGGGGTCGCCTCGAACAGGAAACGCCCCCGGAGCCGCAGCCGGGGGCGTTTTTCTTTCGTGGGGGTTCGCGGGGGGAAACGATGTTTCCCCCGCGGGCCCCCCTTCCTCTACGCAGCGACTGGTGAGCCGTCACTTGCCTACGGGCGAGTGAATCGCCCTACGGCCCTCGAGCGCCGTGGGTGATCGGTGGCTCTGCGAAGATCGCGGACATGTCATCTGGCTACACGTGGACACCGACCGAGGAGCAGCTCGCTTCGGCGAACATTGCTGCGGCTGGCTCGCGTCGCTCGGCTGCTCGGGGTACGAGGAGCTTCATCGTGTCTCGATCGACGAGCCCGACCGGTTCTGGCGCGCCGTTGTCGCTGACCTCGGGATCCCGCTTTCTCGGGATTGGGACGCGGTGCTCGACGACACGCGTGGGATCGAGTGGACGACGTGGTTCGTCGGCGCGCGGCTCAACGTCGCGAACGCGTGCGTTCACCGGTGGGCGTCCGAGACGCCCGATCGCGAGGCGGCGGTGTGGGTGCCCGAGGAGGGCGAGCGGCGCTCGCTGACGTGGGCCGAGGTCTCGCACGAGGTTCGCCGGCTCGCCGAGGCGCTCCACGAGCTCGGCATCGGCGAGGGCGACGCGGTCGGCACGTTCCTGCCGATGGCGCCCGAAGCCGCGATCGCATCACATGCGTGCGCGCACATCGGAGCGGTGCAGGTGCCGATCTTCTCCGGGTTCGCAGGCCCGGCGGTGTCGTCGCGGCTCGCCGACGCAGGCGCGAAGCTCGTTCTCACCGCAGACGCTTCGTACCGGCGCGGGAAGCTCGTTCCGATGAAGGCGGTGCTCGACGATGCGCTCGGCGACGCGCCGAGCGTCGAGCGGGTGCTCGTCTGGCGACGAGCCGGCGTCGACTGCCCGATGACGGCGGGACGCGACTCGTGGTGGGAAGACGCCGTGGCCGAGCAGCCGGGCGAGCTCGAGGCGGTCGCAGTCGAAAGCGAGGCGCCGTATCTCCTCGCGTACACGTCCGGCACGACGGGCAAGCCGAAGGGCGCGCTGCACGTCCAGGGCAGCTTCCTCCTGTCGATCGCGCGCGAGACCGCGTACCAGGCGGATCTCCGCGCCGGCGATCGCGTCCTCTTCGCGACCGACATGGGTTGGATCATGGGCCCGTGGACCGTGGTCGGCGCCATGGCCTGCGGCGCGACGATCGTGTTCATGGAAGGTGCGCCGGACCGACCGCACGACCGCGTGTGGCAGATCGTCGCCGACGAGCGCGTGACGATGCTCGGCGTCTCGCCGACGCTCGTGCGGGCGCTCATCCCGCACGGCGAGCCCGGCGCCGACCTCTCCTCACTGCGGTGCGTCGTCACGACGGGCGAGCCGTGGAACCGCGGCCCGTACGACTGGCTCGACGAGCACGTCTGCGGCGCAGGGCGGATCCCGATCGTGAACTGCTCGGGCGGAACCGAGGTGGGTGCGTGCTTCCTCTCGGTGACGATGCTGGCACCGACGAAGCCCGTGTCCGTCGGGTTCCCGGCGCTCGGCGAGGACATGGACGTCTTCGGCGACGACGGCCGGCCGCTGCGCGGCGAGGTCGGCGAGCTCGTGTGCAAGCGCGCGTGGCCAGGGATGACCCGCGGGATCTGGGGAGACGACGAGCGGTACCTCGAGACGTACTGGCGGCGCTTTCCCGGCGTGTGGACGCACGGCGACTGGGCGTCGGTCGACGAGGACGGCTACTGGTTCCTCCACGGACGCTCGGACGACACGCTCAACATCGCGGGCAAGAGGATCGGGCCGGCTGAGCTCGAGTCCGCTGCCGTGAAGCATCCGGCCGTCGTCGAGGCCGCGGCGATCGGCGTGCCGCACGAGGTGAAGGGCGAGGTTGCGTGGCTCTACTGCGTGCTCGCTCCCGGCGCCGAGGCGACGGACGAGGAGGTCTCGGCCGCCGTCGCAGCCGAGCTCGGGAAGGCGTTCGCCCCAGATCGGGTCGTATTCGTCACGGCCCTTCCGAAGACGCGCAGCGCGAAGATCGTGCGCCGCGCCGTCCGCGCGCGCGCGCTCGGGCATGATCCCGGCGACCTGTCCACGCTCGAGAACCCCGAAGCCCTGGAGGAGATCGCACGTGCCACCTGACCAGCTCGAAGGCGTCGCACTCGTCACGGGAGGCGGACGCGGGATCGGCGCGTCGATCGCCCGCGAGCTCGCCGCTGCCGGCATGAGGGTCGCGGTCACCGGACGGACGGCGGAGCAGGTGAACGCCGTCGCAGCCGAGATCGAAGGGCTGGCGCTATCCGGAGACGTCGCGAGCGCGGACGACGTCGGGAGCTGGGTGGAGACGACCGAACGGGAGCTCGGGCCCGATCGAGCTCCTCGTCGCCAATGCCGGGATGGGAGCTCCCGACTCGGCGAGCTGGGACATGCCGGTGGACGATTGGTGGCGCGTGCAGGAAGTCAACGTCCTCGGCGTGCATCTCTCCACTCGCTCCGTCATCCCGCTCATGCTCGACCGACGTGACGAGGTCGCATCGTCATCACTGGAAGCGGCGCCGCGTACCTGCCGGGCACGCAATCCACGGCCTACGCGACGAGCAAGGCGGCCGTCTGCCGCTACGGCGAGACGCTCGCCAACGAGCTGGCCGGCCGCATCCCCGTCTTCCACTTCAGCCCAGGTCTCGTCAGGACCGAGATGACGGAGCGATACGGCGACGATCTCCCGTGGACGCCGCCCGAGCTCGCACCGCAGCTCGTCCGGGTGCTCGCGTCGGGACGAGCCGACGCGCTCGCGGGCCGCTACATCCACGCCGAGCACGACGACATCGAGGATCTCATCGCTCGAGCCGACGAGATCGCCGCAGACGATCTGAACGCGATTCGCCTGCGTCGCTGAAGGCTAGATAACGCCGCGTGAACGGCCGCATCGCCTACCCTGCGCCGGCATGCCGTTCTTCATCTGTCCGAACTGCAAGGAGCGCTCCGTCGACCTCGACGGCTACGACGGCTTCTCCACGCAGTCCGTCCAGTGCCGAAGCTGCGCGTTCGGGTTCCTCTACGAGCTGCTCGAGGACTACTACCCGGCGCCGGAGACCGGATTCGTCGTGTGCGACCGCGACGCGCGCGTGCTCGCCGCCGGACGCGGCGTGTTCGAGCTGACGGGATACCGTGACGCCGACCTCATCGGACGCGAGATCGTCGAGGCGCTCGCGCTCTCCGACCCGGCACCGATCGAGATCGTCCGCGAATGGGGCGTCCGCAAGATGGGCCAGGAGCTCGAGATCCGAACGAGCGCCGGCATCGAGAAGAGAGTCGTCGTCGACTTCTTCCCCGCGTACGACGACGACGGCGGCCTGCTCCTCGCGCTGACGCCGCGCTGCTACGGCGCGCGTGAGAGGGCGATATATCTCGCCCCTACGCCTTCGGAGCGATCCAGACCTGCTTCGCGAGAGCGAGCAGCTCGCCGTCCGCGGCGAAGAGCGCGGTACCGGCGAAGAGCTTGCGGCCGTCTTCTCCGAGCGGCCAAGACGTGACGACGCACGTGCTCTCCGACCTGGGGCACGCGATTCACGCGCGCAGTCATCCGCCCGAGCACGATGTCGCCGCGCCCTTCGGCACCGACCGCGTATGCGCCGGGACAGTCGATGGCCGCCCAGACGATCTCCGGGCGAGATTCGGGAAGCGCGATCGGCGACGCGTGGAGCGGCTCGCCGTCCGGCCACGGGCCCGACGCGGAGCTCGAGCCCGTCGTCGCGCGTGCCGCAGACGAAGCACTCGTTGAACTCCGGGCTCCAGCCGCGGGCGTGCTTGTCTCGCGACGCCTCCGCGACCTCGACGGAGACCGGCGCGGGCGCGTCGACGTCCACCGGCGCAGGTCGAGCCTCCGCGACGAGCACGTCGCCGTCGAGCAGGCGCACGCCGTCTCCGTCGGGCACGACCGCAAGGGGCCGATCGAGAGGCGGCGGCAGCCGGAGCGTCACCTCGACCTCGTCGGCATCGACGAACGAGGCAAGCCGACCGCCTGCGTAGCCTCCGTTGGCCGACGTCCGCGGCCCTCGAAAATGGCGCGGGAACGTGATCTCCATCGGCCCCCACACTACTGGCTAGACTCGGTTTGTGACTGTGAGGCGAAAACCTTGAGAATCGCGCTCGCGCAGCTGAATACGATCGTCGGCGACCTCGGCGGCAATCGCGCGATGATCCTCGAGTCGCTCGAGGAGGCTCGTGCGGCAGGGGCCGATCTCGTCGTGTATCCCGAGCTCGCCACCACCGGCTACCCGCCCGAGGATCTTCTCCTCCGGCCCGGATTCGTGCGCGCCGCACGCGCGTCGCTGGAGCAGATAGCGGCTGCAACCGAGGGCATCGTGGCACTGGTCGGGACGCCCTGGTTCGACGGCGATCTCGCGAACGCCTGCGCCGTGTGCGCGGGCGGTCGCGTGCAGGCCGTGTACCGCAAGCACTTCCTCCCCAACTACGGCGTCTTCGACGAGCACCGGTACTTCGCAGAGGGACAGCGACCTCGTCGTCCTCCGCCTGGGCGAGGGCTCCGTCGGAATCACGATCTGCGAGGACGTCTGGCAGCCCGGTCCACCCGCGACGGATCTCGCTCTCGCCGGAGCACAGCTCATCGTCAATCTCTCGGCCTCGCCGTTCCATGTCGGCAAGGCGGAGGATCGCGAGGAGATGCTCGTCACCCGCGCGCGCGACTCGAGCGCCTACGTCGCCTTCTGCAACCTCGTCGGCGGACAGGACGAGCTCGTATTCGACGGGCACTCCGTCGTGCTCGACGACTCGGGCGACGTCATCGCTCGCGCGCCGGGCTTCGAGGAGCACCTGCTCATCGTCGACATCGACCCGACCGCTGTGATCGGCCGGCGTCTGCGTGACGTGCGGCGCCGCGAGCTCGACCGCTCGCGCGAGCGCACGCCGGACGTGCAGGTGGTCGAGCTCGACGCGCCCGCCGAGCATGCAGACGACGTCGAGGGATCGATCACCCCGTTCGCACCGGAGCTCGAGCAGATGCGCGCGGCGCTGACACTGGGACTCCGTGACTACGTCGAGAAGAACGGGTTTGACGAGGTCGTCGTCGCCGTATCGGGGGGAATCGACTCCGCGGTCACCGCCGCGCTCTGCGCCGAGGCTCTCGGGCCTGAACGGGTGCACTGCGTCTCGATGCCGTCGCGGTACAGCTCGGACGAGACGCGAGGCGACGCGCGCGCCATCGCCGAGTCGCTCGGTTGCGCGTTTCGCGAGATCGCGATCGAGTCGACGGTCGGCGCGTTCCACGACGCGCTCGACGCGGAGATCGAGGGTGGGCTCGCCGGGCTCGCCGCCGAGAACCTGCAGGCGCGCGTTCGCGGCGTGCTCTTGATGGCGCTCTCGAACACCTACGGCTGGCTCGTCGTCTCGACCGGGAACAAGTCCGAGCTCGCCGTCGGGTACGCGACCCTCTACGGCGACATGGTCGGCGGCTTCGCGCTCCTGAAGGACGTGTTCAAGACCGACGTGTACCGCCTGGCGGAGCACCTCAACGATCGCGCAGGTCACGAGCTGATCCCGCCCACCACGATCGAGCGTGCGCCGAGCGCGGAGCTCCGCGACGACCAACTCGACTCCGACTCGCTTCCACCGTACGAGACGCTCGATCCCGTGCTCGAGGCGTACGTCGAGGAAGATCGCTCGCGCGAGGAGCTCGCCACGGATTTCGACCCTGCGGTGGTCGACCGGGCCGTCGCGCTCGTCGACCGTGCCGAGTACAAGCGGCGCCAGGCACCACCTGGCGTGAAGCTGCGGCCGAAAGCCTTCGGCCGCGACCGTCGCACGCCGATCACGAATCGCTTCGAGGGCTGACGGTAGGTCGACCGCGTCTAGCCGACCAACTCGCGCAGGTCACGGAACCAGCGAAGCCGCACGTCCCACGGGACGGCGGCATTCGCCGGTGACGTCGACGGCAGGACGAACAACGCCGTCTCGCCGAGCTCCCGGTCCTGCGCACCGTGTTCGGGCCGCTCGCGAAACGGGCCTGCGTACGCGGCCTTGCCGACGAACGCGATGATCCGCGGCTCGAACTCGGTTGCGAGCCTCTCGAGGCGCTCCCGCGATCCCACGAAGTCGGCGGCTCGGAGGTCGCTCGAGCCTCGCGTCGTCCGGCGAGCTGCATTCGTCAGTCCGATTCCGAAGGTCAGCAGCTGGCGAAACTCCCGCGGCTCGAGCAGGCGCGGCGTGAAGCGCGCAGCGTGGAGGAGGCTCCAGAAGTCGTTCCGCGGGTTCGCGAACGGAGCCCCTGCCTCGGCGCTCGCACGTCCGGGGTTGATCCCACAGAAGACGATGCGCACACCGGGCGCGAGGACGTCGGGAACGGCCGAGTGCGTCAGGCCGCTTCGGGCTCGCGCGCGTCGAGGCGCAGCTCGAGCAGCATCCTGAGCTTCTCGCCGAAGTCGTCCTCCTGCGCCGACGCCGTCTGCCCTCGCGGCAGCAGCTTCACGGTGTCCTCGGTGTAGCGCCAGCCGTAGCAGCGCTCGTAGCACTCCGCCTCGCTCAGCGTCCGGAGTCGCTCCATTCGCCCGGCAGGCTAGGCCAAGCGGCGGACGGTGTACGTGTGCGCCGGATAGGCTCACGCCGTGCCGACCCGTCCACGCGTCCTTCACTTCGACGTCACCGTCGACGGCGAGGGCGACGCGCACAGCGCGCTCGGCGGAAGCGCCCTGCCGCGGGAGGCCGAGTGGTGGGCGGAGCACCTCGTGCTCGCCGGCCTCGTGCGCTGCACGCTCGCGAGCATGGACTACTCGGCACGCCGTGCCGGACTCGACTCGAAGGGCGCCGGAAGCGCGCACGGCACGGTCACGAAGCGCGAGGACGGCCTCCACGCCTTCGTCGCCATCGAGACGACGCTCGAGGTCGACATCGTGCCGGCGCCCGAGCCGGCGGTGCTGCAGGAGCTCGTCGCACGAGCCGAGCACGGATGCTTCGTCTCGAACTCGCTCACCGCGAGACCACGTCATCGCTGGATCGTCAACGGCCAGGAGGTTCTGTGAGCACAACGGCGCTCGACATCGCAGCCGTCCGGGCGCGTTTCTCGGCGCTCGACCGCCGACTCGCGTTCTTCGACGGACCGGGAGGAACGCAGTGCCCTGACGAGGTCATCGACGCGATCTCGCGCTACCTGCGCGAGGACAACGCGAACATCGGCGCGCCGTACGAGACGAGCCGGCGGACGACCGAGCTCGTCGAGCTGGCGCACGAGAAGGCCGCGTCGTTCCTCGGCTGCTCGTCAGGCGAGGCCGCGTTCGGGCAGAGCATGACCGCGCTCAACTTCCTCCTGAGCCGCGCATTCGCACGCACGCTGCGGCAGGGCGACGAGATCGTCGTCACCGCGCTCGACCACGACGCGAACGTGTCTCCCTGGCTCGAGCTGGCACACGACCTCGGACTCGTGGTGCACGTGGCGGGCGTGACCGACGACCTCGCGCTCGACTACGACGACCTCGCGGCGAAGCTCTCCGACCGAACGCGGGTCGTGGCGTTCCCTGTCGCTGCGAACTCGGTCGGTACGGCGCCGGACGTCAGGCGTGTCGTCGAGCTGGCGCACTCCGTCGGCGCGCTTGCGTGGGGAGATGCCGTCCACTACGCGCCGCACGGCCCGATCGACGTGACCGCATGGGACGTCGACATCCTCATCTGCTCGCCGTACAAGTACTTCGGGCCGCACATGGGACTCGCGTTCGGGAAGCGGGAGCTGCTCGAGTCCTGGCGCGCCTACAAGGTGCGGCCGGCTGCGAACGAGCCGGTCGGACACCGGTTCGAGCTCGGGACGAGCCAGCACGAGCTGCTTGCGGGCTTCGTCGCCGCGGTCGACTACATGGCGTCGCTCGGGTGGGACGCGATGCTCTCGCACGAACGTGCGCTGGGGGGCCGGCTACTCGACGGGCTCCCGGAGAGCGTAGAGCTGTACGGGATCCACGGCATGGAAGGACGTGTGCCGACCTTCTGCTTCAACGTGCCGGGGCACAGCGCCGAGCAAGTTGCCGTCTTCCTCGCGGAGCGCGAGCTCGCCGTCTGGCACGGCGACTACTACGCGGTCGAGACGATGAAGCACCTCGGGCTCGCGGACGGCGCCGTACGCGCCGGGATCGTCCACTACAACACCGAGGACGAGGTCGACCGCCTGCTCGACGGGCTCGCCGCGCTCTCGTGAAGCTCCTTCTGCTCGGCGGGCCGAGGTTCCTCGGTCGCGCGATCACGGATGCGGCGCTCGAGCACGGGCACGAGCTGACCTTCTTCAACCGTGGCACGACGAACCCGGAGCTCTATCCGGAGGTCGAGCGGATCGTCGGCGACCGAAAGGAAGGGCTCGACGCGCTCGCCGGGCGCAAGTGGGACGCGGTCGTGGACACGTGCGGCTACCTCCCACGCGACGTGCGGGCTTCGGTCGAGGTGCTGGCGGCGTCTAGTGTCTACTGCTTCATCTCGAGCATCTCCGTGTACGCGGACTTCAGCGTCCCCACGCATGAGGAGAGCTCGGTCGCCAAGCTCGGCGACCTGCCCGACGACGAAGTGACGAACGAGAGCTACGGCCCGCTGAAGGCGCTGTGCGAGAGCGCCGTGCGCGACGTGTTCGGCGAGCGTGCGCTCGTCGTGCGCCCGGGCCTCATCGTCGGGCCGCACGACCCCACGGGCCGCTTCACGTACTGGCCGCATCGCATCGCGCGCGGTGGCGAGGTGCTCGCGCCCGGACCGCCCGAGCGCCCGACACAGGTGATCGACGTTCGCGATCTCGCGGAGTGGACGATCTCGCTCTGCGAGGCGCAAGAGAGCGGCACGTACAACGCGACCCATCCCGGATTCGCCCTCTCGGAGCTTCTCGAGACCTGTCGCGCGGCCACGACGAGCGACGCGCGACCGACCTGGGTCACGGACGACTTCCTCCTCGAGCAGGAAGTCGGCGAATGGATGGAGCTTCCGCTCTGGCTCGCTGACCCTGCGCTCGCGGCCGCCGATCGCGTGGACGTGCGTCGCGCCGTCGGAGCCGGACTCGCGTTCCGTCCGTTGGAGGCGATCGCCCGCGCGACGCTGGCGCACGCACGGACGGTCGCAGGCGTCGGGCTGACCGAGGAGCGCGAGAACGCGCTGCTCGCGGCCTGGCATGGAAAAGACTGAGGGGTCAGACTTCAGTCTGACCCCGACCGCTTGCCAATGGACTACTCGGGCACTCCGCTCTCGCAGAAGCTCGGCGCAAAGCCCGGCGCAGGTGTCGTCGTGTTCTTCACGACTACCTGTGAGGATCTCGCGCGGCGGTTCGAGTCGCTGAAAGCGACGCTCGACCCCGCAGACGGCCTTTGGATCGCCTGGCCCGAGAAAGCGGCGAAGATCGACGGCGACCTCACTTTCGAGGCGGTGCAGGAGATCGGCCTCGCACACGGCCTCGTCGACAACAAGAGCTGCTCGATCGACGAGCGCTGGCAGGCGCTTCGGTTCGTCTACCGGCTCACGGATCGGCCGTGAAGTCCTGTGCTTTCCGCGCTCGGTCCCACGGGTCCTCGTCCCACCGGATCAGGTCCGGATCGATCCCGCGCGCTTCCGCGAGCTCGCACGTGAGTCGCTGAAAGCGGACGATGTCGACGACCGGGTGCGTCGTCGGCACGAGCAGCGCGTCGCAGCCGAGCTCGCCGAGTGCGCGCATCGCGTCGACCGCGCGCTCCGCGGCGCGACCTTCTCCTTCGAGCACGAAGCAACGCACCGACGGATCGATCGCCGCCAGGTGACCGTGCAAGAGCTGCTCGGTGTGGTGCGCCTCGGCCGCGACGTGCGCTCCTTCGCGCAGCTTTAGCACGGCCTCGAGCACCGTCGCCGCATCGCGCCCCGCGCCGGCGACGACGAAGCGGTCGTGCTCGGACGCCGCGAGCGGCTCCGTATCGAGCTCGCGGAAGACCTGCGCCCCTAGATCGCTCACGTCCTCGCCCTGCAGGGCACGCCCGGTGGCGACCGCGGCCGTGTAGCTCGCCGTATGGCAGTAGCTCTCTTCGATCACAGGTGTCGCCACGACGACGTGATCGACGGCCCGCGCGAGAGCGCTCTCGGCGGCGCCCGTGATCAGCCACGTCTCGCCGACGAACCCGCGCACCGCCTCCAGCGTCAGGGCCGTACCGCCCTCGTGTGAGATCGCGACGAGCACGTCCGTCTCGGGTGCGTTGCCGAGCACGAGCTCGAGCGCCTGTACGGCGCGACCGCAGGCGAGCGCGGCGTGGTACGAGGTGCCGCAGCCGGTGAAGAGCACGCGAGCTCCCTCCGGCAACCGGCGATCGCCGACCCGCTCGGGCACATCCCGAAGCCACTCGGGCTGGCGAGCGATGGCCTTTCGGGTCAGCTGTCCGGGCACGAGTCGTGTCTATACCATCGAGCGCCGTGGCCATCTTCGAGAAGACGACGCTGGACAACGGGATTCGGGTCGTCACGGCGCCGTTTCCCCAGGTCGGATCGGTCTCGTGCTTCGTCATGCTCGCGGCCGGCTCGCGGTACGAGACACCGGACGCGAAGGGCATCGCGCACTTCGCGGAGCACATGTTCTTCAAGGGCACCGAGCGGCGTCCGACGGCACGCACGATCTCGACGGAGATCGATGCGATCGGCGGCGAGTTCAACGCCTTCACCGGCAAGGAGCTCACCGGCTACTACGTCCGTTGCGGCTCGGAGACGCGCGACACCGCGCTCGACGTCCTCGCCGACATGCTCCTCCACTCGCGCTTCGACGAGGCGGAGATCACGAAGGAGAAGGGCGTGATCCTCGAGGAGATGAACGTCTACCTCGACACGCCGCAGCGCTACGTCGGCAACGTCTACGACCGGCTCCTGTACGCGGATCAGCCGCTCGGCTGGGACATCATCGGCACCCGCGAGACGGTTCAGGACGCCACGCGCGAGACGTTCACAACGTACCTCGACACCTGGTACCGCCCGGAGCGCATGGTCGTCGGGCATCGGAGGCCGGATCGGGGACGGACTGACCGATCGCCTCGAGGAGCTCCTGGGCGGCATCGAGCCCCGCCCGACCGGGGAGGCTTCCGAAGTGGAGCTGCCACCGGACGCCTCGCCCGTTCTCGTCCACACGAAGGACTCCGAGCAGGCGCACCTCATTCTCGGCGTTCGCGGCTATCCGATCGGCCACCCCAACCGATATGCCCTGCAGCTTCTTGCGGTCGTTCTCGGCGGCGGGATGTCGTCGCGCCTTTTCACCGAGGTGCGCGAGCGGCGCGGCCTCGGCTACTACGTACATGCGGGCAACACCGGCTATACCGACGCCGGGACGTTCTACGCGAGCGCGGGAGTCGACGTCGCACGCGTGGACGAGGCGATCACGACCATCCTCGGCGAGCTGCGGAAGATCGCCGCCGACCTGGTTCCCGCCGACGAGCTCGAGAAGGCGCGCGGCTACGCAAAGGGTCGCTTCGTCCTCCGCCTGGAGAGCCCGCAGGGGACGATCCAGTACGGGCTTCGCCGCGAGGTGCTCGAGCGCGAGATCGAGGATCCCGACGAGCTCCTTCGGCAACTCGACCTCGTGACGGTCGAGGACGTCCAGCGCGTCGCGAAGGATCTCTTCGAGGACAAGCGCCTCTATCTCGCGCTCGTCGGGCCGTTCGACGATCCGGCGCGCTTCGAGAAGCTGCTCGCTGCGTGACGAGCGACGAGCGCGTTCTGCTGCAGCGCACGGCCGAGATCGCTGCGGACTTCCTCGAGACCCTCGACACGCGGCCGATTCGACCCTCGGCGGGAATCGAGGAGCTGCGCGAGGTTCTCGGCGGACCGCTGCCCGACACGCCGTCCGATCCGCTGGAGGTGATCGACGCGCTGTCCGCCGCGGCGGAGCCGGGGGTCGTCGGCATCCCCAGCGGGCGGTACTTCGGCTTCGTGATCGGCGGTGCGCTTCCGGCCGCCCTCGCGGCGGACTGGCTCACGTCGGTGTGGGATCAGAACGCGGGACTCGTCATCGCAGGCCCGTCGGCCGCCATCGTCGAGGAGGTCGCGGGCGAGTGGCTGAAGGAACTCCTCGGCATCCCTGCAGGTGCGTCGTTCTCGTTCGTCACGGGCTGTCAGATGGCCCACGCCACCTGTTTCGCGGCGGCCCGGCACGCAGTGCTCGAGCAGGTGGGCTGGGACGTGGAGCACGACGGCCTCGCAGGATCGCCGCAAATAACGGTCGTCGCCGGAGAACGCCGTCACGTGACGATCGACCGCGCGCTGCGTCTCGTCGGGATCGGCAGCGGCTCGAGTCGCCGTGTCGAGGTCGACGACCAGGGCCGCATGCGCATCGACGCGCTGCAAGCGACGCTTCGTGACGTCGAGGGCCCGGCGATCGTGTGCGCGCAGGCGGGCGAGGTGAACACGGGCGCGTTCGACGCCTTCGAGGAGGTCGTCCCCCTGTGCCACGAGGCCGGTGCCTGGGTACACGTCGACGGTGCGTTCGGCCTGTGGGCGGGCGCCTCCCCGACGCTACGCCGGCTCACGGCCGGCGCCGACGCCGCAGACTCCTGGGCGACCGACGCGCACAAGTGGCTGAACGTCCCGTACGACAGCGGGCTGGCGTTCGTCGCCCATCCGGAAGCTCATCGAGCGGCGATGAGTCTGACGGCCGAGTACATCGTCGCCGGTGCGGACGCGGCGCGCGACCAGATGGACTGGACGCCGGAGTTCTCGCGTCGCGCGCGGGGATTCGCGGTCTACGCGGCGCTGCGATCGCTCGGCCGATCCGGCGTAGCGGCCCTCGTCGACGGCTCCTGCGCCCGCGCGCGGCAGTTCGCGGATGCAATCTCCCGGCTCTCCGGGTGCACGGTCGTGAACGACGTCGTCCTGAACCAGGTTCTCTTTCGCTTCGCCGACGACGAGACGACGAGTGCCGCCCTCGCGAACGTGCAACGAAGTGGCGAGGCGTGGATGAGCGGAACGGTCTGGGACGGCCGCGCGGCGATCCGCCTGTCGGTGTCGAACTGGCGGACGAGCGAGAAGGACATCGACCGCGCTGTCGCCGCCTTCCAAGCGGCGCTCGTCACCGCCTGAGACGACGTCGATCTCTAGGCGAGCGGCGACTTCGATCCGAGCGCAAACGTCATCCGAATCACGGTTCCCACATCCGGCGAGCTCGAAATCGCGTGCCGACTCGTCAGCGCGCCGATGATCTCGAGACCGAGCCCGCCGGGCTCGTCACGCAGGCGGCTCGAGGTCCCCGAGTCCTGCGCCCTGGTCACACACGACCACGACGAGCTCGTCGTCGACGCGCGTCACGACCACCTGAACGGTGCCTCCATCGGCCCCGTACGCGTGCCGGACAGAGTTCGTCACCGCTTCGCTCACGCACTGCCGAATGTCGTCGACGGTCCGCTCCTCGACGACGATGTCCGCCGTCGCATCGCCAACGGCAACGCGAGCTGCACGCACGCTGGTGGGAATCGCCGGCAGCACCACTTCGACCAGCGGGTTCGAGGTGTCGAGGTACGCCACCACATGGAGATAGCCGCGACGCGCTCCCCGAAACACCACGCCGGCACGCATCGGCAAGATGACGCGATGTCACGCGTAACGGGGATCTCGCCCGTCCTTCTCGTCGGGGACATCGAACGAGCCGTCGCCTACTACCGAGAACGGCTCGGATTCATGTGCCACGACGTACGGCGACCCGCCCAGCTTCGCGAGCGTGGAGCGGGACGGGTCCTCGATCCTGCTCGCCCTCTGCCACGAGCCGGAGCGCATCGTTCCGAACTGGCACATCGTCGACCAGACGTGGAACGTCTACATCCGCGTCGACGACGCCGACGCCGTGTACGCCGAGGTGCAAGAGCGCGGAGCGACGATCGACTACACGATCTACGACGCCCCACACGGATTCCGCGAGTTCGGCGTCCAGGATCCCGACGGCCACGACATCGCCTTCGGATCGCCTCTGTAGGAGACCTACTCCTCGGTCGGCTGGGTGACGGCGCGGTCGGCGATCTCGGACACGACGGCGGGATCGGCGAGCGTCGTCGTGTCGCCCAGCGGGCGGTTCTCGGCGACGTCGCGCAGGAGGCGGCGCATGATCTTCCCCGAACGCGTCTTCGGCAGCTCGGGCGTGAAGACGATGTTCGCGGGCTTCGCGATCGGCCCGATCTTCACCGCGACGTGGTTGCGCAGCTCCTCGAGCCGCTCGACACTCCCCTCCTCGCCGCCCTTCAGCGTCACGAACGCGACGATCGCCTGGCCGGTGAGCGCGTCGGCGCGGCCGCACACCGCGGCCTCGGCGACGCTCTGGTGATCGACGAGCGCCGACTCGACCTCGATCGTCGAGATGCGGTGGCCGGACACGTTCATCACGTCGTCGACGCGGCCGAGGAGCCAGAAGTCGCCGTCCTCGTCGACACGTGCGCCGTCTCCGGCGAAGTACAGCCCCGGGAAGCGCTCCCAGTAGGTCGCGCGAAAGCGCGCTTCGTCTCCGAAGATGCCACGCGTCATCGCCGGCCACGGCCGCTTGAGCACGAGGTAGCCACCCCCGCCCGGCCCGACCTCGTTCCCGTTGTCGTCCACGACCCCTGCGTCGATGCCGGGGAACGGCTTCGTCGCGGAGCCGGGCTTCGTCGTCGTCACTCCCGGGAGCGGCGTGATGAGGATCATCCCCGTCTCCGTCTGCCACCACGTGTCGACGATCGGCGTCCGCTCTCGTCCGATATGCCGGCGGTACCACATCCACGCCTCCGGGTTGATCGGCTCGCCGACGGAGCCGAGAAGCCGCAGCGACGAGAGATCGTGCTTCGCCGCGTGCTCCGGCCCCCACTTCATGTGCGCGCGTATCGCCGTCGGCGCCGTGTACAGGATCGTCACCTTGTAGCGCTCGACGATGTCCCACCAGCGGTTCTTGTCGGGGAAGTCCGGCGTTCCCTCGTAGAGGACGCTCGTCGCGCCGTTGCAGAGCGGGCCGTAGACGATGTAGCTGTGGCCCGTCACCCAGCCGATGTCTGCCGCGCACCAGTAGACGTCTTGCTCGGGCTTCAGGTCGAAGACGTAGTGGTGCGTCGTCGCGACGCCGACGAGGTAGCCGGCCGTCGTGTGCGCGATGCCCTTCGGCTTCGCAGTCGTTCCGCTCGTGTACAGGAGGTAGAGAAGGTCCTCCGAGTCCATCGGCTCGCAGGGACAGGACGCGGGATCCGTCGACTGGCCCTCGACGAGGGCGTTCCAGGTGATGTCGCGACCAGGGGTCATCGGCACCTCGCCGCGTGTCCGCTGGCCGACGACGACCGCGCGCACGCCCGGACACGACGCGAGCGCCTCGTCCGCATTCCGCTTCAGCGGAACGATCGTCCCGCGCCGGAAGCTCTCATCCTGGGTGAGGAGCACCTCGCAGCGCATGTCGTTCAGGCGATCGGCGAGCGCCTCCGCCGAGAAGCCGCCGAAGACCACCGTGTGCGGCGCGCCGAGTCGCGCGCACGCGAGCATCGCGACGGGAAGGCCCGGCCCCATGCCCATGTAGATGCCGACGGGCGTGCCCTTCCCGACCCCGAGCTCCTTCAGGCCGTTGGCGGCGCGAACCACCTCTTCGAGAAGCTGGCCGTACGTGATCGCCGCGCGCTCCCCGACCGGCTCACCCTCGTAGTGGAACGCGACCCGGTCGCCCAGTCCGGCCTCGACGTGGCGGTCGAGGCAGTTGTACGCGACGTTGATCGTGCCGCCGCCGTACCACTTCGCATACGGAAGCTCCCACTCGAGAAGCGAGGTGTAGGGCTCGAACCACGTGACGCGCTCCCGGCCCTCCCGCTCCCAGAACTCCTCGAACGGAACGTCGTAGATGTCCGGCTGTGCGTTCGCCTGCGCGGCGAAGTCGGGCGGCGGCGGGTAGCGCCGGTCCTCCTCGAAAAGCGTCTCGATCGCCTGGTCACTCATCGCGGCCGATCCTAACGCCGTCGGTAGAGTCCCCCGCGGTGGACGCCGACCTTCGTGCGCTCCGGGAGCGCCTCGCCGAGATCTCCGATCTCGCCCGAGCGGGATACGTCCTGTCCTGGGATCAGAAGGTCACGATGCCTCCCGGCGGCCATCCGGCCCGCGCCGAGGCGCTCGCGACGCTGAGCCGTGTCGTCCACGAGAAGTTCGTCGACGACGAGATGGGACGCCTGCTCGAGCGGCTGCGTCCGCTGGAAGAGTCGCTCGACTACGACTCCGACGACGCGAGCCTGATCCGCGTCACGCGCCGCGACTGGGAGAAGCAGCGCCGCGTGCCGACCGAGCTGCGGGTCGAGATGACGCGCGCTGCGGCTCTCGGAAACCAGGTGTGGATCGAGGCGCGCGCGACGAACGACTTCGCCAGGTTCCTTCCCGCGCTCCAGCGCAACCTCGAGCTCAAGCGCCGCTACGTCGAGTGCTTCGAGTGGGAGGACTCGCCCTACACGCCGCTCCTCGACGACTTCGAGCCGTACATGAAGACGTCCGAGGTGACCGAGGTGTTCGGGACGATTCGACCCGTGCTCGCGGAGCTCGTGCGCGAGGCGCCGCGCGTCGACGCGTCGTTCCTCGAGCAGCCGTTCGCCGCCGGCGGGCAGGAGGCGTTCTGCAAGCGGATCCTCGCGACGCTCGGCCTCGAGGAAGGCTCGTACCGGCTCGATCCGACCGTCCATCCGTTCTGCACGTCGTTCTCGACCCGCGACGTGCGTATGACGACGCGCTACAACGAGACGGGCCTCGACTCGCTCTGGTCGACGATGCACGAGGCAGGTCACGGGCACTACGCGCACGGGATCGCGCCGTCACTCGAGCGGACGCCGCTCGCGACCTCGCCGTCGCTCGGACTGAACGAGTCGCAGAGCCGCACCTGGGAGAACCTCGTCGGGCGATCGCGTCCGTTCTGGCTCCACTGGTACGAACCGCTGCAGGAGACGTTCCCCGTACAGCTCGGCGACGTGGATCTCGAGACGTTCCTCGCCGCGGTCAACCGCGCCGAGCCCGGGCCTCATCCGCGTCGAGGCCGACGAGACGACGTACAGCCTCCACATCATCCTGCGCTTCGAGCTCGAGCAACAGCTCATCGAGGGCTCGCTCGACCCGAAGGACCTTCCCGACGCGTGGAACGCCGGGATGGCCGACCTGCTCGGCGTCGAGGTGCCGGACGACAGCCACGGCGTCCTCCAGGACATCCACTGGTCGCAGGGCGGAATCGGCTACTTCCCGACGTACGCGCTCGGCAACGTCATCTCGCTCCAGATCTGGGCCGCGGTGCGCGAGGCGATCCCCGACCTCGACGCGCAGATGGAGGCCGGCGAGCTCGGAGATCTGGCCGCGTGGCTCCGCGACAACCTCTACTCGCTCGGCCGCAAGTTCACGCCGAAGGAGACGATCGAGCGGCTGACCGGAACGCCCGCGATCGATCCGCAGCCATACCTCGCGTACCTCCGCGAGAAGCTCGCCTCTCTGCCGGCCGGTGTCTGAAACCCTCTCGCTCGTCGTCAACGGCGAGCCGCGCTCGCTCGAGGTCGAGGGACGGACGCTGCTCGTCCATGCGCTGCGGGACGGCCTCGGCCTGACGGGGGCGCACATCGGCTGCGACACGAGCCAGTGCGGCGCATGCACCGTGCTCCTCGACGGGCGCGCGGTGAAGAGCTGCACGGTGCTCGCGCACCAGGCCGAGGGGCGCGAGGTCACGACGATCGAGGGGCTGGCGCAGGACGGCGAGCTGCACCCGCTCCAGCGTGCGTTCGTCGAGCACCACGGGCTGCAGTGCGGGTTCTGCACGCCGGGGATGATCCTGACCGCCGCCGACCTTCTCTCGCGAGGCGGATCGCCGAGCGACGACGAGATCCGGCACGCGCTTCGCGGCAACCTCTGCCGCTGCACCGGCTACCAGGGGATCGTCGAGTCGATCCGGGCGGTGACGACCGCCTCGTGATCCCCGCGCCGACCCGGTACGCGCGCGCGACCGACCTCGACCACGCGCTCGAGCTGCTCGCCGAGCCCGACGCGAAGGCGATCGCCGGCGGGCAGTCGCTCATCCCGGTCATGAAGCTCCGCATCGCGCGGCCGTCGCTCGTCGTCGACATCTCGCGCCTCGAGCTGCGTGAGATCGAGGAGCGCGACGGAGAGCTCCACATCGGCGCCGCTCACGACCTGGGCCGACCTGGCCGACGTCGCCCATCCGGGTCTCGAGGCGATCGCCGAGTGCGCGCGCGGCATCGGAGACCTCCAGGTGCGCAACCTCGGGACGATCGGCGGGAGCGTCGTGCACGCCGATCCCGCCTCGGACATGCCCGCCGTGCTCCTCGCGCTCGGAGCGCGCCTGGACGTGCGGTCGCCCGACGGGCAGCGAGAGGTTCCCGTCGCGGAAGCTTCTCGTCGGACCGTTCACGACCAGCCTCGGCCCGCAGGAGCTCGTCACCGACATCGTCGTCCCGCTGCCCGCACCGGGATCGGCGTCCGCGTACGAATCGGTCGAGCATCCGGCCTCGGGCTTCGCGCTCGCCGGCGCCGCGGCGCTCGCGACGTCCGACGGCGAGACCGTCGCGCTCACCGGAGTCGGCGCGACGCCGTTCGTGCTCGCGTCCGGCGACCTGCGAGACGCCATCGGCGACGCGGAGATCTTCGGCGACCGCTTCGCGTCCGAGGAGTACCGCCGCGAGCTCGCCGTCGTCGTCGCCGAGCGGGCGTTGACCCGCGCGCGAGGAGCGGAGAGGCTCGTGAGCGAAGCGGTCATCGGCGTCGCGCGCCCGCGCGTCGACGCGCCCGACAAGGTCACCGGCGCGACCCGGTACGCAGCCGACGGCTACGTCCACGGGCTGCTGCACGCGCGCCCCGTCCTCTCGACCGAGGCGCACGCGCGCATCCGCGGCGTCGACAAGGACGCGCGCTCGCCACGCCCGGCGTCGTCGCCGTGCTCGTCGCAGCCGACCTCCCGCTCGGGACACGGGCACCGACCGCACCGCCGAGCCGCTCGCGCGCGAGGAGGTCGTCTTCGCCGGTCAGCCCGTCGCGCTCGTCGTCGCCGAGACCGAGGCCGCAGCCGAGGACGGCGCCGAGCTCGTCGTCGTCGACTACGAGCCGCTCGACGCGGTCGTCGACGTCGAGGCCGCGATGGAGCCGGGCGCAGCGCTCGCGCGCATCGTCGAGGAGACGGACGACGAGGGCGGCGATCTCGAGTCGATCCAACAGGTGACCAGGCGCCAATCGACCACGGGCAGGCCGACGACCCGGAGGAGCAGCTCTCGGGGAACGTGCTCGACCGGATCACGCGCGAGGACGGCGACGTCGCCGCGGCGTTCGCCGCCAGCGACGCCGTCGTCGAGGGGACGTTCCGCACGCCCTGGGTCCACCAGGCGTACATCGAGCCGCAGGTCTGCACCGCCTGGCTCGAGCCGTCCGGCGTCGCTCGTCGTCTCGACGAGCACGCAGGGCTCGTTCGTCACGCGCAAGGAGCTCGCGCGCGCGTTCGATCTTCCGCTCGAGCGGATCCGCGTCGATCGCCGAGCCGCTCGGCGGCGCGTTCGGCGGCAAGTTCGCGCTCGTCGAGCCGCTCGCCGCGGGCGCGGCGCTCGCGCTCGCGCCGGCCCGTGCGGCTGACGCTCACGCGCAGCGAGGACTTCCAGGCGACGAACCCCGCCTCGGCGCAGGTCACGCACCTCAAGGTCGGCGCGCGCGAGGACGGCACGCTCACGGCGATCGAGGGGCGCATGATCGTCGACCGCGGCACGAACGCCGGCTGGGGAGTCGAGGGGATCACCTCCCTGCTCGTCGCCGGCCCGTACCGCTGGGAGGCTCACGAGATCCGCGGCTACGGCGTGCAGACGAACCGCTTCACGTTCGGCGCCTACCGCGCGCCCGGCGCGCCGACGGCCGCGTTCGCGCTCGAGTCGCTCCTCGACGAGCTGGCGCGAGAGCTCGGCCTCGACCCGATCGAGATGCGACTGCGGAACGCGGTCGTCGAGGGCGACATCGGCATCAGCGGCAACCCGTATCCCGACGATCGGTGCCGTCGACGTCCTCGAGCGCATCCGCGAGCACCCGCTCTGGGCCGAGCGCGACTCGCTTCCCGAGGACGAGGGGATCGGCATGGCGGCGGGCCACTGGCCCGGCGGGCAACGAGCCCGCCGCGGCCGTCTGTCGGGTCGACGCGGACGGCACGATGACCGTCGTCACCTCCGCGGCGGACATGAGCGGCGTGAACACCGGGTTCGCGGTCATCGCCGCTGCGGCGTTCGGCCTCTCGCCGGACAAGGTGCGCGTCGTCACGGCGGACACGAGCGTCGGGCCCGTACGCGGGCGCGAGCGGCGGCTCGAAGGTCACGTACACCGTCGGCACGGCGGTGCTGCGTGCCGCCGAGGCCGCGCGCGAGAAGGTGCTCGCGGCCGCCTCGCAGGAGCTCGAGATCGCTCCCGACGACCTCGAGGTCGTCGACGGCGTCGTCCGAGCGGTCGGCGCGCCCGACCGCTCGATCACGGTCGAGGAGCTCTCGCAGAAGGCACTTCGCTTCGGCGGCCGCTACGAGCCGATCGAGGGCCACGGCGGCTCGGCGCAGACGAGTGGGCGCCCCCTCGGTCGCAGCGCACCTCTCCCACGTCCGAGTCGACCGCGAGACGGGCGAGGTCGACGCTCCTCCGCCACGTGATCGCGCAGGACGTCGGCCGCGCGCTCAACCCCGCGCTCGTCGAGGGCCAGATGCGCGGCGGCGCGGCGCAGGGCATGGGCTGGGCGCTCTTCGAGGAGCTCGGCCACGACGAGGACGGCCGGCTGCTCACGGGCTCGTTCCTCGACTACGCGATCCCGACCGCCGAGCGCGTCCCGGAGATCGAGACGCTCATCGTCGAGGTTCCTGCCCCCGACGGGCCGTTCGGGGCGAAGGGGATCGGCGAGGCGCCGGTCGTCGGCGCCCCCGCAGCGATCGCGAACGCCGTCGCCGCCGCGAGCGGGAACCCGTCTGTACGAGCTGCCGATGACGCCGCCGCGCGTCTGGAAGGCGCTCCGGTCGTGACGGCGCTCGAGCGAGCCCGCGGCGTGGTCGAGTCCTGGGACGAGGAGCTTCGGCGCGAGCTCCCCGAGGGGGCCTACCTCTTCGACGTCGCACACGCACCTCGGCAACGACATCGACGGGATGGTCGGCGACTACGACGAGCTCGGAGGCGACGCTCGACCGCTACGGGTTCGCGGGCGCGTTCATGTTCTGCCTCGACGAGCACGACCGCGAGCCCGCATTCACCGTTCCGAACGACCGCACGCTCGCGCATGCCGAGCGCTCCGAGGGCAAGCTCATCCCGTTCGTCCGCCTCGATCTCACCGCACAGCCGCTCGAGGAGGCGAAGCGCTGTCTCGACCTCGGCGCGCGCGGCATCAAGCTCCACCCGCGCGCGCAGGCGTTCGCGCTGAGCGACGAGCGGCTGCAGCCCGTCTTCGCGCTCGCCGTCGAGCGCTCGGTGCCGATCCTCATCCACGGCGGTCGGGGACTCCCGCCGATCGCCGAGGATCTCGAAGCCCTCGTGCGGCGGAACGAGGGCGTCCAGCTCATCGTCGCGCACGCCGGGATCGCCGACATGGCCGGCCTCGCCGGCCGGCTCGGAGGCCTTCCGGGCGTGTTCTTCGACACGTCCGTCTGGAGCGGGCTCGACCTCCTCGACCTCTACCGCCAGGTCGCGCCCGAGCAGGTGATCTACGCCTCGGACTACCCGTACGGCCGACAGCCGAACTCGCTGCTCATCGCGGTGCGCACGGCCAAGCTCGCCGGCTTCGACGACAAGCAGCTTCGGCTCATGCTCGGCGGGAGCGCGCGCCGGATGATCGCGGGCGAGGAGCTCGAGCCGCTGTCGGCGCCGAGGGGACCGACGTCGCTCGTCCAGCCGCTGACGTTCGCCCGGATCCACCAGTACATCTCGATGGCGGTGCCGATGCTCTGGCTTCGCCAGCGAGATGCGATCGGAGCGCTCGGGCTCGCGGTGAACGCGTCACGCGAGCGGTCGAACGGGCATCCCGAGGCGTCCGAGCGGATCGAGGAGCTGCTCGCGGTCGCTCAGGAGCTCTGGCGTGCGGGCGTCGAGGTCGAGGACGACGCCGAGCGCGTGACGACCTTCCGTGCGGCGATCCAGCTCGTCAACCTCGCGGACATGGTCTCGCTCACGACGCGCGCGTAGCTCGCGTCAGCGCCGGCGAACACTCGGCGGCGCCCCTCGATCCCCTTCAGCTCGTGCTCGCCGCGATCCTCGAACTCGAGGCCGGAACCGGCAACGAGATCGCGCGTTGTGGAGCTGACGAGCACCTCGCCGCCGGCCAGCGAGCGACATGATCCGCGCGCCGAGGTGAACCGCAATCCCGCGCGGCTTGTCGCCCGGACGGCGCTCGACCTCGCCCGTGTGCACGCCGGCGCGGACGTCCAGCCCGAGCTCGCGCAGCTCCATCGACGATGGCGCGACCAGCAACGGATCGCCCGCGCCGGACCGTCGAAGCTCGCGAGGAAGCCGTCGCCGGCAGTGTCGATCTCCTCGCCCGAGTAGCGCGCGAGCTCGCTGCGCACGACCGCATTGTGCGTGCCGAGCAGCGTCGCCCACGCTGCGTCGCCGAGCGCGTTCGCCTTCTCGGTCGAGCCCACGAGGTCGGTGAAGAGGAGGGTCGCGAGAACACGATCCGACGTCGGCGCGGGCCGCACGCCCGTGAGAAACTCCTCGACCTCGTCGACGATCTGATCCGGGTTCGAGCTCATGGACGTGGTCGTCGCCAGTCAGCTCCACGAAGCGAGCGCCGAGGATGTGCGAGGCGAGGTAGCGACCCTCCTCGACGTTCAGCTCGCGGTCACCCGTGCGGTGCAGAACGAGCGTCGGGCACTGGACGCTGGGCAGAAGCGCGCGGACGTCGGTATCGGCGTTCATGAGGATGATGTCGCGTGCACCCGCGGGACTGAGACCGGCGCGTCCCGCGCCGCTTGATCCAGCTCACCAGCACTGGGTCGGCGCTCGGCGCCATCGTGCGGTGGTCGACGTCTTCGCCCCAGGTCTGCTCGAGCTCACGGGCATGAGCGATGCGCGCTTCTCGCATCGGCGCCCACGGGTAGTCCTCGTCGGGGTCGGAGCGCTTGGCATAGGTGCCGTAGAGGACGAGGGCCTGAACCCGCTCCGGATACGTCGCCGCGAAGAGCGATGCACAACGGTCCTCCTTCCGAGTAGCCCAAGAGCCCTGCCGCTCACTTCCCGCGGCGTCCATGACGGCGCGCACGTCGTCCATGCGCGTCTCCAGGTCGGGAAGGCCGACGCCACGGTCGGACAATCCCGTTCCACGCTTGTCGAAGCGGATGAGCCGCGCGATCGCTCCCAGGCGGTCGAGGAAGCGCGCGTGGCTCGGATGCTCCCAGTCGATCTCGAGGTGGGAGAAGAACCCGGCCACCAGCACGAGGTCGAACTGGCCCTTCGCCGGTCACCTGGTAGGCGATGTTCACGTCGCCGCTGCGCGCGTACCGGATCGGTGCAGTCATCGCGCGCGCCTGGAAGCAGTGCACCATGTGGTCGTCGACCATGCCGACCGCCTGCATGAACGCGTGGATCACGGTGGGGCCGACGAAGCGAAAACCGCGCTTCTTCAGATCCTTGGAGATGGCCTTCGAGAGCTCGGTCTCGGTGGGGAGCTCCGCGAGCGAGCGCCAGCGGTTGACGATCGGCTCGCCGTCGACGAACCCCCAGAGGTACGCGTCGAGGCTCCCGAACTCCTCCTGCACCTCGAGCACGCGCGCTGCGTTCGACACCGTGGACTCCACCTTGAGCCGGTTCCGGACGATCCCCGGGTCGTCGAGGAGCCGCTCGACGTCCTCCCTCGTGTACCGCGCCACGACCTGCGGGTCGAAGCCTTCGAACACGCGCCGATAGCCCTCGCGCTTGCGGAGGATCGTCGACCAGGAGAGACCCGCCTGCGCGCCCTCGAGCGTGAGCAGCTCGTAGAGATGGCGGTCGTCGTGGGAGGGAACGCCCCACTCCTCGTCGTGGTAGGCAAGCATGAGCTCGTCTCCACCCACCGCCCAGTCACAGCGCGTCACGGTCGGCATCGGTGGGTAGGATCGCAGCGCCGTGCGCGCGCTGCTCGTCCTGATCGTCTCGCTCGCCCTTCTCGCGGGCTGTGGAGGCAGCGACAGCGCCGGCGACACGACGGAGTCCGTCGCGACCGGTGTCGACGAGTGTGCGGGCGTCGAGGCTCCCGCGGCCCGCGACCCCGAACCGGGCGAGGCTCCGACTGAGCCGCTCGACAGCTCGAAGACATACACGCTCACGTTCGACACCTCGTGCGGGTCGTTCACGATCACGCTCGACCAGGAGCTCGCGCCGAATACGGCGCCGTCGCTCGTCGCGCTGGCGAACGACGGCTACTTCGACGACACGATCTTCCACCGCGTCGTCCCTGGCTTCGTGATCCAGGGGGGTGACCCGACGCAGTCCGGCAGCGGCGGTCCTGGCTACTCGACGGTGGACGCTCCGCCGGCAGAGGCTGCGGCGTACACGAAGGGCGTCGTCGCAATGGCCAAGTCGGAAGTCGAGGCGCCCGGAACCGGAGGCAGCCAGTTCTTCGTGGTCACGAGCGAAACCGCCGCCGATGTCCTGACGCCGGACTATTCGATCGTGGGCGAGGTCACCGAGGGGATGGATACGGTCGAGCGAATTGCCGCGCTCGGCGTCGGCAACGGTCCGCCCTCGCAACCGGTCGTCGTGAACACCGTCACGGTCGGCGTGAGCTGACGATGCGCATCGCCGCGATCGTCCTCGCGGCAGGCGAGGCGTCGCGGTTCGGAAGCGCGAAGCAGAACGTTCTGCTGCCGCGCGTGCTCGAGCGGCTGCGTACGCCGTCGGTCGACGAGATCGTCATCGTCGAAGGTGCGCACACGCTCGACCTCCACGACGAAGCGCGAGTCGTTCGCTGCCCTCAGTGGATGCACGGACCAGGAGCATCGCTGCGCTGCGGCTCTCGCGGCGCTCGACGACGAGGTCGAGGCGGCTGTGGTCGTCCTCGCGGACGGGCCGAACCTGAACCCGGCTGCCGTCGAGCGTGTGCTCACGGTTTGGCGCGCGCACGGCGGGATCGTCGCGGCGTCGTACGGCGCCGAGCGCGGGCATCCCCTCATCCTCGGCCGCGCCGACTGGGCGGCGATCCCCGATGAAGGCCTCCGTGACCGCACCGTTCGGCTCGTTCCGTGCGACGACCTCGGCGCACCGGGCGACATCGACACGCCAGAACGATCTCGTGCGAGAACGCTCTAGGCGGTGGCGTCGAGCCCGCGCAGCTCGGTGAGCTTGTCCATCAGGCCCGGAGGCATCCGTTCGACCGAGCTCGTGCGCACGTAGCGGCGCAGTGTCTCCTCGAAGCGGTAGCGACGCCGGCAATAGTCACAGTCCCCGAGGTGCGTCTCGGCCTCACGCCACTCGGCATCCGTGAGCGTGCGGTCGAGGAAGTCCTGGAGAAGCTCCTCGCAGCGGTCGCATGGCTCGCCCACTACGAGAGCGCCCCTTCTGCGAGGTGCTGCTTGAGTGCTCGCCGACCACGGTGCAGGCGGGACATCACCGTTCCTATCGGGACATCGAGGATCTGTGCCGCATCAGCGTACGAGAAGTCGCCGATGTCCACCAGGACGACGACGTCGCGAAATTGCGGCTGGATCTCGGAGAGAGCGTTCACGATGGAATCTTGCGACAGCCGCTCGACGACGTCGTCCGTCTCGAGCGCCTCCTCGCCGGCGGCGGTGGCCATCTTGTTGGCGAGGTAGTAGTCCGTCTCCTCCAGCGGCTGTGTCTGCGGTGAGCGCTGGATCTTGCGGCCGCGGTCGACGTTCAGGTTCGTGAGAATGCGCAGGAGCCACGCGCGAAGGTTCGTCCCGGGCGTGAAGGACTGCCAGCTGCGAAATGCTCTTGCGTACGTCTCCTGCACGAGATCCTCTGCCTCCTCACGCGAGCCGACGAGTCGTCTCGCAACCCGGTAGACCTGGTCGGCGAGCGCTAGAGCCTCTTCCTCGAAGCGCGCCCGGTCGCGCGCTTCGGTCGCGATCCGGCGTGCTTCGGTGTCGGGGCCCGGCTCGCTCACCGGAGTACCGTACCGCTGCTGATTACGGGAGCCTGAACGAGCCGCTTGCGTGACCTATTCCCGCTCCGGCAGTGCTTCCGGAAACCCGGAGCGTGCGAGGGCCTCGACGATCGCAGTACGCGACGTCTTCTCCTCGTCCCATTCGAGCGCGACCTCGCCCATGAGATTGGCGTTCGCGTACTCGATGCCCTCGTGACCGCGGAGGGCGCCAGCGAGCCGGCCGATGCAGCGCTCGCAGCGAACGCCGCTCACGTGGAGTGTGGCGTTGGCCATGAGGGCGATCGTACCGGCGACGCTTCGCGCAGCCGCACCTCACGGTCGGATCGTCGGCGTCGACCCTGCGCAGTGCCGGCGTCAGCGCTTCACGCCGTGCACGGGCCTGCCAGCTGCTTCCCACGCGTAGTACGAGGCGCTCGGCCCGAAGCCCGACTCGTAGCCGACGACACGGGGATTGCGGCCCACCTCCTTCGCGCGCTGCGCATGCCAGAGCAGGTTCGGATCGTCGCGCTCTTCCCAGACGAGAACGAGGTGCGCAGCGGTCATGAACTCGGCGACGAAGGAGCAGCCCTCTGCCGGACACGGAAACGGATCGGTCCGGACGCAGAACCATCCACCGTGATCGCTGTCGTCGTCGCCCTCCCAGAGCTCCTCGTCCGTCTCGAGGCCGAGGTCCGAGAGCACCGCCAGACCAGGACGTCGCTCCGACTCCACGGCGGCACAATAGCCTCGTGCCCGAGCCTCGCCCCGACGTCGCCCTCGTTCTCTCCGGGGGCGGAATCAACGGGATCCTGCTCGAGCTCGGGTTCCTGAAGCGCCTCGCCGAGACACCGCTCTGGCCGCGAGTCGGCTGGATCTACGGCACGTCGGCGGGTGCGCTCGCCGGAACCATGGCCGCTCTCGGCCGACTCGACGAGCTCGAGGACTTCTTGCTCGGCCTTCAGCCGCAGGACGCGTTTCGGCCGCGGGCCGTCTGGCAGTTCCCCGGCGGTCTCCACGACTACACGCTTCCGTCGACCGTCGCCGACCGTATCGGCTCTCCCGAGGAGCTCGGAATCGCGCTCGAGGACGCCGAGATCGAGCTCGTCGTCTACGCGACCGACGTGAGCGACTATCCGGACAGCGACGAGGATCGCGACTTCGAGCTCGAGTACTCGTCGCGGGCCACCGAGCCCGAGGTGATGGGCCGCGCGATCCTCGCATCCGCCGCGATCAGCGGGCTCGTGCTTCCGATCCGGCTCGACGGGCGCATCGCAACGGACGGCGGCTGGGTGCGGAACTTCCCGTTCGAGCACGCGTACCGCAATCCGGGGGTGGGCACGATCGCTGCGTTTCGCTACGTACCCAGCTACCCACCCACGAGTCCTGCCTACCTCGAGCGCACGCGCGAGCGGCTCGAGCGTTTCCGCGCGGTTCCACCCGTGCGAGCCCTCCTCGCGGAGGTGCGCCTCGCACAGGAGCGCTCGTCGCGCGGCGAGCCGGCGCACTACGCCGAGCTCATCGTGCGACTCATGCGCGTCGCGTTCGCCCGCAACGCGGTCGTCGAGGAGCGCATCGCACGGGAGCGCGAGACGTCGGTCGAGGAGCTCCAGCGTCTGCACGAGGACGTCACCGTTGCCGCGATCGCCGCGGCGGCGCCGTGGCGACGCACCCGCCTCCGCGCCGAGCTCGACGCTCGCTTCGCGGCCGCGCGCTTCCCCTTCCGCCACGACCGGCACGTTCCCGCGCTGATCGTGCGCGGTTCGGCGGGCGACGCCGGTCTCGATCCGACCTTCAGGAGCGACGTCCCGTGGCCGACCGAGCTCAAGCATGCGCTCATCGAGCGCGGCTACGCCCTGACCGATGCAGCGTTGGCCCGAGGTGATCTCGGAGGAGTCTGAACCACGAGGTGGTTCTGTCGTCACAGTGACGCGGCCGCGAAGCGGCCGCCTTCAGGGATCTGCGCGGTCGCCATCTCCACTTCGAGATGGCGACCTGCGCCGATGAGGATTGAGCATGGCCCCGGCATGCCGGGGCCATGCTCGCGGCTAGCCCTGGGGGGAGGCGGGCTGCCGTCCGAGCGTGACCGTCACGCTCTTCTTGGCCGCTTCGCGGTAGATCACGAGCTTGACCTTGTCGCCGGGCTTGGCGCCGGCGATCGCGTCGCGCAGCTCTTCGATGGAGGAGATCTTCTTGCCGTCGTACGCGACGATGATGTCGCCTCCGAGGACGTACGTCTCGCCGGCGACGACCACCTGGGTCTTGCCGCCCTCGAGGCCCGCCTTGTCCGCGCCGCTCGCGATCGTCACGGACTCGACGAGCACCCCGGCCTCGACAGGGAGGTTGTAGGCGTCGGCGACGTCATCCGTCACGGCCTGTCCGCTGATGCCGAGATACGCGTGGTCCACGCGGCCGGTGCGAAGGATCTGCGCGACGACGTCCTTGACCGTGTTGGCCGGCACCGCGAAACCGATCCCGACGTTCCCCGTCGCGCTCGAGCCCGTGCCGGTCTCGATCTGAGTGTTGACGCCGATGACCTGGCCGCGCGCATTGAGCAGCGGGCCACCCGAGTTGCCGGGATTGATCGGAGCGTCGGTCTGGATGACATGATCGATCGTGAAGCGGTTCGGGGCGGTGATGAGACGCTGGAGCGCGCTGACGATGCCCGACGTCACCGTGCGGTCGAGCCCGAACGGGTTGCCGATCGCAACCACCGGATCGCCCACCCTGACGACGTCGGAGTTGCCCATCGGGAGCGGCGTCAGAGCATTTGCGGCCGTCTCGACGCGAAGGACCGCGAGATCCGTCGACGCGTCGGTTCCGACGACCTCAGCCCTGACCGTATCGCGATTCGAGAAGCTGACCGTCACCTCGCCCGCATCGCGGACGACGTGGTAGTTCGTGACGATATGGCCAGTCTTGTCGATCACGAACCCCGAGCCGAGCGCCGAATTCTGACCGCCGAAGGGATCCGTCGACCCCGACGACGTCGAGCGGTCGGTGGCGTTGATCCGCACCACGCCCGATGCCGCGCGCTCGTAGATCTCGTTGATGCTCATCGCGTCGCCCGAGGCGGGTGCAAGCGTTGGCGTCTGCACTGCCGACGTCTCCGTGACGACGGTCGTCGTCGAGTCGAGCCCGCCTAGCAGCGCTACCGCTCCGACAGCCACGACGCCACCGAGGACGGCTGAGGCAACCAGGGCGGCGAATGGGCGGAGCGAGCGGAGCGACATGACCTGACGGTTATAGCCCGGTGCCCGTGAACCCTGGGTTAGCGGCCGTTAAGGGCCGGTTGGGGCCACTACGCGATCAGAAGACCGGTGACGTACATGGTCGCGACGCCCGCAATGAAGCCCACGATGGCGTGGCCGGAGCGGAGACCCCCCGGCGCGTTCCGCGCGACGTACCGTCCGACCTCGACAACGACCTGAAACGCCGCGCCGGCGCCGATCGCGAAGAAGAGTGCGATGAGCACATCGCTCGACGTGTACCCGCCCACCCAGGTGCCGAGGATGGTCGGCGCACCGGCGACCAGAGCAAGGCCGGCCAGCGCGAGGATCGTGACGCGCGTCTTGGCGACGGGCGTCGCGATCCCCAGGCCCTCGGTCACGTTGTGGATCATGAAGCCGACGATCAGGAACGCGCCGAGCTGGATCTCGCCGATGGCGAACGACGCCCCGATCGCGAGACCCTCGCCGAGGTTGTGGAGCCCGATCCCGATCGCGATCAGGAGCGCGAGCGTGAGCCCGGTGGCAGCGGAGCCACGCGTGAGGCGACCGGACAGCGCCGTCATGCCGAGGAAGCTCACTGCGACTCCGAGAAGCACGAGCCCGGCTCCACCGAGCGACGCCGGAAGCCCGGCCTGCAGCGCGAACGCCTCCGACAGCGCCTCGACACCGAGAAAGCTGAGAAGCCCGGCCGTGAACGCCATGAACGCCGACAGCCAGACGGCGCCCGCGTGCCGAAGGGCAGGCAGCCAGAGAAGCCCGAGCGCGACCGGCAGCACGCCGACGAGGAGACCGATGAGCATGTAGCCGAGGAAGCCCTCGACCGACGGCTGCGGCGTCTCGATGGCAGCAGGGATCTCCTCGACCGTCTCGATCCCGGTCGAGCTCGTCACCCCGACGGTGATCGGCTCACCGTCGACCCAGTCGAATGGGACGACGATGGTGCTCGAGCGGAGCCGGCCGAGCGTGGTCGAACCGTCGACGGTGAACGGGACGATCGCATCGTCCACGTTGACGTTCGCGATCGTCAGGTCGTCCGGCTGCGGGTTGCGAACGGTGATGCGGATCTCGCCGGGCGAGAACGCGACGCGCCTGACGTCGAACTCGTCGGCGGGCGGCGGGTTCGTGCCGACCAGCTCGGCCAGCGACGAGCCGCTCGACACGACGGCACCGACGGCCAGCGCGAGGAGGAGCACCGGGACGATGGCCCAGATCCGCCAGTTGAGACGGCTGTCGGCGGGCGTCGCCGGCACTTCCACTAGTCGACGACCTCGAAGAACCCCATCCACCCGAGCTCGGCGAACTCGGACTGGTGCGCGTGGAACATGAACGTCCCGGCGTGCGCGAACGCGATCTCGAGCACGCCACGCTGGCCCTGGCACTGCATCACGGTGTCCGTGTACTCCCAGTTGTCACCCGTGCCGGTCGGCTGGTAGCGGAAGAAGTCGGCGTGCAGGTGGAACGAGTTGATGAGATCGAACTCGGTGAGATTCGCGAGGTAGATCCGCACGAGCTCGGAGCGCTTGACCTTGATCGGATAGCGCGCGTAGTAGAACGAGCGCCCGTTCACGGTGTAGAAGTTGTTCCCGCCGTCGGCGTCGGTGTCGAAGCCGTTCATGACCATGACGAGCTCTTGCGCGGGCGGTCGCGGCTCCTTCGGGTCGATGATGAACGCCCCGTAGAGACCCTTGTGGATGTGCTTCTTGAGGGGCGTCGCGTGGCAGTGATACAGATGGAGGCCAGCCGGCTTGGCTTCGAACTCGTACGTGAAACGACCTCCGGTCTCGACGACCTCGAAGACGCCGTCCATGTTCGTCGGATGGATCCCATGGAAGTGGATCGTGTGCGGGTGCGAGCCGGCATTCGCGAAGGTCACGCGCAGCCGGTCGCCCTCGGTTGCACGGATGACGGGGCCGGGAGCGGTCCCGTTGTAGACCCATGCCGGGAAGAAGACCCCGGGGGCGATCTCGAGGTCCACGTCGGTCGCGGTCAGTGAGTACTCGCGGACACGACCGGGCTGGTATGCGCGCGCGGGAGGCGGGTAGAGGAGCGCGTCGAGGTCGTTCGGCCCGCCGACGGCGGGAACCTCCTCGCCGATCATCGCCGCATGGCCCATCGCGGTGCGCCCGCGCTCGACGAGCGCGCGCGTGTCGTCGTGGCTCGAGTGATCGTGCCCACCCGCGACTGCGTCACTTTCGAGGGCGAACTTGCCGACGAGCGGAACGGCCGCCAACGGCGCGGCGGCCGCGAGCAGCTTCCCTCGGGTGAGACGCTTTTTAGACATGACTAATTCCGACTCGGAGTGTAACCTAAGACGCTCGACATGCGCTCGTCCGCACCCGATCTCACCGTCGCCGTCCAGGACTACCTGAAGGCGATCTACGTCCTCGAGTCGTCCGGCGAGCGCGTCACGACGTCCGCCCTGGCCACGCGCATGGGCGTCAGCGCACCCTCCGCGACCGCGATGACGAAGCGCCTCGACGAACTCGGGCTCGTGGAGCGGGTGCCGCACCGGGGAGTCGCGCTGACCGACGACGGACGGCGGGGAGCTCTCGAGGTCCTCCGCCACCACCGCCTGCTCGAGCGCTATCTCGTCGACCGCCTCGGTCTCTCGCTCGACGCGGTGCACGCCGAGGCCGAGCTCCTCGAGCACGCGCTCTCCGAGGAGCTGGAGGCGAAGATCGACGAGGAGCTCGGGTACCCGACGCACGATCCGCACGGGGATCCGATCCCCGACCGCGAACTGCGGCTCGTGCACGGAGAGAGCCGTTCGCTGCTCGACCTCGAACCGGGCGCACGTGGGTCGGTCGCGCGCGTTCCCGACGGCGACTCGGAGCTCCTGCGCTACCTCGGCGAGCTCGGGCTCGTTCCCGACGCGAGCGTCGAGGTGGTCGCGCAGGCGCCGTTCGGCGGCCCGGTCACCGTGCGCACCGCCTCGGGCGAGCACGCGATCTCACGCGAGCTCGCGGATCGCATCGCTGCGGCTTGAATCTGAGCCCGGCTCAGAATGAACCTCAGGCCAGCTGCAGCTCGACGACCTTGACGTCCTGGGTGCGTTCGGCGCCGAGCGCGTCGTCGAGCTTCAGCTTGAGCTCACCGGATTCGGCGAGCTCCTCCGTAATGTCCGCGCCGCCGATGAGCTCGCCCTTGACGAATACCTGCGGAATCGTTGGCCAGCCCGAGATCGCGGACAGCTCCTGCCTGATCTGTGGATCGGGAAGCACGTCCACGGTCGTGATCGGCGCACCCGCCGCGTGGAGTGCCTGTAGCGCTCGGTGTGAGTTGCCGCACATGATCAGCTGCGGTGTGCCCTTCATGAACACGGCGACAGGCTCGTGCTCGATGACCTCGGAGATCTGCTCGTTCAGGGTCTTCATGGGGTTCCTTTCGTCGGGACTCGGGTCGGGGCGATGCGTCGTACCGGAGCGCGCTCCGGGGACTCAAGGCGTCGTCCCGACCCGCGTTCGAATCCTGAGCTCGTGGATCGAGCCATCGGCGAGCGGCACAGCCAGTACGTCGTTGACGCGGCGATGCTGGTCGAGCAGTGGAATACCGTCGAACTCTGCAGTAGCGATGGTTACCTGAAAGTGGTCGCCGGTACCCGTTCGATCCTCGACTGCCAGCTCTGACGCGTCCGGAAACGCCTCCTCGAGCAACGCGCGGATCGTCTGCGTCTCCACCGCGGCCATGCTAGATGTGCCGGGGTACGCTGCGCGCATGAGGCTCCTGCGCGCAATCGTCTTCTTCAAGATCGGCTTCTGGGTGGGAACGTTTGCCGCGGCGTTGCTCATGAAGCGAGCCTTCCCGTCCCGAGGCGATGCCGACAGCGACGAAGTGGCGCTCGTCGCGATCCTGGACGGGATCGCGATCAGATCGCGGGCACAGTCCTTCCGCGGCGGCTCCATGTTCACCTGGCTCGGCGGCATCGCCGTTGACCTCCGTGAGGCGCAGCTCGCACCCGGCGCGCACCTCGACGTGCGCTCGGTGCTCGGCGGAGTCGCCGTTCGCGTCCCATCAGGCTGGCGGGTCGAATCCAACGTGAAGTCGTTCGCAGGGGGCGTCGCGGTGAAGGTTCCGCAGCCGGAATCCGACGACGCACCGACGTTGCGCCTCGACGGATACTCCGCGTTCGGCGGTATCGCTGTCGGCGCAAAGTCGAGCTAGATGCGCCGCGCAACCGAGTATCTCGTCTCGGTTCCCGAGCGGATCCTTCGCGCCGTTGCCGCCGCGCTGGGCGGGACGATCCACGAAACCGCCGAGCTCGTCCTTCCCAGGCTCGTACGGAAGTCACGGTTCTACGAGGCGACCGCGAGGAATCTCCTGCGCATCACGGTCGAGCTCGTGGGCGGAGTCGAGCGCGAAGCGGAGCACGTCGCGGACGAGTTCGAGTCCTCGCCGAAGAAGCTCGCCGTGCGCAAGGCCGGCGGCAACGTCGTCGAGCTGGGGTCGATTCTCGCGTTCGGCTTCTCGCCGCTCTGGCTACTCGCCGGCGCGGCAGACGTCACGCGCGGGACGCGTGTCTACCTCGACGCGCTCGTGTCCGAGCTCAAGGCCGCAGGCGTGCTCGCGCGCGACGCCGAGTTCGCTTCGGTCGACGACCTGCTCGGAGCCTTCGAAGGCGCGAGCGGAACGACGGCGCGGCTCATCGACATCCCGCCGCTCGAGGTGGAAGGGCTCAAGCGCACATTGACCGATCTTCGCGAGGACGCGAGGGGGCTCCCGACGCCGCCGGAGCTGGCTGCCGTCTACCAGGCACTCCTCGCCGAGGCCGACCGCGAGCAGCGCTCGCTCCTCGAGGTGTCGGTGGGAATGGGTCTCGCATTCTTCAACTCCGCCCGCAAGGTAGGCCAGCAGCACGTCCTCGACCCGTATACGGAGGACCTTCGGCCGGTGCGCGACGAGGGGTTCGCGGGGTACGCCCGGCGCGTCGGTCGGCCGTACGCGGCCGCGGTCACGCGTCACTTCGATCCGCGAACGCCTACGCTCACCGAGCGCGGCCTCGGGCGGTTGGGGACGCCCAAGCTGCTTGAATCGGAAGCGATGGCACATCCGAACAGCTTCGGCGCCCGCTCGACGCTCGACGTTGGCGGCGTGCGTCACGAGGTCTTCCGCCTCGACGCACTCCAGGCGAGCCACGACGTCCTCCGTCTGCCCTACACGCTGCGCGTCCTCCTCGAGAACGTGCTCCGCAAGGAGAACGGCGCCGACGTCACGGCTGCGGATGTCGAGGCCGTCGCAGGGTGGGTCGCAGCAGCCGAGCCGTCGCAGGAGATCTCGTTCACGCCCGCGCGCGTCCTCCTGCAGGACTTCACCGGCGTGCCGGCTGTGGTCGACCTCGCCGCGATGCGAAATGCGATGCACGACCTCGGCGGGGATCCGAGGACGATCAACCCGCTCCTCCCGGTCGAGCTTGTGATCGACCACTCGGTGCAGGTGGACGAGTTCGCGAGCCGGCTCGCAATCGTCCGGAACGCCGAGCTCGAGTTCCGGCGAAACCGCGAGCGCTACGCGTTCCTGCGCTGGGGCCAGGGTGCATTCGACAACTTCAAGGTCGTTCCACCGAGCACGGGGATCGTCCACCAGGTGAACCTCGAGTTCCTGGCACGCGTCGTCGAGGAGCGCGACGGCGTGGCCTTCCCCGACACACTGGTCGGAACCGACTCGCACACGACGATGATCAACGGCCTCGGTGTGCTTGGCTGGGGCGTCGGCGGGATCGAGGCCGAGGCGGCGATGCTCGGAGAGGCGATCTCGATGCTCGTGCCTCAGGTCGTCGGATTCCGGCTGTCAGGCTCGCTGCCGGAGGGCGCGACCGCGACCGACCTCGTCCTGACCGTGACGCAGATTCTCCGCGAAACAGGCGTCGTCGGAAAATTCGTCGAGTACTTCGGTCACGGACTCGCGACGCTTCCGCTCGCCGACCGCGCGACGATCGGGAACATGTCGCCGGAGTACGGCGCGACGTGCGGGTTCTTCCCCGTCGACGAGGAGACGCTTCGGTACCTTCGTCTCACCGGTCGCTCGGCCGAGCGCATCGCGCTCGTCGAGGCGTACTGCAAGGAGAACGCGCTCTGGCACGACCCCGACGAGCCGGCGACCTACTCGCAGATCGTCGAGCTCGATCTCTCCTCCGTCGAGCCGTCCCTCGCCGGGCCGCGGCGCCCGCAGGACCGCGTGCCGCTGCGCGACGCGAAGCGGGCATTCATCGACACGCTTCCGAGCTTCGGCATCGACTATGGCAACGCGCACGACGAGGCCGTCGCCGAGACGTTCCCTGCAAGCGACCCGCTCGCCTCAGCTGCACCGGGCAGCACGCCCGAATCCGCCGATGCTGCGGTTGCGACCGGGCCACGGGTCGTGCTCGCCGAGCGAGCGGCGGTCGAGGTCACGTACGACGGCGAGATCTTCCACCTCGACCACGGAGCCGTGGTGATCGCCGCGATCACGTCGTGCACGAACACGTCGAATCCCGCGGTCATGGTCGCGGCCGGCCTGGTTGCGAAGAAGGCCGTGGAGCGTGGTCTATCGCGCAAGCCGTGGGTGAAGTCGAGCCTCGCACCCGGCTCGAAGGTCGTCACCGAGTACTACGACAAGGCCGGTCTGACCGCATCTCTCGAGGAGCTCGGCTTCCACACGGTCGGCTACGGATGCACGACCTGCATCGGGAACTCCGGGCCACTGCCGGAGGAGATCTCGCGCGGCGTCGCAGAGGGCGACCTCGTCGTGTGCGCGGTGCTCTCCGGAAACCGCAACTTCGAGGCTCGGATCCATGCGGAGGTGAAGGCGAACTACCTCGCATCGCCACCGCTCGTCGTCGCGTATGCGCTCGCAGGCCGCATGGATATCGACCTCGCGACGGAGCCGATCGGGGTCGGCTCGGACGGCGAGGACGTCTTCCTCGCGGACATCTGGCCGTCGACGGACGAGGTTCGCGAGACGGTCGCGGGTGCTCTCGGCGAGGAGATGTTCCGCACGATCTACGCGGACGTCTACACGGGCGACGACACGTGGCGCGGTCTGCCCGTTCCCGAAGGCGAGCTCTTCGCGTGGGATCCCGACTCGACGTACGTTCGGCGGCCGACGTACTTCGACGGCATGCCGCCGGAGCCCGGCCGTTTTCAGGACTTCTCCGGCGCACGCTGCCTCGTCGCCATCGGCGACTCCGTCACCACGGACCACATCTCGCCGGCCGGATCGATCAAGCCGGATGCACCCGCAGGTCGCTACCTCATCAACCACGACATCGAGCGCAAGGACTTCAACTCGTACGGATCACGCCGCGGCAACCACGAGGTCATGGCGCGCGGGACGTTTGCGAACGTCCGGCTCCGCAACCAGCTCGTCCCCGGATCCGAAGGAACCTGGACCGTGCACGTGCCCTCGGGTGACGAGACGACGATCTTCGAAGCGGCCGAGCGCTATGCAGGCGAGGGAACGCCGCTCATCGTCCTCGCCGGGAAGGAGTACGGCTCGGGCTCGTCCCGCGACTGGGCAGCGAAGGGGCCGAAGCTCCTCGGCGTGCACGCGGTCATCGCGGAGAGCTACGAGCGCATCCACCGCTCGAACCTCCTGATGATGGGCCTCCTGCCGCTCCAGTACCTGCCCGGCGAGAGCCGCGAGTCACTGGGCCTGACCGGGCACGAGGCGTTCGCGATCGTCGGGATCGAGAACGCCGAGGCGCGTGAGGTGACGGTGCGCGCGGACGACAAGGAGTTTCGCGCGACCGTGCGGCTCGACACGCCGCGTGAGCGCGAGTACCTGCGCCACGGCGGGATCCTCCCGTTCGTGCTGCGGCGCCTGCTCGCCACCTAGGGCGAGATGTGTCTCGCCCCTACGAACTGAGCTCGGCCGGCAGCGGGCGGTCGTGGACGATCACGAGGGTCGTCGTGGGACGTGTGAGCGCGACGTACAGCTCGCGCAACCCCTGGTCGTCCAAGGCCTCCTCGACGATCTGCGCAGGCTCGACGACGATCACATGGTCGAACTCCATCCCCTTGACCTCGCGTGGTGTCAGCACGGGGATGCGAGCATCGTCGAAGAGTCCTCCGGCCTCCCGATCGCCGCGTACGGACCTCGGCGCGATGATCGCGAGCAGACCGTCCTCGGATGCGAGCCGCGCAGCCTCGTCGAACGCCGCCTCGAGCGGACTCGCCGCGCGGACGAAGCGCGGGGGCTCCGCACCGGCGCGATAGGCGCGCGGCGGCTCGGTCCCGGGTGCGATGAACGCGAGGAGCCGAAGGGCCAGCTCCATGATCTCTCGCGGAACGCGATAGGCGTGCCGCAGCTCCTCCAGCACCGCGGCCTCCCCGCCGGGCAGGTACGCGAGGAGATCGTCCCAACGCTCATACGCGACAGGCCCCGTCGCCTGGGCCACGTCGCCCAGAAGCGTGAACCCTCCCGTGGTGCGCCTCGCGATCATCCGTAGCTGCATCGGGGTCAGGTCCTGGCTCTCGTCGACGATGACGTGGCCGAAGCGCGGGCCGACGCCGAGCAGAAGCGCACGCGCCTCGTCGACAAGCGGAAGGTCGGCAGCGCTCCACCCGGCTCGTGCTCGACGGAGGAGTCCGCGCTCGGCTGGTTCGAGAACTCCTTCGCTCGCGTGGGCGAGCCGTTCGGGTGACGAGAGGAGCTGGCGTACTACCTGCTCGGCTCGCGGGGCAGGCCATACGCGGTCGAGGAAGCGATTCAGCACGCCGCCGCGCCGCACCGTTTGCTCGATGTCGTCGAACGCAGCCACGGCGAGCCCTCCGAGCTTGTCGCCGTAGTCCGCGTAGAACCCCCGCAAGACGCTCATGCGAAAGCGCTCGCGTCCCGCCGCCGAGAACCCGAGCTCGGCGCGAGCCTCTCGGACCATCTGCGCGACCTCGCCCACCTCCACCCCGACGAAGCGACCCTCGAGGCGGAGGACGAGCTCCTCCGGCCGCCCTTCCGAGCGACACTCGACCGCACGTCCGACGACCTCGGCGAGGCGCGGGTCGGCCTTCAGCCGCTCGACGTCCACGGAATCCTGCACCGTCACGGCGACGCCGTCGACGAGCTCGTCGACTGCCTTCTGCTCGACGCTGTCCTCGCCGAGCGACGGCAGGACGTGCGAGACGTAGTCCATGAACGTGGGGTTCGGGCCGACGACGAGAATGCGCCGCAGCGACGACCGGTGGGCGTAGAGGAGGTAGGACGCGCGATGCAGGCCGACGGCGGTCTTCCCGGTGCCCGGACCTCCCTGGATGACCAGCGGTGGCTCCGGCTCACGCGCGATGAGGCCGTACTGATCGGCCTGGATCGTCGCGACGATGTCTCGCATCCGCGTGTCGCGGTCACGCTCGAGTTCCTCGAGGAGAAAGTCGTCGACCCCGGCCGCGTCGGCGAGCGAGCCGTCGAGCGCCTCGTCGCTGATTCCTGTGATCGTGCGGTCGCGCGTCCGGAACCGGCGACGGAGCGTTACGCCGTGCGGCGCTGCCGGCGTCGCCGTGTAGAACGGCCGAGCCGCCGGCGCCTGCCAGTTCACCACGACGACACCCTCGTCGTCGTCGACCCAGCGCCGGCCGACGTACAGCGGAACATCGACACTCTCGAGGTCGAGGCGGCCGAAGCAGAGGGAACGCTCGGCGTCGTCGTACGTCGCCAGGCGCCGTGCTGCCCACGCCTCGATCGCCTCCGCGGCCACCTCCGTGGCTCCTGCGCCCGCCGACCGGAGGAGTGCGCTGCGCATCCGATCCAGGCAGCGATAGGCGTGGTCGAGGTACGCCTGCTCTGCGGGAATCTCCGGATGGGCCACGACTCGCTAGGCGAACGGCTTCCAGCCCACGAAGATCGCCCAGCCGAGGTGCGTACGCTGGTGCCGAAGGTAGTTCTGCTTCGACCGCTCGTGCAACGCCTGGATCTCCGGCAGCTTGGGGTCGTCCGGGTTCTCCGCGACCCAGCGTTCCACCGCCTGCCAGTGCAGCGTCTCGTAGCGATCCCAGTCGTCCTCCGACGCTGCGATGACCGAGACGACCGAAAGACCCGAGGTCTCGAAGGCGAGGATCGTTCCCTCGAGCGTCGTCCACGGCTGAACGCGATCGGCGTAGTCCTCCGGCAGCGGCAGCGTGCGCCAGTACGGCTCGCCGACGACGACGTGGCCACCGGGACGCACGGCTGGCACAAGTGCGTCGACCGTATCGGCGAGGCTGCCGTAGACGAAGCTCGCGCCGAGGCAGAGCGCCGCGTCATACGTTTCGGCCTCGTGCGTGACGCTCGCCGCGTCGGCGAGCTCGAACGAGACCCGATCGCCGAGCCCGGCCTCCGCAGCTCGCTCGACGGCGAACGCATGGAAGTCCGGCGAGATCTCGATGCCGTGCCAGGCGCAGCCGAACTCGGAGGCGAGCAGAACCGCCGGCCCGCCACGCCCCGACGCGATGTCGAGGACGCGCGACTCGGGGCCGAGCCGGAGCCGCTTCCCGAGAAGGAGCAGCTTCTCCTGCGAGGTCGGGTTCTGGATCTCGTGCGTCGCCTCCGCGACGACGAAGTAGCGGGGAATCACGGGCGCATCATCCAGATAATTGATCGGGAATTCACGGCGGGTCGGATGACGGCCACGACGCGGCGCCGGATCGCCACCCTCCCTCACCGTCCAGGCTCACTAGCCTGCACGGTGAGGGAGTGCGTCGCCCGACTTGGTCGTGACCGCCCCCGGCTGAGCGTCAATTCCCGATCAATCATCTAGCCTCACACCGCGGTGGCGCCACCTGACCGAGTCGAAGGCAGCTGGGGCATCGAGCCGGTTCCGTCGCGGCTCCAGGTTCTCGGCGGTGTCGAGACGGGGCTGCTCTGGGGCAATCTTGGCGTCTCGCTCCTGGTGGTCGTGGCCGGCGCGATCCTGGTTCCAGCGCTGTCCCTGCCCGACGCGCTCGTCGCGATCCTCGTCGGCTGCCTCATCGGAAACCTCATGCTCGCCACGGCGGGAATGATCGGCGCCGACGCCCGCGTACCGGGCATGACGCTCATGCGCGCGCCGCTCGGCCAGCGCGGATCGCTCCTTCCGACCGCGGTCAACGTCGCGCAAGGTGTCGGCTGGACGATCTTCGAGCTACTCGTGATCGCCACCGCGGCGGCCGCACTCTCCGACGAGCTCTTCGGCTTCCGTGCACAGTGGCTGTGGACGATCGTCTTCGGCGCCTGCACGCTCGTACTCGCACTGCTCGGCCCGATCGGGTTCGTCCGGCGGTTCATCCGCCGCTTCGCAATTTGGGCGGTGCCGCTCGCGCTCCTCTATCTCACCTGGTGGGCGCTCGACGGGGCCGACCTCGGTGCGCTGTGGGACACCGCGGGCGAGGGCGGACTCACCGTCTGGCAGGGCGCCGACGTCGTCGTCGGCATCACCGTCTCCTTCGTGCCGTACGCCGCGGACTACACGCGGTTTTCGAAGACGCGACGCGGCGCCTTCGCAGGAACGGGCCTCGGGTACTTCGTGCCTGAGGTCTGGCTGCTCGCGCTCGGCGCCGTGCTCGTACTCTCGCGCGACCTCGGCGATCCCGCTGCGCTTCCTGCCGCTGTCGTCGCGGGTGGGTTCGCGGCGATCGTCGCGCTCTTCGCACTCCTCGTAACCGAGACCGACGAGGCGTTCGCGAACGCGTACTCGGCGGCCGTCTCGCTCCAGAACGCGTTTCCGCGCGTGCCCCAGGAGCTCCTGATCGTGCTCGTCATCGCGGTGGCGACTGCGGGCGCCCTGGTCGTGAACATGGGGAGCTACCAGAGCTTCCTCCTCCTCCTCGGCTCCGTCTTCGTGCCGCTCTTCGCCGTGCTGCTCGCAGACTGGCTCGCAGCAGGTGCGCACTACACGGCAGACGACGTCTTCTTATCGCCCGCCTGGCGAGCCGGGCTCATCGGTGCATGGATCACCGGATTCGCCTTGTACCAGTGGCTCTTTCCAACCGGTCCCACCTGGTGGGTCGATCTCGTGAGCGAGCTGAATTCGCCAGACTGGGGCATTGGCGCCACCGTTCCCAGCTTCGTCGTCTCGTTCGGCCTGGCCCTGGCGGTTGCTCTCGTGACACGCCGGCACGCGGCAGGAGCCACCACGGCATGAGCGCCATCGCAGCACTCGGCCATCTCACCCGCGACGTCGTCGAAGGAGCCGAGCCGCGTCCAGGCGGAGGCGTCTTCTATGCGGCGCGCGCACTGGCTCGCCTCGGGGCGGAGGCTCATGTCGAAGCCTCGTGCAGCGCGGAGCACCGCCCCGCGCTCCTCCCTCCACTCGAAGCGTTCGGCCTGCCGACGACGTGGCACGAGTCGTCCGCGACGACCGAGTACAGCTTCCACTACGAGGGGGAGCGTCGGATCATGTGGCAGGACGCGATCGGGGATCCGTGGACTCCGGTACAGGCAGTCGCTGCGGCAGCCGACGCAGTGTGGATCGCCGTGTGCGCGCTCACCCGCTCCGACTTCCAGGCGGAGACGCTCGCAGCACTGGCAGAAGACGGCCGTCGGCTCCTCGTCGACCTACAGGGGCTCGTCCGCAGGGCAACGATCGGACCGCTCGACACGGACGCGCACATCGGCGACGTACTTCGGCATGTCGAGGTGCTGAAGCTCAACGACGAGGAGGCGGAGACGCTGGTCGGCAGTGCCGACCCTGAAAAGCTCCATTCTCTCGGCGTGCCGGAGGTGATCCTCACAATCGGCTCGAAGGGCGCGTGGGTCGTGACGCGAGGGCTCGTCGAGCACGTCCCGGCGGCACCCGTCGAAGGCACCGTCGACCCGACTGGTGCTGGTGACTCGTTCTCCGTGGCGTATGTGCACGCGCGCACACGAGGCGCCGATCCGGTCGAGGCGGCGGCGTCGGCCAGCGCATTCGTCGCGGAGCTCGTTGCCGCGGGGACACGCTAGGGGCGCGGCACCGCCCAATCGGCCGACACGTCCGAGCCGCCCTCTTCCGTGATGCGGCTACCGAAGCGGGCGAACGCCGGATGCGAGACGATCTTGCCCGCGACGAGAGCGTCGCCGAGACCGAAGTCGGTGGCCGCACCAACGAGCGCAGGCGGCACGAACGAGAATCGCTCACCGACATGAGCGAGGTCGGACCGGGAGTTCATCCGCATGAGGACGAGGTTGTCGCATTGCGACACCACCTGCTCGTGAACCTTCTGCGGGCGCTGCGTCGAGACGAGCAGATACAGGCCGTACTTGCGCCCTTCGGCGGCGATACGCACGGCGTGCTCCGTTGCGATCGCCGTGATGGGATCGTCCGGGTCGCTCGGACAGACGTTGTGAGCCTCGTCCATGACGACCAACGTGGGCTCGCGATCCGCGCGCTGACGCCAGAGGGTGGCCAGCACTGCCTCGGCGACGACCGCCTTCTCTTCGAGCGTCGTCAACGATCCGAGATCCACGACGAGACATCGTGCGTCGCGCGTCGCGACCTGGTCGACGATGGATCCGCTCTCGCCACGCGCCCAGACGCCCCAGCGATCCACACCGAGGTTCCGTAGCCGCTGTCCGAGCGCACGCGCCTCGTCCCCGCCATCCGCGAGGAACTGGTCGAGCGAGGCGGTGGCGCCGGTTTCGCTCCAGCGGTCGAGCAACTCGACGAGCTCCGAGTACTCGCCGCGATCCGAAATCGGATCGAGGCGCAGAAGCGCGGCCTGGGTGCGCGGATCGAGGTCCGCGAATCGCAGCTGGAGCCTTCCGGCTCCGGTGGCCGCGCTCCGGACGACGACCCCGGCATTCGTCGCGTGACGCTCGGACACAGCGTCCGAGATGTCGTCTCGCGTACGTCCCAGTGCCACGAAGTCGGAGTTCGGATCGAGAATCACGACCCGAAGGCTCGTCTCGAGTAGGAGCTGCTCGAGGATCACGCCGAGCGAGTACGTCTTGCCCGAGCCGGACTGCCCGCAGAGGAAGGTATGGCGATCGAAGCCGCCTGCGTCGAGAGACAGGCGAACCCCGGTTGCGAGCCGCAGCTCACCGATCTCCAGCGCTGCGCGACGAGGTCGAGCGCGATCGAGCCAGGCCTGCACCTCCTCCGACGTCGCGGGACGCATGACCCCGTCGTGGAACGAAGCTCGGTCGCCGTCGAGGATCACGCCGGATCCCCGCACTGCTCGAATGCGGACGCTCGCGGAGACAGACGTACCGGTGTCGTCGAGCGCGGAGCTCGCGACCTCGGGACCGTCGACCTCCAAGAGCTCGAGCTCGAGGATCTGCCCGAGCCGTGCAGCGCCGTCGACGTCGATCGTCACATAGCCGCCCGTACGAAGCGTTAGTCCATGGGCTGAGGCCTGGCAGACGAAGTGGCGGCCATCGACCGACGTCGCGAGCGGAAGCACCGCTTGTTCCATCCGTCGACGAATGTCGCGGTACTGCTGGAGGATCGAGTCGGTAGCCTCGTTCATGCGGCAGCTCCCTTGGCGCCGAGCCGGAACTCGCCGCGGGCGACGATGACGGCACGGCCGCCGCAGAAGACTTGCGTGATCGCTCCGTCGGCGCCGTCGGCGCGCGCGAACAGCGTCGAGGGTCGCCCGATCTCGGCGCCCTGCGAGATCTCGATCCACTCGCTCCACTCGACGAGCCCGTGCCGGCAGAGGTGACACGCGAGCGGGCCCGCTGCCGAGCCCGTGGCCGGATCCTCGACGACACCGACTGCCGGTGCGAACATCCGTGTCTTCCACGACGCACCCGAGCCGGCGAAGCAGTTCGCCTTGACGGCGAGCGCGGACAGGGCTTCGAAGTCAGGTCGGAGGCTCGCCACCGCTTCGGCCGACTCGAGAGCGACGAGCGTGTGCAGCACACCGTTGTCGTAGCGCTCGATCGGCAGCCGTGACTCGCTCACTCCGAGCGCCTCGAGCAGCGCGTCAGCCTCGGGGTACGGCTCGATGGTCGGCACGGGTTGGGTCATCCGCCCGAACGCGATGCCACCGGATTCGTCGCGGTCCAGCTCCACCGGAACGATTCCCATGCCGGTCTCGAGCTCGATGACGGGGCGCTGGAGAGGCTGTGCGAGCACCCAGGCCGAACCGAGAACGGGATGGCCTGCGAAGCGCATCTCTTCGGACGGGTTGAAGATCCGTACTCGCGCGGTTCCGCCCTGCTCGGCCGGCAGTAAGAAGGTCGTCTCGGAGAAGTTCAACTCCTTCGCGAGCGCCTGCATGAGGTCCGCGTCGATCTCGCGTGCGTCCGTGAACACCGCGAGCTGGTTGCCGGCGAGCGCGGTGTCCGTGAAGACGTCAACGATGACATAGCGGAGCGTCGGCACGCGCGCCACCCTACCCAGCGTCCGGATCGTGCATATCGTCCCCGGCCGTGCCCCCGGCCATCGTCGTCTCCGATCTGCGCAAGTCCTACGGGAGCGTCGAGGCGCTCCGCGGCGTCAGCTTCGCAGTCGCGGAGGGAGAGGTCTTCGGGCTCCTCGGGCCGAATGGCGCCGGCAAGACGACGACGGTGGAGATCCTCGAGGGCTACCGAGCCCGAGACGGCGGCGAAGCCTCCGTGCTTGGGCACGATCCGGGCTCGGCCCCTGCGGCACTCCGCGAGCGGACCGGCGTGGTGCTCCAGCAGTCCGAGCTGAGCCCGCTCCTCACCGTACGCGAGACCCACACCATGTTCGCGGGCTACTACGCCAACCCACGCGACGTCGACGACGTGGTCGAGTTGGTCGGGCTGGCCGAGAAGCGCGATGCGCGGGTGAAGACGCTTTCGGGCGGCCAGAAGCGGCGTCTCGACCTCGGCGTCGCTCTGGTCGGAAACCCTGATCTCGTGTTCCTCGACGAGCCGACAACGGGCTTCGACCCCGCCGCGCGACGGGCCGCCTGGGACCTGATTCGCGCTCTTCGTGCGCTCGGCACGACGATCCTCCTGACGACGCACTACCTCGACGAGGCACAGCAGCTCGCCGATCGCGTGGCTGTGCTCCGAGGCGGCGAGATCGTCCGCATGGGAACTCCCGCCGAGCTCATCGGCGACTCGGGCGTGACCGAGATCCGCTTCCGGCGTGACGGCGAGCTCGTCCGGGTGGAGACAACCGAGCCGACTCGTGCGCTCAACGATCTGACGACGGAGGCCCTCGCGGAGGGACGATCGCTCGAGCAGCTCGAGGTCCACCGCCCGACGCTCGAGGACGTCTACCTCGAGCTCGTCGGCGACGACGCGGGGAACGGCGAGTGACGACCCTTCTCCATCAGCTCCGCTTCGAGCAGAAGATCTTCTGGCGAAGCCGGGAGGCCGCGGTCTTCATCTTCATCTTCCCGCTGCTGCTCTACGCACTGCTCGGATCGGTCTACGGCGACGAGATCGACGGCATCCCCGCGGTCGACCTGCTCCTCGTCGGCCTGTTCGGCTACGGCGCCGCGACCACAGCATTCGGCGGGCTCGCGATCATGCTCGTCGTGCGACGCGAGGCCGGCGTCCTGAAACGCCTCCGCGCGACGCCGCTCGCGCCACCCGTGTACCTGCTCGCGGTGCTGCTCTCGACGCTGACCACATTCGCGCTCCAGTCCGTGGCGCTGCTCGCGCTCGGCGGGCTCGGTTTCGGCGCGAGCATGCCGGCGAACTGGCTCGGGTTCGTCGGTGCAATCGTGCTCGGCGTCATCTCGTTCGCCGGGCTCGGATTCGGTGCCGCCGCCCTGATCCGCTCGGCCGAGGGCGTCTCGGCCGTCGTCAACGTCGTGATCCTGCCGATGGCCTTCCTCTCCGGATCGTTCGGTCCGACGAGCGACTTCCCGGCGGTGCTGCAGGCGATCGCGGACGTTCTGCCGCTGACCTACTTCATCGACATCGTCAACGGCGTCTACCTCGACGGCGATTCGCTCTTTGCCGATCCCACCGCTCTGGCGATCGTCCTCGCGTGGGGAGCAGCAGGGCTCGTCGTCGCGCTACGCCGCTTCGGCTGGATGCCGAGGGAGCGTTAGCGGTTGTTGAGCAGCGTGAGGAAGTAGAGAAGCTGGGCGACCGCCGCCAGCGCACCGGCGACATACGTCCACGCGGCGGCGTTGAGGGTCGCCTGCACGCCGCCGGACTCGTTTGACGCGACGAGCCCGAGGTCCTTCAGCTGCGCCTTCGCACGCTTCGATGCGTCGAACTCGACCGGAAGCGTCACGAACTGGAAGAGCACCGCGACGCCGTAGAGGACGACTGCGAGCAGGATGAAGCCCGTGATCTGGAGGAAGATCCCGCCGAGCAGGAACAGCATCCAGATGTTGGATGCGAACTGCACGGCAGGGAAGAGCGCGCTGCGGAACTTGAAGAACGCGTACGACTTGGCGTGCTGGATCGCGTGACCGACCTCGTGCGCGCCGACTGCCGTCGAGGCGATCGATGCCTCGTGGAACACGTGCGGCGAGAGGTGCACCGAGCGGCTGCGCGGGTCGTAGTGGTCGGAGAGCGTTCCCGGCGTCTCTTCGACCGGGACCTCGTTGAGGCCGTTCGCGTCGAGGATGCGCCGTGCCACCTGGGCACCCGTCATCCCGTTCGCGACAGGAACCTGCAGGTTCTTCGCAAAGGTCGACTTCACCCGGTGCTGGGCCCAGAACCCGAGCACCATCGGGATGATGAAGAAGATGAGGAAACCGCTCACGGGGAGGATGGTAACGGCCGGGGTCTAGCCTGACGCAAGAGCACGCGAGCGAGTACGCGCGTTCTTAACTCGCCGTGCGGCGCCTACGCGGTGAGTCGCATCACGAGCGCCGCGATCACGATCGACGCGATCCCGATCACGATGGCGGCGGTGAACCAGTTCGTCCTCACGCGCCAGCGAGTCTAATCGGCGCCGGCGTTACCCTGTTCGCGCGCCCCCGTAGCTCAGTGGATAGAGCAGCGGTTTCCTAAACCGCGTGCGCATGTTCGATTCATGCCGGGGGCACTGCGCAGCCTTGTAGATACTCGGGGACGTGGACCCACGTAGCCCAGGAGCAAACTGAGCGATGGCGGCGCCACTGGCACGTTGCTCGGTCTGCGGTGGAGGGCTGCCCGAGGTCTCCGTGCGCATGGGCGACCCCTTCTGCAGCAGAGCCTGCTCGGAGGAGCACCACGGGACCGGAACGAAGGCCAGTCGGGATCGTGCCTCCCGGCAGAGGCTGGCTCACCAGCTGGAGGAGGGCACGGACGCGACGTCACTGGAGCTGAGACGGGTAACGGTCGACAATCGCGCTCTGCTCATCGCCGAGGGACGCTACGGAGAGGAGTTCGTGCGGGCATTCGCCGCATACCTCATCGCCCACAAAGAGCCGGTCACGACTCCCACCGTAACCTGGTTCTCGTATCGGGCAAGCGGTCCGACGATGCGGATCTTCGACGATGACGACATGCCCTAGCTCAACTCCCCCTGCCACGCCGCCCCGGTCGTCACGGATGGAAGCGCACGTGCATGTGATCTCCGTGATTCGGGTACGGGATCACGACATCGTTCGGGCCGCGTAGCTCCGTGGAATAGCCGACGAAGACCTTCTCGACTCCCGCGTCGAGGAAGCGATCGAGGAGATCCTGCGCCCGCGTGCGGTCGATCTGGTCGCCTCTGGTCGGTGGCCGCGACCTCCCGTCGCGCCGCGGGTAGTAGACGTCGACGTCGAGGCCGTTCTGGTGCGAGCGGTGGAGTTCCATCGGTCCGCCTCCACGAAAGCTGATGTCGCCTACGACGATCCTGGGCGCGTCCGGATCGCCGGCGCGATAGGCGGCCATGACAGCAACCAACGCGCGGATCGTCCGCTCGTTGCCAAAGAGGCGGTCGGGTTCATTCGGCACGCGATCGGCGACAGGGTTCCAGGTCACCCAGCTCTGGCCCTTGAGGGGAAGCCGGGTACCGCCACTCAGCCGGCCGGCGTACGGGAGTCCATGCGAGGTCGCCGCGTTCCAGCGGATCGCGGGGATGGATGCTCGCTTCTCGAACGGCGCCGCCTTGCGAACCGGTGCGGAGGGGATCGGGTCGAGGAGCGGCCTGAATGTCGCACTCGGCGGCTCCTGGGCAAGAACCTCGGAGCGCGATGCGTTGCCGAGTCGGGGTGAAGCGAGCCCGAGCAGCATCGCTGGCCCGATGACGATCGCTGCAGTCTGGGTCTTGCGCGCGCTACGGCGGCGGCGGAGCTCAGCACGCCTGCGACGCGACTCCATGAGACCGTCGGGTATCGCGTCTGCGAGCACGTCGAGGCTGAGGCCGAAGAACGCAGGCGCGTTCACCTCGAGCGACGCGGCCCCTCCGTCCGTGCTGTCGTGGAACCACGGCGCGTCGCCGTCGAACCAGTTCTCGCCACGACGCCATCCCATCGACGGCTTCCCTTCGCCTGGGGGCTCGCATCTCCTGCGGCGCCGTTCGCTCCTACACTCGTTGAGCGGCGACGTCGACCGCGGCCTTGACGCCGTAGTACCGCTGCCGCGCCTCGTCGAGCGTGTCACCGATCGCGGTGAGGCCGATGCGGCCGGCGACCGCGATCGCGCTCACCATGTGGAGGACGACGCCGACCTCCCGCTCGCCGTCCCACCCGAGCCCCCGCTGCTGGACGACGTCGAGCAGGTCGTCCGGCGTCAGCGACTGGTAGGCCGGCGAGTCGAGGTGGTCGGTGGCCGCGTAGTGCTTGATGTCGCCGAGGCGAGTGCGCCACTCGCCGGCGAGAGGGTGGTACACGCCATCGGTCAGGCTCGTGAGCGCGAAGAGCGGATGCGTCGTACCCCCGGAGCGGAGGTTGATCTCGAGCGCGTACGGCTCCCAGCGGCCGTCCCTGTGCACCGCCGCGAAGTCGACCGCCGCTCGTCCGATGACGCCCTCTCGTGCGAGTCGCCGACCCACCTTGAGAGCCTCGGCTGCGATCTGCGACGCGTAGCCGGGATCGGCTGGGAAGTGACAGCCGAAATACGTGTGGCCGTGGGCGCCGCCGAGCACCTGGTCGTGCGTCGACATGATGTCGACCTGTCCTGCAGGACTCATGCGCAGCTGGACGCTGGGACTGCGGAAGTCCTCGCCCTCGATCAGCTCCTCGACGATGCCGCCCTGCTCGTCAACCATCGCGAGGTAGCGCTCGATTCCCACGCTGTCGTCCTCGAGCTGGATCGCCGACTGCAGATCTCGTGACGCCGTCTCCAGGTCGAGCACCGCGTTCCCGAGACCGCTGACGCCGAGGTCGAGCTTGAGGACGGCCGAGCGCGCCGCCTGGCTTCTCGCGCGCAGCTCGTCGAGCGCGCCGGTGAGATCGTCAGTGCCTCTGACGTCGAGGCCGACCGGGTGCTGGACGTCCTCCTCGGCGAACACCTTCCGGCTCCCGGTCTTCGAGCCCAGCCAGTTCAGCGCAGGGTCGCAGCCGTAGATCGGAAGCTGAAGCTCCTCGGCGAGCCGCGCCTCGTCGTCGGTCATGCAGAACGGGATGATCATCGCAACCTCGGGCTGACCGATGAGCCGCTTGATCCGCTCGAGTGCGCCCGGCCGCGCGAGGAGCTTCTTGGACAGCGGCTCGTTTCGTCCGTCGACGAGCGAGACGGCCTCGAACCGGCTCCGCGCATCAGGTGTGTCGAGCTCGGGGACGAGCGAGAAGTAGTAGTCGACGACACGCGGGTGGATCGGCTGCGACGTCACGTAGATCACACGCGACCGCGGCGCACGAAGCAGGCTCAGCACCAGGCAGAGAAAGCGCTCCTCGTAGGCGGGGAACACCGGAATCAGCTGGTCGGGCACGTCGAAGCTGATCGAGTGGACGACGACGACCGTCCGCTCGACGTCGCCGATCGAGCGCAGCGTCACGGTCGGCCAGATGTTGCGGAACTGCGCCTGGAGCTCGGCGAACGACTGCTCTGCCATGGGTGGACGCTACTTCGCCGCGCGCGCCGTTGCTAGCGTGGCCACCCGTGGGAACGGCGCTCGACGGGCGGGTCATCGCGGTCGCAGGCGGAGCGGGCAATCTCGGCCCGACGGTCGTTCGGCGACTCGCCGGCGCGGGCTCGCGGGTCTGCGTCTGCGGTCGTGACCAGGCGGGGCTCGAGGGGCTGGCCTCGGAGATCGACGCGCCGATCGAGACCGACGTCGTCGATCTCCTCGATCCGGTCGCGACGAGGTCGTGGGCGGCAGATCTGGCTGCCCGGCACGACGGCCAGGTGGACGGACTCGTTCATCTCGTCGGCGGCTGGCGCGGCGGCACACCCATCGAGGAGGCGCCGCTCGAGGACTGGGACTTCCTGAGCGCGTTGCTCGTCCGAACGGTTCAGCACGCGACACAGGCGTTCGCGTCGTCGCTGATGGAGAGCTGGCGCGGACGCTTCGTCCTCGTCTCGGCCGGGCAAGCGCAGGCTCCGACGCATCCCAATGCCGCGTACGCCGCCGCCAAGGCCGCCTCGGAGACGTGGACGCTGGCGCTGGCGCACCGCTTCACGGGGACGGGCGCGACGGCGAACATCGTGGTGGTCGGATCCATCGTGACGCCCGCGATGCGAGCGGAGAGCCCCGACAAGGACTTCTCCACCTTCACGCCTGCCGAGGAGATCGCCGAGGCGATCGCGTATCTCTGCTCCGACGCGGCGTCCTCGATGAACGGCCAGCGCGTCACGCTTCGCGGCGCGGTCTGAGGCTACGGGGTGACAACGGCTCGGGCTTGCCGCTCGGCGCGGAGCTGCAGCGGCACGAGCGAGACCAGGCACGCGAGCGTGAACCAGAGGTAGGCGCTCGGGGCACCGAGAAGCAGGCACAGCCCGAGCACCGCGAGCTGTGTCGTGAGCCCGAGGTTCGCGAGGAACATGACGGTGAACCGGTCGTAGGTCGCTCGACCGCCGAAGCGCCACTCCGACGCCGAGCGCATCGCACGATCCAGCGGTGCGAACAGGGCGGCGTAGAGCGAAGCCAGAACCCGTTCGGCTCGTCCGCCCGTCGCCACGGGCTGTTCGACTGGGATCGCGTGCACCTCGCGGTACAGCTCCGTCACGTTGAAGTCGACCGCAAGCACGAGCGTGAGTGCCACGAACGAGAACGCTGCGAGGACCGGCTGCCCGGTGACGTAGCCGAGCGCCGCGCAGAGAGTTGCGTTCACGAGGAGATCGGCGAGCGTGTCGAGATACCGACCCGTGAGCGTGACCCGCCCGGTTGCGCGGGCGAGTTGTCCGTCCATGTTGTCGAGCAGCGTCTTCAGCTGCAGGAGCACCGCCGCGCCAATCAGCTGGCCGGCACCGATCGCAAACGCGGCGAGGAGCCCGACTGCGGCATTCGCGAGAACCACGGCAGGTGGCGATACGTTGAACCGCTGAAGCAGCGGCACGAAGAGGTTCGAGAGCGGCCGGAAGACGGACTCGAGGAGCAGCTCGCGACCGGACCTGCGCTCTGCGGTCGCGCTCGAAGCGGCCTCGCCGGGATCCACCATGGCGAACGATCGTAGATACTGCCGTCGTGACCCCGGAAGGCTGGACAGAGGTGGACAAGGCTCTCGAGCGCACGTTCGCGTTCGACTCGTTCGTCGACTCGCTCGCGTTCGTGAACAGGGTCGGTGAGCTCGCCGAGGCCGAGAACCACCATCCCGACATCGCGATCCACTACGACAAGGTGACGTTGCGCTGGTGGACGCACACCGCAGACGGCATCACGGACCGCGATCGCGAGCTCGCAGAGATGTCCGCGAAGATCTAGCTCTTGACGACCACGATCGGGGGCGCCGCCCAGCGAAGCGCTGCGAGCGACGCATCCGACCCGTCGATGCCGACGACGATCGCCTCCTCCACGGGATCGGCGTACCGCCCGATCGAGCGGTGGGTATCGTGGCCGCGTCATGGCTGCGCCGCGCGTCACGGTGTACGACGTCGGCCCGCGCGACGGCCTCCAGAACGAGCCGGAGATACTCGATGTCGCAACTCGTGCCGAGCTCGTTCGGAAGCTCGTCGGCGCCGGCGTGCCGGCGGTCGAGATCGCGAGCTTCGTCGATCCGCGGCGCGTGCCGCAGATGGCCCAGGCCGAGGAAGTCGTCGCCGCGGTAGGTGCACAGCCGGGCGTCGTGCGCGCCGGGCTCGCGCTCAACGAGCGCGGCTATGAACGACTCGTCTCGACCGGGCTCGAGGAGGTGCGCTTCGCGTTCGGAGTGACGGAGTCGTTCAACCAGCGCAACCAGGGCGCATCTGTCGAACAGTCCATTGGAGCAGCAGACCGTATCGTCGCTCGCGCGCACGCCGACGGCCTCCGCTCGACGGTGACGCTGAGCGTCGCGTTCGGATGTCCCTTCGAGGGCGAGGTCGCGGCTGCACGAGTGCTGGAGATCGCGGCCCGCGTCGCCGAGACCGGCCCTGACACGCTCGTCCTCGCCGACACGATCGGCGTCGCGACGCCAGGCGCCGTGCGCTCGCTCGTGTCCAGCGTCCTCGCGCTCGACGTACCCGCCGGCGCCCACTTCCACAACACGCGGAACACGGGCTACGCGTGTGCGCTCGCCGCGTTCGAGGCCGGCGCGACGGTCCTCGATGCGTCGGTGGGCGGGCTCGGCGGATGCCCGTTCGCACCGAACGCGACGGGGAACATCGCCACCGAGGATCTCGTCTACGCGCTCGAACGCGAGGGCGTCGCCACGGGAATCGACCTCGACGCCCTGATAGCGGTCGCCGCGTGGCTCTCGGACACGTTCGGACGGCAGCTCGCCGGTCAGCTCTACCGAGCGGGCACGTTCCCGACCTAAGGGCCTGTCCTAGCGCGCCGGCAGAATCGTTCCGCGCACCTCGGCGAGCTCGATGTCGCCGGCCCGACCGCGCAGCACGACCTCGTCGCCATCCTCGAGGAACGTCCGCTCCGAGCCGTCGTCGAGCCGAACCGGGCGCTCGCCGTTCCACGTGAGCTCGATGAGTGACCCCTCGGTACTGGGCTCCGTACCCGAGATCGTCCCCGACGCGAACAGGTCGCCGGTGCGAATCGACGCGCCGTTCACCGTCGCATGCGCGAGCTGCTGCGGCATCGTCCAGTACAGGCCGCGCGCGTTCGTACGCGAGACGACGGTACCCGAGAGCTCGACCTCGAGCTCGACGTCGAGCGCGCAGTCGCCCTCGGTGTGCAGGTATTCGAGAGGTTCGGGTTGCTGCATAAGTGCGGGTACGAAACGATCCTCGAGCAGCCCGAGCGGGGTGATCCACGCGCCGATCGAGGTCGCGAACGACTTGCCGAGAAACGGCCCGAGCGGCACGTACTCCCACGCCTGGATGTCACGAGCGCTCCAGTCGTTCACGAGCACGACCCCGAAGACGTGCTCGCGGAACGCAGAGGCCGGGACGGGCTCGCCGAGCCTGCTGCCGACGCCGACGACGAAGCCGAGCTCGAGCTCGATGTCCAGCCGTCTGCTCGGCCCGTAGCGAGGCACGTCCTCGGATGGCACCTTCGTCTGGCCACACGGGCGCACGACCGGCGTTCCGCTGACGACGACCGTTCCGGCCCGACCGTGATAGCCGACCGGGAGGTGGCGCCAGTTGGGCAGAAGCGGCTCAGAGTCAGGACGGAAGAGGCGCCCGAGGTTCGTCGCGTGCTCGAGCGAGGAGTAGAAGTCGACGTAGTCCGCCACGTCGAACGGGGCGTGCGCAGCGGCCGCATCGAGAGAAACCACATCGGTACCTCCCGACACGAGCTCGTCGATACGCGCGAGCGTGTCCTCCCACGAGCGCCGGCCGAGCGCGAGGAACGGGTTGAGCGTCGATGCCTCGAACACCGAGCCGAGACCGGCCGCAGCGAGGTCGAGGATCCCCGCTGCCACCCGGAACCCGACGCGCGGCGCATCACCGTCGACCGAGAAGACACCGAATCCGACCGCGCCCTTCACCGCGGCAGCATCCCGAGCGCCACGAGCTCGTCGACCGGCTCGAAGAAGCTGCAGCTCCCGATCGAATGGAGCACGTCGCGCCGTACGCCTGCGAGCTCCTCGGGAAACGCCGAACGCTCTCTCCAGGCGAACGAGCTGCTGTCGAGGACGAACGCCGAGGGATCGACCTCCTCGAGGGCACCTTCCTCTTCGCCTGCGAAAGTAGCCGCCGCGAGCAGGTTGAGGAAGCCGTGCTCTCCGTTCGAACGCACCGCATGATGGAGCCCGGCCGTCGCCTTGAAGACGAGACCTCGCTCGCGGCACGCGCGAACGAAGCCGGCGAGCGCGCCGACACTCGGCACGGAAGCACCGCCGCACCTGACCTTGGCGCGGAACCCGTGCGCGACGAGGTGGTCGAGCCGAACCTCGACACCACCGTCGAGTGGCGTCTCCACGTACACCTCGCCTCCGGGAACGGCATCGCCTGCACCCGGATCGACTGAAGGCGGAGTCTCGACGGCCTCGACCCGGAAGCCCGGCGGAATCGGCGCGTCGAGGACAGCGCTGATCGCGCGCTCGGACGGCGGAAGCTCCCCGAGACGCGACGCCGGCCATACGAGTCGCGCGAGCATGAACGCATGCGGGCTGGCAGCAGCCCGCGCGTCCTCGACGAGCGCCTCGGCCGGACTCAGCGACGCAGGCGGAAACATCGGCGCGTGATCGATCAGGCGTCCGAGCAGCGCGTGGCGAGCGTCGTTGTCAGGCATGGCCGCGCCGATCTTCGCAGAGGCGCCCTCAAGCCCGTTCCCCGAGCGTCCGATGAGCTTCGAGGCGGCATGCCCGATCCTGCCCCCATCGAGCCGACGCCTCGGCCCCACATGAGCCTGGTCACGGGCGGCTCCGCCGAGCCGTACCGCCGGCTCGCGGAGATCTTCCACGAGGTGCTCTCCGAGCAGAGTCTCGACGCGCTCCTCGAGCGGATCGCGGACGCGCTCGCCGAGCTCGTCCCCTACGAAGACGTCCATATCTACGAGGCGGATGAGTCGAAGCGCGAGCTCCACGCCGTGCTCGCACGCGGCGAGTGGGCCGACGAGGTGCTGAGCGAGACGTTCTCGTTCGGGGAAGGCATCACTGGCTGGGCGGTCGACCATCGCGAGGCCGTGCTCGCGAACCGCGCACACCTCGATCCGCGCGTTCGATTCGTTCCCGGTACCCCCATCGAGCCGGAGGCGCTCATTGCCGTTCCGCTCATCGCGCGCGGGCGGCTGCAGGGCACTCTGAACATCTACCGCGTCGGGGAGGACGCCGCGTTCTCCGACGAGGAGTTCCTCCTGGCGAGGCGATTCGGGGACGCCGCGGCGCTCGCGATCGACAACGCCCACATCCGCGCACGACTCGAGCACCAGGCCGAGACGGACGCCCTCACCGGTCTCTACAACCACCGCGCGTTCCATGATCGCCTCCGGCACGCGCTTCTGACCGCATCCGCCGCCCACGACACCGTGGCGGTCGTGATGCTCGACCTCGACGATTTCAAGAAGGTGAACGACGTCTACGGTCACGGCGTCGGCGATCATCTGCTCCAGCAGGTCGCGGAGGTGCTCCGTGTGTCGGTTCGCCAGAGCGATGTCGTGTGCCGCGTGGGCGGCGAGGAGTTCGCGGTCATCCTCCCCTCCGGCGACCTGCGCAGCTCGACGGCGCTCGCCGAGCGGGTCGGGGAGCAGCTCGGAAGGCTGGAGGCGCAAGCCGTCGGACGTCTCACCGCATCGACGGGGATCGCGGTCGGGCCCGAGAACGCGGCGAACCCGCGTGAGCTCGTCGCCTGCGCGGAGGTCGCGATGATGACCGCCAAGTCCAGGGGGAAGGGACTCGTGCTCCCGTTCGACGAGAGCACCCGAGAGCGGCCCTCCGAGGAGACGATTCGCCGGGACGACGTGCGCTCGATCGCGCACCTGAAGATGCTCCAGAGCCTCTCCGGGAAGCTTTCGCGACTCAACGACGTCGCCCAGATCGGGCTGACCATCGCGGACGAGCTCCGACTCCTGATCGACTACCACAACTGCCGCGTCTTTCTGCGCGACCACGACGATCTGGTGCTCGTCGCATTCCGCGGCGACCTGACGGGCGCACTTCCGGGCGATCCGACGAAGCTCCTTCCGACGAAGATCGGCCGCGGCATCACCGGCCGCGTCGCCGAGACCGGTACGTCCTTGCTGATCGGCGACGCCGCGCAGCACGAGTTCGGCGAGCAGATCGAGGGCACTGCCGAGATCGCAGAGTCGCTCCTGGCCGTGCCGCTCACGTACGGCGCTCGTGTCATCGGTGTCATCGTCATCTCGAAGCTGGGCCTGGAGCAGTTCGACGCGGACGATCTCCGACTGCTCGAGGTCATGTCCGGCCACGCCTCGGTCGCGCTCGAGAACGCGCGCCTGTACGAGGCGCAGCGACGCGAAGCCGAGAGCGCGAAGGCGCTTCTCGCATTCTCACGCGAGCTCGCCGAGGCGTCGAGCATCGCCGACGTCGCCGAGCGCGCCACGGCGGGCGCGGCAGGCATCCTCCGGAGCCCGAGCATCTCCGTGTGGCTGCAGAACGCGGTCACCGGCTCGCTCGAACGGCTGGCGGGTATTCCAGAGGCGGCCGGGGAGATCCCCGTGTCGATTCCCGTGGAGCACCTCGAGCCGTGGCTCGCTCGCACCGAGCCGTACACAGTCGATCTGGACGACTACGCGGCGATCGCGTCCGTCCCCCAGGGAACCGAAGGAAGGTTCGCGATCGCCCCGTTCACGGTCGACGGGCGCTGGGGAGTCATCGCGACCGCGATCACCGTGAGGTCCGCTTCCGAGGACCTCGAGCTGGAGCTCCTGGCGAGCCTTGCGCGCCAGACCCGGCTCGCGCTGCAAACGGCTGCCAGCTACGAGACGCTCGAGCGCACCTTCCTTTCCACCGTGGAGGCGCTCGCGAACGCCCTCGAGGCCAACGACGAGTACACGTCGAGCCACGCTCGCTGGATCACCGACCTCGCATTGCGGGTCGGCGAGGAGCTCGGCCTGGGGGCGCAGGAGTTGAAGCGCCTCGAGCTCGGGGCGCTGTTCCACGACATCGGCAAGATCGGGATCCCGTCACGCATCCTCACCAAGGCAGGCCCGCTCACTGCCGAGGAGCGCGCCCTCGTGGAGACGCACCCCGCCCTCGGAGAGCGCATCCTGGCACCGATCGAGCAGCTCGGCGAAGTCCGCTCGATCGTCCGCTGCGCGCACGAGCACTACGACGGAACGGGGTATCCCGACCACCTCGTCGGCGAGCAGATTCCACTCGAGTCGCGCATCGTCCTGGCGTGCGACGCCTACCACGCGATGACGACCGACCGGCCCTATCGCAAGTCGCTCGGCGAAGAGGAGGCGAGACGGCGCCTCGTCGAAGCGTCTGGAACGCAGTTCGACCCGCAGGTCGTAGACGCGCTGCTGCGGGTTCTCAGCTGGCTGTAGGGGGCGAGATATATCTCGCCCCTGCGGCGCGCGGCTCTCGCCCTACGCGCCCGCGGCCTCGGCGTTCCGCAGGCCGCGGAACGCCCAGACCCAGAACGCCAGGCCGAGGCCGAGTGCGATCGCGAACGCGCCGGCGATGTGCGGGGCGTCGCCCGCGACGAATCCGCGGCCGGTCTCGAGGATGTACGTGAGCGGATTGAGAGTGGCGACGCCGTGGATCCACCCTTCGAGCAGCTCGAGCGGCACGTACACGGGCGCGAAGAACAGAATGAGGAACACGGGCATCTGCATGAGCGGCCCCGCCTGGATCGTGCGAAAGCGCATCGCGATCCCGCCGGACCAGAAGAAGCCACAGAAGTTCACGAGCGCCGCCAGCGTGAAGAGACCCACGAGCTCGACCGGTCCCCCGCCGAGGTTCATCCCGGCGACGAAAGCGCCCACCGTGAGGAGCACGGCGACAACCGACCAGCGAAGAAGCGCTGCGAGCGCGTACCCGAGGACGATCCCGCTCCTACGAGGCGCCGCGAGCATGAGCCGCTTCGCGAACCCACCCTCGAAGTCGCGCGCCACGCCGAATCCCGTGAAGACGCCGCTGAACGCCGCTGACTGGAGGAGGACGAACACGAACTGAAACGCCGTATAGCCGGGCGGGAAGTCGAAGCCCGGGACCTGCGCCACCTGGGACAGCCCGCCCGCGAACGCGACGAAGAAGAAGGCGGGGAACATAAGCGTCGGGAGGAGGATCTGCGGGTTCGTGAGGGCGTTCTTCAATGTCCTCCGCGCGACACCCCAGATCACGTTCCAGGTCTTCACGACCTCACGTCCTCGTCATCCGCGTCCGCAGCGCCCGAGCGGCGAGCCAGAACGAGACGACCCCGAGCACGATGGCGAAGCCGAAGCCGAGGGCGAGTGCCTGCCAGTCCCAGCCCGTGATGATCAGGCTGCGGACGCACTCGATCATGTACGAGACCGGGTTGAGCGTCGCAGCCGTCTGGAACCAACCGACCTCGATGAGGTTGCGGGGCGCGTTCATCGACGAGATGAACAGGAAGACGAAGAGGACCGGGAAGAGCGCCTGGATCGTCTCGCCCGAGCCGGTCCGGTACGCGAGCCACGCACCGAGAGCTCCGAACGAGAGCGCCACCAGCGCTCCGTAGACGAGCAGAACCGCGATTCCCGCAGGCCCCGACTCGAACCGGACTCCGGCCGCAAGCCCGACGACGATGTAGAAGACCACCTGCAGGACGCCGAGCACGACGATCCCGGCGAGCTGTCCGCTCAGGAGCGCCCAGTCGCGCAGCGCGGTCAGCGCGAGCCGGTTGACGAAGCCTGTCTGGACGTCTCGCGCGATGTCGGTGCCTGCGTTCATCGTCGAGAAGAGCGCACCCTGGATGAACGGCACCGCGAGCGCGAACGCGAGAAACGAGTCCGTCGGGAACCCCGGAAGCTCGGTCGACGAAGCCAAGCCGCCGGCGTTCACCGCCATGAGGGCGACCGGGAAGATCAGCGGCGGGATGATGCTGGCCGGCTGACGGGATGTCCGCACGATCGATCGCCGTGCGATCGCCCCGACCTGCGTCGTGGCCGTGCTCACCTCCGGCGCTTCTCCGGGCCGGCAGTATCGGCCTCCTCCGCCGCGCCCTCGAGCGTGCGGCCCGTCTTGGCGAGGAAGACGTCGTCGAGCGTCGGCGCGTGTAGCTCGAGGTCCGCGATGTCGACGCCGTTGGCGTCGACGGCGCGCACGATGTCCGTGAGCCCGAGGCCTTCGCTCAGCCGCACGGCCACGTCGCGCGTGGACGCCAGCGGCTCGCCGAACTGCGCGAGGAACGCCGCGATCTTGGGCCGGTCGTCCTCGGTCCGCGGGATCGCGTGCACGCTCGGCCGGCCGATCTCGGCCTTCAGCTCGGCAGGCGTGCCCTCCGCGACGATCTTGCCCGAGTCGATGATCCCGACCCGATCCGCAAGAACGTCGGCCTCCTCGAGGTACTGCGTGGTCAGGAACACGGTCACGCCCGCCTCGCGACGCATGAGCGCCACCTCGTTCCAGATGTCGGTGCGGCTCTGCGGGTCGAGCCCGGTCGTGGGCTCGTCGAGGAAGAGAATCCGCGGACTGTGTACGAGAGCGAGCGCCAGGTCGAGGCGCCGCTTCATCCCTCCCGAATAGCCGGAGACCTTGCGATCAGCGGCGTCGACGAGGCCCACGCGGTGGATCAGCTCCTCCGCGCGTGACTCGCGCTGCTCCCTGGGAACGCTCTGCAGCGTCGCCTGGAGGCGCAGGTGATCGCGCGCGTTGAGAAGTGGGTCGAGCGCCGCCTCCTGAAGCGCGACGCCGATGAGCCCGCGGATCTTCGGACCGTCCTTCACCACGTCGTAGCCACCGACGAGCGCCGTCCCGGCGGTCGGCGGCAGCAGCGTGGTCAGGACGTGGACCGTGGTCGACTTCCCGGCGCCGTTCGGCCCGAGGAAGCCGTAGATCTCCCCTGGCGCGACGGAGATGTCGATCCCGTCGACGGCCCGCGGGCCCTTCTTGTACTCGCGAACGAGGCCCTTGACCTCGATCCCATTCTGATCCGTCACCGTTTCACCCTAGCGGCGTGTACGCAGCGTCTTTCAGTCCAGCGGCTCAAGCGGGAGCTGCGACGCCACAACGGGCTTTCCGTTCCGCTGATAGGCGATATCGACCGAGTCGTTCTGCCGATACGTGCCCGCGATGCCGACCCAGAGCGACAGCCAGCGCCAGAATCCGAGGTTTCCCTCGGACTTCAGCTCGCGCTCGAAGACGAGCGTGCGACCGTCGATCCGGTAGTCGCCACCCTCGCGCTGGCCGACGCCGTTCACGAACACCTCGAACGGGCGGACGACGTCGGCGGGCAGCCGCACGCGCGTTCCCCGGTACGAGCTCTCCGGCACGTTCATAGAATGGCAGCCGGTGCCGTTTCTCTCGTACTTGGCTCAGTTCGCGCCGGTGGCGCCCGAGTCGCCGAACGCCGAGGGGATCCGTGACAGCTGGCTCTTCATCTCGATCTTCGTCTTCGCGATCTTCGTCCTCGTCGAGGGGCTCCTCGTCGCGTTCGTCTGGAAGTACCGCCGTCGCGACCGTCCACGGTTCGAGGACGGTGCGCAGGCGCACGGGGCGACGAAGCTCGAGCTCGCCTGGACGGCCGCTCCGGTCGTCGTGCTCTTCCTCATCGCCGCGTTCGTCTTCATCGAGCTGCCGGGGATCAAGGACATCCCGAAGGCGACGGCAGGAGAGGAGCAGCTCGACGTCGACGTGACCGGCCGCCAGTTCTACTGGCAGTACGAGTATCCGAACGGCGTCATCGCGATCGACCGGATGCGCGCGCCGGTCGGCGTGCCGGTGAGCCTCGACGTCACCGCTCCCGACACGGACGTCATCCACTCGTGGTGGATCCCGGCGCTCGGGGGCAAGATCGACGCGATCCCCGGCGTCACGAACGACACGTGGTTCCAGGCGCGAGACGAAGGGGTCTATACGGGCCAGTGCGCCGAGCTGTGCGGTCTCGAGCACGCGCAGATGCTCGCTTCGACTGAGGTCATGTCGACCCTTGAGTTCGAAACGTGGCTCGCGCAGCGCCGCGCACAGCAGGATGCGGGCTCCGGCGAGCTCGGGCAGGAGGAATGGGAGGGCGTCTGTGCGAAGTGCCACGGCCCGAACGGCGAGGGAGGCATCGGGCCGCGCGTCGCCGGCTCCCCCACGCTCACCGATCCCGAGGAGCTCGCGCTCCTCGTCCGCAACGGAAAGGGCACGATGCCCGCCGTCGGGTCGGGCTGGACCGACGAGCAGATCGCGATGCTCGCCGACTACCTGACGGAGAACCCGCCCAGTGGCAGTTAGTGGACACAGCCACGAGTACGGCTGTGTGCCTGGCGGCCCGCAAACGCTTCGCATCCCGTCGTCCTCATTCGCCCACATACCTATTGGTATGCGGGCTCCCTGCGTCCTAGGCCTGCTCGGTTTGCGGGCCGCCAGACACGAACGAACTCATGACTGCGTCCACTAGAGCGGAGACGCCTCCGACCTGGCAGCGCGGCAGGTTCGCGAGCTGGCTCGTCACGACTGATCACAAGCGGATCGGGATCCTCTACATCGCGACCTCGCTCGTGTTCTTCATCCTCGCCGGATTGATGGCGCTCGTGATGCGCCTCCAGCTCGCCCAGGCGAACGCCGATGTCATCGGCGCCGACCGCTACAACGAGCTCGTCACGATCCACGGGACGACGATGGTGTTTCTCGTCGGGGTCCCGATCCTCGCCGGGTTCGCGAACTTCCTCGTGCCGCTCATGATCGGCGCCCGCGACGTGGCGTTCCCACGGCTGAACGCGCTGTCGTACTGGTTCTTCCTGCTCGGCGGCGTCGTGCTCATGCTCAGCTTCTTCGCCGACGGCGGCGCGGCTGACACGGGCTGGACGGCCTATCCGCCACTCTCGATCCAGGCGCCGGGATCTGGGCAGGACCTCTGGATCCTGTCCCTTCACCTGCTCACCGTGTCCACGGTCGCGGGCGCGGTGAACTTCATCGTGACGATCACCAACATGCGCACCCGCGGCATGTCGTGGACGCGCATGCCGCTCTTCGTCTGGTCGATCCTGATCTTCAGCTGGCTGATCATGGCCGTCATGCCGGTGCTCGCGGCCGCGCTCACGCTGCTCCTGCTCGACCGTGGCATCTCCATCGGCCCGTGGGACGTGCAGACGAGCTTCTTCAACCCCGAGGACGGCGGCTCGTCGGTTCTCTACCAGCACGCCTTCTGGTTCTTCGGGCACCCCGAGGTGTACATCATCGTGCTGCCGGCGTTCGGGATCATCTCCGAGGTGCTGCCCGTCTTCGCGCGCAAGCCGATCTTCGGCTACAAGGCGATCGTCGCGTCGACGGTCGCGATCGGCTTCTTCTCGATGCTCGTGTGGGCGCACCACATGTTCACGGTCGGGCTGCCGATCTCGTTGCAGGCCTTCTTCATGATCGCGTCGATGGTCATCGCGGTGCCGACGGGGATCAAGGTGTTCAACTGGCTCGCGACGCTGTGGCGCGGGAACCTGAGCTTCGACACGCCGATGCTCTACTCGCTCGGATTCCTCTCGCTCTTCGTGATCGGTGGCCTCACGGGGATCTACCTCGCGGCCTTCCCGATCGACTGGCAGGTGCACGACACGTACTTCGTCGTCGCGCACTTCCACTACACGCTGATCGGCGGCGTGGTCTTCGCGATCTTTGCGGGCCTCTTCTACTGGTGGCCGAAGATGTTCGGCCGGGTGCTGGACGAGAAGCTCGGCAAGTGGCAGTTCTGGCTCCTCTTCATCGGCTTCAACATCGCGTTCATGCCACAGCACTTCGCGGGGCTCGAGGGGATGCCGCGGCGGATCTACACGTACTCGGACGAGAGCTGGGAGGGCTACAACCTCGCCTCGACCATCGGCTCGTACGTGATGGGGATCGCGATCCTCGTCTTCGCCGTGAACGTGCTGAGGACGAGGAAGAGTGGCCCCCGCGTCGGCAACGACCCGTGGCAGGCGGACACGCTCGAGTGGTACACCACGTCTCCGCCCCCGCCGCACAACTTCGACGAGGTGCCGTACGTCACGAGCGCGAGACCTCTCTACGACCTGCGAAGGAGGCTGCGTGAGCAGCGTGGCGAGCGCGAGCCTGCCTGACGGCGCGCGGGTGGAGCCCGGCGTGCTGTTCCGGGTCTCGGCCGTCGCGAGCGCAGTCGCGGTCGGCCTCGTCGTCGTGAGCGCTGTCCTCGAGCTGGGCGCGACGCACTGGGGGATCGCCCTCGTTGCGCTTCCGCTTTTCGTCGCGAACGTCGTTCTCGCGCGGCTGGCATATCCCGCTCTCCTGGTGCGTGCGAGCGCGGCGCTCGGTGCGTTCCTGCTGGCGATCGGGCTCGGCGGCCTGGTCGCGTGGAGCGGTAACGCGACGTGGGCCGCCGCGCTGCACGTCGGAGCGGCTGCAGTCGCCCTCGGCGTCGCGCTCGTCGTGGTCGCGGGCGCACTCCGGCGAGAAGCTCCGCCGCTCGCCTCGGCTCGCGACTACCTCACGCTCACGAAGCCGAGGATCATGACGCTCCTCCTGCTCACCGGAGCGGCCGGGATGTTCGTGGGCGCCCAGGGCGTCCCACCGCTCGGCCTGTTCGGCGTCACCATGCTCGGGCTCGCACTCGCCTGCGGAGGCGCGTCGGCGCTCAACCACCTCCTCGATCGTGACATCGACGCGCTCATGGGGAGCCGGACGGAGAAACGCCCTGTCGCGACCGGGCGCGTGTCGCCCGAGCAGGCGCTCGAGTTCGGAATCGTGCTCTCGGCCTTGTCGTTCGCGTTGCTCGCGTCGGCGGTGAACGTGCTCACGGCGGTGCTCGCGCTCGTCGGAAACCTCTTCTACGTCCTCGTTTACACCCGCTGGCTCAAGCGCTCGACGCCGCAGAACATCGTCATCGGCGGAGCCGCCGGGGCCGTACCACCGCTCGTGGGGTACGCCGCGGCGACTGGATCGCTCGCGCTACCGGCGCTCTGGCTCTTCCTCATCGTCTTCCTCTGGACGCCCCCGCACTTCTGGGCGCTCGCACTGATGATCAAGAACGCCTATGCCGCTGCAGGCGTGCCGATGCTCCCCGTCGTGCGCGGCGACCGCGAGACGGCGCGCCAGATCGTCCTCTACTCGGTCGTCATGGTCGCGTTCACCGTCGCCGTCGGACTCTGGCTCGGGCCGATCTACACGATCGCGGCGGTCGTGCTCGGCGCGGTCTTCATCGCACTCGCCGTGCTGCTGCGCCGCGATCTCACGCGGTACCGGGCGAAGGTGCTGTTCCACTACTCGCTCCTCTACCTCGCGCTGCTCTTCGCGGCTGCGGCGCTCGACCCGGTGCTCCTGTGATGGATCCCGATCTCGCACGTCGCAATCTCCGCTTCGGTTGGGCGCTGTTCCTGCTCTTCTGCCTGCTCTTCGCCGGCACGGTGCTCGTCGCGGTTCTGTACCTCCAGCTTGACTAGGTTGTCTGCGCAAGACCGAAATCTGCGAGTGCAGATTCCGGTCGCGCTAGATCCCTGAAGGCGTCCGCTTTGCGGCCGCGTCGTATCGACTGACCAACCCGAGTCTTGTCTGCGCAAGACCGATATCTGCGAGTGCAGATTCCGCTCGCGCCAGATCCCTGAAGGCGTCCGCTTTGCGGCCGCGTCGTATCGACTGACCAACCCGAGTCTTGTCTGCGCAAGACCGATATCTGCGAGTGCAGATTCCGGTCGCGCCAGATCCCTGAAGGCGTCCGCTTTGCGGCCGCGTCGTATCGACTGACCAACCCGAGTCCTTCATCGTCGTGGGCTGCGCTGGGTGTCGGTCTGGCTTAAGCCTGACGCTGCCCATGCCGACATGACTGTCGATGCGTGCGGCTCGCTTCTGCCTCCTTGCCATTGCACTTCTCGGCACTCTGCTCGCCACCTCGGCGGCGGCCGCGCCTCCCGGCGCGCCAACCGGTCTGCGTGGATTCGAGCTTCGGCCGAGCGAAGCTCCTCAGCGAACGTTCTCACGCACTCCGGCATTCGCCTGGAAGCCGGTGCGTGGCGCCGCGTGCTACGAGTTCGAGCTCGCGACGAGCCGCTCGTTCAACGGCAGCTCGATCGTATGGTCGAACGTCTCCGACGACGCGAAGTCGGGCAAGCACTGTCGTCCGGTGACCATGAGCTTCGTGAAGGCCAACGACCCGAGCTCGAAGGGTGCCGGAGGGGACGGCGCCTCGGGCGAGGAGGTCGTGAAGATGCGGATCGACCCGATCCGAATCCCCGCAGTGTCGATCAACCTGACGCTTCCGTGGTTCACGGGTAAGGCACCGTACGCCCTCTACGCGCACGTTCGCTCGGTCTCGACCGAGGGAGCGTCCAAGTGGAGCAGCTCGTTCGTGTTCGACATGCGCTGGGAGAACGAGCCGGTTCCGCTCACGGCCCGTCCGGGTCTCATTCGCTGGGCACCGGTCGAAGGCGCAACGGGCTACGAGGTCTGGTACGGCGGTCGCGGGCCTGGCTTCTGGCTCAACAAGATCGTCCAGACGCAGACGAACGTCGCCGACCAGCGTGACGTCTACACGTTCCACCTGGAGGAGGCGTACTGGCGCACGGTCCAGTGGCGCGTCCGTGCTGTCAGAACCGTGGTGGGCGCGCTTCCCAACGGCCTGCCTGCGGTCTCGTACGGTCCGTGGAGCGCTCTGTACTCGGCGTCCAATCCATCGTGGACGTCCGGCAGGATCCGCCTCGGTGCGGCGCTCTCCGATGAGACGAGCACCGGGCTCGCGCCTCCCCACGAGCTCATGCCCGCGCTCACGTTCAGCGGAGATCAGGCCATGGACGGCCGGGAGTTCAGGCTCTTCAGGACGTACGTCTTCTCCGACCGGGATTGCGTGAACGTCGTCTTCAGGGGCTCGGTCGTGGGCAGCCCGGCGTTCGCGCCACGCGTCAGCGGTCCGCTCAAGCTTCCGGCAACCGCGACAGAGCTGGACGACGCCCTCGTCAACGTCCTCCCGAACGACAAGAACGAGCACGCCAAGACCTTTACCGCCGACACCTTCCCGCTCGTCTCGAACGAGTCGTTCGACGAGACCCGAACACGTCTCCGACTGGATCTGCCTGATCTCGATCGACGGACGACGCGATACTTCTGGACGGTCGTTCCGGTGGCCATTCTCTACAGCGAGGCCTCAGGACAGTACGAGTATTGGGACTACGAGTCGCCACAGGACGCGTGTGCAGCCGGTCGGATCGGTGTGTTCGGGAAGGACTCGAAGCCGGCTCGAACGAGCAGCGGCAGTCCATTCGTCTCCGGGCTCAGGCCCGACGGCCGGCTCCTCGCCCGGGCCGGTGCGCATCCGGTCGTCTTCGCAAGCCCGCTCGTCGCCTGGAGGCCCGTGATCGGTGCGGCGGCGTACGAGATCCAGTGGTCCCGAGTGGTGTACCCGTGGCGCAAGCAGGGAGCGGCGTCGACGGTCGCCACCTCGACGGTTCTCGGGCTTCCGGCGGGTAAGTGGTACTACCGAGTCCGCGGGTTGAATCCGGCTCAGGTGGGCACCCCGGCAATGACCTGGTCGTCGCCGGTCGCGGTGCGGGTCGTGCGTCCGACCTTCCGCATCTCCGGCGGATAGTGGCACGCTAGGGTCGAGGCCGTGAGCCCCGACCTCGCTCTCGCCCTCGAGCTCGCCAACGCGGCCGACTCGATCTCGCTTCCGCACTTCCGCTCGGGCCTCGCGATCGAGACGAAGCCGGATCTGAGCCCGGTCACCGAAGCCGATCGAGCCGTCGAGACCGAGCTGCGCCGCCTTCTCGCTGCGCAACGACCCGACGACGCGATTCTCGGCGAGGAGCACGGTGCAGCCGGTGTGGGGTCGCGCCGCTGGATTCTCGACCCGATCGACGGCACGCGAAACTACGCGCGCGGAATCCCGACCTGGGCGACGCTCATCGCGCTCGAGGAAGCAGGCGTGGTGCAAGTCGGCGTCGTCTCGGCGCCCGCGCTCGGGCGGCGGTGGTGGGGCGAGCGTGGCGCGGGCGCATTCGTCGACGGTGCAGCGATCGCTGTGTCGTCGATCGATCGCGTCGAGGACTCCGTGCTGTGCCTCCCGCTCGACGCCCGATTCATCACGATCGCAGGACGCGCGTGGCACGGACGGGGGCTCGGTGACTTCTGGGGTCACATGCTCGTCGCCGAAGGCGCTGTCGACGGCGCCGTCGACGGCGGATCCGGGCTCGGCGAATGGGATCTAGCTGCAGTTCAGATCATCGTGGAGGAGGCTGGGGGCCGGTTCTCCGACTCCAGCGGCGAGGCGCGGATCGATTCGGGCACCGCCATCAGCTCGAACGGTCGCCTTCACGAAGAGCTCCTCGCCGCTGTCGCGTCGCCCTAGATCGCGGGCGCCGGCTCGGGCGAGGGCGTCGCACCCTCGTCGCGGAGCCGTCGCAGGACGTCGTGGATGTCCGCGATCTCCTGTTCGAGATCCTTCTGGCGCTCCTCGAGCGCAGTCAGGAGCTCCTCACGATTCGGAGCCCGCTGGCCCCGCCTTCGTCTCTGGTGTCTACCGCACATGGTCACCTCCCTTCCGAGCACGTTCGAGAAATTCGGTGAGGCCGTCGCGAAGCAGCTCGACGGCGTCGAGCCACGACGAGAGCAGTTCGTGACCCGCGTCGGTCAGCGTGTACGTGCGCTCCGTCGGGCCGGGCAGCTCGGCGCTCCACTCGGAGGCGACGATGCCGTCGCCCTCGAGAGAGCGGAGCGTCCGGTAGAGGTTTCCGACGTCGACCCGATCCTCACCGGAGAGCTCCGGCAGGAGCTAGCTGCGGACGAGTGCCGCGCGCTTCGCGTCGATGCCTTCGAGCAGCGACGCGAACGAGTCGGAGAACTTCTGCACGCCCTCCCGCTCGAGCGTGTCCGTGACGTCGTCGTAGTCGACGCCTGCGGCGGCGAGCTCGGCGAGCAGTGCCCGCGCTTCGTCGACGCCGACGGTGAGGGTCTCGCGCGACTCGCCGTGATCCTGGAACGCTGCGATCGTCTCGAACGGCATCGTGTTGACGGTGTCGCGGCCGATGAGCTCCTCGACGTAGAGGACGTCGCGGTACGCAGGGTTCTTCGTCGAGGTGGAAGCCCACAGGCAGCGCTGCGGGCGCGCACCCGCCGCGGCGAGCGCATCCCAACGTGGCCCGGAGAACACGTCGAGGTAGTGCTGGTACGCGAGCTTCGCGTTGTCGACCGCGAGCCGTCCCTGCAGATCCTCGCGACCGACCTCCTCGAGCCGCCGGTCTGCCTCGGTGTCGACCCGCGAGACGAAGAAGCTCGCGACCGACGCCACATGCGTCGGATCGCCGCCGGCCTCGACGAGGCGCTCGAGGCCACGCACGTAGGCCTCGGCGACGGCCGCGTGGCGCTCGAGCGAGAAGATGAGCGTCACGTTGATCGAGCGCCCGGCCGCGATCGAGTCCTCGATCGCGCCGAGCCCGGGCACCGTGGCCGGGAATCTTCACGAAGAGGTTGGGCCGATCGACGCAGCTCCGTCAGCAGCCTCGCCTGCTCGAAGGTCGCGTCGCGCTCGTACGCGAGGTCGGGATCGACCTCGAGCGAGACGAACCCGTCGACGCCGTCGGTTCGCTCCCACACCGGGCGCAGGAGGTCGCACGCGCGCTTGATGTCCTCGACGGCGAGCGCGAAGAAGACCTCGCGTGTGTCGTCCGTCCGCTCGAGCTCTGCGCGAAGTTGCTCGTCGTACCAGTCGCCGGTCGACAGCGCCTTCTCGAAGATCGTCGGGTTGGAGGTGACGCCGACGACGGCGTCCTCGTCGATCAGCCGGGCGAGCTCACCCGTCTCGAGCATCTCGCGCGACAGCGAGTCGACCCAGACGCTGACGCCGTGCTCGGACAGCTCGTGCAATCTGCTGCGCGCCACACTTCAACGTTACCGCGTCGAGCACCGCCGTAGAATGGCCGCGTGACCGCGGCTGAGCAGACGGCGAGAGCTCGCGCAGCAGTTCCGCGTCGACTCCGTGCGCATGAGCGCTGCCGCGAAGTCGGGGCATCCGACGTCCGCGATGTCCGCAGCCGACCTCGCGGCCGTCCTCGTCGACGGCTACCTCCGCTTCGACTTCGACGACCCGAAGAGCCCCGCGAACGACCGGCTCGTCTTCTCGAAGGGCCACGCGTCGACCCTTCTCTACGCGATCTTCCGCGCAGCGGGCGTCGTCTCCGACGAGGAGATCCTCGAGTACCGGACGCTCGGGAGCATGCTCGAGGGCCATCCGACACCTGCCATCCCGTGGGTCGACGTCGCGACGGGCTCGCTCGGCCAGGGCCTTCCGATCGGCGTCGGGATGGCGCTCGCCGCGAAGCACCTCGAGCGCCTGCCGAGCCGCGTGTGGGTGCTGTGCGGCGACAGCGAGATGGCCGAGGGCTCGATGTGGGAGGCGTTCGAGCACGCTGCGCACTTCGAGCTCGACAACCTCACGGCGATCATCGACGTCAACCGGCTCGGCCAGCGTGGCGAGACGATGGTCGGATGGGACCTCGACACGTACGTCGCGCGCGCCGAGGCGTTCGGGTGGAATGCGATCGCGCTCGACGGCCACGACCTCGACGCGATCGACGCCGCGTTCGGTCGGGCCGTCGCGACGACGGGAAAGCCCACGGTTCTCGTCGCGCGCACGATGAAGGGGAAGGGCGTCGCGGCGGTGGAGAACGAGAACGGCTACCACGGCAAGCCGCTCGACGACCCGGACGCCGCGATCGCCGAGCTCGGCGGCGTCACCGACCTTCGCATCGAGGTCGCGAAGCCCGAAGCAGCCGTCTCCGAGCAAGCCGGCGGGCGACAACGCTCGAGCTCCCCCGCTACGAGCTCGGCACCGAGGTCGCAACGCGCAAGGCATACGGCGACGCGCTCGCGGCGCTCGGCGCCGCTCGACCCGACGTCGTCGCGCTCGACGGCGAGGTCTCGAACTCGACGTTCGCCGAGACCTTCGCGAAGGCGCATCCCGAGCGCTACTTCGAGATGTACATCGCGGAGCAGCAGCTCGTCGCCGCAGCCGTCGGCCTCCAGGCGGTGGGCTGGCGACCGTTCGCGTCGACGTTCGCCGCCTTCCTCTCGCGCGCGTACGACTTCGTGCGCATGGCGGCGATCAGCCGCGCGACGTTCTCGCTCTGCGGCTCGCACGCCGGTGTCTCGATCGGCGAGGACGGCCCGTCGCAGATGGCGCTCGAGGACATCGCGTCGCTCCGCGCGATCCACGGATCGACGGTGCTCCATCCGTGCGACGCGAACCAGACGGCGAAGCTCGTCGCCGCGATGGCCGAGACGGAAGGGATCTCGTACCTCCGCACGCTCCGACCCGCGACGCCGGTGCTCTACTCGCCCGACGAGGAGTTCGAGATCGGCGGCAGCCGCGTCCTGCGCTCGTAGCGAGAACGACGAGGTCGCACTCATCGGCGCAGGGATCACGGTGCACGAGGCGCTGAAGGCGGCCGACGCGCTGGCCGACGAAGGGATCGCCGCCCGCGTCATCGACCTCTACTCGATCAAGCCGATCGACGAGCGAGACGCTTCGAGCCGCCGCCGAGGCGACCGCCGGCCGGCTCGTGACGGTCGAGGATCACTGGGCCGAAGGCGGCCTCGGCGATGCGGTTCTCGCGGCGCTCGCCGATACGGACGAGCCGCCACACGTGGTCAAGCTCGCCGTGCGCGAGCATGCCGAAGTCGGGAAAGCCCGAGGAGCTCCTCGCACGGGCCGGGATCGACGCGGAGCACATCGCCGCAGCAGCCCGGCAACTCGCGGCGCAGACCGCCCAGACCGCCTAGCAGCGGGCCGCACTACCCTTCCTTCCGCAGAGCGAGATCTGCGGAGCAGATCTCGCTCGCGAGAATCCCTGAAGCGCAGCGGCTGTGCCGCTGCGGCAGCAGCGGCTGACCTACGCTTCGCCCGTCATGGCCGTGCTCATCGCATCGGAGTTGCGCAAGGAGTTCTCCGGCGATCCGCTGTTCGAGAACGTCTCGTTCACCGTGGGCCGCAAGGACCGGCTCTCGCTCGCCGGCGCGAACGGCGCGGGCAAGACGACGCTGCTCCGCGCGATCGCCGGTGAGACATCTATCCAGGGCGGAAAGCTCGCGTTCGCGAAGGGGACGCGCGTCGCGCTCCACGACCAGCGCCCGCCGCTCGAGTTCGACATCACACTCCGCGAGTACGCGCTGTCGGGAGCACGCGATCTGCTCGCGGTCGAGGACGAGCTCCGGCGCCTGGAGACCGCGATGGCCGCCGGCGCACATGACGACGCGACCCTGCGCCGCTACTCCGAGGCGCAGGCGCGTCTCGAGCACGCAGGCGGCTGGGCGTGGCGCGATCGTGCGACGGCCGCGGTACGCGGCCTCGGGTTCGTCGAGAACGACCTCGACCGTCCGCTCGGCACGTTCTCCGGCGGTGAGCTGACCCGCGCGTCGCTGGCGCGCGCGCTCGCGGGCAGCCCCGATCTGCTCCTCCTCGACGAGCCCACGAACCATCTCGACGTCCAGAACCTCGAGTGGCTCGAGCGTGAGCTCGAGACAATCGACGCGGCCGTGATCCTCGTCGCGCACGACCGCTGGTTCCTCGAGGCGGTGACCACGTCCGTGCTCGAGCTGACGCCGGGCGGCGCGCACTACTTCTCCGGCCCGTGGCACGAGTGGCGGCAGGAGAAGGTGACGCGCGCGGCTGCGGCCGGAAAGACCGCGGGGCGCGTCTCCGTCGACATCGCACGGCTCGAGCGCTTCGTCGAGCGCTTCCGATACAAGAAGTCCAAGGCGAAGCAGGCGCAGGCGAAGCTCACGCAGATCGCACGCCTCGAGAAGGAGCGCTCGGCGGCGCGACAGGAGATCGCAGCGCTGACGACGAAGCGCCGCGCCCTCGGATTCGAGTTCCTCAACCCCCCGCGAACCGGACGGATCGTCCTCGAGGCCGACGACGTCGCGTTGGCCGCAGGCGAGAAGCGCCTGCTGGAGAACGCGACGTTCGTCGTGGAGCGTGGCGAGAAGGTCGGACTGGTCGGGCCCAACGGCGCCGGGAAGACGACGCTCCTGGCCGCGCTGCTCGCTGCGCACCCACTCGAGCATGGGACGATCCGCCTCGGCCACGGCGTCGTGCCCGGCTACTTCTCGCAGCACGCCCTCGAGCTGCCCACCTCGGGGTCGGTGCTCGACGCGACCGCCGCGGCGACGGGGTTGCCCCGGCCCCAGGCGCAGAAGCTCCTCGGGCGCTTCCTCTTCTCCGGCTGGGAGACACACGAGCGCTCGGTCACGGCGCTCTCGGGCGGGGAGCGCAGGCGGCTCGCGCTGGCGCTGCTCGTCGCATCGGGCGCGAACTTCCTCGTTCTCGACGAACCGACCAACCACCTCGACGTGGAGTCGCGCGAGGCGCTGGAGGCAGCCCTCGAGGCTTTCCCGGGAACGGTGTTGCTCGTCTCGCACGACCGCGCGCTGCTCGACGCCGTCCCCGACCGGATCGTGGCGATCGAGGACCGCGCGCTGCGTTCCTACGACGGAGGGTGGGCGGACATGGAACGCGAGCGCAGCGCTTCGGTTCAGGCGGTCGAGGAGCCAGAACCCGAGCCCGTTCGTGCGCCGAAGCCCGCTCGACCGAGACCCGCGAAACGAGCACCCTCCGAGCTCGAGCGGCTCGAAGCCGACATCGCCGCCGTGGAGGCTCGCATCGTCGAGCTCGAGCGCAAGCTCGCCGACGACTGGACGAACATGGACGTTCTCGGCGCACACCGCGCTGCGCGCGACGAGCTCGTGGCGCTCACCACCCGGTGGGAGGTGCTGTTCGAGGAGGCGCACGCGACGTGACGCGTGCGGGGTCCCGCGACGTACAGAGGGCGTGCACGCGGTGACTCTCGACACACCCCGCCCCCTCGATGCGGCTCCTCCGAGCTTCGCGGCGGTCGCTGAAGAGCTCCTCGACGACGTCTACGGCTACCTCCTCTATCTCACGAAGAACTGGGCGGTCGCAGAAGACCTGACGGGCGAGACCTTCGAGACCGCGTTCAAGAAGTGGCGCCGGTTCGATCCCGGCAGAGGCACACCCCGCGCGTGGCTGCTCGCCATCGCCCGCTCGACCGCGCTCGACTGGTTTCGTGCCGACGCGCGACGCCGAAAGCGCGAAGAGCGTGCCGAGGCCGGGGAGCGTCGAGCCGACGCGGGCTCCTTCGGCGATGGCCTATCCGCCGAGCTCCAGGAGAGCCTGCAGGCGCTGAGTGCGGGCGAGCGCGAGGTCGTCGCTCTCCGCGTCGTTCTCGACCTGGACTCGGAGGAGACCGCACGCGTACTCGGGATTTCCGCGACCGCCGTCTCCACCCGGCTGAGTCGCGCGCTTTCGAAGCTCGAAGAGAGGATGAGAGACCATGACGCCGTCGCCTGAACTGATTCACGAGCTGCGTGCTTCGCGTCCGTCGGCTCCGCTCGCACTGCGAGCCCGCGTCCGCGAGATCGCGACCGAGAAGCCGGCTCGCGCGTCCCGCGCAAGCTGGCGCTTTCCGGTGCGGCGCGGCCTGCTCGTCGCCGTGCCGGCCGCCGCTGCGCTCGCCTTAGCGAGCGCCGGTGTGCTCGGGCTGGCGCGCTCCGATGCCCCCGTGTCCGAGTCGCTCGCCCAGCGCAACCGTGCCGAGTCCCTCGAGGCACAGGCTGACAAGGGCACGCCGGCCTCGGGCAGCCTGCTGACAGCCCCACCGCAAGGCGCGACGGATACCTCGGCGCCTCGCGCGCAGAAGATCGGCGCGATACTCACCGTCGAGGTCTCCGACTCGGACGGCGTGTCACGTGCGGCACAGGGAGCGCTCGACCTCACACGCTCGCTCGGCGGCTTCGTCGTCTCGTCGTCCGTCGCGACCGGCGCCGAAGGCAGCGCCTCGATCACGCTGCGTGTGCCGGTCGATCGCGTCCAGGAGGCGATCGCGGGACTGTCCGGCCTCGGCCGGATCGTGTCTCAGCAGGTCACCGTCGAGGACAGGCAGGAGAGCATCGACGCCTTTCAGCAGCGCGGCCGGTCGCTCCGGTCGCAGATCGCCCTCGTCAACGCGCGGCTCGCCACAGAGTCGCTCGACGACGAGACCCGGGCGAAGCTCGAAGCCCGCCTGAAGAACCTCCGCGCAGATCTCCGCGGCACGCGGGTGAGCCTCGACGTGCTCCGCTCGGAGGCGCGTATGTCGACGATCCAGCTCACGGTCGTGACGCCGGGCGCGTTCGGCGCCGTCGCGTCGCCCTCTCGCATAGACCGTGCGATCGACGAGGCGCTGAACATCCTCGCCTGGGAAGGGGTGATCTTCCTCGGCCTGCTGATCGTCCTCGCTCCGTTCGCACTCGTCGGCTTCGCCGCCTGGCTCGGCCGCCGCCTCTACCGCCGGCACGAGGACGAGCGTCTGCTGGCGACCTGAGGGCGAGCGAGCCTCGTCCCTACGCGAAGGGACGTCTTGTAGGGCGAGGCTCGCCTCGCCTGTGGTCAGTCGCCCACCGTCGCAACGAGCGCCTCGGCGACGACCTTGAGCGGACGCCCCGAGATCTGGCTCGCCTTACGGAGCCGGGCGAACGCCTCGTCTTCGGAGAGGCCCTCGCGCTGCATGAGAATCCCCTTCGCACGCTCGATCGCTTTCCGCGCCGCAAGCGCCTCGGCGAGCGTGTCTGCCTCCTCGCGGAGCGCCCGAAGCTCCTCGTGGCGCGCCGTTGCGGTCGCGATCGCCGGCAGGAGGTCGGTCTCGCGGAACGGCTTCACGAGGTAGCCGAAGACTCCGGCTTCGACCGCGCGCGACACGAGCTCACGCTCCCCGTACGCGGTCACCATGACGATCGGGATCGGCCGCTCGTCGAGGATGCGGCGCGCCGCCTCGATCCCGTCGAGCCGCGGCATCTTCACATCGAGGAGCGCGACGTCCGGCTCCGTGTCGCGTGCGAGCTCGACCGCCTCTTCCCCGTCGCGCGCCTCCGCGCAGACCTCGAGTCCGGCCGCTTCGAGCATGCCCTTGAGGTCGAGGCGGATCAACGTCTCGTCCTCCGCGACGAGGACGCGCGTCACGCGGGGAACACCACCTCGGCGCGGAGGCCGCCGGCGTTCTCGAGCGCGAGCTCGCCGCGCAGCTCGTCGCGCACGAGCGCGCGCACGATGGAGAGTCCCGTGCCCGATCTCACCCTCGTAGCCGTCTCCGTCGTCGGCGATCGTGAGGACGACTTCGCCGTTGCGCTGCCCGAGCGCTATCGATACGCGATCTCCGCCGTGCTCGAGCGCGTTGCCGAAGAGCTCGGTGAAGACGAGAGCGAGCGCCGTCGCCCGCTGGCCGGCGAGCGAGACGGACTCGAGCTCGGCGGTCACGTTCTTCCCTACGACGAGCCCCTGGACGAGCATCGCGCGCAGCCGCTCGACGAGCTCCCCGAGATCGACGTCGTCCTCGCGATGCTCCGTGAGGACCTCGTGCACCGCCGCGATCGCGAGCACCCGGTTGACCGAGTCCGAGAGCGACTTCCGCGCATCGACGTTCTCCGCACGCGCCTGCACGCGAAGCAGCGACGCGACGGACTGCAGGTTGTTCTTCACACGGTGGTGGATCTCCTGGGCGAGGACGCCTCGCATGACTGCGCGGCCGTGCTCGAGCGCGACCGCCGCGTGGTGGGCGATGGCTTCGAGCAGCGCCTCGTCGTCCGGCGAGAAGGGCGTGTCTCGGTCACAGACGAGCTCGCCGATTTGCCGCCGTTTCCAGCGCAGCGGGAGCCGCACGTTGTATGCGCCGCCGCGACCTTCCGGCCACGCAATCTTCCCGTCCTCCAGCACGAGCGCCGCCCCCGTCGCGTGCAGCGACTCCATCGTCGTCTTCACAATCGCCTCGAGCGACTCCTCGAGGTAGAGCGACTCCGAGACGGCCTCGGAGATGCGGGCGAGCGCCTCGAGCTCGGCCACGCGTCGTTGCGCACGCTCGTAGAGCTTCGCGTGCTCGATCGTCTGCGCAACCTGCGACGCGATCGCGACGAGAAGCTCGATCTCGGCGTCGCCGAACGCGCGCGCCTCGCGCGTACGGACGTTGAGAGCGCCCTCGAGCTCCTCGGTGCGCGTGACGATCGGCACCGCAAGGATCGACTCGTACTCGTCCTCCGGGAGGTTGGGAAATCCCTTGAAGCGCGGATCGAGGTGCGCCTGCTCGGCGATCATGACTGGGGCGCGCTCGGCCGCCGCGACGCCGGTGATTCCCTCGCCGGGACGCATCCGCGGGGTGCGCGTGAGCTCCTCGACACGCGTGCCGTGGGTCGCGCGGAGCACGAGCTCGTCTGCGCGCTCGTCGTAGAGGTAGACGAAGCAGGCATCGGTACCGAGCGCGTCGGCGACCTTGCTCGCGACGAGCTCGAGCACCTCCTGGAGGTCGAGCGACGAGTTGACGGCCGCGATCGTTTCCGTCAGGAGGCGCAGGTGACGTGCAGTCGCATCCATGAACCTCATTGTCCTAGGATCGCGCTGATGAGCTTCGACGAGTGGCTTCTCGCGCTGCACGTGCTGAGCGCCTTTGCATTCGTCTCGGCGCTCGTCCTCTTCTCCGTGCTGATCGTCGCTGTGCGGAGCGCCGACACGCCGGCCGACACGATCCGGATGGAGCCGCTGGCGAAGATCGGAAACGGGGCCGCAGCGATCGGCGCAGGCGGCACGATCGTCCTCGGCATCTGGCTCGCGTTCTCGTACGGCGGGTACGACATCTGGGATCCGTGGATCATCGCGGCGATCGTGCTCTGGGCGGTCGCCGGCGCCCTCGGCCAGCGGACGGGCGCGGCGTACATGCAGGGAATGAACAAGGCGAAGGAGCTCGAGGCAGCAGGCAAGCCGGGATCGAGTGCCGAACTGCTTGCACTCAATCGGACCACGAGCGGCGTCGTCTTCCACGTCGTGTCCTGCGCCGTCGTCCTCCTGATCATCGTCGACATGATCTGGAAGCCGGGCGCATGAGCTTGATCGCCTCGATCCGCCCGGACGACTGGAACCTCGCGCTCTTCGTCCACGTTCTCGGCGCGATGATTCTCGTCGGTGGCGTGCTGACAGCTGCGAGTGCATTGGCGTTCGCTCGCGGGGAGCGTCGGCATGCTGCGCATCGGGTACTTCTCGCTGCTCGCAGTCGCGCTCCCCGGCTGGATCCTCATGCGCATCGGAGCGCAATGGATCTACGACAGGGAAGGCTTCGAGGGCGGCGAAGAACCAACGTGGCTGGCGATCGGCTGGGCAACGGCCGATCCGGGCGGCGTCCTCCTGCTCGCCGGACTGATCGTGGGCGGCATCGGCGTCCGCCGCCTCGGCGACGGCAAGGGGTCCGGCTTGCTCAAGGCGACGATGGTGATCTCCCTCGTCCTGCTGGCCGCCTACGTGGTCGCGATCTGGGCGATGTCCGGCAAGCCCGGCTAACGCTCTGAGTGCACGGGGCTGATCGCCGGAGGCCGGCTCCGCCGGCCGGGAGGCTAGGCGCGGCCGATTGGCCGCTTCGCTAAGGGAAGGGGGGCCGGCGGGGGAAACCGCAGGTTTCCACCCGCCACACAACGACCACGGGCTCCACACCAGGGAGCCCGCGATCGGCCGTCAGATACAGGGCTCACCGCTCGCCTTGCGGCACACCCTGCAGCGCGCATCATGGAACTTTCGGCGGCGGAGTTCAAGTCGGAAGTGTCAAAGAGCCGCCAGGTACTTGTCCTTCTCCCACTCGGTGACCTGGACGCGGTACTCGTCCCACTCGCGCCGCTTGAGCTCGATGTAGCGCGGGAAGATGTGCTCGCCCAGTGCGCGCTTCATGAGCTCGGAGCCCGCGAACTCCTCGATCGCCTCGCCGAGCGACTCGGGCAGCGCGACGATTCCCTGCTCGCGCCGCTCGGTCGCGGTGAGCCGGTAGAGGTTGCGCTCCATCGGCTCGGGGAGCTCGTAGCCTTTCTCGATCCCCTCGAGACCCGCATGCAGCAGCGCGGCGAACGTGAGGTACGGGTTGCACGCGGGGTCGGGGCAACGGATCTCCGCGCGGGTCGCCTGCTCGGATCCCGGCTTGTAGAGCGGGATGCGGATCAGCGCCGAGCGGTTGCGCTGCGACCACGCGACGTACACCGGCGCCTCGTAGCCCGGCACGAGCCGCTTGTACGAGTTCACCCACTGCGCGAAGACCGCCGACATCTCGCGCGCGTGCACGAGCTGGCCGGCGATGAAGCTCTTCGCGACCTTGGACAGGTGGTACTCGTCGCGCCGGTCGAAGAACTGGTTGCGCGCGCCCTTGAAGAGCGACATATGCGTGTGCATGCCCGAGCCGTTCTCGCCGAAGAGCGGCTTCGGCATGAAGGTCGCGTAATAGCCGTGCCATGCGGCGACCTCCTTCACGATCAGCCGGTACGTGACGGTGTAGTCCGCCATCGCGAGCGCGTCGGCGTAGCGCATGTCGATCTCGTGCTGCGAAGGACCGACCTCGTGGTGGTGGTACTCGATCGGGATGCCGACCGCCTCGAGCGCGTGGATCGTGTCGTTGCGAACTTCCGTTGCGGCGTCCTGCGCGGTCATCGCGAAGTAGCCGCCCTCGTCGATCGTCTCGGTGCCCTTGTCGTCCTCGAAGAGGAAGTACTCGAGCTCGGGGCCGACGTTGAACGCGTCGAAGCCCATGCCCTTCATCCGGTCGAGCGCCTTGCGAAGGATGTAGCGCGGGTCGCCCTCGTACGGCGCGCCGTCGGGCGTCACGACGTCGCAGATCATGCGCGCGACGTTCGCGCCGATCGGGTGGCCGTGCTCGTCCTCCGGGCCGCGGCATGAGCTGGAAGCTCGCGGGATCGGGGATCGCGACCATGTCCGACTCCTCGATCGCGTTGAAGCCGGTGATCGACGAGCCGTCGAAGCCCATCCCGTCGTTCAGCGCCTCGCTCATCTCCGACGGCGTGACGGCGAACGACTTGAGGTGCCCTTCGAGATCGGTGAACCAGAAGAGGATGTGCTCGACGCCCTCGTCCTTGATGCGCTTGAGCACCGCGCGCCGTGCTGCGACGGACGACGTCGCGCGATCCTTGCTCTTGACCATCGTGCTCCGCGCCGTGCGCTTCGGCGCCTGCGTCCTCGGTCGTGCCATGAAACCTCCCTTGAAATGGAAAAAGCCCCGGACGGGGCTCCCGTCCGAGGCGACGTCGCCTACACAGACCGCGCGACTCTAGCAGGCGCCGAGGTCAGCCTTCCACCTGTGGGACGACGCCGATCGACGTGCTTTCGTCGCCTCGCCGGAGCGCCAGTCCGTACAGGAGCAGAGCAGGTGTGAGCGCGACCGCTCCGGCGGCGAGCGCCGCACGGATCCCGAACGCATTGCCGACGAGACCGAGTGCCGGCCCACCTCCCCATTCGCCGGCCGAGTCGCCGAGGTTCGTCATCGAGATGACGGTCGCACGCACACTCGAGTCCTCGATGTTCGCGTTGAGCCAGGTCGAGTAGATGGGAGCCGCGAGCGACCTCGCGACGCAGATGCCCCAGTACGCGAGCACGGCCACGGCGAAACTGCCGGCGAGCGCGAATCCGATCGTGGTCGCCACCATGGCGCTGTCGAGCCAGAACAGGCTCCACGTCATGCCGCGCCAGCTCGCGCTCCCGAAGCGGCGCGAGAGGGGCTGCGCAACGGCGATTGCGAGCACGACGGCGCCGGCATTCAGGATCCCGAACCAGATGATCGAGTTGAACCCCGCGAACTCGGGCACGCCGATGTTGACGAGAAACTGCGCCTCCCACAGCCGGTCGACGCTCTCGCTCCACATGCCGCCGAAGAACGTGATGCCGAGAACGAGCAGAAGGATCGGCCGCGCCCGGATGAGCCTGCCGCCGCGCCCGGCGGTGTGCGCCATCCCGCGAAGCGCCGACAGCTCCGCGGGCGCCGCGGGCTCGAACCCCGACTCGGGCATCACGAACGCGAGGAGGGCGCCGAGCGCGAGAAGGACGAGACCACCGGCGACGATCGGCAGCCGGAGGTCGACGAGCGCGAGCCCGACTGCCGCTGCGATGCCGAGCAAGCCGAACACTCGCGCGACCTGCGCGCCGCGCTGATACTCGCGACCGAGGCGCTCCGCGCCGACTTCGTCGGCCAGCCAGGCGTCGATCGCGCCGCTCTTGAACGTCCACCCGAAGCCCATGAGCGCGGCAGCTCCGAGGATCGAGCGGGACGCTCGTGACGAGCCCCGTGGCGACGAACGAGATTCCCATGATCAGCTGCGCCACGATCACCGACGCCCGCCTGCTGTAGGAGTCTGCGACGACCCCGGTCGGCACCTCGAAGACGAAGTACGCGATCTCGAGGAAGGTGCCGGCGAGGATGAGCTGCAGCGGATCCATGCCGACCTCCTGCACGAAGTACACGGGCGCGAGCGTCCAGCCGATCGCCATCGCGAAGGACTCGGCGCCGCGATAGACGAGCCAGGTTCGATCGGCTCGCCAGCGACGCCATGGCCTACGCCGACGCGCCGGTGTAGTGCCGCAACCCGAACCGCCAGAACCAGCGCGCGAACGCGAAGGCGGCAACCGTGAAGAGCGCCGCGAAGAGGAGCGTCTGCCAGTCGAGCCGCGAGGTCACCGCCTCGGCGGGCACGGTGATCGCGAAAGCGATCGGCACGAGGAACGTGATCCCGAAGCGCAGCCAGTCGGGGTAGATGCCGACGGGGAAGCGACCTGTCTGGAAGATGCCCTCGAAGAGCTCGGGCAGGAACCACATGCGCACGACCCAGAACGAGCCGGTCGCGAGGACGAGCCAGAAGCAGTACAGGAGCACGGCGCCGAATGCGAGCGCAACGGCGAAGGCGAGCGCGTCCAGCACGCCGACGCCGCCTCCGAGCCGCGCGAGCGCGACGCCGATGATCACCGCGCCGATCGGGATGTCGACCGCCTGCCAGAGCTGAACCTGCCGAACGCTGATCAGCATCTGGGCGTCGACCGGCTTCGTCAGAGCGTGATCGAGCTTCCCGTCCTGCACCTCTTCGCTCAGCCGCATCATGTTCGGCTGGATCACCGCATGGACCACGCCTGCCATCACGGCCTGGACTCCGAGGATCGCGAGGAGCTCGGAGTGCGTCCAGCCGTTCAGCTCCTGCGTATGCGAGAAGACGAGCTGGAAGACGATGAGCCCGACGCCGACCGCGAGGATCGACTGCAGGACCTGCAGCGCGAAGTTGACCCGGTACTGCAGGTCGTTCATCACCCCGACGCGGAGGTGGAGCAGCGCGACTCGCAGCGTCGTCATCAGTTCCCAACCGCCGTGTACCGCCGAATCGCGAAGCGCCACACGAGCGAGAACGCTGCGATGCCGACGAGCGTCCAGAAGAGCTGCATCCCGAGCCCCGCGAGGAGCTCCGCGTTCGTCAGCTCGCCGACGAGCGACTCGATCGGGAAGTAGAACGTCCAGCGGAAGGGCAGGAACCACGCGAGCGTCTGCACCCAGTCGGGCATGAGCGTGAGCGGCACGAGCCGTCCGGAGAGCAGCAGCTCGAGGACGATGTACAGCGAGAAGAGCGCACCCACGCGCGTCGTCCAGAAGCAGACGAGCCCGAGCGCCGTCTGGTTGAACGTGCGGATGAGGTACGCGCCCCAGATCGCGACCGCGAACACCACCACCTCCGCGGGCCGCACGTCGAACGTCGGCTTGAAGACCAGGGTCAGGACGACCGCGATCGGCAGGTAGTAGAGGAGCCACGGGATCTTCCCGCCGGCGAACTGGGCGACGTCGTAGTGGATGGGATGGAGCGGACGCAGCAGCTGTCCCGAGAGCTCGCCGTTGCGGATCCTCCACTCCCAGCCGTAGGGCGTGAAGACGATGTTCATCGTCCGCACGAGCGTCCAGACGATGTAGTACGCGGCGAAGTCGCCTGCCGTGAGCCCGTTGACCTCGCCGCCGGAGGAATCCGCGATCGTCGACCAGACGACGAGGTAGATGACCGGCTCGGCCACCATCCCGAGGAGGTACATGTACGTCGCCGCGCGGTACTGGAACTGCGTCTGAATCTCCGTCCGCATCGTCGTCACGTAGAAGTCGGCGAGCGAGCGGAGGCGACCGACCTGCCCGAGCTCCTGCGAGGACGGGGTGGCGCTCATTCCACTGCTTCACGCGCGAACACGAGCTCGATGACGTCCTCGATCGGTGGATCCTCGACGTTGAGGTCGAGCACTTCCTGCTCGGCGAGCAGCCGCGCTGTCACGCGAGCTGTCTCCGCCTTCGGGACGCGAAGGGTGACGAGGTCGCCGTCCCGATGGATCACCTCGCCGTACGACGAGAGGTCGCCCGCTCCGTTCTCGAGCACGACGGCGATGGTCTTCCACGCGGCGACGGTGTCGGACAGAGCGGCGAGATCGCCGTCGAAGAGGATCCTGCCGTGGTGGATGACGATGACGCGCTCGCAGAGCGCCTCGACATCCGCCATGTAGTGGCTCGTGAGCATCACCGTCGCCTCGTGCCGACGCCGGTACTCGGCGACGAACTCGCGGATGCGCTTCTGCATCGTCACGTCGAGCCCGATCGTCGGCTCGTCGAGGAAGAGCACCTGCGGGCGGTGGAGCATCGAGCCGACGATCTCGACCTTCATGCGCTCGCCGAGCGACAGCTGGCGCACCGGCTTGCGCACGAGGTCTCCGACCTCGAGGAGGTCGATCAGCTCGTCGCGCAGCGCGAGGAAGTCGGCGCGGGGGATCTGGTAGATCGAGCGGTTGAGCTCGAAGGAGTCGAGCGCCGGGAGATCCCACTGCAGCTGGTTGCGGTTCCCCATGACGAGCGAGATCCGGCGCAGGAAGTCTCGTTCGCGCTTCGACGGGACATGGCCGAGCACGCGCGCCTCGCCGCCGCTGACACATAGAGGAGACCCGAAAGCATCTTGAGCGTCGTCGTCTTGCCCGCGCCGTTCGGGCCGAGGAAGCCGACGATCTCGCCCGGTGCGATGTCGAACGAGATGCCGTCGACGGCTCGCACCTCGCGTGTCTTGCGACGGACGAGGCTCTTCGTCGCCGCCTTCAGCCCTTCGTCGCGTTCGGGAACGTCGAAGACTTTGAGCAGACCGTCGACATGAACGACCGCGTCCATCAACCGCTCCGCTTGAGCTTCCCGTGCTTCTTCGCGTACTGCTCGCCCCGCGAGAAGACCCACAGCCCGAGCGGGATCGAGACGACGCCGATGATCATCAGCGGCCGAGCTCGTCCCACATCGCGGACAAGCCCTGCCCTTCGAGGATCGCCTCGCGGATGCCGTCGAGCGCGTACGTCGCCGGCGAGATCGTCGCGATCCACTGCATCCACTGCGGCAGCACCTCGACCGGGTAGTAGACGCCGGACACGACGAGCAGCGTCCCCTGCGCGACGAACCCGAGTTGGGTGCCCTTCTCCGGGGAGATGAGCGGCAGCACCGACATCATCATCCCGATCCCGATGAACGAGACCGACGCGACCATGAGCACGGCGAGCGCCGCGACGTAGTTGGCGTCCGGAATCACCAGGTCGAAGAACACGAAAGCGCAGATGACGAACAGGAACGTCGCGCGCAGGAGCCCGTAGAGGATCGCGAACACGCCCTGGCCCGCCAGATGCATCGCACGCGAGAGCGGCGCCATGAACGTGTACTCGATCGTCCCCTCCCAGCGCTCCCATGCGACCGTCTCCATCAGGAACTCGAAGAGGATCCCGAGGTACGCCCAGACGACGGCGCCGATCAGGAGCGTCGTCATCGTCGCGTTGACGTCGAGCGTGCCGCCGGTCGCCTCGATGCCCTTCGCGATGAAGACGATCGTGAGCGTGTTCGCGACGGTCCAGACGAACCAGGCGACGTCCCACCAGATGTAGCGCTTGGTGAGGTAGGCGTTGCGCTCGACGACGCCGCCGGCGCCGACGAGCTCGGCGCGCATCGTTCCCATGAGGGCTCTCATGCCATCACCTCCCGATCGTCGTCCTCGTCGATCTCGGCCTCGAACTCGCGACCCGTCGCCGCGAAGAAGGCCTCCTCGAGCGTCGTTGCCCCGTAGCGCCGCCTGATCTCGTCAGCCGACTCGAGGACGAGCAGCCGTCCGCGGTCGAGGATTCCGATCCGTTCGGCGAGCGCCTCCGCCTCCCCGAGGTCATGCGTGCAAAGGAGGATCGTCGAGTCGTGCGAGGTCCGGATCTCGCGGATGAACTCCTGCACCTCGAGCTTCGAGCGAGGGTCGAGTCCCGTCGTCGGCTCGTCGAGCAGAAGCACGACGGGTGACGTCAGCAGCGCTCGCGCAAGTGCGACCTTCTGCTGCATCCCACGAGAGAGGTTCTCCATGGGCTCGTCACGGCGGTCCGACGGAAAGCCGACGCGCCCGAGGATCGCGGGGATCTTCTCGCGCGTCTGGCTCGACGTCATGCCGTAGTAGCGCGCCGCGTAGCTCAGGTTCTCGGACGCCGACATCTTCTTGAAGAAGGACGCCTCGACCGAGACGCGGTTGACGAGCCGCCGCACGGCGCGGTGCTCGGCGACGACGTCGTGGCCGAGGATCTTGGCCGTGCCTCCGTCCGGCAGGAGGAGCGTCGACAGCAGGCGGACGAGCGTCGACTTCCCCGAGCCGTTCTGGCCGAGGATCGCGACGGTCTCGCCCCGCTCCATCGAGAACGTGACACCGTCGAGGGCGACGCGGGTCCGCTTGCCGAAGCGGCCCTTCTTGCGGTCGCGCAGCACGAAGTCCTTGCGGAGGTCGCGCACCTCGACGGCCGCCTCGAGTCGACGGGGGACGGCCTCCATGACTGCTTCGGATGTTTCGATCATCTGCTGCTCCTTCGGAAAACTGCGTAGCGAGAAACGTGCAAGCCAGTGCTCGGCCCTAGCCCCTTTGAGAAATCTCAAAGGAGCCACCGGTGGGCCACGGCAACCGGTGTCTCAGATACGCGCGAGGAGCTTCACAACCGCAGCACCTTAGCGACCTCGCTGGACGAGGTCAACTACGCGGTGCTCAGGGCGGCGTGGCGGGCAGGCGATAGCCCTTCGGGCCAGCCTGGTCGGCGGGGATCGGCGAGACGTACTCGAATCCGTCGGTGCGGCGCTCGAAGTCAGCTCGCGCGGCATCTCGAAGCTCCTCGTCCGTGAACACGTCGAGCGCCATGAGCGCGAGCACCTGTGCTGCGGCGACCGCGCCCTTCACACCGATCGAGGTTCCGCCGCACGCCGTCACGGGCCAGGTGTGCATGCTCACACCGAGCGGCGTCGTCGGCATGACCACGCCCATCGTCGGCGTGTTCCAGCTGACGTCCGCGACGTCCGAGGAGCCGCCGATCGGCATCTCGGGCTGGAGCGGGATCACGTCGCTCGAGAGCCCGAGCTGTGGAAGATCCATGTTCGCCTGGCACTCGCGGGCGAACGCCTGCTCCTCGTCCGTCCACTCAGGCGCGCCGACTCGCGTGAGGTGCTCCTGCATCCGCTCCGCCAGCGGCGTGTTGGGCAGGAGGTCGTGTATGCCGAAGAAGACGTCGACCTCCGACGTCGTCTGCGTCGCGAGGGCGGCCCCCTCTGCGATTTGGCGCACCCACTCGGTCGTCGCGACCACGTGCGCGCGGTCGACGTCGCGGACGAGCAGGAGCATGCGCGCGTAGTCGGGGACGACGTTCGGCGCCTCGCCGCCGGCCTCGTAGATGTAGTGCGTCCGCGCAGTCGGCTCGATGTGCTCGCGCATGAGGTTGATCGCGTGGGCCGCGAGCTCGAGTCCGTCGAGCGCGCTCCGCCCGCTCCACGGCTGCATTCCCGCATGCGCCGTTCTTCCCATGGAACGCGATCCGGATCGTGTTGATCGCGGCGAGCCGCATGTTCATCACGCCCGCGAGCGACCAGGGATGCCAGTGGAGGCACGCGTCGACGTCGTCGAAGAGACCGTCACGCGCCATGTAGACCTTCGCGCCCTCGGACTCCTCGGCCGCACAGCCGTACACGCGCACCGTGCCGGGGATCTCGCGCTCTTCGAGCACGCGGGCCGCCGCGACCGCCCCGCCGGTCAGCCCGGCGCCGAGCATGTTGTGCCCGCAGCCGTGGCCGTTCGTGTTTCCGTCTGCGCGCGGTTCCTGGCGCGGCACGGCGGCGTTGCCGAGCCCCGGCAGCGCGTCGTACTCCGAGAGGAAGCCGACGACGGGACCGTCGCCGAAACGCCGCTCGGCAACGAACGCGGTCTCGATTCCGGCAGCATTCGTCTCCACCGTGAAGCCCGCCGCCTCGAGCTCGCGCACGTGCACCTTCGCCGACTCGAACCTCCTCGAGGCTGAGCTCGGCGAGATCCCACACCTCCGCGCAGATGCGCTCGATGACCGGACGCGCCGAATCGAGCGCCTGGAGCACGTCCGTCTGCTCGACCGTCGATGACACGGCGCGAGTCTAAGCGTCCGCCGCGCGAAGCTCGGCAGGCCTGGCCTCGACGGCGAGGGCGGAGACGACGATGAGCAGCAACGCCGCGAGCTGCCCCGCAGCGGACCACTCCGTCCCGACGGGAATCGTGGCGAGCGCGGCCGCGGCGGCGACGAGGCGGCCACGGCTGACCCCGAGCCCGAGCGTCGTCCGAAATCCCACCGTGCAGGCGACGAAGAGCGCGACGCCAACTCCCAGCTCGATGCCGATCCATTCGTCGAGGGCGTCGAAGGGATCGCCGATCGACTTCTTCATCCCGGCAGCGACGGCGACGACCCCGAGCAGGAGCCCGTAGTGCCAGTAGCCGAAGCCGACGAGCGCGAGCCGCGGGCGGCGGACTTCGTCGGCGGCCACGAGCGCATGCTCGACCGCGTCCTCGTCGCGGAAGTAGATCCACCACAGCGCCGCAGAGAGCCCGAGGGCGAGGAGTGCGACGAGCGCCAGCTCGCAGGTCGAGCGGAACACCGACAGCACCTGCCCCGATCACGACGATCGACTCGCCGAGCGCGACGATGATCACGAGGCCGTGCCGCTCACAGAAGTGCTCTGCAGCGATGACGAAGCCCTCGGTGCTCGTGAACCACGGCGTCACCCAGAGGAGTAGCGCAGCCAGCAGCCAGAGAAGCGTCCTGCGTCCGCCCGCCTGCCGCGCCCCCGACGAGCACGAGCGCAGCGGCGGCGAGATTGAACGGGACGAGCCGCAGGATCGCCGAGACCTCTGACACGGATGTTCCCTTCACGTACATCCCGGCATGCAGGACGACAACGATGGCGTAGCCGATCCCGAACGCGAGCCCCTTGCCCTGCGTACGCGGTCGGGATCGCGAGCGCGACGACGAGAAAGCCGCCCATCCCGCCGAGCAGCAGGAGCCTGAACCGCAGCAGGTCGGTCGCGATCGCGTTCGTCAGCCAGGCGTAGCCGTCGTACATCCACCAGATCACCGCGAGCATCACGACGACCTGCAGCGCGCCGGCCGCGCCGTTGCCGTTCACGAGCACCGCGGTCAGCTGCGTGATCGTGAAGACGAAGACGAGGTCGAAGAAGAGCTCGAGCGTCGAGACGCGCGCGCTGCGATCGATGGTCTCCGACACGACATCATCTTCTCGGAGCGACCAGTCGGTGAAGCGCAAACGACCAGGCGGTGCTGCCCATCCTTCGCACACGCGCGGCCGCGAAGCGGACGCCTTCAGGGATCTTTGCGCGACCGGAACTCCGCGCTAGCGGAGTTCCGGTCTTGCGCACAAACTAGCCCAGCGAGAAGGTCACGCTGACCGTCGCGGACGTCTCCTGCTCGCCCGGGACGATCGGAGTCGACGAGTCCGTCGCCTGCGCGGCTTCGCGGTAGAGCGGCGTGGGCTGCGAGGCGCCGCCCTCGACCATCGTGGTGATCGCTCCGAGCGAGCGGCCGGCAGCCTTCGCGAGCGCCTCGGCGTTGAGCCGTGCGTCGGCGACTGCCTTCGCGAGCGCCTGGCGATACAGCGCCTCGGCGTTCGACGAGCTGAGACCCGGGCCGGAGATCTGGTTCGCGCCTGCCTCGGCCGCTGCATCGATGAGCGCGGGGGCGTCGCCCACGTCGCTCACCGCGGACACGCTGTTCGAAGCCGCGTAGCCGTTCACGGCGCCCGTCTCGTCGGTGTACGGGTAGACGCTGACCCATTGCGTGGCGAGCTCGCGGCCACCGGCCTGGCGCAGCGCGTTGATGATCTTGCGCATGGCGTCGGCATTGGCCGCAACCGCCGCCTGGGCCGTCGGCCGACGGGTTTCGGCGCCGAACGACATCGAAGCCTCGTTCGGGACGGCGTCGACGGAGCCGACGCCAGAGACCGTGACCGAGTCTTCCGCAGGAGCGGCGTCCTGCGCGCCGGCGAGGTCGGGCAGCCCGACAGCGCCGGCGAGCGCGATGACGGTGAGTCCGGCGGCCGTGAGGAGAAGCAGGCGTTTCATCGAGGGACCTCCGCTGAGTTGGTGACGAAGCGTGTACGCCGCAGTAGCGGCTTCATGTCACAGACGGTGCTTCGCAGCGACCCGGCCGCAAAGCGGCTTAGGGATCTGCGCGACTGGAAACTCGGCGCTAGCCGATTTCCGGTCTGCGCCAACCAAGGTACGCGGCGGCGCCGCGCTTGAAGACCCCGCGGGAGATGATCGAGCGCTGGATCTCGCTCGTTCCCTCCCAGATGCGGTCGACGCGGAGCTCGCGGTAGAAGCGCGCCGCGGGGTTCTCGAGCATGTAGCCGCGGCCGCCGAACGCCTGCACCGCGCGATCCGCGACGCGCCCTGCCATCTCGGAGGCGTAGAGCTTCGCCATCGAGACCTTCCCGTGCACGACCTTGCGGTCCTCGAGGACGTCGAAGGCGTGCGCGGCGTGGTAGGTCAGGAGCCGGGCGGCATGAAGCTCCGTCAGCGAGTCGGCGAGCGGGAACGAGATGCCCTGGTACTCGGCGATCGGCGAGCCGAAGGCCTCGCGCTCCTTCGCCCACTCTGCGGTGAGATCGACGAGTCGCAGTGCGGCACCGCAGCAGCGCGCTGCGATGAACAGCCGCTCGACGAGGATCCATTCCTTCGCCCCGGCATCGCCGCTCGCCGGCACGCGGTTCGCGTCCGGCACACGGCAGTCGCGAAAGACGATCTCCGGGTGGTGGTCGATGTACGGGTCGTGGAGGAACGAAGGCGTACGGACGATCTCCATCCCGGGCGTGCCCGGATCGACGAGGAAGAGCATCTGCTCGCCGTCGGCAACCGCCAGGACGATGTAGACGCCCGGCTCGCCTTCGCTCGTGACGAACCACTTCTCGCCGTTCAGTATCCAGTCGTCGCCGTCGCGCGTCGCGGTCGCCGCGAGGGCGGTGAGGTCGGAGCCCGCGCCCGGCTCCGTGAGTGCCCACGCCTCGCGGTACTCGCCGTCCGCGATCGAGCGGACGTAGCGCTCGATCTGCTCCGGAGTCGCGATCTCGTGGAGCTCACGCGGGCCGCGATCGACGACCGCGAAGCCGAGCCCGTTCGTCGCCTTCCCCGACTCCTCCTCGAGCGCAACCTGACCGAGCATCGAGAGGTCGCGACCGCCGAGCTCGGGCGGCATGTTCAGCATGGAGAAGCCCGCCTCGCGGGCCTTCCGTCGCAGCGCGTCGAGCTCGGCCGCCGTCGATCGACGCCGCGCTCCGCGATGCGCGGTCTCGAGCGGATAGACCTCCGCCTCGACGAACCGGCCGACTGCCGCCTTGAGCGCGCGGACGTCCTCGGGGAGCTCGGGCACGATCATGGCGCGGCAGCCTACAGCGCGCGCTCGAACGCTTCGCGCTCTGTCTCGCTCAACGGCCGCGACCTGCCGAGCTTCCGGTCGCGGGCGACGAGGACGGCCTCCGCCTCGGCCGCGAGCTCGCCGTCACGCGTGCGAATCTGCTCGCGCAGCGCGAGGCTCGAGTTGCCGATCCGCTCGAGGGAGCACGAGACGACGACCTCCTCGTCCTCGAGCCGGAGCTCGCGCCGGAAGTCGATCGCGACGCGCGCGAGAACGAGATCCCACGAGTCGCCCGCATCGCCAAGCGTTCGCTCGACCCACTCGTCGCGGCACTCCTCGAAGTAGGTCGCGTAGACGGCGTTGTTGACGTGCATGTACGCGTCGACGTCGCTCCAGCGGATCTCGACACGCTTCTCATGGGGCATGGCACGCGATCCTAATCGGGAGAATGCGCGGCGATGGCAGGCGTCCGCTCACTCCTCTTCCCCGACTCGATCGCCGTCGTCGGCGCGTCGCCGCGCAACCTCGCCGCCGTCGAGACGGTGATCGCGAGCGGCGTGACGACATGGGGCGTCAACCCGAACCGCGACGAGGTCGCGGGGCTGCGCTGCTACCCGAGCGTCGCCGAGCTGCCGGGGGTGCCCGAGTGCGCGTTCCTCATGGTCAACCACGAGCGCGTCGAGGCTGCGTTCGAGGAGGCTGCTGCTGCAGGCGTCCGTGCGTTCGTGGTGCCCGGCGTCGGCGCCGAGGCGGGCGCGGCTGCAAGGCCCACGACCGAGAGGCTCGCCGCTCGGGCACGCGAGCTCGGCGCGGCGCTGCTCGGCCCGAACTGCATGGGCTTCTTCGTGCCCGACGGGGCGGCTGCCTGGAACGGGCGTCCGCAGGACACGACGGCGCCCGGCCACGTCGCCGTTCTCTGCCAGTCCGGATCGATCGCCGACGCGTTTCTCTCACTCGGGGGCCGGGTCGGGACTGCGCTGCGTCGTCTCCTCCGGAGCGGAGGCGGTCACCGATGCGGCTCGACTTCCTCGACTTCTTCGCCGACGACGACGGGACGCGGGCGGTCGGCCTCTTCCTCGAGACCGTCCGGCGCCCGGACGCCTTCGTGGATGCGCTGCGCCGCTGCGCGGAGGCCGACAAGCCGGTCGTCTGCCTCAAGGTCGGACGCTCGGAGGCGGCAGCGCGGGCAGCGCTCTCCCACACCGGCGCCCTCGTCGGCTCGAATCGCGCGTTCTCTGCGGTACTCCGTCGCTATTCAGCGATCGAGGTAGACGACTTCCACGAGCTCGTCGAGACGCTCGAGATCCTCGGACGACAGCGACGGCCCGCGCGGAGTGCGAGTCGCCGGGATCTCCGAGTCCGGCGGCGAGTGCGCACTCCTCGCCGACCGGGCGGAGGCAGCCGGAATCCCCTTCGAGCCGCTGTCGGCCGACCTCGCGGCGCGACTCACCAGCGCGTTTCCGAACTACCTCGCTCCCGGAAATCCCCTCGACGCCTGGGGCATCGCCGACGAGACCGAGGTCTACCCGCGGTCGCTCGAGCTCCTCGCCGCGTCAGGCGAGTTCGACATCCTGGTCGCGCAGGCGGACCTCTCGCAGTTTCGCGACCGTACGAACGACGAGTGGTGCGAGCTGACGCTGCGAACACTCGCGCAGCTCGCCGACGAACGCAGACGGGCTCTTCTGCGCGATGACGACGGTGCACAGCGCCGATCCACCGCGGCACTTCCAGGAGCTCGCGCGGGAGCTCGACGTCGCGCTCCTGCGCGGGCCGCGGGACGCCATGCTCGCGCTCGCGAGGGTCGCACGCCGCCCGTCGTTCGAGCACGCACCCGGGCGCTCGGATGCCCCGGACGTCTCCGATCTGCTGACTGCCTCGGGTGCGCTCCCCGAGCACGAGTCTGCTCTCGTCCTCGAGCGCTACGGCGTGCCGTTCGCACAACGACGCCGCGCGGTGACGCCGGACGAGGCAGCCGCTGCAGCGCAGGAGATCGGCACTCCGGTCGTCGTGAAGCTCGACGGCCCCGCGCACAAGGCCCGAGCCGGAGGCGTCGTCCTCGGCGATCGAATCGGCAGAGGGAGCCGCGGAGGCCGCCCGCCGACTCGGCGGACCCGTGCTCGTCGCGCGTCAGGTCGAGAGCGGCACCGAGGTCCTCTGCGGGATGACCCGAGATCCTGACTACGGGCCGATCGTCGCGGTCGGACGCGGTGGCGTCGCGGTGGAGGAGCTCGACCAGGTTGCGCTCTCGAGCGCACCCCTCGAGCTCGGCCGGCGCGAAAGTCCTCGTCGCCGAAGCGGGCATCGACGATCCACACGGCGTCGTCGCCCGAACCCTCGTCGCGCTGGGCGAGGTGGGACTGTCCAACCCTCGCATCGAGTCGGTCGAGGTGAACCCGCTGATCGTCGGTGAATCTGACACCGTGGCAGTCGACGCCCTGGTAGTCGTTTCGGATTGACCAAGGAGCCCCACTCTGGTTCACTCGGAGAGGGGGCCATCGGGCTCGGGAGGTTGGGATGCTTCATCCACGTGAGTCGAGATACGGGCGGCGCGAGTTCCTCGGGCGCTCTGCGGCCGGCGTTCTCGGCCTGTCGAGCCTGAGCACGCTCCTCGCGGCCTGCGGTGGGAGCGACAACGGCAACTTCAAGCCGCCGGAGCTCATGCTCGCACGACCGGACAGCCCGGTCACATGGCCGCTCCTCGACGACAACCCGATGATCGCCTCCGGCCTCGAGCCGGAGAGCGGGACGCTTCGCATCTACAACTGGAACGGCTACCTCTGGCCGAAGATCAAGAAGGACTTCGCGAAGGAGTACGGGGTCAAGGTCGAGGAGACGTTCTTCACGACTCTCGACGAAGCGGTCTCGAAGATCTCCTCGGGCGCGGTCGACTTCGACGTCTTCTTCCCGACGCCCGATCGCCTCGGCCGGCTCGTGGTGGGCAAGGTGCTCCAGCCGCTCAACCACGACTACCTCCCCAACCTGAAGAACGTCTGGCCCTCCGTGCAGGACCCCTGGTACGACAAGGAGTCCCGGTACACGGTGCCCTACGTCACCTGGACGACCGGCATCGGCTACCGCGCGGACAAGGTCTCGACGACGCCCGAGAGCCTCTCGAACCCGTACGAGATCTACTGGGACGAGACCAACCGCGGGAAGCTCTACCTGCTCGACGACGGTCGCGACGCGCCGGCGCACATGCTCCTCAAGAACGGGATCGAGGACATCAACACGGAGGACATCGAGCAGATCACGCTGGCGAAGGACGAGCTCAAGTCGCTGTACGACCTGAACGTGAAGGTCTCGACGGACGACTACACGAACCTTCCCGAGGGGAGAGCCTGGGTTCACCAGATGTGGTCGGGCAGCGCGATCTCGGCGCAGTGGTACCTGCCGGAGGGAACCGGCGACGGACGCTCTCGGGTTCTGGTTCCCCGAGGACGGCGCCGGCACGATCGGCAACGACAACATCGCGATCCCGCGCAGCGCGAAGAACCCGGTGCTCGCGCACCACTTCCTGAACTACCTGCTCGACAACAAGCACGGCTACGACAACTTCGCGAACTACGTCGGCTACCAGCCGCCCTTCACACGGCTCGATCCCGATCGCCTGGTCACGGACGGAATCGTGCCGGCGAACCTGAAGACCGCCATCGTCCGCGAATCGGACTTCGACGCCGGGTATTTCCTCACGGAGCTGACTCCGTCCGGCCAGACGGAATGGCAGAACGCCTGGGCCGAGTTCAAGGCGGGTGTCTGACTCCGACCGCCGGGTAGGCGAGGAGAAGCGCGGCGACGGGTTCTGGGCCGGCCTCGCACTGCCCGGGGTCGCCTGGCTCGCGCTGTTCTTCCTGCTGCCGTTCTACGTCATCCTCTGCGTCGCCTTCGGCACGGTCGACCCGATCTTCCAGACGCCGGCGCCCGAGTGGAACCCGCTCGCACTGGAACACCGCAGCCTTCGAGTTCGTCTTCGAAGGGCTCTTCACGAGCGGCGCCGCGTTCCAGACCGTGTTCGTGCGGACGCTCGCGTACGTCGCCATCGCCACCGCGCTCTCGCTCCTCATCGCCTATCCGGTCGCGTACTACGTCGCGCGCTACGGCGGCCGCTGGAAGGGCCTTCTGCTCGTCGGCCTGATCGCGCCGTTCTTCATCTCGTACCTCATGCGGATGCTGGCCTGGATCAACCTGCTCCAGGACGACGGCTGGGTAAACGACGTGCTGGTCTGGGTCGGGATCCTCGAGGCGCCGCGGAACTGGCTGGACGGCCGCGCATCGTCCGTGATCCTCGGGCTCGTCTACGGCTACGTGCCGTTCATGATCCTGCCGCTGTACGCCTTCCTCGACCGAATCGACCGGAGCCTCCTCGAAGCAGCGCGCGACCTGGGAGCGAGCCCGTTCCAGGCGTTCCGGATGGTGACGCTGCCACTCTCGATGCCGGCGATCCTCGCGGGGATCGTGATCATCGCGCTGCCGATGTTCGGCGACTACTACACGCCGGACCTGCTCTCGCAGTCGCCGTCCACGAGCACGATCGGCAACCAGATCGTCCTCTACATCCAGGGCGGCCAGCAGATACCGGTGGGCGCTGCGCTCGTCGTCGTGCTGATGCTCTTCCTCTCGGTACTCATGGGCTACTACCTGTACGCAACCGCACGCGCGCAACGGAGGCTCGGCGGGTGAGGCGTGTGCGCGAGTGGTGGGCGAATCCGTGGGGGAAGCCGCGCTTTCTCGTCCTCTTCACGGCGCTCTATCTCACGTGGTCGATCGTCCCGATCCTGGTCGCGATCCGGTTCTCGTTCAACGAGGGCCGGTCACGGTCGACCGCACAGGGCTGGTCGCTGCGCTGGTACACGGAGGATCCCGACCTCTCGGTGCTCCACGATCCCGCGCTGAGCTCGGCGCTCCTGCAGAGCCTGCGGCTCGTCAGCCATCGCGGTGCTCGTCACCGTCCCGCTCGGGGTCGCGCTCGCGATCGGGCTGACACGCTGGCGCGGCCGTGGTTCGGGGACGTCGCGAGCGGTGTCGCTGGCGACGCTCGTCACGCCGGAGATCGTGATGGGGACGGCGCTGCTCCTCGTCTTCGTCCACCTGCTCACCTTCGTCCAGCTGGGCACCGTCGCGCAGGCGATCGGCCACATCACGTTCTCGCTCGTCTTCGTCGTCATCATCGTGCGCGGTCGACTGCTCTCGATCGGGCCGCAGTACGAAGAGGCAGCCCGTGACCTGGGCGCGTCACAGCTGCAGGCCGTGCGCCTCGCACTCCTGCCGATGCTCGTCCCGGCGATCGTCGCCAGCGGGATCATCGTCTTCGCCATCTCCATGGACGACTTCGTGATCAGCGCCTTCCTGTCGTCCGGAACCTCGACCGACACCGTGCCCGTGCGGATCTACGCGACAGGACGCACCGCTCCCACCCCGGCGCTGAACGCGCTCGCGACGCTGACGCTCGCGCTCACGATCGTCATTGCGCTCGTCGGCTTCCTCCTCTGGCGAGCGATGCGCTCGAGCCGCGGCCAGGAAGGTTCGGCGGTCGGAGAGTTCGCGACGCTCGACGCCGAGACGATCCGCTAGCCGTGTGGACGGATCGGCGCTCTTTCGGTGCTCGATCTGAACCTTCGGTGTCAGACACCTTGTTAGCGTCTACAAGGCGAGGACGGCCCTCGCGGCAGCCTCGCCCGAGCGAGCGGCACCCTCCATGTGCATGTGGCCGAAGCCGGCGATGTCGGAGCACGCCCAGTGGATCGGGCCGACGGGTCGCCGAAGGTCGGGCCCGAACCGCGTGAGGCCGCCGATCCCGAACGTCGACGCGTAGGCGCCGCGCGTCCACTCCTCCGCCGCCCAGTTCGTCTCGATCAGATCCGTCGCGCGGAGCGCCTCGGGGCCGACGAAGGCAGCCAGGCCCTCGAGAATCGCGCTACGACGAGCCTCGGGTTCGAGGCGCGCCACGAGATCCGCCTGCTCGCCTGGCAGGAACGTGCAAAGAACGCCGACGGAGGCCGAGGGAGGCGTGTTGTCGTACAGCTCGCGGACGAGCCCGTACGGTGCGAAGCCCTCGCCGGAGAGCCCGTCCTCGCGCCAGAACGGGTGGTCGTATACGGCGAGGAACTTCGTCACCGCACCCTGCGAGCTCGCCTGCTGAAGGCCCATGCGCCATGCCGGAAGCGCGGGCTCGAAGCGAATCGCGCCGACGATGTTCGGCGCGACCGCGACGATCGCGGCGCGCGCGACGACCTGCACGCTCCCCGCGTCGACCTCGACACCGCCGTCCCGCCAGCGAATCGTGCGCACAGGAGCGTCGAGCACGACCCGTTCGCCGAGCTCCTCGGCCATCCGGATCGGGATGAGCTGCGAGCCGCCCACGACCCGAAAGGCGAGGCATTGCTCGGGTGCGAACAGCTCGTAGGTGCCGCCCGCGCCAGCGATCGTCCAGAGACCGTGCAGGAGCGAGAACGAGTGCGCCGGCTTCGTGAGGAACCCGTCGGCGAGGTACGAGCGCAGGTTCTCCCGCGCTGCCTCGGTACCGACCTCGGTGCGGAGCCACTCGTCGAAGGTGATCGTGTCGAGCTCACGGGCGCGAGGGTGCTGCCACGGAGCCTCGGCGTCGAGCTCCTTCGCCAGGGCGTCGAGCTTCGCGTCGGCCTCCTTCAGCTCGCGCTCGTCCTCGGCGGACAGTGCGCCCTCGTCGCCCGCATGACGATGCGTGCGTCCCGCCTCGTCCACGTAGACGTCGTCGCCTTCACGGTACGCGGGAAACAGGTCGATCCCGAGCTCGTCCAGGAGCGCATGCATTCGCGACTGGTACGGCGCGATCCACTCGCCTCCGAGCTCGTTCGCCTCGCCGCCGATCTCGGTGTTCCAGAGCCTCCCGCCGACCCGGTCGCGCGCCTCGAGGACGACGACCTCGCGGCCCTCGGCGACAAGCCCGCGTGCCGCCGAGAGGCCCGCGACCCCCGCGCCGACGACAGCGGCGTCGGTCTCGATCACGCGGGCGCCCACGACTCACTCCTCAGCGCAGCGGCGGCGGCTGCTCGGCCCGTACGCACCGCGCCCTCCATGTACCCCGCTGCCCACTGATCTGACCCGCAGACGTAGAACGGGGGCTCGTGCGGCGCCGTGCAGCGGGCCGACGCGGAGCACGTCGCCCGGCCACCAGTGCGTCGTGTACCCGAGCGTGTAGGGGTCCGTCGCCCACATCCGCAGGAACGAATGGAGCGGTCGAGCAGCCTCGTGGCCGTAGATCCGCTCGAGCTCCGCGTAGAGCGCGGGCAGCCGGTGCTCCTCGGCCGTCGCCGCGAGCCACATGACCCGCTCGGGCGGCACGAGCCCGGACAGGACGCCGTCGCGCTGCGGCCACGTCGAGCCGAGCAGAAGCTCTCCCTCGGAGAGTCCGTTCGCACCGAGGTCCTGCCAGATCGAGCGCTCGTAGACGGTCACGACCTTCGCCGCCCGCGCGTGGCGCTGAGCGCGGAGCGAAGCGAGCCGCGCCTCCGAGACGCCCTCGATCTCGATCCCGTGGAGCACGCTGACGGGAAGGGCGCTGACGACGGCCTCGGCGCGTAGCTCCTCACCGGAGTCGAGCATCACGAGGCACTCGCCCGCGGACACCGAGATCCTCGCCACGGCTGCGCCGAGACGGACGCGCGCGCCGAGCTCGGCGGCCATTCGCAGAGCCACCTCCGCCGAACCCTCCGCCACCTGCATGGACTCCCAGAGGTCGTAGGAGTAGAAGCCCTCGTCGCCGACGACAGCTGCCTTCCGGAGCTCCGCGAGGAGCGACGTCTGCTCGCTGGAGCCCGCTGCGAGCGCGAGCGCGCCCGCCTCGACCGCGCGCAACGTCGTCGGCAGCGCATCCACGGACCGAAGCCACGTCGCCCACGACGCGCCGTCCAGGCGAGCGGCCTCCGGATGCGACCACGGGTCGTCCGGATCGACGGTCGAGACGAGCTCGCCGAAGAGTCTCTCGACGCGCTCGTAGTCGGCTCGCTGCGCGGCCGTCGCGAACGGAAACCCGTCCTCGGCGCGGTAGACGCCGTCGACGAGGTCGTACGTCGTCGCACCCGCCACGGACGTGTACGTCGACGCGAGGGTCAGACCGAGCTCCTCGACGAGTTCGAGGTACGACGTGTGCGCTCGTCCGACGAGCTCGCCGCCGAGCTGCACCGGCCGTCCGTCGTCGACGGAGACCTGCTCGACGCGGCCGCCCACGCGATCGCGCGCCTCGAGGACGATGACGTCGGCGCCGCCCCCGGCGAGATCCCGCGCCGCGGCCAGACCGGCGAGACCCGCTCCGACGACCACGACGTCGATCATCCGCCAGCTCCCTCGTCATCCGCGAGCACGCGCAGCGCGTCGGCCGGGAGATGCGCGGTGACGGCAGCACCGACGTCGTACTCCTCGACGTCGCCCGAGTTCGCGACGAGCGCCTGGACGCGGTCTCCACCGGGGAGCGAGACGAACACCTGCGTCGTCGAGCCCAGGTAGACGAAGCGCTCGATCGTGGCCGGCACGCGGTTCTCTCCTTCCGTCGACGGCGCCTCGATGCGCACGCGCTCGGGCCGGATCGTGAGCCGAACGACGCCTGCGGCACGCGGCGCTCCGTCTCCCGTGCTCAACGTGATGCCTCCGACGTCGACCCGCGACTCGTCGAGCACACGCGCGCGCATGAGATTCGACACACCGAGGAAGTCGGCCACGAACGCGGTCTCCGGACGTTCGTATACGTCCCGCGGCGCGCCAAGCTGCTCGACCTTCCCCGCTGCCATGACCGCGAGCCGGTCGGACATGGTCAGCGCCTCCTCCTGGTCGTGCGTGACATAGAGGAACGTGATCCCGATCTCGCGCTGGATGCACTTCAGCTCGATCTGCAACTCACGGCGCAGCTTTGCGTCGAGCGCGCCGAGCGGCTCATCGAGGAGGAGCACCGAGGGCGACAGCACGAGTGCGCGCGCGAGAGCGACGCGCTGCTGCTGACCACCGGAGAGCTGATGCGGTCGGCGCTGTCCCAGCTCACCGAGGCGGACGAGCTCGAGCGCCTCCGCGACCCTGCGGCGGCCCTCGTCCTTCCCGACGCTCTTGAAGCGCAGGCCGAAGCCGACGTTCTGCTCGACGGAGAGGTGAGGGAAGAGCGCGTAGCTCTGGAAGACGGTGTTCACGGGACGAAGGTGCGGCGGCATCTCGGTGACGTCGATACCGCCGATGACGATGCGGCCGGCGTCGGGACGCTCGAAGCCGGCGATCATCCGCAGGGTCGTCGTCTTCCCGCAGCCGGACGGTCCGAGCAGCGAGAAGAACTCCCCGCTGCCGATCTCGAGGGAGACGTCGTCGACCGCGGCGACTTGGTCGAAGCCTTTGCTCACGCCCTCGAGGACGACGGACTGCGAGCGAAGCGATCATCGCTCGAGCTCTCGGATGACACACGACGCGAGCAGCACCCGGGCCTCGTCGCGATCGAGCAGGCCGAGGTAGAGGATCGAGTCGATCCCGTCGGCGGCCGCAGCGAGCCGCCAGCCGGCTCCCTCCGGATCCACGACGGACGGGACCGATCCGTCACTCCGCCCCTCCTCCAGCAGGAGCACGATCCGCTCTACCCAGGCGCGGTAACGCTCCTGCACGAGTGGTCGAAGCTCGTCGTCGTAGCGCAGGCTCGACCACACCTCGTTCCAGAGCGCGGGGTTCTCCTCGAGCTCCGGGTCGATGGTTCGAAGGAGTGCGCGCTCGGCGCGATCCGCGCCGGTCGGCAGCCGCGCAAGCTCCGCATCGAGAGCCTCGATGCGGAGGTTCTCCGCGTATGCGAACGCGGCGCGCATGAGCTCCTGCCGGGTCGTGAAGTAGTAGTGGACGAGCGTGCGAGACACACCTGCCTCCTGCGCGACGGTGCCGATGCGCAAGTCGCTGGCGCCGCCGTTGACCACGACACGGCAGGCCGCGCGCAGAATCTCGTCGACACGGCTTGCCACCGCCGGCGCGTTCGCGGCTTGCTCCGTTCCTGCCATCCGCAGTTATCCTGACTGACAGGACAGTCAGGAGCAAGCGCGTGCACACGACCCGAGCGACACGGCCCATCCCCGAGCTCGAGCATCCGCTCGAGGAGGGCTGGACGCTGCCGGCGGCCTGGTACACGGACGAAGGCGTGTACGGGGGCGAGAGGGCGCGCATCTTCGCCGGGGCATGGACGTACGCTGGGCCGGCCGAGTGGGTCAGCGAACCGGGCTCGTACTTCGCGGCGCACATCGGTCACGTGCCGGTCGCGGTCGTGCGCGGCACGGACGGCGTCCTGCGCGGGCTCGTGAACGTCTGCCGCCATCGGGGCCATCTCGTCGTCGAGGGCACGGGGTGCCGCGAGACACTCCAGTGCCCGTACCACGCGTGGACCTACGATCTCGACGGGTCGCTGCGACGCGCGCCACGCTCGGAACGCGAGCCCGGCTTCGACCCCTCCGGCCTGGCGCTCGCTCGCGTCTCGGTCGGGACCTGGGGCCCGTTCGTCTTCGCGAACCCCGATCCCGAAGCGGCGCCGCTCGAGGCCGCGCTCGGCCGCCTTCCGGAGATCGTTGCCGGGAGTGGCCTCGACGTCGACACGATTCGCTTCCACTCCCACCACGAGTGGCCGATCGAGGCGAACTGGAAGATCGTGATGGAGAACTTCCTCGAGTGCTACCACTGCCCGACCGCGCATCCGGGGTTCAGCAAGGTGATCGACGTGAACCCCGACTCGTACCTGCTGCAGGTGCACCCCACTTTCTCGAGCCAGATCGGGCCGGTTCGTGCCTCGGCGCTCGCGGGCAACGGCACAGCGCCGTACGAGCCGCGGGGCGAGGTCGTCCAGTCGCAGTACCACTTCCTCTTCCCGGCGACGACACTGAACATCGCGCCGGGCATCCCGAACATCTCGCTCGAGCGCTACAACCCGGATGGGCTCCGCCGGACGGTCGAGGTGACGGACTACTACTTCGGGACCAATGCGTCGGCCGAGGAGATCGACGAGCTGATGGCCTGGGACAACCAGGTCGCAGAGGAGGACGTCTCGCTCGTCCAGTCCGTGCAGCGAGGCCTCGAGTCGGGCGCCGTGCCACAGGGTCGGCTGATGGGCGCGAGCGAGACGCTCATCGCCGACTTCCAGCGCCGTGTGCACGAGGCGCTGCTCGCGTAGGGGCGAGATATATCTCGCCCCTACAAGGATGACGCCGGGCGAGGCAAGCGTCGCCCCTACAGGTTGTCGAGGAACCGGTGGCGTGCTTCCTCGAGCGCTTCGCGAATGCCACCTGGGCCGGGTGATGCGCGCTTCGCGCCCTTCCGCGGCTTCTCGAACGTTCCCATGCGGACGCTCTCGGCCACCTGCTCGTGCGCGTCGCGGAACGGGACTCCCTCCAGCACGAGCGCTTCCGCGGCATCGGTAGCGAGCAGGAGCGGATCGGACGCGGCCGTGGCCATCCGGTCGCGGTCCACCTCGAGCCCACTGACGAGCACCGTGAGCGCTTCGAGCGCGAGGCGCGTCTCGTGTCGCGTCGCGAAGACCGGCGACTTGTCCTCCTGCAGGTCGCGGTCGTAGGCGAGCGGGAGACCCTTCACCGTCGCGAGAAGACCCGTGAGCCGACCGATCGCGGTCCCGGCCTTGCCGCGCACGAGCTCCGCCACGTCCGGGTTCAGCTTCTGCGGCATCATCGACGAGCCCGTCGCCGCCGACTCGGGCAGCCTCACGAACCCGAACTCCGACGTCGCCCAGATCACGATCTCCTCGCCCATGCGCGAGAGGTGCGTGAAGAGAACCGCCGCCGCGTACAGATAGTCGAGCGCGAAGTCCCGATCGGCGACCGCGTCGATCGAGTTACGCATCTGACGAGGTGGGGGAGGAAGCTCGAGCGTGGAACCGGCGAGAGCGCCCGCGCCGAGCGGGCTCTCCGCGGCCGCCTCGGCTGCGGCAGCGAACCGGGTCCGGTCGCGATCGAGCATCTCGACCCAGGCGAGGAGGTGATGGCCGAGCGTGACGGGCTGCGCTCGCTGCATATGGGTGTATCCGGGCATCACCGTCTCGGCCTCCGACTCGGCGAAGGAGAGGGCGACGAGCGCGAGCGCATCGATCGCCTCGCGCGCCTCGGCACACGCGTCGAGCACGTACATGCGGAACGCAGCCGCGACCTGGTCGTTGCGCGAGCGGCCCGCATGGATCTTGCGCCCGACGTCGCCGAGGAGGCGCTCGATCGCCGAGTGCACGTCCTCGTCCGAGTCGAGGTAGGCGCTCGGATCCAGAGCGATCTCCGCCAGACGCCCTTCTGCTTCATCGAACTCCTCCGGTGTGAGCAGGCCCGCGTCCACTAGGCGTCGCGCGTGTTCGCGCGACGCCTCGCAGTCGTACGGCAGGAGCTCGACGTCGTCGACGCGCAAGAAGCGCCACACATCAGGGTCGAGAGCGCCCTCGACCCGGCCTGCCCACGTCGTCACGCGGACGATTATGCCCTGCTGGCAGCCCGCGCTCTCGCGGCGTGGAGCTCGGTCTCGAGCGACGAGATGCGGATGAAGCCCTCCGCGGCGTCGTGCGGGAACGTCTCGCCGGTGCCGTACGAGGCAAGCTCGGCCGCGTAGATCATGTGCGGAGAGCGACGCCCGGTCACGACCGCGGCGTTCGGCCTCAGCTCCACGCGCACCTCTCCCGTGACGAGCTCCTGCGTCGAATCGACGAACGCGTCGATGGCCACCCGCGCGGGACTGAACCAGCGGCCCTCGTAGACGATCTCCGTCCAGCGCTGCTCGAGCGGACGCTTGAGGCGTGACTCGTCCTTCGTGAGCACGACGTCCTCGAGCGCCGAGTGCGCTGCGATGAGCGTCATCGCGCCCGGCGCCTCGTAGACCTCACGACTCTTGATGCCCACGGCGCGGTTCTCGATCATGTCGATCCGACCGATGCCGTACGCACCGGCCAGCCGGTTCGCCTGCGCGATGAGGTCGGCGAGCGACAGCTCGTCGCCGTCGAGCGACACAGGGATGCCCTTCTCGAAGCCGACGACGATCTCGATCGGCGCCGGCGCTCCGGCCGGATCGGAGGTGAGCGCGTACGGCTCGTCGGGCGGCGCGTTCCACGGATCCTCGAGCATTCCCGCCTCGATCGCGCGCCCGAAGAGGTTTTCGTCGATCGAGAACGGCGACGCGGCCGTCTGCACCACCGGAATCCCCTTGCCGATCGCATACTCGATCTCCTCGTCGCGTGTCCAGATGCGGTCGCGCAGTGGCGCGATGACCTTCACGCCCGGGTAGTGCGCCTTGAAGGCGAGCTCGAAGCGGAGCTGGTCGTTGCCCTTGCCGGTACAGCCATGGACGACTGCCTCGGCACCGACGTCGAGCGCGATCTCGGCCACCGCCTGCGCGATCACCGGACGTGACAGCGCCGAAACGAGCGGGTATTTCCCCTCGTAGAGCGCGTTCGTGAGGATCGCCCGCGCGCACTGCTCGTCGGCGAACGCGGCCTTGCGGTCGACGAGCAGGACGTCGTCGGCGCCAGCCGCATTCGCGCGCACGATCGACTCCTCGAGGTCGAACTCCTGCCCGACGTCGACGAGCACTGCCACGACCTCGTCGAAGCCGTACAGTCCTCCTTCAGCCACGCGAGGATGCAGCTCGTGTCGAGGCCGCCCGAGTACGCAACGACGGCTGTCCCGCTCATGCGGCACCCTGAAGGAGATAGCCGGCCAACTCCTCGCGGAGCGACTGTGCCGAGATGCCGTCGCGTGCAGCGACGAAGATCGTGTTGTCGCCGGCGATCGTCCCCGCGATCGCCGGATGACTCGCTTCGTCGACAGCCTGGGCGAGCGCGTTCGCGTAGCCGGACGGAGTCGTCACGACGACGAGCGTCCCTGCAGCCTCGACCGTGATCGCATACCGGCGCATCGCAGCGCCCAGCGCGCGCAGCCGATCGCCGTCGGTGCTTCCGGGCGGCGCATAGATCAGCCGGCCACTCGGAGCGCGCACCTTCACGAGGCCGAGGTCGGCGATGTCGCGCGAGACCGTCGTCTGGACGACCTCGAAGCCGTTCTCCTTCAGCGCGGACGCGACTTCGGCCTGGGTCGAGAGCGCCCGCTCGCGCACGAGCTCGAGGATGGCGTTCTGTCTCTCGCGTCGGTTCATAGTATGCGCCACGCTAGCAAAATATGCGGTCGAGGATCTGGAGAGCGTCGTCGACATCATCGGCGGTAACGGTCAACGGAGGCGCCAGCCGGACGACGTTCTCGCCCGCGGTGAGGACGAGGAGGCCGCTCTCGCGAGCCGCATCGACGACGTCGGCCGCGGCACCTTCGACCTCGATACCGATGAGCAGCCCGCGACCGCGCACGGAGAGCACGCCCGGAAGAGGCGCGAGCGCCTCGGCAAGCTGAGCGCCGCGACGCTGAACGTTGTCGAGCAGCTCCGCGTCGATCGCGTCGACGACGGCACACGCCGCCGCACACGAGACCGGGTTCCCGCCGAAGGTCGAGCCGTGGTCGCCGGGCGCGAACGCTCCAGCTGCATCGTCGGCGACCAGCAGCGCGCCGATGGGAAGGCCGTTCGCGAGACCCTTTGCGAGCGTCACGAGATCGGGCCGCACGCCGAGCTGCTCGAATGCGAAGAACGAGCCTGTACGGCCGACTCCGGTCTGCACCTCGTCGAAGCACAGGAGCTGCGGCAAAGCCGCTGCGGCTGCGACGAACTCGGTGTCGAGTGGAACGACCCCACCCTCACCGAGGATGGGCTCGAGGAGGATCAGACCGACCTCGTCCTCGCCGTCGCGCGCTGCAGCGCGTCGACGTCGTTCGGCGGGACGAAGCGCACGCCAGGCACGAGCGGCTCGAACGCCGTCCGCTTGCCCGGCTGACCCGTGGCAGAGAGCGCACCGAGCGTCCTGCCGTGGAAGCTCCCCTCGAGCGCGACCACGCCCGGCTTCCCCGTGGCCTTGCGCGCGTACTTGAGCGCTGCCTCGATCGCCTCGGCGCCCGAGTTGCAGAAGAACGCCTGCGCGCCGCCGAACCGCGCGGAGAGCAGCGACGCGAGCTCCTCGGCCGGCTCCGTGCGGTACAGGTTCGAGACGTGCCAGAGCCTCTCGAGCTGCGCCTGCGCGGCCGCCAGCGGCCCGGAGTGACAGTGTCCGAGCGAGACGACCGCGATCCCGCCGCCGAAGTCGAGGTACTCGCGGCCGTCGGCGTCCCAGACGCGGCAGCCCTCGCCGCGCACGATCGTGAGATCCGTGCGTGCGTAGGTGGGAAGGAGCCGCTCGAGCCCTTGTGACACTGCGTCACTGGGCATCGTCGTCACGCGACGACCGCCGTCTCGCCGATCTCGACAGCGATCCCGAGTCGCGCGGCCCGGGCAGCCGCGAGCAGCTTCGGGACGATGCCGCCGTCGAAGACGCCTGCGCCGAGAAGCTCCGTCCGCGTCGTCGGCATGGAGCTGCGTCGGCGACTGCGCCCTCGACGTAGACTCCCGGGACGTCCGACACGAAGACGATCCGATCGGCGCCGAGCCCCGCTGCCAACGCGGTGGCCGCCTCGTCCGCGTTGACGTTCAGCGGCCCGACTGCGATCGGCGTCACGATCGGGATGCGCCCGGCGGCGAGCGCCTCCTCGACCGCGGCCGGACGACACGGCAGCGGCTCGCCGACGAGACCGAGCTCGGGCACAGGCGTTGCGTCGAGGCCGATCTCGTCGCCGACGAGGTGAAGGGCCGCAGGGCCGAGTGCGGCGGACAGCTCGGCCCCGACGGCGACCAGCGACCTGCGCACGACGGCGAGGGTCGCTGGATCGGTGAAGACGACGGCCGCCGACGAAGCGGGTGGCGATCCCCGACGATCGCAGCTCGGACGTGATCTGCGGGCCGGCGCCGTGGACGACGACGACCTCGTCGCCCGCCGCAGTGCCGCTCGAGCGCGAGCCCGACGAGCTCGCCGGCGACGCGTCCGCCGAGCTTCAGGACGACGCGGGTCACGTCGTGTACTCCGCGTTCAGCCGCACGTAGTCGTAGGTGAGATCGGATGCGAGATACGAGGCGCTGCCAGCGCCGAGTCCGAGGTCGAGGTCGATCGCGACGGCCGAGCCGCCGAGATCGGGCTTCGCACCCGTCGGCTCGCCACGGACGAAGACCGGCGAGCCGTCGAACGAGACGGAGAGCCGGTCTGTCTCGACGTGCGCGAAGCCGCCGTTCCATGGCGCCGACCCCGCCGCCGCGAGCACGCGGCCCCAGTTCGGGTCGCGCCCGAACGCGGCCGTCTTCACGAGCGGTGACGTCGCGATCCTCCGGGCAACGGCCTCCGCCTCCTCATCCGACACGGCACCCGACACCGCGATCTCGAGCAGCACCGTCGAGCCCTCGCCGTCGGCGACGATCTCGCGCGCGAGCGCAGCGCAAACCTCACCGAGCGCCGCTGCGAACTGCTCGTCGCGCTCCAGCCGTCCGCTCGACACCGCTCGCGCCGTTCGCGAGCAGCACGACTGCGTCGTTCGTCGAGCACTCGCCGTCGACCGAGATGCGGTTGAAGCTCGCGTCGACGGCGGGTCGGAGGAAGCGTCGCCGGCTCACCGGGCTCGAGCGGGTAGTCGGTGGTCACGACGGCGAGCATCGTCGCGAGACGTGGATGGATCATCCCGGCGCCCTTCGCCATCCCGCCCACGACGAATCCGTCGCCGGCGACCGCGGCCTGCTTCGGCCAGCGGTCGGTGGTGAGGATCGCCGTGGCCGCAGCCGCGCCGCCTTCGGGAGCGAGCGCCGCCGAGGCCGCCTGCAACTCCGGCGAGCACGCGATCCATCGGCAGCGGAACACCGATGACGCCGGTGGAAAGGACGATGACCTCCTCCGCCTCGAGGCCCAGGGCCGACGCGGTCTCGGCTGCCATCCGCTCGGCGTCGGCGATCCCGGTGCTGCCGGTCGCCGCGTTCGCAACGCCGGCGTTGATCACGACGGCCTGCGGCTCTGCGGTCTCGAGGTGCCGTTTCGAGACGACTACCGGCGCCGCGAGCACGCGGTTCGTCGTCCAGACCGCCGCGCCCACCGCCGGAACGGTCGAGCGCACGATCGCGAGATCCGGCCCCGATCGGCGAATGCCGGCATGGACGCCGCTCGCCAGAAAGCCCTGAGCCGCGGTGACCGACATCAGACGAGGACTCCCGCGAGCCGGAGCCCCGTCGTCTCGTCGAGTCCGAACAGCAGGTTGACGTTCTGGATCGCCTGCCCCGCCGCGCCCTTGCCGAGGTTGTCGAGGGCGCAGATGACGATGGTCGCGCCCGTCGAGCGATCCTCGAAGACGCCGATCTCGGCGCCATCGGTCTGCTGGACGCGCGCGAGCTCCGGCGTGACGCCCTCCGGCAGAACGTCCACGACGTGGCTGTCGGCGTAGTGCTCCTCGAGCAGCGCGCGCAGGTCGGCGCCTCGCGAGCGGACCACGCAGGTCGCGAGCAGGCCGCGCCGCACGGGCAGAAGGTGCGGAACGAGCGTCACCGGAAAGCCGAGCTGGGCGGCGATCTCGGGCGCATGCTGGTGCTCGCCGACGCGATACGGCGCGACGTTCTCGAGCACCACTCCGGCATGCGACGACGCGCGCGGAGACCGGCCCGCGCCCGTCATCCCCGACTTCGCGTCGACGACGACACCGGTCGGCTCGATCTCGGAGGCGATCGGCGCGAGCGCGAGCAGCGCCGCGGTCGCATAGCAACCGGGGTTCGCGATGAGCCGGCCGGTCGGCGGATGCAGCTCGGGCAGCCCGTACGACCACGACGCCAGGCCATCGGGATGCGGGATGCTCGAACCCGTACCACTCGGCGTAGACGCCGGCATCGACGAACCGATGCGCTCCCGAGAGGTCGACGACCACGCCGCGCGACGGGACGTCGAGCGCCGCCGCCTCCTCGTGCGAGAGGCAGAGGAACGTGAGGTCGGCACCGGCAGCGAGCGCGGCGTCGTTCGTGATGAACCGCGGGATCCGGCTCCAGCCGTTCCGTCCGAGGCGAGGATCGAGCGTTCCGGCCGGCTCTCCCGCGAGCGAGTCGGAGCCCGAGCGCGTACAGCTCGAGCGCCGGATGCGCGAGCACGCGGTCGAGCGTCTCCTGACCGGCGTACCCGGAAGCTCCACGATCGCCACACTCGGCATGGCACGTATTATGCATATCTAACGCGTATCATGCATCCACTCCGCCTAGGTGAGCGCCAGAGTCGGGTGCTACATTGCGCGCGCGGTGGAGCGCGTCCTCGTCCTGAATGCGAGCTACGAGCCGTTGAACGTCTGCTCGGTCCGTCGCGCGCACGTACTCGTGTGGAAGGGGAAGGCCGAGGTGCTCGAGAGCCACGGGCAGCCGCTGCGGACGTCGTCGTCGACCTTCACGCGCCCGCACGTCATCAGGCTCGTCACGTACGTCCGCGTTCCGCGCGGCGTCACGAAGCGCATCTCGCGCCGCGTCCTGTTCGCCCGCGACGGCTGGAAGTGCGTCTACTGCGGGACCGAGGGCAACCGGCTCACGCTCGACCACGTCATCCCGCGCTCGCGGGGCGGCACGTCGGTCTGGGAGAACGTCGTCACGTCGTGCGCGCCCTGCAACCACCGCAAGGGCGACCGGCTGCTCGAGGAGACGTCGATGACGCTCCGCACGCCGCCGCGCCCTCCGACCCCGGTGCTGTTCATCCGCCTCGCGACCGAGCACGTGCCCGACGTCTGGCGGCGCTACCTGCCGGGCTCGAGAAGGCCGCCAGCGGCGCGCCTGACGGCGTCTCTACCGCGCCATCGCGCGGTCGACGGCCTCCTGCTCCTCGGGCGAGAGCGCGACCGACGAGCGCCCCCGGTCGAGATCCTTGACGTAGATCCGGGCGTAGTCGCGTCCCTGGATCGCCGTGACCACGGTTCCCGTGCGCGTGGCGTCGAGCAGCGCGACGGAGGCGGACTGCTGCCCGCCCGTCCCCTCGTACGCGTCGTACCGCACGACGGCGGTGTTCGACACCGCGCCGTCGACCCGGCGATCGACGCGCGACAACCCGGCGGCCACCTCGTCGACGGCTCGGTGGAGATCGTCGATCCGCCCCTGGAGCGAGACCGCGAACTCGAGGAGGTCGCCCGACGCCTCGCCGAGCACGACCGACTGCGCCGCCGCGAGCCGCGACGTGCGGCGCCAGAGCACGACCGCGACGACGAGCGCGATCCCCGCCGCCACACAGGCTGCTGTCGCGACCGCGAGCGACGCGGTCACAGCGTGAAGATGACCGGGTACTCGTACGAGTTGTTCGACGTGTTCGTCTCACCCAGCACGGGGTCGACGTCCACCTTCACGGTCGTCTGCTCGCCGAACGGCACGAGCGCGCCGATCTTGAAGGTCACGGTCTTCGTCTCGCCCGCGTCGATGATCGGGATCGTCGCGGTCTTCACGATCGGAGCGGGCTGCTTCGGGATCGTCAGCGTGACCTTGACGCGGACTTCCTGGCTCTCGCCCGAGTCGGTGATGCCGACCTCGAACGCGAGCTCGTCGGTGACCTCGATGGTCGTCTCGGTCGTCAGTCGAGAGCAGCTGTCCGCTGGGGAGCGCCTTGACGGACGTGATCTGGTTGCCGTGCAGGCCGGTCGGCGTCCCGCCGGTCGACGCGCCCTGGATGCGCTGCCAGATCGCCAGCGAGGTCGCTCTGGGTCACCAGCTCGTCGCCCGTCACGAACTCCGACGACGGAACGGCGAGACCCTCGATCCCCTCGTCCTGGAGTACGGCTGCGGCCGGCTCCTGGAACGAGTCCGTCCAGATGATGTCGCTGGCGAGAAGGCGCTGGGTCTGGGCCAGGAGCACCTCGCCGGCTGCGCTCGCGTCCGTCTCGTCGACCGTCTCCTGGAACGCGCTCTGCAGTCCGCGCAGCCCGTTCGACCGGTAGCGGAGCGACTCGACCGCGCCCGTGTTCGGACCGACCATGGGACCGGGCGGGTTCAGATCCTGCTGCTCTCTGCACCTGGTTGTCCGCGGTCTGCGCGAAGCCGCCGAGCTTCGCGTCGAGATCCTCCTGGTTGAGCCCGGGCGTCGTGAGGAGCGTGCTCAGCTCCTGCCCGAGGCGCGCAGACGCATTCCCGATCGCGCCGATCTCGGCGAGATACGTCTCGTTCCGGTCCCGCTTCGCGTCTGCCGTGCAGCCCTCGACCCAGACGACGAGAAGGACGACGACGAGAATCGCGAGCGCGACGAGCCCTATGAGACGCAGAAGCGGCGTGAGGTTCCGCGATCCGCCGAAGCGCGACCCGCCGCCGCGACGCCCGCGCTCAGCCGGAGGCGCCGGCTCGAAGCCCTCGGGCTCCTCCCAGGCTGGCGCGTTCTCCTCTTCGAAGAAGTCGAAATCCAGGATGTCTTCGTCGCGCGTACTCATTGCGCCGCACCGCCACTCTAGATGCTCGATCGGAGCGTGAGGCGACGGCAAGGAGTCGGCCCCGCCGCGGCAAAGAGTGTCTACCGGTGTCCTCCGTCGCGGCTGTCCCGTCCACCCAGGAGCTCGTCCTCGGCCGCTATCGGCCCATGCGGCCGCTCGGAACCGGTGGCTCGGGCTCCGTCTGGCTCGCGCTCGACGAGCAGAACGGGCTCGACGTCGCGCTGAAGATCATCCCGCGCGAGGGCAAGGCGGCTGCTCGTGCGGAGCGCGAGGCGCTCGCCGCCCGCCGGCTGCGCCACGACCGCTGCGTGCGTGCCTACGACGTCGGCCACGACTCGGGGCACGTCTACATCGCGTACGAGTACGTGCCGGGGCGCACCATGCGAGACGCGATCCGTTCGGGCGCGCTCTCGGACGAGGACGCGATCACCGCCGCCGCACAGGTGCTCGACGCGCTCGCGCACGCGCATCGCGCCGGAATCGTCCATCGTGACGTGAAGCCGGCGAACATCCTGCTCGAAGATCGCGACGAGATCGCCGTGCGGCTGCTCGATTTCGGGCTCGCGCAGTTCGACGGCGCAGACACGCTGACCGCCGTCGGGGACGTCCCCGGCACGCTCGCGTACATCGCGCCCGAGCGGCTCGCAGGCGCGGACGCGAGCCCGCAGAGCGACGTCTGGTCGGTCGGCGTGCTCCTCTGGGAGACGCTCACCGACCGGCACCCGTTCTGGGGCATGCCGATCCAGGAGGTCGCGCGCGCGATCCAGGCCGGTGCGCCTCCGCTCGCCTCGCAGCGGCGCGGTCTGCCCCGCCGCCTCGTCGCGGCTGTCGATGCGGCGCTCGCGATCGAGCCGAGCAGGCGTCCCAGCGCGTCGGACCTGGCCGCAGAGCTGCGCAACGCAGCGCGAAAGCCGCAGGGTCGCGAGCCGCGCGTGAAGCGCCGGGCCGAGGTCGAGGTCGAGGAATCGGTCGCGCCCGCACGTCGCCATGCGCGGCGGGTTCTGCCCGTGGCTCTCGGAGTCGTGACGGCCGCACTCGGTGCGACCTTCCTTCCCTTCTGGCCGCCCGAGCTCGTCGCGGTCCTCGTGCTCGCGACCGGCCTCGCCTGCTGGCTCGATCCACGGCTTGGGCTCGCTCTCGCCCTGGCCGTCCCGATCTTCCCCCTCGGGAACGTCTCCGTCTCCATCGCGATCCTCTACGGGATCCTCGCGATCGGCTGGCTCGCTGCGTGCTGGCGCGATTCGCGGCACGGCCTCTGGTTCGTCGACCGGACCGCTCCTCGCCGCGATCGGACTCCTTCCGCTCGTGCCGCTCGCACTCATTCCCGTCCGAAACACGGCCCGACGTGCGGCTCACGGCGTCCTCGCAGTGCTGTCGACCGTGCTCCTCGCAGGGGTCTCGGGGTCCGAGCTCCCGTTCGCCGGAGGCGACGCTCCGCGGCTGGACGTCGGCCCGCTCGATTCGGTGAGCGCAGCGGCGGCGTCGGTCTGGAGGTGGCTCGCGCACGAGCCGGTCGTGCTCGCCGCCGCGATCGTCGTCGGTGCGGCTGCCGCGCTCGTCCCGTGGGCACGGCGGCACCCGCCGCTCGGCATCGCCACGCTCGGGTTCGCCGTCACCGCCACGTCGGTCCTCGCCGGCGCGGGCATCGCGAGCACGTTCGTGGTCATGCTCGTGTGGGCCGGCTTCGGCCTTGCCACCGCGGTACCGCGCCGCGCCTGACCGAGCGCACCGAGGCGACCACTACACTCGTCCGCGAAGCACGCTCATGGCTGTCCTGCGCACCATCGAATCGAAGATCGAAGGCCTCTTCGAAGGCGTGTTCGGACGTGCCTTCCGAACCCACGTCCAGCCGATCGAGCTCGCGCGAAAGCTCGTGAAGGAGATGGACGACCATCGCAGCGTCTCCGTCTCGAAGGTGTACGTCCCGAACGAGTACACCGTCTACCTGTCGCCCGACGACCGCACACAATTCGGGGGCTACGAGGAGGCGCTCGTCGGCGAGCTCCAGGAGTACCTCGCCGAGCACGCGCGGCGCGAGAAGTACGCGTTGCTGGACGCTCCACGAGTGCTCGTCGAGGTCGACGACGACCTCGCGGTCGGGGAGTTCGGAATCGCGACTCGCCTCGTCGCCGGCGAAGGATCGGCCGAGTCGCCGCTCCCGCCGTCGCTCCCCGTCGACACGCCGGCGCAGACGATGATCTACAAGGCGCCCGTCCCGGTCGAGCCGGTCGTGCCGGACGCGCCGCCGCCGGAGCCGCAGCGCGAGGTGATCACGCTCACGGTCGGGGGCACGAAGCACGAGGTGACCAAGACGAGCGTGGTCCTCGGCCGCTCACGGGAAGCCGACGTGCGCGTTTCGGACGTGAACGTCTCGCGCCGGCACGCAGAGCTCCGTCAGGAAGGCGCCGGGTACTGGATCGTCGACCTCGGCTCGACCAACGGCCTGGAGGTCAACGGAAAGCGCGTCGATCGTGCGCGAATGCGTGACGGAGACCGAATCACGCTCGGTTCCACGGAGGTCGTATTCGGGCGCTCGCTGCCGTCGTGACCGTGCTCGCGCTCGAGACGGACGAGACGCTCCTGATCGGAAAGATCGCCTTCCTGGTGCTGCTCTACGCCTTCATCCTCTTCGTGATGCGGTCGGCGACGAAGGGCATGACGCAGGCGCCGCAGGAGAGCATCATCCTCGGCGCGGCGGAGGCGAACGCGCTACGCGCCGAGCACGGACTGACTCCGACACGCCTTCTCGTCCTCGCCGGCTCGGAGCTCGGAGAGGGCCGCACGATCGAGGTGACGGCACCGACCGTCGTGGGCCGCGACGCGACGAGCGGCATCCGTCTCGAGCACGACGAGTTCGCCTCGTCGAGACATGCGCGCATCGAGCCGCGGCCCGACGGAGCGTGGGTCGACGACCTCGGGTCGACCAACGGCACGTTCCTCAACGGCGCCAGGCTGAAGAAGGCGCGGCTCGCGAAGGTAGGCGACGTCATCCGGATCGGGGAGACCGAGCTCCAGGTGCAGGCGTGAGGATCGGACGTGCGGCCTGGAAGACCGACACGGGCAGGCGACGCATGCGCAACGAGGACGCGTACGTCTTCGAGCCTCCGCTGTTCGCGATCGCCGACGGCATGGGTGGTGCGCGTGCAGGCGAGGTGGCCGCCGGCATCGCGGCTGCCGCGCTCCGCGACGAACGGCTCGACGTCGTCGACGAGGCGAGTCTCGAGGCCACCATCGCCGAGGCCAACCGGCGCGTCTGGGAGCGCTCGGTCGCGGATCCGACCACGACCGGCATGGGAACGACAGTGACGGTCGCGTTCGTCGACGCCCCTGCCTCGCAGATCGTTTTCGGCCATGTGGGCGACTCGCGCGCCTACCGGCTGCGCGGAGACATGCTGGAGCAGGTCACGACCGACCACTCGCTGGTCGCGGAGCTCGTGGAGAGCGGCGTCCTGACGCCGGAGGAGGCAGAGCGGCATCCCCAGCGCTCGGCCATCACGCGTGCCGTCGGAACCGAGCGCGCGATCGAGGTCGACGTGTTCACGGCGCCCGCAGAGCTCGACGACCTCTTACTGCTCTGCTCGGACGGGCTCACCGACATGCTGTCGAAGGACGAGATCGCCGCAGTGATCGTCGGCGCCGAGCGCGACCCCGACGCCGCAGCGGCCGCACTCGTCGCCGCCGCGAACGCCCAGGGCGGCGAGGACAACATCACCGTCGTCCTCTTCGAGGTCGTCGACGGCGAGCCAGACCCGCTGCCCGTGCCGGTTCCCGTCGAGTCGCGGTCAGAGCCGGAGCCCGGCGGTGAGACCCCGTCCGTAGAGCCCGGCGCCGGGGTGCGAACGCACGGTCCTGGACCGGGTGGCCGGATCACCGCGCTCGCACTCATCGGCCTCGTCGTGGTCGTCGGCGTGCTTGTCCTGTACTGGGGCATCAGTCGGTGAACGCGCGGCGACGCGAGCTCCTCGGGCTCGTCCTCGCCGGTCTCATCGCCAGCGTCGCGCTCGCGATCGTGACGCTGGCGCGGGACGCCGCGCTGTCGCCCGACGTCGTCGTCTGGGGGGCGCTCTTCCTCGCGCTCTACGTAGTCGCGCACGTCGTCGTCCGCCGCACGGTCCCGTACGCGGACGGCGCGCTCCTGCCGCTCACGGCCGTGCTGACCGCGTTCGGCGTGATCACGATCTACCGGCTCGACTCCGACGACGGCGGACGCCAGGCCGTGTGGGTGGCCGTCGGCGTCGCCGCGCTCGCCGCGACGCTCACCTGGCTCCGGCACGACTACCGCGTGCTCGAGTCGTACCGCTATCTGTTCGGCGTCACTGCGATCGCGCTGCTGCTGCTCCCCTCCGTTCCGGGGATCGGGCAAACGGTCAACGGTGCGCGGCTGTGGGTCGACCTCGGCGTCATCCAGTTCCAGCCGGGCGAGCTCGCGAAGATCTTCCTGATCCTGTTCCTTGCGGGTTACCTGCGCGAGAAGCGCGAGTCGCTCGCGCGCTGGCAGGTGAAGGACATCGGGCCGCTGCTCGCGATCTGGGGCGCCGCGATGCTCGTCATCCTCGTGACCAACGACCTCGGGAGCGCCCTTCTCAACTTCGGGATCTTCCTCGCGATGCTCTACGTCGCCACGGGCAGAGCGCTCTTCGTCGCGATCGGCCTCGCGCTGTTCGTCGGGGGCGCCGCCGTTCTCTACAACGCGATCGACCACGTCCAGGATCGCGTCACCATCTGGTTGCAGCCGTGGACGGAGGAGCGCGTGTACTGCTCTCTGAACGGTGAGCTCGAGCTGCGGCAGGACTGCGCCTCGTACCAGCTCGTGAAGAGTCTCTACTCGATCGCGAACGGCGGCTTCGGCGGCACCGGGCTCGGGCAGGGGACGTTCACCTCCGTCGACGGCTCTCAGCTCATCCCCTATCTCCGCACGGACTTCATCTTCTCGGCGATCGCGCAGGAGCTCGGGCTGATCGGGGCCGCAGCGCTCCTCCTCGTGTTCATGCTCTTCGTCGTGCGCGGGATGCGCGTCGCGCTCCAGGCCGACGACGGCTTCTCGAAGCTGCTCGCGGCCGGGCTGACGTTCGGCTTCGCGCTGCAGACCTTCATCATCGTCGGCGGCGTCCTGCGTGTCGTGCCGCTGACCGGGATCACCCTGCCGTTCGTCTCCTACGGCGGGACGAGCATCGTCGCGAACTTCATCCTGCTCGCGCTGCTCCTCCTCGTCTCGGACCGTGCCAACCAGCCGCGATGAACGGGCAGATCGTCCGCCTCACCTACGTCGCGCTCGGACTCGTCGCTGCTCTCGTCGTCATGACGACGTACTGGCAGACGTGGGCAGCCGCGGGGCTCGCAGCGAGACAGGACAACGCCATCAGGCGCGTCGCCGAGTTCTCGATCGATCGCGGGCTCATCTTCTCCTTCGAGCCGCGCCGACGGCTCGCGCGCAACCGCGAGCGAGAGGTCGAGGGCAAGACGCTCTTCTTCCGCCGGTATCCGTACGGACCACTGGCCGCGCACGTCGTGGGCTACTCGACGGTCGGGCGCTCGCGCACGGGACTCGAGCGCTCGCTCAACGACTACCTCACGGCGTCGAACTCGAGCCTCACGACCGTCGTCGACAAGACCCTCGACGAGCTGCGCGGTAAGCCGGTGCAGGGAAACGACGTGGTGACGACGCTCGACCTCGGCGCGCAGGAGGTCGCGAACGAGGCGCTCGGGACGAACTGCGGCGCCGTCGTGGCGCTCGACCCGCGTAGCGGGAAGCTCCTGGTGATGGCCTCGTCGCCCGGCTTCGACCCGAATCTCGTCGAGGAGAACTTCGGGCAGGTCGAGAGCATCACGGCGGAGTGCACGCCCGCCGCGCCACTTCTCAACCGCGCGAGCGCGGGCCTCTACGTCCCCGGGTCGACGTTCAAGGTCGTCACGGCCGCTGCCGCGCTCGAGTCGAAGAAGTACACGCCCGACTCGACGTTCTACGATCCGGGCTACTGCACCGTGTACGGCAAGCGGGTGAACAACTTCGACACATCGAGCCCGTTCGGCACCGTCGACCTCCGAACCGCCCTCACCTACTCCGTCAACTCTGTCTTCTGCAACATCGGGAAGAGACTCGGTGCGAAGGCGATCCTGGACACGGCGAAGAGCTTCGGCTTCTACGAGCTGCCACCGCTCGAGACGCCCACGGACGAACGGATCGCGAGCGGTCTCTACCGCAACGGGCAGCTGTTCTACCCGCGCGTGGACGCGAACGTCGACGCCGGGCGCATGGCCTTCGGGCAGGAGCGCATGCTCGTGACCGCGCTCCAGAATGCGATGGTCGCCGGGGCGATCGGCGTCGGCGGACGCCTCATGGAGCCCCACGTCGTCGACCGGATCGTCGGTCCGGGCGGAAAGGTGATCGACCGGCAGCGCCCGCGGCTCATCCGCGAGGCGGTCAGCAAGAAGACCGCGGACGCGGTCGCGGAGATGATGCGCCTGGCGGTCGAGCGCGGGACCGGAACAGCCGCGCAGATCTCCGGCTACTCGATCGGCGGCAAGACCGGAACCGGCGAAACGGGCGTCCCTGGCTCGAACATCACGTGGTTCATCGCGTTCGCCGGCGAGGACGAGGAAAGCCCTCCGGAGCTCGCAATCGCGGTCGTCCTGCAGAACCAGAGCGGCACCGGGGGCTCGACAGCCGCCCCGATCGCCCGCGAGGTCATGCAGGCAATCCTGCAGGGCACGGAGAATCCCTAACCTCTAGATCGTTTCGTGAATCCATGACGACCCAGGACACACTCTCCGGATCCCTCTTCGCAGGGCGCTACCGCATGTCACGCAAGCTCGGCGGCGGCGGCATGGCCGACGTCTACCTCGCCGAGGACCAGGAGCTCGGACGCAGGGTCGCGGTCAAGATGCTCCACGCGCACTACGCGAACGACGAGCAGTTCGTCGAGCGCTTCCGCCGCGAGGCAACCCACGCGGCCGGTCTTTCGCACCCGAATATCGTCTCGATCTTCGACCGCGGCGAAGCCGACGGCTCCTACTACATCGTCATGGAGTACGTCGAGGGGCGCACCCTCAAGGAGCTCATCCGTTCGCGCGGGCTCTGCCCGGTGCCGGTCGCGATCGCCTACACGCGACAGATCCTCGCGGCGCTGCGCTACGCCCACCGCAACGGCGTCGTCCACCGCGACATCAAGCCGCACAACGTCATCGTCGACTCCGAGGGTGTCGTCAAGGTCACGGACTTCGGGATCGCGCGCGCAGGTCCGAGCCAGATGACCGAGGAGGGCGCGATCATGGGCACCGCGCACTACCTGTCGCCCGAGCAGGCACGCGGCGCGCCGGTCGACCAGACGTCCGACCTCTACTCGACGGGCATCGTCCTCTTCGAGCTGCTCACCGGCGAGGTTCCGTTCACGGGCGACAGCCCGGTCGAGATCGCAATGAAGCACCTCTCGGAGACGCCGCCGGCGCCGTCCGAGCTCAGGCCGGACGTCCCTGGCGACCTCGATCTCGTCGTCGTACGGGCCCTGGCGAAGGAGCCCGCGGATCGGTACCAGTCCGCAGCAGCCATGGACGCCGACCTCGAGACGGTCGCGCGCGGCGGACGCGTCGCAGCGGAGACCGCCGAGGCCGCCACGATGGTGCTCTCAGGCGAGCGGGCCATCGATGCAACTGCGGCGACGCAAGTCGTACGGCGAGCACAGCTGCAGCAGTACGACCCGCCCGACCGCTCGAGGCCGATCTGGCCGTGGCTCCTCGGGATCGGCGTGCTGCTCGCGCTGGCCGTCGCCGGCTGGTTTCTCTACCAACCGATCAAGGATCAGTTCCAGGGAAGCGACACGGTTGCCGTCCCGTACGTCAAAGGCATCCCACAGGCCCTCGCCGTTCGCGAGATCGAGGAGGCGGGACTCCTGCCGAACGTCCGGCCCGTGTCCAACTCCGATGTCGAGGAAGGCGTCGTCTTCTCCCAGACACCGACCGAAGGGACGCGCGTCGACGAGGGAAGCGTGGTGCGCATCGACGTCTCCTCGGGCAAGCCGGAGGTGGCGATCCCGAGCGTGGTGGGGCAGTCCGTCGCAGACGCGGTCGCCGAGATCACACGTGCACAGTTGGTCGCGCAGGTCGTCGAGGTCAACTCCGATCGGGAAGAAGGCACGGTGACGGGACAGTCGCCGAGCGCCGGCCTCGTGGTCGTCGAGGGCACCCAGGTTCGGGTCAACGTCTCGAAGGGTCCGCGGCCCGTAAACGTTCCGAACGTCGTCGGCCTCCCGTCTGCCCAGGCGTCCTCGGAGCTCCAGCGTGCCGGGTTCGTCGTGTCGGAGATCGACGAGGCGTCCGACCAGGCTGCCGGGATCGTCACGCGCCAGACGCCGAGCGGCGGGTCGGAGGGCTCACGCGGCTCTACGGTGACCATCTACGTGTCGAGGGGCCCGTCGACGTCGGCCGTCCCCGACGTCACGACGCAGGACGTCGCCATCGCGCAGACGACTCTCCAGGCCGCCGGGTTCCGCTTCCGCATCGTCTACGAGGACACTGACGACTTCGCGCAGGACGGCATCGTCAATGCGCAGGATCCGGTCGGAGGCTCGCAGGCCGAGCCCAACACGATCGTCACTCTCTTCGTCGGCCGCTTCGTCGAGCCGACCGAGACCACGACTGAGTCCACGACCGAGCCCACGCCGGTTCCGTGAACCCACGCGTTCGCGTGGCCGTGCTCGCGGGCGGTCGTTCGAGCGAGCACGAGATCTCCCTCGCGTCGGCGCGCTCGGTCGTCGGCGCGCTCGATCCCGAGCGCTACGAGACCGTCGTCGTCGGGATCGACAGGGCAGGCCGCTGGGAGCTTGCCGGGAGACAGAGCCTTCCCGCCAGAGAGACGGAGACTGACGCAGAGACCCTGCCCGTCATCGCGCAGAGCGCGCCCGCCCGCGTCCTGGGAGAGGTCGATGTCGTGCTGCCGATCCTGCACGGGCCGTTCGGCGAGGACGGGACCGTGCAGGGGCTGCTCGAGCTCGCTGGCGTACCGTACGTCGGTGCCGGCGTTGCCGCTTCGGCGCTCTGCATGGACAAGGATCTCTTCAAGGCTGTTCTGCGCGACCGCGGCATCCCGGTCGCACGCAACGTCACGTTGCGCGAGGGCGACGAGCCCGCGCACGACTTCGCCTATCCCGTGTTCGTGAAGCCCGCCCGCCTCGGGTCGTCCGTCGGCATCTCGAAGGTGCGAGGCGAGAACGAGCTACAGGCGGCCGTCGAGCTGGCGCGGCGACACGACGACAAGGTTCTGATCGAGGAGGGCATCGACGGCGTCGAAGTGGAGTGCGGAGTGCTCGGCAACCGCTACCCCATCGCGTCGGTGGTCGGCGAGATCGTCGCCCACGCGGATTGGTACGACTACTCGGCGAAGTACGACGAAGGCGGGATGGATCTGGTGATTCCGGCTCGCATCTCAGCCGAGTCGGACGCGGAGGTGCGCCGCCTCGCGGTCGACTCGTTCGTCGCCACCGAGTGCGAAGGCATGGCGCGCATCGACTTCTTCGTGCGGCCGAACGGCGAGGTCGTCGTCAACGAGATCAACACGATCCCGGGCTTCACGTCGACGAGCGTCTACGCCAAGCTGTTCGAGGCTGCCAGCGTTCCGTATGCGGAGCTTCTCGACCGGCTCATCGCGCTCGCACTGGAGCGCCACGAGAGACGGAGCAGGCTCGAGTATTGAGCCGTGGGGGCGAGATATTTCTCGCCTACCGCGCAAGCGCCGCTCAGCCGAGGACCGCGGCCAATGCCTCTTCCCAGGCGTGCAGGCCGTCGTCGAGCTCGGCGTCCGACGTCGTGAGAGGGCAGAGCACGCGGATGCAGTTCCCGTCGACTCCGGCCTTGAGCAGCAGCAACCCGCGCTGCAGCGCCTCGGCGATGACTGCGTCGACGAGCTCCGGAGCCGGCTCCTTCGTGACCGGATCGCGAACGAGCTCGATCGCGAGCATCGCGCCCATGCCGCGGACGTCTCCGATCCGGGGCCAGCGCGACTGCCAGTCGTGCATGCGCACGCGGATCGCGTCTCCGAGGAGCTGCGCCCGCCCGACGAGCTGCTCCTCCTCGAACACGTCGAGGACGGCACACGCGGCGGCCAGTGCGACCGGGTTGCCGATGAAGGTCCCGCCGATCGCGCCCGGGTGCGGGTCGTCCATGATCTCCGCGCGGCCGACCACGCCCGACAGAGGCAGGCCCCCGGCGATCGACTTCGCGACGATCATGAGGTCCGGCTCGACGTCGAAGTGCTCCATCGCGAACATCCGCCCGGTCCGCCCGAACCCGGTCTGCACCTCGTCCGCCACGAGCAGGATGCCGTGTCGGTCGCAGATTTCGCGGAGACCTTCGACGAACTCGGCGGGCGCCGGCAGGAACCCGCCCTCGCCCTGCTGCGGCTCGAAGACGATCGCCGCGACGTGATCCGGCGAGACCGACGTCGTGAACAGGCGCTCGATGGCGCGTAGCGCCGTCGCGGCGTCCGGGCCGCGATAGGCGTTCGGGTACGGCGTGCGGTAGACCTCGGGCGCGAACGGCCCGAGCCCCTTCTTGTACGGGTGCGTCTTCGAGGTCATCGTCAGGGCCATCCACGTACGGCCATGGAAGGCACCCTCGAACGCGATGACCGCCTGTCGCTGCGTGTACAGACGCGCGAGCTTGACGGCGTTCTCGACCGCCTCGGCACCGGCGTTGAAGAACGCCGCGCGCGTATCACCGCCGATCGGAGCGAGCGTGCCGAGCCGCTCGGCGAGCTCGACGTAGCCCTCGTACGGGACAACGGTGAAATCCGTGTGGAGGAACCGGTCGACCTGCTCGGAGATTGCCTCGACCACTCGTGGATGGTTGTGGCCGACGTTCGCCACGCCGACGCCTCCGACGAAGTCGACGAACGTGTTTCCGTCGACGTCGGTGATCGTCGAGCCGCGCGCGCGATCGGCCACGATCGGCTCGTGGACGATGAGCGGGCCGGCGACTGCGCGCCGCTCGCGCTCGAGGATCTCGCGGCTGCGCGGGCCGGGAATCTCCGTGCGAATCTCGATCACGCGAGTGGTGGCCACGCGCGGGAGCCTATCCGTCCGACCTGCCGGTGAAGCATCCTGTCGCGCGATGCTCGGTCACGACCTCGGCGACGATCCGATCGCGCAGCTTCGCGCGTGGCTCGACGAGGCCCGCGCGATCGCGGACGTGCCGCAGGCGATGACGCTTGCGACGGCAACTCCGGACGGCAAGCCGTCCGCTCGTGTCGTTCTCCTGCGCGGGCTCGACGACCACGGTCTCACGTTCTTCACGAATCGCACATCCCGCAAGGGCGAGGAGCTGGGCCAGAACCCGCGAGCAGCGGTCGCGATCCATTGGTGGGAGCTCGGCCGGCAGGCGCGCGTCGACGGCGACGTCGAGGACGTGCCGCCGGAAGAGTCGGAGACGTACTGGGAGACGCGCCCACGGGCCAGTCAGATCGCCGCCTGGTCCTCCCCGCAGTCGCAGCCACTGAGCAGCCGCGACGAGCTCGATCGACGCGTGGCCGAGCTCGAGGAGCGGTTCGCAGGAGAGCCCGTTCCGCTTCCGCCCTTCTGGGGCGGCTACCGCCTCGTGCCGGAGTCGATCGAGCTTTGGATCCATCGCGACAACCGTCTTCACGACCGCCATCTCTACGTTCGCGAGAACACCGGGTGGCGCAGGCTGCGCCTCGCGCCGTGACGGCCTGGTCAATAGATGTGCAGCTTGTCCAGAAGCGCGAACGGGTCGTCGATGGACTCGAACAGGTCCTTGTTGTGCTTGATCATCTTGCTGCGCATGTACACACGCAGCCACTGCTTGTAGCTGTACAGCTCGTAGTGATCGAGCATCTCCCTCAGCGGTAGGTCACGCTGTGCGATGAGCCCCGCCAGATACATCGCACATTCGAAGCCGAGCGAGATCGACTGAAAGTACGGCGAGCCGATGGCCGAGTCGCCGGCGAGGAAGACCGGCGAGCTGGCGAAAGGATGGTCGCCGTGCCCTCCCGCAAGCCACTGCCGGCTTGTCGCATTGCGAGCTCGATACAGATCGAGGGGAATCCGGACAATTTCGAGGTCGCCAAGTATCTCGCCGCTGGTTTCTTCCTTGATCTTGCCGATGAAGCTGTCCATCGACTGAGCGACGCTCGGAAAGTTGCCGCGGAGCCACTCACCGTCGAATCGCGGTGGCATCGCCTCGTACTCCTCGGCCGAGATGTTGACGATGCCCGTCACGTGGCTGACGCTGCCGTCGTAGTGCGTGCGGTTGACCATCGGAATGAACTTGTACTGCGCGTTCTCGGCGTTCTTGTAGTACTTGCAGTGCTCGTTGCAGTCATAGCTCTGGCCGTACAGAAAGGTGATGACGAGGGCGTACTCGAGCCGGATCTTGAGCGTGTTCGCGCCCTCAGTCTCGTCGCTCGAGCCGGGAATCAGCAGGTCGCGGAGAAGTGACCTACTGCCAGTGCAGTCGATCAGGATGTCGCCCGGTTCGAGCATCGCAATCGCTTCCTCTGCCGTCACCACGGCGGAGGTGCGCTGAACGCCGTTCGCAGCGCGCGCGTCGATCAGATCGCTGACACCGCGCTCGATTGCGTTGAGCGGGCAGAACCCCAACGTCCAGTTGCGAAGAAGCGCGGCCAAGTCCTCGGGTATCGACTGCCGGAAGACGAGTCCTTCGTCGAGCTCGGCCGGATCGAAGACGGCGTCGACGTTGTCTCCGTCGACGTGGTCGGTGCGGTAGCTCTCGACCGAGTCCGCGACGAGATACGGCGAGAGCTGAACCATCCGGGTGCGGGTGTACTCGTGCCGCTTCTCGTAGAGCCGGACGGAGAAGCCCGCCAGCGGCTGGAGCAGAGCCGTGAGCATGAGGCCCACGGGCCCTGCGCCCACCACGTGCACTCGTACGCTCACACGCGGAGTCCTCCTACGGTGGACTGAGGGCACCGTCGGTGTACAGGCCCTCGGCGTTCCACAACATATAACCCTTCGCGCCCGAGATACGCGCCGCGTCGATCTGTGCCGTCACCTCGTCGATGTCGTACGGCACGGAGAAGCTGAAGTCCTGGACCCACGGCACGGTCAGAACGTCGCGTCCGCGCAGCGCGAGCTCGAACCGGCGAAGCGCGCGCGACACGGTCGCGCCGGGGGCACGGCTCGGATCCTCGAGGCCGAGCTCGCCCGCACCGAAGAGCGACGGATAGGTCATCGCGTAGACGGTGTCGAGGTACGGCGCCATCTGCCGCGGCAGCTGGCCGATGCCGAGATCGCGAGCCGCCGAGAGGCCGAAGACCGCAGCCGAGATCCTCACTCCGAACGGATCGAGTCGACGCTTCGCGTACCGCAGGAACGCCGGGATCGCCTCACGCTTCTCGAGTGAGCCCGTGCGTGCATAGACGGCGCCCGCGACATCGCCGTCGGACGGGAAGCGGACGTAGTCGAACATGATCTCGTCGAAGCCTGCCCTCGCCGCAGCGGTTGCGACGTCGACGTTGTAGGTCCACACTCGCCGGTCGTAGGGGTTCGTCCAGCCGAGCCCCGCGGCGTCGCGCCACAGGGAGCCGTCCGTTCGGCGAATCGCGAGATCGGGTCGCGCGCGAGAGAGCACCGGGTCCTCGAACACGACAATGCGTCCGATCACGTAGATCCCGCGAGCATGCGCCTTTCTCACGGCCTCGCGCGCGTCGTAGTAGTCGCGCGCAGCCCCGATCGAGACGGCGAGTGGCACGGAGCGGGTCATGAAGCCCACCTCGCCGTTCTCGTCCTTCACGTCGAGCTCGACAGCCGTCAAGCCGTCGCTCTCCAGGTCGAGGTACTCCTCGAACTTGCCGGGGAGGGACGCCAGGCCCATCGTTACGTGGACACCACGAAGCTCGATGGGCAGCGTGCGCGGCCCGCTGGTCGGCGTTGCCGCGAGCGTTGCGAGATCTGCAACCTGCTCCGGGCTCGAATCGGAGCCGACGAACTGGGCGCCCATTCCGAGCAGCAGCACGGCGACGAGGACGCTTGCGACCGCAGCACTACGCCGGAGGCGCTTTCTCCGCCTCTCCGCAGCCCGACGCTCGCGAAACCGCTCGTTCGGGTCGATGGGTGGGTAGAGCATCGACACCGGGGCGTGGACCTTACCGCAGCCCTCGTAGAATCGCCGCGTGGTTCTCTCCGATCGCACCATCAGACGCCTGCTCGACGAAGGACGAATCGGCATCGATCCATACGAGCCGGCGCTCATGCAGCCGTCGAGCCTCGACGTCCGCGTCGACCGCTACTTTCGCGTCTTCCGCAACTCCCGCTACCCGTTCATCGACGTGAAGGCGCAGCAGGAGGATCTCACCGAGCTCGTCGAGGTCTCTGGCGACGAGGCGTTCATCCTCCATCCCGGTGAGTTCGTGCTGGGCTCGACGCTCGAGCGGGTCACGCTTCCGGACGACCTTGTGGCAAGGCTCGAAGGCAAGAGCTCACTCGGGAGACTCGGGCTCCTCATCCACTCGACCGCGGGCTTCATCGACCCCGGCTGGGACGGCCACGTCACGCTCGAGCTCTCGAACGTCGCGAACCTTCCGATCACGATCTATGCAGGGATGAAGATCGGCCAGATCTCGTTTGTCCAGCTTTCCGAGCCTGCCGAGCGGCCGTACGGGTCGGCGGGGATCGGGTCGAAGTACCAGGGGCAACGCGGCCCCACCCCGAGCCGGTACTGGCAGAACTTCCAAGACGAGCCCTGAGGCTAGGCCGGCGGGCCGCATCCCATCGCGTCGCCTTCGGCAAGGCGGGCGAGAGACTGGCGTAGGTCAGCGAGCTCCTGTTCGTCGAAACGGGCGGCGAGGAAGGCCTCGACCTGCGGGATATGGCTCTCGGAGGCTTCGCGCAGCTTTTCCAGCCCCGATTCCGTCAGCACGGCGTAGACGACGCGGCGGTCTGTCTCGCATCCACTGCGCTCGACGAGCCCGGCTCGCTCGAGGCCGTCCAGGAGCCGTGTGACACCCGAAGCCGTCAGGAGCACCTGGTCGGCGAGGTCGACCCGGCGCATCCGCCGCTGAGGCGCCCAGGCCAGGTGCAGCAGGACGTCGTAATCGGCCATCGTGAGGCCGTGGTCGGCGATGAGCTGTGCGTTCAGCTGCCGCGTGGTGTTGGCGTGCGCGCGCAGCAACGCCACAAATGCTTGAACGCCTAAAGATTGCTCGCTCAATACTTGACTAGACACGCTCTTCTCCGCTACAGTTGCTTGCGTAGTCAATAATAGCGAACGCAAAGGAGTGCGTCCATGTCCATCGTTGCAGACTCCCCGGCCACCGTCATCCCGACCGGCACGTGGTCGATCGATGCGGTGTGGTCGACTCTCGAATTCGAGATCAAGAAGCTCGGCCTCGTGACCTTGAAGGGCCGCGTACCGAGATTCTCGGGCACGATCGAGGGCGGCGAGACGCCGGCGTTCTCCGGCACCGCCGACGTGACCAGCATCACGACGTTCGACGAGACCCGTGACGGCCATGTGCAGGCACCCGACTTCTTCGACTCGGAGCGGTACCCGGAGCTCCGCTTCGTGTCCACCGCAGTCCAGACTCGGGGCGAGCAGCTCGTGGTCGAAGGCGAGCTGACGATCAAGGACGTCACCAAGCCCGTCGAGCTGAAGGGCAGCTTCGTCGGCGCCGGCGTCGACCCGTACGGGAACGACCGGATCGGGCTCGAGCTCGCCGGCACCGTCGATCGCACCGAGTTCGGGCTGAACTGGAACGCGCCCCTCCCTGGCGGCGGCTTCCTGCTGCCGAACGAGGTCGTCCTCCGGGCGAACCTCGCGGCGGTGAAGGCGGCCTGACGTGAAGGTCCTCGCAATCTCCGGCAGCCTCAGGGCGGGGTCGTACAACACGGCCCTCGCCCGGGCGGCCGCCGAGCTCGCCCCAAGCGGGGTCGAAGTCGAGGTGTACGAGGGGCTCGGGCTGCTCCCGCACTACGACGAGGATCTCGACCAGGAGGGCATCGAGACTCCTGCTTCGGTCGAGGAGCTCCGGCGCCGGATCGACGAGGCCGATGCGCTCCTCGTAATCACGCCCGAGTACAACGGCTCGACGACTGGTGTTCTGAAGAACGCAATCGACTGGGTCTCTGCCCGGCATCGTGGTAGCTGGCTTCGCAACAAGACCGTCGCCGTCGCCGGGGCCACAACCGGTGAGTACGGAGCGATCTGGGCGCAGCAGGATCTGCGGCGGATTCTCGGAATCGCCGGAGCGCGTGTCGTCGCGGGCGACTTCCCGCTCCCTCGCGCCTACGAGGCATTCGACGAGTCGGGGAGGCTCGCGAGCCCACTCGTGGCCGAGCGACTCCGCACCCACCTCGCGGCTCTCGTGCACGAGGCAGCGCCTCTTACTGTCGCTGCTTGAACTGCCGGGACCGTCCGCCGGTCGCCAAGTCGCGGCCGCGAAGCGGGCGCCTTCAGGGATCTTCGCGCGACCGAAGATCCGGCGCGAGCCGGGTCGTCGGTCTTCCGCCAGACAGGAACGCCGAGGGGCCGCGTCTCCGCGGCCCCTCGAAACGGATACCAGCGTTGGATTTGGTAGAGGCGCTTCCGGCACGTGCCTCTCGAAAGAGACGCCGCACGGCGCGAATCGCGAGCCCCCTACGCTGGCTAGACGGTTCCCGGTGGTCCCGGGGACACGCCTCTACCCGCCGGTACCTCCACTGCCCGTACTGTCATCGCTCAAGCCGGACCACCTCCTTTCCGCGGTACGCGCAGCATACGCACTCCAAGCGGATGGACGTCGAGCAGAGATCTCACGCTGGCGAGCCGAGCACGACCGACAGCTCGAGGCCGCGGTCGAGCGGCACCGTGACGCTCGAGAGCGACGTGTCGGCCTGGCGAGCAGCCGAGTACGCCCCGAGCGTCTCGACATGTGAGAGAACGTTGTCGGCGACCACGAGGCCCCCCGGCTCGAGCAACGGCCGGGCGAGGGCGAAGAGCGTCTCGTAGTCGTCCTTCTCCGCGTCGAGGAAGACGAGATCGAACGTGTCTTCCGTCGAGGCAAGAGTCGCGTGGGCATCGCCCTCGACGAGGTCCGCCCACTCCTCGAGGCCGGCGTCCCGCACGTTCGTCCGCCAGGCCTCGCACTTGGCCGGATCATGCTCGAGCGAGACGAGACGTCCACCGAGAACGCGCGCTCCCGCAGCGAGCCAGATCGACGAGTAGCCGCGCGAGCCGCCGATCTCGAGCACCTCGACGCCTGCCTGAGACGCCGCGAGGGCGAAGAGAAAGCGCCCCGTCGCCGGGGCGATCTGGCGCGAGCGCTGAGTCGCAGGCAGGCCGGCGTCGCGCTCCGCGGCATCCTCCTGCTCGAGACGCGCGAGCACAGGCTGGACGCGTTCGTCAAGCATCCGGAACCTCGACGACCACCATCCCGTCATCCCGGACCGATACGCGGTAGATCGCCACGGCTGCGAAAGCGGGCAGCGACATCGGGATGCCGCTCTCGAGATCGAAGCGAGATCCGTGGCGCGGGCAGACGACGACGCACGCCTCCGGCTCCCAATCTCCTTCGCAGAGAGGGCCGTCGTCGTGCGAGCAGCGATCCTCTATCGCGTGAAGCTTTCCCGCGCAGTTGTAGACCCCGATGGTCAGCGGGCCGGCGTCGACGAGTCGCATCGAGCCGGGAGGAAGCTCCTCGAGCGCGCCTACTTCGACTTCCACGACTACTCGAGCACGAGGTCGCGGCTCGACGTGCCCCACTCCTCGGGCAATGGCGTGCCCCGCGCCTTGTGCAGCGCGAGCTTGAGCACGCCGAGACCGAGGATGGCGCACTTGAGACGCACCGGCGTCAGCGGGATGCCCAGCTCGTCGAGAAGCTCCTGAGTCGGCATCGCGGACACGTCTGTCGCCGTGCGCCCCTTGACGAGATCGCTGAGCATCGAGGTGGCCGCCTGGCTGATCGCGCATCCGCGACCGTCGAAACCGAGCTCCTCGATGACGTCGCCGTCACCAAGTCGCACCGACATGAAGATCTCGTCGCCGCACAAGGGGTTCTGACCCTCGGCGCGCGCGTCCGCAGGATCGAGCAAACCATGGTTCCTCGGGTTCTTGTAGTGATCGAGGATGAGCTCGCGGTAGAGCTGGTCGAATTCCGACACGGCTATCCGAGTGACGTCTTGGCCTTCTGCAGGCCGTCGACGAGGCGGTCGATCTCCTCGGGAATCGAGTACAAGTAAAAGCTCGCGCGCACGGTGGCCGCAACCCCGAGCTTGGTCATGAGCGGCTGCGTGCAGTGATGGCCGGCGCGAACCGCGACGCCCTCCCAGTCCAGCACCTGGGCGACGTCGTGCGGGTGGACGCCGTCGACGTTGAACGAGACGATCCCCGCGCGCCGTTCCGGCGGCGGGCCGTACGTCGTGACCCACGGAAGCTCGCCGAGACGTTCGAGCGTGTACTCGACCAGATCGTGCTCGTGCTGCGAGATCGCGTCCAGTCCTGCATCGAGCACGTAGTCGACGGCGGCGCCGAAGCCGACGGCCTCCGCGATCGCGGGTGTTCCGGCCTCGAACTTGTACGGGAGCTCGTTCCACGTCGTGCGCTCCATCGAGACCGAGCGGATCATCTCGCCGCCGAGGTTGAACGGCGCCATCGACTCGAGGAGCTCCCTTCGTCCCCAGAGCGCCCCGACGCCGCTCGGGCCGCACATCTTGTGCGACGAGATGGCGAGAAACTCGCAGTCGAGCGCCTGCACGTCGAGCGGACGGTGCGGAGCCGCCTGTGCTGCGTCGACGACCATGATCGCGCCTCGGTCATGAGCCCAGGCCGCAAGCTCGGCCACCGGATTCACCGTCCCGAGGGTGTTGGAGACGAGGTTGGACGCGACGACCTTCACCGTGCCCGCGCGCCCGATCTCCTCTAGCGCGTCGAGCTGGAGCTCGCCGGACTCGTCGATCGGAATCGCCCTGAACGACGCGCCCGTCCTGCCAGCGACGTACTGCCACGGCACGAAGCTCGAATGATGCTCGAGATCGGTGACGACGACGACGTCGCCAGGGCCAAGATTGTCGAGCCCCCAGGCGTACGCGACGAGGTTCAACGCCTCTGTCGCGCTCCGCGTAAAGATCACCTCGCGCTCCGAGGGCGCGTTGACGAAGCCTGCGACCTTCCCGCGCGCGGTCTCGTAGCCCGTCGTCGCGCGCTCGGCGAGCCGATAGACGCCGCGATGGACGTTCGCGTACGAATGCTCGTAGAAGTCGCGCATCGCGTCGAGCACCTGGCGAGGTTTCTGCGTCGAGGCCGCCGAGTCGAGGAATGCGACCGAGCGGCCGTTCACGAGCTCGTCGAACACGGCGAAGTCAGCCCGCAGGCGGTTCGCGTCCAGCTTCGTCTCCGACGTTACGGCCACGAAAGCATCGTACCCCTGGGCCCTGCGCAAGCCTCGGACTGCGCTAGCGCGCAGACCGAGACGCGCGAAGACCCCTGAAGGCAGACACTTCGCGTCCGCGGTGTCGGTGTCTCATCCGAGGTCGACCTTGCCGTTCGTCGAGGCACGCTCCGCCGCTCTCCGAACGCGTTGTGCCGTGAGCACGGCGTGCGCGAGCAACTCCTGTACGAGCTCCATCCGCTGGCGCTCCGAGGTCTCGGCGAGGAGTGCGAGCTTCTCCTCGCTCGGAAGCTCGATCTTTCCGGCAAGAGCGAAGGACAGCTGCGGGATGTCACGATCGGGCGCGTCCACCTCGCTCTCGGTGACCTCGCGGAGCTGCTCGAACAGCCGGAGCGCCTCGTCCACGGAAGCAGTCTCGGCGGGATCGTCGGCGTCATCGATCGGTGCCACCAGTCCGGTGTTGAAGGACCTGCCGTCCGTCAGCTCGGTGAGTCGGAAGCGCTCGCCGCCTTCCACGAGGATGTTGAGCCTGCCGTCTTCGAAACGCGTGAGCACCTCGACGATGTGCGCGTGCGTGCCGACGTCCCGGAGGCCGTCGTCGTCCGCGTAGACGAGACCGAACGCGGCCTCTTCGTCGAGGCACTCGCCGACGAGCTCCTTGTAGCGCTCCTCGAAGATGTGGAGCGGAAGCCGCTCGGTCGGGAGCAGGACGATGCCGAGCGGAAAGAGTCCGAGCTCGTCCATTACTCGTCCGCAGAGCGAGATCCCGCTAGTCGCGGGCTCTCGCTCGCGAGAATCCCTGAAGGCGGCCGCTGACGCGGCCGCGTGCCGTGCATCTCACAGCGGAGTCTCACGCCGGAAGCCTACGCCTGTGACGGTGTCAGGCAGTTTCGAGGTCGAGCGCCGCCGAGTTGATGCAGTAGCGAAGCCCGGTGGGCTGTGGCCCGTCGTCGAAGACGTGCCCGAGGTGGCCGCCGCAGGTCGCGCACATCACCTCGGTGCGCGACATCCCGTAGCTCGTGTCGGTCTCCGTGACGACGCTGTCGAGCGACGCCGGCTCGTAGAAGCTCGGCCAGCCGCTGCCGGACTCGAACTTCGTGTCCGAGCGAAAGAGCTCGGCGCCACATCCGGCACAGCGGTACACGCCGTCGCCGTGCTCGTCCCAGTAGGTGCCGGTGAACGCACGCTCGGTGCCCTTACGTCGCAGGATCTCGTACTGCTCGGACGTGAGGCGCGCCCTCCACTCCTCGTCGGTGAGCTCGGTCGTCGGTTCCATCTCTCGAGGGTAGCTGCGCGTCAGAGGACGACGAGTGACAAGGCGATGAACTGTGTCACGGCGGCCGCAACGACGAGGAGATGGAAGATCTCGTGGAATCCGAGCGTGCCCGGGAACGGATTCGGCCATGCCGTCGCATAGGTGAGAGCTCCGACGCTGTAGAGCGCTCCCCCGACGATCACGAGTATCGCCGCGGCCACGCCGAGCGACGGGAAAAGCTGCGGGACGAGGATCAGGCCGACCCACCCGACGCCCAGATACGCGAACGCGACAAGCCAGCGTGGCCCGTCGATCCACACGAGATTGAGAAGGATCCCGAACGCCGCGCCGACCCACACGGTGACGAGGCCGACGAGACGCGCCGTCCCGCCGAATGCGACGAGCGCGAACGCCGTGTAGGTGCCCGCGATGAAGACGAAGATCATGGCGTGGTCGAGCCGGCGCGCGCGAAGCCGGGCAGTCGCGCTGCGCCAGGGGAAGCGGTGATACAGCGCACTCGCCCCGAACATGGCCGCGAGGGCGACGCCGTAGACCCACACCGCGAACCGCTCCAGATAGCCGTCCGCAAGGATGACAAGCAGCGTTCCGGCGACGACGGCCGCGACGAACGCGTACTGGTGAAAGACGCCACGCAGGCGGGGAACGTCCATGTGCGTCATCGACCGATGATGCCGGATCGGCGCTACGCCTGCGGAATGCGTGCTTCGAGCGCGGCCGCGAGCGCTTCGCGCACGGGTTCGAGCTCGACGCGGTCGAGCACGTCCTGGAAGAAGCCGCGCACGATCAGGCGCTCCGCCTCCGAGCGCGAGAGCCCGCGCGCCATGAGGTAGAAAAGCTGCTCGCGGTCGACCTGGCCGAGTGTCGCTCCGTGCGTGCAGCGCACGTCGTTGGCCATGATCTCGAGCCCTGGGATCGAGTCGGCATGGGCCGACTTCGAGAGGAGCAGGTTGCGGTTCTCCTGGTACGCGTTCGTCTTCTGCGCGCCCTCCTCCACGCGGATCATCCCGCGCCAGACCACCCGCGCAGTGTCCCGGAGTGCGCCCTTGAACGCGAAGTCCGACGTCGTCGACGGTGCTATGTGCTCCTGAAAGGTGTCGTAGTCGAGGTGCTGTGTGCCGTCCGCGAAGTACGCACCGGTCACGCGCGACGTCGCGCCCTGGCCCGCGAGGTCGTTCTGGATACGGATCTTCCCCTTCGCCGAGCCGAACCCACCGGCCACCCAGTCGAGCTCGGCGTCCCGCTCCACCGTTGCGTGGTGGGAGGCGAAATGCCACGTGCCGCGTGAGAGGTTCTGCACGGACACGTACTCGACCTTCGCGGCCTGCCGTACGACGATCTCGACGGCCGCGTTCGTATATGCGCCCAGCTCCGGAGTCGCCGACACGTACTCCTCGATGAGCGTGAAGCGGCTCTCGGGCTCTGCGACCACGAGAAGTCGCCAGAAGAGGGAGCCACGCTCGACCGAGTTGGCGATCCGCACGTAGAGCGGCTTCTCGAGGACGACGCCGCGCGGCACGTGCACGAGGAGCCCGTGCGTCCACATCGCGGCGTTGTGCGCAGCGAACTTCTCGTCGAACCCGACGAGCGAGTAGAGGAGCTCGTGATCTTCGGGGAGCGCCTCGAAGCGAATCCCGTCCGGTGCCGAGACGATCTCGAGCCCGGCTTCGCCGACGTGGACGACGCCGGACGCATCGAGGTCGAGCATCGTCGGCGGCGAGGCGATCTCGGTCGCGCCGTTCGCCGTCCACGAGTCGGGGTCGAAGTCCTTGAGGTCGGTGAACCGCCAGTGCTCGTCCTTCGTCGTCGGCAGAGGGAGCGCTGCGTAGCGCTCGAGGATCTCCGGTCTGCTCATGCGTCGAACCGCCGATGCAGCATCAGTGCGTTGCCGTCGGGGTCCTTGAACCAGGCCTGACGGCAGACGCTGGTCTCGATCGTCTCGCCGTCGAACTGGACGCCCTTGGCCTCGAGCTCGGCCCGCGCGGCGTCGACGTCTGCTACGCGCAGCGCAAGGCCGGCAGGACTCGGTGCGAACGGCTGGCCGATGCTGGACGGGTCGAAGACGTCGAGCGTCACCTGACCGCAGCGAAGCTCCAGGTCGCTCTCGCCCTCGGTCTCGATCTCGAGCTCGAGCACCTCCGCATAGAAGTGCTTCGCTCGCGAAATGTCCTGCGTGAGAACGGATACGAAGTCGACGCGCTCGACCCGCATCAAGGCGTGGTCCCGTCCGGGTACGGCGCGTAGCGGCGGTGCAGGAGGATGCGATTTCCTGCAGGGTCGCTCACTCCTGCGCCGCGGCAAGCGCCGGAATCCCACAGCTCACCGACTTCGGCGCCTGCGGCCTCGAGCGCCGCCTTCGCAGCCGCAACGTCGGCAACGCGCAGCGAGATCGTCGCCGGCGGCAGCGTCGTGAACTCGTAGTCGTGCGTGTGCGGAGTCATGACCGCGAGCGTGACGTTGCCGGCCTCGTACTCGACCCAATCGTCGTCAGGCGAGTTCGGATTTCGCCGGAGGCCCAGCACCTCGCCGTAAAAGTGATTCGCCTCGTCCATGTTCGTCACCGGGATGCGGACGTAGTCGACGCGCTCGACGTCAATCACGGGGTGCGTACCGGCGGTGGAGCATGAGCACGTTTCCGTCTGGGTCGGCGAAGTGAGCCATGTGGCAGACACTCGTGTCGAACGTCTCCCCGAAGAACTCGACGCCGTTTGCCTCGAGCGCACGGCGACCGTCCTCGACGCTCGGCACACGGACTGCGATCGGTGCCGTGTGCGGGCCCCGAAACTCCTGGCCGATGTTCGTCGGATCGAAAAGATAGAGGCTTACGTTCTCGCCGAGCTGGAACTCGGGCCACTCCCCACTTCCGATCTGCTCGAGACCGAGCACGTCCCGATAGAACGCAGTCGAGCTCTCCAGATCGGTGACCGGCACGGAGACGAAATCGGTTCGCTCGACGTCGATCACGATTGGGCGCGCCCCTGCTCGCGCGGGGAGTAGCGATGGTGGAGCATCAGAGCGTTGTCGTCGGGATCCTCGAAGAACGCCATGTAGCAGACGCCCGTGTCGAAGGTCTCGCCGGAAAACGCGATCCCCTTCGCCTCGAGCTCGGCGCGTGCTGCGGACATGTCCTCGACGTGGAGCGCGAGATGCGCGGTCTTCTGCGGCGCGAACTCCATTCCGAACGTAGCCGGCTCATAGATTGCGAAGCACGTCTCTCCGACCCAGAACTCTGCGTCCCCGGTCGCATCGGGCCGTAGCCCGAGCGTGTCGACGTAGAACGCGCGTGAGCGCTTCCAATCGGTTGACGGGACGGCGACGAAGTCGACGCCCGTCACCGGGCTACCCAACTGACCCTTCCATCTGCAGCTGGATCAGCCGGTTCATCTCGACCGCGTACTCGAGTGGGAGCTCCTTCGTGATCGGCTCGACGAAGCCCGACACGATCATGGCGCTCGCCTCCGCCTCGGAGAGCCCGCGACTCATGAGGTAGAAGAGCTGCTCCTCGCCGATCTTCGACACCGTGGCCTCGTGCCCGAGATCGACATCGGACTCGTCGACCTGGATGTACGGATACGTGTCCGAACGCGACTCGTCGTCGAGGATGAGCGCGTCGCAGACGACCTTGGACTTCGAGCCGACCGCGCCCTTCGCCACCTGCAAGAGCCCTCGGTAGCCGGCGCGGCCGCCGTCCTTCGAGATCGACTTGGAGGTGATCACGGACGACGTGCGCGGGGCGACGTGGACGACCTTGCCACCTGCGTCCTGGTGCTGCCCCTTGCCGCCGAACGCGATCGAGAGCACCTCGCCGTGGGCGCGCTCGCCCATCAGCCAGATCGCCGGGTACTTCATGGTGACCTTCGAGCCGAGGTTCCCGTCGACCCATTCCATGGTCGCGCCCTCGTAGGCGACGGCGCGCTTCGTGACGAGGTTGTAGACGTTGTTCGACCAGTTCTGGATGGTCGTGTAGCGACAGCGCCCGCCCTTCTTCACGATGATCTCGACGACCGCGGAGTGGAGCGAGTCGGACGAGTAGATCGGCGCCGTGCAGCCCTCGACGTAGTGCACGTACGCGTCCTCGTCGACGATGATCAGCGTGCGCTCGAACTGGCCCATGTTCTCCGCGTTGATGCGGAAGTAGGCCTGGAGCGGCATCTCGATCCGCACGCCCGGCGGCACGTAGATGAACGACCCGCCCGACCAGACCGCGGAGTTGAGCGCCGCGAACTTGTTGTCGTTCTGCGGGATGATCGTGCCCATGTGCTGCTTGACGATGTCCTCGTGCTCGCGGAGCGCCGTGTCCATGTCGAGGAAGATCACGCCCTTGGCCTCGAGATCGGCCTGCAGCTTGTGGTACACGACCTCGGACTCGTACTGCGCGCCGACGCCGGCGAGGTACTTCTTCTCCGCCTCCGGGATCCCGAGCTTGTCCCACGTGTCGAGGATCTCGGCAGGCAGGTCCTCCACGAGTCCGCCTGCTTCTCGGTGGGCTTGATGTAGTAGTAGATGTTCTCGAAGTCGATTCCGGAGAGGTCTGCTCCCCAGTTCGGCATCGGGCGTGCGAAGAAGTAGTCGAGCGACTTGTGGCGGAACTTCCGCATCCAGTCGGGCTCTGCCTTGTGCTCCGCGATGGCCTCGACCACCTCGTGCGAGATGCCCCTCCCCGACTTGAAGAAGTAGTCCTTCGCCGCGTCGGGATTCGAGAAGCCGTACTTGTACTCGGAGCGGATGTCGCGGACGACCTCGGTCTCATGCGTGCTGCTCATTCGCCACCTCCCACGCCGGCCGGGATGAATGCCTCGTAGCCGTCGGCCTCGAGCTTATGCGCGAGCTCGGGGCCGCCGTCCGCGACGATGCGTCCGTCGACGAAGACATGCACGAAGTCCGGAGTGACGTAGTCGAGGATTCGCTGGTAGTGCGTGATCACGAGCGCGCCCATCTCAGGGCCGACGAGCGAGTTCACGCCGTTCGCGACGATCTTCAGCGCGTCGATGTCGAGGCCGGAGTCGGTCTCGTCGAGCACGGCGATCTTCGGCTTCAGCATCGCCATCTGCAGGATCTCGACGCGCTTCTTCTCACCGCCGGAGAAGCCGTCGTTCAGGTAGCGAGAGGCGAGCTCGCGCGGAACCCTGAGCTCTTCCATGGCCGCCAGGAGCTCGGTGCGGAACTCCGGGATCCGGACGGGATCCTCCTCGCCGCCGTTGGCGGCCTTGCGCTTCGCGTTGATCGCGCTGCGCAGGAAGCTCGTCACGGTTACGCCGGGAACGGCGTGCGGGTACTGGAACGCGAGAAAGAGACCGCGTTGCGCACGCTCGTCGGCTCCGAGCTCCGTCAGATCGACGCCGTCGAACAGAATCTGACCTTCGGTCACTTCGTAGGCCGGATGCCCCATGAGCGCATAGGCGAGCGTCGACTTGCCCGACCCGTTCGGGCCCATGATCGCGTGCTTCTGCCCGAGGTCGACCTCGAGGTCGACACCCTTGACGATCTCGGTGCCGTCCTCCAGAGCGACGTGCAGATTCCTGATCTCGAGCTGAGCCATGCGAAAAAGGAGACCTCCTCGGAGTCGTGTCGGCAGGCCTGTCGCCCGCCTGCCCCATGGTAGCCGCTGGTTTCAGCGCGCGGCCCGGGTGGTAAGGTGGGGCTCATGCCGTTCGGCATCTCACTGCCAGAGCTCCTGATTCTGCTGGTCGTACTCCTGCTCGTCTTCGGGGCCAAGCGACTGCCCGAGATGGGCCGCTCGCTCGGAAAGGGCATGCGCGAGTTCAAGGACTCGGTCTCGGGCATCGACGAGCCTGTCTCGACGACCACGCCGACCCCGACGCGCGTCGAGCTTCCGTCCGCCACGCCCGCGCCCCACACCCCGTCGGACGAGGCGGAAGCCCGAGCCGAGCGGGAAACCGTCCGCTAGGAGCTCCTTCTCGTGCTTCGCCGGTGGCTCCCGCGCCGTCTAACACACGGCGAGGAGGCGACACTCGTCGAGCATCTCGACGAGCTTCGCTCACGGTTGGTGGTCGCGCTCTTCGCGATCATCCCGATCTTCATCGTCACCTTCGCATTCCACGAGCACATCATGGAGTGGCTCACCGCCCCGCTCCCCGACGACAGGCGGCTCGTGACGCTCGGTGTGACCGAGCCGTTCACCACGTCGGTCAAGGTCAGCTTCATCGCTGCGCTCGCCTTCTGCCTGCCGGTGCTCCTCTGGCAGGCGTGGGCGTTCTTCGCACCCGCCGTGCAACCGCACTTCGAGCGGGTCGTCCTCGTGCTCGTCGTCCTGGGGACCGCGCTCTTCGTCGCCGGCGTCGCGTTCATGTACACGGTCGTCCTCCCCCGCGCCCTCGACTTCCTCACGTCGTACGACGACGAGCTGTACGACATCCAGATCCGTGCGAGCTACTACTACACCTTCGCCGCCATGACGCTGCTGGCCGGCGGTCTCGCGTTCCTCATGCCGATCTTCATCCTCGGCCTTGTGCGTCTGCGCGTGCTGACCTCTGCTCGACTGCGCAAGAACCGGAAGATCGCGTTCGTCGGGCTCCTCTGCTTCGCGATCCTCCTGCCGACGGTCGACCCCGTCTCGCTCGCGTTCGAGCTTGTCCCGCTCCTCGTCCTCTTCGAGATGTCGATCTGGCTCTCCGTTCTCATGGAGCGGCGCTGGGACCGCGGCTGGGACGAGGAGTACGCCGAAGCCGGACTGTCGTGACGGTTCTCTCGGCGGACTGGGTGGTTCCCGTCGAGGGGCCACCTATCAGGGACGGTGCGGTCGAGATCGACGACAAGACCGGCACGATCGCCGCGGTCGGATCGCGCGAGGACCTCGGCGACTCCGTGCACTACGAAGAGGCGGTGATCCTCCCCGGCTTCGTGAACGCCCACACGCATCTGGAGTACGAGATGTACGCGGGCTTCGGGGACGGGCTCGGGTTCGCCGACTGGATCGGCTTGCACGTCCAGCGCAAGCAGCGCCTCAACCAGGACGATATGAACGCGATCGCGCGACTCGGCGCGCTGAACTGCCTCCGGTCGGGAGTCACGACCGTCGGCGACTGCAGCTTCAGCGGAGCTGCGGCAACGGCCTGCGCTGACCTCGGCCTCCGCGGGACGGTCTACCTCGAGGTCTTCGGCACAACGGCCGCCTCGATCCAGGACCAGTTCGAGCCGATGCGCGACCGCATCTCCGAGGCGCTCTCCGACGACCTCCGGCTCGGAATCTCTCCGCACGCGCCGTACACCTGCACCATCGAGCTCTACGAGGCGTGCGCTGCTCTCGGGCTTCCCGTCGCGACGCACCTCGCCGAGAGCGACGCCGAGACCGAGTTCCTCCGGACCGGCGCCGGTGCATGGGAGTCCTTCGCGGAGATGCTCGTTCCGCCGCCCGGAACGACGGGGATCCGCGCGCTGGCCGAGGCGGGACTGCTCGACGCCAACGTCGTCGCTGCCCACTGCGTCAAAGCCGACGAGGAGGAGATCGCGCTCCTCGCCGAGCACGACGTGGCGGTCGCGCACTGCCCGCGCTCGAACGGGGTTCTCGGCTGCGGGGTCGCTCCGCTCACTGCACTCCGCGAAGCGGGCATCCGCGTCTGCATTGCCACGGACAGCCCTGCATCGACACCCTCCTTTGACATGTTCGACGAGATGCGCGCCGCGATCGTTGGCGCGCGCGCCCGCGAGGCCCGCCCGGACGCGCTGTCAGCGGCCCACGCGCTCGAGCTCGCGACGCTCGGCGGCGCCCGCGCACTCGGGCTCGACGAGTCGCTCGGGTCGCTCGTGCCGGGAAAGACGGCCGATCTGACCGTTCTCTCTCTCTCCGAGACGTCGTTCATCCCATGGGAAGATCCTGTTACGGGGATTGTGCTCGGCGGATCCCCTCACGGTGTCGTCGCTACCCTCGTGTCCGGCAAACCGCGGTATGAGAAGGGAGGGAAGACATGGCTCGAGCTGATCGACGCAGCGCGCAGCGCGCGAGGCCGGCTGCTGCACGCCGATCCGAGGTCGTAATCGAGGACACCATGTTCTTTCCCAGGCTTCGCAGGCACGCGAAGTGGATGTTCCTGTTCCTCGCGCTCGCGTTCGGTCTCGGCTTCGTCGGCTTCGGCGTCGGCGCCGGCGGGATCGGCATCGGCGACGCTTTCCGCGACGCAGCCGGCGGCACCGGCGTACCGTCGATCTCGGACTCCGAGCAGAAGGTGCTCGACAACCCGAAGGACGCGCAGGCATTCAAGGATCTGTCCACCGCGTACCAGGCCGAGGGCGATCTCGACCAGGCCGTCGAGGCGATGCAGAACTACATCGCACTCAAGCCGAAGGACACGGACGCGCTGCGTGAGCTCGCAGCGCTGCACCTCCAGAAGGCCTCCGCCGCGCAGGAGCGCGCCCAGATCTACCAGGTGCGCTCGGACTACCTCGCGCCCGGCACGGTTCGGGACGCGATCTTCCAGCTGGGCGACAGCCCGCTCTCGCCCGATCCGATCACGAACGCCGTCAGCACGTCGTACCAGCGCGAGATCTCGGCCGCGTCCTCGGAGATCCAGTCATCCTCTGCACAAGCAGTCGAGGCGTACCGCAAGATCACCGAGATCCAGCCGACCGACCCGACCGTTCAGCTCGAGCTCGCCCAGGCCGCGGAGTCGGCCAACGACACGGCGACCGTGATCGCGGCGTACGAGGCGTTCCTGAAACTCGCACCGGACGATCCAACGGTTCCCGAAGTTCGCCGCATCCTCAAGACGTACAAGCAGTTCGCACAGACCGGCTAGCAGCACGCGGTTAGACTCGGCCCTCGTGAGGCCCGTCGTACTCGTCGTCGCCGTGTGCGCGGGAGCGCTCGCGCTCGCACTTTCGGGATGCGGGACGGGTGGCTACACGAGCGAGGGCAGTCAGGGGGCCGGAAAGGATCTCTTCGTCGCGCGGTGCGGCGGCTGTCACACGCTCGCCGACGCGGGGACCAACGGGAACATCGGCCCGGATCTCGACGATGCCTTCGCCCAGGCGCGCGAAGCGGGGATGACGTCCGAGACTTTCACACAGGTGGTCGCCGGCCAGATTCGATACCCGATCGAGAACCCCGTGACAGAGGCGCCCGGGATGCCCGGCCCGGACGGTGCTCAGGGAACCCTGCCCAGCTGTGACGATGTCGAGGGCGACGCGTTCTGCGTCGAGGATCAGGACCAGGCGATCGCGAACATCTCCGTCTACGTCGGTTCGGTGGCCGGAACGGGCATCACCACGGAGCGGCCAATGGACGGCAAGTCGATCTTCACGGCCAACTGCGGCTCGTGCCACACGCTCGCCGACGCGGGCACGGCCGGGGCAGTCGGGCCGAACCTCGACGAATCGAGGCCGTCACAGGAACTCGCCGTCGACCGCGTGACAAACGGCCAGGGAACGATGCCGGCCTTCAAGGACTCGCTCGACGCGGATCAGATCAAGGCCGTAACGGACTACGTCGTCGCCGCCGCGGGTCGGTAGGGGCGAGATATATCTCGCCCCTACGCGCCGAGGGCCTACTCGGCGGCGAGATCGACGACGACATGCGTCACCGGCACGTCGTAGCGCGCGCGTACGGACTCGACGATGCCGCGCTCGAGCCAGTTCGACTTGCCCGGCGGGTGGGTCGAGATCACGATCTCGCTCGGGCCGAACGTCCGCATCGCGTCGTCGACGGCGACGAGCGGATCGCCATCTCCGACCTCGCCGCTTGCCTCGATCCCGACCGATGCGAGCCGTGCCAGAGTCACGTCGAGCCTCGCCCGCGCCGCCGCACGCGCCGGGTCCTCGTCCGACGTGAACGTCTTCAAGCGGGAGTTGAGCGCGGGGCAAACGACGAGGAACTGCGTGCGCTCGATCAACGCGAGCGTGCTGATCGTGCTCAGGAGCTCCTCGCCCTGAACCGTCTCGTTGGCGACGACGAGCACGCGGCGCTCGTCCGCCTGGCCGCCGCTCCGGACTTGCTCGCGCTCCGGAGCAGGACCGCGCTGGCGCAGATACATCGCGACCGCAACGGCCGAGAGAGCGAGGAACGTCAGGAACCCGAGCGCCGTCGAGATCGACGCCATGATCACGATGAGCGCGAAGGCGCCGATCGTGAGCAGCAGGAACCGGAAAGCCGCGGCCTCGCTCCGAAATGGGCTCTCCATCAGCCCAGCGCAAGCCCGGGATCCGCGTTCGCGGATCCCGGGCGCGCGAAGTTCCCTGAAGGCGTCCCCTTCGGGGCCGCTGTCGCTGTGTGTCCTCGTCCCCGCATGCGGTTCAAAGAAGGTAGACCGTCGCGTACACGACGATCCACATCACGTCGACGAAGTGCCAGTAGATGCCCGGGAGCTCGACGCCATGGTGGTGCTCGGGCGAGTAGTGGCCGCGGAACCCACGGATGATCACCATCAGCAGCAGGCTGAGGCCCACGAAGACGTGCGCGCCGTGGAGCCCCGTGAGGCCGAAGAAGACGGACGCGAACGCACCGTCACCCGTGTTGAAGCCGACGTTCAGGTACTCGACGACCTGTGTCAGCAGGAACGCGAAGCCCATTAGGAACGTGAGCACCATGCCCGCGAGGAACCCCGTCCGCTCGCCACGCTTGATGCACTGGAGCGCCCAGTGCATCGTGAAGCTCGAGGTCACGAGAATCGCGGTGTTCACGCCCGCCACGAAGACCGGGAAGTGGTACGGCTCGGGCGGCCAGTGATCCGGTGCGCCGGGGTTGACGACACGCACGAAGAAGTACGCGGCGAAGAACGAGCCGAACAGCATGATCTCCGACCCGATGAAGAGGAGCATCCCGAGCGTGCGCGGGTCGACGCGCGAGCTCTGGTTCGCCGGGGGCGGGCCGTGGTGGTCGTCGTGGCCGTGCAGAGGTTCGGCGTGGGCGGTCATACACCGGCTCCGACGAGTTCCTCGACGACCACGTGCTGGACGGGGAGCCCGGTCTGCGCGCGGAGCCGCCCGACGAGATCACGCCGAAGCCATCCGGACCGCTCACCCGGAAACGTCGAGACGATGATCTCGTCCGTCCGCTCGTCTTCGACGTGCTCCAGCACGGCGACGAACGGGTCGGGATGCGCGATCTGCCCGTGGACGTCGAGACCCTCCGAGCGGAGGATGGAGAGCGCCGTGCGGAGCCGCCGTTCGGCCTCGGGGTGCTCTCCGCGCCCTGGATCGCTCTGCGGGCACACGATGAGGAAGCTCGCCGTGCTCTCGTTGGCGCGCTGTCGGATCCGGTCGAGTAGCGGCTCGCCGAGCACGGTCTCGTTCGCAACGACGAGCACGTTGGCGCCCGCTCGACCGCTCACGTCGGATACGACGTGCTCGACGGGGCGATCGCCCGCCGCCCTGCGGATCTCGTCGACGAGATTCTTCCGCAGCCAGCCCGATCGCGACTCGGGGTGTGTGCACACGACGATCTCGTCCACGTGCTCCGAGGCGAGCAGATCCTTCACGGCAGCGAGCGGCTCGTCGTCGAAGACCCGTCCGTGAGCGGCGATTCCGGCGAGCCGCAGCTCAGCGAGCACGCGGTCGAGCCTGCGGCCGGCGGCGGCGCGACGGGAGTCGCGGTAGACGACGTAGCCCTCGCGCGGCTGCGTCACCGGTGCGACGACGGAGACGCGAATCGGACCTCGCTCGGCCCGTGCGCGCAGCGCGTCGACGAGCTCGGCGCCCACGAGCGTCTCGTTCGCGACGACGAGCACTGAGGTCGCCGTCTCGTCGGTCACGCGCGCACCTCCTCCTGCACCTCCTGCGTCTCCTGCGCCTCCTTGGCGGGGCTCAGGATCGCGTGGCGGGCTCCGGGAACACCGTACTCGTAGGGCCCGCCGACGACCTGCGGGATCTCGTCGAAGTTGAAGATCGGCGGCGGGGAGGACACCTGCCACTCGAGCGTGCGTGCGCGCCACGGGTTCGCCTCGGCGATCGGCCCCCGCTGCCAGCTCACGATCATGTTGTAGACGAACAGGACGAACGAGATGCCGAGGACGAAGGACGCAATCGAGATGAAGAGGTTCAGGCTCCCGAACGCCGAGTCGTAGTCGAACACGCGCCGCGGCATTCCGCGCAGCCCGACGTAGTGCATCGGGAAGAACGTCGCGTTGAAGCTGACGAACGTCAGCCAGAAGTGCCACTTGCCGAGGACCTCCGAGTACATCCGCCCGGTCATCTTCGGGAACCAGTAGTAGACGCCCGCGTAGATCGTGAACACCGATCCGCCGAAGAGCACGTAGTGGATGTGCGCGACGATGAAGTAGGTGTCCGACGCCGCGATGTCGATCGGCACCGACCCGAGGTAGATCCCGGAGAGGCCGCCGATGACGAACATCGTCACGAACCCGAGCGCGAACAGCATGGGCGTCGTCATGTGGATACGGCCGCGCCAGAGCGTCGCGATCCAGGAGAACACCTTGATCCCGGTCGGGATGGCGATCAGGAGCGTCGTGATCATCATCGGGACGCGCAACCAGTCGGCCATCCCGGCAACGAACATGTGGTGTGCCCATACCGAGAACCCGAGAACCAGGATCCCGAGCAGCGAGAGCGCCATCAGGCGGTAGCCGAAGATCGGCTTGCGCGACATCGACGAGATCACCTCGGAGACGATCCCGAAGCCGGGCAGCATCATGATGTAGACGGCCGGGTGCGAGTAGAACCAGAAGATGTGCTGGTAGCCGAGCACGTAGCCGCCGTCCTCCGGCACGAAGAAGCTCGTGTGCATGATCCGGTCGAACATCACGAAGAACTGCGAGCCGGCGATGAACGGCGTCGCGAGCACGACGAGCAGTGACGTCGTGAAGTTCGCCCAGACCAGGAGCGGCATGCGCCAGAATGTCATCCCGGGCGCACGCATTGTGATGATCGTCACCAGGAAGTTGAGAGCCGTCATGATCGACGACGCGCCCGCCCACTGGACGCCCATGTTGAAGAAGGTCTGGCCGAGCGGCTGCCCTTCGGCGAGCGGCGCGTAGCCCGTCCAGCCCGCCCCGAACGCGCCGCCCGGCGCGAGGAAGCTCGCCACGAACATGAGCCCGGCGATGGGCAGTAGCCAGAACGAGAGGGCGTTCAGACGCGGGAACGCCATGTCCGGCGCGCCGAGCATGAGCGGAACCGCGAAGTTCGCGAGCCCGGCGAACGCAGGAATGATGAAGAGGAAGATCATCAGCGTCGCGTGCACCGAAACGAGGCCGTTGTACGTCTGCGAGTCGATGAACTGGAGTCCTGGCTGTGCGAGCTCGGCGCGGAAGAACATCGCCATGAGCCCGCCGATCGTGAAGAAGACGAACGTCGTGACGAGGTACTGGATCCCGATCACCTTGTGGTCGGTGTTCACGCGGAAGTAGTCCTTCCACGACGTCGCACCGTGGCCAGAGTGGTCCTCCGGCTCCGTGGGGCGACCCGAGATGTAGTGGAGCCAGTAGTCGAAAGAGCCGATCCCGGCCAGGAAACCGAGCGGCGCGAGCACCATCCCGCCGACGACGAGGATCACCTCCGTCGTCCAGATCGGGTCCCAGCCCCACCAGGCGCGGAGGGCCATGACAAGGAGCGCGCCGAGCGCGAACCCTGCAAGCGCCATCCAGGCGCCGCGGAGTAGGCCCGGCCCGAAGAACGCCCTCCAGATCGAGCCGTGTGGAGGCTCGAAGTGAGCCGGGTACCGGCTGAGGTCGGACTCGTGCTGCGTCGCCGTCACGTGCGCTGCTCCTGGATCCACTCGTCGAACTCGAGCTGGGTCACGACCCGCGCCTTCGCCCGCATCGTGGCGTGCCCGAGCCCGCACAGCTCGGTGCACACGACCTCGAACTCACCTGTTCGTGTCGGCGTCACGAGGATCGTCGTCTCGACGCCCGGGACCGCATCCATCTTCTGGCCGAAGTTCGGAACCCAGAACGAGTGGAGCACGTCGACGGCCTCCATCGTGAACTGCGCCTGCTTTCCCACAGGGAGGACGAGCTGGCCGGACTGGAACTCGCCATGGTCGGGGTACTCGAACCTCCAGGCGAACTGCTGACCGATCGCCTTCACCTGCAGGGCGTTGGCGCGGGCATTCCCGTTCTCGGACATCACGACCGCACTGACGACCCCGAGCGCGATCACGAGGATCGCGGGAACCGCCGTCCACGCGATCTCGAGGCCGGTGTGACCGTGGATCGGTGGTCCTTCGGCGTCGTCGTCCGGTGGCACCCGCCACTTCCAGACGGAGAAGACCACCACCGCTCCGACGACGGCGAAGATGACCACGGACATCCACGTCGCGAACCAGTAGATGTCCTGAATTCGATCGAACTCCTCGCTCGCGGAAGCCGGAAGCCACTGGAAGAGGACCGCGACGAGCGTGACGGCAACGCCGATCACGACGCCGATCGCGACCAGCTGCACGATCCCCTTGCGCACCGGTTCCGAGCCTACTTCAACGATTGGCCGTCGTGGGCATCGAACCGTCTCGCGACTCCGGGCGAACCATGCGCGTCCGTCGACCTCAACATCAGGAGGATCCACGCAATGAAACGCACGGTAACCGTACTCACAGCCGCGATGGCAGCGCTGGCCGTTCTCGCGTTCGGCGTCGTGTCGGCCACCGCCGGCTCGACGACCCCGACGCGGGTCGCAATGCCCCACGACCACGCGTCGCACGCGTCGCAGGCCCAGGGCCTGACGCAGTCCGATCTCCGCGCCCTGCTCGGCCGCCAGCTCGGCGAGCATGCCGCGCTCGCGATGAACGCGACGAACCTCGGCGTGATCGGCTCGCCGGCGTTCCCGGCAGCCGCGAAGGCTCTCGACCGAAACTCGGTCGCACTCTCGAAGTCGATCGCCGCCGTCTACGGCAAGCCCGCAGGCAAGGCCTTCCTCGACGGGAAGTTCCAGTGGCGCGCTCACATCGGCTTCTTCGTCGACTACACGGTCGCCGTCGCGAAGAAGGACAAGTCCGGCCAGAACAAGGCCGTCGCGAATCTGAAGCGCTACACGGTCGAGCACGGCAAGCTTCTCGGCGGCGCAACTGGCCTGCCCCCGAAGGCCGTCCAGGCCGACCTGCTGATCCACGTCCTCGAGCTCAAGGGTCAGCTCGACGCGTACTCCAAGAAGCAGTACGCGAAGGCCGCAAGCCTCTATCAGGACGCCTACGCGCACATGTTCATGACCGGTGACCTGCTCGCAGGCGCGATCGCGAAGCAGAAGAACCTTCCCAAGTAGCACCTCCGCACAGCTCGCCAAGGGTCGGGACCCCACGCCCGGCCCTTGGCGATTCGTCGTGAACCGCTGGCTATCGTGATCTCGTGCCGCGGTTCGGAAAGCTCGCGCTGGCTGCCGTCGTCTTCAGCCTGACGATCGCCGTGCTCGTGGGCGCCGTGGTCGACACGGGTGACGACACCGCGCGGCAGCTCCCCGAAGCTCCCAACGCCCAGACGAAACCCGACCGCAAGCCGGTCGTTCTCGCGTTCGGTGGGGACGTGCACTTCGAAGGCCCGCTCGAGTCGAGGCTGGCGGCGAATGCCTCGGACGTGCTCGATCCGATCGCGCCCGTCTTCCGTCGGGCCGACCTCTCCGTCGTGAATCTCGAGACCGCGGTGACGGACGGCGGGTCGCCGACGCCGAAGGCATTCGTGTTCCGTGCTCCGGCGAGCGCGTTCGCCGCTCTGCGCGGGGGCGGTATCGATGTCGCGTCATTGGCCAACAACCACGGGCTCGACTACGGTGAGGCGGGGCTCCGCGACTCGCTCGCGGCAGCGAAGCGCTACCGATTCCCGATCGTCGGTATCGGCTTGAACGCGAAGCAGGCGTACCGCCCCTTCCGCCGCACGATCAACGGTCAGCGGATCGCCGTCATCGGCGCGACGCAGGTCCTCGACGACGAGCTCATCTCCGCCTGGACGGCGGGACCGGGAAAGCCGGGTCTTGCGTCGGCAAAGGACGTCCCGCGGCTGCTGCAGGAGGTACGCGCGGCACGAAGGACCTCGGACACGGTCGTCGTGTTCCTCCACTGGGGAATCGAGCTCGAGCAGTGCCCGTCGACGGACCAGCGCACACTCGCGAGACAGCTCGTAGGCGCGGGGGCGGATGTCGTCGTCGGGGGACACGCGCACCGCGTCCAGGGCGCGGGCAGGATGGGCAAGGCTCTCGTCGGCTACGGCCTCGGGAACTTCGTCTGGTACGGCACCAGCGAGCTGTCCACGCAGACCGGCGTGCTGCTCGTGACCGTCGACGGCCGCCGGATCGTCTCGTACCGCTGGGTACCTGCGCGAATCGTGGACGGCGTGCCGCGCCCGCTGACCGGATCCGAGCGCCGGAGCGAGCTTGCATCGTGGCGCTCGCTGCGCAGCTGCACCGGACTGAAGCCGTAGATGCGAGACATATCTCGCCCCTACAAGGCCGGGGCTACAATTCCGCGCCGCGGGCCGTTAGCTCAGTTGGTAGAGCAGGGGACTCTTAATCCCAAGGTCGAAGGTTCGAATCCTTCACGGCCCACTCGAGACTGCGTGGAGAGCAGCTGTGCTCAGCCGGTCCGGCTCTTGACGCAGCCGACATGCCGCGCGACAAGCCCCGATCACTCACCCGAGTGATCTTGCACCCAGATGGGTGACTTTCCTACGAGACGACCCATGATGCGAGGGGGAGAGGAAACCGGACTTCCGAGGCAGCGCCCGGTCACTCGGGGCCACCGGGCGCGCCAGTCCGGGTCAGCGGAAGCGCCGCATGAGCAACCTGAAGAGCATCGAGATGAGCACGGGTGAGAGCCAGGTAAGCCAGAGAGCCGTGCGCTCGACGGAGAAACCGGGGGATCATGCTGACGGAGCGCTCTCGGCACCCATGCGGGAATTGCTTCTCAGCTTCGTGGATACCGATTCGAATGGAGCCTGGAACGCCGATGCATGCGCGCGCTCCTCACCCACGACGGCCAACGAAGCCTCCAAGAGCGGTTGAAGCTACAACTGTGACTCTGCGCAGAATGGCCCGGCGTGAGCTCGGGACGGAGCGGAGCTAGCGTTTTGGTGCGGCCTGCGCCTCGGAAGTCGCTGCCGGGCGCGAGTCCGTCGGGGCGGCCTTTTCGTCGTACACGCCATCCAGGCTCAGGAGCATCCCGCGCACTTCCGGAGTGAGCGCCTTCTTCTCGGTGTGCTTTCCCCACAGATCTCGGATCGAACGTTTCAGCATGTCCAACTCTTTCGGCACTTCGTCCGTCCTTCCTGAGCTCTGAGAGCTCGCTGCCGAGCGGGGAGCGAGAGCTGGCGAGTGGCCGGGCTGGTCACCTGGGCCCTAACCGACTGCCGTCGCCAATGCGCGTTGCACGAGCGGAAGGCTTTGCTCGTAGCGCTCACGCAAGGCATCGGAATCCGCTCTGTCGGCGCTGACCGTGAGATCAGCCACCTTCACGAGTCGCGCGGTGTCGCCAGCAACTCCTGGTGCGTCGCAGATGCGTCCCAGGTAGTCCCTGTAGGTCTCCCCACCTCGCCGTGTCAATACGTCGACGGCCTCACACACCACCGGATCGACTCCCCATGTTGCGAGGTCTTCGATCGTGCAGCCGCTGTTTTCGGGGACGTCATGGAGGACGGCGGCGTTCAGTGCGATCGGTGTCGCTGTCCTACCGAGCGCCTGCGCGACGCTGACGCTGTGAGCGAGGTGCAGACCTCCTGAGCGATCGCGGCTCGCTCCGTACACTCGAACGGCGAGAACCATGGCGTCGGCAAAGTCCACGCGCTAACGCTATGCACGGCAGGTTGCCGAGATACCCCCGTTCGGGGTAGGCCAGGAGCGAGACGGATCGCTCGTCTGCGCGGAGCTCAGAATCCGAGCCAGCCGGCCAGGTGAGCGATCTGGAGGTGGACGTCGACGGCCAGGACGCCGAGCGCGCAGGCCGTGCTCGTTCCTGACGCGACTGTGAATCGGCGGCGGAACTTCCTCTTCGACGCCGGCAGCTCCTCGGTCAGGCGCTCGCGGATCCGTCGAAGCGCGGCATCCGTTTCCTCGACCACTCTCTCTTCGGGCTCGAGCGGTGCGGGAAGCAACGGATAGTGAGAGCTCGTCTGCTGCCTCTGCGCGGGAGCCTGCTCGACGACGTCCACGACGTACTCGGGGTCATGGACATCGTCGGTGCGCGCTGGTTCTGCGACTTGAAGCTCGTCTACGAACGCCCGTGGAGCGGGCTCGTCGTCCACGACCTGCGCAGGCTCCGCGACGTCATCGTGGTCGAGCTCGAGTGCGAGAGCCGGCGGAACGGGCGCCTCGTCCTGGATCATTGCCGGGGCCGGCTCTACGCGCACTCGAGGACGCAGCCAGGTGTCCTCGACCAGAGTCAGCCTCTCCCGGAGGCCCGCTCCGAGCTCTGGGTCGACGAGTGCCAGCTCGGGACTCGCGAGCGGGGACTCGCTGACCACAAGTCGTGGCACGGCAGACACACTCAGCCCGCTTGTGGTTCCACCGGGACAAGCACGGCACTGAACCGAGCGCCACGCCAGGAGACCGAGTCGACTCCGAGTCTCCTGATCTCGTCGTCCTTGACGCCATACGAGCGCACGTAGTCGACAACAGCCTGTAACGGGCTCACCGAGTACTGGGTCGACACGATTCGGCGCCCTGAATGAATCTCGTACTTCTTGCTCATCTTCCGTCTCCTCGGGGAGGTGGGCGGGAAGGGGGGCGACATCGCACGTCCGATGTTCCTTCTTCCGACCTCTCTCCCCCTGCCGCAGGGTGCCGGAAGGGGCGTGACCGCAGCGGGTCGCCTTGGTCGTCGCCCGGATTCCGGCTATCTGATTAGCAAGACGGTCGTGAAGGCCGTTTCCTGCGCGTTTTGCGTGACAAACCCCTCGGATGAGTCACTCGCCGCCCCCCAAAGGGTTACGCCGGAGCACGATGACGTGCCCGTTCGCATCGTCGGCATTCGCGGCGGTCTGTGCTTCGCCGACTCGCGGTCGCGGTGCGCCCGCTTCGCAACGTCGTCCGGCGAGTCGAGCACGCCAGCCGGGGAGGTCGCACGCTCGTAGGCTTCGGCGCGTGAAGGTCTTCACCGTCGTCGGGAACCGCCCGCAGTTCATCAAGGCCGCGCCGCTCTCCGCCGCCCTGCGCGATGTGGGGATCGACGAGGTCGTCCTGCACACGGGGCAGCACTGGTACCACACGCTCTCGCAGGTGTTCTTCGACCAGCTCGGACTTGCCGCGCCGCAGTACCGCCTGGATCTGCACACCGCCGACATCGAGCGGATGCAGCCGGCGATCGCCGAGCGGATCGCTGCGGAGTCACCCGACATCGTGCTCGTCTACGGTGACACCAACTCGACGCTTGCGGGTGCGCGGGCGGCGGCGGATGCGTCGACTCCACTCGCTCACGTCGAGGCCGGGCTCCGCAGCGGCGATCTCTCGATGCCCGAGGAGCACAACCGGATCGAGACCGACCGCCTCGCCTGGCTGCTCTTCTGCCCGGATCATCGCTCGCGTCGCACGCTCGAGGACGAGGGGGTGATGGGACGCATCTACATGGTCGGCGATGTGATGGCGGACGCTACGCGGCTCTTCGCGCCGATCGCACGCTCGGCGTTTCCCGTCCCGCACGCACCGCGGTCGTACGTCGTCGCGACCATCCACCGTCAGGCCAACGTCGAGCAGCCTCGGCTCGGCAGCATCGTCGGCGGACTCGACAGAATCGACGAGCTGGTCATCTTTCCGGTGCATCCGCGGACACGCGCCCACATGGAGGGGGAGGGGCTCGCACTCGGGCCGCATGTGCGTCTCATCGAGCCGCTCAGCTACCTCGAGCTCGCGTCCCTCGCCTCGCAGGCGCGCGTGATCGTGACCGACTCGGGCGGTCTCCAGAAGGAGGCGTACTGGTACGGAGTGCCGTGCGTCACGGTGAGGCCGTCGACCGAGTGGGTGGACACGGTGCACGAGGGTGCGAACGTCCTCGTCGACGCGGATTCGGAGGCGATCGCGAACGCCGTCGAGGCAGCCGCGATGCCTCCACACCGGCCGGTTCTCTACGGTGACGGACACGCCTCGGAGCGGATCGCCCAGGTGCTCGCCGCTACGATCCCGAGCCGATGAAGCGCGACGTCGCCATCGTGGGGGCGGGCTACGTCGGCCTACCTCTCGCACGCACCTTTGCGGACGCCGGCACGTCCGTGCTGCTCGTGGACGTCGACGCGGATCGCGTCGCTCGGTTGAACGCCGGGGAGAGCTACATCGAGGACGTCCCGACGGATGTCCTGAAGCCGCTGGTCGAGGCCGGTCTCGTCGCGGCGACGACCGACTACGACGAGCTGCGTGAGGCCGATGCGATCCTCGTCGCGCTCCCGACCCCCCTCTCACGGCAGCGCGAGCCCGACCTGCGGATCCTCGTCTCCGCCGCGGAACAGATTGCGACGCGCCTTCGCGAGGGACACCTCGTCGTGCTCGAGTCCACGACGTATCCGGGAACGACCCGCGAGCAGGTGCTGCCGCTTCTCGAGCATGGCAGCGGTCTCACCGCGGGGAAGGACTTCCACCTCGCGTTCTCGCCCGAGCGCGTCGACCCCGGGCGCGAGGACTGGACGACGAAAACCGTGCCGAAGGTCGTGGGCGGGATCGACGAGGGCTCGACCGCCGCCGCTGTCGCGCTGTACTCCGTGGCGATCGACACGGTGCACCCCGTCTCTTCGCCCGAGGCGGCCGAGCTGACGAAGCTCCTCGAGAACATCTTCCGCTCGGTGAACATCGCGCTCGTCAACGAGCTGGCGCAGCTCTGCGACAGGATGGACATCGACGTCTGGGAGGTCATCGAGGCCGCCGCGACGAAGCCCTTCGGCTTCATGTCGTTCAAGCCCGGGCCGGGTCTCGGAGGACACTGCATCCCGATCGATCCCTTCTACCTCACCTGGAAGGCGCGCGAGTTCGGCTTCTACACCGAGTTCATCGAGCTCGCGGGGAAGGTCAACGAGTCGATGCCGTACTTCTGCCGCTCGCTCGTCTCCCAGGCGCTGAATCACGTCCGCCAGCGCTCGCTCTCCGGCTCGAAGATCCTCGTGCTCGGCGTCGCGTACAAGCCCGACATCGCGGACACCCGCGAGTCGCCGGCGGTCAAGCTCATCGCGCTCCTCGAGAACGCCGGCGCGGACGTCGCCTACCACGACCCGCACGTCCCCTCCTTCGTCGAGAACGGCGTCACGATGAGCTCGTCGCCGCTCGAGCCCGCCGCGTACGACTGCGTCGTCGTCGTGACGAACCACTCCGGGATCGACTACAGCGCGCTCGTCGACGAGTCCGTGCTCGTCGTCGATCTCCGGAACGCCACGGGTGCGAAGGGACGGCGTTCGGACAAGGTCTGGAAGCTGTGAGCATCCGCGTCGGCCAGGCCGGCCTGGGCGAGTGGGGAAAGAACCTCGCGCGGAACTTCGGCGACCTGACCGAGCTCACCTGGCTCTGCGATCCCGCGAACGGGAAGCACGAGGAGTTCCAGGCGCGCTATCCGCAGGCGCGCTGGGCCGACAGCTTCGAGGAGATGCTCGACGACCCCGAGCTCGACGCGGTCGTCATCGCGACGCCGGTCCCGACCCACTACGAGCTCGCGAAGGCCGGCGCTCGAGGCCGGCAAGCACGTGTTCGTGGAGAAGCCGCCCGCGATGACCGCGGCGGAGATCGACGAGCTCGTGGCGATCGCGGAGGAACGCGACCTCGTGCTCATGCCCGGGCACCTGCTCCTCTACCACCCCGGCGTGCAGAAGCTGAAGGAACTCGTCGACTCGGGTGCGCTCGGCGAGGTGCTCTGCGTGTACGGCAACAGCCAGAACCTCGGCCGCATCCGCCCGTACGAGAACGCGCTCTGGTCGCTCGGCGTGCACGACCTCTCCGTGATCCTCTTCCTGCTCGACGAGGATCCCGTCGACGCGACCGCACTGGGGCGCGACTTCCTCCAGCCGGGTGTCGAGGACGTCGTCTTCTGCTACCTGCGCTTCCCGTCGGGCCGCATCGCGCACATGCACCTCTCCTGGCTCGACCCGCACAAGATGCGGAAGATGACCGTGGTCGGCACGGAGAAGATGGCCGTCTTCGACGACATGGAGCTCGACCGCAAGGTCACGGTCTACGAGAAGTCACCCTGGAAGCCCGTCAACACGTACGGCGAGTGGCAGACCCGCACGGGCGACATCCACATTCCCAAGATCGCCACCGACGAGCCGCTCAGGCTCGAGTGCCGCGAGTTCCTGCGACTCGTCTCGGGTGAGGGCGACCGTCAGGAAGGTCGCGGACGGACGGCGCCCGCGTCGTCCGCGCGCTCGACATGCTCACGATCTCGCTGAATGGCAGCTGACATCCACCCGACCGCGACGGTGTACCCGGGCACGGTGCTCGGAGAGGGCGTGAAGGTGCTCGAGAACGCGGTCGTCGGAAAGCAGCCGTCGCTCTCGCCGCGCTCCACGGCCAAGCGCGATCCGCTGCCGCCGACCGAGATCGGCGACGGCACGATCGTCTCGACCGGCGCGATCGTGTTCGCCGGCACGCGCGATCGGTGCGCGCGTGATCCTCGGCGACCAGTCGTGCGTGCGCGAGCGCGTGACGGTCGGCGACGACGTCGTCCTCGGGCGCGGCTCGCTCGTCGAGAACGACACGACGATCGGCGCGCTGACGAAGATCCAGGCCGAGGCGTACATCACCGCCTACTCGACGCTCGAGGAGAACGTCTTCATCGCCCCGTGCGTCGTCACGACGAACGACAACTTCATGGGCCGCACGGAGCGTCGGCCACGATCTCATCGCGGGGCCGACGATCCGACGCGGCGCGCGCGTCGGCGGAGGCGCGATCCTCTGTCCCGGGATCGAGATCGGCGAAGAGGCGTTCGTCGGAGCCGGCGCTGTCGTGACGAAGGACGTTCCACCGCGCGTGATCGTCGTCGGGAACCCTGCGCGCGTGCTGCGCGATGTTCCGACGGACGAGCTGCTCAGCCCTTCACGACCGTGAGCCGATAGCGCGTCGCGCCAGGGCTCGACATGCGTACCTGGACGTAGAACGTCCCGCCGAGACGCGGCTTGTACGACAGGTACTGGCGGGAGCCGCTGCGAGCGGACGTCCGGACGCGGTAGCGGAAATCAGCGACGCGCTCGATCGATCGCGCCTGGGGTAGCCAGAACGCGAGACTGAGATCGACACTTGGGTCGGCTCCCGTGAGACCCACGTAGACGGGCTGGTTCCGGCCGAGCTCGATCGCGTAGACGTCGTCCTGGTCGTCCCAGAAGTCGACGGTCGCCTGAATGCGGCGGTTTGAGCCGTACGCGATGTACGACCTCGTTCCGAGATCGTCGTTCGTCTCGTAGAAGTCCCGCTCCGGCAAACGCTTTCCGAGTGCCGCTATCGCGGCAGCGACGTCCAGCCGTCCCCAGCCGGAGTACGCGTCGCGTCCGAGCCCGCACGCTCCGCACCCGGTCGAGGTCTCGAGATCGACCGCGGTCGACTGCAGTATCTGCGTGACCTGCTCCGACCGCAGCGTCGGGCGCAGGCTCAGCAGGACAGCGGCTGCGGCACTCACCTGGGGCGCGGCGAACGACGTTCCCTGCGCTTCGCGGTACTCGTCGGGGCCGCAGCTCGAGTACCCCTGCTCCGAGCACGCGGGAAACCGCGACGTCAGCGGCCGTGGCAGCGCCGACAGGATCCGGAGCCCCGGAGCAGCGATGTCGTTGTAGATCGAGTCTCGATTCGAGAACGTCGGGATCGCGCCCGTGTCGGTCATCGCGCTGACGCCCAGCACATGTGGAAGAGCCGCAGGATAGCTCGCGTACTTCCACGGGCTGGACGGCGCCTGGTCGGAGTTTCCGACGGCAGCGACGACGACGACCCCGTTCGAGACCGCGAACGCGACCGCGTCCGCTTCGAGCCTCGAGTACGTGTCGCGCTCCGGGTCGAGAGGATCGCGGATCCCGCCGAGGCTCATGTTGATGACCTGCGCGCCGTTGTCGACGGCCCAGCGAATGGCCTTCGCCTCCGCCTCGACGGGGATCGCCCGGGACTTCGTGACGACTTTCGCGACGAGCAGCTGCGCCGACGGCGCGAGGCCGGCCATGCCTACGCCGTTGTTGACCTCGGCGCCGACGAGGCCGGCCACGAAGGTGCCATGCCCGAGCACGTCCGTCTTGGCCGATCCGCCGACGAAGCTCTTCGCGTCGAGAATCCTCGGAGCGAGATCAGGGTGCGATGCGTCGATTCCCGAGTCGATGATCGCAACCGGAATCGGCTCGAACGACGGAAGCGTGACCCAGGGCTCGTAGAAACCGCTGTACCGGAGATACCACTGCTTCGGCGCGAGCGGATCGTTGGGAGTGAACGCGAGCCGGCGGGTAATCAGGGACTCGACGTAGCGGATGCCGCGGATTCCCTTCAACGATCTGTCGGCCGGGAGCTCGACAATGAGTGCGGGGATCGGCTTCAAGCTCTCGGGCTTTGACCCGGTTCGCCGCTCGATCGCGTCGGCGACGGCTCGCGCGTCGGCCCCACGCGAGAGCCCGACGGCCACGCGAGCCGCGTCTGCGCCCGCGGGGAAGGCGAGCCACACACCGGCGAGCGCGGCAACGAGGGCGATGCGTCTCATGCCGTGACCTGAACCACCGGCGACGTTCCCTCCAGGAAGCCCGCGATCGGAGCGACGCGAGCGCGGTACGCGCCCGTCGGCACGACGGCGTCGAGCTCGAGGACGAACACGCCGGACTTGTTCGAGGTCGTATCGCCGACCGTGACCCAGGCCGTGCCCTTGCGCCGCTCCACCACGACGGCGGCGCCCGCGAGCTTCGGACGCACGTTCCCCCGCAGGATGGTCGGCTCGAGGACGTTCGGCTTGATCAGTTGGACGCGCGGCGCAACCTGGACGAGCACGGCCGGCGACGAGCCGCCCTCCGCGTCGAGGCGGTATCTCGTCGTGCGCGTCGGCTTGACCTCCACACTGACGACACCCGTCTTGTCGAATGTGACCTCGGTCGAGCCAGACCACGCCGTGCCGTCGGGTGACGAAGCAAGCCGTGGCGTGCCGAGGCCCCGGACGACCCCGCCGAGCCGCGACACCGAGCCGAACGTCACCGCAGTCGGAGAGGCTCTGTCGAGTCGGAGCACGCCGACCGAGATCCACGTCGAGCGCAGGCCGAGAGCCGTTCTCACGAGCGAAGAAGAAACGGTCTCCGCGCCGTCGGTCGTCTGGACGACGAGCGAGCGAAGTCGGCCGGATGGCGTCGCCGTCGCGGTCACGTCGATGACGCGTGCGTTCACACCGAGCTTCGACTGCAGCGTTCGTGCGCCGAGGAGGACCGGGCCCCAACGGTGGTACGGCGAGGCCTTGTCCCATGGATCCGGTCGCGAGACGAGATAGGGGACGTTGGTTCCGAAGACGTCGGCGGCGCTCGCGGTCTTTCCACCGGATGTCGAGAAATAGTAGGTCGTCGCGACTTTGCCGGCGTACAGCACGACCTCGCCGGCCGTCGCCGTGACCGCTCTGGAGGTCGACGCTCTCTCGCCCGCGACGCCGAGATAGACCTGGCTGCGCACGTCCGAGTAGAGGTCGAACGGCTTGCCCTTCACCATGTTCGCAAGCGCATACGAGCGTGCCGCGACAGCCTGCGCCTTCAAGACCTCGGCGGGCCAGCTGTATGGCACCTCGCTCGCGACGACACCCTGCAGGTAGCTCTCGAGCGCCGCGATGTTCACAACCCGCAGGTACCCACCCTGCTGGACGAGCTCGAGCTTACCCCGGTAGGTGCGCCCGTCGAGGGTGAGGAGTGCCTTCTTCGCGGGCCTGATGACGAGTGGGGAGACTGCTTTCACCGGACCTGTCTCGGACGGCAGCTCGAGGTCGGTCCGCAGCGTCAGCGTGCCCTTCGGGAGCTTGAAGGTCGTACCCGTCGCGTCGACCGCCGCGTAGGGTGCGGCCGACGAGATCGTCACCGCCCGGCGTCCCTCGGCGAGGAGCACGCGCACCTCCTTCCTGCCGGCCTTTCCGATCTCCGTCCCCGTGTAGTAGTGGCCGAGGATCTGGTCGTACGTCCGTCCCGCGAGCGCCTGTCCGTAGGCGCCGTACTGGCTCATCCCGACGCCGTGACCGTATCCGCGTCCCGAGACGACGAACGCCGCCTCGCCGTACGACGACGCGGGCACCTGCTGCCCCGAGGCCGCGGTGGCCGCGAGTGCGAGAACGGTGGCGAATGCAGCGAGAAGTGGGCGCACGACGAGATTCAGGGTAGCTCCGCATCGAAACTGCGCAGGGGTCAGACTTCAGTCTGACGCCTGCTCCGTTCTCGTATTTCGGGCCGAACGAACCCGACCTTGAGCGAAAGCGGCTACTTCCAGGCAGATTCCTCGACCGGCGCGCGTGCCTTGAGCGGCTCCCACCAGTCGCGGTTCGTCTCGTACCAGTCAACGGTCTCGGCGAGCCCAACGTCGAAGCCACGCGTCGCCGTCCAGCCGAGCTCGTCGCGGATCTTCGTCGTGTCGAGGAGGTAGCGCCGGTCGTGACCGGGCCGATCGGGGACGATCTTCTTGAGGGACGACGGCTTGCCAGTGAGCTCGAGTACCCGGTCGGCGATCTCCTCGATCGTCGCCTCGACGCCCGACCCCACGTTGTACGTCTCTCCCGCGCGACCCTCGTGGAGCACGAGGTCGATCGCCTCGCAGTGGTCGAGCACGTGCAGCCACTCGCGCTTGTTCTGCGTCGATGCGTACATCGGGAGCGGCTCGTCGTCGAGCGCGTTCGTCGTGAAGAGCGGGATGACCTTCTCGGGGAACTGGAACGGCCCGTAGTTGTTGGAGCAGTTCGTGATCGTCACCGGGAGCTCGAATGTCTCGAAGTACGCACGCACGGCATGGTCGGCGCCCGCCTTCGAAGCGTTGTAGGGCGTGCGCGGGCGGTATGGCGAATTTTCCGTGAAGACCGCGTCCGTGTCGAGATCGAGGTCGCCGTAGACCTCACACGTCGAGACGTGATGGAACCGCGCGACGCCGGCGGCGCGTGACGCGTCGAGAAGCATCTGCGTACCGAGGACGTTCGTGCGGAAGAACCTCGTCGGATCGACGACGGCCAGCGAGTTGTGCGACTCGGCCGCGAAGTTGACGACGGTGTCGACGTCGTTCTCGTGCAGGGCCGCCTCCGCGAGGTCGCGGTCGCAGATGTCGCCTTCGACGAAGACGATGCGATCCTCGACCTGCGCGAGGCTCTCGCGGTTACCGGCGTACGTCAGCAAGTCGTAGACGACGACGTGGTCGTCTGGATGACGATCGAGCCAGTGGTGGACGAAGTTCGAGCCGATGAACCCGGCTCCGCCGGTGACGAGGAGGCGCATGGGGCGGAAGGCTAGCCGTCGGATGCTCGAGGCCACGAGATCGCCGGCTTCGGGGCGCGAGCTGACCGCTCAGGACGCGCGAGATCGTGCCCTCAACCATCCATCTCGCGCAGACACGCGCGAAGCCCCTCACGCCAGTGAGGTAGCTGCGGTGCTCCGCAGCGCTCGCTGCGCAAGACCGAGTACGCAGGCCTCGGTGCCGGTCGCTCGAGCTCCGCCGACGAGATCCGCCGTACGCGCCTGTCGAGACCCGACTCCTCGAAGATCGCCTCGGCGAAGTCGGCCCAGGTGCAGTCGCCGTCCGCGGCGAGGTGCCAGAGGCCCGTCGGAAGGTCTCCGTCGACGAGAGCTCGCGTGGCCTGGGCGAGGTGACCCACGAAGGTCGGGCAGCCGCGCTGGTCGTCCACGACCGCGACCTCGTCGCGCTCGGCGCCGAGCCTGAGCATGGTCCGGAGAAAGTTGTGCCCCGTCGAGCCGAATAGCCACGACGTCCGGATCACCCACGCCCCATGCCCCGCCGCCGCCTCGCCGTGCAGCTTCGTCCGTCCGTAGGCCGACTGCGGGTTCGGGCCGTCCGACTCGACGTACGGCGAGCGCTTGCGACCGTCGAAGACGTAGTCGCTGGAGTACGTCACGAGTGGTGTGCGTAATGCGGCCGCATGAGCCGTCCCCCCGATGTTGACGGCGGCCGCGCCCTGCGGGTCGGCCTCGGCACCGTCGACATCCGTCCACGCGGCCGTGTGCAGGACGAGGTCGAGCTCGCGTCGTGCCAGGCTGCTTCCAGCCGGCTGGGCGACGTCCCAGTCGGCGTGAGTCAGCGCGAGCACGTCGTCCGTAGCGAACGCCTGGCGGAGCGCGTGGCCGAGCTGGCCGCCCGCGCCCGTGATCAGGACTCGACGGCTGCGTCCCGCGCGGACAGGATCGGCGTTTCCGAGCTCCATAGGTGTGCGACGCGGGGATCGTTCCAGGCGATCGTCTGCTCGTCGGGGTGGGTCGGGTCGTACTCGACCGTGACGTGGTAGCAGAAGAGGATGTCCGTCAGCGCTTCGAACCCGTGCGCGTTCACGCCCGGGATGTAGATCGCGACCGGGTTGTCGTCACCGATGTCCTCCGTGAACGTCTCGCCAGTCGTTCGATCGAGAACGACGACCCGGGCGCTCCCGCGGACACATGCGAAGAGATCGTCCTGGCCGCGCTCGTGAAAGTGGAGCCCGCGTATCACCCCTGCGCGCGAGAACGACACGTTCGTCTGCCGCATCGACTTCGGAAGCGCGCTGTCGCGGCGAAGCTCGCAGAACCAGCCGCGCTCGTCCTCGAACCGCCTGAGCGGGATGCGCTGAATGCCCTCGATCACGCCTCGTCTCCCTTGTTCGCGCCCGTCTCGTCGATGCGGTGGCCGATATCCGCGAGGTGCTGCCAGTGCTTGCCGGCATCCTCCCACCAGCCCACCACCTCGGCGGCGTCGAGCCTTCCCGCGAGGGCGTAGTGTCGATTCACGTCGGTGATCTCCAGCTCGCCCCGAGCCGAGGGGCTGAGCGTCGCGATGACGTCGAACACGTCGGGTGGATAGCAGTAGAGGCCGACCACGGCGTCGCTCGTCGGAGGCGTGTCGTACCGCGTGTCGACGACGCCAGCCTTCTCCACGATGTCCGCAACGTCCCGCTCGTCGCCGTAGACGACGACGCCGAAGTTCTCGGGATCGTCGACCTCCGTCACGAAGATCCGCGCTCGGGACGGGTTCTCCGCCCACTCGTACAGGCTCGCGGACTGCGCGTACTCGAAGATGTTGTCGCCAAGAACGACGACGAGTGGCGCGCCCCCGGCGAAGTCCTCGGCCATCCCGACCACCTGAGCGATGCCTCCCGGCTCCGTCTGCACCTTGTAGGTGAGATCGAGCTCGAGGATCGGGTCGCCGCCGCCGCGAGGTGCGAGTCGGCCGTCGCCGAGCAGGTCGATCATCTGACCAGCGTGACCCTTGCCCGTGACGAGCAGGACGTCGCGAATGCCCGCCAGCTGCAGGAGCTGGAGCGGGTAGTAGATCATCGGCCAGCTGCCGACCGGGAGAAGGTGCTTGTTCGCGACACGCGTGAGCTCCCCCAGGCGCGTCGCTTCGCCGCCGGCGCAGATGAGGCCCTTGGGCTGCACGCGGGAAGACTACGGTCGTGTTCGAATGCGTGCGTGCCACGCGCGACGTCGGGCCGTTTTGCGTGCCCGTACTCCGGGTACTGCACGTACAGCTGCGATCCACACGTAGAGAACGGCTCCGAGCAGCCCTCCCAGCACCGCGAAGAATCGCTTGGGGTGCAGGAGCAGGGACAGCAGAGCCAGCACGCGGGCGATCGTAGCCGACATACTCTGGAGTCAGATTCGAAGAAAGGTGGTACAGCAGATGGCGAAGACGAAGAGCCCGGCGCTTTCAACCGACGCGCTCAAGCCGTACGTCCAGCGCGCGATGAACGACCCGGAGCTCCGCGAGGATCTTCTCGCCGCGTTCGTTGCCGCCCGGAGCCTCTACGGTCAGATGGCGAAGGGTCAGGGAGTGAGGGGCAAGGCGGAGAAGGTCTCCGAGAAGAACTTCCAGAAGCAGCTTCAGACGCTCGTCGACGACCTGTCGGAGGCGTCGGAGAAGCTTCAGGGCAAGGAGTCGAAGGGCCACAAGACACGCAATCGCGTGATCCTGCTCACCGGCGTGACGCTCGGCGTCCTCTACAACCCGTGGACGGGCGAGTCGACGCGCGAGTGGATCATGGAGCGGGTCTCAGGCGGAGACGGCCACGGGCTCGAGGAGTTCGAAGCCGAGCTCGGCTCGCAGACCGACGCCGCGGGCAACGGAAAAGAGCTCTAGGAGCACGTCACCGGAGCCCGGCTCGAGCCGGGCTCCGGTCGACTCCTCACTTCTCGAGAGCCTTCTCGAGCGCGCCGGGTACCAGGCCGCTCGTCGATGCGATGTCGTCGGCCGCGAGAAGCACCGCCCCCGGTGGCGGCAGCGTGATGCTCCCCGGTCCGGTGGGCACGAAGACCCTCCCCGCTGAAAACGAGATGTCGTCGGCGCGACGCCAGGCGAGCAGAATCGAGTAGGGCGCGACCACGCCGTCGTATCCGAGCCCCGCCATCGCCGCGGGGTGGATCTCGAAATGGAGGTGGGGCGAGCCGCCTTCGGCGTCCCCGGTGTCGCCGACGAAGCCGACGACGTCTCCCGCCTGAACGCTGCGACCTTCGACGGCAAGCGTCGAGTAAGCCGAGAGATGTGCGTAGTAGAACTCGTTGCCCTGGAGATCGCGCAGCCAGAGCCGGTAGCCGCCCAGGCGGTTGAACCCGATCGTGTGCAGCGTTCCGTCGGCGACCGCGAGGAGTGGTGTCCCCTCGGCGGCGAAGATGTCCTCCCCGTGATGCCAACCCCCCGGCACGTTGGGGCGCGGGCCGCCGAAGCTGTCTCCGAAGGACGCCGTGCCGTAGATGGGAAAGACGAAGCCCCCGGACGAGAGCTTCGCCGAGACCTCGGGCGCAACCTTGACCGGTCCTCCTGCAACCTCCCCGCCGACATCTGGCTCGGGCGCACGCGGCAAGCTGTCCGGGCGTCCGTCGGGGCTGCTCGGACGCGAGGGGCCGATCGGGCGAGGCGGCGCATTCGCGACGGGTGGCCGCGATGGTGCCGAGAGCTTCGCCACCGACGTCGCCTGCACGTTCCCGATGACGATCTCGCTGCCCGCCGGAAGGCCGCCGTGCTCGACGTTCACGAGAACGCGAAGCGCCGTCACCGAGGCCTGCGCGCCCGGCGGCCCGGCCTTGCGGCTGCCGCTGTCCGACGAGAGCACGGTGAGCGTCCCCCAATCGTCGAGCGAGGTGCTTCCCGGGCCACTCGAGATGTCGGCGCCCAGCGCGCGCAGTCCCTGCACCTCGGACGCCTTCGTCTCGGCCCCGGCCGAGCGGGCGCTCGCGCCCGCTGATACGGATGCAGTGATCTTCCCCGCCACGATCTCGCCGTTGAAGAGCGAGACGACGATCGCCTCGGCGAAGGACTGCGTCGCGGCGGCTGCGCCGGGCGACGCGAAGACCGCAGCGCGCGAGCGGCCGATGCTCACGATCGAGCCGTCCGCCGGATACTGGAACGACTGCACGTCGGCCGTCGTCGACGTCGGCCACTCGAGTTCGCCGAGGACGACGGTGTCCTGCCCCGGAATGATGATGCGCAGGAGGAACGCGCTCGCACCTGTCGTCGCGCTGCGTGGAGGTGGCGCCGCAGCTGCGAGCGTCGCGGAGCCGACGAGCACAGCTGCGATCGCGGCGGCGATGCGAATCACGGCGATTCAGGGTAGCGGGCTGCGCTCCGCCTCGTTCTCCACACGAGCTGCGCGGCGACGGCAAAGAGGAGAACCGCAAACAGGCGCCGCAGCGTGCTCTCCGGGAGCTCGGTCACCAGGCGGGCGCCGACCTCGACCCCGGCGATCGACGCGACGCCCACGACGAGCGCCGTCCGGGCGCGAAGGTTTCCGTAGCGTCGCTGATTCCACGAGCCCGCGAGCACCGTCGGCAGGATCGCGAGCAGTGATGTTCCCTGCGCCTCGAGCTGGCCCAGTCCGAGCGCGACGAGCACGGGCACGAAGAGAATGCCGCCGCCCACTCCGAACATGCCGGCGAACACCCCGGCGACCACACCGAGAAGGATCGCGATGACGATAGTGGTGGTGCTCACCGGCCAACCGTGGTCGGCAGATGAACGTGGCGGGGTGTGGGGAACCGTGAGGTTCCCCGCGCTCTCGAAGAGAAGGGGGCACACGGCGGAAACACGGTCTCCCCCGCGACCGCGAGCCGAAGGTGAGCGGTGCTCATGACGCGAGCAGCCAGACGCCGAGCGCGGCGAGGAGCACGGCGAACCCGTACGTCAGCGTGCTCGTGCGGACGTGCTGCTGCCACGCCGTGCCGGCCAGTGCTCCGGCGGCGGCCGGGATCCCGACCAGCGCCGCATGCCCGACCTCGACCTCACCTCGGAGCCCGAAGACGACCACACCCGCCGACGCGGTGATCGCGATCGCGAGCAGCGACGTCGCGGTCGCGGTGCGCTCGGGAAGGCCTGCGACGAGGATGAGCAGCGGGACGGCGATGATGCCGCCCCCGACTCCGAAGAATGCGGAGAAGACCCCCGCCGCGAGCCCAATGGCGACAAGGCGCACCTACGTATCGTACGAGCGTGGCCAGTCGGGTCGGACTTCTCACGGCTCTCGTTCTCGTCTCGGCGGCCGCCGCCGTTAGCTCGGCCGCCCGCCAGCCCCCGGCGGGAACGGCGATCTACGTCGTCCGTGCGGACAAGCGGCTGTGCCCGAGCCCGCTGTGCGGTGGCTACTGGGTCGCCATCGCGAACGGGGCCCGCACGCGCTGTGCGAACGGACTCCGGTATCCGCGGTGCTACGTCGCCCGAGCGGTCGACGCCGCGGGCGCACCGCTCGACAACATTCCGGAGGGCTCACTCGTTCGCGGAGCCATGGACCTGGGACCTGACGATCTCGGCGAGCTCGGCGTCTCCGCTGTATTCGCACCTGCCGGCGAGGAGCCTGCGAGCGGCAAGTTCTCCCGACTCGTCGACACGGGAATCCGCTGCGTTCGCGCACCCTGCTTCTCGACGCGAGCGTCGCGCCTCAACCGCCCGTACCGGACGACGACCTCGGGTCTCGTCCTGAGCACCTTGCGGAGCGACGAGGCGCTGGAGAGACGGGTACTCGCCGCGCTCGGGACGAGAAACGGCATCCTGGCCCGCGGCCGAATCGAGCCGACACCGGATGGAGGTCGCGTGTTCTACGCGTCGCGCTTCTACCTCAGAGCACCGTAGCCTCACGCCTGAGAACGTCCCAGGCGATCCTCACGTCGTCCTCCGTCGTGCGGAAGTTGCCGATCGCGAGTCGGAGCACGTAGCGGCCGTCGAGTCGCGTATGCGAGAGGAAGATCTCACCCGAGTCGTTCACACGCGCGAGGAGCCGCGCGTTGTCCTCGTCGGAGGCATCGAGCCGGAAGCAGACGAGCGAGAAGTGCCTGGGTACGACGACTTCCCAGCCGGCCTCAGCGCCTACCCAGCCCTCGAAGAGCCCGGCGAGCCGGATGTGTTCTCGAATCCGCTCCTGCAGCCCCGCTCGGCCGTAGCAGCGCAGCACGGCCCACAGCTTGAGGGCGCGGAAACGACGGCCCAGGGCCTGGGTGTACTCGCTGGTGCTCACGACGTCCTCGCCGACGCGTAGGTACTCCGGGACGAGGCTGAACGTGTCGCGAAGCACGTCGGGGTGACGAGTCCAGAGCGTCGAGCAGTCGATCGTCACGCCGAGCCACTTGTGCGGGTTCACGACGATCGAGTCGGCGCGCTCCCAGCCCGCGAAGTGGTGGCGCAACTCGGGGCAGATCGCCGCCGAGCCCGCGTAGGCCGCGTCGACATGAAGCCACACGTCCGCACCCGCGCAAGCTTCGGCGATCTCGGCGACGGGATCGACAGATGCGAAAGCCGTCGTACCGATCGTCGCGACGACAGCGCACACGTCATCGAGGTCGAGCAGCTCGGGACGCAGCCGGAGATCGGCATCCACCGGAACTTTCCGAAGCTCGAGCTCCAGGAGCTTGGCTGCCTTGTCGACCGAGGAGTTCGCCTGCTCCGAGCAGAGGACGACACGCCGGCCCGGTGCGGCCGCGCGGGCAGCGGCCAGCGCGACGATCGTGCTCGTCGACGCCGTGTCCTCGATCTGGCCCCGGAGCCCTGGCGGAAGGCCGAGCAGCTGCGCGAGCCAGTCGAGCGTGACCTCCTCGAGCTCCTGGAGCGCGGGAGACGTCCGCCAGAGGATTCCGAGCTGGTTGAGTCCCGCGATGAGGATCTCCGCGAGGATCGAGGGCTCGGAGCCCGTGATCGCGAAGTAGGCGAACCAGCGCGGGTGCTGCGAGTGCGTGAGGCCCGGCATGAGCACGCGGTCGAGATCGGCCAGCACTGCCGAAAATGGCTCTGGCTCGTCGGGCGGCGAGACGGGAAGCGCAGCGCGGATGTCGCCTGGCTCCACCTGCGCGAGTACCGGGAGCTCGCCGACCCGCTCGAGATACGAGGCAACCCAGTCCACCGCGAGCGTGCCGTCTTCCCGAAAGGTTGATCCTTCGACGGGGACGGAATTCATTCCGTCCCCGCTTTGATGTCGCGCCACGAGCGCGTGTTCAGGATCTGGTCCTTCGTCAGCCATGCGCGGCGCGCCTGCGCGACGCCCAGCTCCGCGTAGCCGAGCGCGCCGACCGAGTGCGCATCCGTCGTGATGGGGATCAGCACGCCCGCTTCACCGGCAAGCCGCGCGTGCGTGTCGCGCATGTCGAGCCGGTCGGGCTGGGAGTTGATCTCGAGCGCCGTTCCGGTCTCGACGGCGTGCGCAACGACCCGCTCGACGTCAACCGGCGCGCCCGCCCGCTTCAGGAGCCGGCGCCCGGTCAGATGTCCGATGCAGTGGACGTGCGGATTGTCCATCACGCCGAGAATTCGCTCGGTCGGGCTGCGGTCGAACGACGTGTGGAGCGAGGCGACCACCCAGTCGAGCTGAGCGAGGTCGCCGTCCTCGACGTCGAGCGAGCCGTCCGCGCGGATGTTCGCCTCGATCCCGCGCAGCACGCGGAACGACTTCAACCGGGCGTTGAGCTCGTCGATCTCCTCCCACTGCGCCTCGAGCCTGCCCTCGCGGAGGTAGTGCGAGTGATCGGTGATGCAGAGGAACTTGTAGCCGCGTCCCTTCGCCGTGAGCGCCATCTCCTCGATGGTGCCCCTCGCGTCCGTCGACCAGGTGGAGTGGCAGTGCATCTCGCCCGTGAGGTCGCCGACCTCGACGAGCGCCGGAAGCTCTCCGTCGCGCGCTGCGGCGATCTCCGCCGTTCCTTCACGGAGCTCCGGTGGCGGCGTGCGGTAGCCGAGGTACGCGTAGAGCTCGTCCTCGCTCTCATGCGTGACGACGTCCCCGGTCTCGACGGTCGTGACGCCGTACTCCGAGATCGACAGTCCGCGACGCTGCGCGTCCTCCCGCAGCACGATGTTGTGATCCTTCGAGCCCGTGAAGTGCTGGAGCACGTTGCCGAAGCACTCCTCCGGCACGACGCGCAGGTCGAAGCGGAGCGCGTCGTGCGCGACGACGGTCGCTTTCGTCTCTCCGCGCGCCACCACTTCGGCCACCCAGTCGCCGCTGCAGAACGCAGCTATGAGGGCTGCCGCGTCGCTCGAGGTCGCGATGAGGTCGAGGTCGCGTACGGTCTCGCGGCGCCGGCGGATGCTTCCGGCCTCCGCGACGGCGATCGCTGTCGGATGCGCCTGTAGCTCGGCGACGACACGCCGCACCGCCGGCAGCGCCACGGCGAGGAGGCGTCGCTCCTCGACGTTGTCGCCGAGTCCGGCCTCGAGCGCCTTCAGGATCTTCTCCTCGCTCTTCACACCCATGCCCGAGAGGTCGCGCAGCCGGCCCGTCTCCGCGGCGGTCTTCAGGCCGTCGAGCGACGTGATGCCGAGCTGCGTCCAGATCCGGGCGGCGGTCTTGGGTCCGACCCCGGGAAGTCGGAGAAAGTCGACGACGCCGGCCGGAACGAGGCCTCGTCGCTTCGTGAGCGCATGCATCTCGCCGTCCTCGACGACCTCGACCACCTTGTTCTCGATCGTCTTCCCGATCCCCGGCAGCTCCTTCGCCTTCCCGTCGAGCGCGAGCTCGGCGATCGGCAGCGGCGACTCCCTGATTCGCCCTGCCGCGCGGCGGTACGCGATGACCTTGAACGACTCCTCCTCGAGGATCTCCGAGAGGTCTGCGAGGAGGTCGAGCTGATCCGCGAGCGCGCCGTTGCGGGGCAACGTCTTGGGCATCCCGCGATGATACGGCGATGCCTCGCGCGGTCCTGTGTCTCCCCACGTACAACGAGCGTGAGAACCTCGAGGCGATGATTCGGGCGCTCGGCGAGGTCCTGGATACGTCGTCGGATCGCGTCCTCGTGATCGACGACGGCTCGCCTGACGGCACGGGCGAGATCGCGGATCGGCTCGCGGCGGAGCATGCGTGGGTCTCCGTGCTCCACCGCCAGACGAAGGATGGCATCGGCCCGGCGTACGTCGCCGGGTTCCGGCACGCGCTCGCGGAGGGGGCCGAGCTCGTCCTCGAGATGGACTGCGACTTCTCCCACGACCCCGCCGACGTGCCGCGGCTCGTCGCTGCCGCCGACGACGCCGACCTCGTGCTCGGCTCACGCTACGCGCAAGGTGGTGGGACAGCGAACTGGGGCTTGCTGCGCCGGATCGTCTCCAGGGGAGGCTGCCTCTATGCGCAGGCGATCCTCGGGCTCGGGGTCCGCGACCTCACCGGAGGGTTCAAGTGCTTCCGGCGCGCAGCGCTCGAGGCGATCGACCTCGGCGCGCTCTCCGCGCACGGCTATGCCTTCCAGATCGAGACGACCTACCGCGTGAAGCGCGCCGGTCTGCGCGTGCAAGAGGTTCCGATCACGTTCGTCGAGCGTCGGGCCGGAGACTCGAAGATGACCGGCTCGATCGTCGCCGAGGCGATCTGGAGGGTTCCGTTGCTCCGGCTCCGCGCACTCGTCGGCAAGCTGTAGACGTGGACGAGGTCGGCGCGGCGACGTTCGAGGCCGAGGTGCTGCGATCGTCCGTGCCCGTCGTCGTCGACTTCTGGGCGCCCTGGTGCAAGCCGTGCGATGCGATCGAGCCGCACCTCGTCGCCCTCGCCGACGAGTGGGGCGGGCGGGCGCGCCTCGTGCGCGTGAACGTCGACGAGGAGCCGGGTCTCTCTGCGCGGTACGGCGTGCTCTCTCTGCCGACGGTGATCCTCTTCACCGGCGGGGAGCCGAAGGCGACGGTGTACGGCGCGCAGCCGAGAGCGCGGTTCGAGCGCGAGTTCGCGCCACACCTGTGACAACCGCCGCGGCTAGCTGGGCCGACCTGCTCGAAGGTGAGGAGATCGCGTACTCGGGCATCGAGCCTTCCCGCGAGCCGACGCTCGAGTCACTCCCCGACGATCTCGACCCACTCGTCGCTTCCGCCCTCGTCGCGACGGGTGTCACCGCGCTCTTCCGCCACCAGGCCGAAGCATGGGAAGCGGCACGCCGCGGCGAGAACGTCGTCGTCACGACCGGCACGGCATCGGGCAAGTCGCTCGCGTTCAACCTCCCCGTGCTCGACGCGATCGCGCGAGAACCGAAGACGCGAGCCCTCTACCTCTATCCGACGAAGGCGCTCGCCCAGGATCAGGCCCGCTCGCTCGCCGAGCTCCGACTCAAGGGGCTCCGGCCGGCGATCTACGACGGCGACACGCCGACCGAGCGCCGCTGGCAGATCCGAAAGTGGTCGAACGCGCTGCTCACGAACCCGGACATGCTCCACGTCGGCGTGCTCCCGCACCACGACCGCTGGGGCGACGTCCTCTCGAACCTCCGCTTCGTCGTCGTCGACGAGGCGCACGTCTACCGCGGGGTCTTCGGCTCGCACGTCGCGAACGTCCTGCGACGCCTGCGGCGGCTCGCGCGAATCTACGGCGCAGAACCCCAGTTCCTGCTCGCCTCGGCGACGATTGCGAACGCGGGTGAGCTCGCGTTCGAGTTGACCGGCGAGCCGGCAACCGTCGTCGACACGGATACCTCCGGGCGCGCCGAGCGCGAGATCGTCATCTGGAACCCGCCGCTCCTGGACGAGGAGCTCGGCCTCCGCGCCAGCCCGCTCGGTGATGCGGCGCGGCTCCTCTCCCAGCTCACCTCACGAGGGCTGCGGACGATCTGCTTTGCGAAGAGCCGCAAGGCGGCCGAGCTGATCCACCGCTTCGCCGCCGAGCGCGTCGACACCGCCACGGCGAGCCGGCTCGCCCCGTACCGCGCCGGGTACACGCCCGAGCAGCGGCGCGAGATCGAGCGGCGGCTCGTCGAGGGCGAGCTCCTCGGCGTGACGGCGACTGACGCGCTCGAGCTCGGGATCGACATCGGCCTCCTCGACTGCGCGATCTCCGTCGGCTTCCCCGGAACCGTCGCGTCGCTGCGCCAGCAGTGGGGTCGGGCGGGTCGACGCGACAGGGGCCTCGCGATCCTCGTCGCGTCGGACGACGCACTGGATCAGTTCTTCGCGCGCGAGCCGGACGCACTCCTGTCGCGTCGGGTCGAGGCCGCGATCGTCGACCACGCGAATCCCCGAATCCTCGACCCGCACGTGCTCGCCGCCGCGTTCGAGGCACCGATCGACGCGGGAGACTCCGAGACGCTCGGCAGCGAGGCCCTGCGCCGCGCGCCGCTGCTCCCCGAGCTCGAGCACACTCCGGCCGGATACGTCTGGAAGGGCCGCGACTACCCGGCAGCGCGCATCTCGCTGCGCTCGGGGGACATGGAGTCGTTCACGGTGGTGGACGGCGAGACCGGATCGCTCCTCGGGCTCGTCGAGCGCGACCGTGCGTACTCGACCGTGCACGAGGGCGCGGTCTACCTCCACCTCGGCGAGCAGTACCTCGTCGAAGCGCTCTCGCTCGAGGATCGCGTCGCCGTCGTCAGCCCGGCGCGCGTCGACTGGTACACACAGGTGAAGAAGGAGTCGGAGACGACGATCGAGGAATCGCTGAAGTCGGTCGAGCGACTCGGCGTCGATCTTCACTTCGGGCGCGTATCGGTGACCGAGCAGGTCGTTGGCTACGCGCGCAAGGCGATCCGCGACGGCGCGACGATCGACGTGGTCCCGCTGCTCATGCCCGAGACGACCTTCGAGACCGAGGCGGTCTGGTTCTGCCCCGAGCCCGCGCAGCTCGAGGGCCTCGAGCTGATGCCAAAGCTCCTCGGAACGCTCCACGCCGCCGAGCACAGCCTCATCGCCCTGCTCCCGCTCTGGGCGATGTGCGATCGCTGGGACATCGGCGGCCTGTCGACGAACCTGCACTACCAGACGGGTCGCCCGACGATCTTCGTCTACGACGGCCACTCGGGCGGTGTCGGAATCACCGAGCGCGGCTTCGAGCGTTTCCGCGACTGGGTCGAGGACACCGCGCATCTCCTCCAGCGGTGTCCGTGCGCCGCCGGCTGCCCGTCATGCGTCCAGAGCCCGAAGTGCGGGAATCTGAACGAGCCTCTCGACAAGGTCGGTGCGCGAACCCTTCTGGAGCGAATGCTCGCGTAGCGTGTCGATCTCGCAGGGCGCCGTTCGTCACAGGGGTACAAGCGACGAGAAGGAGGACACGTGCAGTACATGGCACTGATCTACGGCGACCAGAACCGGTGGGCGTCGTTCTCGGACGAGGAGCGCAGCGCAGCCTACGCGCTGTATCGCGCATTCGGCGAGGAGGCCACCGCGGCCGGTGTGCTCGTCGACGGCAGCGAGCTCGCACCGACGACCGCTGCAACGACCGTCCGGATCCGCGCAGACGAAACGCTCGTCACGGACGGGCCGTACGCCGAGGTGAAGGAAGCGCTCGGCGGCTACTACGTCCTCGAGTGCGCGTCGATGGACGAGGCGGTCGAATGGGCAGCACGCATTCCCGGCGCCGAGCACGGAGCCGTCGAGGTGCGCCCGGTGTACGTCGACCCGGAGGAGGCGCAGCTGTGAACTACGCGCTGCTCATCTACGACGACGACTCGACGTGGGCAGACCTGCCCGAGGACGAGCAAGCAGCGCTTCGCGCCGGGGAGATGCCCAAGTGGGTCGCGCTGTTCGAGGAGCTCGGCAAAGCGGATCCGAATGTGTCGGGCAAGGAGCTCGACGGACGGTCGACTGCGAAGGTCGTTCGTGTCCGCGACGGCGAGCGCATCGTCACGGACGGCCCTTTCGCCGACACGAAGGAGGTCGTCGGCGGCATCTTCGTCGCCGAGCTTCCCGACCTCGACGAGGCGATCCGGCTCGCGGCGCTCATTCCGGCTGCCGCAGGGACCGGGGCCATCGAGATCCGTCCGGTTCTGCAATAACGGCAGCATGCAGCTGGAGATCGAGCGTGTCTTCCGCGAGGAATGGGGGCGCGCCGTCGGCATCCTCACGCGCGTCCTCGGCGATCTCGAGCTTGCCGAGGACGCCGTGCAGGACGCGTTCGCAACCGCGCTCGAGCGCTGGCCCCGCGACGGGCTACCGCAGACTCCCGGCGCCTGGGTCGTCACGACCGCCCGCAACCGCGCCATCGACCGCATCCGGCGCGAGAAGGTCTTCCAGCGCAAGGCCGAGCTCATCGGCCGGCTCGAGGAGCTTCCGGCAGAGGAGGACGACGTGAGTGCGATCCCCGACGAGCGGCTCGCGCTCGTGTTCACGTGCTGCCATCCCGCGTTGGCGGCGGAGAGTCGCGTCGCGCTGACGCTGCGCGAGGTCGGAGGTCTTACCACGGCCGAGATTGCGCGTGCGTTCCTCGCCGCCGAGCCAACGATGGCGCAGCGGCTGGTGCGCGCCAAGCGCAAGATCCGCGGTGCGGGCATTCCGTTTCGCGTCCCTCCCGACCACCTCCTCCCCGAGCGTCTGCGCTCGGTTCTCGCCGTCCTCTACCTCGTGTTCAACGAGGGCTACGCCGCGAGCGCAGGATCCGACCTCGTGCGCGACGACCTGTGCGAAGAGGCGATCCGGCTCGCGAAGCTCCTCGCGGTACTGATGCCGGACGAGTCGGAGGTGCTCGGCCTCCTCGCGCTGATGCTGCTGCAGGACTCGCGTCGCGCCGCCCGCGTCGACGATGACGGAGAGATCGTCCTGCTCGAGGATCAGGACCGTTCGCTCTGGGATCGCGGGCGCATCGGCGAGGGCACCCGCGTCCTCGAACGGGCGGTGTTGCTGCGACGGCCCGGGCCGTATCAGCTCCAGGCAGCCATCGCGGCCGCGCACGCAGAGGATCGGCCGAAGGGCGAGATCGTCGCGCTCTACGCCGCACTCGCCTCGATGGATCCCTCGCCTGTCGTCGAGCTCAACCACGCCGTCGCTGTCGCGATCGCGGGAGACGTGGAGGGCGGCCTCGCGCTGCTGGACGGCATCGATGGGCTCGACGGCTACCACCTCTTCCACGCCGCGCGGGCAGATCTCTGTCGGCGTCTCGAGCGGCGCGACGAGGCGGCGAGCTCGTACCGGCGGGCGCTCGAGCTGGCGACGAACGCGTCGGAGAGCCGATTCCTCGAACAGCGGCTAGCCGAGGTGTCGTAGAGCGAGGCCGACCGCATCGGCCGGAGCCGTGGCACGGAGCGCTCCGTCGACTTCAGGTGCGCCTTCGAGAGCGACGACCGTTCGGCCGAGCCGAAGCGCGAGCGCCATCTCGGCGAGCGTGCCGTAGCTCCCTCCGATCGCGATCACGGCGTCGCCCGTCGCTGCCACGGCGAGATTCCGCGCGTGCCCGATCCCGGTCACGACGACGTGATCCGCCCACGGATTCGCCGCGGTCCGATCCTCGCCCGGAAGGATCGCGATCGTCGTCCCGCCAGCCGACTTCGCGCCGCGATGCGCCGCGGCCATCACCTCGCCGAGCCCGCCCGTGACCACCGTGCAGCCACTCTCGGCGAGCAGCCGTCCGACCTCCTCGGCCGCGGTCTCCCACTCCGCCCCGCTCCCGATCACCGCCACCTGCCGCGCCATCGTGGTAAGCATGACCCGTGGAGCGACGCGAGGCACGTGGCGGGAACGCTGATCCTGGGCGGAGGCTTCGCCGGCAGCTACGTCGCGCGGCTCCTCAAGCGCCGCGGCGCGACCATCGTCTCGCTCGAGAACTTCATGCTCTACACGCCACTTCTGCCCGAGGCGGCCTCGGGGACGCTCGAGCCACGCCACGTCGTAGTCCCGCTGCGCGAGATGTGCCCGCACGCCGAGCTCGTCCTCGGCCGCGTGACCGGCCTCGATCGCGAACGCAAGGCCGTCACCGTCGAGTCGCTCGCGGGCGTGCTCGAGATCGGCTACGAGCGACTCGTCGTCGCACTCGGAGCGACCACGCGCACGTTTCCGGTCCCGGGCTTGCTCGAGCACGGAGTCGGCTTCAAGGATCTCGCCGACGCGATCGCCCTGCGGAACCGCGTGCTCCTGCAGCTCGAGCGCGCGTCGATCCATCCGGACGATCCGGCCGAGCTCGGCTTCGTCTTCGTCGGCGCCGGCTACGCGGGTGTCGAAGCGCTCGCGGAGCTGCACGACATGACGCAGGCGGCGCTGCGCTCGTACCCCGGCCTCCGCGACGTCGCAGCAGCGCTGGGTGCTCGTGGACGCCGCGCCGAAGATCCTTCCCGAGATCCCTCGGCGGCTCGGCGAGTACGCGTCACGTCGGCTGGCTCGTCGCGGAATCGAGATCCATGTCGGCACGACGCTGGAGTCGTACGACGACGGCCGGGAGGCCGTGCTCGCGAACGGCACGCGCATTCCTGCGAGGACGCTCGTCTGGACCGCCGGTGTGCGCGCGAACCCGCTCCTGGCAGAGCTCGGGCTCCCACTCGACGAGCGTGGGCGCGTCGTGGTCGACGAGACGCTTCAGCGTCGAGGGAAGCGAAGACGTGTGGGCGCTCGGTGACTGCGCAGCCGTGAAGAACTGCAAGACCCCCGGTGTGGTCGATCCGCCGACGTGCCAGCACGCGCTGCGCCAGGCGCGGCGACTCGCAAAGAACCTGACCGGAGCGCGAAAGCCGTACGGGTACCGGATGCTCGGCCAGGTCGCGACGCTCGGCCGCTTCAAGGGGATCGCCGAGGTTCCGGGCCTGCACCTCTGGGGCTTCCCCGGCTGGTTCGTGACGCGGACGTACCACCTGTACCAGCTGCCGCTGCTCACCCGGAAGCTCCGCGTCGTCGTCGACTGGACGGTGGCGCTGTTCTTCCGCCGCGACATCGTCGAGCTCTCGATGCTCGGGCACGCGAAGAAGCTCGGGCGACTAGCGCAGCGACTTCAGCGCGGCCTTCAGCGACTGCTTGCCGGCGAGCGCGCCCGCGAAGAGATCACCCTGGCGCGCGACTCGATCGAGCACCGCCTCCATCGTGAATCCGAGCGGGTCGAGCCCGGACTTCACCTCGTCCCATCAGAAGCGGCGTCGAGACGGGCGCTCCGGCACGCGGTCTCACCGAGTACACCGTCGCGTTCGTCCTGCCCGGCCCGTTCTGGTTCGCGTCCACGAGCACGCCGCGGCGCTTCTGCTTCGTCCACTCCGTCGTCGCGAGCCCGGGGTGGGCGCGAGCGAGCGCGCCGGCGACGATGCCCGCGAACTCGCGCACCTCCTCGAACGTATGGCGACGCGCGATCGGGACGAGCACGTGGATCCCGCGCGAGCCGGACGTCTTCGGGTAGCTCTCGAGCTCGAGCAGGTCGAGCGTCGCCTTGACGAGCTGCGCGACCTCGATCACCTCCTCGAACCCGGAGCCCTCGGACGGGTCGAGATCGAACATCACCCAGTCCGGCCGCTCGGGCTTGTCCACGCGCGACGACCACGTGTGCAGGTCGATGCAGCCCATGTTCGCCATCCACAGGAGCGCGAGGTCGTCGTTCACGACCGCGTAGTCGATGATCCGCTTCTCGCCCGTCGCGCGTCGACGCGGGGAACGGCGCGCGCTCGATCCAGTCGGGCATGTGCGACGGCGCGTTCTTCTGGAAGAAGTTCTTGCCCTGCCAGCCGTCGGGGTAGCGCTTCATCGTGAACGGCCTGCCGCGCAGGTGCGGGACGAGCACCTCGGCGACGTCGCGGTAGTAGGCGATGAGATCGCCCTTCGTGATTCCGAGCTCGGGCCAGAACGGCTTGTCGACGTTCGAGAAGCGGAGCTCTCGGCGCCCGCTGCTTGATCAGCGGTGGCAGCGACACGCGCTCGCGGTCGAACGTCGGGGGCGGCCCGGTCCTCACGAAGTGCGGAGATACGAAGGCGCGCGCAGGCGTCCTTCGTGCGTCCACTCCGCGAACTCGACCTCGGCCACGAGCACGGGCTCGACCCACGTGATGTCGGAGCGGCGAACGCGCGGCATCTTCGGAACCTCCGCGAACGGCGAGTCGGCCCGCTCGAGCGGAGCGAGCAGCTTGCGCAAGCGCTCGATCTCGCCATCGGAGAAGCCTGTCCCGACGTTTCCCGCCCAGCGCAGCACACCCGCGTCCTGTACCCCGGCGACGAGCGCGCCGAACCCTCCCGTTCGGCGACCCTGCCCGCGCGTGTACCCGGCGATCACGACCTCCTGCGTCTGCCGGAGCTTCAGCTTCTGCCAGTCGGGTGAGCGTCGTCCCGGACGATACGGAGACCCGATCTGCTTGGCGACGACGCCCTCGAGCTCCTGCTGACGCGCAGCCGCGAGAAGCGCCTGCCCGTCGTCGAACTGCGGCGAGACGAGCAACGCCTGCGCTTCGCTCCGACAAGCTGCTCGAGGCGCTTGCGCCGCTCGTGGAGCGGCTGCGTCGAGCAGGGGCTCGGAGTCGAGCTCGAGCAGATCGAAGAGAACGAGCATGGAGGTGCCTCCGCTCTCCTGCAGCAGCGAGAAGCGAGAGCGGCCGTCTTCGTCGAGCGCGCAGATCTCTCCGTCGAGCACTGCGTCGGACGAACGGATCGCAAGCGGGACGGCGCGAGCGACGTCGCGGAACCGGCCCGTCAGGTCGTTGCCGTTACGGCTCGTGAGCGTCACGTCGCCGCCGGCCAACGTCACGATCGCGCGAAAGCCGTCCCACTTCGGCTCGTAGACCCAGCCCTCGCCGACGGGAAGCGCGTCGGTCGACGCGGCGAGCATCGGCTGGTATGTCCCGCCCGCCGCGCCGCCGTCCTTCCGCAGGAGCAGCCAGTTCTTCGGATCGCCGTCGAGCGAGGCCGGCACGAGCGTCCACACGCCGTCGAGGCGCTCGCCGTCCAGCCGCACGGTCAGACCCCCGTCGCGCTTCTCCTCGAGAAGCTCGTACGTCCCGCGATCCCAGATCTCGACCGTGCCGGCGCCGTACTGCCCGGCCGGGATCGTCGCCCTCGAAGTCGCCGTACTCGAGCGGGTGATCCTCGACGTGCACCGCGAGGTGCCGCTCACCGCGTCTGAGCGGAATGCCCTTCGGTACCGCCCAGCTCGCGAGCGCGCCGTCGCGCTCGAGCCGAAAGTCGTAGTGGAGGCGCCTCGCGTCGTGTCGCTGGATCACGAATCGCGGCTCCGCGGCAGTTCGTCGAGGCTCGCCGAACGGCTCCGGTGTCTTCCCGGGACGACGCTTACGGCGATACTCGTCGAGGCTCACCTGTGGATTGTCGCCCGAATCGCAACGCGTTCTTTACCAACTGGCTGCACGCTGACCCTTTTCCCTGCTCAGGCCGTATTACGGGCAGGGGATAAGCCTGTGGAAGGTGGGGAAAACGTCCGGAGGACCTCTACGCGGAGGCCAGCACGCCCATGACGCGGTACTTCGCCCGCCGGCGACGGCGGCGCTCGTCCGGCTCGAGCGACTCGATCTCCTCGAATGCGGCGAGAATTGCCTGTTCGAGGAGCGCTGCGGCGCCGTCGAGATCCGCGTGCGCGCCTCCGGGAGGCTCCGCGACGATCGCGTCCACGACGCCGAGCTCCAGACAGTGCGTCGCGTCCGGCTTGAACGCAGCTGCCGCCTTGCGCGCCTCGCCCGCGTCGCGCCACAGGATCGCCGCGCACCCTTCCGGGGAGATGACCGAGTAGATCGCGTTCTCCTGCATCACCACGCGATCAGCGACCGCGATCGCGACCGCGCCGCCGGACCCGCCCTCGCCGATGACGCAGGCGACCGTCGGCACGCCGAGCCGTACCATCGCGGCCTGCGAGCGCGCGATCGCACCGCCCTGCCCGTGCTGCTCCGCTGCTACTCCCGGGTACGCACCGGGCGTGTCGACCATCGTCACCAGCGGAAAGCCGTGCCTCCCGGCGAGCGCCATGGCGCGCATCGCCTTGCGGTACCCCTCCGGATAGGCCATCCCGAAGTTCCGGTTCGCGCGCTGCTTGAGATCGCGCCCTTTCTGATGGCCGATGAGGACGACCGTCTGGTCGTCGAGCCTCCCGAGACCGGTCACGAGCGCGGGATCGTCGGCCCGGCCACGATCGCCGTGGAGCTCGAAGAAGTCGTCGAAGATCCGCTCCACGTAGTCGAGCGTGTAGGGCCGGTCGGGATGTCGTGCGAGCTCGACCGACTGCCAGATCTCTTCGGCCGTCGGGTCCGCCTGGAGCTGGTCGAGCTGATCCTGCAGCCGCGCAAGCTCCCCGGAGAGCTTCGTGCCGCGCAGGAGCTTCATGCCGCCGAGCTTACTGAGGCGCTCGCGCAGCCGCATCTCGGCCTCGCTTGCCATCACACGGTGCTGGTGTGCAAGCTCGGAATCCGCTCTCGCGAATCCCGACCGCGCGAAGATCCCTGAAGGCGTCCGCTTCGCGGCCGCGGTGACTGCGCTGGCACTACCTACGACCTCTATCGAAGAGGCGGAGGAGCTGCCCGAGCGTCGCGCGCAGCTCCGGGCGCGGGATGATCGCGTCGAGGTGTCCGTAGCGGTAGTTCGACTCGGCGAGGCCAAAGTCGTCGGGGAGCTTCTCGCGAGTCGTCTGAGAGACCACGCGCGGGCCTGCGAAGGACATGAGCGCACCGGGCTCCGCGAGCACGACGTCCCCGAGGCTCGCGAAGCTCGCAAGCACGCCTCCTGTCGTCGGATGCGTCAGCACCGAGAGCATCGCGCCACCCGACTCGTGCAGCTCGTCGACGGCACAGATCGTCTTCGGAAGCTGCATGAGCGCGAGGATTCCCTCCTGCATGCGCGCGCCGCCCGAAGCCGAGATGGAGACGAGAGGAACGCGGCTCTCCGTCGCCCGCTCGCACGACCGTACGAACTTCTCGCCGACCACGCCGCCCATGGAGCCGCCCATGAAGGCGAAGTCCATGACGGCGAGGTCGCATGCCTCACCCTCGATCTCTCCCGTGCCGCATACGATCGCATCGCCCAGCCCGGTCTCGACCTCAGCCTCGGCAAGCCGTTCCGTGTACGGGCGCAAGTCGAAGAACTCGAGCGGATCGGCCGAGCGCAGGTCGGCATCGCCCTCGACGAACGAGTCCGGATCGACGAGCTGCTCGATGCGGTCGCGCGCCCCGACCCGGAAGTGATGCCCGCATTGCGGACAGACCCGGAGCGTGTGCGCGAGCTCGTCGTCGCGGTAGTGCGAGCCGCAGCTCGGGCAGGTGTTGGGATGAGCCTTGCCCTGCGCCGGCTCGTCCGGGCGCTTGCTCTCGACCTCGACGTCGACGCGACCTTGCCCGGAAGACATGCGCTGGATCTTATGCGGGGGTCGGACCCCGCGGGTCTGACCCCTTAGTAGCCGGCCGCTGCGAGCATTCGCGCCGCGAGCGCGGCGTTCCGCTCGGTCGCGAGGAAGCCGGTGACGCCGATGCCCGCGAGCGTCGTTCTCCCGGCAATGCCCCGGAGAAGCGCTTCGATGGCGTCTGCCGACGGGCCGTCGACCTCTGGGACGAGGACGTCGACCTCGCTCGGGTCGAGGACGTCGAGGTCGAGTGCGACGTAGGTGGCGTCGACCCCTGTCAGCGCACGATCGAGAGAGTCGCCGATCCCCGCCGCCGCCAGAAACTCGGCTTCGGGTGGATCGAGGCTTCGTGCCCCCACGAGCGCGGCATCCTCATGCCGGACGAGGCCTGCGTCGAGGATCATGCGAAACGGCATGCCCCACTGATTTCCGGACGGTGAGGTCTCCGGCGTGTTGAGGTCGCCGTGCGCGTCGATCCAGACGATGCCGAGGCGCTCGACTCGTCGAGAGATGCCGCGCACGGCACCTACGTGCGTACAGCAGCAACCACCGACCACGATCGGCCGTGCAGCGAGCGCTTCGGCCACCGCGGCACTCTGCTCGTCGAGCGTCGCACGCTCGACGACGGCGACCTCCGGATACGGAAGCGCAATCCTCGCGCCCTCGGCCATGGCTTCGCCTCCGGAGCCCCAGGCGGCAGGCACGCGAACGAGTCCGGCGGGGAAGGTGCTCCCACAGCTGTGGCACTCGTACCCCTCGCCGATCGCCACCGCCGTGAACGTCCGGCAGTTCGGGCAGCGCGCGCGAAGAGAGCTCACGCGACGGCCTTCTCGTAGATCGCGAACTGTGCGTAGACGTGCATCCCGGCCGACTCGTAGAGCTTGTTCGCACCGGTCGGGCTCGTCGCGTCCACCCCGAGCCCAGCGCGTGTCATGCCGTGGTGGCAGAACTGCGCGAACGCGCGAAGAAGAAGCGCGCGACCCAGCCCGCGTCCTCGAAACGCCTCGCGGACACCGAGTACGCGCACCCACCCGAGCTTGCCGTCGACGGCGTGCGGATGGCAGATCGCAAGGCCGGCGGGCTCGTCTCCCGCGACCGCGAGGGTCCACAGCGTCGGAGCCAGCACCTCGGGCACGAGGAACTGGTGGGCCCACTCGTCATACGTCTCCTCGATCGGCTCCCAGGAGTCCCTGAACGCCTCCTGGTGCAGCTCGTAGAAGACGTGCTCATCTCCCGGCTCGAACGCGCGCGCCTCCACTCCGTCGGGCCACACGGGCTCCGGGGTGGGATCGACGAGATCGATCGCCATCCGATACGAGGTGCGGACGGGTGCAAATCCGCGTTGCTCGAGCTCGCGCAGAATCGGCTCTCGCATCGTCCAGGCACCGGAGAGAAGACGCGACCCAAGCTCGCGCGCTCGCAGCTCTGCCCAGTCGAGAAGCCCGGCGGTCGGATGTCCGGCGAGGTCGATCCAGACGCGTCCGTCGCCGAAGCCGTCGACGAAAGCGTACGAGCCAGCTCCGAGCCGCGCATCCAGCTCGATCCGAACGCCGGGAAACGACCAGTCGCGTAGGACGCTGTCGGGACTGACCGGTTCCGGCGAGCCCACGCTCAGGAGCTGCGCGACGTCCTCGGCGTCGCTTTCATTCGGGATGCGAAGCGGCCCGCTCACGCAGGCACGAGCGCATCGAGCGCGGCCGCCAGATCGCCGACACCGGTGAGCGTCACGGTCGGGCGCGGGTCCTCGGGCTCGCCCAGACGGTTGATCCAGATGGACGGAATCCCGAGCTCGTTCGCGGGTTCGATGTCATGGAAGATGCTCTGCGCCACGTGGACGTGGCCACGCCGATCCGCGCCGGTCGTCTCGTAGAAGACCTCCCAGTGCTTGTGAGCCGGCTTGTACGAGCCGATCTCGCCTGCGACGACCGCGAGCTCGAACGGCACGCCGAGCGCTTCGACCGAAGCGTCGATGAGATCTCTGTCCGTGTTCGAGAGGATCCCGAGCTTCCAGCCGCGTTCGTGCGCCTCGCCGAGACCGGGCTGTACGTCGTCGAACACCGGCCAGTCCGGAAGCGACCGCGCGAGCACGCTCGTCTCGCCCTCGGGCAGCGTCAGCCCGGTCTCGGCGGCGAGCGCTTCGAGCGCGATCGAGAGCACCTCGCGATACGACGCACCCGGATTCGACGCCTGGATCTGCGGCTCGAGCTCGTGGTAGCGAACGAGGAGCCCGTCCGCGAGCTCGACCCCGAAGAGCTTCTCGAGCTCCGCGTGAATGCCCGCGTTCCAGTCGACGAGCGTCCCGTAGCAGTCGAATGTCGCCCACCGCTCCACCGCGCAAGCCTAGTCTGCGGTCGTGGCGGAGATCCGAGCGCTGACCGAGAACGACTGGCCCGCGGTCGAAGAGATCTACGCCCAAGGCATCGCCACACGTCTCGCGACGTTCGAGACCAGCACACCGACGTGGGCAGAGTTCGACGCAGGTCGCCTCACCGACCACCGCCTCGTCGCGATCGAAGCCGGTCGCGTGGTCGGCTGGGCGGCGCTCTCACCGACCTCGAGTCGAGCGTGCTACTCCGGAGTCGCAGAGAGCTCCGTCTACATCACGGAGAGCGTACGCGGCAGCGGGATCGGTCGTGCGCTCATGGAAGCCGTGATCGCGAGCGCCCGCGCCGGAGGGATCTGGACCATCCACGCAGGCATGTTCCCGGAGAACGCCGTGAGCGTTGCACTCCACGAGCGTCTCGGATTCCGTCTGGTCGGCCGCCTCGAGCGGATCGCGCAGATCGACGGCGTCTGGCGCGACACCGTCCTGCTCGAGCTCAGGCTCGACTAGTCGGCCCAGCGACGAAAGACCACGCACGCGTTGTGTCCCCCGAAGCCGAACGAGTTGGACACTCCGACCTCGATCTGCTGCTGACGCGCCTCGTTCGGGATGTAGTCGAGGTCGCAGGTGGGATCCGGGACCTCGTAGTTGATCGTCGGTGGCAGCAAACCGCGCTGCACGGCGAAGATCGTGAAGATCGCCTCCACCGCTCCCGCAGCACCGAGGCAGTGGCCGGTCGCACCCTTCGTCGAGGAGACCGGGGTCGCGTACGCCTTCTCCTCGCCGAGAGCCAGCTTGAGCACACGGGTCTCGGAGGAATCGCCGAGAGGCGTCGATGTGCCGTGCGCGTTGACGTAGCCCACGTCGTCGGGCGAGATCCCTGCGTCGGCGAACGCCATCTTCATGGCCCGCGCCGGATTGGTACCGCTCGGATCGGGCTCGGTGACATGCGTCGCGTCAGACGAGACGCCGTAGCCGAGCAGCTCGGCGTAGATCTTCGCGCCGCGTGCGCGAGCATGCTCGAGCTCCTCGAGGACCACCACGGCGGCGGCCTCCCCCATGACGAACCCGTCACGGCCGGAGTCGAACGGCCGCGAGCCCGCTTTGGGGTCGTCGTTGCGCATCGAGAGGGCGCGCATGGCGCTGAAGCCCGCGATGCCGACGTGCGTGACAGGCGCCTCGGTCCCTCCGCAGAGCATGACCTCGGCGCGTCCGAGGCGAATTGCATCCAGCCCGTCCCCGATCGCCATGTTCGATGCCGCGCAGGCGGTGCATTCGGCAGCGAGTGGCCCTTGCGCTCCCAGCTCCATCGACACCCAGGCGGCCGCCATGTTGGGGATGATCTGGACGATGGCCAGAGGGCTCGTCCTGTCCGGACCTCGCTCGATGAGCCTCCTGACACAGTCCTCGAACGCAGTGAGGCCTCCGATCCCGGTCGCGATGGCCGCGCCGACGCGGTCGGGTTCATCCGCGATGACGATCCCACTGTCTGCCTCTGCCATCCGCGCCGCCGAGAGAGCGAACTGTGAGAACGTGTCCATCCGCCGCGCTTGCTTTCGATCGATCCATGTGGTGGGGTCGTAGTCCTTCAGCTCGCAGGCGAACTGCACCGCGTACTCGGTCGGATCGAAGCGTGTGATCGGTCCCGCGCCTGACTCTCCTGCGACGAGGCTCGTCCACGTCGACTCGGCATCGCTCCCCAGAGGCGAGACCATTCCCACTCCCGTGATGACGACCCGACGACGGCCGTTCTGTGCACTGTCTGCCATCGCTACATCCCCAATCCGCCGTCGACGAGCAAGACCGCACCGGTGATGAACGCGGCCTCGTCCGAGCACAGGAACCGGACTGCGCCGGCGACGTCGTCCGGCTCGCCGAGGCGGCCGAGCGGCGTTGCCTCGAGCATCGCCCCCGTCGCCTCCTCGGGAAGGACATCCGTGAGCTGCGTCTTCACGTACCCCGGAACCACCACGTTCGCGCGGACGTTCCGGCTGCCGAGCTCGCGGGCGAGCGACTTCGTGAAGCCGATGATGCCGGCCTTGGACGCCGCGTAGTTCGTCTGCCCCCAGTTGCCGTGGATGCCGACGATGGACGAGATGTTCACGACCGTCCCGCCGCGTTTCTTCATCATCCCCCGCGCCGCCGCCCGGCACGTGTAGAAGCACGACGCGAGATTCGTGTCGATGACGGTGTTCCAGTCGTCGTCCGACATGCGCACGAGCAGACCGTCGCGGGTCACGCCCGCGTTGTTGACGAGGATGTCCAGGTCACCCGCCTCCTCGACGAGCGCCCTCGCGGACTCCGGGTCGGAGACATCGGCGTGCACAGCGCGAGCTCCGATCTCGGATGCGAGCGCAGCAGCCTCGTCGGCGCCGGAGCGGTACGAGAGCGTCACCGACGCACCCGCGGCCGCGAGCTCGGTCGCGATCGAGCGACCGATCCCGCGAGACGCACCCGTCACGAGCGCCGTCCGGCCCTCGAGCGAGCAGAAGCTCACCGCGCGAGTGCCTCTTGGGCCCGGTCGAGGCTTTCGAGCGAGTTGACGGACATCGTCTTCACGCCGCGATCGATCCGCTTCACGAGCCCCGAGAGCACGTTTCCGGGCCCTACCTCGACGAACGTCGTCGCGCCCGTACGAATGAGCTCGGTAGCTGCCTGCGTGAACCGCACGGGACCGGTGAGCTGATCCACGAGCAGCGCGGCGATCTTCTGCGCAGGCTCGATCTTGGCCGTGACCGTCGACATGAACGGCGAGAGCGGCTCCGTGAAGCGCACGCGCTCGAGCGCCGGGCGTAGCCGGTCGGCGGCCTTTGCGACGAGCGGGCTGTGGAAAGCGCCCGAGACCTTCAGCATCACCGCTCGTCGGGCGCCGAGGCTTGCGGCCTCGGCGCAGCACTCCTCGACTGCCTCGTGCTCGCCGGAGACGACGATCTGACCCGGGCAGTTGTAGTTCGCCGGCCACACTCCGACGATCCTCCGGCAGAGCTTCTCGACATCCTCGTCGGCGAGGCCGAGGATCGCCGCCATCGCGCCAGGACGCTGGCGAGCCGCCTCCGCCATCGCGAGCCCGCGCTCGCGAACGAGCCCTATGGCCGCACCCGTCTCGAGGGAGCCCGCCGCAGCGAGCGCCGCGAATTCGCCGACCGAGTGCCCGACGACGACGTCCGGCTCGAGGCCGCGCTCGCGCATCGCGGCGAGGATGGCGAGGCTCGTGGCGACGAGCGCCGGCTGCTGGATTTCCGTCTCGACGAGCTGATCGAGCGGTGTCGAGAAGCACAGGGCCTCCAGGTCGAGCCCGGTTGCCTCGGATCCCACGCGGTACACCTCGCGGGCGGCGGGGAAGGCTTCCGCGATCTCGCGGCCCATACCTTCCTCGAGCGACCCTTGTCCCGGGAAGCAGAATGCGATCTTCGACATCAGTTGCCTTTCCTAGCCGTTTCGGCGGAGCCGGAAGCGGCTGTCCATTCGATGAGCGCAGATCCCCAGGTGAGGCCTGCACCCATGCCTGTCATCAGCACCAGCGCCCCGTCCTGCAGCCGTCCCTCCGTGCGCGCGTCGGCGAGCGCGAGAGGGATGGAGCCGGACGAGGTGTTTCCAAAGCGATCGACGTTCACGATGGTCTTCTCCGAAGGGATGCCGAGCTTAGCGGCCGCGTAGTCGATGATCCGCTTGTTCGCCTGATGGGGAACGTAGACGTCGATGTCGTCCACGGACTTGCCGCACTCGGCCAGGATGTCCCTCGCCGACGACACCATGACACGCGTCGCGAACTTGAAGACCTCCCGGCCGTTCATCTTCACGAACGACTCGGGGTTCTCGAAGTGCCTCGAGCCCGAGCCCGGATACCAGAGGTACTCGCCGCCGCCACCGTCCGCTCCGAGCTCGAATCCGAGGAACCCGCCGCTCGCGACCGGCTCCATGACGACGGCCCCGGCGCCGTCGCCGAACAACACCAGCGTCGAGCGGTCCTCCCAGTCGAGGATCTTCGAGAGCACGTCGCCGCCCACCACGAGCGCCCGTCGTGAGAGGCCGGAGGCGAGCATCGCGTACGCCTGCGCGACGGCGTAGACGAAGCCGGTACAGCCCGCCAGCAAGTCGTACGCTGCGGCGTGAGGCATCCCGAGCTTGTCCGCGAGAAGCGCCGACGACGTCGGGAACATCATGTCCGGCGTCACCGTGGCGCACACGAGGAAGTCGACGTCCGCAGCGTCGACGCCAGCATCGTCGAGCGCAGCCCGCGCTGCCGGAAGCGCGATATCGGTCAGCGCCTGATCGGGGGCGGCGATCCGCCGCTCGCGAATGCCCGTCCGCTCCCGGATCCACTCGTCGGACGTCTCGACCATGGTCGACAACTCCTCGTTGGTCATCACCTTCTCGGGCACGTACACACCGAGGCCAGTGATCCCGATCCGAGCACCCTGCGTGGCGCCGAGCATCAGAGCACTACCGCTCCACCGCGAAGGTCAGCGTTCCGCGCGCGGCGAGCGCATCGCCGACGTGAGCAGTCGCCTTGCCACGCCCGATCGGTCCTCGCCTCGTGTCGATCTCACACGTGAGCGTGAGCACGTCGCCCGGCTCGACGACGCGCTTGAAGCGGCAGTCGTCGATCCCTGCGAAGAAAGCGATCTTGCCACGGTTCTCTTCCTCGACGAGAACGGCGATCGCTCCCGTCTGCGCCATCGCCTCGACGATCAGCACACCCGGCATGACCGGCCGTTCGGGGAAGTGACCTGCGAACCACCAGTCGTCCGCATTCACGGTGCGCCGCGCAACGACGCGACGACCGGGCTCCAGCTCCGTCACCTCGTCGATGAGCAGGAATGGGTGACGATGCGGGAGAATCGACTCGATCGCGTCCTTCCCGAACGGAACGGCAGGCGCCTGCACGGGGCGAGTCTACTCGCCGTCTCTGCGGCCCTAACCGCGGCGGATACGTGCGACGGGGCCGCTCGAGTTCCCGGCGGCGTCCCAGGCCACGACGCGAACGCGTGTCGCCGAACCGCCCCAGGGAATGCGGACGACGCCGGCGCGCTTCACCTCCCGTCTGAACGCCTGCCCGTCAACCAGGAACGTCAGAACAGCCGGCTCGCTGACGTCGAGCCGAATACCCCTCCCATCGAGAAATCGCACACGCGGAGCGGTCGAGTCCGCGACGAACCGTACGCCGTAGGAGATGGTGCCGATCTCTCCCGCCGCCTCCACCACGGCGTCGTACTCGCCATCGCGAAGCATCCCCGCCGCGCGAGAGCCATCCCATGCGAAGCGGTGTGTCCCAGGGAGGTAGCTCGCCGTGAGCGGGTTCGCGACCCATCGTCCGTCGCGCTCGATGCGAATGCGTACGTCCGCCGGCGCCGTGAGCGCGAAGGTCAGCGTGAGACGATCCTTGCGCTCGTCCTCGTTCGGCGAGAAGGCCGCGGGCGCAACCGACACGAGGCCGAGCGTGCGATTCACGCTCAGCGGAACCACCTTCTGGGCGGAGACGCCCGTCGCTGTCCTCGCGGTGGCGACGACGTCGTACGCACCGTCCGGCAGCGTGTCGCCATCGAGCTCGAGCGTGTGTCGCCCGGCAACCGTCCACACGCGATCGACCGGGGTATCGACAACGGTGCCGATCGCATCCGTGAGCTCGACCGTGACGTTTGCCGGTGCCGAGAGGCCGTAGGTCAGCGTCGTCGAGTCGGCCTGACCGTCGCCGTTCGGGCTGATCGCCTCGGGTTCTGCCGCCAGCGTCTCGATCGCGAGAGGCGGCATCCCACCGCCGGCTCGCACCGTTCCCGAGGCAGGGCGGGCGACACCGCTCGAGATCGTCCACGTGTACCGGCCTGCCGGCGCTCCCGCCGACTGCCACGTCCAGTCGACCGCCGTTCCGGTGCCGTTCCCGCGAGCCACCTCGGCGCCTGCGCCACCTCTGAATGCCACCGACCAGCTCTGCGCCTGCGAGAGTCGGCCCCGGACACGGACCGACGAACCGCTCACGGTGGCCTTCGGCTCGAAGATCTTGAGGCCGCCCGCACTTCGCGCCGACGTTGCGATCGCGCCGAGGCGGCCGTACAGGACGTCGCCGGGACAGGCCGTGTAGCCCGTGTCGCGGTGACCCGAAACGCCGTTCAGGAGCACCGGCACTCCGCTCGGGTAGCGGTCGCTTCCACCGGAGAGGAACGTGAGGAACGCCGTCGGATCGACATGCGCAAGGTCGAGGCGCCAACCGATGAGCCGCGCGATCGCATCCTGTGCCGCGGGCGTCGGCGATACGCCCTCGTAGTTCCCCAGCAGTGCGATACCGACCGAGCCGGTGTTGAACCCCTGTGCATGGGCGCCGACGACGTCCCGATCGACACCGCCGTACCGCCCCTCGTAGATCGTCCCGAAGCGATCGACGAGAAAGTTGTAGCCGATGTCGTTCCAGCCGTTCCCCTGCACGTGGAAGAGCTGGATCCCCTTGACGATCGCGGCCGCCTCCGTGCGCGAGTACCCGTTGAGGCCCGCCGTGTGGTGAACGATCGCGAAGCGGACACCCGTGGCGTAGGTCGGCGGCCCGCGTCGAATCTTCTCGTCCGCGCCCCACGACGCCCGCGGCACGATCGCCGGCGTCACGGTCGCGGCCGGCGCTCGCAGCGGGATGAGCGTCTCCGGGCTCCACACCAGGTGGGCCTTGATCCTCGTCACGTCTCCGATCGCACGTGCCTGAAGGCGATCCGACTCGCCGACCCACCACGGGTTGCCAAGGCGCCAGCCTTTCGCGCGCTGCTCACGGGACATCGAGTCCGGGCCGTCTTCGGGCTCCGGCGCGCCGGCCCGCCACCGGCTCCACTGCCCATCCTTCGAGTGGGCTCGGAACAGAACCTTCCCCGAGCCGCGCCAGTGCACCCCGGCGAGCGTGAACCGCGAGACGGCTCCGGGCGGCTCGAACGTCCGCTTGCCGACGCGCTCGAGCTCGATCGTGGTGACACGTGCGGTCGTCGCGGCGTGCACGGACGGAACCACTCCGAGCGAGGCGAGCGCAGTTGCGATGAGGAGGAGGAGACGGCGCACGGGCTTCCAGGGTGACCCGTACGCAGTTCGCGGGCAAGGGTGGCGAACCTGCGCAGATAGAATCCTTACACCGGTGCCAGGCACTCGTTTGCGGGGAGTTCTCGCCGTCTCGCTCGTCGTCGGAGCGCTTGCGGCAGCCCCGGCCGTTCTCGCGCAGGACGGCACTCCGCGCGTCCTCGCGGTACACCTCGCGAACGACATCAACCCCGTCACGCAGGAGTTCGTCGACGACGCGGTGGACCGCGCCGAGGAAGGCGAGTACGCGGCCATGGTGCTCGTGCTCGACACCCCGGGAGGGCTCGCATCGTCGATGCGCGGGATCGTCAAGCGCTTCCTCGCGGCTGAGGTCCCCGTGGTGGTCTACGTCGCGCCCCCAGGATCGAGCGCCGACTCCGCCGGTGCGGTCATCGCCATGGCCGCCGACATCGCCGCCATGGCGCCACAGACGAACATCGGCTCCTCGACGCCGATCTCGCTGGGCGGCGAGGACATCTCCGAGGATCTCCGTCGCAAGATCGTCAACGACGCCGCGGCGTACGTCGGCGAGCTCGCCCGCGAGCACGATCGGAACGTCGAAGCGGCCATAGACATGGTCACGGAGGCGTCCAACTACGGTGCGCGCGAGGCGAAGCGCATCGGCCTCGTCGAAGTGATCGCGCCGACCCTGCCTGTGCTGCTCGACCGGATCGACGGTTTGACGACGGTGCCGAAGGGATTCGTCCTCGAGACCGCGGGCGCACAGATCGAGGACGTCGAGATGAGCTTCTGGCAACGCGCTCGCGACTTCCTGGTCGACCCGAACCTCATCACGCTGATGCTCTCGATCGGGCTGATCGGGATCGTCGTCGAGCTCTGGAACCCCGGCCTCGTGTTCCCCGGCACGGTCGGTGCGATCTCGCTGATTCTCGGCCTCTACGGCCTCCAGGTGCTACCGGTCTCCGTCGCGGGACTGCTGCTGATGCTCCTCGCCGCGGCCTTCTTCATAGCCGAGGCCTTCGTGCCGACGCACGGCGCCCTCTCCGTCGCGGGAGCGATCATGTTCGTCCTTGGCGCGCTGATCCTCTTCGACCCCGCCGGCGACGCGTACCAGGTCTCCATGCCGGTCGCGATCGGTATCGCCGCCGGCCTTGCGCTCCTCCTCGGCTTCGCGATGACGCGGGCGCTCCGTGCGGCCCGGGCTCCGGTCGCCGTGGGCGTACACGGGATGGTGGGCAACGAGGCCGTGGTTCGTGGCAACGGGATGGTGCAGCTGAACGGGGAGCTCTGGCGGGCGCGGAGTGCCGGCGGCGAGACGCTCGTCTCCGGAGAGCACGTCCGCGTCGAGGAGGTCGAGGACGACCTCCGGCTCGTCGTAGGATTGATACCGACGCCAACCGGGAAGGAACCTGACTGATGAACGTGTCCGCCGGCCTGATCGTGTTCGTCGTACTAGCCGTTCTCGTTCTCCTCTTCCTGTTCGCGGCGATCAAGATCCTGCGCGAGTACGAGCGCGGGGTCATCTTCCGCCTCGGACGACTTCTGGCGGACCCCAAAGGCCCCGGACCGATCATTCTCATCCCGCTCGTCGACCGCATGGTTCGGGTTGACCTCCGAACGGTGACCTTGAACGTCCCTCCACAGGAGGTCATAACGAAGGACAACGTTCCGGTTCGCGTGAACGCGGTCGCGTACTTCCGCATCGTCGAACCGAAAGCGGCGATCGTGCAGGTCGAGAACTACATGGTCGCGACATCGCAGATCGCTCAGACGACCCTTCGCTCCGTCCTCGGCCAACACGTCCTCGACGAACTGCTGTCCGAGCGCGACAAGATCAACACGATCCTGCAGGCGATCATCGACGAAGCGACGTCGCCGTGGGGGATCAAGGTCTCAGTCGTCGAGGTGAAGGACGTCGAGATCCCGGCGAGCATGCAACGTGCCATGGCGCGTCAGGCGGAGGCCGAGCGCGAGCGGCGCGCGAAGGTCATCTCCGCGGAGGGCGAGTACCAGGCATCCGAGCGGCTCAAGGACGCCGCTGCGGTCATGTCCCAGGAGCCGATCACCGTACAGCTGCGCTACCTGCAGACGCTCCTCGAGATCGGGGCGTCGAACAACTCGACGATCGTCTTCCCGATCCCGATCGACCTGCTCACCGCCCTCTCGAAGCTGGCGGGCGCGGGCGCGGATCAGTCCTGAGGTTCGTCCGGCGTCGGCTGGGCGTCGGGTAGCGGGTCGCCTGAGATCGGCTCCCCGAGGGCGATCTCGTCCACGTCGTCGTCCGACCCGACCACGGGAGCGAGCGTGGCGACCTGCTCGCCCTCGCGGAGGCGCATCACGATCACACCCTGCGTGGACCGACCGGCACGGCGGATGCCATCGACTGGGATCTTGATCACGGTGCCGCCGTCCGAGATGAGCATCACCTGATATCCGTCCCGGACGATTCTCGCGCCGGCCAGACGGCCCTTGCTCTCGACGAGCTGCACCGTCTTCACGCCCATCGTCCCGCGGCCCTTGACGGGATAGTCGCCGACTCGTGTGCGCTTTCCGTAGCCGTTCTCGGTGACCACGAGCAGGTCGGCCTCGTCGTCAGCGATGTCGAGCTCGATCACCTCGTCGCCCGGACGAAGCTTCATGCCCGCGACGCCGGTCGTGTCCCGGCCCATCGCGCGCGCCTGCCGCGCGTGGAAGCGGACCGCCTGACCCATCCTGGAGACCATGAGCACGTCGTCGGCGTCGCCCGCGAGGCGAACACCGATGAGCTGGTCGTCCTCGCGCAGCTTGATCGCGATGATCCCGTCCGCCTTGAGCGGCGTGTTGTACGCGCCGAACTCGGTCTTCTTGACAATGCCCTTCCGCGTTGCGCAGACGAGGTACTTCGCCTCCTCGAAGTTGCGCGTCGCGATGACCGCTTGGACGTCCTCGTCCTGCCGGAACGGCAGCAGGTTCACGATCGCGCGCCCCTTCGACTGGCGCGATCCGAGCGGAAGCTCGTGCACCTTCAGGCGATAGACCTTTCCGACGGTCGTGAAGAAAAGGATGTAGTCGTGCGTCGAGGCAACGAACAGGTGCTCGATGTAGTCATCGTCCTTCATGTCCATGCCCATGACGCCGATCCCGCCGCGACGCTGCTCCTTGTAGGTCGTCACGGGCAGGCGCTTGATGTAGCCGGACTTGGTAATCGCGATGACCATGTCCTCCTCGGCGATCATGTCCTCGAGCTCGAGATCGGTATCGCCGGCCACGATCTCCGTCCGCCGCTCGTCGTTTCGCCCGTAGATCTCCTTGAGCTCGAGGAGCTCCTCCTTGATCAGCGCAGCGATGTTCGCCTCGTCGCCGAGCAGAACCCGGAGCTCGGCGATTCGCTCCTGAAGGTCCGCGTACTCGTCCTCGACGCGCTTGCGCTCGAGCCCGGTGAGCGCGCGCAGCCGGAGGTCGAGAATGGCCTGTGCCTGCAACTCGCTGAGGCCGAAGCGCTCCATCAGCCCGGTGCGCGCCTCGTCCGCGTCGTCGGAGCCCCGAATGAGCTGGATGACCTCGTCGAGGTTGTCGAGCGCGATGAGGTAGCCCTCGAGGACATGCGCGCGCGCTGTCGCCTTGCGCAGCTCGAACTGTGACCGCCGCGTGACCACCTCGCGCTGGAAGTCGAGGTAGTAGCGGACGAACTCGAGGAGCGACAGCGTTCGGGGCACACCGTCGACCAGGGCGACGGCGTTGTAGCCGAAGGTCGTCTGAAGCGAGGTGTGCTTGAAGAGCTTGTTGAGCGCGACCTGCGGTACCGCCTCGCGCTTCAGCTCGATCTGGATGCGCATCCCGGTCTTGTCGGAGTAGTCCTGAAGATCCGAGACCTCCGTGATGACCTTCTCGCGGACGAGATCGGCGATCTTGGAGATCACGCCACCGTCTCCACCCTTCTTCACGCCGTACGGAAGCTCCGTCACGATGATCGCGTTCTTTCCTCCGCGTAGCTCCTCCACATGAGCGCGCGCGCGCATGACGATCCGCCCGCGGCCGGTTCGGTACGCGTCGCGGACGCCGGACCGCCCCACGACGATGGCGCCGGTCGGAAAGTCCGGCCCTTTGACGTAGCTCATGAGGTCTTCGACGCTCGCCGTGGACTTATCGATGAGCGCAACGACAGCGTCGATCGTCTCGCTGAGGTTGTGCGGCGGGATGTTCGTCGCCATGCCGACTGCGATTCCCGTCGACCCGTTGACGAGCAGGTTGGGGAAACGGGACGGGAGCACCTGCGGCTCGCGCCGCGACTCGTCGTAGTTGGGGCCGAAGTCGACCGTGTCCGAGTCGATGTCGCGTAGCATCTCCGTGGCGAGCTTTGCGAGACGGCACTCCGTGTACCGCTCTGCCGCCGGCGGATCGTCGTCGACCGATCCGAAGTTCCCCTGCCCGTCGACGAGCGGGTAACGAAGCGAGAACGGCTGGACGAGCCGTGCGATGGCGTCGTAGATCGAGCTCGAGTCGTGGGGGTGGTACTTGCCCATCACGTCGCCCGTGACGCGAGCGCACTTGACGTACGGCCGGCTGGGTTGATGCCCGGCATCGTGCATCGCCCAGAGGATTCGCCGATGCACGGGCTTGAGGCCGTCGCGGACGTCCGGGAGGGCACGTCCGACGATCACGCTCATCGCGTAGTCGAGATAGCTCGAACGCATCTCCTGCTCGAGCTCGCGCGGCTCGATTCGTCCGGCGCCGAGCGGTTCGAGAACGTCAGACATGCGCTTCGCCGTTCCGGAGAAGCGCTAGACGCCGCGCGCATACACGGAGACGTCTGACGCGGTCAGACGTCAAGGAACCGCACATCCTTCGCGTTCTGCTCGATGAACAACCTTCTGGGCTCGACCTGATCGCCCATCAGGGTCGAGAACACCCGGTCGGCGGCTGCGGCGTCCTCGACCTCCACGCGGATGAGCATGCGCTTCGCGGGATCCATCGTCGTCTCCCAGAGCTGCTCGGGATTCATCTCGCCGAGACCCTTGAAGCGGCTGATCGTCATGCCCTCCTTCGCGAGATCGAGCGAGCTGGAACGCAGATCGCCGAACGTCTCTGCCCGCGCGGACTTGTTCCCGAAGACGACCGTGAACGGCGGGAGACCGACGATCTCGCCGACCTTGGCGTATGCACGCTGAACTGCCGCGTACGTCGACGAAGAGAGCATCGCCGTCGGCAGCGCGACGTTGTGCGCGGTGCTCGTCTCGGTCTCGACGACGCGAACGTGGAGCGTCTCGTCGACCTCCCGTTCCACCGTCAGCTCGTAGCCGTTCGGCGGTATCGCCGCGACGAGCGCGGCGGCGTCGGGCGCCTCGGACGGCTCGGCCTCGACGAGCCCATGCGAGATCGCGAAGCGGGCGGCCGGGCCGAACTCGGCCTCGAGCTTCGCCGTCCATGCCTCCAGATGGCCGACGTCGCGAACGAGGCGTGCCCAACGGGCCTCGGTCAGCGTCGTCTCACGCTCGTCGCGTGCCGTGACGGCCATGTCCTTCACGCGCTCGCGCACCAGGAGATCCTCGAGCTGGGCGTCCTTTTCGAAGTACATGCCTCTACTTCCGAGCTTCACGTGGTAGAGCGGCGGAACGGCGATGTACACGTGGCCGCGCTCGAAGAGCTCGGGCATCGTGCGGTAGAGGAAGGTAAGGATGAGCGTTCGGATGTGCGCGCCGTCGACGTCGGCGTCGGTCATGACGATGACGCGCCCGTAGCGCAGGTTCGTGATGTCGAACTCGTCGCCGAACCCGGTGCCGATCGCGGTGATCATCGCCTGGATCTCCGTGTTGGAGAGCACCTTGTTGATGCGGTTCTTCTCGGAGTTGATGATCTTCCCGCGCAGCGGCAGGATCGCCTGGGTCGTACGGTCGCGGGCCTGCTTCGCGGAGCCGCCGGCGGAGTCGCCCTCGACGATGAAGAGCTCGGCCGACTCGGGATCCTTGATGGTGCAGTCGGCGAGCTTTCCAGGCAGAGACGCGTTTTCGAGTGCGCTCTTCCGGCGCGTGAGCTCCCGCGCCTTCCGGGCCGCCTGCCGAGCGCTCCGCGCAGCGATCGCCTTCGAGACGATCTGGCGGGCTTCCGTCTTGTTCTCCTCGAGGAACTCACCGAGCCGCTGGTTGACAACCTTCTCGACCAGTCCTGCGACACCGGGGTTTCCGAGCTTGGTCTTGGTCTGTCCTTCGAACTGCGGGTTGCGGAGCTTCACGGAGATGACCGCTGCGAGACCCTCGCGGGCGTCCTCGCCCTCGAGGTTGTCGTCCTTCTCCTTCAGCAGCCCCTCCTGCCGCGCGTACTGGTTGAGCGTGCGCGTCAGTGCGGCGCGAAAGCCCTGGAGATGCGCCCCGCCCTCCGTCGTGTTGATGTTGTTCGCGAACGAGAAGACCGACTCCACGTACGAGTTGTTCCACTGCATGGCAACCTCGACGGCACCTTCGTCGCTCTCGCCCTCGAAGTACACGATGTGCTTGTGCACCGGGTCCTTCGCCTCGTTGACGTGCGCCACGAAGTCCTTGATCCCGCCCTCGTAGTAGAACTCGTCGGTCCGTCCGCCCGCACGCTCGTCGCGGACGACGATTCGCAATCCGCGCGTGAGAAAGGCCGTCTCGCGCAGACGCTGGAGCAGCGTCGCTGCGTCGTACTCGGTCTCCTCGAATACCTCCGAGTCGGGCAGGAACGAGATGGTCGTGCCGGACTCGTCCTTCGCAGCCACGCCGACCGTGGTCATGTCGGTCGTGGGTTCACCCCGCGCGAACTCCTGGCGGTAGACCTTGCCGTCGCGCCGCACCTCCGCCACGAGCCACTCCGAGAGCGCGTTGACGACCGAGACTCCGACGCCGTGCAGACCTCCGGAGACCTTGTAGCCGTCGCCGCCGAACTTGCCGCCCGCGTGCAGCTTGGTCAGAACCACCGTCAGTGCAGGCAGTCCCTGCTCGGGAATGACGTCGACGGGGATACCCGCGCCGGCGTCGCGAACGGTCACCGAGTTGTCGGGATGGATCGTGACGTCGACCAGGTCGTTGCGGCCCGCGAGTGCCTCGTCGACCGCGTTGTCGACCACTTCGTACACGAGGTGGTGTAGGCCGCGAGAGCCCGTCGACCCGATGTACATCCCCGGGCGCAGACGGACGGGCTCGAGGCCCTCGAGAACGGTGATGTCCTTTGCGGTGTAGGCTGCTTCGGCCATTAAAAAAGCCCTGCAAATCGCCATATTGCGGGGCCGAACAAGTCTATCAGAAGTTGCGGCCGGAGCGAGCCCTCAGAAGGCTCGCGCGAGCGGCTCGGGCGACGACCTCACGGAGCTCCGGGTCGCTGATCGCAGAGGCCACGGCGGCGGCCTCGGAACGCACCTCGGCCGGCATGTCGGCAGCCGCCGGGAGCGGCTCGCGTACCTCGTCGTGTGCACGTTCGGCTGCGGGAGTCGGGCCAACCGCGCACTTCATCCTCGTAGGCGCATCTGCGCCGAGATGTGCCCCGAGTCGCTCGAGGATCTCGTCCGCGAGGAATCCCAGCTCGTGCGCCCAGGTCGCCGAGGCCGTCGCGACGTGCAACGTTCCGTCCCTGGCGATCCTGAGCGGCCAGGCGTTGCGGGCGACACCGTCTCCCACGACCCCGGGCCAGGCGGCGGTCAGCGCGGTCAGCGGAATCGCGTCCCGGCTTCCGCCACGGCCGAGCTCCCTTTCGACCTCGCGGCCGATCCGCTCCATCATCACCGCACCTCACCAGGCGTGACGGCGAGCGCTTGGGCGGGCTCGATCGGAAGAGCGGCGGCGGCCGTCGCGGTGACGACGGTCTGCGAGCCGCGCTCGAGCATGTGCGCCAGAGCCCGACGGCGGTCGCCGTCGAGCTCGGACAGCACGTCGTCGAGCAGCACGAGCGGCGAGAGGCCCGAGCGCTGTCGGAGTGCGGCAGCCTCCGCGAGGACGAGCGCCAGCACAGCCATCCGTTGCTCGCCCTGCGACCCGAACGAGCGCAGGTCCCGCTCCCCCGCCTCGATACGCAGATCGTGAAGGTGCGGACCGACGCTCGTCACGCCGCGCTCCAGATCCGCGTCGATACGGTCCGCGAGATCGTTCGCCGTCGGCGGCTCTCCCTCGTAGCGCAATGACGCCGCCTCCAGACCGAGCTCGCCTGCACTTTTTTCAAACGGCGACGCGAGAAGCTCGATCGCTGCGAGGCGAGCGTGCACGAGCGCCTGCCCGATCTGGACGACCTTGTCCGTCCACGGCTCGAGTGCAGCCTGCGTCGAGGAGCCCCACCGGATACGCCGGAGTCCGGCGTTGCGTTGTCCGACCGCGCTCGCGTACTCGTTCGCGAGCGTCGCTCGTGCGGGCAGGAGACGGCCCACCGCGCGGTCGAGATACGCGCGGCGGGTTGCGGGGCCACCCTTGACCACGGCGAGCCTGTCCGGCGTGAACACGAGCGTCGTGAGTTCCTGCCGAAGGCGGTCGCCCGAGCCCAGGCGCTCGCCGTTGAGCTCGATTCTTCTCGCATCGTGGCGCGCGAGCACGACGTCCGTCGCGAACGCGTTGTCCCCGAGGCGTCCGGACAGCCGTACGCGCGCGGCATCCGCATCGAATCGGATCATCGTCCCGTCGCGTCGCGAGCGCGGAGAGAATCCTTGCGTTCCGACGTGAAGAGCCTCGAGCAGGTTCGTCTTGCCGGCGCCGTTCGGGCCGTGGAGAAGCACGATTCCCGGCTCGAGGCTCAACTCGACGGAGGCGTACGAACGAAAGTCGCGGAGCGTGACGTCTCGGACGATCAGCCCGCGAGCCGGATGGGCATGATCAGGTACGAGAAGCTCTCTTCCGGCGCCGCGATGAGACCGGGTCGCAGCCGGTTGATGAGCCTGAGCTGGACGGTGTCGCCGGCGACTGCCTCGAGGCCGTCACGAAGAAAGTCCGGGTTGAAGCCGATCTCGAGCTCCTCGCCGGCGAACTCCACCGGCAGGGACTCGACCGCTTCTCCGACATCCTGCGTCTGCGCGGAGATCGTGAGCTCGCCTTCCGCGAACTTGAGCCTGAGCGGCGCGTTTCGCTGGGCCATGAGAGCGGCGCGGCGGACAACCTCGAGCAGCGGTCCTCGCGGTGTCGTGATCTCGATCTCGAAAGTCTCGGGGAGGAGCTGTTTGTAGTTCGGGAACTGCCCGTCGATGCGACGGCTCGTGAGCCAGACGTCGCCGGCACGGAAGATCACGTGGTTCTCGTGGACTCCGAGGCCGATCTCCTCGGAGCCGGCGGCGATGCGCGCGAGCTCCTGCAGTGCGCGCGCGGGGATGATCGCCTCGAGGTCGGGACCGCCTGCCGACAGTGGGGTCTCCTTGACCGCGAGGCGGTACGAGTCGGTCGCGGCCATGACGAGCTTGTCGCCTTCGAAGCGGACGAGGATCCCGGTGAGCACCGGGCGCGATTCGTCGCGCGACGCGGCTCGTCCGACCTTGTCGATCGTCGCGAGTAGCGCAGCGGCCTCGATCTGATGCAGTGGGACGTCGAGTGGTGGAAGTCGCGGAAAGTCTTCCGCGCTGTAGACGTTCAGGCGCGACGCGTGACCTCCGGACGTCACCGCGAGCACGCCGTCGCCCTCCTCGTGCACGAGCGTCACGGTGTCGTCGGGAAGGAGACGGACAAGGTCGGTGAGCAGCCGTCCCGGGACTACCACGCTCGCGTCACCCGTGACGTTGCCGGAGAGCGACGAGCGCAGCGAGATCTCCATGTCGGTCGCGGCCAGTGTCAGCCGGCCGTCGTCTGCGTGCAGCAGGATCCCCCCGAGAACCTGAACGGCGCCGCGGGACGAGACGGCTCGGGCTACCACGCCGAGGGCGCCCGCAAGCTCACTCTTCGAGCAGGTGATGCGAAGCGCGGTGTCGGTCGCCATGTCTGTGCTCATTACTGGAAAAACAAGATCGTAGAAGTAGTAGGAGTGTGCATACCGGGGAAGACGGTCCGTTTAGCCGCGAGGAGCGGGGAAAACGCCTGTTGACGAACGTGTGGGTCCCCACCAACGCATTCCACAGGCGTACGCGACCCGATGCTCTGGACCCCCAACATCAGCGGGCCTGCTTGATGCGCGCGGTCAACTCCTGCACAAGGTTGTACACAGAGCGATCCTCGCGGATGAGTCGTGTGATCTTGTCCTTCGCGTGGATGACCGTGGTGTGGTCGCGGCCACCGAACTGCTTGCCGATCATCGGCAGCGAGGCGTCCGTGAGCTCGCGCGAAAGGTACATCGCGACCTGCCGTGGATACGCGACGGCCTGCGAGCGTCGCGGACTGACGAGCTCGTCGAGCGTAACGCCGAACCGTTGCGACACCGCCTCCTGAATCCGTGGGATCGTGACCTCGGGCGCTGCCTCGCCCTGCGGATAGACGTCGCGGAGGACGTCCTCCGCGAGCTCGACGGTCAGCGGACGATCCGTCAGCGACGAGAACGCGACCACGCGGGTGAGCGCCCCCTCGAGCTCGCGGATGTTCGCCGACACGCGTCCGGCGATGAAGGTGAGCACCTCCGGGTCGTCGATCGCGATGCCCTCGGTCTCGACACGCTTCCTGAGGATCGCGATCCGCGTCTCCAGGTCGGGCGCCTGGATGTCGGTGAGGAGCCCCCACTCGAACCTCGAGCGAAGCCGCTCCTCCAGCGTCGCGATCTCACGAGGAGGGCGATCGGAGGAGAGGACGATCTGCGCTCCACCCTCGTAGAGCGAGTTGAACGTGTGGAAGAACTCCTCCTGGATCCGCTCCTTGCCCTCGATGAACTGGATGTCGTCGACGAGGAGCACGTCGTAGTTGCGGTATCGGCGCTTGAAGCCCTCGATCCGAGCTCCCCGATCGCGAACGGCGTCGATGAACTCGTTCATGAACGTCTCGCTCGTGACGTATCGCGTCGTGAGGCGCCGCGAGTGCTGGCGGACGTAGTGCCCGATGGCCTGGAGTAGGTGGGTCTTCCCGAGTCCGGTTCCGCCGTAGATGAACAGCGGGTTGTACGCCTGCGCGGGCGCCTCCGCGACGGCCAGCGCTGCTGCATGCGCGAAGCGGTTCGACGATCCGATGACGAACAGGTCGAAGGTGTACTTGGGGTTGAGCTCGACCTCCGCCGACTCACGGTGCGACGTCGTCACCTTTGCATCCGGCGGCGCTGGCGCGCTCGTGGCCGCGGGCTCCGGCTGCGCGGGGAGGGGCTGCCGCGTGTGGATGCGCTCACCCACCGTGAAGCTCACTGCGGCGCCGGTCGTGGCAGTCTCGCCGGCCGCGCGCGTCACGAGGTCGCTGAAGTGCCCCTCGATCCAGTCGCGCGTGAAGTCGTTGGGAACCTCGACGACGAGCTGCTCGCCGTTGTACGACCGCGGATGGGCCTGTCCGAACCAGGTGTCGTAGGTCGTTTCGGTGAGCGTGTCCCGAAGGCGGCCGGCTATGGCGTTCCAGAGGTCGTCTGCTCGTGTCTCAGCGGGGTGTTCCACCCGTCCTCGCGCTTCGCTAGGGGTCGTCGGAGAAGGCGGCGAGCATAGCACCAGTCACGGCCTCGTCTCAACGACCGAGACGCAAAGCTGTGGATGAAAATGTAGGCAATTTGCAGGTATTTCCTCTAGTCCACACTTCTATCCACAGGTGTGGGTAGGGTACGCCGCTGTTGCTGCGCAAGGCAACAAGGAAGGCTGATGAGCAGCGATTTCGGTCGACCTGTATCCCCATCGGGACTGTGGAAAACGTGGGAGGCAGATGGGTCGTCTATACTCGCGACTCCCGCACGCCGGGCCAGCCGAGATCACCACGTGAAACGCACCTACCAACCGAACGTCCGCCGTCGCAAGCGGCGTCATGGGTTTCGAGCGCGAATGTCCTCGCGCGGAGGCCGCGCGATCCTCAAGCGCCGCCGCGCGAGAGGCCGCAAGCGCCTCTCGGCCTGAGACGCACCGTGCAACGCCGCAACCGGCTCTCACGGTCGAAGGACTTCGACACCGTCTATCGCCGCGGTCGCTCGGCCTCGAGTCGGTACCTCGTCCTGCACTGGTTCGCGCGGGACGACGAGCTCGACGGTGAGCCGAGGCTCGGCCTCGCTGTGCCGCGCTCGGTCGGCTCGGCGGTTGCGAGAAATCGCGTGAAGCGACTGCTGCGCGAGGCCTGGCGCGAGCTCCTCCCCTCGGTTCCAGCCGGGCAGGACTACGTGCTCGCCGCTCGCCCGGGGCTGGCGGAGCCGGCTGATACGCGCGGCAAGGACTGGCTCGTGGCCGAGATCGGCGAGATCCTCGAGAAGGCGCGTCCGTGAGGTACCTGGGCATCGGGCTCGTTCACGCGTGGCGGTGGACGTTCGGGCTCCTGACACCCGCAGGTACGTGCAAGTACCACCCGAGCTGCTCGCAGTACGCGCTCGACGCGTTCCGTGAGTTCGGATTGGTTCGCGGCACCGTGCTCTCGGCGTCTGGCGGATCCTGCGCTGCAATCCGTGGAGCCACGGAGGCGTCGACTATCCGAAGGATCAGACGATCTTCCCGCTGATCGGGTCGCGAAAGGCGCGAACGTGATCCTCGGCGGGATTCTCTCCCCGCTCGAGAACGTCCTCACCGAGGTTCTCGTCTGGCTTCACGACACCGGTGGCCTGACCTGGGCCTGGTCGATCGTCGCGCTCACCGTGATCGTGCGCGTGCTCCTCGTCCCGGTGGCCGTCCGGCAGATCCACTCGATGCAGAGCCTGCAGATCCACGCGCCCGAGATGAAGGCGATCCAGCAGCGCTACAAGAACGATCGCCAGCGCCAGTCGGAAGAGCTCATGAAGTTCTACAAGGAGAACAAGATCAACCCGTACGCCTCCTGCCTTCCGATCGTCTTCCAGATCCCGATCTTCATCGGCCTCTTCTTCGTCCTCCGCGACTTCAAGAAGGAGATCTTCTGCGCCCGCGGCGACTTCTGCGAGACCGTGGACGGCGACCTCAACGTTCTCCCCGACTTCGTCTCCCGGCTCGAGTGGCTCAGCCTCGTGAACATCACGGAGCCGACGATCGACGCCTGGGGGCCCGTGCTCATCGCTGTCTACGTGGCGAGCCAGCTCACGTCGACCTACCTCATGTCGACGGCGATGCAGAGCAAGGCGCAGCGCTACATGATCATGTTCCTCCCGATCGTCTTCCTCCCGTTCATCCTCAGCTTCCCGTCCGGTCTGATGATCTACTGGCTGACGACGAACCTGTGGACGACGGGGCAGGGACTCGATCACCCGTCGGCTCATGCCGAGGCCCGTCGCTCCACCGAAGCGGTCGAGTCGTACGCCACCGAAGGAGGCGCAGGTGTCCGCGAACGGCGAGAGCTCGAACGACGGCGAGCCGCGGCCGACAACGGCGTCGAGCGGCGCCCCCAAGCGGGTCAAGCGGAAGCGCGGCGGGCGCCCCCGCCGATGAGCGACGCGAACGTCGTCACCGTCGAAGCCACCGGCGAGACCGTCGGCGAGGCGAAGTGGGCCGCGCTGCGCGAGCTCGAGTCGATCGTCCCTGGCCTCGACCGCGATCGGGTGCAGTTCCAGGTCGTCTCGGAGGGCGAGCGAGGGCTGCTCGGCGTCGGCTTCACTCCGGCCCACGTGATCGCGAGCGCGGAGCCCGGAGAGTCTTCCGCTGATCGCTCCGTCGACGGCACCGTTTCTGCCGGCCCGCGGGAGATCGTCGAGCGGATCGCCGCCGGAATCGCGCGTCGACGTCTCGATCTCCGCTCGCGAGCGCGACGGCGTCGTCACGGTGAGCTGCTCCGGGCCGGACGTGGCGCTCTTCATCGGCAAGCACGGCCAGACGATCGACGCGATCCAGTACCTGGCGAACGCGATCACCCGTGCGCGGCGGCGGCGAGCACAGCGTCGTCGTGGACGCAGCCGGGTACCGGGCACGTCGAACCGCGACCCTCGAGGGGCTCGCCCGCCGAACCGCGCAGCGCGTCGCTGCGACAGGCAGTCGAGCGGAGCTCGAGCCGATGACGCCGATCGAGCGGAAGATCGTCCACGAGGCGCTCAAGGACGATCCGGAGGTCGAGACCTGCGAGCGAAGGCTCGGAGCCCAACCGCTTTGTCGTCGTCCTGCCACGACACATCGCGGACTGAGCCCGTGAGCGCGTACCTCGAGCGCTGGCTCGAGGAGCTGATCGCGACTCCCGGCATGACCGGGATCGGCGATCTCCAGAGTGCGCGGCGATCGCTGCTCGACGACGCGCTCCGGGCTGTGCCGCTCGTAGCGGAGGTTGCGGGCGCGGTCGTCGACGTCGGCTCGGGCGGTGGAACGCCCGGAGTCCCGCTCGCCGTCGCGCTTCCCGATCGTTCATTCGTCCTGCTCGAGGCGGAGCGTCGGAAGTGCGACTTCCTCGAGCGTGTCACGGCGACCCTCGCGAACGTCGAGGTGGTGTGGGGCCGGGCCGAGGAGCAGTCGACCGACTCCTACGCCGTCGCGCTCGCGAAAGCGTTGGCCAAGCCGCCCGTCGCTGCCGAGCTCTGCCTCCCGCTCGTCGCGCCCGGCGGTATCGCAGTCCTCTGGCTCGGCGGTTCGGCTGATCTCGACGCGGTGGCGAAGGTCGCGGAGAAGCTCAACGCGCGCTTGGAGCGTGACCTGAAGGGTCTCGCGGTTCTCCGCAAGCTGGGTGCGACGCCGACCGGGTTCCCGCGCCGGCCGGGCATGGCGAAGAAGCGCCCCCTCGCCTAAGACCTCTACGACTCGGCTGGTAGCCGCGCGTTGTGAAGGCGGATGCCGCTGAACTCGAGTGACGACGCGACGACCCGATTCCAGATCGGCCACAGGTCCGACACCGCGCGAAGCTCGATCCCGGACGAGTCGTGCCGCTCGACGAGATCACCCAGCTCGACGACGTCGAGCGGCTCGACCGCCGTTCGGCTGAGCCAGTAGCCGCCGACGCCGGGATCGGGCGCGAACGTCTCGTCGGGGAGGCGATACGCGACGACGCGAGCCGCACGCATGCGGCTGAGCCAGCCGTTCTCGACGATGTGAACCCGGCTGGAGCCGTCCAGGAGCTCCGCGTCTCGCAGTGTCGTCTCCGTCGTTGCCCAGAACGTTCCACGCGGGCACTCACGCGGGAACCAGTACAGCGGCAGATGGCGCGTGTCGACGGCCCACACGCGGGGCTCGCCACTCGACGCGGTTGCGCTGACGTGCGGCTCGAAGCGCTCGATCGAGACGTTCTCGCTCACGTGCCAGAGCGCGTGCGGGCCTTCGCCGAGGTACGCCGGCGCCGGTTCGCGCATGCACCGACTCTAGCCGGGCCCGTCTCTAGTCTGGTCACGTGCCCGCGCGGGTCTACGCCGTTGCGAACCAGAAGGGCGGCGTCGGCAAGACGACGACCGCCGTCAACCTGAGCGCGTGCCTCGCCGAGGCGGGCGAGCGCGTGCTCCTCGTCGATCTCGACCCGCAGGCGAACGCGACCTCCGGGCTGGGCATGCGGGCGAACGGCGCCTCGACGCACGATCTTCTCGACGGCGTGCCGCTGACGAAGCTCGCCAAGCCGTCTGCCTTCGAGAACCTGGACGTCGTCATGGCGAAGAGCGATCTCGCCGCCGCCGCCGTCGAGCTGTCGAGCCGCGCGGGCGGGGAGCGATACCTCGCAGATGCGCTCACGGGCGAGCTCGACGCGTACTCGTACGTCCTTCTCGACTGCCCCCCGTCGTTCGGTCCGCTCACCGTGAACGCACTGGCCGCCGCCGATCGCGCCATCGTTCCGGTTCAGGCCGAGTACTACGCCCTGGAGGGCCTCTCGCAGCTGCTCGGAACGATCAACCTCGTCAAGGCACAGCTCAACCCGCAATTGGCCGTCGCAGGGATCCTGCTCACCATGGCCGACGGGCGCACAAGGCTTGCGGGCGAGGTGGAGGCCGAGCTGCGTCGGCACTTCGGGTCGCTCGTGTTCACGACGACCATCCCCCGCTCCGTGCGTCTCGCCGAGGCACCGAGCCATGGCGTCCCTGCAATCGCCTACGACCGGCGTTCCGCCGGCGCGGAGGCCTACTGGAAGGTGGCGATGGAGCTTGTCGAGCGTTCCTAGGGAGCGACGAGGGCTCGGCCGAGGCCTCGAGGTGCTGCTCGGAGAGGCGGGCCAGCCGGAGCTCATGCATCTCCCGGTCGAAACGATTCATCCGAACCCGCGCCAGCCGCGCCGGCGCTTCGAGCCCGAAGCCGCCGACGGTCTCGCCAGCTCGATCAGGCTCGAGGGCGTGCTCCAGCCCATCGTCGTCCGGCGTCGAGGCGAAGGCGGCTTCGAGCTCATCGCGGGCGAGCGTCGCTGGCGCGCAGCCCGATCGGCAGGGGTCGCGACGCTTCCGGCCGTCGTGCGCGATGTCGGAGATCGCGACTCGCTCCTTCTGGGGCTGGTCGAGAACGTCGCGCGCGAGCAGCTCTCGCCGGTGGAAGAGGCCCGAGCGTACGCCTCCCTCGTCGACGAGTTCGAGCTCTCGTTGGGCGACGTCGCGAACCGTGTCGGAAAGTCGAAGCCCGTCGTGTCCAACCGTCTCCGGCTGCTCGAGCTGCCCGAGGAGGTGCTCTGGATGCTCGCGCGCGGAGACATGAGCGAAGGCCACGCGCGCGCGGTCCTGTCGCTTCCCGACGACGACGCGCGCCGCCGGCTCGCCCGCAGGATCGTGAAGGAGGGTCTGACCGTACGTGCTGCCGAGCGCGCTGCGCGCGAAGGCGGCGCCAAGCGCCGACCACGACGCGTCGCCGCGGTCGATCCTGCGCTGGTCGACAGGGCGAGGCGAGCCGCGGAGGCGATCACCGGGATGCCCGCGCGGATGAGCGCCGGGATGCTGCAGGTGCGCTTCGACGACGAGAAAGGGCTCGAAGAGCTGGTGGAAGCGCTCGAAGCGGCGTCCGAGCGTCTCGTTGAAGATCGAGCAGCTTGAAGCGACGGCGCGAGGCAGACGTAGCAGCGCCGCGGCCGCGAAAGCGGACGCCTTCAGGGATCCTCGCGATCGGGAATCTGCACTCGCAGATTCCCGATCTTGCGGGCAAGGTGGGCGATCCTGGACTCGAACCAGGGGCCTCCGCCTTATCAGAGCGGCGCTCTAACCGACTGAGCTAATCGCCCGAGGGCAAAACTGTACAGCAGCCCCTGACTAAGATGGGCTGAGCCAGGGATGCGCGAGATGACTCTCTACGGCGTGAGCTTCGAACCGATCGGCAAGCAGCCGATCGTGCTGCTGAAGGCTCTGGACGAGGATCGCTTCCTTCCGATCTGGATCGGTCATCCCGAAGCGGCGGCGATTCTCATGAAGCTCCAGGGCGCCAGCCCGCCACGCCCGATGACCCACGACCTGCTCACCGACGTCGTTTCGGAGCTCAAGGGCGAGGTCGTGCGCGTGACCGTGACCGAGCTTCGGGAGAACACGTACTTCGCGAAGATCACGATCGTCCACGACGGCCAGGAGCTCGAGATCGACTCTCGTCCCTCCGACGCGATCGCGCTCGCGGTGCGTTGCGAAGCGCAGATCTTCGCGGCTGACGACGTCGTCGAGGAGCTGGGAATCGAGTTCGAGGCCGGAGACGACGAGCAGGTCAGTCTCGTGACGGCCTCGAACCTCGCGGACCTCGATCCGGAGGAGTTCAGCCGGTTCATCGAGAGCGTAACTCCGGAGGAGTTCGCTTCGAGCCTTCGCGAGGTTCTCGAAGACAGCGACGACGACGATCCCGACGCCGAGCTCCCCGACGACGAGGACGACGAGAGCTAGCCGGCTCCGCTGACCGATACGAGCAGCGCGATGCCGTTGAACACGGCGTGGAGCACGATCCCCGGGTACACGCTGTCCGGTCCTCGCCCGCAGCCAGCCGACCACGACCCCGAAGAAGACGAGGACGGGTAGCCCGATCAGCAGACCGTGCGCGAGCCCGAAGAGCACTCCGGTGACGACGATCGCGAGCGTCACGCCATATGGCTTTATGAGGGAGAAGCCGAGCCCCCGGTAGGTGATCTCCTCGACGAAGGGCGCCAGCAACGTCACTGCGAGGAAGAACGCGACGAACGGGGCGGCTCGGCTCGAGTCCCACTCGTCGGGGACGAGGCCCTGCTCCTCCGTCGGGTCGAAGTCGCCGAGGAGCGACAGGATGCCGGTGTAGGCGAGCGACACGATGTAGATGAGGACGAGGCAGAGGAGCGCGAGCCCGAGCGCTCGCTTCCACGAGTCGGGTCGCCTGAGTGCGAAGAGCTCACGCTTCGGAAGCCCTTTCGCTATGAGCAGGAGGATCCCGAGCATCAGACCGAACTGCACGACGATCGCGACCGACGACGCCCACTGGTACGCCACGTCCTCAGGCGTCTCGTCGCTCGCGTACCTGCCGGCGTAGTTGAGCAGCGTGAGCGCGACGACGAACGCGAGCCAGGCGACGAGCCGACCGGGGTGACGCTGGTGGCTCGCAGTCACGGACACGCCGGGATTCCAGCACGAGGAGCACCGCCGCCGCCGCCGAACCCGCATCGAAGCGTGGCTAGCATCCGGTCATGAGCCCGTCTCCCAGCAGGCGCACGCCGCTCGATCCGGACACGCTGCGTCCACGGGGACGGCACCAGCGCGCACTGCGCAAGCGCCGCAGGCGCAAGGGTGCGATCGTCGCCGTCGCCGTGGTCGCCGCCGTGGTTGTCGCTGCGGGCATGGGCGGCACCGCAGCGGTCGTCGCATACGGATCGTCGTGTGATCTCGACTCGCTCAGGTCGGTCGACATCGGGGCGAACACGTTCGTCTACGCGGCCGACGGATCGCTGCTCGGCTCGATTCCGGCCGAGCGGAATCGCGAGCCCGTCACTGCGGCGGACATGTCGCTGTGGGTTCGCAAGGCGACGATCGCGATCGAGGACAGGCGCTTCTTCGCGCACGACGGCGTCGATGTCGAGGGCATCGCGCGTGCCGCGGTCGAGAACCTCCGCGCCGGCGAGATCGTCGAGGGAGGCTCGACGATCACACAGCAGCTGGTGCGGAACCTCTACATCTCGAGGGAGCAGACAGTCCAGCGCAAGGTGAAGGAGGCGTGCCTCGCAACGAAGCTCGACCGCGCGCGCTCGAAGCAATGGATCCTGACCTCGTACCTGAACCAGAGCTTCTACGGGAATCGCGCGTACGGCATCGAGGCGGCGTCGCAGACCTACTTCACGAAGTCGGCAGCGGAGCTCAGAGTCTCCGAGGCAGCGCTTCTGGCCGGACTCCCGCAGGCGCCGTCGGTTCACGATCCGTTCACGGCTCCGGCGCGGGCGCTTGCGCGGCGGCAGGAGGTGCTGCGGGCGATGCTGGACACCGGCATCATCACGCGGCGCATCTACCGGAAGGCGGTCGACGCGCCGCTCGGGCTCCGTCGCGGCCAGCTCTACGACGCGATCCGCGAGCCCTATTTCTTCGGGTATGTCCGGGACAAGCTGATCGAGGTCTACGGCGCGCAGGACGTCCGCGAGGGCGGGCTCAAGGTCTACACCACGATCATCCCGCGCTACCAGCGTCTCGCCGAGCGCGCAATCCGGGACACGCTGGACGAATCGGACGATCCTGCGGCGGCGCTGATCTCCATCAGCCCCCGAACCGGCGCGATCCGCGCGATGGCGGCGGTGGTTCCGAACCGGCCGAAGAATCAGTTCAACCTGCTCTCGCAGGCCCGACGCCAGCCGGGCTCGACCTTCAAGACGTTCGTGCTGGCGGCCGCGGTGGAGCAGGGCGTGAATCCCGACTCGACGTACTACGTTTCGGCACCGTTCACGGCACGGCTTCATCCCGCAGGGAACTGCGACGACGGCTCGTGGTGGTGCGTCAAGACGTACGGGGGCGACTATCACGGCTGGAGCTCGATCCGGAGCGCGACGCTCCTCTCGGACAACACGGTCTACGCGCAGCTCACCCTGGACCTCACTCCAGAGAAGGTCGCCGAAGTTGCGCGCCGGATGGGCGTTCGTGCGCAGCTGGATGTCAAGGGTGCGTACGTCCCGTCGATCGGCCTGGGCTCGATCGCGGTGTCACCTCTCGACATCGCGTCTTCGTACGCCACACTCGCTGCCGGCGGCGTGTACGCCGAGCCGATGGCGATCCGCCGCGTCGTTCTCGAGGATGGGACGGTCGACACCGACGCCGGCTGGGGCACTCCCAGGCGCCGCCGCGCGATCTCCGAGGGTACGGCCGCCATCGTGACAAGCATCCTCGAGCAGAACGTCCAGTCCGGTACGGGCACACGCGCCGCCTTCGGGCGGCCGGCGGCCGGCAAGACCGGTACGGCCGAGCTCAACGTCGACGCCTGGTTCGCGGGCTACACACCCGAGCTCGCAACCGCGGTCTGGATGGGCTACACGCGCGCCGAGATCCCGCTCGACAGCGTCCACGGAATCGCCGTGACCGGCGGCAGTTTCCCCGCCGAGATGTGGCGCCTCTTCATGGAGCCGGCACTCGCGAACATCGAGCCCGCAGAGTTCCTGGAGCCCAAGGTGTGGCCGCAGTGGAAGCCGTTCACTCGTGGCGAGTACGCGCTGGATTACGACCCGACCCCGGCGTACACGCCCGCGCCGGAGACCGAGACGGAGACGACCGACACGGAGTCCCCGACGTCGCGACCGCCTCCACCGTCGCGATTGGGTCGCTGACGGAGCGCGTGTCCGAACTGCTGACGATCGACACCGCGCTCGCACGGATCCTCGAGAGCGCTCAACTCTTGCCCATGGAGGACCTCGCGGTCGTCGATGCGTCGGGGCGCGTGCTGCGCGAGTCCGCGACGGCACGGGTCGATCTACCGCCCTTCCCGAGCTCGGCGATGGACGGTTTCGCGGTTCGTGCCTCCGAGACTCCCGGAGAGCTTCCGATCGCCTTCCGCGTTGCCGCAGGAGCGCCGGCTCCCGGCCCGCTCCCGCCGGGCGCGGCCGCAGGGATATCGACAGGAGCCACCGTGCCAGACGAGGCCGACGCGGTCGTTCCCGTCGAGGTTGTCGACGATCGCGGCAGCCATGTTGTGATCGGCGACGCGGTTGTCGCAGGCCAGCACGTGCGCCCGCGCGGGGGCGATGTCCGCGCGGGGGCGACCGTTGCTGTCGCCGGCTCGCGTCTCGGCGCTGCACAGGTCGGCGCACTCGCTGCGACCGGCGTGGCGGAGGTCGTCTGCTCCGCGCGTCCGCGCGTTGCCGTGCTCGCGACGGGCAGTGAGCTCCGCTCGGCCGGGGACGAGCTCGCGCCTGGTCAGATCTACGAGTCCAACCGCGCAATGGTGGCGGCCGTCCTCACGCGAGCGAACGCCGACGTGGAGGTGCTGCCCGTCGTCGCAGACGACGCAGATGCTCACCGCGAGGCGATCGCGCGCGGCCTCGAGGCGGACGTGCTGGTCACCTCCGGTGGCGTGTCGATGGGAGAACACGACCTCGTGCGCCGAACCGCCGCAGATCTCGGAGTGCGTGAGATCTTCTGGGGCGTCGCCGTCAAGCCCGGAAAGCCCCTCTCCTTCGGCGTGCGCGAGCGCACGCTCGTGTTCGGCCTTCCCGGAAACCCTGTGTCCGCGCTGGTCGGGGCGCTCGTCTTCGTGACTCCGGCACTCCTGGCGCTACAGGGGGCTTCGAACAGCCTTCCGCGTTACGTGACGGGCGTAACGGCGACCGCGTTTACCCGAAACCCTCAACGAGACGAGTTCGTCCGCGCGATTCGGATCGACGACGGAGACGTCGTCCGGCTCGACGCGATCGTCGGCCAGGAGTCGCACATGATCACGCGTGCCGCGGCGGCGGACGCGCTCGTGCACGTGCCGCGCGGCGATGGCGAGCTCGGCGTCGGGACTCTCGTCCGCTTCCTCGAGCTCAACTAGCGCGCGATGAGCCGTCGGACAGAACCTGCAGGTGGAGGCTCCATCCCCGAGGCGTAGGGCGCATAGCGTCCGAGTGCCAGGGCGCCGAGCTGAGCTGCTGCCGCCGCCCAGACGACGCCGAGGAGCGCCGAGCTCAGCGGTAGGTAGCCGACGGTGAACAGACCGATCACGTACAGCACTGCGTCGACCGCCGACAGTCCGAGCTCACTCCCGAGCAGGAACAGCCCGACGATCGGCCCGAGCAGTCCGGCAGCAAAGACGAACGCGCGCGTCGCGGACGGCCCGTCGAGTGGGATCCAGAGCCATGCGTAGAGCGACGGCAGCACGAAGATGAGCGCGTAGGGCTGAAGCACGGCGAGTCCGATCGCAACCACGCCGAGCGTCGCCAGAGCCACGACGAACCCAGCCAGCCGCTCGTCGGGCGTCGCAGCGGCTACCGGAACGAGGTGCCGTCTCGCGACGAGCCACCCGAGGACGAACGACGAAAGGAGAACGAGGATGCCGAAGACCGGGCGTTGCTCGAAGACCTCCGAGTACGGCGCTAGCGGGAGCGGCGCGCCGGTGGGAAGGATCCCCGCGATCGCACCGATCGCGACGAGGAGTGCGCCGAACGCCCACACGCCGAGCCGCGACCGTTGAGCGCGCAACGCAGGCCTGAAGGGCAGCGCGCGCCGCCGTCCGCGGACGATGAGATCGACGACGCCGAGTGCGAACGGGACGACGCTCAGGATGAGGACGAGCCGAGCGGTCCAGCCGCTCGCTGCGCGGTCGGAGAAGAAGATGCTGTCGGGAGTGCGAAAAGCGCCACCCACGCTGGTGTCCAGTGACCTGACGAGCGCCTCCGTCGCCTTCCCGAGCTGCCCGAGACGGTTCGTCGCCGGCATCGCGATGGTATCGGCCTCGTCGTCGGAACCGGTCGTGAGCGTCACGGCGGAGACCCCAGCTGCGAGAAAGCGCCCCTGCTCGTCGAGCGCGAACGGGATGCCGAGATCGACGAGCTGGGACGCGATGGACGGGAGGGACGGGCCGACTCCGACCTCTTCCGCGATGCGGTCGGCCGCGGTACGCACGAGCGTGCGCGCCGGAGACACGGGGTGATCGCCCGCGATCGCCAACCGTGGGCGTCCGTGCGTCAGGTCGTCGAGCACGACAACCGCGATCGCGCTGCTGGCAAGCGGTGACGTCGTCGCGAAACGCGCCGCGCCGGCGCCCCCGAACGCGCCGGCGTCGGTCGACACCAGCACGAGGGTGTGCTGCAGGCGTGGATCGGGTCCGAGCTCCTGAGGAGCGAATCCACGAGCGAGCTCGATGAGGATCGCCGTGCCGGATGCGTTTTCGCCGAGTTGCCGCGCGGCTCCTGCGTTGTCGCGGTGTGCAACAAGGACGATCGTCTCCTCCGATCGTCCAGGCACCACGGTGACCACATTCCGGAGCTCGATCGATCCCAGGTCTGCGAGATCCTCCGTCCACACGTCCTCCTCTGTCTCGAGCCCGAGCGCGCCGACAGTTTCGCGGTACCAGCGTGCCGCCTCCGTCGCCCCCTCCGAGCCAGGGACGCGCGAGGGGTAGACCGTGGTGAGCGACTCGGCGAACGAGGCGGCGGACTCGGCATCGAAGAGTGGATCGAGGGGGAACCGAGGAAGTGCAGCCGTTGTCGAGATCGAGAACAGAAAGGCGAGGAACGCCGGCGCGACGACGAGAAAGCCGACGCGGATCAGGCGGGCGTTAAGCGGACGTTCAGCGGTGCCGCGACGCAGCCGGCGACCGCGCGTCCGGGGCCGAGCGGCTTCCATCGCCGGGCTATAGTAAGCGCGCCGGCGACCGCGAGCCCGCGCGAACGCTCCGATGCCCACGACCTCGACAATTCTCCTCGTCGACGACGAGGAATCCATCCAGACCCTGCTGACGTACCCGCTCGAGCGGGATGGCTACGCGGTCGTCCAGGCTCGTGACGGCGAAGAGGCGCTGCGCCTGTTCGGTGAGCAGCCCGTCGATCTCGTCGTCCTCGACGTCATGCTTCCTCGTCTCGACGGGCTCGAGGTCTGCAAGCGACTGCGTGGTCAGAGCAACGTTCCGATCATCATGCTCACTGCGCGAGGAGAGGAGCTCGACAAGGTGCTCGGCCTCGAGCTCGGCGCGGACGACTACATCACGAAGCCGTTCTCGATTCGGGAGTTCCGAAGCCGTGTCCGGGCGCTTCTGCGCCGCGCATCATCCCCGCACCTCGCGGGGGAGCGGGAGGAGCTCATCGAGCGCGGCGAGCTTCGCATCGACGTCCCGCGGCGCACCGTCGAGGTGCGCGGGGAGCCTGCACAGCTGACGTTCATCGAGTTCGAGATGCTCGTCGTTCTCGCGCAGAGCCCGGGCGTGGTGTTCTCTCGGCGCGAGCTCCTCGAGCGTCTGCGCGGAGGGGCCGACTACCGCGAGCCGCGCACCATCGATGTGCATGTCCGACACCTGCGGGAGAAGATCGAGCGCGATCCGAGCGATCCGGAGCTGATACTGACTATGCGCGGCGCCGGGTACCGCTTCAGGCCAGAGTAGGGAGCCAAGTGGCCTCTCCGGGAAGCACGGCCTTGCCTCGCGCGGCTGCAAACGCTTCGCATGCCGTCGTCCTCATTCGGCCACATGCCTATTGGTATGCGGCCTCCCTGCGTCCTAGGCCTGCTCGGTTTTCGCCGACGAGGCAAGGCCGTGCTTCCCGGAGAGGCCACTGATGTCACTACCGGGCGGAATCCGGATCCGCATCGTGCTCGTTCTCGTCGGGATCGTCGCCGGCGCGTTGGGGACTGCGTACATGATCGTCGTGCCCTCGCTCGAGCGGCGGCTCGTCGACGCTCGGCTCGACCAGCTCGAGCCCCGAGCCACACGCCTTGCGCGTTCGCTGTCGGAGGATCGGGTGCTCTGGCAGGAGCGGATCGAGAGCTTCGCGGTCGTGACGAACACGCGCGTCGTGGCCCTCGACGTTCTCTCGACCAGCCGGCCGGCACTCGTGTCGTTCGCCGACTCGCAGGCGCGCGACGCGCACGATGTGGCCGACGATCCCGTCGCACTCGCCGCGCTTGTGAGCGGCGAGGTAGAGCGCGGCCGGGTCCTGCAAGCAGGAGGCGACTACGCGGACGTCGCGGTCCCGCTCGGAAACGAGGCCGTCGTGCTCTTCCAGGCGCCGCTCGCGGATTCTCTTGCGACGGTCCGACTCGTCCGTGAGCGCCTGCTTCTGGCGACGGCGTTCGCTCTCGTGCTCGCTCTCGTGCTCGGGCTCACCGCGGCCGGGATGCTCTCGCACCGGCTGCTGCGACTGGAGGCCGCAGCAGAGCGGATTGCCGCAGGCGACTTCGGTGCTCCGATCGTCGACCACGGAAACGACGAGATCGGGGAGCTGGCTCGTGCTTTCGACCAGATGCGCGTTCAGCTCGCACAGCTCGACAACGCCCGGAAGGAGTTCGTCGCGAACGCGTCCCACGAGCTGCGCACTCCGCTCTTCTCGATCGGCGGGTTCCTCGAGCTGCTCGCCGACGAGGAGCTCGACGAGGAGACGCGCCGAGGGTTCATCGAGACGATGCAGGGGCAGGTTCGGCGACTCGCGAAGCTGTCGATCGACTTGCTCGATCTCTCTCGCGTCGACGCCGGCCAGCTCGACGTGGTGCGCGAGCCCGTCGATCTCGGCTCCGTGGTCCAGATGCTCGCGAGTGAGATCGAGCATCTCGCGTCGTCGAGCGGGCACGAGCTCGTCGTCGATGTCGACGAAGGCGTGTGGTGTGTCGGCGATGACGCACGGATCCTCCAGATCGGTCGGGCGCTTGCGACGAATGCGATCACGCATACCCCAGCCGGAACCCGGGTGACATTGGCGGCGCGACGCAGGAACGGCCGCGCGCAACTCGTCGTCGAGGACGATGGGCCGGGAATTCCGACGAGCCAGCGCGATGCCGTCTTCGGCCGCTTCTACCGCGTCGAGGGAGGGATGGCCTCGGGAAGCGGCCTGGGGCTGGCTATCGCGCGCGAGCTGGCGCGGCTCATGGGCGGCGACGTGATTCTCGAGTCCGAGGCCCGTCCGACCGTGTTCGTGGTGGATCTGCCCGGGGAGCCCGTTCCAGACGGCGCAAGGCCGTTTTCACGTGAAAACGCTCCGCGACTGCCCGAGCACGTCGGCGGCGGCTAGGCACACGCGATCTCGTCCGGTCCGGTCGTCGTTCCCTCATTCGGGTAGCCGACTACGATCCTGACGTGTCCGAGAGCGCCCGAGAGTTGAGCCACGTCGATTCAGCGGGCGACGTCCGCATGGTCGACGTCGGCGCCAAGCCGCTCGCTCGGCGTCATGCCCGCGCGAGCGCTCGGGTACGAATGGCACCCGAGACGACTGGAATGCTCGGGGCGCTGCCGAAGGGGGACGCTCTCGGGACGGCGAGGCTCGCCGGGATCATGGCTGCGAAGCGCACGTCGGAGCTCATCCCGCTCTGCCACCCGTTGCCGTTGTCCCACGTCGAGGTGATCCTCGAAGTGGGCGACGGCGTCGTCGAGATCGAGGCGTCGGCGTCGACGACGGCGCAGACCGGCGTCGAGATGGAAGCCCTCGTCGCTGCGTCGGTTGCCGCATTGACGCTCTACGACATGGCCAAGGCGGTGGACAAGGGGATGGTCGTCGAGGAGATTCGGCTCGTCGAGAAGACGAAGGAGGTCGTGTGAAGGCCGCCGTGCTGACGATCTCCGACGGGGTGAGTGCGGGCGTGCGCGACGATGCGAGCGGCGACGCACTCCAGGAGCTCCTGCGCGACGACGGATTCGATGTCGAGCGCAGAGTCGTGTCCGACGACGCGCCGCTCATCAGCGCGGCACTCGAGGAGCTCGCGGAGTCCGGTGTGTTGCTCGTACTGACAACTGGAGGCACCGGTTTCGCGCCGCGAGACGTCACCCCCGAGGCGACCCGCACCATCATCGATCGCGAAGCGCCGGGTCTCGCCGAGGCGATTCGAACGGACGCGATCGCCCGGACACCACACGCATTGCTCTCGCGCGGGATCGCCGGGCTCCGCGGGAGCACTCTCGTCGTGAATCTCCCGGGCTCACCAGGCGGGTGCCGCGACGGATTCGCGGTGATCCAGCCCGCCCTTCGGCACGGACTCGAGCTCGCCGCGGGCGATACGACGACCCCGCACCGCCAGACGTGACGGTCGCGACGGTTCCGCTTCCGCGGCGTCTCGCGTCGCTCGTGCGCATCGAGCACACGGTCTTCGCGCTGCCGTTCGCGTACGTCGGCGCGTTCCTCGCGGTCGACGGCTGGCCCGGCCTTGCGAACGTCGCGTGGGTGACCGTGGCGATGGTCGGCGCGCGAACGCTCGCGATGGCGGTCAACCGGCTCGTCGACGCCGAGCTCGATGCGCGGAATCCGCGGACAGCCACTCGCGAGCTGCCGTCGGGTGCGCTCTCGCGTGCGCAGGTTGTCGGTCTCTGTCTGGCCTCGCTGGCCGTGTTCCTCCTCGCGGTCTCGCAGCTCGACCCGATCGTCCGCTGGCTCTGGCCGATCCCCGTGGCGCTGTTCGTCGTCTACCCCTATCTGAAGCGGATCACATGGCTCTGCCACCTCTGGCTCGGCGCGTGCCTCGGCCTCGCGCCGGTCGGCGCGTGGCTTGCCGTCTCGGGAGGCGCACCGTGGGAAGCGTGGGCGATCGGCTGTGCCGTCGCGTTGTGGGTGGCCGGATTCGATCTCTTCTACTCGCTCTTCGACCTCGACCACGACCGTGCCGAGGGGCTCCACTCGTGGGCGACCCGCTTCGGGGAACGCGGCGTGTTTGCCGGCGCTGGCGTCTTCCATGCCGGAGCCGTCGGACTGTTGGCAGCGGCCGGCGCCGGGCTCGGCGTCTCGCTCTACTACTGGCTCGGCGTTGTTGTGACGGCGGCATTGCTCCTCTACGAGCACTCCATCGTCCGGCCGGGAGACCTCCGCAGGCTGGATGCGGCCTTCTTCACGCTCAACGGCGTGATCAGCGCCGTGTTCTTCGCGTTCGTGGCGCTGGACGTCCTCGTCGGATGATCCGGGGGCGGGGGGTCGAGAAGCGGTACGGACGAAAACGCGTTCTGCGCGGAGTCGACATCGCGGTTCCACGCGGTGGGTTTGCCGTGGTGACCGGGCCGAACGGCAGCGGGAAGACGACGCTCCTTCGACTGCTCACGGGCCTGGCGCATCCGACGCGAGGCGAACTCGTCGTGGACGCCGATCGTTCGCGAATCGGGTACCTGGCCCATGAGCCGCTCGTCTATCGCGAGCTCACCGCCGCAGAGAACCTCGAGCTCTTCGGAAGGCTCTATCGCGTCCCGGAGCGACGCGAGCGCATCGGGATGCTCCTCGAGCGCTTCACCCTCTGGGAGGCACGCAACGAACGCGTGTCGACGTACTCGCGCGGCATGACGCAGCGGCTCGCTCTGTGCCGAGCCCTTCTCCACCAGCCCGACCTGCTCGTCCTCGACGAACCGTTCTCGGCCCTCGACGAGGACGGCGCGACGCTTCTCGATCGCGAGCTCGCGGGTCTCGCCGGAAGGTGCACCGTCGTGCTGACCACCCACGCGCCGGATCGCGTTGCGGCGCTCCAGTCCACTCGGCTCGTTCTCGCGTGACCTACTTCGCAGATGTCGTGGCGCTCACGCGCAAGGATCTGCGAGTCGAGCTGCGCGGTCGCGACACGCTGCCCGCGATGCTCCTCTTCGTTCTCACGACCCTGGTCGTGTTCCACTTTGCGATCCCCGAGGGCGCGGCGGACGACGCGGCCTACGGGCTGCTGTGGGTGGCGATCGTGTTCACGGCGCTCCTCGGGCTCGCGCGGGCATGGGTTCCCGAGCAGGAGCACGGCGTCCTCGACGCGCTCGTTCTCGCGCCGTGCGACCGCAGCGCGATCTGGCTCGGCAAGACGCTCGCGACGCTCGCGTTCCTGCTCGCGGCGCAGGCGGTCGCGCTTCCCGCCTTCATGCTCTTCTTCGAGCCGCTCGACGCGACTGCCCTCGCCGGCGTCCTGCTCGCGGACATCGGGATCTGCACGGTGGGATCGCTGATGTCTGCGATGGCGGCGGCCGGGCGGGCACGAGAGTTGCTGCTTCCGCTCCTCTTCCTCCCTCTTGCGATCCCGCTCGTCGTCGGCGGGGTAGGAGCGGCGGTGTCGACCGAAGGCGAGCGGTTCCTGCTGTTCCTCCTGCTGTACGACGGCGTCTTCGCGGTACTCTCGTGGGCGTCCTTCGAGTACGTCGTCACGGAGTAGCCAACTGACTCTCTCGTCACCCCGCAGTCTTCAGGGGCTAGCACTCTTGACGGGCGCGCTGTTCGCGCTCGGGATTGTGCTGTCGTTCTTCGTGGCCCCCGAGGCGGCCATCGAGGGCGTGCGACAGCGCATCTTCTACATCCACGTCCCGATCGCGCTGACGGCGTACTTCTGCTTCGGACTGGGTGCAGTGAAGGCGCTACTCCTGCTCTGGCGCGGCGACGAGCGCTACGACCTGGAGAGCTACGTCGCAATCCACCAGGGAACCATCTTCGGCGCGCTGACGCTGATCACGGGCTCGATCTGGGCGAAGACCTCGTGGGGTGTCTGGTGGAGCTGGGACGAGGACCAGCTTGTCTTGTTCCTTGTGCTCTTCCTCTTCTACTGCGCGTACTTCATGTTGCGCTTTTCGCTCGAGGAAGGCCCTCGGCGCGCGAGATCGTCGGCTGTCTATGCGCTCTTCGGCGTGGCGCTCATACCCGTGAGCTTCCTCGCTATCAGGCTTGCGGAGAATCTCGTCCACCCTGTCGTGTTCACCCGCGAGGGACCGCAGATGACCGGAACGATGTTCGCCGCGTTCTGCGTGATGTGGGCCGCGGTCACGCTCCTCGCGTACGTGCTCTACCGCGTCGAGCTGGCGGGCAAGCTGCTCGATAGAGATCTGCGCGACTTGCGCGAGGCGCTCGAGTGAGCCCCGGCGCGTACGTCGCTGCTGCATTCGGCTTCGCCCTCGTCTTCGTCCTCGTCTACGTCGCGATCATTGCCGCCAAGCTCGTCCGCCTCCAGCGCGAGACAGCCGAGCTCGCCGATCTCGCGCGTACACGCGCCGGCAGCGACCGGGAGCCGGACTATGCTGCGATCCGTGTCCGGGGTGCGCGAAGGGGAGATCGGGGCATCGTGACGCGTCCGCTGTTCGTGGGACGCCCGTTGCCGGTGCAGGCGCCGACGGCGTTCGTTCGGATCCGGCCGCGGGGCGTCCGGATCTGCGGTGAGTCCCGGCGCGTGCGCATCGCGCGGCTGCGCTGCCGCCGTCGCCGCCCGCCGCTAGGCCCACCACGCTGAACCGCGTTACGCTCCGCGCGTGTTCATCACGTTCCTGAGCGACTTCGGGCTCAAGGACGACTTCGTCGGCACGTGCCACGGGGTCATGAAGCGCATCGCGCCCGACGCGCAGATCATCGACATCACGCACGGCATCCCCGCGACCTCGATTCTCGAGGGTGCGCTCGTGCTCGCAAACACGATCGGCTTCATGCCACTCGGCGTCCATCTCGCGATCGTCGATCCCGGCGTGGGTGGGCCTCGACGGGCGCTCGCGCTGCGCGACGTCGAGGGGCGCATCTACGTCGGTCCCGACAACGGGCTCCTGCTGCCGGCGGCGAGCCGGACGGGGATCGACGCCGCGCACGAGCTCGCAAATCCGGCGTACGCGCTCGACTCGATCTCGAGGACGTTTCACGGCCGGGACATCTTCGCTCCCGCGGCGGCCCATCTCGCGACCGGAGTTCCGCTCGCCGAGCTGGGGCCGCCGGTCGATCCGGAGGGTCTCATCCGGCTCGACCTTCCGGAGCCGACCGTCGCCGACGATGCCATCTCCGCGACGCTGCTGTACGTCGACAGCTTCGGGAACATCGCGCTCAACCTGGACCGCGACGACGTCGACGTCGCTCGGGAATCGTCTCCGGAACGCGCGTGGAGCTCGAGCTCGCGGGCGAGCGCTACTACGCGGTGATGGCGCGCACCTTCGCGGATGCACGGGCGGGTGACGTGATCCTCTACGAGGACAGCTACAAGAACATGTCGCTCGCGATCTCGCGCGGAAGCGCTGCGCGCATGCTGCACGCGTCGCCCGGTCAGGGCATCCGGATCACGATCGCGAGCTGATCAGGAGACGGGCGGTCGGCGGTCGCGCCACGGTCGCGCTGCTTCGAGCTGCGCTGCGAGGCTCAAGAGGAGCGCGTCGCCGGCCGGCGGCCCGATCGCGTGGACGCCGACCGGAAGGCCGGCTTCGCTCCAGTGGAGCGGAAGCGACATCGCAGGCTGCCCGGTCAGGTTCGCCACCGCCGTGAACGGCGTGAACTCGGTGTTGCGGAAGAGCTGCTCGATCGGGCCGTCGACTTCGTCCTGCCAGCCGATCGGCACCGGCGGGAGCGCGAGCGTGGGCGTGAGCACGACGTCGACGTCGCTCCAGAACGAGACGATCCGCCGCGCGAGCGAGCTGCAGGGAGCCGACGGCTCGCGCGTAGTCGGCGGCGGTAGCTCGAGCGAGCAGACTCGACGAGCCCGCGATTCAGGGGTGTCATGAGCGCCTCGTCGACGGGATGGAGCGCCGGGTCCGACCTGCCATACCGCGATGAACCGGTGGAAGAGGTCAGGCTCACTCCAGGGCGGTGTCTCCTCGCGGACGTCGTGGCCGAGGCGTGCCAGGAGCTCCGCGGCGGCAGTCAGCGCGCGCGACGCACTCGGGATCGATCGAAACGTCGATCGGAGGGGTGGAGGTGACCGCGATGCGGAGCGGCGTTGGCGACTCGGTCGGTCGTCACGGCGAACGGCCGCTCGGGAGGAGCAGCCCACCACGGATCGCCGAGCTCGTAGCCCGGCGAGGACGTCGAGGAAGTGCGCCGCGTCCTCGACGGTGCGCGCCATCGGCCCGGCGGTCGAGAGGCCCTCGAGTGAGCCGAACGGGGCGCTCGATACACGCCCTCGTGACGGCTTCAGCCCGAAGAGGCCGCAACACGACGCCGGGATCCGGATCGATCCGCCTCCGTCGGTGGCGTGCGCGATCGGCACGAGGCCGGCGGAGACAGCCGCCGCTGCTCCGCCGCTCGATCCTCCGGGCGTGAGGTCCGTGTCCCACGGATTACGGGTGGCTCCGTTGAGCTCGGACTCCGTGAATGCGACTGTCCCGAACTCCGGGCGTGTTCGTCTTTCCGACGATCACGAACCCGGCCTCGCGGATCCGGCGTACGACGGCGCGTGTCGAAGTCCGGCACGTACTCGGCGTAGGCGCTTGACGAGTAGGTGGTGCGGATGCCGGCCGTTGCGGCGAGGTCTTTGACAGCGATCGGGACTCCGTGAAACGGTGCGTCGCTCGGCGTCGCATCCGCGGTTCTTGCCGCTGACAGGGCCTCGTCGCCGCAGACGGTCACGAACGCGTTCAGAGACGGATCGATCCGCTCGATCCGCTCGAGGTAGAGCTCGACGAGCTCCACGGACGACGTCTCGTCGTCGCGGATGAGTCGCGCCTGCTCGACGGCCGAGAGGAACGCGAGCTCCATCGCGGCGAACCTACCAGCCTCGTAAATGGCGAGGGCCGGACTTGAACCGGCTCCCGTGGGGGAACCATTGGTTCCCCCACGCTCCCCCTCCTTGCGAGCTCCGTCACCGTCGACCCTCACGTGCCTATCGGCCGGCGGAGCCGGCCGTCGGCCTGTGGCGTAGCGACAACTGGGCCTCAGTACACTGAGGCGTCGCGGCGAGGTAGCTCAGCTGGTAGAGCACACGGCTGAAAACCGTGGTGTCGCCGGTTCAAGTCCGGCCCTCGCCACTGCTGTACGCCTCCGCGGTAGCGTTGGCTGCCGTGAACACGAAGCGGGAGATCGCGATCATCGGCGCGACGCTCGACCTCGGGCAGGGGAGGCGCGGCGTCGACATGGGGCCGTCGGCGATCCGGTACGCGGGGCTCGAGGAGCGACTCGTCGGTCTCGGCTACGTCGTGCGCGACGAGGGGAACGTCGAGACCGCCGTTGCCGAGGCGACCGCGCTCCGGGACGAACGCGCGCGCTTCCTCCCCGAGATCCACGACACGTGCGAGCTGATCGCAGCACGCGTCGCGGAGGTCTCTGCGGGTGGCGCGGTGCCCCTCGTGCTCGGCGGCGACCACTCGGTCGCGCTCGGCACGCTCGGAGGGCTTGCGTCGGTGCACGGCCCGGGTGGCGTTCTCTGGATCGACGCGCACTCGGACATCAACACGCCGGAGACCAGCCCGAGCGGGAACGTCCACGGGATGGCGCTCGCCGCGGCGCTCGGACTCGCCGGGCCGGGCTTCGAGAGCGAGGCGTGGCCGCTGCCGGCGGTCGATCCGAAGCGGGTCGCGCTCGTCGGGACGCGGCTTCTCGACGACGGCGAACGCACGGCTCCTGCGCGACGCCGGAGTGCGGGTCTTCTCGATGAGCGAGGTCGACCGCGTCGGCATAGAACGCGCGGTACGCGAGTCGCTCGACCGGATCGCGGGTGGTGGGTTCGTCCATGTCTCCCTCGACATGGACGTGCTGGACCCCGAGATCGCGCCTGGCGTCGGCACGCCCGTTCGCGGAGGGCTCACCTACCGCGAAGCCCACCTCGCCATGGAGCTCGTCGCGGAGTCCGGTCTCGCAGGCTCCCTCGAGATCGTCGAGGTGAACCCGATCCTCGATCGCGAGAACACGACCGCAGCGACGGCCGTCGAACTCGTTGCCAGCGCTCTCGGCGCAACCATCATCTAGCGATGGGCAGTAGCTACGACCGGCCGCGAAAGCGGCCGCTTTAGCGGATCTTCGCGCGAGCGGAAATCCGGCGCTAGCCGGTTTCCGGTCTTGCGCAAATTCAGGCGAACTGCGGGATGATGTCCTTGCCGTAGGGGCGAGGTCTTCGTCCTGGCCGTGCGTCATGAGGTAGATGTTGAACTGGTCGACGCCGATCGCCTCGAGCTCCTTCAGCTTCGCGGTGGCCTGCTCGGCGTTGCCGAGGACGCAGAAGCGATCGCAGATCTCGTCCGTGACGAACTCGCCGTGCTTCGCTCCGACGCGCGAGTGCTCGTCGTAGTCGTAGAACTTGCGCACGCGCACGTACTCGGTGAGCTCGTGCGGGATCTCGGACTCGAACCCGTATCGCTCGATGAGGTCCATCACGTGGTTCGAGACCATCGCCGGGAACCAGCGCACCTGGTCGCGCGCGTCGGCGAGGTCGTCCGTGATGTGGCTCGGCGCGCAGACGATGCACTTGAGCTCGGAGGGGTCGCGACCCGCCTCCTCGGCGGCTTTGCGGGCCGTGTCCATGATCCACTCGATGATCACGGGATCGGCGAGCTGGATGATCACGCCGTCGCCGACGCGACCCGCGACGGCGAGCGCCTTCGGCCCGTAGCCGGCGACCCACATCGGGATCTCGGGAAGCTCGGGTCGCACCCACGCGAGCTTGAGCTGCTTCTCGTTCCAGTCGACCTCGCGTCCGTTCATGAACTCCTTGACCATCGCGCAGCGACGCTCGAACTCGGCCACCCGCACGGGCTTGTCGCCGATGTAGCGCACCGCCGAGTCGCCGCGCCCGATCCCCATGACCATGCGTCCGTTCGAGATGTCGTGCAGCGTCGCGTAGCCGCTCGCGAGGACGGTCGGGTCACGGGTACCCGGGTTCGTCACGCAGTGCCCGAACTTCATCGTCGTCGTCGCCTGCACGGCCATCGTGAGCAGCGGGAACGACTCCTGCCAGAGCACGTGCGAGTCGTAGGTCCAGCCGTACTCGAAGCCGTTCGCCTCCGCGTGCTGGATCAGCTCGAGGAAGCGACTCGAGGGCGGGTCGGGAAGGACGGTGACGCCGAAGCTCAGTGCCATCTCGGATTCTCCTTGGCTCGCTCGGAAAGCGGGATTATCGAGTCTAGAGTCGCGCCGTGCGCAGTGGGACGAGCGCGGCCGCGGCGAGGACGGCGATCGCGGCGAAGGCGAGGCGACCGTCGCTCGGCAGCTCGAATGCGAGCCCTGCAAGCGGTGTTCCGACGAGGATCGTGAGAACCGCACACGCGTTGACGAGCGCGATCGCGGCGGCCGGCGCATCGGGACGTGTGCGTTGCGCGGCCGCGAAGATCACGGCGAAGGGAACTCCTGCGGTGAGCCCGAGCACGAGCGCTCCGAGCGTGGAGAGCGCGAGCGGGCCGCCGAGCGCGAGGAGCAGCGCGCCGAGGGACGTTCCGGCGAGCGCGATTCCGACGAGCAGCCGAGCGTGCACGCGTCCGGCGAGCACTCCTCCGAGCGGGCGGGTGAGGATGCCGATGAAGAGGACGAGGCCGCCGGCGAGCCCTGCCGCCGTGGACGACACGCCCTGTCGCTCGAGGAGCGGCACGACCCAGTTTCCGGCGATCACCGCGAGCCCGAATGTGGCCGCCTGCAGCACGCCGATCGGCAGCAGCGCCCGATCCCGGAGCACCCAGTCACCGGCGTGGCCGACGCGGGGAAGGCCCGAGGCCATGAGCGTGGGGACTGCGGCGAGAATTGCGAGCAGCGCGGCGCTCCAGTAGGGCGCGCGCCAACTCGTCGCATCGGTGAGGGGAGGTACCACCATGAGCGCAAGGCCGCCGCCCGCCATCGTCGCGCCGCCGTACAGGCCCTGCAGCCCTGCTCCCCCTCCCCCGGCACGCACGAGGTCGAGACCGGCGACGAAGGCCGCACCCGAGCCGATTCCGACGATCGGCACGACCGAGGAGCGCGAGCTCGACTCCCTCGTCGACGAGCAGGATCCCGTTGCCGACGATCGCAGCGGCGATCGCCAGGAGAGCGATGCGTTGCGAGCCAAACCGATCTGCGCCGCGCCCCGCCGGGAGCTGCGCTGCGAGGTGCGTCACGAAGAGCGCGGTGGTCAGCAGTCCGACGGCTGCGAGCGAGACGCCGTAGTGCTCGGCGAGCGGATCCGCGACCGCTCCGACGTTCGAGATGTTCCAGGTCAGACAGCCGCCGACGGCGAGTCCTGCGACGACGCCACGTCCTGACGTCGTCAGCTCAGCGACCGCCGCCGCCGGCGACCCAGTCGATCGTCCTCGATGCGAGCCGGTCGAGCGCGGCGACGGCGAGCTCGAGGTGCTCCTCCTTCGTGTCCTCGAGCTTCGTGTGCGAGAGGCCGCGGAGGCTCTGGACGAAGAGCATCACCGTCGGAACTCCGGCACGGGAGACCTCCGCGGCGTCGTGCAGCGGGCCGGAAGGCAGGTGATGCGCGGTGCCGGCGACCTCGCGGATCGCCTCGTCGCAGAATCCGACGAGCGTCTCGTCGAAGAGGATCGGCCCGATCGACCAGATCCTCTCCCATTCGACGTCGATGGACTCCTCCTCGGCGAAGCGCTCGCTGGCGGACCGTGCGTCCGCGAGCATCGAGGCGAGCTTCGCGGCGTCGAGATGACGCTGGTCGAGCAACTGCTCGGCCGTCTCGACGACCGAGGTGACGATTCCGGGCTTGCAGACGACGCCGCCCGACGTGCACACGGCACCGTCGCCGATCCTGCGCGCGACGTCACGGATCTCGAGTGCGAGCTTCGCGGCGCCGGCGAGCGCGTCGCGGCGCTTGTCCATGGGCGTCGACCCCGCGTGCGCGGCCTGGCCGCGCCAGGTGATGCGGTGCCGCTCGACCCCGAAGGTGCCGAGCACGACTCCGAGCGGGAGCTCGAGCGACTCGAGGACGGGCCCTTGCTCGATGTGGAGCTCGAGGTACGCCGCGGCGCTCTCGAGCTCGGCCCGGGCGTCGACCGCCTTGTCGAGATCGACGCCGTACGCGCCGAGCGCGTCGGGAAGAGCGACGCCGTCGCTGTCGGTGAGCTGCCGCAGCTCGTCCTGGTCGGCCATCGAGCCCGCGGCCGCGCTCGAGCCGAAGAGGCTCCTGCCGAAGCGCGCGCCCTCCTCGTCGGCCCAGTTGACGAGTCGTAGCGTCACCGGGGGCGTTCCTTCGTCGGCAACGCGGCGGAGGACCTCGGCACCGGCGACGACGTTGAGGCAACCGTCGAGCCAGCCGCCGTTCGGCACGGAGTCGATGTGGCCGCCGATGAGCAACGCCCGCTGGGACTCGCCGGCGAGCGTGAACCACTGATTCCCGGCGGCGTCCGTCGACTCCTCGGCTCCGGTGCTTGCGACCAGCTCACGGAGCCACGTACGCGCGCGCTCCCACGTCTCCGTCCACGCGACGCGCTGTGCGCCGTTCTCGTCCTCCGTGAGCTCCTGCAGCTCCCTCAGCTCGGTGACAGTTCGCTTGGGATCGAGCGCCACGGGACGACTCTAACGCCGGCTCCGAGTGTGGGATGCTCTGCGCGTGGTGGCCAGGTCACGCTCGATCGCCGCTCGCGCGCTCACTCTCCTGCTCGTCCTGGTCGGGCTCTGGGCGCTGTGGGAGGGGTACCGGAAGGTCTGGGAGTCGACGGGCTGGACGCGACCGTTCCCGGTGAACTCGACGACGATGCCCCATCTCCACGACATCGTGGGCGCGCTCTTCGACCCGATCCGCGAAGGCGAGCCGCTCCTCGCGCGCTACATGCTCGATGCGGCGCTCTTCACCGCGAAGGAAGCGGCGGTCGGCTTCGTGATCGGCGCGACGGTCGGCTTTCTCCTCGGTGCGCTGATCGCCCGCTTTGCCGTGCTCCAGCGCGGCGTCATGCCGTACGTGGTCGCATCGCAGACGATTCCGATCCTCGCGCTCGCACCGATCGTCGTCGTCGGTCTCGGGAACGTGAGCATCGCCGGCTGGACGCCGAAGGACTGGATGCGCGTCGCCGTCATCGCCGCGTACCTGACGTTCTTCCCCGTCACCGTGAACACCGTCCGCGGCCTGCGCTCCGCCGACCCCGCAGCCGTCGAGCTCATGGAGTCGTACGCGGCGCGCGAGTGGTCGGTCTTCTGGAAGCTGCGGGTTCCGGCCGCGCTGCCGTACCTGTTCTCCGCATTCAAGGTCGCCGCCACCGCGTGCGTCGTCGGCGCGGTCATCGGGGAGCTGCCGTCGTCGATCCAGGACGGGCTCGGCGGCTGGATCATCAACTTCAACCAGTACTACGCGCTCGATCCCGAGAACCTCTGGGCCGTCAACCTCGTCGCCGCGCTCCTCGGGATCGCCTTCTTCCTCGTGGTCGTCGTGGTCGAGAAGCTCGTCGTCCACCGCCCACCGGAGCAGCTCGTATGACGCCCGAGGCCGTCGTCTCCGCGATGGGCGTCTCGAAGACGTTCGGCAAGGGCGGCGTGACGGCACTTCAGGACATCGACCTCGAGGTCGGGCGGGGCGAGTTCATCTCGCTCATCGGCCCGTCGGGGTGCGGGAAGTCGACGCTTCTCCGCGTGGTGGGCGACCTCGTCGAGCCCTCCACGGGCGAGATCCTGGTCAACGGGAAGACCGCGCATCGCGCCCGGCTCGATCGCGACTACGGGATCGTCTTCCAGGCGGCGGTGCTGTACGACTGGCGCACCGTCACGAAGAACATCGCGCTCCCGCTCGAGCTCCTCGGGTGGAGCCGCGCACGCCGAGCGGAGCGCGTCGGCGAGATGCTGAAGCTCGTCGAGCTCGAGGGCTTCGAGAAGCACTACCCGTGGCAGCTCTCGGGCGGGATGCAGCAACGCGTCTCGATCGCTCGGGCGCTCTCCTTCTCGCCGGCGCTCCTGCTCATGGACGAGCCCTTCGGCGCACTCGACGAGATGACCCGGGAGCGCCTGAACGCAGAGCTCTTGCGGATCTGGGCCGAGACCGGGTCGACGGTGATCTTCGTGACGCACTCGATCTCGGAAGCCGTATACCTGTCGACGCGCGTCGTCGTCATGTCGCCGCGGCCGGGACGGATCACCTCGGTCATCCCGATCGAGCTCTCGCAGCCGAGGACGTTCGAGACGCGCGAAGATCCGCGGTTCTTCGAGCTCGTGACCGAGGTGCGCGAGGCACTGCACGCAGGGGGTGTGGAGTGAGCACGATCGCGCAGTCGCCGGCGCCTCTCGCCGAGCGTGACGCGACGCGGAAGCTGCGGCAGTGGGGGCCTGCGCTCATCGTCTTCGGGCTGGGGCTCGCCGCATGGCAGTGGCTCCTCCCGGCACTCGGTGTCGAGCGCTACCTGCTGCCGCCGCTCTCCGACGTGCTGCAGGCGTTCTGGGACGCGCGCAGCGAGCTCCTGCGCGCAGGGTGGATCACGTTCAAGGAGGCGCTCGGGGGATTCGTGCTCGGGTGCTCCGTCGCGTTCGTGCTCGCGCTCGTGCTCGCGCGCTGGCGTCCACTCGGGAACGCGCTCATGCCGTACATGATCGCCGCGAACGCGGTGCCCATCGTCGCGTTCGCCCCGATCACCAACGCGTGGTTCGGGACGCTGTCACCGTGGTCGAAGGTCGTGATCGCGGCGGTGCTCTGCTTCTTCCCGGTGTTGGTGAACACGCTGCGGGGCCTCACGTCGGTGCGGCCCGAGTCGCTCGAGCTCATGCGCTCCTACGCAGCGCCCCAGCGCGTCGTCTTCCAGCGCGTTCGGATCCCGAACAGCCTGCCGTTCGTCTTCTCCGCCTTGAAGATTGCGTCCGTACTCGCAATGATCGGCGCTGTCGTGGGGGACTACTTCGGAGGATCGACCGAGGCGCTGGGCGTCCAGATCGTGTCGGCGGTCTCGGTCGCGCAGTACGAGAGAGCGTGGGCGGCGATACTCGTCGCGAGCATGATCGGCATTGCGTTCTACGCGGCCGTCGCGCTCGCGGAACGCGTCGTTCTCAGCTGGCACCCAGCAATCAGGGCAGGAGTCGAGTGACCCAAGGAGGGCACATGAGGAAACGAAGGTGGACGATCGCGGTCGTGGCAATGCTCATCACGGCCGCTGCGATCGTGGCGGGGCTCACGATGGCGAGCTCGAGCCAGGGACAGGGGCTGACGAAGGTCACGCTCCAGTCGAAGTGGGTCGTGCAGTCACAGTTCGCCGGCTACTACGCGGCGCAGGCGAAGGGCTACTACAAGCAGGCCGGGCTCGACGTGACGATCAAGGCCGGCGGGCCGGACATCCTCCCCGAGCAGGTCGTGCTCGGACGGCAGGCGGAGTTCGGCATCAACTGGATGGGGTCGACGCTCGCGCAGCGCGACACCGGGAACGACCTCGTCAACATCGGCCAGGTCTACTCCCGAAGCGGCACGACCGAGGTCACATTCAAGTCGGCGGGGATCAACACGTTCAAGAAGATGCGGGGCAAGAAGTTCGGCGTCTGGATCTTCGGGAACGAGTTCGAGCAGCGTGCCGCGCTCGTCAAGTACGGCATGAACCCGGACAAGGACGTCACGCTCGTCAAGCAGAACTTCGACATGCTCGCGTTCCTGAGCGGCGAGATCGACGCTGCGTCCGCGATGACGTACAACGAGCTGGCGCAGGTGCTCGAGACGAAGAACCCGGACACGGGCAAGCTCTACAAGCTCTCCGATCTCAAGGTCTACAAGTACTCGGACCTCGGCACCGGAATGCTCCAGGACGGCGTCATCGTTCGCGGCGACTGGATCAAGGACAAGGCGAACCAGGCGACAGCGGTCAAGTTCCTGGAGGCGTCGTTCAAGGGGTGGATCTACTGTCGTGACCACCTCGCCGAGTGCACGAACATCGTGCTCAAGAACGGGCCGGCGCTCCCGAAGGGCCACCAGCGCTGGCAGATGAACGAGGTCAACGCTCTCATCTGGCCGAACAGGCTCGGCATCGGGATCATGGATCCGGTCGAGTTCAAGCGGACGGCCACGATCGCGAAGACCTACAAGGTCATCAAGAAGCCGGCGTCCAAGGCCGCGTACCGGACGGATCTCGCGAAGAAGGCAGTTGCGAATCTGAGGAAGGCGGGTTGGGACGTCACGGGCAAGAGCTTCAAGAAGAAGGTCGTCGTCCTCAAGGAGGGCGGGAAGTAACGACGAGGCGTGGGCTCCGGGCCGGCTGCGGCCGGCCCGGAGCTCTCCCGCAGGAGGTGAGATGACGTGTCGACACTGATCAAGGGCGGGCGGATCATCACGGCCGCCGACGACTACGTCGGCGACGTCTACATCGAGCACGAGCGCATCTCGATGCTCGGCGAGTCGCTCGACGTCGACGCGGACCGCGTCATCGACGCGTCGGGCAAGTACGTCCTGCCTGGCTGCGTCGACCCACACACGCACCTCGACATGCCGTTCGGCGGAACGACCACGATCGACGACGTCACCTCGGGGCAGACGGCAGCCGCGTTCGGTGGCACGACCTGCCACGTGGACTTCTGCATCCAGTCGCCCGGGAGCTCCTTCGCCGAAGCGCTCGACACCTGGCACGGCAAGCGCGAGGGGAAGCAGATCATCGACATGGGCTTCCACATCGCGGTCACCGATCTGCGCGAGGGCGGCTCCCTCGAGGAGCTCGCGCGGCTGCCCGAGCAGGGCATCACCTCGTACAAGCTCTTCATGGCCTACAAGGGCGCGCTCATGGTCGACGACGAGACGCTCTTCCGGACGATGGAGGTCGCGGCCGAGACGGGCGCGCTCGTGATGGTGCACGCGGAGAACGGCGACGCGATCGACGTTCTCGTGAAGCAGGCACTCGCGGCCGGGAACACGGCGCCGCACTTCCATGCGCTCACGCGACCGCCGGAGACCGAGGGCGAGGCGACCAACCGCGCGATCCAGCTCGCGCGCGTCGCGGGGGCGCCGCTGTACGTCGTCCACGTTTCGTGCAAGGAGGCCGTGGATCCGATCGCGCGGGCGCGCGAGCAGGGCTGGGACGTCTGGGGCGAGACCTGCACGCAGTACTTCTTCATCGACTACACGTACCTCGAGCAGCCCGACTTCGAGGGCGCGAAGTACGTCTACACGCCTCCGCCCCGCGCGATCGAGAACCAAGAGGTGCTCTGGCACGCGGTGCGCTCGGACATCCTCTCCGCCATCTCGACGGACCACTGCGCATTCCTCTGGGACGGGCAGAAGTCGATGGGGAAGGACGACTTCTCGAAGATCCCGAACGGCGGGCCGGGCCTCGAGAACCGGCTGCACATGATCCACGAGTTCGGCGTTCGCGCCGGGCGCATCTCGTTGAACCGCATGGTCGAGCTGCTCTCCACGAACCCGGCGAAGCTGTTCGGCCTCTATCCGCGAAAGGGGACGATCGCGCCCGGCTCCGACGCGGACATCGTCGATCTTCGATCCCGAGAGACGACACCTCATCACCGCGGAGACGCAGCACTCGAGGGTGGACTACAACCTCTACGAGGGTACCGAGGTCACCGGGTCGCCGGAAACCGTTCTGCTCCGCGGGAACGTGCTCGTCGACGGTGGCGAGCTCGTCGCCGAGCCGGGAGTGGGCGAGTTCGTCGAGCGGGCGGCCTTCGGGCAGGAACTTCTGCCCGCAGCCGCTCGTTAGACGATCAGTGCGCGGAGGAGCGCCGGACACCTTCCCCCTTGTCCGGCGCCCTCCGCGCAACGTACGCATTAGCCGTACGGCGGGCCTGCGATGTTGTCGATCGTCCACACTTCCCCGCCGAGGGTGACGACATATGCGGTATTGCCGATGATCTCGAGCGACGACGGCTGATCGAGCTCGTCCGCGATCGTCGTGAAGCCGCCGGCTCCGTTCGCCCGCACGAGCGCTCCGGTGTCGTGTGACGCCGGAGCTCCGGCGCACGCCGGATCTCCGCCACAGGGGAAGAGGCCCTGGGAGAGGGCGAACAGCGTTCGTCCTCGGCCCAGTTCCACGTCCACTGCGAGTCGAGCGCCGGACGCGACGTCCGTCGCGGTCGACGACCCTGGCTCGAACGAGACGATCTTGCCGTTCTGCGGCTCGTGCGGAACAGGACCGGCTTCTGCGAGGTAGATCGTGTTCCCGGAGGTGGCCAGTCCGGTCGGGACCGTGTCTTCTCCGAACCCGATCAGTTGCGTGATCGTGCCGTTCAGAGTGACGCGAAGCACGCGGTTGTGGTGTCCGTCCGTCACGAGGAATCCGCCGCGATACGTCTCCAGCGCGAACTGGACTCCCGTTGGGACAACGAACGGGAACCCGGACGGCGGGTTGTCGCACGCAAACGTGCCGATGTCTGCGACCACTGTTGAGGTCGCAGGCCCGTCCACACGGTAGATGCCGACCGTCCGGGGATGGCAGGCGAACAGATCGTCCGGAAACACGGATCCGACGACGCTCACCAGGGCGTAGGCGGTCGAGCCGATGAACGCGACATCCATGACGCCGCCGAACGGGAGCCCCGCGAACCGCCGCGGCAAGCCGCTCGTGTAGAGCGTCTGCTCTCCGCTGTCTGGATCAATGCGCCAGATCTCCCCGGCCTCCGGCTGCGGCACGTAGAGCGCACCGCCCGGGCCGATTGTGCTGCCGGAACCGGCTCCACCCGGCAGCGTTGCGAGTAGTTCGGGATCGCCCGGTTGCCCTGCCGGAGCCGCCGCGCTCGCAGCTAGCGGCACGATCAGTCCGACCAGTGCCGCTGCAATGACCAGCAGGTTGCGTTGAAGTCGCATGTGTGTCTCCCCTCTCTCAGGCCGTCACTGCGGCCGGGTCGGGCCGCACGACGACGGTGTCGGCCACCTTCACGATCTCGTCGACTGGCAGACCTGCAGCGCCGGCGTGGCGGCGGATCGCCTCCGGGCTCGAGGCCTGGTAGATGCAGACCGTGCCGACGCCCCCTTCCCGCTCCTCCAGCACGTAGCTGCGGATCCAGGCGATGTCCTCGGGGGTTCGCTCGGCCTCGTCGCTCGAGCGCACGGCCGCCTCGCCCAGCTCCGCGGCGTCCTGCCAGCCGCGCCGGCGCACGATCACGTACGTGTTCATCCGTCCTCCTTGCTGTTGATGACCTGCGGGCGGGCGGCCTTGCCCGCGCCCGCTCGTGCGGTGCCGCCGACGAGCTCCGCCGCGGACGCCGACCCAAGGTTCGCGTCGTAGAGCTCGGCGAAGTCGAACTCCGGAGTGATCGCGGGGCTCCTGTCGTACATGTCGGCGATGGGGAGAAACCAGTCGGGAACCGACTTCGGTCCCGAGTCCAGGCGCTGCCCGCCGTCGGCGTGTACCGCGCCGATGGCTGCCCAGCTACCTGCTGCGGCCATCAGAACGATCGCTGCGACGATGGCTGCACCGCCGACGTGCTGCCAGGCTCTTCTCGGGCCCGCCGCCTCGAGTGGCGACGCATCGGACGTCCGATTCGCGCGCCGTGCGAGGGCCAGCAGATCGGCTTCGTGTAGGGCGCCGAGCGCTTTCTGGGTCTCGAACATCGCGAGTCCACAGTAGGTCGCGATGCTCGACGGACGCATCGGCGAAGACGCCTATTTTTGCGTAGGCGCACCGCCTATCTGTCGTCGGCGATGAGGTGGTGCTCGCCACGACCCCTGTTCGCCCGTTCGGCTCCGGAGAGCCGCCGTCTTCTTGGGCGCTGCCTACCCGTCGTCGAGCAGTCCGAGCCGTTGAGCGGCAGCGGCCGCCTCGCCTCGGCCGCGTGCGCCCAGCTTGCGCAGAATGGCCGAGACGTGGTGATCGACCGTTCGGTGTGAGAGAACGAGGCGAGCCGCGATCTCGGCATTTCGAAGTCCCTGAGCGAGAAGCGCGAGAACCTCGGTCTCCCTCGCCGTCAGACCAGCTCGACTCTCACGCGTCGAGGTGCGTGGACCACGCGGGACACTGGCGCCGATCTCCCGCAAGCGCCGAGTCACGACGGCGGCAAGCGGGCGCGCTTCCATCCGTTGGCACTCCTCGAGGGCGCGCCGAAGCTCGGTCTCGTCGTCCGATTCCGAGAGTGCCAACGTCGTCTCGTACGGGCATCCGCGGCGCGTCCACTCGTCCGCAGCTTCGCGCCATGCTCCGCGTGAGCCGGGTGCGTACGGCCCCGAGACGGGCTGCCGAATGTCCACTTCGAGCCCAGCCAGCCGACGCCAGTACGAGAGTCGCGCGACGTCGCGGGTCCCACCGCGCCGAATTGCGTCGTCGAGCATCGTCATCGTCTCCCGCTCGATGTCGTCCGGCCGCCGCTCGAGCCATGCGATCTCGGCCCGTGCGGCGGCCAGGTCGACCATGGCGAACACCTCCTCCGGCGATACTCCGACGGCCGCGGTGGCGTCGATCGCCTCGCGGGCTCCCGGGTCGCCGCGACGGGCGCGGACGAGCGCGAGCACCGCGAGCGCCTCCATGTGGGGCCAGGGCGACTCGCGCGGATCCTCGAGGACGAGGGTTGCCGAGTCGGCCGCCTCGATCCACCGCCCCTGGTCGAGTTGAGAACGCGCCAGTAGGGCGAGGACGTTGATGCGCCAGAGATCGAGGTTGTGCTCGACGCAGTACTCGAATGCGGCGGGGAGGAACTCGTTCGCCAGCTGGTGGTCATGTCGAGCCGCTCCGCGCCCGCCGAGATTGTTCAGCGCGCGGGCGGCTTGCTGTTTCAGCCCTGTGGCGCGGCACTCGGCGGCGGTGTCCACGAGGATGCTGCGCCCGAGCTCGGGGTTACGCTGGAGCTCCAGGGAGCCGATCGAGACGCGTGCCTCGGCGGCGGTCTCGAGGTCTCCGTATCGGCGCGCGGTGTCCTCGGCGGCGCGAGCGAGCTGGATGGCGGCTTCGATGTCAGTGTCCCAGGCGATGTGCGCGCGGGCCAACAGAACGCTCGCGGAAGCAGCCGACGTCGGCAATCCCGAGACGAGGCGCTCGGCCTCCGCGACCGCAACCGTAGCCCGCGCGTGCAGGCCGCGACATTGGAGGTACGACGTGAGCTCCGTGAGCCCTCGCGCCTGCTCGAGCGGCGCACCCTCCTGCGCACGACACGAGATCGCCTCTGTGATCACGTCGATCGCCTCGCCCTGGTCGTCGGCTAGGTAGCAGGCTCGCGCGCGTCCCTCGAGGAGAGCGGCCCGGTCGCTCGGCGAGCTGACCGATTCGAACCGCAGTGCCCGGGCATACTGCGCGGCCGCCTCCCGGTACGCACCCGCGGAGGCTGCTCCCACGGCAGCCTGCGACGCCCACTCGAGTACGGCTTCGGTGTTGCCTGCCGCCTCCGCGTGGTGCGCCAGCCTCGCGGCATCGGGCATGCCGGCTGGTGGATCGGTGAGAGCAGCGACCAGCCTGCGATGGAGGTCGACGCGGCGCGCCGGCCCGATGCTCCCGTCGACGGCATCCCGAGCTAGCTCGTGCCGGAAGCTCACGGTGTCGGCTCGTGCCTCCAGCACGCCGACCGAGAGCACCTCGTCCAGGTGAGCGACGGATTCTCCGAAGAGTCTCTCGAGCATCCACACGTTGACGTGGGGAGGCGCGAGCGCAACCGTGGCGACGAGGTCGGCGGCCTCCGGAGTTAGCCGTGCCACTCGTGCGAGCACGGCATCACGGATTGTCTCGGGCACGGAAGTCCCTCCGGACTCGAGGATCTCGTGGACGTAGAAGGGGTTGCCCGACGTTCGCCGATAGATCTCGGCGGCGTCGATGTCGTAGCCGCGCGCGAGCGCCTCGATGGCTTCGGTTGACAGCGGCTCGAGGCGGATGCTCTCGATGCCAGGCTGGGATGAGAGCTCGCCGAGGACCATGCGCAACGGATGCGCCCGATCGAGCTCGTCGTCGCGGTATGTGGCGAGCACGAGAATGGGCATGGCTTCGATCCGACGCCCGAGCAATCGCAGCACGTCGAGCGTCGCCTCGTCCGCCCAGTGGAGGTCCTCGAGGACGAGGACGGTGCCACCGTCTGCAAGTTCGGCGCGAACGGCTTCGAAGACCTCGTGAGCGTCCGTTCCCTGCTGGAGAAGCGCTCGCAGCGTTCCGTTCGTCTCGGCGGCGACGTCGCCGAACGGGCTCAGTGGGCGCGGCGTGAAGAGCGGGTCGCACGCTCCGGTTAGGACGCGTGTCGAACGCGCGACGCTTGCGGCAAACGTACGAGCGAGCGACGTCTTGCCGACACCGGCTTCACCCGCGATGAAGACGAGCCGTCCGACACCGGACTTCGCCTCGGAGTGCGCCCCGTGGAGCGCCGCAAGCTCGTCCTCCCGCTCGAGGATCGCGTAGCGAGCGCCTGACTGCGCGGTGATGCTCACGTGTAGATCGTGCGCTTTCCGCGTCGTGGATACAAGCGCCCGGCGCTGGGATCGTCGTTCGTCGCGGTCACCGAGGTGAATCCGATCTCGGCGCGGACATCGTCCCGGACGCGAAGGAGCACGTCCTCTACTCGTGGTCGACGCAAGACGCGATCAACCCGATCGCGGTCGCCGGGGCCGAGGGCCGCTTACTTCTGGCAGCTCGCGAGACGACAGGCTGCGCGGAGCGGTGCCGGACACCTCTTCCTTGTCTGACGCCTTCGGCGCAGAGCTCGCCGTTACGGTTCGAGGACGCCGCTTCGCAGCGTCGCCATCTCTTCGCGCACGCCCTGCGCTTCCGACGATCGCCCGGTCAGATCCAGCTCGGTCGCGTAGCTCTCGAGCAGCGCGAGGCGAACCTGATCCGGCGCGGGGTGGTAGCTCAGCGCCCGCGCGTAATGCTCTGCCGCCTCGCGGTGCGCACCCATGCGGGCCGCCTCGGCTGCCGCCATAGGTGCGAAGCGGAGCACGGCGTGTGCGTCGCCTGCGGCATCGGCGTGATGTGTCAATGCCCCCAGATCGTGCCGACGGTCAGGTCCGGCGGCGAGCGCCTGCAGCGCTCTGTCGTTCAAGGAGACCCGACGATCGGACGCGAGCGAATGCTCGACGGCGAGACGGGCGATCTCGTGACGAAGAGCGACTCCGGCGCTCGTCGGGACGAGCATGCCGGTGGAGAGGCATTCCGCGAAGTGCACGAAGTCTTCGCCGGCGAGCGCCTCGAGCATCCAGATCTCGATCGATCCCGGAACGACCGAGGCCGCTTCGAGCAAGCGATTTGCACCAGGACTCAGCCGGCTCGCGCGAGCGAGCACGGCGCCCTCGACCGTCGGAGGGACGTCTCCTCCCTCACCGGCTAGCACTTCGGTCACGAAGAACGGATTACCGCCAGTCGCCTCATGCAGGCCGTGAACCGAGCGCTGAGCATGACTGGCCATCGCGGCGACCCCGTCTGCGCTGAGCGGTGACAGCGAGATGCGCGCCGGGCCGTCGAGGCTCTCGAGCGGGACGCGTTCACCGTACACTTCGCCGCCGCCGTCTCGGTAGGTCAGGACGAGCAGGACCGGCGCGGAGGTGATGTTCCGTGTGAGGAACTCGACGGCGTCGAGCGTGGCCCCGTCGGCGCGGTGTAGGTCGTCCATGACGGCGATGGTCGACCTCGAACCGAGGTCGTCGACAAGTGCCTGCACGAAGGTGGAGCGCTCGGCATCTGTAGCCGGACGCTCGTGTGACCAGCTCTCGAGCCCCTGCGCGATCTCCCGCACCGGTGCGAGTGGGCGCGGGGTGAACAGTGCGTCACACGTGCCCCAGACGACGCGAATCTCACTCTCGTGAGTCTCTGCGAAGCGGCGAACGAGCGCCGTCTTCCCGATACCGTCCTCGCCGTCAACGAGCACGACTCGCCCGGATCCGAGCCGTACGCGCTCGAGGCCGGCATTCAACTGCTCCAGGGCATCCCCGCGCTCGAGGAGCGCGGTGGGCTCGGTTACCGGCACCCTCGGATCCTGCGCGTCTCGACGGTGGTCTGCAAGGTCAGCATCTAGGATCGGCACGTGGCGGTCACCGAGGTGAATCCGAATCTCGGCGCGGACATCGTCGCCGACGCGAAGGAGTACGTCCTCTACTCATGGTCGACGCAGGACGCGATCAACCCGATCGCGGTCGCCGGCGCCGAGGGTCGCTACTTCTGGGACTACGACGGGAAGCGCTACCTCGACTTCGCGTCACAGCTCGTCAACGTCAACATCGGCCACGGCCACCCGAAGATCATCGCGGCGATCAAGGAGCAGGCCGATCGTCTGTGCACGATCGGGCCTCCGATGGCCTCGGAGTCGCGCTCGCGGCTCGGCCGTCTGCTCGAGGAGGTGACGCCGGGCGACCTCTGCATGTCCTTCTTCACGAACTCGGGAGCGGAGGCGAACGAGAACGCGATCAAGCTCGCGCGGCTCGCGACCGGTCGCCACAAGATCATCGCGCGGTATCGCTCGTACCACGGCGCGACGCACGGCTCGATCGTCCTGACCGGCGATCCGCGCCGCTGGCCGAACGAGCCCGGCATGGGCGGCGTCGTTCGGATGCTCGACCCGTACACGTATCGCTGTCCCGCGGGCCATCCCGATCCGTGCCCGGTCTGCTCGGGAGCGCCGCACCTCGAGGAGATCCTCCAGTACGAGGGCGCGCACACGGTTGCCGCCGTGATCCTCGAGACCGTGACGGGGACGAACGGGATCATCCCGCCGCCGCCCGGCTACCTGCAGGCAATCCGCGAGGTCTGCGACCGCCACGGGATCCTGCTGATCCTCGACGAGGTGATGGCCGGCTTCGGGCGCACGGGCCGCTGGTTCGCGTGCGAGAACTGGGACGTCGTCCCGGACATCATCACGGTCGCGAAGGGCATCAACTCGGGCTACGTGCCGCTCGGCGCGATGATCATTCGCGAGCACCTGAAGGAGTGGGTGCGCAGCCGGCACTTCCCCGGCGGGCTCACGTACGCCGGCCATCCACTCGCATGCGCGTCCGCGGTCGCCTCGATCGAGGCCTTCCAGGAGGAAGGCGTCGTCGAGAACGCCGCCGAGGTCGGCGCGTATCTCGGGGACGGGTTGCGCGCGCTGGCCGCGCGGCACCCGTCGATCGGGGAGGTGCGCGGGCTCGGTTGCTTCTGGGGCCTCGAGCTCGTGAAGAACCGGGAGACGCGCGAGATGCTCGTGCCGTTCAACGCCTCGGGCGACGCGGCGGCTCCGGTCGCGCGGCTCGCGAAGGCGTCGCTCGAGCGCGGTCTCTACCTCATGACGCACTGGAACGTGGTCATGGTGGTGCCGCCTCTGACGGTCACGCGCGACGAGGTGGACGAGGGGCTCGCGATTCTCGACGAGACCCTCGCGATCGCCGACGAGTTCGCCTCCGCGTAGCACCGCGCCTCGTTTTCGCTCCCAGCCGCGCGGGTATCGCTGCGTGAAGCGACCAGGAGGTAGAGATGGCGACGAAGTCAGACACGCTCGGGATCATGGCCGAGTCGGCAAGCGACAGCCGAGACGAGGTCATCGAGCTGCTCACGAAGGCCTACTGGATGGAGATCGAGACGGTGATGTCGTACATCGCGAGCTCGACGAACCCGGACGGTCTGCGCGCGCGCGAGGTCGTCGAGGCGCTCGAGCAGGACATCGAGGAGGAGCTGGGCCATGCGCGCCAGTTCGCGAAGCGGATCAAGGAGCTCTATGGCGTCGTGCCCGGCTCGCTGGGTTTCACGGCGGAGCAGACCTTCCTCCAACCGCCCGAGCGCCAGACCGACATCAGGCACGTCATCGAAGGGGTCATCGCCGCCGAAACCGGCGCGATCGAGCACTACACGCGGCTGATCGAGGTGACCGACGGCGTCGATCCGGTCACGCAGGACATGGTGATCGACATCCTGCGCGACGAGCAGGCACATCGGCGGCTGTTCGAGGGCTTCCTGCGCGAGGTGGACGAGGACGGCACCGACTGACCGAGGGCAACGCGGCGTCGCTCTAGGATCCGCGCGATGAGCGACGTCGCCGAGCTCACCAGTCGACTGGTCGAGATCGAGTCGATCAACCCGGACATCGTCGCGGGTGGCTCCGGCGAGGGCGGCGTGGCTCGCTTCGTGGCCGAGTGGTGCGAGCGCGGGGGGTTGGAGACGACAGTTTCCGAGCCGGCGCCGGGGCGGCCGAACGTCGTGGCCGTCGCGCGTGGGAGCGGAGGCGGTCGCTCGCTGATGCTCAACGCGCACATGGATACGGTCGGGGTTGCGGGGATGACAGACCCGTTCTTCGCGCGACTCGAAGGAGGCCGTCTCTACGGGCGTGGCACCTACGACATGAAGGGGAGCCTCGCCGCGTGCATGCTCGCCACCGCAGAAGCCGTGCGTCGTGGGCTCCGCGGCGACGTCATCCTGACCGCGGTCTCCGACGAGGAGTTCGCGAGCGTGGGTACTGAGGCGATCGCCGCGAGTGTCCGCGCGGATGCCGCGATCGTGACGGAGCCGACCGAGCTGCAGGTCGCAGTCGCGCATCGCGGGTTCGTCGCTCTCGAAGTCGAGGTCCACGGACGTGCCGCGCACGGCTCGCGGCCCCAACTCGGGATCGACGCGATCGCGAAGATGGGCCGTGTCCTCGTCGGGATCGAGGAGCTCGATGCGCGCTTGCGCTCGAATCCGACGAACCGGTTCGTGGGGAGTGGCAGCGTGCACGCGTCCCTCATCGAGGGCGGTCAGGAGTTCTCGAGCTATCCGGCGCGCTGCCTCCTCCAGGCCGAGCGGCGAACCATCCCCGGTGAGATGGCCGAGCTCGCCGAGCAGGAGCTGCGGGAGATCGTCGCGCGAGCTGGCGAGGGCGATCCGGACTTCTCAGCCAGTGTGCGAGCACCGATCTCGCGCGAGCCGTTCGAGGTGTCGGAGGACGCGGAGATCGTCGAAGCGCTTCGCCGTCACGCGACGTCCGTTCTCGGCTCGACGCCGGAGACGGTCGGCGTCTCATTCTGGGCGGACTCCGCCCTTCTCGCGGCCGCCGGGATCCCGACCGTCCTCTTCGGCCCGATCGGCGAGGGCGCACACGCCGAGATCGAGTGGGTCGACGTCACATCGCTCGAGCGCTGCGTCGAGATCTACTCCGCGGTTGCCGTAGACGTCTGCGTCTAGCGAGCTGAGGACGGACCCGATCGCGGCGCTGCGGGGAGGAGAGAGCCCTCCCCGCAACTAGACAGAACGCGCCGGCAAGTGCCCTCTACGTCACGACTGCGCAGATCACCGTAACCCGAAGGAGTGCCTCGGAGTCCGAGTCATTCCTCGCCGCTGCTTGCCATCCGACCGCGAGGCTGAACGGATCGTCCCACGGCTGTGACGTGAGCAACGGCACCACGCCCGTTGTGAGGACGGCGGATTGAGTCGTCTCCGCGCCTCCGCCAACGGGACGCTTGCCCGCGGGGCACACCACGGCGAGATGGTCTCTCGTGCCGGCGAAGAGCGCCTTTCCCCTCGAGACGATCTCGTACTGGGAGAGCCCGGGAGCTCCAGCAGGTCCTTGAGCTCCGGGATCACCATTCGGCCCTTGCTCGCCTTGTGGACCTGGTGAACCCTGCGGACCTGCAGGCCCGGGCGCTCCCTGCGGCCCGGTTCGATTCCAGTCGATCGCGACTTCCTTCACCCCGCAGCTCTTCGGCAAGCCGGTCTCGCTGTCGAAGATCCGCAGCTGACCCGACTGCTTGTCGTAGCACGCGTGGATGACTCCGCTCCGATCGGGAATCGCTCCGTATGCGAGCGAACCGACCGCAGCTGCGCTGATCACGCACAGGATCGCAACGGCCATGCGCTTCATCTCGTTTCCTCCTTCGTTCTTCGGGTTTGCCTGCAGCGACTCGACGGCCGCACGGGAACGCCCCGTTGATGGTTGCCCTTCATTGCCGCTCCTCCCCGTCGATGACACCCAACTCCACGTTCTCGTGGCCGAGCTCGAGTTGGTGTAGGACGACGGCGAGCAGGCCTTCGGTACCGCGGAAGCGCTCGGAGTGGCCGGTGCCCGGGTGCTCCACGACACCGGAAAGCTCGAGCCTCTCGTCTCCCGCGGGGACGAAGATCCGCACGACGAACGTCTCCACACCGCCATCGTCCGCGGAGCGGTTTGAGTGGGCTTAAGGTCGCGCGGAGCGCGATAGGTCGCTGGGGAAGTCGGCGGGCGTCACGCCGATCTCCTCCATCCTGCTCACGTACGTCCCATACGCGCGTCGTGACTCGCCGTGGCGACCGGCGAGCGTGAGTGCAGAGACGAGGCCGAGGTGAGCCGACTCGTCGTAGGCGTCGCTGCTGAGAATGCGGAGGAAGTTGCGGATAGCAGCGTCGGCGTCGGCCTCGCCTAGCGCGTGTTCGGCGAGGGCGTGTGCGACGGCGACGTACGTGGCACGGGCTTCCTCCCGAAGCGACACCGCCCAGTCGGCGTAGGGGTCCTCGTCGAGGAAGTCGCCGGCGTACAGCGATTCGGCGTATTCGAGCCTGTCCCTCGCGTCCTCGCCGGGCTGGTCACGCAAGGCCAGGCTCTCCTGCGCCTCACGAAGGAAGATCTCGACGTCGACAGGGACGTCTCGGTTGAGAGACACGCTCTCGCGAGTCGCCGTGACGAACGTCTCGGGCCCGAAGCGCTTCTCGGGATCGAGAACCGAGCGAAGGGTGCTGAGGGCGACCGAGAGGCGGTTGCCGAGAACGCCGGGATCGTCGCCCGGCCAGAGAGTCTCCATGAGCAGGTCGCGCGGCGTTGCCCGGCCTCTTCGAGCGACGAGGATCTTCAGGAGGTCACGTGCCTTGCGCGACTGCCACTCGCTCTCCCCGAGAGGCGCTCCGTCGCGGACGACCACGAATCCGCCCAGTGCCTGAACGGCTACACGATCCGGTGCCGGCACAGCGAGCGCTCGCAAGAGCCCGGCGGGTGCCGTCACGCTCGTTCGCACGCCGAACGACCGTAGCTTTCGCTCCGCCCGTAGGGCGGCACGCCGATCGTCGGCCCGCGGTTGGTAGCGGGCGAGCGCGAGCTCGACGAGAGCGACGTGGACTCGGTTGCCGACCTCCGTCCAGACCGCACGTGCCTCCTCGAACAGCGAACGCGCCTGGGCGGCGTCGCTCGCGGCGAGAGCGCGGATCTCGAGCGCTTCTCCCATCTCGTAGGCGAAGCCGCGGCGCCTCGCGATCTCGAGCGCCTCCTCGGCCGCCTGAACGGCCTCGCTCGCGTTGCCGCGCGACAGTGCTATCCACGCGCGTGCGTTGAGAGCCCAGGCCTGCTCGATCGAGGCGACCTCTCGCGCGCGCTGCACAAGACGTTCGGCTTCGGCCGGGTTCGCGTCGACGAGGGTTCGCGCAAGGCCACAGAGGGCGATCAGGATGGCCGTCTGGTTGCCGTCCTCCTCGGCGAACGCCAGGCCATCCGCGTATCGCGATCGGGCGAGCTCGGCGTGGCCGCGAGTTCGGTGGATGTCGGCCAGGCCGATGACGCCAAGTGCACGAGTGGGCTCGCTCGACTCGAGCGAAGCGATGACCTCGTAGTCAGCCTGGGCCTCGTCCAGCTCCCCGAGACACCAGTGCCCAAGACCGCGGTTGAGGAGAGCCCAGCGCCAGTAGGTCGGACTGCCTGCTGCTGCGCTCGCTAGAACGACATCGAGCAACTCGATGGCGCTTCGATAGTGGCCCTCGTCGATCCGGTCCGACGCGATGCCGACCCGAACGCGGGCGAGCCGGTGAACATCTCCTGCGCGCTCGCACGCAGCCAACGCCACCGCGGCGTGGTGGTCGCGCTCGTTCCGGCTTTCGTCGTCGTGCGCGACCGTCGCAGCGGCCATGTGCACGTCGGCGAGTGTCCTGTCCGCGTCGCAATCGGCCGCTGCCTCGAGAGCGGAGTCGACACGGCCGCGAGCTTCGTCGTACGAACCGCTCGCCCTGGCTGCCATCGCTACCCACGCGTCGAGATGGGCGCGCTCGCATGTTGTTCCCGACCCCGGCGGGACCCTCGACGCGACGGCTTCGGGCGCCCTCCATGTCGCCACTCATATGACGAGTCCTGGCGACCCTCCACGCGAGACGGGCTTCGACGACAGGACTTGCTTCGAGCGCTCGCTCGAAACAGAGAAGGGCTCCGTGCACGTCCCCGCGTTCGAGCAGGGCGTCGCCGACGAGAATGTCGATCTCGGCGCTGCGTATGTCCGTGGGCAGGTGTTGCGCGACGTCGGCCACTGTGTCGACAGCTCCACCCGTCAACAGTTCGCTCGCCGTGGTCGAGGAGGACGCGAACCGTCGCGGCGAGCTCGCCGGCTGCTTCGAACGAACGAAGCGCATCCTCGTAGAGGCCGACCGACTCGAACCACATCCCACCGCGCACGAGCATGTCCTTTCGCTCACTCGCCGACAGAGGCCACACGGCGAGCACGAACTCGCGTACGAGCGCGTGAAGCACGCACCACTCTCCTCGCTGATCGAGGAAGAGGCCCCGACGAAGGAGGTGCTCGACGATGCGCTCCACGTTGTCTAGTCCAAGGGCGCCACAGAGAGAGCCGGAGAAGCGGTCGAATAGAGCAATGCGTTGAAGAAGCTCTCGCGTCTCCCACGGCTCGTGACCGAAGACCTCTTCGGCGAGATACGAGAAGACCGGGCTACTCGGGTCTCTCAGGGCACCGACCGCCGACGCTCGTTCGCGCGGCTCGAGGCGCCGGAGGGCTTCGAGACCGAGTCGTACGGCCGCTGGCCAGCCCGCGGTCAGCGCATGCAAATCGGCCGCGAGAGATGCGTCGCTCTCGAGGGTTGCCTCCACCAGGGCAGCGACCTCGTCGGCTGTGAGTGCGAGATCCGCCGCCGAGATCTCGACCACCGCGCCTTGGCCGCGGAGCCGCTCGGTGCGAAGTGGAAGTGGCTCTCGCGACGCGAGAACGATGTGAAGCGTTGCCGGTGCCTGTCGGCAAAGGCTCTCCACGAGGCGCAACGAGGCCGGAGAAGGTGTGAGCTCGTGCGCGTCGTCGAGCACGAGTACGAGGTCGTGTGCGAGGAGTGGCTCCAGTGCTCCCGACATCGATGCGGCGATCTGCTCGGCGGCGGGCAGATCGTTCTCATCCGTCGAAGTGCTCGATTCGAGCTCCACCGGGCCGATGGTCGCGAAGAGATCGCCGAGTGCCGCGGCGAGACCCGAGAGCGAGCGGTCCTTGGCCGAGGCGGTGTACCAGAGGTACCGAAGATCCGCGGTCCACTGGGTAAGCAAGGTGGACTTGCCGTATCCGGCACCCGCGACGACGAGGGTCAGGCGCTTGCCGAATGCCTCGTCGAGCCGCTCTTCGAGCGCCGGCCGCCGCAGAAGAGCCGACGTCGCCGCAGAAACGTCCATCGCGGCCCATCATGGGCCTCACGACGCCGCACGTACAAGGCATGACGCTCGCTCAGTCGGCGAGAAACGCTGCGACCGCAGCTGCCGTCTCGTCGAGTGCGTCCCACGTCACCGAGTGCCCGCCCGGGACGACGACCACCTGGAGCAGGTCACCGAGCGCTTCACGGTGCGCGTCGAGCAAGTGGTCGTACGGGAGGTATGAGCGTTCGCCGAGGACAAGCAGCGTCGGCACACGGACGTCGTCGAAGCGCGGGGGTGCCGACGCCATCTCGCCGTACGCCGCAACGACCGCCGACTGGCAGTAGCGGTAGCGCGCGCGGCCGTCGTCTCCGATCTCGACGTGCGACGCGAGATCCTCTAGAACGAGCTCGCGAGGCGCGAAATGGAGCTGGCTCTCGTCGAAGCGGCGGTCCATCAGCTCGTCGAAGGACACGTACGACTTGTCCGCTCGCGCGTTCTCGGCAGCCGCGAGCGCGACGTGGCCGGGAAGGAGGATGGCCGGATCCAGGAGCACGAGCTTCGGCACGAGCTTCGGCGCGCGCGCGGCGAGCTCGAAGGCGAGCCGCCCACCGAAGGAGTGCCCGATCAGGATCGACTGGCGCGCGCCCACCGTCTCGACGATCGCGTCGAGGTGTGCGCCGATGTCCCACGGGGGCTCCCATGGCGAGTGGCCGTGTCCGAGGAGGTCGGGCGCGACGACGCGGTAGCCGGAGAGTCGCGCGGCCAGAGGTGCGAAGTGCCGCCCGTGGTTGCGGACGCCATGCAGGCAGACGACGCGCGACGCATCCGCGTCCCCCCATGTCCAGAGTGCGAGCTTGGTATCCGAGCCGGCCATCCGCCAGCTGACACAGTGCCAGCTGGCGGATGGCGCGCTCGGATCAGGCGCCCGCCGGGAAGAACGCCGTGACCGTGATCTCGAAGCGCAGGCCGTCGATCGTGAACGACCCGTTGCAGGTCACGAGCGGATGTCCCTGCTGCGGATGCGGATGGGCATATCCGCCGCTGTCGATCAACACGGCGCCGTCGTAGAGCTCGTAGTTCAGCGAGACGAGTGGTGCCGGGCGATTGGTACCGACCACGTGGGCGGTTGCATAGAGGCCGTTCAGAGAGGCCTGGCTGACGAGCGTGATCTGGCCGACGCCGCTGTCGCAGTCGTTGAAGATGAGGACCGCGTTCTTGCCGTTGCCGGGAGCCGCGCTTGCCGTAGCTGCCACTGAGAGCCCGGTCGCGACGACGAGCAGGAGTAGTACGAGCGTTCTCCGCATGATCTCTCCCTTGATCGAATGACACACCAAGGGTGGCGACGCGCCTTCGGGTTGCCTTAAAGACCCGTGTCGAACTGGGGCTATGCCGTGGTGCGCAGCGTCTCGAGCGAGTCCGGCACCATCTCGGTGCGCCGCTCGTCGCGCTCCATCACCAGCGACCAGATCACGGTTCCGCCGCGGTCGATCAGGAACGTGCCGCGATGGGCCGCCCCGTTCGTCTCGTTGAACACGCCGTACGCCTTCGCGGCGGCGCCGTGCGGCCAGAAGTCGGACGCGAAGGTGTACTCGGCGCCGAGCTCCTTCTTCCAGGCCTGACGCGCGGCGGACGTGTCGCACGAGACGAAGACGATCTCCGTTCCCGCGTCACGAAACGACTGCAGGTTCTCCTGGAGGTCGCGCGCCTCGTCCTCGCAGACGGGCGTGAAGGCGAAGGGGTGGAACACGAGGAGGACGTTCGCGCGGCCGCGGACGTCGGCAAGGGTCACGCGCTCGCGGTAGCCGACCTCGAGGTCGAACTCCGGTGCCACGTCACCCGTCTCCACCGCCATCTACCTGCTCCTCTCCCTCTGCGCAAGAACGGAATCCGCTAGCACGGATTCCGTTCGCGCGAAGAATCCCTGAAGCCCGCCGCTGAGCCGCGGGGTCGCACCGTGTCAACTTGGATGCTCGTCTCCCTGCCCGGACGGCCGATAGTACCGTCGGCCGCGAAGCTCCTCCGGGAGGTACGAGACCTCGAAACCGGCGGGGTCGTCGTGCGGGTAGGCATAGCCCTCGCCGTGGCCGCGCGCCTTGGCGGCGGTCTTGTGTCCGGTGGAGCGGAGCATGGGCGGAGGGCGAGCGTTCCCGTGCTCGCGCACGTCGCGACGGGCGTCCCAGATCGCGACCGCGGACGCGTTCGACTTCGGCGCGCGAGCGAGGTAGATCGCCGCCTGCGCAAGGTTGAGCTGTGCCTCCGGAAGGCCGACATGCTCGAGCGCCTGGGCGGCTGCGACGGCGACGACCAGGGCGTTCGGATCCGCGTTGCCGACATCCTCGGACGCGAGGATGACCATCCGGCGCGCGATGAAGCGAGGGTCTTCGCCGGCCTCGAGCATCGCCGCGAGGTAGTAGACGGATGCGTCCGGGTCACCGCCGCGCATCGACTTGATGAAGGCCGATGCGAAGTCGTAGTGCTGGTCGCCCTTGCGGTCGTAGAGGAGCGGGCGCTTTCGCGCTGCGTCGAGGACGTGCTCCTCGGTCAAGGTCGTGCCCTCGGCCCCGGCAGTTGCCTGTGCGAGCTCGAGCATCTGGAGCCCGGCGCGCGCGTCGCCACCGGCCCGGGTCGCGAGGAGGCGGAGCACCTCGGGTGAGGCCTCAGCCTCGAGCGCCGCCGCTCCGCGCCGGAGGATCTCGACGAGCTCGTGCTCCGAGAGCGCGGTCAGCTCGATCACCGTGCATCTCGAGAGAAGTGCCGCGTTCACCTCGAAGTACGGGTTCTCCGTGGTGGCGCCGA
>CAWAOK010000010.1:0-7996 GCA_963783705.1 uncultured Gaiellaceae bacterium
GCCGGCAACCCGTTGTTCCTGCAGGAGCTTGCGTCGCCGGATCAGGAACGTGCGGCGCCCGAGCAGATGCCCGACAGCGTCGAGGCCCTCGTGGCGACACGTATCGACGGGCTTGCCCCGGGGGATCGTGCCCTGTTGCGCTGGGCCTCGGTTCTCGGAGCGTCGTTCTCGGGAGCGCTCATCGCGGACGTGCTGGAAGGCGACGCAACGGCAGCCTCCGACTCGGAGGCGTGGGATCGACTGGGAGAGTTCGTCGAGAGGGATCCCGAGGTACCCGGCGCCTTTCGCTTCCGACATGCGCTGATCCGCGACGGTGCCTACGAGGGACTTTCGTACCGACGCCGGCGCGAGCTTCACGCCCGAGTCGCAGTGGTTCTCGAGGTGCGCACGCCCGACGCCGTCGAGTTGCTGTCGCTCCATTACTACCGCGCCGAAGACAAGCCTGAGACATGGAAGTACTCCGTCGCGGCGGGGAAGAGCGCACAGGGGAAGTGGGCGAATCTCGAGGCGGCCGAGTTCTACGAGCGGGCACTCGAGGCGGCTCGCGATATCCCCCAGCTCGAGCCGTCCGAGATCGCGGACGTCTGCGAAGCGCTCGGGGACTGCCGCCAGCTCGCCGGGAAGCTCGAGTCCGCGGCCGAAGCTTTCGAGCTGGCCCGCGAACGGCGAGCGGCTGACTCGCCCGAGGCGATCGAGCTTCTCGTCAAGCAGGCAACGCTCCGTCGCGAGATGGGCCGCCACGACGAGGCGATCGACTGGTACGACCGCGGCCTCCGCGCAGCCGAGAGTCTGCCGGCCGGCTCAGCACGAGACGAGCTCGAGCTCGAGCTCGGGCTCGGAATCGCCGGTGTCCGCTTCAGGCAGGGCGAGTTCAGCGACAGCATCAGGCGCGCCAAAGACGTCGTCGCCAAGGCCCTCGAGGTCGGCGAAGAGCTGCAGCTCGGCAACGCGTACATGCTCCTTCACGGCGCCTATACGCAGATCGGATCGCCGGAGCGCGTCGCCTTCCGCGGGCTCGCGCTGCCGATCTTCGAGGAGCTCGGCGACCTCAAGGGACAGGCGACCGAGCTCAACAACCTCGGCATCGATCTGTACTGGGAGGGCGAGTGGGCGAGAGCGCTCGACGTCTACGAGCGGAGCCGAGCGCTCTCCGAGCGGATAGGCGACGTGACGAGCGTGGCGATGGCGCGGAACAACATCGGCGAGATCCTGTCCGACCAGGGGAGGCTCGACGAGGCGGAGAAGCTGTTCCACGAGGTGCAGGTGAACATCGACCCGACGGGCCACCGCGGCCTGTCACTCATGAGCCGTCTCAATCTCGGACGCGCTGCCGCGCGGGCGGGACGCTTCGACGAGGCCGAGGAGCTCCTGCAGGAGGCTTCCGAAGGCTTCCGCGAGATCCACGCCGGAAGCTTCGAGCAGGAGGTGCGCGCCCGGATCTCCGAGGCCGCGGTTCTCGCGGGCCAGCCCGAACGGGCGCTTCGGGAGGCCGAGCTCGTCGAGCTCTCGGAGGAAGCGGGCGTGCCTCCCGCGCTTCGCGCCCTTGTGCACCGAGTCCGCGGGTACGCGTACGCGCAGCTGCAGCAGCGGGACGATGCCGCGAGGGAGTTCGGGCGTAGCATCGATGCAGCGCGCGAAGGCGATGCGCTGTACGAGCTCGCTCTGTCCCTACGAGCCGAGGAGATCCTCACCGGCACGCCTGCGCACGGCGGCGAGGCAGAGCGCCTCCTCGACGCCATGCAGGTCTCGACGCTTCCGGAGGTACCGACGGGCTGAGACACCTGGAGGCGGCGGCGCGTCACGCGCCGCCGCCTCCAGAGTTCAGGCTGCTAGCGCAGACCCGTCCAGGGATCGTCCGTGTCGATCCACAGCACGACCTCGAGGTCGCCGCCGGTCACGCGCTTGCGCGACAAGAAGCACGGAGCCACGGCGCACCCGCCGCGCACTCGGAAAGCGTGCTCCACGTTGTAACGTCGTCCTTGCGGAAGCAGACGCCGTAGCTCGACGCCGGCCCGTTACCGGTCGCCGACTTCTTGTACGTCAACGTGACCGCGATCGCCGCTATCTGGGTGGCCTCGTAGCGCGGGTTGATGTTGACGAGCGGCGTTTGGCCGACCGTTGACGTCGCGTTATCGCACAAGAAGCTCAGACTCGAGTTGAAACCGATCCCCAGACTCGCACCCGTGGGCGGCTGATCGGCGGTGACCTGATCTTGCCGCCCTTGTCCGGAGCCGGCCGATCGCAAGGAAGCCGGGTCCGTCGAGGTGCAGAGCCTGTCGGAGTGTCGAAGAGGTTGCTCGTATCGGTGACTCCCGGAGGTCTCGTCCGTCACCGTCAGCTTGTTTCCGTTTCGGTGGCGCTGGTGTGATGAACACGGTGCCGATGCCATCCGTGGCCCCATACGTCCGTCAGTACAAGCCCACCAGGGGGACGTAGCTTGCGCTGGTGAGCAGCGTGCTGGTGAGCGCCCGCCGCTGTAGTTCTGCCTTGACCTTCCCGCAGATGTCGTACGCGGTCGTGGTCGTCTCATTCGCCGGACGTCGGTCGAGGATCGCGGGAACGTCTGGTCGTCCTCTCACCGTCTCGATCGTGGCGATGTCGAAGCTGCCGAGCGCGATCAGGTCGGACGAGCCGGGATCGAGCTGAAAGTCGTTCCCGGATTGCCGCTGAAGTCGTTCGACTGCTTCGCCCGCGCGATCCATGCCCCCGCGTCGCCGCAATCGGCCTGATCGATCGTCACCGTGACATCGCGCAGACACCTGTCTGCCGTTCGCTAGACCGTTGGATGACCGGAAGGTCACGGTGCTGCCGTCCTGACCCGGCGTCCCACCCCGCGGGTCGGCGTCGCCGACGGATTCGAGCGTAGGGAGCACGCCGTGAGGTGGCGTGAAGTTCGCCGAGCCGAGCGTCTGGCTGCGCGTCCTGTTCGTCAGCGTCAACGTGAGCGTTGCGCTCGTCGGCGTCACGACTGCCGTCCGGACCACACATGAATAGGTGAGCGGAGTGCGGTAGATCTTGGTCTGAGGCGCGGCCTGCGCCGAGCCGATCACGGCTACGAGCGCGGCGAGAACTAACGCCGCACCGATCGTCGGGACCGCACCTCTGGACACGAACCTGTGCCGGCGAGCATTCATTTCCCAGACCCCCTCATTTTCACGGACTCCGCAGGTGTATGCGACAAGCATAGCCCCGTGTCGTGTCAGTCGTCTAGTGGCGCATGTCGCTCGACTAGGATTGCGGCGTGCCGCTTCGTTCGGACGCGAAGATCGAGCTGCTGAAGAGCGTCCCCCTCTTTGCGGGCTGCTCGAAGTCCGAGCTCCGGCGCCTGTCGGCGATCACAGACGAGATCGACCTCCGCGAGGGGACCGTCCTGACACGCGAAGGGCGCACGGCCCACGAGTTCTTCGTCCTGATCGAGGGCAACGTCCGCGTGACCAAGGGAACGCGCAAGGTCACGGATCTCGGCCCCGGCGACTGGCTCGGCGAGATCGCGCTCCTGACCAAGGCGCCACGCACGGCGACGGTCACCGCGACCTCACCGCTGCGCACGCTGGTCATCACCGATCGCGACTTCCGGCAACTGGTCGGCGACGTGCCTTCCATCGCGATGAAGGTGCTCACCTGCGTGGCCGAGCGCCTGTCGCGGACGCCGCAGAGCTGACGGTCCCTCGCCGGGCGACGCTTGCGTCGCCCGCGATGCGCAGCTCTGCTCCGAGGGGCGAGCCAGACGCCTCTGCCCTAGGCGACGACACGACTCGCCGAGCAGTGCTCTGACCTCGGCGAAGAAATCGGCCTCCGGCTTCACCCGGTACTCGGGGCCGAGTGCGAGCGTGCGCTCGCCGAGCGACGTCTCGAGCGCGAGGTAGACCGGCGCGTCGCCCGGAAAGTCGGAGACGAGTGACGCGAGCTCGCGCACGATCCCGGCTGGTGCCTGTCGCGCGTCGATGCGAAGGCGGACCTCGCGGCGAACGACAGCGGCCTCGAACGCGCTCACCTCGCTCGCGACGAGCTTCGTCTCCCCGGCCTGCTTGTGGTCGACGCGACCCTTCACGACGAGGATGCGGTCGGGCTCGAGGAGCTCTCGCGCCGTTGCGTAGGTCGAGTTGAAGACGACCACCTCGGCGCTGCCGGTCGGATCGTCCAGGGTCACGAACACCATCGGCTCGCCGCGTTTCGTCGTCACCTGCTTGATGCCGGACACGATGCCGCCGACGGTGACGAACTCGCCGTCCCGCCGGCGCTCGATGTCCGTGAGCGCACAGTCGGTCTTCCGCCTGAGCTCTGCCCGGACGCGCTCGAGCGGGTGCTCCGAGACGTACAGGCCGAGCGTGTCCTTCTCGAGGCGTAGGAGCTCGCGCTCGTCGAACTCCTGCGTCGAGAGCTGGGGGTGCTGAAGTTCCTTAGCCACTTCGGCGGAGTCGGAGGGGGTGTCGAAGATGGATGCCTGGCCGGCGAGCCGGTCGGCCGAGGTGCGCTGCCCGTGCCCCAGCACGGCTTCGAGCGCCGTGAGCATGCCCAACCGCGTCGCTCCTGTGGAGTCGAGCGCGCCGCACTTCACGAGCGACTCGAGCGCGCGCTTGTTGAGCATCTGCGGGTCGACGCGCTCGGTGAGCGCCCAGATCGACTCGAACGGGCCACCCTCGGCACGAACGCGCACGATGGCGTCCGCCGCCGCCTCCCCCACGTTCTTCACCGCGTTCAATCCGAAGTGGATGACGCCGCCGACGACGGCGAAGTCGTGCTGGGACGAGTTCACGTCCGGCGGAAGGACGTCGATGCCCATCTCGCGGCAGGCGTTGACGTAGTAGGGGACGCGGTCCTTCGTGTTCATCACCGAGGAGATGAGCGCGGCCATGTACTCCTTCGGGTGGTTCGCCTTGAGCCACGCGGTGCGATAGGCGATGAGCGCATAGCAGGCGGCGTGTGCCTTGTTGAAGGAGTAGTCCTGCGAGGACTCCATGTCCTTCCAGAGCTGTTGCGCGACCGCGGGCGCAACCGTGTGCTCGGCGCATCCCTCGAGGAACTGATCCTTCAGTGACGCCATGAGCGCGTGGATCTTCTTGCCGATCGCCTTGCGCAGGGTCTCCGCCTCGGCCGGCGAGAACCCGGCGAGCTCCTTCGCGATCTGCATGTACTGCTCCTGGTAGATGCAGATCGCGTACGTCTGGCCGGTTATCGCCTCGAGCCGCTTGTCGGCGAACGAGACCTGCTCGCGCCCTGCCTTCCGCGCCGCGTACATCGGGATGTAGCCCATCGGCCCGGGGCGGTACAGCGCGACGAGCGCGATCAGGTCCTCGAACTCCGTCGGCTTGACGGAGCGCAGCGCCTCGCGCATCCCCGACGACTCGAACTGGAACACGCCGGTCGAGTCGCCGCGCGCGAGCATCGCGTACGTCTTCGGATCATCGAGCGGGAGCGCGCCGATGTCGACGCCGCCGACGAGCTCGACTGCCTTGTCGATGACGTCCAGGTTGCGCAGCCCGAGGAAGTCCATCTTCAGCAGGCCGAGGTCGACGACGTCGTTCATCCCGACTTGCGTGACCATCTCCGAGTCGGCACCCTTCTGCTGGAGCGGCACGACCTCGATGAGCGGCTGTGCGCCGATGACCACGCCCGCCGCGTGGATCGAGTCGGCGCGGGTCAGACCTTCGAGCGGCCGCGCGAGGTCGATGATCTCCTTGGCGATCGGGTCGGAGTCGACGGCCTGCCGCAGCTCGGCTCCCGGCTTCAGCGCGGCTTCGAGCGTCTGGCCCGGGCCCTCGGGCACGAGCTTCGCGATGCGGTCGACGACGCCGTACGGGATGTCGAGCACGCGTCCGGCGTCGCGAATCGCCGCGCGCGCGGCCATCGTCGAGAAGGTGATGATCTGCGCGACGCGGTCGCGGCCGTACTTCTCCGCGACGTAGTTGATGACGCGGTCGCGGCCCGGCGACCGAGAAGTCGATGTCCATGTCCGGCAGGTCCTTGCGGGCCGGGTTCAGAAAGCGCTCGAAGAGGAGCCCGTAGCGCATCGGGTCGACGTCCGTGATCTCCAGGCAGTAGGCCGCGATCGAGCCGGCGGCGGAGCCGCGACCAGGGCCGACGCTCACGCCGTTTCCCTTCGCGAAGCGGATGAAGTCCCAGACGATGAGGAAGTAGTCCGCGAACCCCATCTCCTTGATCGTCTTGAGCTCGAACCGAAGCCGATCGGTCAACTCGGGCGTCGCCTTGCCGTAGCGGCGCTCGAGACCCTGTTCGCAGAGCTGGACGAGGTAGTCGAAGGAGTCCCTGCCTTCGGGGACCGGGAACGTCGGGAGCAGGATGCGGCCGAGCTCGAGCTCGACCGAGCAGCGCTCGGCGACCTCCAGCGTGCGCGCCATCGCGTCCTCGAGACCGGGGAAGTCGCCGGCCATCTCCTCCGGCGTCTTGAAGAAGAACTCGTTGGTGTCGAACTTCCAGTGCGCCGGGTTCTTCAGCGTGTCGCCGGACTGGATGCAGAGGAGCGCCTCGTGTGCGAACGCGTCCTCGGCGTCGAGGTAGTGGACGTCGCCGGTCGCGACGAGCGGGAGGCCCGTCTCGGCGGCGAGTGCGACGAGCTGCGGGTTGATCTCGTGCTGCTCGGAGAGCCCCGCGTTCTGGATCTCGACGTACGTCGAGTCGCGTCCGAAGATCTGGACGAGCCGGTCGAGGTCGCCGGCTGCGTCTTTCGGGCGGCTCTCGGAGAGCGCGCGAGAGACGCGGCCCGAGAGGCAGCCCGAGAGCGCCACGATGCCCTTCGCGTGGCGCTCGAGGAGCTCCCAGTCGACCCGCGGCTTGTAGTAGTAGCCCTCGAGATACCCGAGCGAGGAGAGCTTGATGAGGTTCGCATAGCCCTCGTTCGACTCGGCCAGCAGCGTCAGGTGTGCATATCCCTTCGTCTGCGTGCGGCGGTCGTCGGCGACGTAGACCTCGCAGCCGACGATCGGCTTCACGCCGACCTTCTTCGCCTCCCTGAACAGCTGAACCGCCCCGGCCAGAGAGCCGTGGTCGGTGAGCGCGACCGCAGGCATGTCGAGGCGCGCGGCCTTCTCGACGAGCCCCGGGACCCGACACGCTCCGTCGAGGATCGAGTACTCGGAGTGGACGTGGAGGTGGACGAAAGGCGGAGCGGCCACGGGACGGCCACCTTACCGCGGTCGTCGGCCGTCTCGATTCGACCCGAGAAGCTGGGCTTCAGGCCGCTTCGCCGGCCCAGAGCTGGTCGGCGAGCGCGCGCCAGGTGTCCCTGAGATCGGCGCGCCCGGTCACGCGTTGGAGCTCCCAGTACGCCCTCACGAGCGCTCCGAGGTCGGGCTCGAGGCCCTCCTTTCGCTCCTCCTCCAGCACCCGGACGTACCACGCACCGGAATCGACGCCGTGCTCCGTCGCAAGAAGGAGAGCGCGATCGCGAAGCTCGGTCGCAGACGTGTGAGGCGACGCCATGCCACCGCTATCGGCACCCGCTGGCCGCCGTATGAGACGCTCCCCTCGGACGGGGTAATGGACGTCGTCAGACTTCGCTCTCGTGCGTCCGCCGAGCATCATCGAGCCGGGTCGCCTGATCGCCGGGCGTCACCCCGGCGCACTCGGCCACGAGGAAGCTGCCCGCGAGGTGCGCGATCTCCTCACCGCCGGCGTAACGCTCTTCATCGACCTGACGCACGTCGGCGAGCTCGATCCGTACGCGTCACACGTCGAGCCACCGGCGCGGCAGCTCAACCGACCGATCCGCGACTTCTCGATCCCGACACGCGCGGCACTCGTCGGGATACTCGACGAGATCGACGCAGAGGTCGCCGAGGGCGGCGTCGTCTACGTGCATTGCTGGGCGGGCTGCGGGCGGACGGGTGTCGTCGTCGGAACCTGGCTCGTCCGACACGGGGCCCAACCGCAGGACGCCCTCCGGCGGATCTCCGACGCCCGCGGGCTCGGCTGCCCGCAGACACTCGAGCAACGCACGTTCGTGCTCGACTGGCAGGAGGATCTGTAGCCATCTCAG
>CAWAOK010000011.1:0-25375 GCA_963783705.1 uncultured Gaiellaceae bacterium
AGGCGAAGTCCGCACCGCCACGCGCACGGCCACGCACCGTGCATAGGCAGGGACGCCGGCGGACGAGCATCGTCCTCATCGGCCTTGTTCTCGCTCTCGCGGGCATCGGCCTCGCCGCGCTCGTCGGCTCGCTCGACTCCGGCGAGGGTGCGACGTCCACCACCCGGCCCACGCCTCCGACAACCGTCACCGAGACCACGACCGAGACAACGCCACCGTCGACGACCGAGACCACCGCGCCGTCCGTGGACGGGGTCGCGCTGAACGACCAGGGATTCGCGCGTATGCAGGACGGTGACTACGCCGGCGCGCTCCCACTCCTCGTGCGGGCGGTCGACGCGCTCAGTGGCTCAGGATCGCTTGGTGAGGCATACGCGAGCTACAACCTCGCATTCACTCGTTTTGCGCTCGGGCAGTGCGACGGCGTGCTCTCTTTGCTCGAGCGCTCCGAGGATGTCCAGGGGAAGCGCCGAGAGATCGACATGCTCCATAAGGAGGCGTCCAAGGACTGCAGCGAGGGCGGCGGGGGCAAGAAGGACAAAGAACGCGATTGAACCGTGGCGACGCCGGGGCGTCCAGAGCTAGCGATCGGACGACCCGTCGCCGTACAGGTCGAAGTCGCCCGCGAGCACCCGGTCGAGGCGGCCCGTCCGATAGCCCCTGACGCCGTCGCGCACGAGCGGCGCGCGACCTGGCCGGTAGCGCCTGACGACCACCGTCGACGTCGCAGTCTCGACGATCGCGTGCCGAGCGAGGCGCGCGAGCGAGCCGGCTCCTGCCTCCGGTCCCTCGGGACGAGGAAGGACCAGCACCCGGACCTGCTCGCGGTCGCCGACCTTCGCTCCGTCGCGTTCCTCGTCCACCTGCTCGAGGACATGGAGACCGGCCTCGGCCGCGAGGATCTCACCGCAGCCCAGTCCTGAGATCGCCAACAGGTGTTCGTTCTCCGGAGCGTCGAGACGTTGGGCTTGCATCCCGCAGCGAGCTGCCCAGCCTTCGTACATCTCGACCAGGAGTGCCGCGAACGGCTCGGTCTCCGGCCGAGTACCGCGGTGCGGTCCTGACGTGCGCAGATGCACGAAGACGTCGGTCGGTGCGCTTGCAGCGATGCCCGCGAGTGCGCGATCGAGCACGTACAAGCGCCCTGCGAGGAGCCCGACGAGCTTTGGGTTCGCGCGCCCGTCGTCCCGTACGCTCCGCCGCAGGCGGACCGCGAGCCGCTCGGCTGTTCTTGTCGCGGCCTGCAGCCGGTCGAGGTACTCGGCCTCCCCGAGGAGGGCGAAGCGATCCACCGCTCCCAGAACCCGGGTTCCGAGATGACCGACAGTGTGTGACCTTTTCGTCCCTGTTCTGCCTCCACTGCTTCGGCAACACGCTCGAGCTCCGTGAGTACGAACGTCACGGACGCCTCGTCGCCTCTGGGCGAGCGGACGATGGCGCGCAGGTCGAGCGCGCCGGCGTCGGCTACATCGCCGCCGTCCTCGGCGTCCGGCTCCACGTCGGGGTCGACGAACGTGACGCCGATTCGCTCACCCCCGATCGCAGTGACGAAGAGGAACTGGTCGCCGCCGGGAACGGACTGCTCGACGATGGCGCCGCAAGGGGAGCCAGCAGGTGCTGCTCCAAAGCGCGCTTCAGAGGACGGGCACCAAGCTCCGGGCTGAAGCCCTTGTCGATCAGGAAGTCGTATGCGGAGTCGTCGACCTCGACCGCCCACGGGCGGCCCCGTAGACCGCGTCGTGCCAGTGCATCGGTCAGCTCCTTGTCGAGGAGCGCCCGCATCGCGGAGCGCTCGAACGGCCGGAAGACGACGATCCGATCGAGCCTGTTCAGGAACTCGGGCCGGAAGGATGCGCGAACCGCTCGCTCGATTCTGGCGCTCGAGAATGAGCGCTCGGGTGGCTCGAACCCGACGCTCGGCCCGCGTGCGAGCGGGGAGCCCGTGTTGGACGTGAGCACGATCACACAGCGTCGGAAGTCCACGACCCGACCCTGCAGGTCGGTGAGCCGCCCGTCGTCGAAGACCTGGAGAAATAGGTCGAGAACCGGCTGAGCTGCCTTCTCGAACTCGTCGAGCAGGATCACCGCAAATGGGTCCTTACGTACCGACGAGATCAACGCCGCGCCGTGCGCGTCCGTCGCGGTGTCGGAGAGCAGCCGGTCGAACGCCTCCGGCGTCTGGTACTCGCTCATGTCGAGTCGGATGAGCCGGTCTGCGGAGCCGAAGAGAAATTCCGCGAGCGCCTTCGCGATCTCCGTCTTGCCGGTTCCGGTCGGCCCGACGAAGAGGAACACGCCGAGCGGCCGTGTGGGATCGGTGACGCCCGCCTTGACCATCGCGATGCGCTCGACGACGCACTCCACGGCCTCCGGCTGCTCCAGCACCCGCTGCTCGAAGAATGCGCGGACCTCGTCGAGGGGAAGAGGAGCTGCGGGATCGAGAAGAGCAAGCGGGAGCCCTGAGCTCGCTGCCAGCGTCGCGAGGAGATCAGCACCGGCGAAGCTCTCCGCGCCCTGCTCGGCGGCCTCGGCAGCGGTCGCATGAAGGAGCCGCAGGAGGTTCCCGGGTGGTGCGATGCTCGGGAGGAACTGCTGCGCGAGCTCGAAAGCCTCCGAGAGCGTCTCGTCGTCGGCCTCGATGTCGAGCGGGTCGTGCTCGAGCGCGTGGCGAGCTACTGCGATCGTGTCGGTCTGGTCGAGCGGGCGAACTCGCACCACCTCGAAGGCGCTCTTCACTCGCGGCCTTGCGGAGACGAGCACTTCCGCGGCTGTGGGTGTCACCTCGGCGAGGATCGTGATCGCCCCCGACTCGATGTGAGGCAGCAGAGCGTCGAGCAGGCCCTGCGGGCTCCGGGCGTGCTGCCCGGCAAACAGCGCCTCCTGTAGCTCGGGGATGACCCAGATCACTCCTTGTCCCGCGACTGAGTCGACCAGGGTCTTGACCCGGCCCTCCAGCTCGCCGATGTAGACGGCGCCGGCGTTGATCTGGGCTGCCGTCGTCTCGAACACGATCATCGTGTCGTCGACCCAGTCGAGGGCCGCGCGGGCGAGAGCGGTCTTGCCCACCCCGTGCTCGCCGACGAGCAGCACGGATCGTGGAGGCGCTTGCTCGAGTGCCGCCACGACGAGCTCCATGAGCTCCCGCCGCCTACCGACAAGGAGGGCGGGCGGCTCGTCGAATGGTCGTTCCCAGACGCGTCCGACATCCCTCAGGTGCCGGACTGCACGCCACCGCTCGAAGCTCGAGCGGAACTCGGGACCCAGGTCGTCCTCGAAGCGATCGAGGAACGACTCGAGCTGCTCGATCTCGTCGAGCGAGACCCTGTCGAACGTGCGCACGTCCACTCGCTCGCCCCGTGCGACGCGGTCGCTCACGAACTCGGCGATCACACTGTCTCGGATCGACTCCAGTGCGGGCAGAACGGAGCCGATCACCGGCTCGGTTGCATGCACGGCGAGGGCACGTAGGAGGAGGGTGTCCTCGCAGTTGGACGGCCGCGCCGGGTTCCGCGTCGCCCAGGTGACCCACTCCTCTGGCACGTCGTCCCGCTCGGCGAGGGCGGCGAGCGCCATCGACGCGACCCAGCCGTCACCGTCGCGGCTGAGCGTCACGACCTCGCTCGCCGGAATGTCGTCGTCGGAGAGCGCCTCCACCGCGCGTTGAAAGGCCGGCTGAGCCTCGAGGCTCTCGAGGCTCATCTCCCACCAGTCAAGCTCGGCGTCGAGCTCGGCAGCTGCCCCACGCACGTCGTCGCTTCCGAACTCGTCGTCGACTTCCCATTCTTCGTCACGCCGGAAGCGAGGCCCGACCTCTTCCCAGATTGCCATCACAACTCCGATCGCCCCTATGACGGCGAGTGTGATGACGACCCACTGGATGACGGCGCCCATGTACGGGATACCGTGGCACCCCTGGCCGACCGAGTCAAAGCGACGATCCGAGCAAGGATGACCGTCGACGGACTGTCAGCGTCGCGGCCGCGAAGCGGACGCCTTCAGGGATCTTCGCGCGAGTGGAATCCGCGTAAGCGGATTCTGGCCTTGCGCAGTATCTGGCCTAGCTCTGGGGTGAGAGAAGGCGGAGGATCTCCCCGTCCTCGGGAAAGCGCCCCTTGTCGTGCTTCGAGAAGATCAGAGCTCCGTCGGCTATGACGTCGAACTGGCTGTGTCCTCCCGGTGTCGCGGTGGCGGACGCGCTCGTGTTGGACATGATCTCGGCCGCGAGACTCGCGGCCCGTGTGTCGTAGCCGCTTCAGGTCGGGCAGAAGAAGATCTCGACCGACACGGGTCCAAGACTACCCACTGGCTCTTGCCTCACGTCCGGCGCCTGACGCGAGTAGTAGCTCGACGCGACGGCGGACGTCCTCGCCGGAAAGACCTCGGTGGAAGCACGTCGTTCGTCGATGGAGGACATCGTCGGCGTTGCGCGCCCACTCGTGCGTCGCTGCGTAGCGCGCCTGCGCCGCTATGTCGGGACCGTCGGGGTGCAGACGATCGAGAAGGGACGGATCCTCGACCGCGGGCGCGAGTACCTCCGCTGCCAGACTCCCGTAGAGCTGAAGTAGGTTTCGTTCGACGTCCGGATCGACGTCGAGCGGGAGGGAGATCCGTTCGAGACCGGTCGCGCCTGGGAGCGGCCAGGGCCGGGTGTCTAGGCGACGAACGCTGAGCTCGGTCTGCAGTCGCTTAAGCACCTCCAGGGCGATACGCCGATATGTCGTGAGCTTGCCGCCCGCGACATTGAGCATGCCTCCGGGGCTGCGCGTGAACACCGTCTCTCGCCTTGCGCTAACGCTCTCTCCTTCCCCCGCAGGCAGGACCCGCAACCCTGCATACGCTGCCCGTACCCGGTCAGGAGCGACGACGGTCGAGTCGAGCGCGACGGACGCCTCGGTGAGGATCTGCGCGATGTCTTCCGGCCGCACGGCCGCTGCGTCTGCCGGATCGCCCTCGTGCGGCGTGTCCGTGGTCCCGAGAAGAAGCATCCCGGACCAGGGCACGGCAAACGTCACACGCACGTCGTCCTGAGGGATCGTGAGAGCTGCGGTCCAACCGTCCTCGGCGTCAACCAGGACATGCGCTCCTCTGCTCAGCCGCACGGACGAGCCGGCGCGCGGATCCTCGAGCCTGCGCACATGGTCGACCCAGGGACCCGCGGCGTTGACGACGACGCGGGCTTCCACCTCGATCATCTCTCCGTCGACACGCACCTCTGCGCCGGCGAGACGTCCCTGCGACAAGCGCAGCGCGAGCGCCTCTGCGCCGTTGAGCACGCAGGTGCCTGCCTCGGCGGCAGCCCGCACGTTTGCGAGGCACAAGCGAGCATCGTTCGTCGTCGCATCTGCGTACAGAGCGCACGATCGGAGCCCGTCGGGGCGCAGCGAGGGCACCCTTTCTCGGGCCGCGGTGGGATCGACGAGCCAGTTCAAGCGCGACCGGGCGAGCATCGAGTAGAGGACGATTCCGCCTTGGACGACAGTCGGGCGATACGGCCCGTTGGCGTACAGAGGGAGGAGGAACGAGGTGCGCCGGACGAGGTGAGGGGCGACGACCTTCGTCAGCACACGCCGCTCGTGATGGGCTTCGCGCACCAGGCGGATGTCGCCGAGGCGGAGGTAGCGCAGCCCGCCGTGGATGAGCTTCGAGGAGGCGCTCGAGGTCGCGCCTCCAAAGTCGCGGGCATCGACGAGCGCGACCGCGAGACCCGCACGCGCGGCGTGAGCTGCAATCGCCGCGCCGATGATCCCGCCGCCGACCACGAGGAGGTCGAAACGGCGGCGTGAGAGCTCGTGAAGCGCGTCCTCTCGTGTTGGGCGACGAAGGGGTCGGCCAGCTTCGCCAGACGTCTCCCGGGCGCTCGTCATGCGCGAATCGTCCCTTATGGGCCGCGTCCTGGTTGGATTGCACGTCGCATGCCCGTCTCCGCCCTCGCGCTTGCCCTAGGCGCGGCCTTCCTGCACGCCTTCTGGAACCTCATTCTCGCCGGTTCGCGCGACATCGAGGCGGCCACGGCGGTTGCGCTCGTCGCGGGCATCGTCGCCTTCGCGCCGGTGGCCGTTGTCGCCTGGGACGCCGAACCGGAGGTCTGGCCGTTCCTGGTGGCCACGTCGATGCTCCAGCTCACGTACTTCCTCCTGCTCGCGGCTGCCTACGGACGGGCCGAGCTGTCGTTCGTCTACCCCATCGCGCGCGGATCCGCGCCCGTCCTCGTGCTGCTCGCCGCCGTCGCCCTGCTGGGTGAGGCCGCATCGGTGGAGCAGGTCGGGGGTGTCTTGCTCGTGACCGTCGGAGTGCTTTTCGTGCGCGGCATACATGGCCGGGCGAACGCGGGTGATCTCGCCCTCGCCATCGCGATCGGGGCCTGCATTGCCTCGTACACCCTCCTCGACCAGCGCGGTATCCGCTACGCCTCGCCGGTGGTCTACCAGGAGCTCTCGATGATCCCGGCGACGCTCGTTTTCCTCGCGCTGACGCTCGGCCGCCGTGGACGTCAGGCGGTTCGAGACGCGGTCGGTCTCCCATCGATCGCGGCTGGGCTGGCGACGTTCGGCGCGTACATCCTCGTGCTCGCCGCGCTCTCCCGCGCGCCAGCAGCCTCGGTGGCGGCCGTGCGCGAGACGAGCGTCGTCATCGCGACCGTGCTGGCCGCGCCGCTCCTCCACGAGCGGGTCGGGCCGGGTCGCCTCGCAGGCGCGGCCCTCGTGTTTGCAGGCGTTGTGCTCCTGAGCATCTAGGGCTCACCTCTCTGGCGCGACTTGCTCGACGTCACCCGCGCCGCAACGTGACCGCCCTGCCGGCGCCGTCCGGGACGGGCAGCTCGGCGTGCGCGGCCGCCGCAGCGCTGACGCGACCTGCGACAGGGTCGATCCAGGGACAGGCACGGCCCGCGGTCGTGTCGACGTGCAGGAGGAGGTGCTCTCCGGTGGCGAGAGCGTCGCCAGTTCGCGCGTGGCTCATCTCGTGGAACAGATGCAGGCGCTTGTCGTCCGCGCCGAGAACCTGCGTCGTAACCCGAAGCGGCTCCAGTCCCGCGACCTCGCGCAAATGACGCAGATGCGTCTCGACGGTGTACGCACTGTGGCCGCGGCCGAGGTATGCCGAATCGATCCCGACGTGGCGGAGAAACGCATCGGTCGATTCGGCGAAGACGTGGAGGTAGCGAGCCTCCGTCATGTGCCCGTTGTAGTCCACCCACGAAGGATCCACGACTGCCTCATGCAGGCTCAGCGCCTGAGTTGGATCAGGCGAAGCGCCACTTGGCGCAGCGGCAAACAGACGTGTCTCGTGCTCTCGGAGCACTGCACCTGCGGCGTAGTCGCGCTCGCGCAGCGCCTGGAGCAGAGCGACGAGGTTGTCGTCGCGCAAGCGCTCGAGCTCGCGGACCGACCTTCCGTCCGCCTGCGAATTCGACTGGGCGGCGATCTTGTCGATCAGCTCCACGGTCAGCTCTGGCACGTCGGTCAGCTTCGTCCAGGGCCACTCGAGCGCCGGACCGAACTGTGCGAGGAAGTGATGCATGCCTTCCTCTCCGCCCGCGATGCGGTATGTCAGGAAGGTGCCCATCTGCGCCCACCGCAGCCCGGCTCCGTACAGGATCGCGTCATCGACTTCCTCCACGGTGGCGACGTCGTCGTGCACGAGCCACAGCGCCTCTCGCCACAGCGCTTCGAGCAGGCGGTCGGCGACGAACCCGTCGATCTCCTTGCGCACGTGGAGCGGTTTCATGGCGAGTGAGGCGTAGAACGACATCGCGCGCTCCACCGTGTTCTCGGACGTGCGCTCGCCTGCGACGACCTCGACGAGTGGCAGCAGGTAGACGGGATTGAAGGGGTGTCCGACCACGAAGCGCTCCGGGTGCGCCATGTCCGCCTGCAGCCTGGTCGGCAACAGGCCAGACGTGGATGAGCACACGAGCGCATCCGCCTGCGCGTGTGCATCGATCTCCGAGAGCAGCCGACGTTTGAGCGCCTCGTCCTCCGGCGCGCTCTCCTGGATCACCTCGGCATCGCTCACGGCCTCGCGGATCGATGATGCGAACGAGACCGTGCCCCGAGAACGGGGCGCCAGAGTCAGCCGCCCCCACGCGCGCTCGGCGTTCTCGAGCACCTCTCGCACGCGCCGCTCGGCCTGGGGGTAAGGGTCGTAGATGATCACGTCGACGCCGTTCTCGACCAACCGGCCCGCCCAGCCGCCCCCGATCACGCCGCCCCCGACGAGCGCGACTCTCATCAATGGGGTGTCAAGCGGAGCTTCTCGCGCACCTCCGCCGGGCCGAGTACACGGACGTTCATGGCCTCGAGGATCGTCAACGCCCGCTCGACGAGAGCGCGGTTGGTCGCCTTCACGCCTCGTTCGAGCCAGATGTTGTCCTCCAGACCGACGCGGACGTTGCCGCCGACGAGCGGTGCAAGAGCGACGTAGGGCAGCTGCATCCGTCCGATCGCGAACGCGGAGAACACGCAGCCTGCCGGAAGCTGGTTGACTATTGCGAGCAGGGTGCCCGGATCATCTGGTGCGCCGTACGGGATGCCCATGCAGAGCTGGAGCATGGCCGGTTCGTCGACGAGGCCTTCTGCGATGAGCTGCTTGGCGAAGACGAGGTGCCCGGTGTCGAAGACCTCGATCTCGGGGTGGACGCCGAGCGCCTGGACCTGGCGTGCCATCTCGCGCAGCATCGAGGGCGTGTTCGTCATCACGTAGTCGCCCTCGGCGAAGTTCATCGTGCCGCAGTCGAGGGTGCAGATCTCGGGGAGCAGCTCCGCGACGTGCTCGAGACGCTCCGTCGCGCCTGCCATGTCCGTGCCTTCGGGATTTGGGGGCAGCGGAGACTCGATGCCCCCGAGCACGAGATCGCCGCCCATGCCGGCCGTGAGATTGAGCACGACGTCGACCTTGGAAGAGCGGATTCGCTCGACGACGTCGAGGTAGAGAGCGGGGTCGCGCGACGGCCCTCCAGTCTCGGGATCACGCACGTGGATGTGCACGATCGCGGCGCCGGCCTGCGCCGCCTCGAGTGCCGCATCCGCGATCTCGTGCGGCGTGACGGGCACGAGCTCCGAGCGTTCGGTCGTAGCACCGACGCCTGTCACCGCGCAGGTGATGAAGACCTCCGTGTTCACCTGGCGTGGACTCTACGACGCGAGTAGTACCCGCGCGTCGAGGCCGACAGGTTACGCGAGCAAGCGACGCGAGATGATCAACCGCTGGATGTCGGATGTGCCCTCCTCGATCTCCTCGAGCTTGGCGTCGCGCATCCACTTCTCCACCGGATACTCACGCGAGTACCCCCAGCCGCCGAGGGTCTGCACGGCGGCCCAGGTACACCACATCGCTGCCTCCGAAGCGTGAAGCTTCGCGATCGCGGCCTCGAGACCGACGTCTTCACCCGCGTCCGCTTTCCGGGCGGCACGCCAGACGAGCAGGCGTGAGGCGTCGACGCGGACGGCCATATCCGCGAGCCGGAAGGCCACGGCCTGATGCTCCGCTATCGGCTTGCCGAACTGCTCGCGCGCCTTGGCGTAGTCGACCGCATACTCGAGCGCCGCGCGCGCGAGGCCGGTCGCGGCCGCCCCAAGCGTGATGCGCGACAGGTCGAACGTCCGCATGAGGCCGCGAAAGCCCTGGCCCTCGTCGCCGAGGCGGCGGTCCTCGGCGACGAAACAGTCGTCGAGAAAGAGCTCCGCGTTCAGAAGAGCGCGCTGGCCCATCTTCTTGATGGGCGGGCCGATCGTGAAGCCGGGGTCGCCCTTCTCGAGCACGAACGCTGTGATGCCCTTCGAACGCGTGCCGGGCGCAACGGTCGCGAAGACGACGTAGTACTCCGCCGGCCCCGCGCTCGAGATCCAGCTCTTCTGCCCGCGCAGGACATAGCCGCCGTCGACCCGTGTCGCCGTTGTCGTCATGGCCGCGGCGTCGGAGCCGACACTGGGCTCCGTGCTCGCGAGCGCCCCGAGCGGCGGGCGCTCGCCTGTGAGTGGCGCGACCCAGCGCCGCACCTGCTCTTCGTTTCCGAGGACGAGCACGGGCTTCGCGAAGAAGCCGTTCGACGTGATCAGGTTGCCGATGCCCGAGCAACCCCAACACAGCTCCTCCTGCACGAGCGCCTGCGTGAAGGAGTCCTCCATGCCGCCGCCGCCAAGACGCTCGGGAAGCATGAACGACGTCAACCCGAGCGATGCGGCTCTCTGCCAGATCGCCCACGGCATCTCGGTGTCCGCCTCGTCGACTGCGAGCGAGATAGGGCGGATCTCGCGCTCGGCGAAGTCGCGACAGAGCTCTTGGATCTCACGCTGCTCCGGGCTGAGCTCGAACAGGGCGGCGGTCACAGCGCGCGATTCTCGCAGGTGCGGCCGGCCCGGCCGCTACCCTGACGATCTTCACTCGCCGCCGAGGACGATCACGTTCCGCAGGGCGTCGCCTGCCGCCTCGCGCTTGGCGGGCGAGAGGTCGGCGGCGATGATCGGCGCAGCACCGCGCAGAGCGGCGCCCTTGGACGCTGTTGAGCCCGACCCCTCCGGTTCCGACAACGAGCACGCTCGAGCCCCCCTCGGCGCGATCGACGACGGCGCCGAAGCCGGTGACGACACCGCAGCCGAGGAGCACGGCGACATCGAGGCCGACCGACGGCGGGACGATCGCGACCTGAGACTGGTCGACGACGACCGCCTCGGCGAACGCGGCCGTGTGCAGCCCTTGGGAAACATGCTCGCCAGTGACGGTCCGAAGCCTGCCGCCGAGATCGGCCGGACACTCGTGCTCGCATAGATGCGCTTCGTCCCGCTCGCAGAAGAAGCACCGCCCGCAGGAGCGGAGAAGGCTGACGACGACACGGTCGCCCGGGCCGATCGCCTCGACGGCCGGACCCACCGCCTCGACGATGCCAGCGGCCTCGTGACCGTAGACGGCGGGTAGGGCCCCGCCCCACGCACCGTCGATCAGCGAGATGTCGCTGTGGCGGATCGCGCAACCACTCGCACGGCGACCTCTCCCTGCCCGGGCGGATCGAGAAGAAGGTCCTCGATCTCGAGGGGCGCGCCGAACGCCCGGCAGACGGCCGCTCTCACGACGACGCGCGCGGAAAGCGGGCCTGCTGGTCGCGCAGCGCGACGTCCATCGTGTTCCGCGTGTACTGGTTCGAGGCCGCGCGGGACGGCTGGAAGTCCCACGGGTACTCCGTGCCCTGCTGGAGCGCGCGGAAGACCGCGAGTCGCGCGCGCTGGCTCTCGCGGACGTCGCGCTCGATCGCGTCCAGATCCCAGCGGTCGGCGACCTCGCCGCGAAACTCACGTGCCGCGGCCTCGTGGTCGGCCGCGGCGGCGAGGTTGACGAGCTCCAACGGATCGCTCTCCACGTCGAAGAGCTGGTCGGGATCGCTCGGCGTGTGAATGAACTTCCAGCGTCCACGTCGGATCATGACCATCGGGCCGAGCGTGCTCTCGGCCAGGTACTCACCCACCGCCGTGGCGTCGTCGCTCTCCGCGGCGCCGTCCAGCAGCGGCACCAGGCTGCGGCCGTCGACAGGCATTGCGAGGTCGCCCGACAGCCCCGGGCGGGCGAGATCGGCCAGGGTCGGCGTGAGATCCAGGAGCGACACGGGTCCGCTCACGCGGAGCGGAGCGAGCCGCCCCGGTGCGGAGACGATGAGCGGCACGTGTGCGGCGTGCTCGCGGAACGACATCTTGTAGAAGAGGCCGTGCTCACCGAGGAAGTCGCCGTGATCCGACGTGAAGATCACGACCGAGTTGTCGGCGAGGCCGCACGCGTCGAACGCTGCGAGCACGTCCCCGATCCTCTCGTCGACGTAGGACATGCTTGCGTAGTAGCCGTGGCGTGACGCGCGGACGTCCTCTTCGGTTATCTCGACGTCGCCCATGGCGCAGTCGTCCCAGAGTCGCCGGCTGTGGGGGTCCAGCTCGGCGTAGGGCACCGCGGGGGACGCCGGCAGGTCGATGTCGTCGTCGGCGTACAGGTCCCAGTAGCGCTGCCGCGCGACATACGGGTCGTGCGGATGGCTGAAGGAGACGCAGAGCAGCAGCGGCCCGTCCCCTTCGAAGCGCGCGTAGTCATAGAGCCTGCGAACCGCGTGGAAAGCCACCTCGTCGTCGTACTCGAGCTGGTTCGTGATCTCGGCTACACCGGCCTCCTTGACCGAGCTCATGTTGTGGTACCACCAGTCGACCCGCTCGCCGGGCCGGCTCCAGTCAGGCGTCCAGCCGAAGTCGCCGGGGTAGACGTCCGTCGTGAGCCGCTCCTCGAATCCGTGGAGCTGGTCAGGGCCGACGAAGTGCATCTTTCCGCTGAGACACGTCCGATAGCCCTCGAGCCGTAGGTAGTGGGCGAAGGTCGGGATGGACGAGGCGAACTCCGCCGAGTTGTCATAGACGCCCGTCCGGCTGGGCACCAGACCCGTCATCAGCGAGGCTCGCGCGGGTGCGCACAGCGGGCTCGGCGAGTACGCGTTCTCGAACACGACCCCTTCCTCGGCGAGCCGATCGATCGTCGGCGTCTTCGTGACGGGATGACCGTGGGCGCGAAGGAACGGCGCCGCGAGCTGGTCGACCATCACGAGCAGGATGTGCGGCCGGTCGCCCATCGGCGCGGCTGACGCTACCAGCGGCCCGCGGTCAGAGCGAAAACTGCCACAAGGCCGCGCAAGCGGCCGTCTTCAGGCGCTTTGGGCGAGCGGAAGTCCGCGCGAGCGGATTCCGCTCTTGCGCACTAGTCGACCTCGTTGACGGCGCCTTGCGGCCGCCGGCCGTCGAGCACGTCTCGCACCGACTGGGCCGCGCGCACGAAGACGGCTTCCTCGGCACGCTCGCTGTACCACCCGGCGTGCGGGTTGACCACGAGACGCGATGCGACTGGGGCCGGCGCCTCCGCGGTCGGCGGCTCGACGTCCAGCACATCGAGCGCGACACCGCTAAGCCGACCGCTCTCGAGCGCTTGCAGCAGTGCGTTCGTGTCGACGAGCCCCGCCCGAGCCGCGTTGACGACCAGCGCTCCGTTCGGAAGCCGTGCGAGCTCGGTCGCGCCGATCAGCCCGCGCGTCTCCGACGTCAACGGCGCATGTACGGAGACGGCGTCGGAGCTTGCCAGCAGCTCGTCCAGAGACGCGGGTCGGACGCCCGCCGCCTCGAGCTCTTCGTCGGAGACGAACGGGTCGTGCGCGGTGACATCCATACCGAGCCCGAGCGCGCGCGCAGCGAGGGCGCGTCCGATCCGGCCGAACCCGATCACTCCGAGCCGCACATCCGCGATCCTGCGAAGGGGACCTGCCGCCTCGTGGTCCCAGCGCCCGTCTCGCACTGCTCGGTCGAGCTCGACGATGCCGCGGACGAGGGCGAGCAGGAGCGCCAGCGCGTGGTCGGCCATCTCCTCGACGCAGTAATCGGGCACGTTGCACACCCACACGCCGCGCTCTGTCGCAGCCGCGACGTCCACGTGGTCGACACCGACGCTGGGAGTCGCGATCACACGCAGACTGGGAAGACGAGCGAGGTCATCCGCTGTGACCGCCTCGAAGGACAGAAGACCGACGACGTCGTCCCCGGACCACGGCGACGCGGCGACCTCGACTGCGAGTGCCGGCTCGGCCAGCACGCCTCGAACCTGCTCGAGCGGACAGGAGCCGTCGCAGAGAATTCGAGTCATGGGCTCTCAGCCCGGACGGCGGCAAACGCGCGGCGCAGCTCGGACGTCACGCGCTCCATGAGCGGCGTCGGGCCCACCGTGATTCGCAGATGTCGCGGCAGGCCGAACTCCGACCCCGGACGGACGAGGATCCCGCTCCGAGCGAGCTCCTCGGCAAGCATCGCGTCGTCGCAGTCGACGCACGCGAGCACGAAGTTCGCTTCGGACGGGTGAGGCTCCGCCCCGGCCTGCCGTAGTCCTTCCACGAGCCGGGCACGCGCTTCTGCAACGTCGCCCCGCCGGTGCTCGGCAGGTTCCGTCGCGCGAAGCGATGCTCGGCCCGCAGCGAGCGCCGCGCAGCTCACGTTGAAGGGCTCGTCGACGACGCTCAAATGGGCGACGAGATCCTCGTCGGCGATTGCGTAGCCCAGCCGCAGCCCGGCGAGCCCGAAGAACTTGGAGAAGCTGCGGAGAACGATCACAGGTCGTCCGTCGGCCACGTCGAGCTCGCGCCCGACACGACGATCGGGCGGCAGGTAGTCGACGTACGCCTCGTCGGCGACCACAACGCACCCCTCGGGGAGCCGTTCGAGGAAGACCTCCCACTCGTGACGAGAGATGGTCAGTCCGGTCGGGTTGTTCGGATCGCAGACCCATACGAGCTTCGCCTCCACCTCGCGGGCCTTGCCCACGAGCACCTCGAGGTCGATGCGAAGGTCGGGTTGCATCGGTACGCGGTGCACTGCGGCCCCACGAGCGGCTGAGATCAGTGCGTAGAGGCCGAACGTCAGCTCCGGCACGACGACCCGGTCGCCGGGCAGCAGGAACGCGCTGGCAACCGTTCCGATCAGCGCCTGCGTTCCGTTCGCGGGCACGATTCGGCCTGCATTGGTGCCGGCGAAGCGCGCGACGTCGGCGCGGAAATCGGCGTATGGCGCCACGGGATACAGCCACGCGCTCTCGAGCTCCTCCTTCGCCGCCTCGAGCACGCCGGGGAGCGGACCGAACAGGTTCTCGTTCCAGTTGAGCTTCACGACCTGCTCGTGCTCGTCGAGGGCCTTGACCTCCGAAACCGTCGCGGCGGTGTCGAACGGCGGGAGCTCGCGTAGCGCAGGGACGACGATGCTGCTCCAGTCGGTCACGAGCGACCAACTCTATGGTTCGCGCCATGCGAGAGACGAGAGCAGAGACCCGTATCGGCGGTCACGTCGTCGCCGAGAGCCTGCGCGAGCTCGGAGCGGAGGTCGTCTTCGGTCTCCCCGGGGTTCACGTGCTTCCGATCTGGGAGGGCCTTCGGGCTACGGAGCTTCCGGTGCTCGGCTTCCGGCAGGAGCTCAATGCCGGGTTCGCGGCCGATGGGCATGCGCGGGTAACTGGACGACCCTCAGCGCTCGTCGTCTCCACCGGCCCAGGTGCTTTCATGACGCTCGCTCCGCTCATGGAGGCTTTCTCGGCCTTCGTGCCCGTGGTCGTCATCGCCAGCCAGATCGACGCGGAGGCCATCGGCAAGGGACGCGGCCACCTCCACGAGACACCGGACCAGACCGCGTCGTTCGCTCCGCTCGTGAAGTGGACCGGGCGCGCGAACAGCACTGCCGAGATCCCGAGCCTGCTCGCCGAGGCCTGGCGGCGGGCGGCGACGCCACCGCAAGGACCTGTCTACGTCGAGGTCCCCTTCGACGTGCTGCACGCACCGACGGACGACGCATCCGTCCTCGAGCTGGACGGAAGCCCAGCGGCTGGTCCAGCTCCGTCTGCCGCGGAGCTCGATCGTGCCGCAACGCTGCTAGCTGCGGCGGAGCGTCCGGTCATCGTGGCCGGCGGTGGCGCGCTGAGGTCGGATGCCACCGCGCGGCTGCTCGAGCTGGCCGTCCGTCTCGACTCACCCGTGGCGACGACGTACACGGGCAAGGGCGCGTTCCCGGAGCGACATCCACTTGCGCTGGGGAGCGCCTGGGACGATGGCGCCCACCGAGAGCTCGTCGCCGAATCCGATGTCGTGCTCTGCGTGGGCTCGTGGCTGGGGTACGACGTGACCGACAACTTTCGCCTGCGCCTTCGAGGAACGCTGATCCAGATCGATGCAGCGCCCGAACGGATCGGGATCAACCTCCCGGCACTCGGACTTGCGGGCGACGCAAAGCTGACGGTTCAGGCGTTGCTCGATCGAGTCGGGCCGGGTCAGCCACGGGGAGGTGTGGCTCGTGCCGCAGGCGTGCGAGAGCGCGTCGAGAGCGGGCTCGCCGCCCAGCCGAATCGTCTCTGCGCTAGACCTCCTCGAGACCATCGACAACGTGCTCCCGCCCGGCGCAGCCGCGGCGTGGGACTCCACGATCCTCGCTTACACGGCGTGCTGGTATCTGCGCGTCGACGAGCCACGCAGGTTTCTGTACCCGGCCGGCTCGAGCACGCTCGGCTACGCGTTTCCAGCTGCCCTGGGAGCCGCCGCGTCACGGGTCGCACCCGTTTTGGCGGTGGTCGGAGACGGTGGCTTCCAGTACGGCATCGCGGAGCTTGCGACCGCCAAGCAATACGGCCTCGGCGTTGCGTTGCTCGTGGTCGACGACGGCGGTTACGGGATTCTGCGCGAGTACCAGGACGGCTCCGGCTTCGACCACGCCGGTGTCGATCTCGAGCATCCCGACTTCGTCGCACTGGCCGAGGCGTACTCGATTCCGGCGCGTCGATCGTCGCCTGAGCAGCTAGGGAGAGACCTCGACTGGGCGCTCGAGCAAAGCGGCCCCGCGGTCGTCGTTTGCGAGGCGGCGCTGGCGATGCCCGAGCCCTCGCCCTAATGCGTGGACCGAGGCACCCGAGCCCGTCTTCGGAGTGATCGCTCGACCTGGCCATTCGTCTCGAGGAGAGTTCTCGGGGCCTTCCTTGTTTTTCGCCCGGCACTGGAGTTGAATTGCGGCCAAAGGGCCTCTCCGAGGTCGAGGACTACTGCACGAGGAGGGCGCCGATGACGACGGCCGATGAAGCACTGAGCCGCGAAGTCGAGCGCGGCATGACCCGTGAGGACCTGCTCCGCCGAGCGGCGTGCACTCGGGATCGTCGGTCGCGGGCGGGGCGGCGTTCGGCCCGCTCACGGAGGCGGCGTTCGCGACGAACCCAGATCAAGCGAGGAGGCACGTTCCGACAGGCGACCTCGGGCGGCTCGACGGACTTCATCGACGGCCAGCACATCGTCGCAAAGTCGGACATCGCACGGCTGGTCGCGGGCTTCGAGGGTCTCGCCCGATTCGACGAGAAGGGCAAGATCCAGCTCCACCTCGCCGAGGAGCTGAAGGCAGAGAAGGCCAACCAGTACCTGATTCGCGTGCGGGACGGCATCGAGTTCCACAACGGGAAGACGCTCAACATCGACGACGTCATCTACTCGATCCAGTCGGACGAAGAACCCGAAGCTGAAGCTGTTCGGCAACGCCGCCTTCGGCGCGATCGACCTCAAGCGAATCAAGAAGCTCGACAAGCGCACCTGCCGGCTCGTGCTCTCGCGGGCCGACGTCACCCTCATGGAGGCGTTCGCGCAGTACTTCCAGGGTGTCGTCCCGAAGGGCTACCAGCCGAACGCTGTGGGCAAAGGGCCCGCTGCAGTACGTCGGGACAGGGCCCTTCAAGGTCAAGAGCTTCACCCCTGGGCGCGAGAGCGTGCACGTGCGCAACGAGAACTACTGGCGCTCGGGCGAGCCGTACTTCGACCAGGTGCGGATCATCAACTTCCCGTCCGACGCGGCGAAGGTGAACGCGCTCCTCTCCGGGCAGATCGAAGCCATGGCGGACGTACCGTTCGCCCAGGTGCCCGTGGTCAGGGGTCGCAAGAACCTGCGCATCTACACGGCCCAGACCGGAGCCTGGACGCCGCTCTGCATGCGGGTCGACGTCGCGCCCTACAGCGACGTGCGCGTGCGGCGGGCGTTCCGCCTGCTCATCAACCGGCCGCAGGTCGTCCAGCAGGGCCTGTCCGGCTTCGGCCGCGTCGGCAACGACGTCTACTCGCCCGTTCGATCCGGCGTATGCGGGCGACGAGTTCCCGCAGCGGAGGTACGACCCCGAGCAGGCGAGGTCGCTGCTCAGGCAGGCCGGCCAGGAGAACCTCAACGTCGAGCTCATCACGAGCCCACAGGACACGGGCATGGTCGAGGGCGCGACGATCTTCGCCCAGAACGCCAAGGCAGGCGGCGTCAACGTCACGGTAAAGAACGTCGACGGCGGCACGATCTACGGCGACCAGTACCTGAAGTGGCCGTTCTCCGCCGACTACTGGGGAACGCGCAACTACCTGCTGCAGGCGGCCACAGGCGTGCTCAAGACGGCGCCGTTCAACGAGACCCACTGGGACCAGTACTCGGGCTACAACCGGTTCGAGTCGCTGTACCGGCAGGCACTGGCGACGGTCAACGAGAAGAAGCGCGCCGAGATCATCAAAGAGATGCAGCGGATGGAGTACAACGACGGCGGGCTCATCATCTGGGGCTTCAAGAACCTGACCGACGGATACTCGGCCAAGGTCGGCGGGTACAAGGTCGATCGCGGCACGCTCAACCTCAACAAGTACGGCAACGGCTTCCGCACCATCTACTTCGTCTGAGCACACGCGGGTGCCGGGCTCCACGCCCGGCACTCGCCCGCTCCTCGCACCGATGCATGGGTTGACAGGGTTCGTCATCCGCCGACTGCTGCTCGGTCTCGTGACGCTGTTCGTCACGTCCGTGATCATCTTCGCCGCGACGCAGGCGCTGCCTGGTGATGCCGCGCGCTCGATCCTCGGGCGGAGCGCAACGCCCGAGTCGCTGGCGGAGCTGCAGACGTCAGCTCGGGCTCGACAAGCCGGTGGTCACGCAGTACTGGGAGTGGATCTCCGGAGTCCTGACCGGCGATCTCGGGACGTCGCTGGCGAACGGCCTGCCCGTGACGGAGGTGATCGGCGAGCGGCTCGTCTACTCGCTCTTCCTGATGCTCATCGCAGCAGTGATCAGCGTGCCGCTCGGGATCCTGCTCGGCGCCGCCAGCGCTCGCCGACGGGACAGCGCGTTCGACCAGACGACATCGGTCGCCACCCTCGGCCTCGCCGTCGCTCCCCGAGTTCGTCGTCGGCATCACGCTCGCCGTCGTCTTCGCGACGACGGTGTTCCAGTGGCTCCCGGCGGTGGCCGTGACCGAGCCGGGCGTCGGTACCGTGGAACTACCCGAGGGAGCTCATCCTCCCCGTGATCACGCTCGTCATCGCGGTCGTCCCCTACACGGCGCGGATCATGCGCGCGTCGACGGTCGAGATCCTCGAGAGCGACTTCGTGGAGATGGCAAGGCTGAAGGGGCTGCCGGAGCGTCGCGTCCTCTGGCGCCACGCCGTACCGAACGCGCTCGCTCCGACGTTCCAGGTCACCGCGCTGAACCTGGCCTACCTCGCCGGCGGCATCGTCGTCGTCGAGGCGGTCTTCAACTACCAGGGCGTCGGGCTCCTGCTCGTCGATTCGGTGCGCGCGCGCGACATGCCGGTCGTCCAGGCCGTCGCGCTCCTGATCGCGGCGATGTACGTCGTCCTCAACCTGCTCGCGGACCTCGCGACGATCCTCGTCAGCCCCCGCCTGCGGACGTCGCTCTCATGAGGCCAGACGGCCCATGAGCGAGATCGCGATGCCGAGCCGAGCGGTCGACCTGAGGCGAAGCCGGGGCGCCCGTGGCGACTGCTCTTCTCGACCGCGTGGACGCAGCACCGGACGAAGATCGGGCTCGGCATCACGCTGCTCATCGTCGGCATGGCGCTCATCGGGCCGTTTCGTCGCCCCCTACGCGCCGGATCAGGGTGTCGAGGGTCAGCTCCCCTTCGCGCCAGCCTTCGAGTGAGGCGTGGTTCGGGACGGACGACCTCGGGCGCGACGTGCTCAGCCGCTTCCTCTCGGGGGGCGTCTCCGTGCTCGTTCTCGCGGGCCTCTCGACCGCGATCGGCGTCGTGCTCGGAGTCGCCGTCGGCCTCACTGCGGCGTACTCGCGCGGCAAGGCTCGACGACCTGCTCATGCGGAGCATGGACGTCCTTCTCTCGCTGCCGCAGATCGTCTTCGCGCTCGTCCTCGCGGCGACGGTCGGCCCCGAGCTCTGGCTGCTCGTCATCGCCGTCGGGCTCACGACGATGCCCCGCGCGGCGCGCGTCACGCGCGGCGCCGCGGTGGAGGTCGTGGAGCGGGACTTCGTGCGCGCGGCCGAGGCGATCGGCCTCCCCCGCCGTCGGATCCTGTTCAGCGAGGTGCTGCCCAACATCTCGAGCCCCCTCATCGTCGAGACGACGCTGCGCCTGACGTTCAACGTCGCGGTCGTCGCCGGCCTCAGCTTCCTCGGCTTCGGGCTGCAGCCTCCGGCCGCGGACTGGGGCCTGATGATCAACGAGAACAGGAACGGGCTCACGATCCAGCCGTGGCCGGTGCTGCTGCCGGTGATCGCCATCGCGCTGCTCACGATCGGCACGAGCCTGATCGGCGACGGCATCTCGCGCGCGGCGATCGGCATCGAGCGCGGCCAGCGCGGGCGGCGAATGAGCACGGCGCCGCCCTCACTCGAGGTCGTCGACCTCCGCGTCGAGGTCGACTACGGCGCGCACGAGGACATCGTCGACGGGATCACCTTCCAGGTCGCTGCCGGCGAGGTGCTCGGCCTCGTCGGCGAGTCGGGCTCCGGCAAGACGACGGTCGGCCTGGCCGTCCTCGGGCACACGCGCCGCGGAGCCCGCATCGCTCGCGGTGAGGTGCGCATCGAGGGCCGCGACATCCTCGCGCTCCCCCCGCTCGAGCGCCAGCGCCTGCGCGGCCGGCTCGTCTCCTACGTCCCGCAGGATCCGGCCTCTGCGCTCAGCCCGGCGATGCGCATCGGCAAGCAGCTCGAGGAGACGCTCACCGAGCACGGGTTCGGCGCGTCGGACGCGGAGCGGCGCGCGCGGATCGTCGAGGTTCTCGGCGAGGTGCTGCTGCCGAGCGACGACACGTTCCTTCGGCGCTACCCGCACCAGCTCTCGGGCGGGCAGCAGCAGCGGGTGGCGCTCGCGATGGCGTTCGCGAACCGGCCGCGCGTGATCGTTCTCGACGAGCCGACGACCGGTCTCGACGTGACCACGCAGGCCCACGTGCTCGAGACGGTGCGCGACCTCTGCGCGACGCACGGCGTCGCTGCCGTGTACGTGAGCCACGATCTCGCCGTCGTCGCCACGCTGGCGACTCGCGTCGCGGTCATGTACGGCGGCCGGCTCGCCGAGGTCGGCCCGACGGGGACGCTGTTCCGGCTGGCCGCGCATCCGTACACGCGCCGGCTCGTCGAGGCGATCCCGGAGCTGTCCGGGGAAGCACGCGCTCGTCGGCATCCCGGGGACGGCGCCGCGACCGGGCCATCGCCCGACCGGCTGCTTCTTCGCCCCGCGCTGCCCGTACGCGCGAGGATGCAGTGCACGGTCGCCGCGCACCCCAGCTCGAGACCGATCGCGAGCCGACCACGAGGTGCGCTGCTTCCGTCACGACGACGTCCTGCGCGACGCGGTCGCCGCTCGGCCGGCGGCTACGGCCGAGGCCGGAGATCGAGGACGAGGACGCGCTCGTCACCGTCCTCGGAGGTCGACGCGTCGTACGGCGACGCGCCAGGTGCTCCACGACGTCGAGCTCGTCATCAGGCCTCGGGAGTGTCTCGCGCTCGTGGGCGAGTCGGGCTCCGGCAAGACGACGCTCGCGCGCTGCATCGCCGGCCTGCACACTGCGCTACACCGGCGCGATCGCCTACCGAGGACAGCCGCTGCAGCCGGGATCGCGCGCGCGCGACGCCGCGGTCACGACGCGAGATCCAGTACGTCTTCCAGAGCCCGTACAACTCGCTCAACCCGCGGAAGACGATCGGGCAGATCGTCGGCCAGCCGCTGCGCCTCTTCTTCGCATGTCGGGACGGAGGCGAGGCACGCCTCCGAATCGTGGAGGCTCTCGAGTCCGTCCAGCTCTCGCGCATCCGTGCTCGATCGCTACCCGCACCAGCTCTCGGGAGGCGAGCGCCAGCGCGCGGCGATCGCCCGTGCGCTGATCGCGAACCCGCAGCTGCTCGTCTGCGACGAGGTGACCTCCGCGCTCGACGTCTCCGTTCAGGCGGCGATCATCGACGTCCTCGCCGACCTCCAGCGCGAGCTCGACATCGGGCTGCTCTTCGTCACGCACAACCTCGCGCTCGATCCGCACGCTCTCGCAGGAGGTGGCGGTCATGAGCGAGGGCCGGATCGTCGAGCGCGGGCTCGTCGACCGCGTGCTCGACGCATCCGCAGGCCGAGTACACGAAGAAGCTGCTCTCCGACACGCCGAGTCTCGAGGCGGCGATGGTGGCGTCAGGCTAGATGCGTCGTCGGGAACGATCGAGCGGGGGGATCACAACACCCTGTAGGCCCAGACGCGGACGAGAACCTCGGGCTCCCCGAGGGGCATCGCCTGGAACTCGTCGCCTCGCTCGACGAGCCGCCACCGATTCGCGCTCTCGAGCTTGGAGAGCTTCTCTCCGAAACCCGGCGGCATTTGATCCGTTCGCAGGGTGAAGATGACGTACCCGCCGACGCGGGTGATCCTGACGAGCTCGTCGATGGACTCCGCCGGCGCATGGCCCGTTGTCAGGACCCCTGCTGCGACGACGCCGTCGTATGCTCGCGTTGTCGAATGCGAGCGCTTCGCCGAGCTCCGCCTCGAAGAGCTCGCGGTACACGTGCTTCCGACCCGCTTCCGCGAGCATGCCGGTGGAGAGGTCGAGCCCGTCGAGTCGGGTGAAGCCCGCTTCCGCGAGGGCTGCTCCGAGCAATCCGGTCCCGGCGCCCACGTCCAAGATCCGGGCATCGTGTGGCAGCAGACGCTGCGCGACGGCCGAGACCGCGGCGGGGGACCGGTAGCCCATTCCGTCGAGCAGCTCCGTGTCGTAGGACGAAGCGATCCGGTCGTACTCCGAGCGGAGCTCGGCGGTGTCGCGTGCTCCGTACAGACGCTCGAGATCCACACGCGGCGCTCGGTCAGCTCGAAGCAGCCAGACGCCAACGGCGACACAGAGGACGAGCATCAGCGCATATGCGGCGCCTGCACCGAGAGCGTCGGAGACTGCACCGGTGATGAGCGGGCCGACCGTCGACGCGGCGGCCCAGCCGAGCATTACGAGGCCCATGACGGAGCCGCGCCCGAGCGACGAGCGATGGGCACCCGCAGCGGCGAGCGGATAGATGATCGTGTCCATGGTCGCCCAGGGCGGAGCCCGCAAGAGGATGAAGGCGACGGCAGCGAGAGTCGAGCTGCTGAAGAGGACGAGCACGATGGAAAGCCCCGTCAGGAGGGCGGCAAACCCACCGACGCGGAGCGTTGCCGAGCGGGCGCCGAGCCGGGCGACACCAGCGCTGACGATGGTGTACACGGCCGAAGCGATCGAGAAGAGCAGTCCGATCTCCCCGGCCGAGACGCCGTTTTCGCGTAGCTGGAGCGGCACGAGCAGGTTGACGCCGCCGCCGACGACACCGATGAGCGCGATGATCGCGATGCCGGCGAGCACCAGCTCGTCCCGCCTGGCGACGCGCAACAGGTCGCGCAGCTTCTGGGCCGGCGGCGGCGAGGGTGCAGGTGGCGCGGCTACGACGAGAGCCGCCGTTACGACCGCGGCGGCGACAGCCACGAGTAGAAACGGGGTTCCGGTGCCGTATCGGTCCGCGAGGACGCCTGCGAACACCGGCCCGACCGTGAAGCCGACTCCGGAGACGGTTACGGCCCCACCCAGCGCACGTGGACGCCGGGCGTCGCTCAGTGAGTCCGAAAGCCAGGAGGCACCTGCGCCCCAGACAGCGCCGAACGCCACGCCGAAAGCAGCGCGCGCGAGCAGCAGCGACCAGAACTCGTCGGCCAAACCTTGCCCGAAGGTCGCCAGCGTAAATAGAGCTGCGGAGGCGATCGTCACACGGCGCGCGCCGAGCCGGTCGGCGAGCAGACCCAGCGGGAGCGCGACGACGAGCGCCGCGAGACTTGCGGCGGCGAGGATCATGCCCGTTTCGACTCCCGACAGCCCCAGCTCGTCCGAGAACGTCGGCGCGAGCGGAACGATCGCGATCCATACGAGGGTCTCGAGCATGATCAGCGCGTAGATCGGGGCGACGGTGCGGCGCATCGGAATCGGCCGCAGTCTCACACGCGATCGTTAGATGGCGAACGGCCACACTCCGGCATGCTCCGCGGGTGATCCTCGCCATCGACCAGGGAACGACCGGAACCACCTGCCTCGTCATCGACGAGGAGCTGTGCGCGGCAGGGCGCGGCCACAGGGAGATCCGGCAACACTTCCCACGACCCGGCTGGGTGGAACACGATCCGGAGGAGATCTGGGAGAGCGTTCTTTCGGCCGCGCGCGACGCACTGGCAGACGCGCGCGTCTCAGTGTCTGAGCTCTCGGCGATTGGGATCGCGAACCAGCGGGAGACGACCCTCGTCTGGGATCGTCGCACGGGACATCCTCTACAGCGCGCGATCGTCTGGCAGGACCGGCGAACTGCAGAGCGGTGCCGTGAGCTCCCGAGGGACCTGGTTCGCGCCCGAACCGGGCTTGTTCCCGATCCGTACTTCTCGGCTACGAAGCTCGAGTGGATCCTGCAGCGATCGGAGCGCCCCACGACCGAGCTCGCCTTCGGCACGGTCGACTCCTGGCTGGTGTGGAGGCTGACGGAGGGCTCCGCTCACGTCATCGACGTGACAAACGCCTCTCGGACCATGCTGCTCGCACTCGATCGGGCGGACTGGGACGTCGAGCTTCTCGAGCTGTTCGGGGTGGATCGAGAGCTCCTGCCGCAGCTGGTCCCGTCGAGCGCCGTCGTCGCCGAGGCGAGGCTGTTCGGCGCAGCCGTGCCGATCGCAGGGATCGCGGGAGATCAGCAGGCGGCCCTCTTCGGCCACGGGTGCTTCTCGGCCGGGCAGGCGAAGGTCACCTATGGAACTGGCAGCTTCGTCCTCGTCAACGTCGGCGACCTCGGCGCGGCGCCGCCCGAAGGTCTGCTGCGAACGGCGGCGGCGGTCGCACCCGGAGCGTCCGCGCAGTTCGCCCTCGAAGGTGCGGTGCTCGTTACCGGCGCAGCGGTGCAATGGTTCCGCGACGGTCTCGGGCTCATCACGGACGCCAGTGAGACCGACGCGCTCGCTCGAGAGGTGGAGTCGACCGATGGCGTGTTCTTCGTGCCCGCTCTCACGGGGCTCGGCTCGCCGCACTGGGATCCTGATGCTCGCGGTCTCCTCTGCGGGCTCTCCCGCGGGACGACGCAAGCGCATCTCGTGCGCGCCACTCTGGAGGCCATTGCATTCCAGGTGGCGGATGTGCTCGATACCTACCCCGACGAAGTCGGGCTTCTTCGTGCCGACGGTGGCGCTTCGGCCAATCGATTCCGCGTCGATGCAGTTCCAGGCCGACCTGCTCGGCTCACCGGTCGAGGTCGCGGCTGACTCCGAGACGACGGGGCTCGGAGTCGCTGCGCTGGCCGGGATGGCGGTCGGCATCTGGCCCGGCCTGGACTCGGTTCGTGCACTGATTCGCTCGGGCGCCCGCTACGAGCCGGCCATGTCTCGGGACGAGGCCGCGGGTCGGCAGGCTGAGTGGCGACACGCGCTGGAGCGGGCATTCAGCCGAGCGTGAGCACGACCGTCTTCGGCTCGGTGAACGCCTCCAGAACCGAGCTTCCACCGACCCGCCCGACACCCGAGCTCGAACCCGCTCTGCCGCCGAAGG
>CAWAOK010000012.1:0-22199 GCA_963783705.1 uncultured Gaiellaceae bacterium
TTGGGATGCTCCGCGCGAAGGGCAGCGAGCGTCCGCAGGGCGAGCTCCAGCCGATACTCCTGCGTCTGATCGCCCCCGAGCAAGAGAACCGGCCCGCCGCTCGGCGGGTGCGCCGCCGGGGTGAAGTGCGTCGTATCGGCCGCGTTGTGGAGGACCTCCCAGGTCCCTCGCGGCTTGCCCAGGAACTCGTCGGCCGAGCGCTTCGAGAAATCGCTCTGGTACACGACATGGTCGGCCGCGAGAACGGCACGCCGCAGCGGCTCGTTGAGCTCGTCGGTGCGAACGCCCGCCCAGCCCGGGTACGCGACGCCGTCCTGGTTGACGACGATCGCTGCCTCACGCCGTCGTGCGACCCGCAGAAGCGGGCCGAGGTCGCGCGGGAGCCACGTCGTGCCGAGATAGACGAGCGAGAAGTCCGCGGGCGAGTTCGGGAAGCGCTCGTTCAGCTTCTGGGCCTTCGCCGTTCCACCGGCGGCACGCTCACCCGGACCCGGCACGCAATCGTGCCCGTAGAAGACGCGAACGCCCGGCGCCGCGCGGCCCGACGCGAGCAGTCGTGCCCACCGGCTCGCCGCCCGCCCATACCGAGCAACTCGAGCGCTGCTCATATCCACGGACTCACGCCTCGTCACCCAGGGCGACGAAGCCGTCCAGGAGCGCACGCCAACGCGGCCGCAGCGCGGGGTACGCGTTCGCCTCGGCGGTCGCTCGGCCGGCGACGCGCACGCGCTCCAGCTCATCCGTGGACGCCTCGGCGACATGCACGACGGAGCCCTCAGGGCCTCGACGTCCTCGACGTCGACCATCCAGCCGTTCACGCCGTGCTCGACGAGGTCGGCGGCCTGACCAACCCTCGTCGTGACGAGCGGCACCCCGATCGCCATCGACTCGAGCACGGCACGCGGTCCTCCCTCGTCGCGGGACGCGACGACGCAGACGTCGATCGCCTCGTACGCGCTCGCGACCGCGTCGACGTCGTCGAGCAGCGCGTGCCGGTACCGGATCCCGAGCCGCTCGAGCCCGGAACGTACGTAGCCGCGCGACGGTCCGGTGAGGAGGAAGCACAGCTCGGGAACGAGGTCGCGAAGTCGTTCCGCGACGGCGAGGAGCACGTCCGGCCCCTTGATCAGCTTCGGCTCGAGACCTTCCCCCCAGCCGACGCCATCCTTCTGGAACGACCCGACGACGAACGCGGAAACCGGCAGCCCGAACCGCGACCGCGCCCCGCGCACGGCGCCGGGATCACGGAGCGGGAACGCGTCGACGTCGATCCCGATCGGGATGCGGTGCACCTTCTCCGGCGCCATGCCGGTTCCGAGCACGAGCTCCTCCATCTCGCGGTTCGTGACCTGGACGCGATCGATCTCCGGCTGGCGCCGGCGCATCGTCTCGAAGCACGCGTCGAACTCTGGCATCCCCGGCGTGCCCGGACGACCATGGAAGTAGGCGAAGCCGAGGTTGTTCCCGCGCCGCTCGAAGTCGTGGAGGAGCAGCGTGAACTGGCTCTGGTGGAAGAGCGACTGGCCTGCCACTGCGTTGATCCACTCGGGCGGCCCGAGCTCGACACCGAGCGCGCGAGCGGTGCGGACGAGCTGTCTCGCCTCGTACGACAGCACCCACTCCGCCGCCTCCTGACCGATGAAGAGGCGCGAGTGCGGTGCCCAGCCGCGCGTCCTCCGCCCGACGACAGCGCGCCGGACGGGCCGGCCGACCGGCGCCGCGAAGCGGCGTGCGCGCTCGCGCACGGACATCTCAGCGGTCGGTGAGCGTCTCGGCGAGCTCGCGTCCCGCTCGGAACCGCTCGAGATCCGAGTCGACGAGCAGATGCACGAGGCCTTCGAAGTCGAGCGTCGGCGACCAGCCCAGCTGCTCGCGTGCCTTCGACGCGTCACCGACGAGATCGTGCAGCTCAGCCTTCCCACGCACGAGCGCATCGTCGACCCGAACGTGCTCCTCCCAGTCGAGCCCGACGCGGGCGAACGCGCATTCCACGAGGTCACGGACGCTATGGGTCACACCCGTCGCGATGACGTAGTCCGCGGGCGTGTCGCGCTGGATCATCAGCCACATGGCGCGGACGTAGTCGCCTGCGAAGCCCCAGTCTCGCCGTGCGTCGAGGTCGCCGAGGGACACTTCTTGCTCGAGCCCGAGACTGATCGCCGCGGCCGCCTTGCGAGATCTTCCGCGTCACGAAGTCGAGCGGCCGCCGCGGCGACTCGTGGTTGTAGAGGATCCCGGACGACGCGTGAAGTCCGTACCGCCTCCGGTAGCTCAGCGTGATGAAGTGGGCGTACGCCTTGGCGACGCCGTACGGCGTCACGGGCGCGAGGGGCGTCTCCTCGGTCTGCGGAACCTCGCGCGGCTCGCCGAAGATCTCGCTCGACGACGCCTGATAGAAGCGGATCTCGTCGTCGACGCGGCGGATCGCCTCGAGCAGCGCCGTGCAGCCGACCGCTGCGAACTCCGCCGTCAGGACCGGCTGCCGCCAGGACATCGGGACGAACGACGGCGATGCGAGGTTGTAGACCTCGTGCGGCCTGCAGCTCGTGAGCACGTCGACGAGAGCGAGCTCGTCGAGGACGTCGGCCTGGACGCAGCTCGACCCGATCGCGGATCGGCGTTCCAGGTTGTCGAACCGGCTCTCGACGGGCTGCCGGACGACACCGAAGACGTCGTACCCCTCGGCGAGCAGCAGCTCCGCAAGGAACGATCCGTCCTGCCCGGCGATCCCGATGATGAGCGCGCGCCTGCGGTACATGGCGCCAGCACCTTAGCGCCGCCGTCACACGACCTATCCCTGGGCGCCTCTACCATCCGCGCCCGTGGCTGCCGTGACCCGGAACCGCGGGCATGCCTTCGCGCTCGCGGGGCTGGTCGTCGGCTCTTTCATCCTCTACGCGCTGCTCTCTACGCTCGTGAGCGTGCCGCGCGTGCACCCGGACGAGGTGCGCTACATGATCGGTGCCTCTGCGCTCGTCGAGGGCGACGGCCTGGGCCTTCGTGGCGACGAGTACGGGTTCGGCCCGCTCCACGCCGCCGTGCTCTCGCTCGTGCTCTGGCTCTCGTCGAGCCTCGAGGCCGCGTACCCGTGGTTCAAGGTCGTGAACGCGCTGTTCTGGGCGCTCACGGCCGTTCCCGTGTATCTGCTCGCGCGCCGGCTCGTGTCGCAGTGGTGGGCCGTCCTCGCCGCCGGGCTGACTCTCGCGATCCCGTCGTCGATCTCGGTCGGGACGGTGATGACGGAGAGCATGGCGTTCCTCGCCGCCGCCTGGGTGCTCTACGCGACGATGCTCGCGCTCGAGCGCCCCACGGTCCCGCGGCAGCTCTGGCTCCTGGTCGCGATCGGGGTCGCATTCCTGACGCGCTCGCAGCTCGGCGTGCTCTACGTCGGCTGGCTCGTTGCGCTCGGCCTCCACTGGTGGATCAGGCCTTCGACGAGACCCCGCGGCCGAGCCGACTGGAGACGCCTGTGGCCGAGCGTGCTCCCACTCGTCGCCGCTCTGCGCGTTCTTCCTGGTCCGGACGGTCGGTGGCTCGTCGCCCCGCGACTCGCTCGGCGCCTACTGGGAGCTCTGGCGCGGCTACGACCCGTTCGGGGTCGCGAAGTGGGTCGTGTACCACCTCGCCGACGTCGAGATCTACCTGGCCGTGATCCCGTTCGCCGTGGCGCCAATCGTGCTGACGCGGCTCGTGCGAAGCGGACGGGCGGGCTCGATCGTCGACTCCGCGTTCGCGTCGCTCTTCATCGCGGCGAACGCGACGGGCCTCATCGTCGTCGCCGCGTTCACGAGCACACCGTGGGGCTACGACCGCCTGCACGACCGCTACGCCTTCTACCTCCTCCCGCTGTGGCTGCTCGCCTTCGTCGTCTGGCTCGCGGACGGTCTCCCGCGGCCGCTCGTCGCGGCCGCGACCGGTGTCGTGCTGGCGCTCGTCCTGCCGGCGGTGCTCCCGTTCCGCCAGCTCGCGAACGAGGCGGGCATCGACACCGTTCCCGGCGCGCTCTGGGTCTGGGTCGAAGCGCAGGTCGCCGGGCCCGGCCCACTCTCCGGCTCGCGCCTCCTGGCCGTGTTCGTGATCGGCCTCCTGCTCGCGATGGTCCTGCTGCCGCGACGCGCAGCGGGAGCGCTGGTCGTCGCCGTGGCCGCCGTGCTCCTCGTCACGAGCGCGCTCGCCTGGGAGCGCCTAATCGACGCGCCTGAGGACGCCGTCTTCGCCGGCGGGCTCGAGCGATCGTGGGTCGACGACGCCGTGCCGGAAGACGCGGGCGTGACGAAGCTGTACATCGACTCGGAGTGCGGCTCGGCGCTCGAGCGGCATGCGCTGTTCCTCACCGAGGCCTTCAACGCCTCCGTCGACCGAGCCGCCTACATCGGAGACTCGACTCCCGACGGCCTGCCGATCGAGCGGGTCGACGTCGGCTCGGACGGACGGCTGCTGCTGTCACCCGGAGACGCCCTCATGGCGGAATACGTCTTCACCCAGCCGGGCGTCGAGCTCGTAGGCGAGCGCGTCGCGACAGGCACCAACGCGGAGCTCGTGCTGTGGCGCACCGACGGCCCGGTGATCGTCGTGGGCGCGACGTCGAACGACGAGCTCAGCGCGCGCGACTGCGCCTAGTAGCTAGCGCACGCGGCGCAGATAGCCGCTCGGGTTGAACGTGATGAGGAACTTCTCCCGCTCGCGGTCGACCACGAAGTCGTCCGTCTCGTGCGAGGAAGGTCTCGATCGCCTCCAGCGGGCCGGGCATCAGGTCCTTGCGGATCTGCCCGATGTTCGAGTCCTCCACGATCAGGTAGCAGCCGACCGGGACGAGCGGCGCGTAGGTCGCAAGCTCCGCCTCGACGTGCGCCTGGGAGTGATCCGAGTCGAGGATGACGAGGATCGGCCTGTCGGCGGCCCGTCTGCGCACCTCGTCGACGACCGCAGGGTCCGTGGACGAGCGACCGCCGAGGTACGTGATCCGCGGATGGACCGGGTAGTCCTCGCGCTCGGGCTCGATATCGATCGACACGACCTCTCCGCGATCCACGAGGTCGCAGAGCGAGGCGAGAAACAGAGCGCTGCCACCGCGATACGTGCCGGTCTCGACGATGAGCTCGGGCTTCGTCTCGACGACGATCTCCTGGTAGATCCAGAGATCGAGCGGGTTCTTCAGGGCCTGCGCACCGAGCCAGGTCGCCTCCGTCCACGCGTCGGACTCGTAGAGGACGTCGTGTGCGCGCGCGACGGCGGCACCATCGAGCCGGCGATCGAGGCGAAAGCGAGCGGATGTGAGGGCGCGGCGCGGGTAGTTCTGCACGGGCAGCGATTCTAGGGTTGCGCCTCGTGGGTGAGCCCGAGCACCTTCAGGTAACTGTCTACGACGGAAGCGATCGACGGGACGCTGATGCGCGCGCGGTACGCGTCGAGGTCGGCCGCGAGGCGTTCGACTACGTCGGGTACCTCCTCCGGTGACTCGAACGGCAGGCCGCCCACTCCGACCAGCTCCGGGTGGCCGCCGCTATTGAGGTAGGCGGCGGGCAGCCCGCAGGCGAGCGCTTCGAGAAGCGCGTTCGAGCACGGGTCGTCTCGACTCGCGGCGAGGTAGACGTCGTGCTCGCGGAGGAGCCGCGCGACCCCCTCGGAATCGACCGGACCGACATGCCGAATCCGCTCGAACGACTGCGGAGCCTGTCCGACCAACGTGACCTCGAACCGTGACGGGTCGGCGTTTCGGTCGAGCCAGGCGAGCACGTCGGCACCCTTCCGAGGATTCTGCGACCAGCTTGAGGCGATCACGCGAACCGGCCTGCCGGCGACGTCGTCGCGCCTCCCCGGCGGGTGGAAGATCGTCGCGTCGACCGTGTTGCGGACGACGACCGGATCGCGCAACGAGATCTTCAGCTCGGCGTGCTTCTCGAGGCTGTAGCGCGATTGCAGCACCGTCGCATCGGCAAGCTCGGCGTTGAGCGCCGCGATACGCGCGTCCGTCCCGTCGTCGAACCCGCGGTACGCCCCGATCGGCCCGTCCACCCGGTGCACCATGCGACAGTCCGGCCGCGCGAAGCGCCGAAGACGCGCGAAGTCGAAGTTGAACGAGTTGAAGAGGCAGGCCGGCGTGCCTCCGGAGATGCGGTCGTGCTCGACGACGACGCCACGACCCTCGAGCTCTCGCACGAGCGCGCGGAGAAACTGGTGCCCACCACCCGAAGGTGGCGGCTCGAAGTCGTGGAAGAGAGCGAGGTCGGCGTGGTCACGACGCGAGCGTGCTCGATCGAGCTCCGTGCGCATCCGCGTAGCCGCCGTGCGACCCACCCGGCGCGCGGCTCGAGGGATTGCGCGAGCGTCCACGAGGCGACACGCTAGCCTCGACGCGCCATGCGGTCACTCCTGGATCGACGGCTGCCGTTCTCGACCCGGCTCGATCTGCTCGTCGCCGACACGCGCAGGAGGTGGGCGGCGCGAGAGCTGTACGGCGTGCGCTACGGCGCGGGACGCGTCTATCTCTCGCACGCCGACTACGGCGTGGACCGTGCGTCCTTCGCGTTCGCGGTGACGGAGGCGACGTACGCGACCGACTACGACGGCGCCGTCGTGCTCGACGTCGGAGCCCACAAGGGCTACTTCGGCGCATACGCGGTCGCGCACGGCGCAGCCTCGGTCGTCGCGTACGAGCCCGAGTCGACGAACCTCGCAGTGCTCGAACGGACCGCCATGAGTTACCGAGACGGCGCCGAGTGGACGATTTGCCCAGCAGCGGTCGACGCGACCGCCGGGCGCTCCGATCTCCACGTCATGGGAGCATCCTGGGGGCACGCGCTCGAGCCACCGACGGCGTTCGCGGAGCACGAGGTCGGGGTCGAGTCAGTGAAGGTCGAGGCGCTCGCCGACACGCTCGCGGGCGCCGCCGCCCACAGCTCGGGCCGACGGCTCGTCGTAAAGATGAACATCGAGGGCGCCGAATGCTCGGCGATTCTCGGGACGAATCCGAGCGCGTGGCGCGACGTCGCAGAGGTCTTCGTCGAGACGCATCCGTGGGCGTCATGCGGTGCCGACGAGATCGCCGCACAGCTCGGGCTCGGCGGCCTCAGCCGCGTTGCGAGCGCCCATCCTGCTGTTGTTCGCATGCGTCGCGAAGAACTCCCTCGATCCGGTCGACGTAGCGATCCCACGTGAGGCTCGCCTCGACTGTCGCGCGCGCTCGCGCGCCGAGTGACGCGCGCATGCCACTCGTCTCGGAGCACGTCGCCCAGCGCGCGCTGGAACGCATGCGCGTCGCCGGGCTCGACGAGCCGGCAGTTCTCTCCGTCGACGAGGCCGTAGCCGCCTGCGATCGCCTTCGTCCGCGACACGACGACAGGCTTGCCGAGCGCCATCGCCTGGAGCAGCACGGTGGTCGCGCCGGAGTAGCTGTTGTCGAGGACCGGGAGCGCAACGGCGCGGGCCGCGTCGAGCCGGTTCCGCATCTCCGCGAACGGAAGATCGGTCTCGACCTCGACGTTCGGCGGCAGCGGCCCAAGCCCGCGCGCACGGTCGCGCGTGGTCACGACGCGGAACGAACGGCTGGGCAGCTCCGACGCAACCGCGAGTAGAAGCTCGACGTCGCGGTGCGGGTCTGCACCGATCGAGACGACGTCGAAGGCTGCCTGTCGATTCGCCGGCGCAAACGCGCGCTCGTCGACGCCGAACGGAACGAACTCGAACCGCGTCGACTCGCCGAGCGACTCGAGCCACCGCCGAAGCTCGTCCACCTCGAACTCGCTGTACGCGAGCACCGCCGCGCACGAGGCGAGCGAGCGCGCGTACAGCCGCCGAATGCGCTCCGAGCTCAGCTGCGCCAGACGCTCGGGAAGCCCGATCGCGACGTAGACCAGCGGCGGACGCACCCGCCCCGCCGTGTTCAGGAGCATCAGCGGGATACCGACCGTGTCGACGGTGGAGAAGACGACGTCCGCGCGATTCGCGCGCCGGAGCGAGGCGAGCACCGTCGCGAAGTCGCCGCCGTAGCCGCCCGCCCGCTCGAGCGCGGACTTCAGTCCGTAGCCGGTCGCGCGCGCCCAGCCGGGCGGCTGCTCCGGCGCGCTCGAGGTTGTGCGAGGTCGTCCAGCCCCGCTCGGCGAGCTGGTCGAGGCCGAAGAGGAGATAGCGCTCGGCCGATCCGGGCGGGGCCGCGAGCGCCGCGCGCCTGGGCGGAGAGTCACGGTAGGCATGGAAGACGGAGGCCACGGGCGCGGGAGGTAAGGTAGGCGACCTTGCGCCGCGGGGCGCGCCGAGCACCCGAGCCGACCATGCACAGGGAGACCACAACGTTCGCACGACGCGTGAACCGCGTGTTCACGCACCGCGCCGACCGCGCCGCGAAGGCGGTCGAGCGTCGCGGCATCCGTGCGACCTACGAGCTCCACGACCGCCTGCTCTCGAACCGCAAGAGCCGCGCGCTCCACGATGGCCGACCGTCCCGCGCTCGACGACGTCCAGAAGCGGGTGCTAGGCGACGTCGAGAAGAGTGGGTTCTCAGTCGTCTCCTTCCAGGATCTGTTCGCGGACGCCGCGCACTGGAGCGAGCTCGAGGCCATGCGAGACCGCTTCGTCACCGAGACCGAGGCCGATCTCGCAAAGGGCGGCGAGCACGTCCGCGTCCGCGCGGGCAAGGAGTTCGTGGTTCGCCTCCACAGCTACGGCGTCGAGCTCGGACTCGACGACCCGTGGTTCCGGGCGGTGGCCTCACACCGGCTGCTCGACCTCGCGAATACGTACCTGGGCATGTGGTCGAAGCTCGAGTACGTCGACGTCTGGTACTCGGTGCCGCAGCCGGCCGAGGCGCAGCGGATCTCCTCGCAGCGCTGGCACCGCGACTACAACGACAAGCACCTGCTCAAGGTCTTCCTCTACCTCGTGGACGTCGACGAGGAGATGGGGCCGTTCCAGTACGTGCCAGGCAGCCAGCCGGGCGGGCCGTACGCGCACGCGTGGCCCTGGCAGCCCCTCGGCCAGAACTACCCGACCGAGGAGGAGCTCGAGGCGCTCATCCCCGCCTCCTCGATCAAGGCGTTCACGGCCCCGAAGGGGACGTTGATCTTCTGCAACACCGCGGGCTTCCACCGCGGCGGCTTCTCGACGACGGATCCGCGCGTGCTCGCAACGGCGACGTACTCGTCGCCCGCGTCGCTCGCGTCGCTGACGAAGCGGAGCTACGACGTCGTCGGGGCGCTCGATGCACTCGACACGCCGACGCGCTTCGCCCTCACCTGAAGCGCGGCAGTTCCCTCAGACACCCTGCCGGCGTCTGACAAGGAGCGCTCGAAGTCGACGGATCCGTAACAGCCGCTCACGCATGCGCCACGTTCTGGTACGCCGCATCTCCTGCGACCCGAGCTGTTCGGTCCGCGCCCAGATGTGATAGTCCTCTGCCGCACGACTGATCGCCTCGCGAAGCATTGTGTCGAGCTCGTCTGCGAAGCGATCATCCCTCGTGCGGACAAGCCATGCAGCCAAGTGCTCGACTCGCTCGTGCTCCGGCAGTGTGCCCCAAGCAGGCTCTGGGAACGACAAGTAGGTGAGCCGGGTACTCATCGCTCGTCGCAGCCCCGGAAGATCGAGAAACTGAAGCCACATATAGTGGTCGGTTGAGATCCCAGGCGGTGTGGTCCTCCACCCGCAGGGAAGCCGGTGGTATGCCTCCAATGTGTGAGCCGTGCCGGTGAGGCCGATGGAACCGCGCCGACCACGTGCGAACTCCACGAACTCGGGGCGAGCGTAGTTCCACGGGAAGACCTCCATCGTTCCCATAGAGTTGAAGCGAGCTGACGGTGGGTGCGCAAAGTCGGCATTTTCGAGCTGGCGAACCATCTCTGCGACATGGCCGGGGAGCAGCAGGTCATCGTCGGAGAGGTAGCAGACGATCCGCCCGCTCGCCTCTTGGAGCGCCGCGTGCCGGTGCAGCTCTCCGTTTCGGTCGCCCTTCGGGCGATCGAAGAGTCGGACGCGAGGGTCCACTCGATAGGGCTCCAGCGCCGCTCGTGAGGCATCCTCGATGCCGTCTCCGACGACGAAGAGTTCGATGGAGACACAGGACTGGTCGAGTGCGCTCTGGACAGCCAGCGGGAGCAGCGAGGCGTGGCGGAACGTCGGGATGAGGACTGTCCCGTCCGTCATGGGCTGGGACTACAGCGGCGGAAGGCTCGTGTCACGCCGACCGATCAGCTGCGACCGTTGTACGATCGCCGGAGAGTGACTGTGCCGTGACACACGACGTCGGACGCGATGCCATTCAGGCCGTTACGGAGGCTGCGATGCGCGATCGCCCAACGGTCGATGTGGATTCGAAGGAGCTTCCCGCGGGGATCGCGGGTGTCGATGTGAGGCGCTTGACGACGCACGCTGATGCTCGGGGGGTCCTGACGCCGGTGCTGGATACTCGAGAACCTTTCTGGGACGAGCCTATCGTGTACAGCTACCGGTTCAGCATTCTCCCCGGGCGAATCAAAGGCTGGGGGATGCATCAGCATCAAACCGACCGGTACTTCATCGTCTCCGGAGACGTGCGCGTCGTCCTCTTCGACGGCCGAGCGGACTCGCGGACTGCAGGATCGATCTTGGAGGCGAACTTCACGGACAGAACACCAGGGCTGGTCAAGATCCCGCCCGGAGTTTGGCATGCGGATCAGAATTGGGGCAACGTGGAAGCACACGTCCTCAACTTCCCAACAAGACCGTACGACCCTGGTCACCCCGACAAATTTCGAATCGATCCGCATGACGATACGATCCCGTTCGACTGGTCGATCAGGGACGGATAGTTCGTCGCCAGCCCGCTTCGGGCGATGTTAGTCAGTTAGTTGAGGACGCGTCGACCGTCCATTCGAGGAGTGGCCGCACGACGCCGCGCCACTGACCCGTGAACGCGCCGCGTGCGGAGTCGCCCTCCGCCGGATCCTGCACGTGGAACGAGACCGCCTCGTGGACGCTTATGTGGTGATGCAGCTTGGGTGAGCGGATCGAGCAGACGGCTGCGTCGATCGACATCAACCCCTCGTTCAGCAGATTCGCTGGAATCCACGCGGTAGTGACGTACTCGCCGGGCGGCGACGGCTCGTGCCAGCGCGGATCGACGTCCATCGCGTTGAACGCGATGCGACCGTTGGCGACGAGCTTGATCTTGGGAAGGACGGCAGGACCGTCCTCCAGCACGCGGAAGACCAGCTCGACGCCGACCGGATCGCGTACGTCGACGTAGTCGACGGTTTCGCCGCCGCGGTCGACGATCCGCACCGAGCGCAGCCGCACGAGCTCGTCCCCCGGTGCGACTTCGAGGTCGTCCCAGGTGCGACTCGAACCGGCGCCCGCCGACGTCTGGAGATAGTGGGCGACGACATCTGCGCTCGGGCCGTCGAGGGCAACGCGGCCCTTCTCCATCAGGATCACGCGGTCGCACAGCTGCGCGACGGCCTGCAGGTTGTGCGAGACGAAGAGGACGGTGCGCCCGTTCGCGCCGAAGTCCTCCATGCGACCGAGGCAGCGACGTTGAAACTCCGCATCGCCGACGGCGAGCACCTCGTCGACGAGCAGGATCTCCGGCTCGAGATGCGCGGCCACCGAGAACGCGAGCCGCACGTACATGCCGCTCGAGTAGCGCTTCACCGGCGTGTCGAGGAAACCCTCGACGCCCGAGAACTCGATCATGTCCCGGAGCTTCGACTGGATCTCGCGCCGCTTCATGCCGAGGATGGCACCGTTCAGATAGATGTTCTCGCGGCCGGTGAGCTCCGGATGGAAGCCGGTGCCCACCTCGAGCAGGCTTCCCACGCGCCCTCTGATCTCGACGCGACCGCTTGTCGGCGTCGTGATGCGCGTCAGCACCTTGAGCAGGGTGGACTTGCCGGCGCCGTTTCGGCCGATCACGCCGAGCACCTCGCCCTCCTCGACCTGAAACGAGACGTCTTCGAGAGCCCAGAGCTCCTGCGTCTTCAGCTTGTGCTCCTTGCGGGCGATGAGGCGACCGGCGTGGACGAGCGACTCCCTGAGCGTTCCGTACGCGGCCTGGAACTCTCCGAGCCGATACCGCTTCGAGATCGCCTCGGCCTCGATCGCGATCGTCATCAGATCGTGTCCGCGAATCGCGGCTCGGACGATCGGAACACGCCGAGACCGACGACGAAGAGGACGAATGCAACGGAGACGCTCACCGCGACCTGGCCCCAGACGGGAGCCGTTCCGTCGACCATCGCCCAGCGCCACCCGCTGATGACCGCGGTCATCGGATTGAGCGAGAGGATCCACTGCCACTTCACCGGGATCGACTCCACGGCGTACATGACGCCAGAGAGGAGCGGGAGGACCTGGAGGAAGACCGGAATCATGTACCGGACGTCGCGGTAGCGAACGTTCATGGCCGAGAGGAAGAACCCGAGCCCGAGCGCGGTCATGACCGCAAGCCCGATGAACAGCGGCGCGAAGATCACTTCGATCCCTCCCGGCCACGTGTCGAACCACCACATCACGACGAACAGGACCGGGAGGCCGACGAGGAAGTCGACGAGCGGGACGAGGACGGCAGCGAGCGGCAGCAATGTGCGCGGGAAGTAGACCTTCGTCACGAGATTGAGGTTCGCGGCCAGGCTCATGCTCGAGCCCGTGAGCGCGGATGCGAAGTACTGCATCGGGAGGACGCTGGCCATCACGAGTACCTGGTACTTCATGCCTCCGGACGGGAAGTCTGCGAAGCGGCCGAACACGACGATGTAGACGGCGGCCGTGAAGACGGGCACGAGGATGGCCCAGGCGATCCCGAGGAAGGTCTGCTTGTAGCGCACGACCACATCGCGCCAGACAAGCGTGCCGAGCAGCTCACGGAAGTGCCAGAGCTCGGAAAGTTCGAGGCGGGGCCAGCGCGGCGCAGCCTTGATGACCGTGACGCGCGTCGTACCGTTCGAGTCGGCCGGGCGAGCGTCGTCGGCGTTCATGCTCGCGCCCGCTCGCTCCTCGAGCGTGCTCGGGACCTGACTCACCCGGTCGATGCTAGCTGCCGCTCTCGATGGCCTCCGCGCTCACCCGCGAGCGCGCAAAGCGCCGCGACGATGAACACGGGGTAGACCGGCAGCGCAAACTCCGGCGCCACGCCCTGCGACGCAGCATGGATGAGCAGCACGAGAAAGGCGGCCACCCACAGCAGGACGATCGTCCGCCAACCGCGTGGACGCCGCCAGACCAGCGCAACGAGCCCGACGACGAGCCAAAGCACGGGCGTCGGATAGCGAGGCGTGATGCGGTTGAGGATCTCCGGGACGAAGCTCGTCCCTTCACGTCGGGGAAGCTCGGCGTCCCAGGCTCGTATCTGCGAGACCACCTCGCGATACCGCGCTTGCGTCGAGGGCTCGGGATAGACCTGCGAGGGATCGGCGAGCGTGCAGGAGTCGATGTAGTCGGACGCGCACCAGACGAAGCCGTACGGGACGGCGCCGAGGAGAACGGTCGCCTGCGGATTCGGGAGCACGACTCCGTCGGACTCGAACGTCGGCGCCGGAGGCTCGGGGGCCGTCTGCTCGCGCGGTACGACGTTCTCGCGCAACGGCTTCTGTCGCAGAAACTCCCAGAGCGTGTCCGCAACGCCGCGAACGTAGACACGAGGATGAGCGCGGATCGCCTCCAGCGCCGAGCCGAACATCACGTCGTAGTTCTCGCCCCGCCCGAGGACCGAGTCCGACAGCGCGATCAGGCGCACCGTCTCGTAGTTCGACCCGTTCTGCAAGTACGCGTCCACCGTGACGTCCAGACTCGCGTGCGGATCCTTCGCCAGCACTTCCCGCTCGATCAGCCCCGCGAGCCGCTCGGAGTCCGCGCCATTGTCGGGCGCAATCGTCTTGTTCGCGTTGAAGACCTGGAGGAACGGCACCCAGGCACGCCCCCCGCGCGCCACCGTTGCATCGTCGTAGCGGACGCCGTTGTGAACCGCCCACACCGCGAGCGGCAGCACCGCGGCCACAACACACACGGCAGCCAGCGCGAACCGCCGGCGCCAGGCAACGTAGGCGACGAGCGGCGCGACGACTGCAAGCGGCATCAGCACCTGGTTCGCCGGCCGCACCAGGACGAGAGCGCCGAGCCCGGCCCCGACCGCGACGAAGCGCGCCGTCGACGGTCGGTCTAAGGCGCGCGTCAGCAGGAGCGCCCACAATGCGAGCCCGGTCGCGAAGACGGCGTCGCTGGACGCCTGATGGTAGAGCGTCGCGTACGCCGGATAAACAAGCAGCAGAAGCGCCGTGAAGAGCGCTGGGATGCGGCCGAAGGTGAGCGCCGTCGCGCTCCACGCGAGGATCGAGGTGGCGTACAGCAGCGCCGAAGACGACCTCGAGGAGCCACACACCGCCGAGGTCGAGCGGTAGCCCGACAACGATCGGCGTCAGCGGCGTCCGGAAGAGCTGGAGCTCGGAGAGCGGTGGCTGCGAGTCGAAGAGCTGCAGGTAGTAGGCGAGGTAGTCCCAGGTGTCGCGTCCTTTCGCCATCGGCCACCCGAGCGACGCGATCCAGAAGGCCGCGAATGCGAGCGCGAACACGAGGAGTGCCGCGCGCCGGGTCGGAACGAACGCGAGGATTCTCGCCCAGGCAGCAGTCACGACGTGCGACCCCCGAGCCGCGGAAGACGGGCGAGACGCCGTTCGAGCCGATCGACACGCTTTGCGTACGCGAGGCCGAGATCCGCCTCCTGGAGGGCCGAGGTCTCTCCCGCGAACGACGCGACCGCGCCAAGCTCGTCCAACTCGCCGGCCGACGAGTCGGCAGCCGCTCCGAAGCCGAGCGCCGCCAGTCGATCGCGCAGGCGCACGTCGATCGCGAGCTCGCCGGTTCGGACACCCTGCTCGAGCGCGGCGTCGTCGACGACGAGCGGCGCGTAGAAGGCCTCGAGCTCGCCGGCGCGGTACGCCTCGTACGCGTCCGCCATGTGGCCGGGGATGCCCTTCTCGGCGTTCCGCTCGAGCGCGACGAACTGCGTGACGTACTTGCGCATGCAGTGCGCGAGCGAGCGCACGGGGAAGTGGAGGATCTCGATCGGGTACCAGCCGCGCAGGGCGACGAGCCCGCTCCGAAGGCCTCGTGGTTCCCGCGGCCGACGCGAACATCCGGCACGGCGCGATGCGCGGACTTGAAGTGGATGCTCAGCGGGTGGGGATGGAACGACGGCCGGCACAGTCGCGCCGTCATCCGCTCCGCGAAGAAGCGGTCGTCGTCCGGCCGTGGCACGAAGTTCCTCCACGCGCCGCGCACGACGCCGTAGCGTGCGGGAACGGCCGCGAACAGTGAGCGGAAGTCGCCGCCCCGCGGCAACCAGAACTCGTCGGCGTCGGTGTTGAGAACCCAGTCCGCGCCGAAGTCGGTAGCCGCGAGGCGCGCCATGCGCGTCACCCACTCGCTCTGACGCAGGTCCTCTCCCGGCTCGCGGACGAGATGCAGAAATCCCTCGCGGGCGTAGCGTTCGAGAATCTCGGTCGTGCCGTCCACCGAACGGTTGTCGGTCGCGACCACGAAGTCGACGCCGGCGTCCAGATGGAAGGCGATCTGCGCGTCGACGATGTCGGCCTCGTCGCGGACGAGGAGCGTCATGACGAGCTTCATCGCAGGCGGAGCCTAAACACGGGGCCAGGCGACCCTTTCCTCGGCGAGCGCCAGTGCGAGCGGCCCGCGGCGGAGGATTCGCCGCATCCCCAGGAGCGGAAGCTGCGAGCGGTACGCGCGGATCGCGCGCCACTTCGCGAGTCGGTCGCGCGCGCCGAGCTCGACGGGCGAGAACGGCGCCCCGGACTGACGAGCCGTGTAGGGCTGCTCGGCGTAGAGGCCGAGAAGGTCTGGCCGCACGTGTCTCGTCAGAAGCTCGTTGAGCCACGCGTGGTCGGGATGCGTGAGCGGCGATCCAGGAACGAGCACGCAGTCGGCACCCTCCAGGGCAGCGGCGTACCGCGTCCCAGACGTCGTCGTCGTCTCCGTGGCGGTCGTAGTCGACGCTCCCGAACGGGAGCCAGCTCGGAGTGACACCGAGACGCGCGCACGCCACGCGGTCCTCCTCGCGACGTTCGCGCGCCGCCTCGCCCTCGGTTGCGAAACCCGCGCGGCGATCCCAGCCGCCCGCCGGCTGCCGTCGAATCGGGATCGAGCGCAAGCACCGTCAGCAGCTCGACCGGCGTGCCGCTCCGAGCCCACCGCGCCATCGACGCGCCGAGGGAGAGGACGCCGTCGTCGGAGTGCGGCGAGACCACGACGATGGTGCTTCCGGGGATCACGACGGCCTATGATCGCGGCGTTGGCCGACTGGCGACGATTCGTTCCCGCGGGCGCCCGTCGAAGGCTTCGACCACTTCGGCAGCGAGTGGTCGACTGGCGCCGCTCACGACCGCCGAACCTCGGAGATCTTCGGCGCCTCACCCCTATCGATTCCAACTGGGGATTCGAGCGAGGAACCCCGATCGACCGCGTGTACGTCGAGCGGTTCGTCGGCTCGCACGCTGCCGACATCAGGGGACGAGTCCTCGAGATCGCAGCGCCCGACTACACGAACGCCTTCGGGGGTGGCGTCGAGCAGGTCGACATCCTCATGGCGACGGAGGGGAACCCACAGGCCACGATCGTCGGCGACCTCACGGACGCACCTCACATCCCGGACGACTCGTTCGATTGTGCCATCGTCACGCAGACGCTCCAGTTCGTCTACGACGTCCGATCCGCCCTCTCGACGCTGCATCGACTCCTCACGCCAGGAGGCGTGCTGCTCGCGACCGTGCCCGGCCTAACGAAGATCTCCCGCCTGGAGGACGAGCAGTTCGGCGAGTGGTGGCACTACACGGGCCGATCCGTTCGGCGCCTCGCCGACGAGGCTTTCGGCGCTGCCAACGTCGAGGTCACGACGTACGGGAACGTGCTCGCGGCGTCGGGCTTCCTCTACGGTCTCGCTGCGAGCGATCTCGAGAGCGAGGAGCTCGACGCGCACGATCCGCTGTACGAGGTCGTGATCGGGCTCAGAGCCGTCAAGCGCTAGAGCGGCGCAGGACTCGCCTCGCAGGCCCGACGAGCTTGCGGTACACGCGATTGGGGAGCCCCTGCTCGACCGTGGCGAGGCGATGCTCGAGTGCGTCGAGGCGGCGCTGCAGCCGAACGACGTCCGCCTCCCCGAGAACAGCGGCCTCCACTGCGTAGGTCGCCTCGTCGACGAGCGACGGCATCTCGAAGGCGAGCGGGCCGCCTTTGGCCTCGAGCTGACGCAGCGCGTCTCGAAGCCGTGTGTCGACGACGAGTCGCCCTTCGGCGATCCCCCGCTCCACCTCGTCATCCGGGATCACCTGTGTTGCGTAGTAGTCCGCCATCCTGCCCGCCTCGAGCGCCTCGAACATCTGCGCGTGGTAGGCCGTCGGCGTCCGGTCGATGCTCCGCCACGCGTTCCCCTGGAGCCGTGCTTTGTGCTCGCTCTGCGGGAGCGAGCGGAGGGGGAAGTGGAGCACCTCGACCGGGAACCAGCCGCGCAGGGGGTCGAACGGGCTGTCGATCACGGCGTGGTTTCCGCGCGTGAGTCGGATCTGCGCGTGGCCGCGATGGATCACCTTGCGGATCGGCTTGTAGAGCGACGCAGGATCATTGATCGGCGCGAGCGCCGAGAAGCGCACGGTGAGCCGCTCCGCGAACGGTTCGTTGCCTTCGGGGCGCGGCGCGAACGTGCGGAGGAACGCGCCGACGGTCCCGTAGCGCGGCGGGATCGCCTCGAGGACACGCGCGAGCGACGCTCCACGCGGCCACCAGAACTCGTCGGCATCCGAGTTGATGACCCAGTCCGCGCCGAAGTCGGTGGCCGCGAGACGGGCCATGCGCGTCACCCACTCGTCCTGACGCAGATCGTTGCCGGGCTCGCGGATCAGGTGCACGTGCCCGTCGCGGGCGTAGCGCTCGAGCACGTCCGTCGTTCCGTCGACCGAGTTGTTGTCGGTCGCGACCACGAAGTCGGCACCCGCGTTCAGGTGGAACGCGAGCCACGATTCGATGACGTCGGCCTCGTCCCGCGCGAGGAGGGTCATGACGAGAGTCATCGCCGCGGGAGTGTACGCAGGGCCGCGAGGCGCTTCTCGAGTGCGGCAACGCGACTCTCGGCACGCGGAATGGCGTCGATCTCGAGGAGCACCGAGGCCTCCGCGGCGAAGGCTGCCGCCTCCGCAACAACCGGCGCCGGGAAGGTGAGGGACGGCCCGCCGTCCGGCAGCCGGAACGCTCCGTCGTCGTCGCGCAGCGCATGCAGGGCGTCGCGCACGCGGGTGTCGACGGCGAGCGTTCCGTCGGCCATGCCCGCCTCGAGCTCCTCGTCGCTCACGGCGTAGTCGTCGAACAGCTCCTGGAAACGGCCCGTGCGCAGCGCGTCGTCGAGCCGAGCCTGGTGCTCGACGACCGGTTCGTCGGGATTGCGAACCCATCCGCCCTCGGACTTCCGAGCGAGCTGTGCGACCGAACGCACCGAGAAGTGCAGCACCTCGACGGGATGCCAGCCGCGCAACGGCTCCAACCCGACGCCGAACGCGTTGTGGTTGCCGGCTTCGACCACGACCTCGGGATCGGCCCGGTGAGCGACCTTCTGGTGCGCGTGGTGGACGCTCCGCTTGTCGCCAGGAAAGGAGGGAACGCACAGGCGGACGACCATCCGTTGGGCGAAGAACCCGCCCTCATCCGGGCGTGGGAGAAAGTGTCGCCAGCACCCGCGAACGACGCCGTAGCGCGCAGGGACGAGCGCGAAGACATCCTTGAGCGTCCCGCCGCGCGGCCACCAGAACTCGTCCGCGTCCGCGTTGACCACCCAATCGGCACCGAGCTCGGTCGCCGCCATCCGCGCCATGCGCGTCACCCACTCCGACTGGCGCATGTCGTTCCCGCCCTCGTGCAGCAGCCGGAGATATCCGGCACGCTCGTAGCGTTCGAGGATCTCGACTGTCCCGTCGTCGGAGCCGTTGTCCGTCGCGATCACGAAGTCGACGCCCGCGTGCAGGTGGAACGCGATCTGGGCATCGACGATGTCGGCCTCGTTCCGGGCGAGCAGTGTCATGACGACCTTCATGCGCCGCGAAGCGTCGCTCGAGGGTTTCGCGGCGCGAGCAGCGCCGCGGCGGCGAGCGAGCATGAAGGCCGGTGCGACAGGCGCCGAGTACTCGGCCGCGGCGGGTACCGCGAGAGAGGTTCCGAGGATCACGAGAAGCGCCCCGGCCGAGAGGACGGCCGGCAGCGCAAAGCCATGGGGCCGACGGATCGTGAACGCGAGGAGCGCGACCACGATCCATATGGCCGGCCGCGGAAACCAGCGCGAAGCTCGGTTCAGCCACGGCGCGAGCTCGGCGTTCTGCGCTCGATCGGTGAACCCCGAGAGAAGCTCGTCAACGCGGCGGTTCGCCCGATCGAGATGGGCGGCGTCGGACGGATCGTCGGCGTAGATCTCGTGCGCCGTCGGTGACGACCAGACCTCTCGGAAGCGACCGTCGGGCGTCGAGATGAACCCCGACACGCTCGCGGACGGGATCGGCTGGCCCTCGGTCGGCTCGGGCAGCTGCCTGAAGCCCGCGAGCTGTCTGCTCGCGCCGGCCTCGCTCTCGGCGACCGGGATGAAGACCGGCCACCAGAGGAGGCGCCACGAGTCGCGCGCGACACCGCGCGCGTACGCGCCCGGATGCGAGCGAGCGGCCTCGCGTCCGACACGCGCGAGGTGCGCGTAGTCGTCGTCCCAGCCCCAGGTGCGGTCGGAAAGGCCAATGAGGTCCTCGTGCATCCGCGCGCTACCCGCCGTGAAGAACGTGTCGAGGTCGATGCCGTATGAGCGGTACGGCTCACGCGGAAGCAGATCCTTCTTGACCGCGCGCGCGAGCTCCCGCGAAGCCTCACCATTTTCGGGCGAGACGATCCGGTCGACCACGAACGCGCGGTACAGCGGAAGCCCGTGCCCCGCGCCGCGCACGACAGTGAAGTCGTCGGCGCGCACGGCGTTGTGGCCCGCCCAGAGGAGCAGGGGCGCGACCGCTGCGACACCGAACGCCGCGAGCGTCCCGATGCGCGGACGCCACGCCCCGCGACCCAGCAGGAGCAACGGCGCGAGCACGATGAGGATCTGGCTGACCGGGCGAACGAGGACGAGGAGCGCAAGCGCAAGCCCCACCGCAGCGGCTCTCCCGGGCGTGCGCGACTCGACCAGCCGGGCGGTGAGAAGCGCGGCGAGGGCGAAGGCTGCGGCGTAGAGCGCGTCGCTCGCGAGCCCGTGGTAGAGGAGGACGTATCCCGGATACGCGAGCACGATCGCCGCGAGCGCGATCCCCACACCGGCTCCCACCGTTCTCGCCGTGCGCCACCAGCAGAGCACGGAGAGCGCGTAGAGCAGCGCCAGCGCGAGCTCGGCGACGAGCGGCCCCGCGGCAAGAAGCGCTTCCGAGACCACGCCCGTGACGGGTGCGCGCGACAGCAGCGCCTGAGGGAGGACGACCTCGGCGGATCGCAGCTCGACCGACGCTCGCAGGTACGTGCCGAGGTCACGCCCGGCCGCGAGCGGGAATGCGATCGACACGAAGGCGTACTCGGCAAGTGCGATCCCGACGAGTACGGCGGCCGCGGCAGGCCGCTCGGAGAACGCCTGGAGCCGGGCTAGACTCGCGATCCCACGACCTCGACGATCGCGTCGACAACCCGTGCGGCAGCACTGCCGTCGACTTCGCCCACGACGTCGCGCACGACGCGCCGCCGGGCATCGGCGAGCTCATCCGGGTGGGCCAGCGCACGTTCGAGACCTGCGACGACCTCCTCGAAGCTCTCCGCGCGGTAAAAGGCGCCCGACGCCGCAAGCTCCTCGTAGTGCTTGCCGACGACGTTCTTCGCCGCCCACGATTCGCCGGCGGGAGCGCCTTCGTCGTAGAGGACGCAGACGGCAGGGCGGTCGTTGACGAGCGCGTCGAGCAGGATCGTCCCGGCGTTCGCGACGACCGCGTCCGCGTGCTGGAGGAGCGCGGCGAGCTCCTCGAGATCGGTGAAGCTCGGCTCCTGGAGATAGACGCCGGCACGATCGCGGGCCGACCCGAACCGTGTGGCCCAGTCGCGGTCGCGGGGATGAGGCCGGAACAGCAGCTGGAAGCGCTCGTGCGCACCCTCCTCCCACCAGCTCAGGAGACGGTCGACGAAGTGACCCTCGTAGGGCGCGTTCGTCGGCGTGTTCCCCATCACGAGCACGAGCGGACGACTCGGATCGAGCCCGTAGGAGCGCACGAGAGCGTCGTACTCCCCGCGCGGCCGAGCACGCTCGAAGACGTCCGTCTGCGGCCAGCCGGTGACGACGATCCTGCCTGCGTCGATGTCGTGGTAGCGGCGGAGATCCTCCGCCATGACCTCGTTCTGGACGACGTAGCGGTCGCAGTAGGGCGAGATGACGCCCTTGCCGACCGTGTGGTCCCAGCTCGCGACGTAAGCAGCGACGGGGAGGTCGAGTCGGCGGGCGGCCGCGAGGTACGGCAGGACGCTCTGCGGCTGCACGTTCGCGACGACGAGCGCGGCGCAGTCGGCGCGCATCGCCTCGAGAAGTCTCCGTGGAACGTGCCGTCGCTGACTGAAGAACCACCGCTGCATCGCGCGCTCGACGCGGGCCGAGCGCGGTAGCCAGCCCTCCCGAGACGAGTCGAGCATCCAGTTCGGGTGTCGGGGCTGCATACGAGCGGCGTGGAAGCCGTGACGGCGGTTCAGCCGGATCGCGAGCGGGTAGTAGCCGAGCTGCCGGTCGAGGGCCGCGTCCACGCGGCGTGCCGTCCGTTCGCCGAAACCGCCCGAGCTCGCCGCGAGCTCGGCTCCCTGCAGAACAGCCGTCTCCCCGAGACGGTCGATCCAGGCACGCGCGTCGGCCTCGAGGACGAGGAAGACGGCGGCGATCGCACCATCGAGCCGCTTGCGCAGCCCTTCCACGATGCCGGGTCGAAGAAGACCCGGATCGAGAGCAGGTCGGGAAGGACGATCCAGACGCGCCGCGCCGTCACGGCACGCGGACGCGTGCGAGGGCCGCGATCCGATCCGCGAGCGACGCTCCGTCCAGGCCGTGGTGACGCAGCGCCTCGTGTGGCGTGCCGCACGCGGGCCAGCCCTCGACGCCGAACACGGTCACCTCGTGCGTGCCGAGTACGCGCCGCAGCGTGTCTCCCAGCGCACCGACAGGCGCGTGATCCTCGAGCACGAAGACCGCG